>NZ_NIVQ01000044.1 GCF_002811245.1 Vibrio salilacus | reverse complement strand
AAAAACACGCCGGCCTTTTTACAACCTCAATTGGTCGCCGATGATCGAACCAACTCAATTTTGCTTTCGGGCGATCCACAAGTACGTCAGCGTCTACGTCGCTTAATTCAACAGCTTGATGTAGAAATGGCTTCGAAAGGTAATAACCGTGTGGTTTACCTAAAGTACGCTAACGCAGAAGACTTGGTTGATGTGCTTAAAGGGGTGTCTGACAACTTGCAAGTCGAGAAGTCCTCGGGCTCAAAAGCCTCTTCCGGCTCTCAGCGTAATGATGTCATGATCGCCGCTCATCCAGAAACGAACGCTTTGGTCCTCGCAGCTCCGCCAGATATTATGATTGCGCTGCAAGATGTGATTGCTCAATTGGATATTCGGCGTGCTCAAGTGTTGATTGAAGCCTTGATCGTCGAAATGGCCGAGGGGGATGGTATCAATCTCGGCGTGCAGTGGGGCTCTTTAGAAAGTGGAGCCGCTATCCAGTATGGTAATTCAGGCGCGCCTATTGGCCAGGTGATGGTTGGTTTGGAAGAAGCAAAAGATCAAACGAGTACTGAATACTACACTGACAATAATGGTAATCGAGTCCCTTATAGCGTGACCGAATCCGGTGACTACTCATCTTTAGCTTCTGCACTTTCTGGCGTTAATGGCGCGGCATTAAGTGTTGTGATGGGTGATTGGACGGCGTTAATTAGCGCGGTATCGACCGACTCGAATTCGAACATTTTGTCATCTCCGAGCATTACCGTGATGGATAACGGCGAAGCGTCGTTTATTGTTGGTGAGGAAGTGCCGGTATTAACCGGGTCAAGTGCTGGCTCGAATAACGACAACCCATTTCAAACCGTTGATCGTAAAGAAGTCGGTATCAAGCTCAAAGTGATGCCGCAAATCAATGAAGGTAATTCGGTTCAGCTCGACATCGAGCAAGAAGTCTCGAATGTCCTTGGCGCAAATGGCGCGGTTGATGTGCGTTTTGCTAAACGTCAGCTTAATACCTCAGTAATGGTTGAAGATGGTCAAATGATCGTCCTTGGTGGTTTGATTGATGAACGCGCGCTTGAGAGTGAATCAAAAGTGCCACTTTTAGGTGATATCCCTTATCTTGGACACCTGTTTAAATCGACCAGCACTCAAGTTGAAAAGAAAAACCTAATGGTATTCATCAAACCGACCATTATTCGTGATGGCATGACGGCGGATGGTATCACTCAGCGCAAATACAACTTTATTCGTGCCGAGCAGCTGTATAAAGCGGATCAAGGGCTGAAGTTGATGGATGATGCCCATATTCCTGTGTTGCCTGAATTTGGCGATAACATTCGTCACTCTGCTGAAATTCAAGCGTTTCTTGATCAGATGGAAACACAGTAATGGATTTAGCGGTAATACCAAATGTGAAGCGCCTGCCGTTTAGCTTTGCCAATCGCTTTAAGTTGGTGTTAGAGCAAATGGATGGCGATCTGGTGCTCTACTATATTGAGCCGATGTCGATGCAGGCGCTGCTTGAAGTCAAACGGGTGTGTGCGCAGCCGTTTCGCTTGCAAGCTATGAATACCGAAGCTTTTGAGCGTAAGCTAACTCAAGCCTACCAACGTGACTCATCTGAGGCGCGTCAGTTGATGGAAGACATTGGTGCTGACAGTGATGACTTTTTTTCATTAGCTGAAGAGTTACCACAAGACGAAGACTTGCTCGAGTCAGAGGACGATGCGCCGATCATTAAACTGATTAATGCCATGCTCGGTGAAGCGATCAAGGAGGGAGCGTCAGATATTCACATTGAGACCTTTGAAAAAAGCCTCTCGATTCGCTTCCGGGTCGATGGCGTGCTGCGTGATGTCCTCGCACCAAGTCGTAAATTGGCCCCCTTGCTAGTCTCGCGGGTTAAGGTCATGGCCAAATTAGACATTGCTGAAAAACGCGTGCCTCAAGACGGTCGTATTTCTCTGCGTATTGGTGGCCGAGCGGTTGATGTGCGTGTGTCGACTATGCCTTCTTCTCATGGTGAGCGAGTAGTGATGCGCTTACTCGACAAGAATGCGACCCGTTTGGATCTGCACAGTTTAGGTATGACGCCAAATAACCAAGCTGCTTTTCGCAACATCATTCAACGCCCGCACGGAATTATTTTAGTGACGGGGCCTACGGGGTCCGGTAAATCGACCACGCTTTATGCGGGTTTAACGGAAATCAACAGTAATGAGCGCAACATTCTTACGGTTGAAGACCCGATTGAATTTGATATTGATGGCATTGGACAGACGCAAGTCAACCCCAAAGTCGAGATGACCTTTGCTCGTGGTTTGCGTGCCATTTTGCGTCAAGATCCAGATGTGGTAATGGTGGGTGAGATTCGTGATCTAGAAACCGCACAAATCGCCGTGCAAGCTTCATTAACCGGACACTTAGTGATGTCGACTCTGCACACTAACACCGCAGTGGGTGCGATTACGCGTTTGCGTGATATGGGCATCGAACCTTTCTTGATTTCATCGTCGTTATTGGGCGTGCTGGCTCAGCGCTTGGTGAGAACCTTATGCTCTGATTGTAAAACGCCGTATCAAGCTGACGATGAAACTAAGAGACTGTTTGATGTGACTAACCAGCACGAACTGACGCTTTATCGTCCGTGTGGCTGTGAAAAGTGTAACTTTAAAGGCTATCGCGGCCGGACGGGTATTCATGAACTATTACTGGTCGATGATACCGTACAAACTTTGATTCACAGTGAAGCGGGCGAACAGGCGATTGAGAACAGTATTCGCGAGAAAACCCCGAGCATTCGCCAAGATGGGCTAGATAAAGTGTTAGCGGGAATTACCTCACTTGAAGAAGTGATGCGAGTGACCAAGGAAGCATAATGGCGGCATTTGAATATCGGGCGTTAGATGCCAAAGGCAAAACCAAAAAAGGGGTGATTGAAGGCGATAACGCGCGTCAGGTACGTGCTCGTCTTAAAGAGCAAGGTTTGATTCCGATAGAGGTGATGGAGAGTAAAGTAAAAACGGCCAATTCGTCTGCTTCTGTCGGGTTTAAACGTGGTATTAAAACGGTCGAGCTCGCTTTGATCACTCGCCAACTTTCGACCTTAGTCCAATCGGGTATGCCGCTCGAAGAGTGTTTAAAAGCGGTCTCTGAGCAGGCAGAAAAGCCTCGAATTCGCTCAATGATGGCAACGGTGCGTTCCAAAGTGACAGAAGGTTATCCACTGGTCGAAAGTTTGGGGCAGTATCCGCATATTTTTGATGAACTTTACTGTTCTATGGTCGCCGCGGGCGAAAAATCGGGTCACCTAGATACCGTGTTAGCGCGTCTGGCTGATTATGTAGAAAATAGGCAAAAAATGCACGCTAAGCTACTGCAAGCAATGATCTACCCTGTCGTATTGGTGGTTTTTGCTGTGGGTGTGGTGGCGCTGCTGCTCTCTTCCGTGGTGCCTAAGATTATCGAACCCATTCTTCAGATGGGTCAAGAGCTACCGACGTCGACAAAAATGCTGCTGTCTGCCAGCGACTTTGTGCAAGAGTGGGGCATGGTCATGGTAGTGGTGGTTACGGTGCTGTTTTATGGCCTTAAACTGGCGCTGAAAAAGCCGAATTTTAGGCTTGCTTGGGATCGAAAAATACTCAATGTGCCGTTGCTAGGTAAAATCTCTCGTGGTTTGAATACGGCTCGATTTGCTCGCACTTTGTCGATTTGTACTTCCAGTGCGATTCCGATTTTGGAAGGGATGCGTGTTGCGGTTGATGTGATGTCGAACCGTTACGTCAAGCAGCAAGTGTTGTTGGCCGCAGATAATGTCCGAGAGGGCACGAGTTTGCGCAAAGCACTGGCTCAAACCCGGTTATTCCCTCCGATGATGTTGCACATGATTGCCAGTGGTGAGCAAAGTGGCGAACTGGAGAGCATGTTGACGCGCTCAGCCGATAACCAAGAACAAAACTTTGAATCGACGGTCAATATTGCGCTAGGTATTTTTACCCCAATGTTGATCGCACTAATGGCCAGCTTGGTGCTATTTATCGTTATGGCGATATTGATGCCGATGTTGGAAATGAATAATTTAATGAGCGGATAAGAGCTTATTAAGATGTATCTATTGAAGAAATAGATTGAAGTAAACTTTCGGAGAGAACAATGAAATTTAAACGCAGTAAGCAGCAAGGCTTTACACTGTTAGAAGTGATGGTTGTTGTGGTTATCTTAGGTATTTTGGCCAGTGTGGTTGTACCTAACCTTCTGGGCAATAAAGAGAAAGCCGACCAACAAAAAGCGATTGCTGATATTGTGGCGCTAGAAAATGCGCTCGACATGTACAAGCTCGATAACAGCGTTTATCCATCGACGGATCAGGGCCTGGAGGCATTGGTGACGAAACCATCAAGTCCTGAGCCACGCAACTACCGTAGTGGTGGTTACATCAAACGTCTACCGACTGACCCATGGGGTAACGACTATCAATACTTGAGCCCTGGCGATAACGGCAACGTAGACATCTTCACTCTTGGCGCTGACGCTCAAGAAGGTGGAGAAGGCGCGAATACCGATATTGGTAACTGGAATATTCAAGATTTCCAATAATTGAGTAGTACACAATGCGTCATCACTCGGGGTTTACCCTACTAGAGATATTGTTGGTGTTAGTCGTGATGTCTTTAGCTGCGGTGGCGGTTATCTCTACTTTGCCACAGAATGCCGAGGATGGAGCGAAGCAGCAAGCGCAATCGCTTTACCATCGCCTTCAATTACTTAATGAAGAAGCGATCTTAAGTGGCAAAGATTTTGGCTTGCACGTCGACGATAAAACATCGCAGTTACGCTTTATGACTTTGCAAGCGGAAGGTTGGCAGGCGCTACAAGACACCAAACTTCGCGCTCAATCTGAACTGCCTGATAACTTAGCGCTGCAGCTCGATCTTGGTGGCGATGTGTGGAATGACAAACAGCGACTGTTTAAACCAGGCAGCTTGTTTGATGAACAGATGTTTGCTGATGAGGAAGCCGATAAGCGTTTGCCTCCGCCGCAGATCTTGATCATGTCGAGTGGTGAGCTAACGCCGTTTTCGCTGGCGATTTATCCTCAGCAAGGCGATAGCGAACAAGATAGCTGGCGAATTATCGCCAAAGAGAACAGTCAGATAGTGTTACTGGCACCGGGAGAAAGCGATGAGGCGAACTAACAACGGTTTTACACTGCTCGAAGTGTTGGTCGCGTTAGCCATATTTGCGACTGCGGCGATTGCAACCATTCGCTCGGTCAGCCAGCACCTTAATACACTTAACTATCTTGAAGAAAAAACGTTTGCGGCGATGGTGGCCGATAACCAGATGGCCAAAGTCATGTTAACTGGGCAAAAACCGAGTAAACAACAAGGGCAAGAACAGTTGGCGAGTCGAGAGTGGTTTTGGAGCGTTGAACCTGTCAATACTGCTGGTGACATGTTGCAAGCGTTTGACGTGAGTGTGGCAACCACGGCTAAAGGCTCACCTGTGGTCACGGTCAGAAGTTATGTCGCCAAGTAAAATCCAGCGCAGCAGGCTCGCTCGTCAGCACGGTTTCACCTTAATCGAGGTGCTGTTAT
Organism: Vibrio salilacus; assembly: GCF_002811245.1. GTDB lineage: Bacteria > Pseudomonadota > Gammaproteobacteria > Enterobacterales > Vibrionaceae > Vibrio > Vibrio salilacus. The sequence continues at coordinate 7,076 of NZ_NIVQ01000044.1, read as the reverse complement.
CGATGGCGATTTTTGCCAGTTTGAGTGTGGGTGCCTACCAAGTCTTGAACCAGGTTCAGCGTAGCAACGAAATCTCTCTTGAACGCAGTGCTCGCCTTAAGTCTTTGCAGCGAACGTTGGTGTTCATGGACAGTGACTTTCGCCAGATGGCGCTGCGTCAATCGCGTACTAATGGTGAAGACCCAGATCCTTTGCTACTCGAATGGAAAGATTATTTGCTCGACTCCGATGCTAAAGGCGTGATGTTTGTCCGCTTGGGTTGGCACAATCCTCAGCAACAGTTTCCACGTGGTGAGGTGAGCAAGGTCGGTTATCGGATTAAAGATAACACGTTAGAACGTCTGTTTTGGCGCTACTCCGATACGCCCGCGGGGCAAGAGGGGATTGTCATGCCACTGCTTGACGACGTTGAGGCGTTTGAACTGCGCTTTTTTGATGGCAAGGAGTGGAAAGATGAGTGGCAGACCAAGCTGACGCTACCTCAAGCAGTCGCGGTCAAGATGACGCTGAGCGATTATGGTGAGATTGAACGTCTCTACCTAACGGGAGGCGGTAGTATTGATGCCACTGAGGAACGAAATGATGCCAGCTAAAAAACAGCGTGGCGTCGCGCTGATTGTTGTGCTGATGTTGTTGGTGGTAATGGTCAGTATCGCCGCGAGCATGACTGAGCGCTTATTTGGCCAGTTTCGCCGTGCAACCAATCAGATCAATTACCAACAAACGTATTGGTACAGCATTGGTGCTGAAGCTTTGGTTAAATTAGGTCTTGAGCAGAGCTTTAAAGACTCAGATACGATTAACTTGTCCCAGCCGTGGGCATTAGAGGAGCAAACGTACCCGCTTGACTACGGCACGTTAACTGGACGCTTAGTCGACAAGCAGGCATGCTTTAACCTCAATGCGCTCGCTGGGCAAAGCGTGCAAGCTGGATCTGGAGCAACGCCTTATTTGGTGGATACTTTTCAGCACTTACTTGAAGAGTTAGAGGTTGAAAACTACCAAGCTGAAACCATCGCTCAATCCCTGTGGGATTATGTAGATAGCAATACTAACGTCGACTCAGCCACTGGTGCTGAAGACAGCTTTTATGAATCAATGTCACCGGCATATCTGAGTGCCAATGTGCTGCTTGCTGATAGTTCGGAGCTCAGAGCGGTGCAGCAAGTCTCTGGAGAGGTGATGGAGAAAGTCGCCCCCATGATTTGTGCGTTACCGGTAGCGGATTTGCGCCTCAACGTCAATACGGTTGATGTTGATCATGGCGCTTTGCTTGCGGCCCTTTTTTATCCCACGTTGGGCCTTGATGCAGCTAAGCAGTTACTTGAGGATCGCCCTTTTGATGGCTGGACGTCGATTGATGATTTTTTAAATGAAAGTGCGCTGAGTACGGTGCCACCTGATGCTCGCGATAATATTAAAGGCTACTTGTCGGTGACAAGCAGCTACTTTGAACTTGATGCACAACTGTTGGTGGGCGAATCACGTATTCGGCTCCGTAGTTTGCTTTACAGTAATAATAAAGAAACTGCGACGGTGATTCGCCGCCGCTTCGGAGGTATCGGTGAACGAGTTTCTGATCGTTCGACTGAGTAACAACTTAGATCAAGCGGTGCAATGGCTAGTTTGGTCACCAGTACAAAAGGCAGTGATCGCCAGTGGTGAGCTTGCCAGTCAGCATGAATTAGTGCAACTGGCGACGTATGCTGAGCAGCGCCGCACGTTGGTGTTATTGGCCGCAGACAGCTTAGTGTTAGCGGATGTCGCGATTCCGTCAGGCGCAAGTCGTCAGCTTGAGACCATGCTACCTTATGTACTGGAAGATGAGCTGGCTCAGGATGTGGATCAGCTCCATTTTACCCTTTTGCATCAAGCACAAGGTCGCGCACAGGTTTGTGCGGTTGATAGTGAATGGTTTGAAAGTGTGTTAATGCGCTTAAGGGATATCGGCTGTCAGATCTACAAAGTGATGCCGGATGTGTTGGCGTTGCCTAATGTCGAGGGTATTACTGCGGTTGAGTTAGATGGCAACTGGTTGTTAAAGAAATCGCCTTATCTAGGTATGAGCATCTCCTCGGATTGGTTGGCACTGGTTGTTGAGTCAGATTGGGTTAAGCAAGAGGATGAGCCTTTACCCGTCACCGCCTACTCGGCCTTACCTTCTTTGCCGTCAGACCAACAACAACAATGGCAGTTGGCCGAACCTGTGCTAGTGATGGAGTTACTGGCTGAGCAAGCGGTGACGAGTAAGATCAACCTGCTGACGGGGCAATTTAAACCGAAGTCATCGTTAAGTCGCTACTGGAAAGTGTGGCAAAAAGTGGCAGTGGCGGCGGTGTTGTTACTGGCCGTGGTGGTGGTGAATAACGTACTGAAAATCCAAACTTATGAAGCGCAGGCGAATGCTTATCGTACCGAGAGCGAGCGTATTTTCCGTCAATCATTGCCGGGCAAAGTGAAAATTCCTACCGTGAGCTATTTGAAGCGCGAAATGGAACGCGAAGCGTCACGTCTGTCCGAGGGCGGTGAGCAAAGTGCGCTATTTGAATCGATGATTGAGATGGCGCCACAGCTTGCCAAAGTGCCGGCACTAAATCTCACTAGCTTTAAATATGACGCTGGGCGTGACGAAATTCGAATACAAGCGCAAAGCAAAGATTTTCAAACCTTTGAGCGCGCGGCGCAGTTGTTATCTGAACAATTTACTGTCGAGCAAGGTCAGCTTAATCGCTCAGGCGAGGCGGTGATTGGTTCGTTTGTTTTAAAACCATTGTGAGGCAACGAAGATGAAGCAAGTAATAAGTTCCTTACAAAATTGGTGGCTGAGCATTTCGCTACGAGAACAGCGCTCGGTGGTGGTGTGTGCCCTCGTGTTGGTGCTCGGTGGCTTATACTGGGGGATTGTTCAACCTGTCAGTGAACGCGCCGCCAATGCGCAAATGCGTATCCAAAGCGAAAAGCAGTTGCTTTCTTGGGTTAAAGAAAAAGCCGATGACATCAACCAATTTCGCGGTCAAGGCGGTAAGCGTGTCTCAAGCCTGCCGATCAATCAGGCGATTTCCTCAAGTGTGGGGCAATTTAACGTTGAGTTAATTCGGGTTCAGCCGCGCGGTGAAGCGTTCCAAGTGTGGATCTCGCCGATGCCGTTTAATCAGTTTATTCGCTGGTTGTCTTTTTTGCAGGAAACGCACGGTATTGGTGTGGTTTTCCTCGATATCGACAAAGCCGAACGTGATGGCATGGTTGAAATCAAGCGTTTGCAATTGAGTCGAGGGTAGTGTGGTGAGGAAAATCCTGTTGTCGACACTGCTGCTAGTAGGTGTGTTAGTGGTTAGTGCCATGGTTCATCTACCCGCGCAGTTTATTGTGATGTATGCGCCTCTGCCTGCGCCACTGACGTTAACTGGCGTTCAAGGTACGTTATGGCAAGGCTCGGTGCAACAAGTGAACTGGCAAAAGCGCAATTATGGCTCACTGAACTGGCAGTTGAATGTGATTAAGTTACTGACTGGTAAATTAGAAGCGCAAGTTCGTTTCGGCCGCGATAGTGATCTCGGTGTGCTTGGACGAGGAGTGGTCGGTGTCTCGACTCGCGGCGCCTACGCGCAAAACTTCATCGCGTCATTGCCCGTCGAGCAAGTGATGCAGTTTGCACCGACTCTGCCTGTGCCCGTTGAATTGACTGGGCAAGTCGAGTTGAGTGTGCGTGATTATCGCTATGGTGAGCCTTATTGTGACAGTGCGGAGGGGAGCCTAGTCTGGAATACTAACAAGGTGGTGATGCCAATGGCCGAGATTGCCCTTGGTCCTGTGGTGGTGAACTTTACCTGTCAGCAAAACCAAATTGATGCCCAAGGTGAGCAGCGTAGTGATGCCGTCGAGAGTGGTTTTGTTGCCAGTCTGAATCCAGACAGCAGCTATTCAACGTCGGCGTGGTTCAAGCCATTGGCTGAGTTCCCAGGCAGTTTGCAACAGCAACTTAAATGGTTGCCCGAGCAAGCCGATGCTGAGGGTAAATATCAGTTTCGCTATCAAGGGCGTCTTTAGTTTTCCCGCTTAGGTTTGTTTACTCAGGGCCGCATCATGCGGCCCTGATTTTATTATTGAACAGGAATGCTTGTTGTAAGACGCGAGGTTGCAGGGCAACGGTGTCTTGTATGAAAACGATTTGTTCTCAGGGAAACGATTTGCTCGCAGGGAAACTGATTTGTACTTTGAGTCCGCCGCCACTGCGGTTGTTCATAATCACCGAGCCATTGTGTTGACTAAGAATACGTTTGACTATCGCTAGGCCCAACCCGGTGCCCTCACTGCCCCGCGCCGTGTCTCCGCGAGTAAACGGTTCAAATAATTTGCCTATCTGGCTCTGCTCTATACCGGGCCCATTATCTTCCACACACACCCAAACTAGCTTATTGTCTGCCGTCATACCGGTGCTTACTCGTATCCAGCCGTTGCCGTAGCGAATTGCGTTCACCACTAAGTTACTTACGGCGCGTTTAATCGCAATCGGACTGCCCAGTGTCTCTTTAAGTTGCTGGTGGAGTTTGGTTTCAATCTGAACTTCATAACCACCTTCGGATGAAGCAACCTCATTGGCAATCTCGTTTAGGTCAACGTGTACAAATGACTGGCGATTGACTGGCTTGAGGTAGTCCATGAACTGACTGATGATCTCGTTACATTCTTCGGTATCGCTAATAATACTTTCGGCGAGATAACTCTCTTCCGGTGGCATCATTTCGGTCGCTAAGCGAATCCGCGTCAGTGGCGTGCGTAGATCGTGACTGATACCTGCCATCAGCAGTGTACGGTCTTCTTCTAGGGCCTGAATGCCCTTAGACATCTGGTTGAAGGCTCGAGTGACTGAGCGAATCTCAGAGGCGCCTTTTTCTGGCAGCGGCGCGGGGATCTCTCCACGGCCAACGCCTTTTGCTGCTTTTTCTAGGGCCATCAAGGGGCGATTTTGCAAGCGAATAAACAACCACCCACCCGCGACAATCAACATCGCCATGATGAGGCTATTACGAAATAGTGGCGTAAAGTCCTCTTCTTGTAACTCAGACAGTGGAATTCGTAACAAAGAGCCCGGCAAAGAGTCGATTTTCATCCACAAAATGTAGCTCTGTTCCCCCAACATCATGCGTACATCGGTGGGCGAGCCTAGCTCGTTGGTCATCTCTTCACTCATTAGATCGATCGTCACGGCATGATGATACTCATCTGCAATGGCGCTGTCTTGAGCATGAATGGTCACCCCAAGTTGTTCGAGCACTCGCTGGCGCAATGGAGCATCGATGTTGAGTTGATCGCCTAGGCTGGCGGAGTCATCGAGCATCAAGTTGATTTCGTGACCAAGAATCTTGTTGAACTGCTGCAAACTGGGCATTAAAGCGTAGTTAAAGACCGCATAATAAGAGTAGACCTGGCTAGCGATCAGGAGTGTGAGGAAGATAAAAATTGATTGAGTAAATGAGCTGCGAATACGCATAACACCTACCTTAAAAAAGGACGGATAAAAACAAACAGTGCGAGCTGTAGGCTCGCACTGGGGAATGGGTTGCTGAGTTAGGCTTCTTTGCCATCTGGGACAAACACATAACCTAGTCCCCAAACGGTTTGAATGTAACGAGGTTTACTTGGGTCGACCTCAAGCATGCGGCGTAAACGAGAGATCTGAACATCAATCGAACGCTCCATCGCCGAGTATTCACGCCCACGTGCCATATTCATTAGCTTATCACGCGACATTGGTTCACGGGCATTGGTCACTAACGCTTTGAGTACGGCAAACTCACCTGACGTGAGTGGCATGGCTTGCTCGCCGCGGAACATCTCACGCGTTCCGAGATTTAAACGAAAATCACCAAATTCAACCATCAATTCTTCACTGCTAGGCGCGCCAGGCAGTTCGATGGTTTGGCGGCGTAACACGGCTTTGATCCGTGCGAGCAGCTCTCTGGGATTGAATGGTTTTGGCAGATAATCGTCTGCGCCTACTTCAAGGCCGACAATGCGGTCGACCTCGTCGCCTTTAGCTGTGAGCATTAAAATCGGTAAGGTGTTATTGGCGTTGCGCAGGCGGCGGCATATCGACAAGCCATCTTCACCAGGCAGCATCAGATCGAGCACCATTAAATGGAAAGTTTCGCGCGTGAGTAGACGGTCCATTTGTTCGCTGTTCGCAACGCTACGAACTTGGAAGCCTTGTTCCGATAAGTAACGTTCTAATAGAGCACGAAGTCGTGCGTCATCATCGACAACTAATATCTTGTGATTTTCTTGCATGTAGTAGGTCCACCTATTCAATCAGCTTGCGCGAGACTCGGATACCAGATCCAATCGCACAGTGTAAAATGTAACACTGTTCGGGCGCAATTGGCGCAAAGAATTGTTAACGTTTATTTCTTTTTTAGCTAATGTATGTCGGAACTGCAATTTAAACTCGTCAGAATTATGAAAACCAACCTAATAACACGCGAAGGCTTTGATCGACTTAAAAAAGAGCTCGACTTTCTCTGGAAAGAAGAGCGCCCTGAAGTGACCAAAAAAGTGACTTGGGCGGCGAGTCTTGGTGACCGAAGTGAAAACGCAGATTATCAATACAACAAGAAGCGTCTCCGTGAGATCGACCGTCGGGTGCGCTATTTACGCAAACGCTTAGAGCAAGTTAAAGTCGTCGACTACTCGGCGCAGCAAGAAGGCAAAGTTTTCTTTGGTGCCTGGGTCGAGATCGAAAACGATGCAGGCGAAGTGAAGGCATTTCGTATTGTCGGTCCTGATGAGATTTACGGTGATGCTAAAGGGTATATCTCGATAGACTCGCCAATGGCTCGCGCGCTATTAAAAAAACAGGTCGACGATGAGTTTGTCGTCAAAACACCACAAGGTGAAAAAGAGTGGTTTGTGAATAGCATCCGTTATCATGCTGATTAACCAACATAATCAAACATCCCGCTCAAGGCAGGATGTTTGTGTGGTGCTATTGCTTTGACCAAAATTATTGCTCTGAGGCAGGTTTTTGGGTCAGAATATAGTCTTCATCACTGGATACCACCGCGCCATATTTCAAGAAG
>NZ_NIVQ01000043.1 GCF_002811245.1 Vibrio salilacus | reverse complement strand
TTTTGATTGATCGTTTTTAAGCTAAAAGTGGATCAGTTTTCGGTGATCGTTGACAGTCGATCAAAAGAGTCTTGTTTCAATCCACGCGCCTGCGGGAGGCGCGACTTCAAGCCCTTAATGACCGTCTCTTGCATATCAAAGTTTCAATCCACGCGCCTGCGGGAGGCGCGACTACACTGATAATGAGTTTTTCCCTGATTTCTTGGTTTCAATCCACGCGCCTGCGGGAGGCGCGACATACTACAAAATGACAAAAAACCATGTTTTTCGTGTTTCAATCCACGCGCCTGCGGGAGGCGCGACCTCAATCGCCTTGTTTGGATAGTCTTTAGCAACTGTTTCAATCCACGCGCCTGCGGGAGGCGCGACTTGATATTAAACCTTTAGACAAATAAAGGTAAAGTTTCAATCCACGCGCCTGCGGGAGGCGCGACATAAGTCGTTTGCGCAAAAGATGATTTAAAAATGGTTTCAATCCACGCGCCTGCGGGAGGCGCGACAAACCATCAGGAAGACCGGAACCGCCATCACCAGTTTCAATCCACGCGCCTGCGGGAGGCGCGACTCAACCGGATCGCCATCAGCTCCACGAGTGCGAGTTTCAATCCACGCGCCTGCGGGAGGCGCGACGTGTTGCCACCGTCCGTAACTTCACTAGAGACGAGTTTCAATCCACGCGCCTGCGGGAGGCGCGACGTGGGAACCGCTTCTAGTGGGTTCTTGACGTCTTGTTTCAATCCACGCGCCTGCGGGAGGCGCGACGCAGCAGATGATGGGTTGCTCCCCGTATAGGCCGGTTTCAATCCACGCGCCTGCGGGAGGCGCGACAGCGTCAAGCTTTGCGTAGCGAACCGCTGTATCGTTTCAATCCACGCGCCTGCGGGAGGCGCGACACATTATTGATTGCGTGCTGGACAACCCTGTCGCGTTTCAATCCACGCGCCTGCGGGAGGCGCGACCTCGCAGCCGATGATCGAGCGTGCACTGCTATCGTTTCAATCCACGCGCCTGCGGGAGGCGCGACAAGGTGCTGGTGCCGACTCAGTTTTGGTATAGCGTTTCAATCCACGCGCCTGCGGGAGGCGCGACTGTTGACACTTCGGCAAAACAAACGACCACCAAGTTTCAATCCACGCGCCTGCGGGAGGCGCGACAGCCTCTCGGATGTAAAAATCTCCATCCTCAGCTGGTTTCAATCCACGCGCCTGCGGGAGGCGCGACGATGCCAAGGAGCTTTGCTATATCCGACTGCGTGTTTCAATCCACGCGCCTGCGGGAGGCGCGACCTATCGCATTTGATGTTACCGCGGCTGAAGCTGGTTTCAATCCACGCGCCTGCGGGAGGCGCGACTACTTAACAATGCCAACGTGTAGCTTCGGGAGTGGTTTCAATCCACGCGCCTGCGGGAGGCGCGACATGGCTAGTAAATCATTGAGACTTGGTTTATCAGGTTTCAATCCACGCGCCTGCGGGAGGCGCGACCTCGCCAATCTGTCATATAATCTTCGATTGTCGAGTTTCAATCCACGCGCCTGCGGGAGGCGCGACTTCGATTTTACGCATCTTGTACATTCGATAAATCGTTTCAATCCACGCGCCTGCGGGAGGCGCGACTGCTCTTAACGGCTTCCACCTTTTTGCATTACCTGTTTCAATCCACGCGCCTGCGGGAGGCGCGACCAATGTAAGCGTATTTCTTGCGTAGTTGTCTACGTTTCAATCCACGCGCCTGCGGGAGGCGCGACTGATTCCGTTCTGCGCTCTCACGGCTATCTGCTTGTTTCAATCCACGCGCCTGCGGGAGGCGCGACCAGTTACTGAGCTTGACTCTTGATTAATAACGAGTTTCAATCCACGCGCCTGCGGGAGGCGCGACGAAGAAAAAGGAGGTGTTTTTATGTATGCAAACGTTTCAATCCACGCGCCTGCGGGAGGCGCGACTGAAGCCATGGCCAATGATATCAAGCCAATCTGGTTTCAATCCACGCGCCTGCGGGAGGCGCGACAGCCTATTGTGAAAGGCACGTATAAACTAGCATATTTTATGGTTTGCCGCTAACTTTACGCGGTAGAAGAAAACTATTTTAAGTGAATTTATAAAAATAGATATTTGCTATATTTTTAAAGAACTTATGCAATCGCTAGATCCCCAGTGTTTTACTGAGCACTAAAACCTAGCGATTATAAAATAAGGGGATCTCTGAATATATCTATGGCTTCTTTCGCGCCATGGTGCTCTACTTTGCTTTGCCAGTTTTTGCCAAGCTTATAAAAACGCAAACTGTCTACTTCAGGGTCGTATATTGACAATAGCTTATTTTTAAAGCGTAACCATTGTGTAGCATCTATTTCACATTCGAACACTGAATATTGCACTCTCATACCATAGTCTAAGCATACTTTTGCTAATTGCCGAAGGCGTTTTTTCCCATCATCACTGGCAAAGGATACATCGTAGGTGACCAATACCATCATTGCGCACTCTCCTTATTTTTTGATCACAAATGGCGGATAATGGGCTAAATCACCACGTAAATGCCGGGCTAGTAACATAGCTTGGACATGCGGTAATAACCCAATTTGCACCTTTTCTTGCAAAAACGGGTGTATGACTTCTTCTTGTTTTTTAGCTTGGTAAGCCTGAAAAACCAACTTACGCGCTTCGTCTTTTATGGTTACACCACCGAGACAATCTGTCTCAAAGTCTTTCTTGGTCAGGCTTTTATTATTAAAGAGTTTTAAGGCAATACTATCAACAATGTAAGCTCTAAACTCTTCTAAAAGATCGAGGGCGAGGCTATTTCTGCCCGGACGCTCCTTGTGTAAAAAACCGACCTGAGGATCTAACCCAACTCCTTGTAATGCACCGCTGATCTCTTGGCCTAATACAGAGTAAAGCAGTGAAATAATCGCATTAACCGGATCTTTAGGCGGCCTACGAGTGCGCTTATCAAATAATTGTTTGCTTTCGTTGCCTTTAAACATGTCAGCGAACGCCGAGAAGTAATGTGATGCGGCCTCTCCTTCTAGTCCTAAAATTGTGTCGTAGGCAGTCACAACTTTGAGTTGTTCAATAATTTGCTTTAAACGCTCAATGGCTTTTTCTAACTGTGGCGTACTATTGTGATTGCGCCTAAAGCGTAAAAGCAACATACGAGATGAACGTATTTTTGCGGCGACAATATGTTTGGCAAGTTCGTTTGCAGCCTGCTCTTTAACATTAAACTGCTGCCTACGCAGCAATACATTGCCCGTTTGTTTGCCAACCACATTGGCGAGAAAACGACCATGCATATCAAAAAAAGCGAGATGCGTACCATTTTCACCACAAAAGCCAAGTAACTGTGGCGAAACCATAATATTGCCAAAACAAAAAATGCTACCAATAGAATGAATAGGAAGCTGCATCAACTTTTGCTTTTCTCCGTCCACTTTCTGTTCAATTAGTAAGGTTTCGCGTTGCTTATGCAAATAGACGCCATCTTTGGTGATATAAAGTGAGTTTTGCAGTTTTTTCATTCCGCCTCCGTGTTAAACAATCCGGCTACGTAACCGCTTGAACCGTCTTTATTGGTTAAATCTGGCTGACAGAACTCAATTAAAGAACATGCTTTACAGTGCTTACCTTTGGTTGGCGGAGGTGTTTTCCCGTTTGCAAACAACTGTTGCACTTGGGTAATCAAGACTTTAGTTTGCGTTCGCAGTGGGTTATCGAATTCAATTTCAATGCGTTTGCGTGTTTGCCAATACCAAAGTGCACCATTTGTGACTTCAACGGATAGCATTTCTTCAATACATAAGGCTTGCGCGCACAGCTGTACTTTGTCGATATCGCTGGCTTTTGGTTTACCTCGTTTGTACTCAACGGGGACAAATTGATTGCTGAGTTTATGGTGCTCTAATAAGTCTAATTTGCCTGTTACACCTAATTGTGGCGCAGTCACCACTACGCCACGTTCAAAACGCACCCCTTTACGAGTTTCTGGCTCGCCATTATCAACGCGCTCATGTAACTGCCGCCCGTGTGCCGTTAGGTAGTTTTCTTGCCACACTTGCTCTAAGTGGATCAGCGCACATTGGCGCTGACAAAAAGCAAAGTGTTGTAGAGCGGAGATGTTGATTAGGCGAGCATCAATCATTAGAAGCCCTCGATCACTTCTGGTTCTAGACCTTGTAAAACGCTTACCAGTGAATCATTTAACGCCGTAGTTTCAAGCGGTAAACCTTGTTCAATGTGGGCTCTTAGTGTTTGATGCACTTTTGCTGAAGAATACTGACCAGACTTAGAGTCATGCTTCCACCATACAAGGTGCGAAATACCCATAGAACCTTCGGGACGCGCTGATGATGCATCACCTTCAAAAAGTTTGACTAATACCGCTTTGATTTTATCTGCATCTTCATCAGTGAAGCCTGTTTTCTCAGCCAACTGAGGGGTCATGGCACCGAAAGAAACATAGGTGGCTTTATCTACACGGTGCTTCATCCCCATGGTGTCTGATGACTTTTTAGTGCCGTCACCTTCACCGCTCACGCTCTTGGTTATTTGCGTGCTAGTGATACTCACTGGCTCAATGCTAAACGCGCTTTGAATCGTGACAGGCCCGCGGATTGGAATAGATACACCATCCGAGCCTGTTCCTTTAAACGCAAAGACTTGGCCAAATGCACGCACATCGAGCCATTTTTCACAACATAATTTTGCGGCTTGACTTGGCGCTGTTTTTTTACTGTTGAATGCCTCTTTTCCTACACCAACCTCGTCTGATTCAGCTCGGTTGCGTAAGCTTGTCATGCCATCGGTTTTCCTTTCATCCGATTGAACAAAAATGCTTTCTCCCGCTTCTTGTAAACGATCACGAATTTTGCGCTTTAAACAAACATCGGTAATTTCACCAAAGCCCTCATAATCGGTACGTGGGCGGTTGCCATTCAGAGGGTCACCATTTGGGTTAGCGTTTAATACGTTAAAAATTAACGCAAAGTCGATTTTATTTTGTAAAGTCATAGCGATATTCCTTTTCTTAAACTGTTTCTTCTAAGTTTTCTTGAACTTGTTCGTCATTCACTTTCTTAACCCATTGACCTTTCTCTACTTTATGGGTTTCTAGCCACATCATTTGGTTGTGAAAGCCAAGCAAAAATTCAGGGGTAAGTTTTTGGTTTGAGGTAAAATCCGCAGGATTAAACCTATCGGTTATTTGCATAAGCAGTGCTTTAGTTGCGTTGTCGTATCCTTGGTAGTTATTAAACAGTCGTTGCTGATACGGTACTAAGGCATTGCTGATGTTCAGCCACGTTGAGGCTGGTCTATTCACAAATTGCGTCATAAAACGCTCTGCCGTGGTTAAACGATTTGCTTCACTACTTGAGAGCGCAACTTTTTCAATCTTGTTAGCCACCGCCAGTAAACGACCAAACAAATAGTCGCGACTGGCATTATCTTGTTGTAATGCCATTGGGTATTCCTTTTGAATAGTTGAATGGGTTGTTCGGGTGTAAAACCCTTTGATCAGTGAGCAGGCAATACCTAAATTTTGCAACCAAAGCCAAGTTTGATCGGATTTATAGGCGACACGGTTAATTGCACGATGAAACGCACTGTGCATGATGTCTTGAGGAATTGGTTTGCTCTCAACGATACAGGGGTATAAGCGGGTAATGAGGTTTTTTTTCAGGGTATCGGCCGACTTAAGTACATCACCGTATACGCCATCAAGCACTCGGAATAAACTCGGGGCACTATAAACCCATTGCCACTGATCGTTAATTTTAACTCGCTGTTGCCAGCCCAGATCGAGCTGCCACTGCTCTAATCGCGCTAAAAACTCTTTGGCTATAGTTTCACGGTAATACAAAATGCCCATTCGTCCGGGCGTCGCCGAATCTAGCCCTAGCAGCGCAATTTGTTCGTGGTCATCCAACTGGTTTTTCGTTTTTATACCGTTAAAGTAACGCTTTAATTGATTAGCGTAAGCTCGACCTAAATCCTGCGTGTGCTCAACTTTGTCGGTTTCTGCTAACAAACTTGCCAAGTCACTAAAGTCTAGTTCGGTAGGCTTAGGAACTTCTTTGCCTGATACCGCCCAAGCTAAATAAACTTGATCGCCATTTCTAAAAACACTTTGCTTAGTTAACAAACAACGTAGTGCATTGTGCGCTTTTTGTGTCACTTCAAAGCTAATGTTGCAAGCTTCTTCATTGGATAAAAAACGACCTCGAAAGGTATAACCAGTTTTATCGTTAGCAGAGATTAATTTAGCTTTATCACCACTATGACGTATCTTCGCTGGGTGGTTGCTCGCAGCCAGTTTTTCTTCACCAGTGGCGTAGCACATGGCTGTGCTATCACCATTTTGGCTATCAAAAGTAATCCAGCTTTGCTGGATACTTGGATCAAGCCAAGTGTTTGACTGTGGTTCACCAGGTGTTTCTACACTCCAACAAACTAACGCAGAACCTTGTTCAAACAACCCTTTTTCTTTCGGCAGGATTTTTAATAACGCAGGAGCTTCACCGTCATCTTGCCACTTCGTCAGCAAGTGCCCATCTTGTTCATGCAGCACATTTTCAGCGACTAAGTCTGCAACCACAGTGCCTTTCTCTATGTATTGGTAGACAGCACGCACTGCTGGGTGGCCATGCTCTGAATCACACCAAGCTTTTAATTGCGCTTGATACAACTCAAAGCCAGACTTCTTAATACCACCGAAATCAGCGTAATCTTTCGCAACATATTGGATTTTATCTGCCAATGCATGTGGTGCTAACCCACTTGCTCTACCCGCTGATGACTCAGTCGCAGGGAGAACTAGAACCGTTTTTTCTAATACTTCAGCACGAACAAATTCACCTTGATTGTTAATAACAATGTGAATATGTGCTGTTTGTGGGGTATGACAAATCGGCATCACTTGCTGTTCAAATGGCAGCATATCATTGAGTTTTTCAAGCTCATCGTAGGTTCTATAGAGCGTTGTTAACCAAGTCATAAGATACTCTCCGTTTGCTCAACACCCTGCAGATTTTGTTCAAGCTCAAAACGTTTTGCGTCCATTTTTCTCACGTGACGCGTTACTGGGCATGCTGTCACATGAGGGTATTTAATAACGCCGTTTTTCATTACCCCATGCCAGAATCGGCTAATTAGTTCGTTGTTGCCTGTTTCATCTGGGTAACCAAAACTATGAAACATTAAGCCAAAACCTAGCTCGTCTATATCGTCATAAGCGCCTTCCCCTTCGCCAAACACACAGGGTTCAACGTAACCTTGGCAATCACGCGTGCCTAAAAAGATGTCTTGTCTGCCACCTTTTTCGAGTACGCGTTTAGCAATGGCAAAATGCTTCCCATCTACACGGTCTTTCGCAAGTTCTGGACGATGCTCATTCCATTCAAAATGGGCTTCAATTTGGTACTCAACGTCATGCAAAAAGGTGTAATACGCCAAAGTATTACCGCCTCCCCAGTTCAACGGCTTTGTTCCCTTCGTTTGAGTGCGTAGTGGTTTTATTACCCTGACTCTATCAACATGCCAAATAAGGGTTGGTTTCCAGTAGATGGATTTTAAAATCCCTTTAATCGCCTCGTAAGTAGGAATATGGTAAGTACACTTTTCACCTCCCACTTTAGTTATGGGGTCGGTAAATAACGCATACCTGCCCCATAATCTAAAACTAATACTGTTTTTCACATGGCTCTCCTTGTTAAAAACATGGTTGCATTTAAAAAATTAAATCTTGCTGAGCATTTGTTACTTCTAAGCTCAAGCCAAAATCTTGGCTGTAAAATTCTTCACTTAAATAAAATACGGCTTCATCTTGCGCTATTGGGTACACCGCCTGCTGATCGGTGAGTTTTTGCCATACATTAGGGAAAATATTCACACTGTACTTTTGTGCAGCTTTTAATAAGCCGCGGTAACTTGCCACATCAAAACGCTTATCAAGCGCACACAATTGTGTGATTATGCTTTGCGCTTCTTCATTAAATGGCACGATCACCGAATGTACTGGTGCATCAATGGCTTTAAACTGTTTCGCGGCGGTCATAAATGATTGTTTTAAGGTAAACGGCGTTTTATTGATATTTCTGAGATTGCTGCTCAATAAGTTAAGTAAGGTCTGATCTTGCTTCGCCGGGTATGCCATCTCTTTGTGACGTTCATAAAAGTAGTACTGAAAATATCGATTCATTGCTTCTGGTTTAAGCAAATCTTCTTCAGCAAACTCGGTAAATAGTCTGTTTGTGGCTGCAATACCTGTTTTAATATCGTGTAGCATACCGACATTTTCTTCGGCAGGGTTAAGCACAAACACATGCCCCCTTTTTTGTTTGCCATTTCGATTACAACGTCCCGCAGCTTGAGCGATTGAGTCAAGGCCAGCGACAAAACGTATAACGCAGCCAAAATCAACATCAACACCTGCTTCAATAAGCTGAGTACTGATACATAAAGTGGTCAGCCCGTCTGATAACCGTGCTCTAACTTCATCTAGAATTTGTTTGCGATGAGCCGAGCACATGCCGGTACTTAAATGAAAGATCTTAGTCTCATCAGTAACTTGGCTTTGTAACGCTTGGAATAAGTTTTTTGCCCACGCTTTGGTATTTACAATCACTAAACAGCTTTGTACCGCAGATAATTGCTGTTGTACTAGTTCAGTGATTTCGACCTCATTCCACCCCCCTTTTTTGGTAACGTTCTTTATTCTCACTCGTTCTAGCTGTTGATAAAGCTTTTCAATATTTGGGGTTAGTTCATTTTCTAGTGGTAATTGCAATTCGCCAAACTGCTTTATTTGTTCGGGTAGCTGATTTAGTAAAGGTTGCGTGGCAGTGCACATAAGCGCCGTGGTGTTACCAAAACGCGTTAGATAGTTAATTGTGTTATTGAACAAGTGCACACAACGAATAGGGAGTGTTTGGATTTCATCAAACACCAGTACCGCATTGCTGAGTTGGTGCATACGTCTTGAGCCACGCGTACCACTACCAAACATACTCTCAAGAAACTGCACCATGGTTGTTAGCACTATGGGCTTATCCCAATTTTCACTGGCGAGTTTTGAGCGCCATGTTTGCTGCTCTGGCTCTAAGCTTGAATGATGCTCTAATACCCAATCATCTGTGTTTATTTGCTCCAAAACTTCACGAATGGCATTGGCATTTTGCTCAATGATTGAGGTAAACGGAATGATATAGATGATCCTATCAAGGTTATGTTTTTTGGCATGATGCAGCGCAAAACGCAGACTAGCGTAAGTTTTCCCGCCACCCGTTGGGACAGTCAAACTGTAAATACCTGTTTCATCTTGCGCACGATTAAAACAGTTATCTGATATATCAGCACGAATATGATCGATGGGACTGACTGGCTCAAACTGTGCAATAAAGCTTTCAATTTTATCGCAAGCAACCGCCCAATTAGGTTGCTTAAAACGTTCAGGTTTATTGCTTGGCTGCTCAAAGTCGGCACTATCAATTCGGTCGGCATCAATCAGGCAACTAAAAAGCATCTTTGTAAACATGCCAAGGTAGTAATCATGTTCAATAGCTGAAAGCCCGAATCGATCAAACATACTTTTGAGGTTACGGCTACTTCCTAAAAGAAATTCAAAACTTGCGAGTGACTGCGCTTGTGAAAGTAAATCAGGATCAGCGTTTTTAGTGCATTCTTTTTGATGGGTTAGCTCATCATGCTTTTTAATCCGGTTTGCAAAAACGTTTTCATTTTCTGACAAGCTATCAATCAACCCGCTGTGGTGCGACGCAATACACAGACTTAGTGCTTGAGCAATGGCTAACCCGTAAGGAATAAGAGTTTGGTCTTGTTGCTGTAAATGATTTAGATGGGGTAATAGTGCATTAATCACCCATTGCGCACCTGCACTTGAGTGGTCAATTTTACCCTTTAAGCTTTTGCTGGTTGAACTTTCAGAACTCCCCTCATCATTATCTGGGTTATAGCCCGCTTGCTCAGCAATAATCAGCCGCATGTACGTTTGAAATGCATTACTGTATTTACCAAAGTCATGCATTAAACCAATCAGTTGCCCTTGTTCGGCAAAACCTATTTTTCCAGCAAGCCTGCCAGCTAATTCGCTCACCGCTGTTAAGTGAGCATAAACGCTTTGGTGGTGTCCATGCTCACTATCGGGATGGGCTATATAAAATTCACTCGGGTTTAATTCATTCATCAGCATCGCTCCCACGGTGTCATATTTTCGATAAAACGATGGCAAGTTAGCCGTTCAAATTTATATCGGTCGTAACTTCTCTCTTTCATCAAGCTCCAAAGGGGAAAGGAGCGATCGTGATTTCTAGTGGATGGGAAGAAATGTAGTGCAATCAGTTGATTTATCTCACCAGCTCACAAGATAAGGAGCGCACTGCATAGATAAGCATAATAGCGTTACAGAGATTCATAAACCAGAGCACCCGTTGAATGAACTTTTAAAAATGGGATCTGAATGGTTTTGGCTAAAGTGATTGAGGCTGAACGGCAAACTATACTTGAACACTTCACTTCAAATTGACGGAAAACAAGGCTTGGTTCGCAACAGCTATTTACCAGAATATACTCTAGAGATTGGGCTTGGCGACATTCCTGTGTCAAAGGTCAGAGACAAAACATAGAAGTGTAAATTCGTCTCGATTTTTCTTTAGTCGGCTTAAAGTAATGGTATGGATGCAGAAGTCGATTCGTATAATCCCTTAGCACTGAAAAACACTGGGTAATCGTTAAACCTTTGAGAATGGGCGATGGTTGGAAGATAAGTGTTGTTCGAGATGAGTCATGCCTCTTAGTTCAACCGATAACACGTGAAAATATCCTGCTTTAGGACGGATTTGTTAAGAGCTTCAAAGACTAAGCCATTATCCAGCGCATATTGACCAAACTGCCGGAAGCCCTCATCAGTAACATCAGTGGTCAGACAAAATAATAATGCTCACTCAACTTTTTCAGCCCAGTTTCGTATAATTTTCACTCGATAACATAAAACCTTATCTTTCCTTGGTTGTTATTAAGCAGTCAAAGCAGGATAATATGAGGATCGGAATTTCTACTATATAAAATTATGACCGAATATTTTTTGTTGTTAGTCGGCACCGTGCTGGTCAACAACTTCGTACTGGTGAAGTTTCTTGGCTTGTGTCCATTTATGGGTGTTTCAAAAAAACTTGAGACAGCCATTGGAATGGGGTTGGCGACAACGTTCGTCTTAACCCTCGCCTCTGTGTGCGCGTATCTGGTTGAAAGTTACATTTTGGGCCCACTCAACCTCGAGTATTTACGCACGATGAGTTTCATCTTAGTGATTGCTGTCGTGGTTCAATTTACCGAAATGGTCGTGCACAAAACCAGCCCGACGCTCTATCGCCTATTGGGTATTTTCTTACCTCTGATCACGACCAACTGCGCGGTACTTGGCGTGGCTTTGCTTAACATCAACGAAAATCACAATTTTATCGAGTCGATCATTTATGGCTTTGGCGCAGCGGTTGGCTTTTCGTTGGTTTTGATCCTTTTCGCTTCGATGCGAGAAAGAATTGCCGCTGCCGATGTTCCTATGCCGTTTAAAGGCGCGTCTATCGCGATGATCACTGCAGGACTGATGTCGTTGGCCTTTATGGGCTTTACTGGTTTGGTGACGTTGTAATGAGCTCAATTCTAATCGCAATTATTGCCATTGCTGCTTTAGCGGCTATTTTCGGTGCCGCTCTCGGGTTTGCCTCGATTCGATTTAAGGTCGAAGCCGATCCTATTGTTGACCAAATCGATACTATCTTGCCTCAAACCCAATGTGGCCAATGCGGCTACCCTGGCTGCCGCCCTTATGCGGAAGCCATCGCCAACGGTGACGAAATAAACAAATGTCCACCGGGCGGGCAAGCAACGATTGAAAAGCTAGCCGACTTAATGGGGGTTGATGTCCCAGACTCCGCACACGACCTAGAAAACGCAGTAAAAACAGTCGCCTTCATACACGAAGATATGTGTATTGGCTGCACCAAGTGTATTCAAGCCTGTCCGGTCGACGCGATCGTTGGTGGAACAAAAGCCCTGCACACGGTCATTAAGGATGAATGTACTGGCTGTGATTTATGTGTTGCGCCCTGCCCAACAGACTGCATTGAAATGATCCCTGTAGAAACCACTACAGCGAATTGGAAGTGGCAGATGGACGCCATTCCTGTTGTTGATATTACCAATTCTGCCCCAAAGCAGAATGACGTGAATTAAGGGCTGGTATGTCGTCATTAATCGAACAAATTAAATCGGGAGCGCTGTGGAACTTCCCCGGCGGTGTTCACCCTGTTGAAAACAAAACACAGTCATTAAAAACCAATATTGCGCGCGCAGAGATTGCCAATGAGCTTGTGCTACCGATAAAGCAGCACATTGGTAAACCCGGCATGATCATCGTTAACGTCGGTGATCATGTACTCAAAGGGCAAGCTCTGACTAAATATGACACCAGCTTTATGCTACCTGTCCATGCCCCTACCTCGGGAACGGTTAGCGCGATTGAATTAAGAACTACGGCGCACCCTTCAGGTTTGAGTGAACTGTGTATTGTGATTACACCTGACTTTGAAGAACGCTGGATTGAACGCCAACCTTGGGCCAATTTTAGTGACCATACCGGTGAAGAACTTATCGAGAAAATCCGCCAAGCGGGTATTTCTGGTATGGGTGGCGCAGGTTTTCCTACCGCAAAAAAAATTCACTCTGGCCGTGCTCGTACCGAGGTATTTATTGTCAATGCTGCAGAGTGTGAGCCTTACATCACCGCAGACGACAGCTTAATGCGCGAGTACGCCGAAGAGATCGTTAAGGGCATTGAAATTGTCGAACACATTCTCAAACCCAAATTAACCGTGATTGGTATTGAAGACAATAAACCGCAAGCCGTTAAAGCCCTTCAACAAGCGGCTCAGCACAAAGATATTGTTATCCGTGTCATTCCAACTAAGTATCCATCCGGTGGCGAAAAGCAGCTGATCAAAATCCTCACCAACAAAGAGGTCCCCAATGGTGGGATCCCTGCTGATATTGGTGTGTTGGTACACAACGTGGGCTCTTTGTACGCGATAAAACGCGCAGTATGCGACGGCGAACCCTTGATTGAACGCGTCGTAACCCTGACTGGTAACACTTTTAAGCAACCGCGAAATGTCTGGGCGCTGCTCGGAACGCCAGTTGAAGCACTCCTGAACGAATTTGGTTATCAAGCGGATAAGAAGTTGTCACGTCTGATTATGGGCGGGCCAATGATGGGCTTTACACTTCCCCATGCGCAGGTACCGATCACCAAAACTTCTAACTGTATCTTGGCGCCTACTCGCAACGAGATCTCACCTGATCACAACGAGATGGCCTGCATCCGGTGTGGAGAATGTGCGGATGTTTGTCCCGCTTCACTGTTGCCGCAACAATTGCAATGGCATGCCAAGGCCGAAGAGTATGAAAAATGCGAAGAGCTCAATCTTAAAGATTGTATCGAGTGTGGTGCTTGCGCTTTTGTCTGCCCAAGCGAAATTCCCTTGGTCCAGTACTATCGCCAAGCCAAAGCGGAAATAAACACCCGCAAAGAAGAAGCCGAAGCGGCAGAACGAGCGAAAATTCGTTTTGAAGAAAAGAAAGCTCGTATGGAGCGCGATAAAGCGCAACGCGAAAGTCGCTTCAAGAAAGCGGCCCAAGATCGCCGTAAAGACATGGAAAAATCGGGCGGTGATGATGCCGTTGCCGCCGCTATCGCTCGCGTTAAAGCGCAAAAATCACAACAAAGTGACGATGAGCCTAAAGTAAAACCAGCCGTAGCGGCTGCCATTGCTAAAGCAAAAGCCAAACAAGCAGCGGCCTTAGAACAAGGCAATTCAGAGCCTGATAATACAGAAATGGCGAAGTTGCGTGAAGAGCGCAAACGTCAGGCTCGTGAGCGCAAAGCGCAGAAAGAACAACAAGCGGAAGAAAAAACAACTGATACCAGCGAAATAACCGCCGGCGATGCGAAGAAAGCCGCTGTTGCTGCCGCAATTGCCAGAGCCAAGGCGCGTAAAGCCGAGCAAACCCCACCAGCCGAACAACCATCGGCTGACACTCGCGAATCAACCGCCGGCGATGCCAAGAAAGCCGCTGTTGCGGCCGCGATCGCAAGGGCCAAAGCGCGCAAAGCCGAGCAAACCCCACCAGCCGAACAACCATCGGCTGACACTCGCGAATCAA
>NZ_NIVQ01000042.1 GCF_002811245.1 Vibrio salilacus | reverse complement strand
TGGCTTCGATGACTACACGTTCAGGCTGGTACTTTTTAATGGTTTTGATGGCTTGTTTAATGCCTTTTTCATCATTGGAGACATTAAAATAGATATCAAGAGGACGGATGTAGATGTCCAACTGTGACTTACCGGTATCAACGCCAACATTAATGTTTTGCAGTGTATTTGTATTCATAATAAGCTAACTCTTGCTTGCTAAATGCGGGTTCGAGACCCAGAAGACTATTCGAGTGTGGTGCTTGGAGTTCTATCTGACGTTCGCTCTTGTTATCGGTCTCTCAATAGAGGAGCCACAATTCAATCGAACTATCAGATAGAGAACTTTAGTTGCAGCTAAAGTCTGGGTCTCACTTTACCCTGATTTGTTAGTTATTATCCATACAAGTGATACAAATAACAAATAATGAATTCATAGGCTCAGAATGAAAAATTTCTATGCAGAAATTGTCGGTTGGGGGAAATGCCTACCGCCAACCAAGCTCTCAAACGAGGACTTAAGTACTTTTCTTGATACATCGGATGAGTGGATTCGAACCCGAACTGGGATCGAAAACCGTCGAATCAGCCATGTTGATACTTCAGATATGGCAACCGTCGCGGTCAAGCATGCTTTGGCGTGTGCGGGTAAAACGGCCGATGAAATCGATCTTATTATCATCGCCACCTGCTCACCGGACTCTTTAATCCCTAATATTGCGTCTAAAGTATCGCAAAATCTTGGCATCAAAGCGGCAGCAGCTTTTGATTTAAACGCTGCTTGTACTGGTTTTGTTTATGGTTTAGAAACTGCCACGCGCTTGATGCAGGCTGGTAACTATCAAAATGCAGTTGTTGTTGGCGCGGAGCGATTGTCGTTCTTTATTGACTGGACGATGCGTGATACGGCCGTTTTGTTTGGTGATGGTGCTGGCGCCGTGGTTTTGAGCCGCACAGAACAACAAGTTGGACTGCAACAAGCACAATTGGGCTGTGATTCAAAAGGGCGAGATATTTTATCAGTGCCGAAATTTGGCACCTCAATGGATCGTTTTGCAGCAGAGAACGGCTACTGGGACTTTAACTTTGTCGGCAAAGAGATCTTTAAGCGCGCCGTGAAAGGGATGGGCGCTGCGGCACATAGCGTGTTAACGCGCAGCGAGTTGTCTACTGATGACGTTGATGTGGTGATTCCCCATCAAGCGAATATCCGGATTATTCAAACCTTATGCGACCTAGCTGGTATTAGCCAAGATAAAGCCTTTGTTAACATCCATCATTACGGTAACACGTCGGCAGCAACCGTGCCGATTGCGCTGTGTGAATCGCTTGAGCAAGGTTTTGTTAAGCCTGGCGATAACTTATTGTTGGCAGCCTTTGGTGCGGGTCTTACATGGGGAGCCGGGCACATTAAGTGGGGCGAGCGCGTGACCCCACTAGGCTACAGTGAAGCTAAATTACCTGAGTGCGATAAATCTGCTCTGGAATTACTTAGTGAAGCGATTGAATACTGCCAGCGCAAAGGGCAATAATTTTCTTCTATATAAGATAAGGCAAAGTGATGAAATCGCGCGTCAGGCGCGGTTTTTGTTTCTCGAACACGATGTGAGCTCACGCGAGCAAAAACAGTCACTATATTCTGCATTACTCAATTCGCTACAAGAAAATTGTTGAGAAGTCAGTATTATATCGGGCAAAGCATAAGAATGATAAAGGGTTTGCATGAAGTTTCTTCATACCTCTGATTGGCACTTAGGCCGTCAATTTCATAACGTCTCTCTGCTAGAAGACCAAAAAGTGGTGCTTGAGCAGATCATTGATTACCTCAAGGCTAACCGAGTGGATGCGATGGTAATTGCAGGCGACCTGTATGATCGCTCCGTTCCGCCAACAGCTGCGATTGAAGTGATGAATGATTTTGTTGATCGTGTCTGTGGTGAGCTTGGCGTGCCTATCATTCTTATTCCTGGTAATCACGATGGTGCGCAGCGTCTTGGCTTTGGTTCGGGACGTATGAAAACCGCAGGGCTGCATATTATCAGTAATTTTGAGCAGATGTTGCAGCCAGTGGTGATTGAGTCGGATCTCGGGCCCGTTGCCTTTTATGGCATGCCTTATAACGATCCTGAGTTAGTTCGCCATCATTTTAAACAGTCAGTTTCGACGCACGATCAAGCGCATCAATACCTTTCGCAGCAAATTCAACAGCAATTTAAACCTCGGCAGCGCAACGTGTTGATCAGTCACTGCTTTGTTGACGGAGCGATTGAATCGGAGTCAGAACGTCCGTTGTCTATCGGCGGCTCAGATCGCGTCAGTCATGAGCATTTCATCCCGTTCGATTACGTCGCGCTCGGGCATCTTCATCAACCGCAGAAAAAAGGCGCAGATTATATCCGTTATTCTGGTTCGCTGATGAAATACAGCTTCTCTGAGCAACATCAGAAAAAGGGCATGACGCTAGTTGAGTTTGGTAAAGCGGGGTTTTTAAATGCGACCCACATTGATTTGGCCGCGCCCCATCAAATGCGGATTATCGAAGCGGAACTGGAATCGATTGTTGAACAAGGCAAAACGGACCCAAATAACCACGATTATCTGTTAGTGCGGTTACTTGATAAGCACGCGATTTTAAACCCAATGGAAAAGCTTCGGGTCAGCTACCCTAATGTGTTACATCTAGAAAAACCGGGCATGTTGATTGGCGTTGAGCAACAAATGGCGGCGGCTAAACTGGCTCGTAGTGAAGTTGATATGTTCCGTGACTTTTTCCTTGAAGCGCAAGATACACCGCTGAGTGATGAGCAAGATCAAGCCATTCTCGACATCATTAAACAGCTCAATCAGCAATAAGGGCGAGCAATGAAACCGACCAAATTAACCATTCAAGCATTTGGCCCTTTTGCCACGACAGAAGTGATTGATTTTACCCAACTAGGTAGCCATCCGCTGTTTTTGATTAATGGACCAACAGGCTCAGGAAAAACCTCTATTCTCGATGCGATCTGTTTCGCGTTGTACGGTGAAACCACCAGTAATGAGCGGCAAGGTATACAAATGCGCTGCGACCAAGCGGCACTTGATGTCGCAACGGAAGTTGAGTTGGAATTCGTACTCAATAATAAGCTCTATCGGGTTAAGCGTGCGCCAGAGCAGCAAGCACCGAAAGCGCGTGGTGAGGGCACCACAACGCGCAAACACACCGCCGCGCTATATCAGATTGATGGTGAAGAAAAACTTATCACCAGTAAAACTGCGCAGGTAAAAGGGGAAGTGACGGCACTGTTAGGGCTTAACGAAACCCAATTCCGTCAGGTGATGGTACTTCCTCAAGGCAAGTTTCGCGAACTGTTACTGGCGAGTTCAAAAGAGCGAGAAGCGATATTTGGCCAACTGTTTCAAACCGATGTGTATAAAAAGATTGAATACGCGCTGAAAGATAAAGCAAGTGCTATCAGTAAAGCGAAAGATGAGTTTGACAACCAAATTCGCGGCGCGCTGCAGGTGGCTGAAGTAAATAGTGAGCATGCGCTTGCCGAGCGACATACGCAATTAGCTCAAGATCTCGAAGAGGCGAAAGCAGGCGAGCAGGCCCAAAGAGATAACGTCAATCTTGTTCAGAGTAAGTTGCAAAAAGCGCAAGCAGTAATCGAACAATTTACTAAGCTAGAGGCAAGTAAAGCAAGTTTGCTGACTCATCAAAGTAATCGTCCTGCCATTGATGCGCTGAGTGGGAAGATTCAGATCGCTCTTCAAGCCAGAAAGTTGGCTGTAACTTATTCCAGTTTGCAAAGCGCGTTAAAGCAGCATGCTGAGTTTAAAAGTAACATCGCCACTATTGAACAACGTCAAACTGAAGCTGAACAACAACGAAAAAGTAGCCTGCAACAATTAGACATTGCACAGAAAAACGTTGAACAATTGACATCACTGACAGAGCAAGGCTACCAACTTGAGCAAGTGAAAGTAAGACTGGGTGAGAAAGCAGAACTCGAACAGCAAGTTAATCAGTTAGAAGCGAACAAGACTGATTTAACGAACAAGTTGGTAAAGTATCAAGCGTTAAAAGATCAGTTGGCTGTTGATGCTGAAAGTGGTGCCAAGAAACTGGAACAAGCACGTAAAGATGTTACGCAGAAGGCGTCACTTGAAGCTGAACTGATTGGCAATCAACGTGTACTGTCTGACTTGAGCAAACTCGACAAGCTTAAAGTGGAACTCGTTACGCTTGAGTCACAAACCGATAGTAAGCGCACAACATTAGATCAAGCCAGTAAGGCGTTAAGCGCTAGTCAGCAACACGCCAATCAACTTGAGATGAACTGGCATAGCGCGCAAGCGTCTATTTTGGCGCAGAAATTACAAGCTGGGCTTGCGTGCCCAGTGTGCGGTAGTTGCGAACATCCCGCTCCGGCGCCAAGTGTCGATCAACAAATCTCGAAACAAGCAGTGCAACAGGCACGCGAGCAAGAACGTGCTGCGCTAGATGCGTATAATCGCGCCAGTAATAGCCTTGAACAGCATCAACACGCGATAGCTCAGCAATCTAAATTAATTGCGCAAGCACAACAGGATCTTGGTCATCATGCGAGTAGTGACATCAAGTCCTTGTCAGAAGTGATCAATCAGCAAAAGCAAAAACTTGAATCTCTGTCGTTAATTGATTTAGACGCCATGGAAAAATTAGTTGTTGAGTTAAACCAACGTTGTATTAACGGCGAAGAGAAAATTAGCCAGCTTAAAGAGCAAGAGTTGGCAAATAACTCTGCACTGACGGTGCAAAAGCAGCAATTACAAAAGTTAATTTCTAGTTACGATGTTAAGTACACCTCGTTAGAGGTTGTGCAGCAGTATTATCAGCAAAACTACCAGAAAATCGAGCAGCTTAAGCTGGCGTTAGAGACGGCGCAGCAGGCCAGTAAACAAGCGGATCTTGTTATTGCTGACATTGAGAGTCAAGCCAAAACAAATCGTGAACTTCTCCACAAAGCGGCGCATCAGTTGAGCTTAATCGAACAACAGTGGCAGGCAGAACTTGCCGAGTCGACACTCGACAACGAACAACAGTTTATTGAAGGCAAAACGTCAGATGAACAGCTAGAGCAGTGGCAGAAGACGCTTAATGACTATAACCAGCAGACGACCAAGATAGAGCAAACTATCGCAGATCTAGCCGAACAGTTAAAACAGGTCGACAAACCACAATTAGGCGCAATCGAGACAGAGTTGACCACGGCCAATGCTGAGTACCAAATTTTACGTAACAAGCTTGATAGTGTCTATTCTGAGTATCAACGTGTTGAAAAAGTACAGCAAGACATTGCGCGTTTGCATGACAAGAACAGCCAACTTGAGGCGCAATATAAGGTTTATGGTACTTTATATGATGTGACCAGTGGTAAAACAGGCAGTCGCGTCAGTTTGCATCGGTTTGTGCTCGGTGTATTGCTCGATGATGTGCTTATTCAGGCCTCGCAACGTTTGTTATTGATGAGTAAAGGTCGTTATCAACTGGTGCGTAAAACGGATGGATTTAAAGGGGCGGCAGGCCGAGGCCTAGACTTGAGTGTTGAGGATGGTTACACGGGTAAAGCGCGCGATGTCGCCACGTTATCGGGCGGTGAATCTTTTATGGCAGCACTGGCGCTGGCGCTTGGGCTTTCTGATGTGGTGCAGTCATACAGCGGAGGTATTCGCCTTGATACCTTGTTTATAGATGAAGGCTTTGGCAGTTTGGACCCTGAGTCACTGGATCTGGCCATCCAGACGTTGGTCGACTTACAGCAATCTGGAAGAATGATCGGCATCATTTCGCATGTCAGTGAACTTAAAGAGCAGATGTCACAAAGGATCGATGTTTTTTCGAGTCGAGTAGGAAGCACAATTCAGCTAGTGGTCACATAAACAAAGTGTCAATGCTCTACTGAGCGTAGGCTTTAGATAAAATGTGCTAAAACTTAATGAACACGATGAAGTTTAAAATAACTACCGGGGCTGTAATTGCGCGGTAAGGGAGTGAATGGACGCAATTCTAGACTCAATTCGTAAGGTCTATCAATATGCTGAGCCCAACCTCACTTTGGTTGGGTGGATGGGGCTAATTGGTTTTCCTACTTATTATTTTATTTGGAGTGAACTGTTTCCTCAGACGTATGAGAATCTTACCCTGCGTATAGCATGTTCTGTGCTGTTTGCGGGTATTGCTCTGCGACTCTATCTGCCTAAGTTTTTACAACGGTATTTAGCTGAATATTACTTTGTCTCTATCGGTATTTGCTTACCATTTTTCTTTAGCTTCATGATGTTTATGAATGGATGGTCAACGATTTGGGTAATGTCTTTTATGACCTCGATCTTCTTACATGTCCTACTGATCCACCAAACACGTTTGATGCTTTCTCAGGCAGTCGTTGCGATTACCGCTGCCTACTTCATCGTTTATGGTTTTGACATAGAAGTCGTTCAGCAACAAATGGTTTTACCCTACATTCCGATTTTTTTGTTTACCTATGTTTTTGGCAATTTATTTTATTTTCGCAATCAAGCGGGTCATGAGGTTAAAGTGTCGCTCGCTAAATCATTTGGTGCAGGTATTGCTCATGAAATGCGCAACCCTCTCAGTGCACTTAAATCGTCTTTAGACGTACTTGACTCCTTGCTGCCACCACTGAATAACACTCATGCTGCGAGTTACAAGTTAACCGATCAGGAGGTAGCCATTGCGCGAGAAATTCTGACTGATGCCGATGAAGTCATTCGTACTGGTAATGAAACCATTGACTTGCTACTGACTTCAATTGATGAAAATCGAGTCTCAAGAAATACGTTTAAGAAGCACTCTATTCGTCATGTTGTGGAAGGATCATTGCGAAGTTTTGCGTATAAGAGTGGCAAAGACAAACAGGCTGTTAGCTTATTGCCCGGAGATGACTTTGTTTTTTTTGGTAGTGATGCGTTAATAAAATACGCGTTGTACAACTTGCTCAAAAATGCCTTTTACTACCAAAACGATAGCGAGTTTAAAATATCAGTCGAACTGAGGTGTTTTGAACAGCACAATGAATTGGTGTTTACTGATAATGGTGTTGGCATTGAGCCAGATGTGCTCGATAATGTATTTGAAGATTTCTATACCTTTGGTAAAACAGGCAGTTATGGTCTGGGCTTGCCTTTTTGTCGTAAAGTCATGGTTGCCTTAGGCGGACAGATAAGCTGTCGTTCTGAAGTCGGTCAATGGACGGAGTTTACACTGCGTTTTCCTCAGTACAATTCAAAAGAAGTGGCTAACATTAAAGCCGATATCATGAAATCAAAATCTGTGCTTTATATTGGCGGCCAGAGCAAACCATTTCGCCTAATCAATGAAGAAGCTTTTTATCGCGGTTTTCGTCTACGTCAATTAGCACTGGAAGCGGCGCGCAATAAACAAGAGTATGAATTTGAATTTGATCTCATCATCATCAATCTAGACGAGGCGATAGAGAAGCCAGACGCCTTACACGAGCTTGAGAGTAAACTGCATTTCACTGAAGGGCGGATCGTATTTCTGTTTAATCAGCAAAATCGCTATCACAATGATATTGAACGCCACTTAACCGTGTATCCAGTTGAGGTACATACCTTTTTACTTAAAACGGGGGCAATATTAGATGAATTGCTGTTTGAAACTCCGAGTACAAATCGAAATCTTTTACCGCGTAAGCGTGCAGTGACAGGGAAAACCATCTTATTGGCTGACGATAACCACTCATTGAGAACTTACACCGCCATTTTACTCGAGCAACAAGGCCTTGATGTATTGCAAGCGGGGGATGGGAAGGAAGTACTTAGCGTAATAACAGAACACCAAGTGGATTTAATCATCATGGATCTCGAAATGCCTTTAATCGATGGCCTGCAAGCGACTGAGTCAATCCGCCAGTCACAAGCAACGTATTCAAATGTCCCCATATTGGCTTATACCGGCGATTCGAGCTCAGAAACGATAAAAAAAATCCAACAAGTCGGTATGAATGACTTTATTGTTAAACCTGCAGATACCAGTTTATTACTTGATAAAATTGCTAACTGGATATAAAAAGCCCACAAGGTGGGCTTTTTATATTACAAAATATATAAGTTTTTATTTTTATAAGCCTGGCGGCATACGTTAATTAACTTATCAACTTGGTCATCAGTGATTGAACTATTGAGTGAAAAGCGAATGATATTTTTATTGCGAGGTGTTGCTGGGCGACAAAACACCGCACCAAATATACCATTTGACTCCAAGTAATCTCTCACTTTCTCAGTGTTTCTTTCATCTCCTGTTTCTAAGGCAATTATTTGTGAATGACTGCGTACGCTAATGCCGATATCAATTAACTCCATTTTAATATAGTGACTGATTTCTTCTAGGCGCCGACGCTTGTCATCACTGCGTTGTATCACTTCGAGGGTTTTGTCTAGTCTGTCGAGTTCATACGGCAACATCGCTGAGCTAAATATAGCGGGATAGGCGACAAAAGGAATGCATTTATCGGCTTGATTGTTACACCAAATTGCACCGGCACGATAGGCAAACGTCTTGGCTAAACTTGCGGTCATAAAGTCGACTAAGTGGGTTAGGTTTTGCTGATGAAGTAATCCGCGTCCTTGTTCCCCGTGAGTGCCAAGTGAATGAGATTCATCAACTAAAATTGCACAACCGTTCTCTTTCGCCACGGCGATAAGGTCGGCAAGGGGAGCGATGGTACCTATCGTGCTGTAAATCGAATCAACTAAGACAATACCAGGGCCATGGCGTTTAATCTGTTTATTTAAATGCTTTACATTATTGTGCATAAAAGGGTGGATATCGGCACCTGCGATCCGAGCCCCTTCCCACAATGACATATGGGCAAAAAAATCGACATAGATCTGAGTAGAACTATCACAAATGGTTTGTAGTAATGCTAGGTTCGCAGCCCAACCTGATTGGGATAACAAACAAGATTGGAATCCTGTGTATTTAGCCAATTGGATCTCGACTTGTGGTTTAGCTGTTTCATTTTGTAAAAAGATACCAGACATAAACGGGCTATTTTTCCGTTTGCGAATAGCGTTTATGTGGTGTTCTATAATTTCTGGATTATTCGATAAGTCTAAATAGTCATTACTTTGAATAACCAGATCTTTTTCGATGGGTACTGCGCCTAAAACGAGGTGATGTTTATTATTATTTGAGTAAATTAAGTCATTGAGATAATAATTTAATTTGTCATTAACGAAGCGAGGTAGGGTTGAATAGTTATTTAGTTTATTCATTTTCATATATCCTTTTTTGAAGTCATTGCCAGTTGACAGAGAATATATGAATCAGTTTTGATAATATTACGAGTCGATCATTTAGTGTTTGCGTGTATAGTTACAAATAAAAATATCAATGGTGTCCGTACAAACATTATACAGCTAGGCTTAACCAGTCTTAACTAGTTAATAAAAATACCGTTTTTTATTACTTCAATTGTTTTATTCGATGGGATTTTGAGTAAAAACCTCCGGCCAGTACATTTTTACGTAGCCTAAGGTTACCCAAAGAACTAAACCAGTCGCCACCGACAACTCAAACAAACCAAAGTTATGTAACCAATACCATTGTGGATACTCGCTACCAAAAAAGTTGGTTAGGCGATGCATCGCGATGGCACTGATTACTGATGGAAAGGTGACCGCTGCGATTGATGGTTGGAATTTAAGTCGCATTAAACGGATATAACATAAGTAGATCAGTAATGTCATGGTAATCGCTATACCTGCTAGCGCACCAGTTAATATAGGATCAGGCTCGGTAAAGTTGACCAAGTAGGTCGCAAGCGTAAGGTTAACTGGCGCGGCCATGATAGCTAATGTCGGCTTGGCTTGTTTAGGCAGCATACCTTCAAAAACCAGTCTGTAAAGCACCAGAGGCAGCATAAAAAAGTAGATAGTAATACAGACCATGACTAAGGTTTCAGAAAATAACGTGTGACCAAATTGAGTACCAGCCAATGAACTACTAATAACCCCAACGGGATATAGAAACCAGCTTGGTACAATATTCGACATTTTGAAATTGAGCAGTTGAAAGGTAAAAAATAGCGTCATCATCGACAGGTGCAATAATAATGCGGCGAACCATATTGGATATGCAATGATCGGCGAGATTACCGCTAAATAGTCACTCAGAATCAGCAGTGCCATACTCATCGGTGCCATTAAACTGCCCCGAAGCGGGTGACGGATGTCGGTGATAAAGCGACTGTAATTACTAAGGTACTTGACTAGAACGGGTAGCAGCAGTAACGCACCCATTCCAGCCATATAAGGGCGAATAGTTTGACCTATTTCAGGAATATAAAGTGCCCAAGCATGTCCAAGACCAATCATACCAAGCGCTAATCCTGCTTGAGAAGGTGGGACACTCTGAAATTGAGTGAAACGTCGCCAGTTGAACAAGTCTAATCCTTAGCTCATTATTAAACCGATCAATTAAAGTAAAAACTCTATTTTTGATCAGTATAATCCATTGTTGTTAATCGTTTGCACGCGATAATAACAAGCCAATCGGTTGCGTGGCAAATATCATTCTGGATTGCTTGGCAGATCTATTTTTCTTAGCTTCTCATTTTTCAATGTTCTATGGAGTAATTGACTATAGATTGGCTGACCGCCAAGTAATTGAGCAAAGGTACCAGCGCCTAGACTGGTGATGATTAATGGCAAAATTAGATAGTAATTGTTGGTCATTTCTATCACTAGTAAGATGCCTGTGATAGGTGCGCGCACGGTGGCAACAAAAAGGGCGCCCATTCCAGCAATTGCAAACATACCTGGAGTGATGTCTAACTCGGGAAATAGGCCTTGGGCGATTAATCCAAAGGCGTAGCCGAATAAGGTACCGAGCGCCAGCATTGGGGCGAATATTCCACCGGGAGCACCAGAACCAAAACAGATCATCGTGGTTACGATACGGGCTAAAAATAGCATAAGCAGTACCGGGGCACTGTAACCACCGTTGGTGATGGTTGGGATGAGTGAAATACCACCTCCGCTCACTTCAGGAAAATAAAGCAGCATTAGCCCAAAGCAGCCACCAATCACAGAACCCATCAATAAGTATCGTTTTTTATCATGACGATGGAATCTAACCAACATATCTTGCGACAGCGTCACGAGTTGATTAAATAGCACACCAAAAACACCAAATAGTGCACCGAGCAGCAAAAATAACCACAAAGTCGCGAGCTCAGGCGCTTGATATTGCGGCATGGTAATGACTGCATCCTGACCGTTGATATATCGAAATACAATATTGGCGGAAACAGCAGAAACGATCACGGCTCGCAGTGAAATAAGTGAATAGCGAAATTGTGGGCGCATTTCTTCAACGACAAACATGATCCCTGCTAACGGGGCGTTAAACGCTGCGGCAAGGCCACCAGCTGCTCCCGAGGCTAATAGAGAGTGGCGCGTATCGTCATTTTTGATCTTAAAGATATCAGTCACCATACGACCTATAGCTCCGCCCATTTGCACTGTAGGACCTTCACGCCCCAAAACCATGCCGGAACCTAACGCTCCCATACCACCAAAGAATTTAACCGGAATCACGCGCCACCAACGTATGGGACGGATGCCATCCATCGCCCCTTCTATCTCGGGAATGCCAGAACCAGAGGCTTCAGGGGCAAAGCGGTGTACAAGGAAATAGCCAACAAAAGCGAGCATGGCGCTAATGAGAAACGCGGCAAGCCATAAAGGTAGCAGGGCGCCGATTTCACTTTTTAACCATTCTGTGCGCGTTTGCGAGACAAAGTGAACGGCTATTTCAAAGTAGGTACCGACTAAGCCTGCTAACAAGCCGACGATCAAGGACAAGAACAATACGGAAATCGGAGTTTTATCCTTGGAGAGAAATTGATTAATGGCGTCTTTGGGCACCTTAGCCAATAACGATTGTTTTAACTTCTCTCTCTTAGTCATAAAAGAATAAGCTCCATGATATGTGGTTCGCTTGGGTTTGAAGTCAAAATTATACGCCCGTTTAAAGTGAACTATAGCGATAAGATTGGAATATTGATTTTCAATTATGAGAGAACAAGCAGAGCGAGGTTAGTGGGGATTATAGATATCGGTCACAAAAAATCGCATCAAAAAGTAAGATGGCACCTTGCATATTATTGGTTCTGAACCATAGTTAAAGGGTAAGACAATCTGAACCGACCCGCATGGAGGAATTATCGTCTTACCTACAATTTGGATGGATTCAAACAACAATTGAAAGCCTCGTTTATTATCAGGTCGATGCCAAATGACATCCTGATTCGCAGACTCACGATTGAGTACGAGGGATAGGGCGCACTTTAAGTGCGCCTCTTGTCGTCTATAGGTTTGTGTCTATTCTAAACTTGCAATCTGCTTCAATATCATTTCCAGTTGATCCCAAGGTAGCAGCTGGCTATCGATCACCTCTAAACGACTTTCAAACCCTTCAAGCGACATCTGGTTGACCGACACTACTTTATTACTGACATTGAAGGCAAAGCAGCCATTGTTGGTATTGAGTACGCCTTTGACTCGTTCAGCGTTAAGATCTGACAACATCGAAAATATGTCATCAAAATCAAAGCTGACTTCTGAACCAAAGATCCAGCCGCAGCTGTAATAACCCTGTCCCTGATTTTCTTTTCGAATGTAGAGTTTGTTTGGAGGCAATTGAAACTGGGGTTCCACCTCGGCGTGTTGATGCTGGTGTGACGATGATTGTTTAACTTGATGGCGGCCTGGATTGTCAAGTAATTCAATTGGAAATCGTCCTTGTTTAACCAGCTGACTGTATAGTTTGGCTGGGGTTTGGTCGGTAACCCAATCATTGAAAGCATCAATATCACTGACATGGCACTCATCGACTTTATTGCCAATCACAATATCTGCAATCGCCAATTGGTCGTTAAAATTTTGATTGCCTAAGTATTTAGGATTAGACAAGTTACGCGGATCGACCAAGCAGATTGTCGCTTTTAAATCGATGTAGGGCTCAAACTGTGTCGAAGATAGGGTGGCCAGTATTTTGTCAGCATGACCGAGTCCGGTTGGTTCAACGATCAATCGGTCAGGGTTGGTGCGCAGTAATGCCGTTATCGCAACTGACATCGGTACCCCAGCCGCACAGCACATGCAGCCTCCTGGGACCTCTTTAATCAAAGCACCGTGTTCGCTCATCATGGCACCATCAATGCCAATTTCGCCAAATTCATTAACCAACACCGCCCAATTTTGATCGGCTGGCTTTTCTTTCAATACATTAAGAATTGCGGTGGTTTTACCTGTACCAAGAAAACCTGTGATGATGTTTGTAGGTGTTTTCATACACTTAACCCTGAGATAGTTTGTTATATTATAACAAAACATCCGCTTAAGGCGAAAAATGTCTCAGGGTAAATTGTCTTAGGGTAATAAAAAGGGCGGCCGATGGCCACCCTGTGAATAAACTAGCGTTTATTCCTAAGATAACGCTTACGGCGCTCTTCTTTTTTCTTGATTTTTTGTTCAGCCTTGAGCGTGGCCTCAATTTCGACTTCAATCAGCTCTTGGGTGATCATCTCTGGTACTTCAAGCGTGATTTGGCCTAGGGTGCCATTTCTCAGTTCATGCAGTAAGATCTCTGAGCATTTATGTAGGTCAACTCGACCACCAGCGCGTAATGCACCGCGGCGGCGACCAATTTCTTCCATCAATTCAATGTCACTTTCAGGCAGGGTTTCTATTTCATAGCGTTGTTTTAGGCGCTCTGGGTAAGCCTTAGCGAGATATTCGACGGTGTAAAAGGCGACTTCATCATACTCCATTGCGGTATCTTTTACTGCGCCAGTTGCGGCTAAACGAAAGCCACTATGCGGATTTTCTACTTTAGGCCACAAAATTCCCGGGGTGTCTGATAATACGATGCCATTTTGCAGGTTAATGCGCTGCTGACGACGTGTTACTGCAGGTTGGTTACCCGTAACCGCGATGGTTCTGCCCGCGAGTGTATTAATAATTGTTGATTTGCCGACATTAGGAATACCCATGATCATGGTGCGAATGTTCTTACCAATCTCTTCACGGTGAGGGGCAAGTTTACGGCAAAGCTCAAGAATTTTATTAACTTCTTGCAAGTTTGATGTCGTGATAGCCATCGCTTTAACATTGCTTTCTTTTTCTAAGTGGTCAATCCAAAGCTGTGTCAATTCAGGGTCGGCAAGATCACGTTTGTTGAGCACTTTGACAACGGGTTTATCGCCGCGAAGTTCAGAAATCATCGGGTTTTCGCTGCTAAACGGAATACGCGCGTCAAGTACTTCTATAATGACATCTACTTGTGGGATGGCTTCTTCAATCTCTTTCCGAGCTTTATGCATGTGACCCGGAAACCATTGGATAGACATAGGACAACCTTGATATACAAATTTGTGTCAATTGTAAGGGGAATTCCCCTAGAGTAAAGTGTTAAACGGCCTTGGTGTTAGGTTTAGAATAAATTTCCGCACAGTTACGGCCATGATGTTTGGCTCGGTAGAGTGCCTCATCCGCCTGCTGAAAAAGACGAGATAATTCAGAGTACGATTCAATATGAGCGGTTGATGCACCTGCACTGACGGTTACCTTGTTATCACATAAGGAGTAGAGGTGCTCAATATTGAGCTGGCGTACGTTCTCGACCAGTAATGATAGGTAAGGCTGCAACTGAACGGGTTTGTCTGCCGCCAAAATGGCGCAGAACTCTTCTCCGCCATAGCGGCCGACTATATGCTCATATTCGGTCACGGTTTGTTGAAGGGCCTGTGCTACTTCTGTGAGCGCACCATCACCTTGCATATGCCCATAGTTGTCGTTGAATGGTTTGAAATAGTCGATATCAATTAAAATAATCGCGATATATCGATATTCCAGGTCATCGATAAAATGCTTAGCTTGATGATATAAAAAACGCCGATTGGCAATTCCGGTGACTACGTCGATATTTGACTGCTGCTTGAGTATGGCGCGTTGTGCAATGAATTCTGGTCTGATTTTACGAATAAAAATGAGATAACCAAACTCACAGTGAATGGCGTCACTATTACATATGCGTGACGAAGCGATCATGTAAGCGTCATTTTGATAAGAAACGTAATCGATATAAGAAGAAATGGCTGAGGTTTTCGATTGGCTAACTTTGTCGAGTAACCGTTCAACAGTTTGAGAATTTTCCAAGGTCATAAAAGATTGATTGACAACCTCACTGCCGTCGAAATAGCCCGTCCAAACTGGGCTGCTGTTAGTGTCAAAAATAATGATGCTATCAATCATTTTTGTTTTAAAAGCATGCTGACCAATACTCTGATCGATAAAATCTTGTGAAGGTGACATCACCTGTTCGGCCATTGCGTTCCATGCGGCATAGTCTTCGAGCGATGCTCGTAAATCGAGCTCTTCCATCGCCAGCACAGTGTTAATCCGTTCAACTTCAAACAACTGCCTATCTAGTGAGGCTTGGAGTGCACGTTCATAAGTCCACAGCGCTTTAAAGGCAAGAAAACACAATAGAAATAGTGCAACGGTTACTGTTGAGCCGATCAAAGCGAGTTGCCGTAAACTAAATTGCTTAAACTGTTGAACCAAAACTAATGACCTCATTGAATGCGATTTTTGTGGCAAGTTGAATGATGCTTTGTAGTGGTCAACTAAAATTGGCCACGGTTTTAGAGCTTTCCCAATACAAACGTTCCGATTCAT
>NZ_NIVQ01000041.1 GCF_002811245.1 Vibrio salilacus | reverse complement strand
TATAGTACCTCCGAATAGAGGTACCATTAGATCAGAAATTTAATTAAATTGGTATAATGCCGGAACAAGCTCTTTGTCAGACAGATAGACTTTCTCAACTGTTAGTTCGCGTAAGTCACTACCAATCAGCACAGAGTCAAAATAGAACTCACTCGCCGACCCTTTAACAATACCCACTCGTTTATCTTTTAATTGAGCAACGGATTGAATTTTTGACGGACCTAAGCTGAGTAATTTGAGGTCATTATCCGACTCAACGAAACTCGCCAGAAGTAAGATATCATCCCGCTTGAAGCTCTTAAACATCACCACTGATTCCGAAGCGGTCGCATAATCAACATTGCTATTAAGCATAGAATCAGCGCAACTTACCCCGCTTGAGCAAGGCAACAATGCTACATTGAGTCCGAATTGCTTAAACAGGCCCAGTTGCTCGGCGACAAAAAACGGTGAAGAGAGCGGCGTCAATGAGACTCCAACCTTGACTTGATCCGATGCAATGGTCATCGGCATTTTCCGTTGATAGAAGTAGAGTGCCGATGTCGCCAGCACAACAATAACACTCCACATCAATCCGTTTCTCTTTGACCACACCTGCATCTGACCACGCCCAAACCTAAGAAACCTAGCTCATATAAATCTAGACCACTATTGCCTTAAGCTAAATTTGATAGCCGATTGGGCCCGATAAACATTGAGAATCTTGCTATTGATCACACATCTTGGTCTATATTGAGTCGTCTAGGCCTTTTTTTCGTAACTAACCACAATCCAAGTTCATTTGAACGACAGGTTCTTACATCAGATTGAGACATAAAAATGAAAATATTAATCATTGGTGGGCATGGCGGTATAGGCAATGCCATTTTACTGCTTTGCCAGCAACGTTACCCTAGCGCTGAGTTACACGCGACCTATCGACAAACCCGACCTCAGTCGCAACCTGATGAGGTGACTTGGCATCAGGTCGATGTCAGCGACGAAAGCCAAGTACATAAGTTAAGCGAACAGTTCACTCACATTGACTGGATAATAAACTGTGTTGGATTTTTGCATAACAAGCATCAAGGCCCAGAGAAAAGTTTAGCGAGTGTATCGAGCGACTTCTTTAGTGAAAACATCCGGCGTAATACACTACCAACGTTGTTACTGAGCAAGTACTTTACTCCAATACTGAAACGCAGTGAGGCGGGTAAGATGGCAATACTTTCAGCCAAAGTAGGTAGTATTAAGGACAATCGATTAGGCGGATGGTATAGCTATCGCGCCTCAAAAGCGGCGCTCAATATGATTGTAAAAACAGTGTCCATTGAATGGCAACGCACCTGCCGAAAGGCAACCATTATTGCCCTCCACCCCGGAACAACAGACACTGCGCTGTCAAAACCATTTCAAGCCAATGTACCAACGGGCAAACTTTTCACTCCAGGCGATGTCGCGCGTGATCTCATTGCCATTATAGAGCGCAGTACGCCAGAGCATAGTGGCCGATTTTATAGCTACAGCGGTGAGGAATTACCTTGGTAATCTGGGCTAGCTGATAGTATCTAAAGGCTGAGCACCAACTGACCGACAGCGTTTTGAACAATAACGTACCTCATCCCAACAGCGCTGCCACTTTTTACGCCAACTAAAGGGCCGCTGACAAGCAGCACAAATTTTCTTAGGTAAGTGCTGCTTTTTTACTTTATTCGGCATACTAAATCTCTAAGTATGGTGAAAAACTATTAGTCCAATTTTTAATCTCAATCAGACACCTTACCATACTTTTATTCGCTTATTTTTTGCCCATCAGTACTCTGTTACGCAGTAATCCTCGCTTGAGAGCAAAATGCCAACTCAAAAACAGTATAATCAACGCCCTTTGGCCCGGGTGGACTAGCCCCTTAAACAGAGGCAATATACCAAGCGTTCCGTGATTGAATAATAGGGAAGACTAAAATGCAACAAGAGGTCTATTTTGCGGGTGGATGTTTGTGGGGCGTACAAGAGTTTTTCAAACACCTACCAGGGATTGTCAATACCGAAGCGGGAAGAGCCAATGGCACCAGTAACTCGACTCAAGCAGAGTACGATGGCTATGCGGAATGCGTCAAAACAATATTCAATAGTGACGTCATTTCACTCGAGCAGCTCATCGACCATTTGTTTGAAATCATCGACCCTTACAGCGTCAATCAGCAAGGACAAGATATTGGTGAAAAGTACCGAACAGGTATCTATAGTCATAACCAGCATCATATTGCCAAAGCTAAAGCGCATATTCTCGACCGACCAGACGCCGACAAGATTACCGTTGAAGTGCTAGCGCTCACCAACTACGTTAAAAGTGATGATGAACACCAAGACAGATTAACACGTTTTCCTAATGATTATTGTCATATCCCAATCGATCTGTTACACAAATATCGATCTAACTAGCAGGCACAATGATTACCTTAAGAGAACTTATTGTGGTCTCTCGGCCATTGACTCTTTGCGCCGTTAACCGTTAGCGGCGACAGCTTTTTATCAGGCTTTGCATACTCGAGGCGAAATAAGCGCTGAGTCGTATGATAACTATCAAGTCCACTTAGGGTGACTAAATCCATCGCTTCAACATCGAGATATCCATCCGCTTTTAATGCGTCCAAAGGAAGATGTATCTGTTCAACTTGGCCAACCACCATTTCAGTCTTGTTCACCTTAATCGTATGATGCTCTTTGAGAGTTAACGCCATTTTAAGCTCGCTCTCCAACACAAACGGGGCATCGAAACCGGTTTCGAACTGTGGGGTTAAGCCAACAGCATCAAATTCACTTTGTTGCTTAGCGTAACGTGCTGAAGTTTGGTGCGCCAAAGGTGCAAAGTCAGCAGCAACCGAATTGAGGGTAAATACGCCAGTCTGGAGAATATTCTCTAAGGTGTGACGCTCAACAGAATTGGGACGGCTGATAAACCCTAACAGGGGAGGGTTTGACCCAATATGAATGACAGAGCTGACTATCGAAAGATTTGTTTGTCCTTGCGCGTCAATAGTGCCGACCAAGTTGGCACTTTTGAAACCGCTTAAACTGTTAATAAGCCTCGCGCGGTAGCGGCTCTCCATTTGTGCAAGCTGTTCACTGGTCAATTTGCGTTGTTGCATAGCTTTTCCCTATAAATAAAACAAGGGCAAAGCGCCTTGCTTTGCCCAAGATTAACCATAATGTTGTTCGAATTATTTAGGCAGCATCACGTTATCAATCACATGAATCACACCATTGCTCGCCTTAACATCTGTCGCTACAACATTGGCATTATCAACCACCACCTTGCCATCCACTACTTTGACTGTGATAGCCTGACCTTGCACGGTAGTCGCTTTGTCTAACTTGACGACATCCGCTGCCATAACTTTTCCAGCCACCACGTGATACGTCAACACAGCAATTAACTTTTCTTTATTTTCAGGCATCAGTAGTGATTCAACTGTGCCTTCGGGCAATTTGGCGAACGCATCGTCAGTTGGAGCAAACACGGTAAAAGGACCATCGCCCTTCAAGGTATCGACTAAACCTGCCGCCTTGACGGCTGCAACGAGTGTGTTGAAAGAACCATTCTCTACAGCGACATCAACGATATCGGCTTTCATTCCATGGTTATGAGCTTGCACTGGTAGAACAAAAGCGAAAAGTGCAAATAGAGCGGTAACTAGCGACATTGTGTATTTAAACATGATTCCTTCCTTTGTTTTTTCAGGCCAAGCCCTGTTAGGCTTAGCGTTGATTCAAAACCTGTTACGCTGACTTGCGCACAATCGATCACCGACTTCGAAGACCAAGAAGTAAGTATCTTTGTTAGAGGGCCTTTAAATACCCTTGGTGTTAATTACAGTAACTAGGTTTGTTAAAATCGTGATAAGACGTCGATCATTGGTCACTATGACGCTGTTTTAATGCACAAAAATCAGGTAATTTGATTGTTAACAATAACAATTACATCAGGGTGAGGCATGTTAGAACAAGTGGTCGGGATACTGTTTCCAGTCTTTGCATTAGTGACCGTTGGCTTTTGTGTGGGAAAGTGGCTCAAACCTGATTTTCAACCCATAAACCGTATTAACATGGACACCTTTACCCCTGCATTGGTGTTCTCATCGCTTGTGTTGATGCCACTTGATACAGAACAAGCGCCTCTGCTCTCGGCCTCTTTTGTCGCGGTACTACTTCCTGGGTTAATCATGATCCCGCTGTGTAAGCTTTCTGGACTGAGCTTTAAAGCTTGGGCGCCACCCCACATGTTTCGCAACAGCGGTAACCTTGCCATTCCCCTTTTTACTTATACGTTTGGTGACAGTGCACTGGCTTCGGCAGTACTGCTGTTTGTTGTGTCGGCCTGTATTCATATTAGCATAGGCCTTGCATTATTAAGTGAAGGTAACCCATTTAAGAAGATCATCAAAATGCCGATTTTCCTTGCCGCCATTGCCGCGTTAGTCATTAACCTTGGCGGATTTTCCGTGTGGGCGCCGCTCTACGAAGCCACCGCGCTACTCGGGCAAGCGGCGGTCCCCGTCATGTTACTCTCACTCGGCGCTCAAATGTGTCATCTGCGTCTAAGTGGCTTGAAAGTCGGTTTACTCTGCACCTTGCAATCGTTATTAACTGGCGCCATTGCGTTTGCGGTCATCTATTGGTTTATTCCGCTGCCAACCTTGCAATTGCAAATGATGGTTCTGTTTACTATGCTGCCACCCGCGGTCATGAACTACCTGTTCGCAGAACGCTTTAATATTGAACCGGCGAAAGTCGCTTCGATGGTTCTGTTTGGTAATTTTTTTAGCATCCTAACCTTGCCACTATTGCTCGGGTTTGCTTTGTCCTTGTAACCACTCTTCCGGATGAGTAAGCATGGTTTTTCCTTGGAAAGTTTCAGCACGAATATCTTTTGGGTTATAGATAGCGCATGACTCCATTGATAAGCAACCGCAACCAATACAGCCACCGAGATCTTGTTGTAAGGCTTGCAGTTGCAAAATTCTGTGTTCTAACATCTGTTTCCAACCTGAAGCCATCTGTTCCCATTCTCGTCGACTCGGGGCCTTATGTTTGGGCAAATGTGCTAACGACTTCACGATCTCTTCTAACGTTAATCCAACCTCTTGCGCAGCTTTAATCACAGCTATTCGGCGTAATACACTGCGATCATAACGACGCTGATTACCTTGATTACGCCAACTATGAATTAACCCTTTTTGCTCATAAAAATGCAGCGCAGATACTTTGACTCCAGCGCGCTTTGCCACCGCACCAACACTCAAATCCATATTTGTCCCTCGGTGTTAAACACCCTTTTCCTTAAGTTAAGTTAACTTGAGCTTTTAGATTAACAGTAAGTGAGTAATTTTGCATAAGGAAAGCACAATAGGGGAAGAGACTGCGAAGCCAAATAACCCATCGCATTCAGCACTATTTGAGCGAAATATTTTGATAGTATTGGATTGGGTTATTAATGATTAGCACTTTTCTCTACTTCAGAGTCACATAGCTACAACGTCAAAAAGGCGCTCAAGGCGCCTTTGATTACCATATAGATTTTGGTTTAACTAAGCTTAAAACGCCTTACAATATCAGTGAGTGTTTGGTTCATCGTTGAAATGGTTTGCGCCTCTTCTAGCGCTTGCTGACCATTGCTGTCTAGCTCACCAACGATATCGTTAATGGCCGACATGTTGCGACTAAGCTCTTGGGTAACACTACTTTGCTCTTCTGCGGCTGTGGCAATTTGAGTACTGAGGTCATTAATATCGGTGACAAATTGGGCCATCACATCAAGACTACCGGCCACTTCGACAGCACCTTCAGCGGTTTGAGCGCATTTCTGCTTGGTCGTTTCCATCGAACTCACAACTGACTGACTGCCACGTTGCAAACTCGCTAGCGCCGTTTCTATCTCTTCAGTGCTAGTCTTAGTACGGCTGGCCAAATTCCGAACTTCATCTGCAACTACCGCAAAA
This sequence comes from Vibrio salilacus, assembly GCF_002811245.1. Lineage (GTDB taxonomy): Bacteria > Pseudomonadota > Gammaproteobacteria > Enterobacterales > Vibrionaceae > Vibrio > Vibrio salilacus. Next base: position 10,794 of record NZ_NIVQ01000041.1, on the reverse strand, counting down.
CCTCGCCCCTGTTCACCTGCACGCGCAGCTTCGATAGCAGCATTGAGCGCAAGCAAGTTGGTTTGCTCGGCAATATCACCGATAACGCCTAAGATAGTGTTGATATCATCCGTTTCTGACGCCATCTTATTGACATTTTCAGAGGCAGCACTAACATCATCGACCAGTTCTTGCACATTGGTTTGGGCTTGAATAACTGTTCGTTTTGACTCGCTGCTGGCCTCACTCGCTTTATTGGTCAATTCTGCCGTGTTAGCCGCGTCAGTTGCCATTGAGTCTGCCGTTGAATTCATCTCTTCAATAGCCGTGACCACTTGCTCTGTCTCTTGGACGTGGTTTTGTAATATGATGCTATTGCGTTGGCTTTGGTCCTTCATTCGGTCGACGTTCTCATTGAGATGGTCCGTGACCTGACGAATTTCTAACATCATAGACTGCAAGCTTTCAATAAAGGCGTTAACCCCTTGCGAAATCTGCCCGAGATCATCGTTGGTTTTCACTTCAATTCTTTGGGTGAGATCGCCATTGCCTTGGCTCAAGCCAACAATCGTCTCTTTCAGTACCAAAATTGGGCGATAGAGGACACGGAGTATGATTAACGCTATTACGATACTAACAAAGGTAGCAATCAGAGCCGTAATCACTGCATTGCGCTTGGCTGCGAAAAGATCAGCAAATACAGTTTCTTTATCTAAGCCAACCAACAAGTACCAACTTCTATCGGCCACTTTAATTTGATGTGCGAAAAACAATTTTTCTCTGTCTGCGACATTCAATTCAAACTGACTCTTCTCATTACCTAAAACTTGTCTAGCTGCGCTATTAAGCCAAGAATAACGCTCAGCTTTCTCTCCCGCTTTTATATCTCGCATCGAGGAAGCCAATATCGTACCGTCGTGGTTCAAAATAAGCGCTGTTTTACCAGTAACTTGATTAGCGGATTTGACGATATCATTTAAAAAACCTAGCTGCATATCAGCTGAAATCATACCACTAAATGTTTTGCGTACAATCGACACCCAGTAAACGCTTGTGTCATCAGAATCTGGATACGGCTCTGTGACACTAGTGGATGTGGCCTGACGCCCTGCCTGATACCAACCACGAGTCGTCACATCACCATCAAATATGTGATTGGGCCAAGTTGCACCGGTTTGATTCCAGTAGGCATCACCATTAGTAAACGCCACCACTGCACTGTTCAAATTTATCGCTGCTGCTATTGTGTGCGTCATAGCGATAAAGTCTTGTGGCTCACCAACAATAGGATCGTTTTGAAAACGCTGACCGAGTTTTTCAATCCCCGACACTTTCTCATGTAAGCGAGCCGCGATTTGCCCAGCTTCCGCGTTAACGTAATTTTGGTTGCTGTTGGTAATCAAGTCAACTAGAGTATCACGCTGCTTAACGTAAGCGACGTAACTCGATGTAGAGACTGAAACCACAACCAAAGCGATAATTGAAATAAGCAGTAGCGTCTTAAATCCTAAGTTTCGCATTACTCATCATTCCTTATGCAATTTTAATATGTGCCAGAGACAATAACTATGTATCAGTAGAGCCAAATTAAACTTTATTATTTAATCTGTAATTTATTGTGGCCGTTAACTGGGAAAAATCCAACTCTAGTATGGAACTATTGTTAATTAGTGATGTTGATGCTGCAAATAAGCACTGCTTACAAGAGAGATTAAACAATGCACAACATGGTGGACGTCAACTCAAGTAGAGAATCGCCGCTTAAACATCGAACCAATGGCATAAGACGGTTGGGGGGGATTTGAGAAAGACTAGAACCGACTTTCTGCCACTTGGAGCCAACTAAGTTTTTAGACTATCAATATTGATCCAAACATCTGTGTTTTAGCAATCAGATCTGGCGTTATGTTTATAAAAACTTCACTCTTTCATCGATGCATTCATAAGATCCCATTTCAAATTCACGACATATCCAAGGCCTATTTTCGTAAATAGAACACATCAGTGTTTCTCTATCTAAAGCCGCGCACCAACCATCATTTAACCGTCTCATTGTCTCGCCACCATATTGGTCACGTAAGATAAACTCTTCAGGTACGCCCGTGTCTGAAATAATCATAACTTCAAGACGACAACAGCACGCTTTGCAGTTTGAGCACGAGACGCCAGAGGGATAAGTGTCTTTAATTGGTATATTCATGGATAATTAATTTTTTACTAATGGGCTGTGATATCTTAAATCGAATACTGCTATCTTAAACTGCTACGAGTCATGCGACTTTTGGACCAAAACACCTAAACTTACAGCGTGTACATTGGAGTTCATCCGATATCACGCGAGAAAACTGCCCTGGAACGTGCGGGTTATCATCACATCCCAGGCGCTTCATTTGCCTTATGAGACTGCTAAGACTCTGATTCGTCGTCATTTGGACGTAATTGACGCTGAAGTCCTAACAAAAAGTTTCGTAGCACTTGATCTTTGCATTCTCGATAGTGCTTATTGTCAGGTTTACGGAAAAACGCACTGAGTTCATGCTTGCTTAAACGAAAATCGATAAGCTGTAACACATCAAGAATATCTTCGGCTTTCATGTTCAACGCAATTCGTAATTTTTGAAATACGATGTTATTGCTCAACTTATCTTCAGGCTTAGGCTGTTCACCTTCGCGTTTGCCACGTTTAAAATTGATAAAACCATTGAGAAATATCGCCAATTCAGTATCGCTAAGTTCGACAAAAGATTCATCGTCTTCTTTTTTAAGCCAGCTAATGAGCTGTGTATCTTTCACATTCAGGTCAGCTAAAAGGAAGATTTCGCTCATTGCGTTATCTTTTAAATCAAAGGTATAGCGTATACGGCGTAAAATATCGTTATTGGTCAAAATAGTTCCTAGTCTTAGGTGAATCCAGTGCTATCAACGCGATTACTGGAATACGTTAATTCTATCAGACATACAGCCTATACCCTACCAATTATGGACTTTATTGCTTGATTCTTAAACAACATATTGAGGTTTAGGCATGGCGCTACTACGGTTAATGGGAGTAGTCAGTTCAGAACGTAGATTCTTGAATTAGTTCCATCGATTTAAGCAACTAAACCGAGTTTGAAATCTGCCTTAAACGCTTGTATGGTTTATTTTTGTTCCACGTATATTAATTGCTCAATATCAAAACCGTTCTGTTCACCCAGTTCTTCAAACCTTTCGATGATATCCGCACTTACACCCGGTGACCGCGATAACAACCAAAGGTAATCATGGTTCGGGCCTGATACAAAAGCATATTCGTAGTTTTCTTTTTCTAGCTCAAAGACCACATATGAACCATAAAATGGTCCAAAAAACGACACTTTCAAATACCCTTCGTCAGGGCTGTTAACGAAATATGCTTTACCTTCCGCTTCTTTCCATTCTTGGGTTGCAGCGGAATAACCACGGTTAAGCACCGAAACGCCGCCATCTTTACGCAATTTGTATTCGGCAGTGACCTGACTCAAGCCACGTTCAAAGGAGTGATCTAAGCGAGCTATTTCGTACCACTTACCTAAATAATAATTAAGCTTAAAACTCTTAACTGGTTGTATTGTTTGAGGCATACCTAAACAACCACCTAGCAATACTAACACTATGAACAGAAGTACTTTTCTCATGACTTTCTCCGTAAGAACATCGCCCGATTAAGTGGTGAGCCACGCTAGCACAACACTCAATGGGGACGCCGTAAACACTGAACTGAACCCAAACCCAAAATACCAAGCGAGAGGATTCTTCCTTAAACGCTTATATGGTGATTTGTAACACATTGTTTCAGTTTATTAACATCCCACCTAAAAACAAAAAGGCTAAAACCCAACCAAATCCACAGAAAAACAAACTCACTCCGAAAAGAGCACTCCAAGCAACAAGTATGCATGCGAATACAAAAACTTCTAACTAAACTAAACTTATAAATCGCAACTATCAGGAGTCAGGAGTAAAATTGTATGGATGAACTATTTACATTAGCTCTAAAAGTACGTCAAAGAACCCAAGTCACAAGTTTATTTGCAGGTAAAGGCTATAAAATTGCCATGACAGATTTTGATGACGTTATTTTCGAAAAAGCAGGGTCACTAGTTCATGTTCATTTTGATCGTACTTCTTACGCCGAGTCGATTTCATTATTATCTAGCAAACAATATACAAAGTGACCGTATAACCTAGATAAATATGTCGCTAGCAAGTTGATAGTAGATTTATCAGCTAACGCTCTGTTAAGGAGTCAGCAATGCAGTACCGATGCTTCCGCACACACCAACCTAATCACTTAAACCAACGCATGGTGAAAATGCCACGTGTTGCCAATCCCTGTTGAGAATTCTTATACGCGATTCACTAGGTCTCATCAACTCTTAATTAAAATTATAAAAAACTGATTTGTATTAACATTTTCTTTCATAGTCATTATTTCTCACTACATCTCACAGCTCTCCCCCTCCCACAGATATTTGCTTGTTCTGGTAGGCCTTTTAGGTCTACAAGTTTTTGCTTCCGACTCTCAATCTTGGTCGTTCAACGGCACGGATTATGAGCTTAAAACCAGTGATTCAGAAGTGTCAGTTGAAGTGAAAAGACAGCATGAACTGACCACGAAACAAATGAAGTCATTATGTCGTAAAGGGCTTGGTTTAGAGCTTCGCAAAAAATACGAAGACAAGTTGCTTGAAAGTGGTTTCATTCGTGAAACTTTAGATTCGTGGCCATTTACGAGTCTAACTTACAAACTGACCAGTATTCAGTTTTCTTCAGTGAGTAAGAGCCAAGCGCAGTGCTAATGTGAATGATACTGGTTACAAAACCAATCTCCAAACCACAGCGCTGAACTATGCTGTTGCATATTAATCAACAAAGCAATACCAAAACATCAAGCCGATATTACCGTTGATCATCAAAGACCCTAGCGTTGCGATGGATGCGACAGGTTTAGTCACCTTGCTCTTATCTCAATCAGACGTTGCCAAAGCTGAAAGTTATTATCAACAGTATGTCGATGTTCCCGCGATTTCCGACAGTGAAATCAAGCACTGGCTAGCTCAATGGCAGTTTGAGCAAGGGGAACTTGAGGAAAGCTTATTCATCGCAAAGCAGTGCTCAAGCAAAGAATGCGAGCGTTTGGTGAGCGACGCGTTTCTAGTGCTATTAAGAAAATCAATACCATGAGCTCTGATGAGGTATATGAGCACCTTATCAAGAACTTACCTTATAACGAGACTCGCAAATATCTCAAAAAGGTCAACGATAGAATGAAAACCTATCATGCGCAGTCCAACTCAATTATCTAAGAGGAATTGAATATGAAATACCACATTCTCACCGCAGCAATCAGTGCAGTGATCTTATCTGGCTGTGCGAGTCAAAGTGGTTCTGAAGATAAGACGAAAGTGGAAGCTAACAAAGACCGTCATGTGCCTAGTTGGGTACTAAACCCAACTTCAGCGAATGGTTTTGCAGCGTCAAGCTGTGTTACGGCATCAGGTAACTTTTATGTTGATCGTAACCACGCTATCTCTCTAGCGCGTAATACGCTTGCTCAAAACCTTGATATTAAAGTCAGTGTGTTAGAGAAGAACTATCAAAAAATTGATAGCTCAGTTGACGGTCAAACCTCTAGTGCGTCTTTTGAGCAAATCGCTAAGCAAATTACCAACACTTCAATTCAAAAGAGCCAAGTTGAGCAAATATCACTGGTTGAAATTGGCGGTGTAGAACAAATTTGTGCGCTAGTAGCCATGCCAAAGATTGAATCAGAAAAGTTGTTTAACTCTGCTGTAACGGCAAGTACGGACATTGATCCAACGGATAAAGCAGCGCTATACAAAGAGTTTGTAAGCCAAAAGACAAGCAAACAACTTGAGAAACAAGCTGAAGATCTCTAAGTCTATAGGAACATGTTTTCTTGTTGTTAGAGTGAGTTCGAAAAAGTAAAACGACAAGAATAGTGCTGGCGTTTTACTTATTTTTGAGCAATTTTCACGTATTGGCGCAGTAAGCCTGTGAGAGTCGTGACCCACTCAAGGGCATGTGTTTTCGGGGTAACAATCAACAACCGTATCGGATTCTTTTAGTTCTGATAGTTGTCGTTTATGCCCTTTGTGACCTTGTTTAGCCACTCTCGGATTCCGACCACTAGAGCGTTGAGCTTTTTTCGTTCAGCCCGCTCTATGGGCCCACCAGATGATGGTGATTTAGAGGAATGAGTCCTGCTGGTGAACGCTTACATTGCCGAGGCAACTGCCAAGCCGATATGCCAATTGGCAAATACACTCAACATGACTTGGAGCCAGTTACACAAAACACAGCCGCCACGACCTGACAAAGTAAATCATCACCGACCACGTCGATACTCAAGATGGGCAAATAAACCATCATCGTTAATAATTTATCATGATCGCTTGCCGTAGACAGAACCATAAACCGCTCCTAAACTTAGAATATTTCAACAAAATAGGTGGCACGATAATGAGACAGACCAAACAATTAGCTCACCTAGTACTGTGGTTATTAACTTTGATAGTAACAGTACCAACGTTTGCTCAATCTAACTTTCCTACCCAGCCACTGACTATGTTGATTGGTTTTAATCAAGGTGGCAGTACGGATATTCAAGGGCAAGTCCTCGCCAAAGTTCTTTCCGAAAAACTCGGCCAACCCGTTAATATCCTTTATCATCCTGGTGCTGGAGGAGCTTCAGCGGCAGCCATGCTGGCAAACAGTCGCGATCAAGCCTACACTTTTCAATTTGGACTTTCTCTACCTTATACCTTCGCACCGTTAGCAACTCCGGCTTCTTACCAGTTAACCAGCTTTCGATACGTGGCTGGTATTACTCTTGACCAAATTGCTTTAGTCACCGGTCCTAATACTCCATTTGCTACGTGGAATGAGTTTATTACTTATGCCAAAGCTAATCCCGGCTTAGTTTATGCGTCGCAAAACATTCAAGATCGATTCGTGATCAATCGAATCATGCGGCGTGAAGGCATTACATTACGTATTATTCCAACTACCGGAGGAGCGGGTATGGCTCCATTAATCCTTTCTGGGGATGCCGACCTTGCTTTTAGTGGCGGCACACATAGCGCTTATACTGACTCAGGACGGATGCGGGTCCTTGCCAGTTTGGCGGATGAAAGGCTTGTTCATTATCCAGAGGTACCTAACTTAAGAGAACTCGGTTACGACGTAAGTATGCATGCGATCCGTGTAATTACCGTTCCAGCCAATACCCCTGACTATCAAGTCGATATTTTAGCCAAAGCGCTTCAATCAGCGACTCAAGACGCACGATTTAAAAAAGTCACAGAAGAGACGATAAAAATGCCCGTTATATTTATGAATGAAGCCGCATTAATTGAATTATTCAACGCCCAAGTAAAAGAGTACATACCATTAATTTCAGAATCTCAATGAATAGTGCAATAGTCAGAACTATAGAATAATAAAATTATCGGAGAGACATATTAATGCCTTCAAGCTCAGAAATAGGAAAAAAAGTAAAAAAAAACAGGTGGGAACTCAAATTCACTACCCGAATTACTTTTCTATTTGGTTTTCTAAGCTTGTTTACTCTTCTTATTTCCATGTTTTATTCAATACGCACCGCAGAAATAAGTCTGCATTCAGAGATTGAAAATATTTTAGCACAGCGACAAAGAACCGTACAAAATTTAATAGAAAATCGTCTAGATTTATTAGCAGTTTATTTACACACGACTGCATCGAATCAAGTGTTCACTTCATTGACTGGTGATAACTTTGAGTTTAATAACATTGCTGAAGATATGATCTATATGTTTCAAGATTCAGCATTAGGAGCAAACCTTGATATTTTCTTTTTAACCGATTCCTCGGGCAAGGTTTTAATGGATGCAGGACTCCCTTTATACAATATTGAGCCGATGTTAAATTCACTCCGTTCTCCGCTACATTACACAAGTGAATGGACATTAGTGAATAGTCCAAATTTAAGCGCTTTACTGAAAGCTACTCCAATTTTTGACCCCGCGAGTATTCAATTACGAGGTTATATGTTTATTGGTTTGGCGATTGGGCAAAACCGAAGCTTTATTCAGACTCTCGCTGAACGTGCCGATTTAGATGCTCTTTCTATTCATTATCAGCAGGCAAGACTGATTCAATACAGTCCAAGTATCACCCTTCCAGTACGTTCTAGTGAAGAAACAACTTCATCACAGATGCGGGCTTATGAAAATTTATATCTATTAAATGCAGCTCTGAAGGTTAACAATAAAGTATATCCCTTAAACTTAAAAATGGGTATCGACAAGCAGAGATTTACTTCTGTCTCTGAACATTATTGGCAAACGTTCTTTTTGTTATCCGGTGTTTTTTTACTGCTACTGATTCTTGCAGCCTGGCTTTTACATCTAAGTCATAGTCGAGCGATAGGTCAGTTAACTAACTATATTCAAGGCATTCAACAAGGTCTAAGAGTGCGATTTTTCCCTACTGGTATTTATGAATACAATCAAGTTGGGGAAGCGATGCAGCATATGGTGGAGAATCTAAAAATTGCCGCCACAGTATTTGAGTCAGCCGAAGGTATGGTCGTGACTGATGAGAACAAATATATTCTTAGAGTTAACCAAGCATTTACTGACATTACGGGTTATCAAGCAAAAGATGTATTAGGGCATCACATCAAAGTCATTCGATCGGGTCGTCATAATCAAGAGTTTTATGACACCCTTGAATTAAAATTAAAAACTCAAGGTTCATGGCAAGGTGAAATATTAAACAAACGAAAAAATGGTGAAGAATATCTACAATGGACGATGATCACCGCAGTGATGAGTGATAACGATAATGAGATTATTAATTATGTTACCACATTAATTGATATTACCCAACGCAATGCTGCCGAAAGTAAAATAAAGCAATTAGCTTTTTACGATCAATTAACCGGATTGCCCAACCGTCAGTTATTAATGGAGCGTTTAGAATCTGCTCGACTCAATAGCCAAAGAAGTAAACAATATGGTGCGATTTTATATTTAGATTTAGACGATTTTAAAACCCTGAATGATACTCGAGGCCATGATATTGGTGATAAATTTTTAACCTTAGTCAGTCAACGGTTGCTTGATTGTGTACGCAGAACGGATACGGTTGCACGAATCGGCGGTGATGAGTTTGTGATCATTCTTGAACAACTGGATTCGGATTTAGACATTGGGTCTCAACGCGCTGATTCATTGTGCAAAAAAATTCTCGACACATTATCTACACCTTATTATATTAATAATATCGAACATTTTAGCACATTAAGTATCGGTGTTACCCTTTTCCTCGGTGAGACCAAAGGGATTGATGAATTACTCAAACATGCCGACTTGGCCATGTATCAGGCTAAAGGAGCAGGTCGCAATACACATCGATTCTTTAATCCAGAGATGCAAGCCAAGGTATTAGAGCATGCTGCTATGGCCAATGATATTCGCCATGCCTTAACTCGTAATGAGTTCACTTTATACTATCAGCCTCAAGTCACCCATGATGGTAAACTTACGGGCGCTGAAGCCCTCATTCGTTGGCAGCACCCTAAACAGGGAACGATTTCACCGATAGAGTTTATCCCTATTGCTGAAGAGACCGGATTAATTATTCCTTTAGGAGAATGGGTATTAGATCAAGCTTGCCAAGTGCTTGCTGTATGGCAAAACTCACCACTAACCGACTCGCTGGTTCTCGCCATTAATATTAGTGCCAAACAATTCCATCAAACTGGTTTTGTACAGCAAGTTCTAGAAGCGTTGAAACGTTATGAAGCAAACCCTCATCGACTTAAGCTGGAACTCACAGAAAGTATGCTTCATGAAGATCTTGAAGATACCATCACAAAAATGTCGCAACTAAAAAAATATGGGGTGAGTTTTTCTCTCGATGATTTCGGAACGGGTTACTCGTCACTCAACTACTTAAAACGATTACCTTTAGATCAACTCAAAATTGATAAATCTTTTGTGCGTGATTTACTCACCAACAGTCATGATGCGGATATTGCTCGTACGATTGTCTCATTAGCGAAAAGCATGAACTTAGCGGTGATTGCTGAAGGCGTCGAAACACAAGAGCAAAGATTGGCTCTCGCTAGCTACGGTTGTTTGGATTTCCAAGGCTATTTATTTTCTCGCCCTGTTCCTCTCGAAGCCTTTCCATTTGTAACTATTCACCCGAGAGCTATTGACGGCAGTTTAAGCTAAGAACGCTGCCCTTTGATAATCCAATATGATGTTCGACGATTTCACGCAGCCATTTATAAGCAGAGACCTGCTGAAGTTTGGCTGTTTCTATCAGCGAGAACATTCGTTCGCGGAACTGGTCGCCTCGATATGAGCGAGTCACGTAACAACACTTCCTCATCAGTATGTAATTACGGAGAACTCGCTCCGCGGCGTTGTTTGTTAACGGGCACTCGGAGTCGTCCATAAAGCGCCAGACCATAGCATAGCATCATCAGCGATTTGCAAACTAACGCTCAATTAAGTAGCCCGAAACGCACTGGCTCACTTTCCGCATTGCACCATAAACACAAAACCCAACGCAAACCAAAATCGCCGAGCGTTGAGGGTCTGCTTTAATTGTTTGTTCTATTTTACCACAAATGACTGATTTATTTGGCAAAGAACTGCATTCTTGACCGTATTTTCTGAGCCGAATCACACGACAACACTCACTTGGCCGCCAAATGCACGGAACATAAAACGCGTAAGTCCACTTCCCTGCCCAATGAGGCAACCCGACTTCGCT
>NZ_NIVQ01000040.1 GCF_002811245.1 Vibrio salilacus | reverse complement strand
TTGCCGGAAGCCTTGTGGCGTCTGCCGTGTCAGTGGATGCGCATTATAGGGAGTTCGATTCGGAAGGCAAGAAAAATAATGCAGTTTTTCTGTAAAAAACACCCAGTCGCACAGTAATCAATCAGACGCCATTTTGCACCCATCTTACCCTCAATTTACCCAGACCTTATCCACAACTCACTGTGGGCAACTACTCATTTGAATCAAAGAAGTATGAAACCCTAGAGCGAGGGTTAAGATATTCACGCACTTTATCAGGCAGCTTATTAGGAAAGATAGCGTTCACTATCTTTATCTCTTTTTCTGCTAAGTCAATGATAGGCGCCTGTGTTCTCGGAACCGAGGGATCGTAAATAAGCACATTTGGGAAAAGAATGTTTTTCGCATTAACTGAAATGACCAACCCCACCATATCATTCGACAACTGAACCACCGTACCTGGTGGGTAGATGCCCATAAACTTGATCAATAGGCCGAGATTTTCATGGTTATAGAGATGTTTGCAGTTCTTGTATAGGTGAGAGAGTGCGGCATAAGGTATTTTCTGTTCGGACGGTATATTACTGTGACATAAATTATCGTAGGCGTTAGCAACCGAAATAATTTGAGTCAATTCATCAATCTGGTCTTCTTTTAAGCCTTCTGGGTAACCAGACCCGTCATTCATCTCATGATGCTGAGCAATCACAGTACGTGCACTTTCAGGAAAGTCATCCATATTAGCCACAATATCTAACCCGTATTTGGTATGCAGCTTAAGGTAGTTAGTTTCCGGATCCGTTAGACGGGTTTGTTTACGCAAGATCGCTGTAGGGATCTTCATCTTCCCCATATCATGAAACAACGCTGCAAACGCGACTTCTTTTATCTTATTGGCATTGAGCTTTTTCGCTTTCGCAACCATCATCGCAACGACAGAAACATTCAATGAGTGAAAATAAATATCTTCAAATTCACTTTTGCCATTCATTAAGTGCAGCGTGACGTTATCATCACTCATTAACTTGTCAACAATGTCATGGACCAATAACGTTGCTTCATCAACCGCTTGCTCTGGACGACTGCGAATTTTGTTCATCACTGCACGCATTCTTGATAAGGAACGTTCAAACTCTTTCTCACAACTGATCACTCGGCGTCGATAGGCATTGAGCTTTTCTATTCGGTCTTGCTTTTCTTGCCAAAGCTTTTGCGCTTCCAAATCAATCTGTTCTTCTTTACCTTCCTCGTCGGCATTGCGTGCCGCATCTTCGTTAGGTGGTAACGGTTGCGTATCACTTTGGGCTGGATTAATAAACACATGCTTGATGCCTAAGTGACGAATCATTAGGATCTGCTCTTGGTCTTTAATCTTAAAGCTATTAAACAGAAAGGGATGATCGTTCCATTTTACTGGAAGTCGAATATGCAAGCCTGGTTGCAACCTATCTACTGTTATTTTGATACTCGCCACGAACTTAATACAACTTTGATAAATAAACTGATGGATAATTCTAGATGAAGGTGAGTTTAAATTCACCATTGATATTTACTATTGAGAACTCGATAAACTGTCGCAATAGCTTTACTATACCCAAACTCATTAAAGTTGCTGGTAGGCGGCAAGTGAATGAATCCCCATGAGCATAGATAGACTATGTGATTGAGGAGAACGAACGTAGCCCACATCGCTGCAGCTTCAAGTAAGAAGGGGATGGATTATATTACTTGACGAGTTCACAGTGTAGCATCCAACGAACACCAAACTGATCTTCAACCTTGCCAAAGCGCCCGCCCCAAAAAGCATCGGCTAGCGGCATCATGATATGCCCGCTCGTAGAAAGCTTATCGTACAAACGCGCTTGTTCATCCAGATTGTCCAACACGAGCGCCAACGAGATATTGTTACCGCTTAACTCACGAGCAACAACCCCATCCGATAACATCAACTTCATGCCAAATGCTTCAAACTCCGCGTGCATAATCCAGTTTGGGTCTGCCCCCTCAATTCGTTGAGGCGCATCTTTAAAATATTGTTTCGATAGCACAACCCCCCAAAACATTGTTGATAAAAGCTAAGTGCCTCTTCACAGCGGCCAGAAAAAAACAGATACGGTGTTACGTGATACATAGATATCGTCCATTAGTTATTTTTATAAAGATAGACGACAACTTCGTAACCTGCGGAAAATCAAAAAAAGAGTCTGAAAGTGAGGTCATTGACGTTAATAATACAGTTCAATAGGGTTTACCTATCAATAGGATTGACACAAGCAATTTTATTTAAGCAAACGTACATGTGAATATACTTTCCGAAAGCAACGAACATTGCTCATCCAATAATTTAAAAGGAAAGTAAAAATGATTAATACAAAGATCAAACCATTTGCAGCCACAGCATACAAAAACGGCGAATTCGTTGAAGTAACAGAACAAGACGTTATAGGCAAATGGGCGGTATTCTTCTTCTACCCAGCAGACTTCACATTCGTATGTCCGACAGAACTGGGTGACCTAGCAGACCACTACGAAGAGCTACAAAAACGCGGCGTTGAAGTGTACTCAGTATCAACAGACACACACTTCACTCACAAAGCTTGGCACGACAGTTCAGATACCATCGGTAAGATTCAGTACTACATGCTTGGCGACCAAACAGGCAACATCACAAACAACTTCGGTGTGATGCGTGAAGGTCAAGGTCTTGCAGACCGTGCAACCTTCCTAATCGATCCAGAAGGTACTATCCAAGCAATGGAAATTACTGCTGAAGGTATCGGTCGTGACGCAGAAGACCTACTACGCAAAGTGAAAGCCGCTCAGTACGTAGCAGCGCATCCAGGCGAAGTTTGCCCAGCAAAATGGAAAGAAGGCGAAGAGACACTAGCTCCTTCTCTAGACCTAGTAGGCAAAATCTAAGCCACTGAATTTAAGCTCAATTTTACATGCTAATTGACGCTTAACTTAGAGAGCATTCCAGGTTAGATACCTTGACGACCTTCTGCCTGGTTTGCTCTCTCCCTACTGATTTTATCCAGAGTAACCACTCTTTTGTTTATTTAAGGTAACAACAACTATGTTAGACCAAGCGATCCAACAACAACTCAAACAATATCTGGCTAATGTAAAACAAGACGTTCGTCTAGTGGTTAGTCTAGATGAAAGCAAAGCATCGAATGACATTCTGTCTCTGGCGAACCAAATCGCACAGATGAGTGACTTTATCACCGTTGAACGTGACGATAACGCAAGCGCACGTAAACCTGTGATGACGGTGACCAACCCTGAAAAAGGCACAGCACTTCGCTTTGCTGGCCTACCGATGGGTCACGAATTTACCTCTCTAGTATTGGCACTACTGCACTCTGGTGGTCACCCAATCAAACTAGAGCCGGAAGTGATTGAACAAATCGCAGCGCTAGATAAAGAATTGGAAGTTGAAGTGTTCATTTCACTGTCGTGCCAAAACTGTCCAGACGTCGTGCAAGCGTTCAATATGATGGCGGCGCTCAACCCGCAAGTGAAAGCAACCATGATCGACGGTGCGCTGTTCCAAGATGAAGTGAAGAAGCGCGACATCATGGCAGTACCAAGCGTATTCGTGAACGGTGAGCTATTCGGTCAGGGCCGGATGTCTTTGACTGAAATCCTAAACAAAGTGGATGACGGCGCGAGTGAGAAAGCAGCGAAAGCACTGAGTGAAAAAGACCCATACGATGTGCTCGTTGTCGGCGGTGGCCCTGGGGGTAGTGCAGCAGCACTATACGCCGCGCGTAAAGGTATTCGCACTGGCATTGTCGCTAAGCGCTTTGGTGGCCAGGTTATGGATACCATGGCAATCGAGAACTTCATTTCGGTAAAACGTACTGAAGGTCCCAAACTGGCAACTGACCTAGCCGAGCATCTAAAAGAATACCACGTAGACGTCGTGACTGAGCAACAAGCTGAGAAGCTAATGGGCGCAGCACACACAGAAGACGGTTTGATTCATATCCAGCTTGAAAGCGGTGCAACGCTAAAGAGTAAGAGTGTCATCCTAAGCCCTGGGGCACGCTGGCGTGAAATGAACGTTCCGGGTGAGCAAGAATACCGCAACAAAGGTGTCGCGTACTGCCCACACTGTGATGGTCCCCTGTTCAAAGGCAAGAAAACCGCGGTTATCGGTGGCGGCAACTCAGGCATCGAAGCGGCTATAGACCTTGCAGGTATTGTTGAGCATGTAACCGTTCTTGAATTTGCAGACGTACTTCGCGCAGACCAAGTGCTTATCGACAAAGCGAACTCACTACCAAACATCGACATTATCACGATGGCGCAAACCACAGAAGTAGTGGGTGACGGTACTCGCGTAACAAGCTTGAGGTACAAAGACCGCAACACAGATGAAATAAAACAGATTGAACTATCAGGTATCTTTGTTCAAATCGGTCTAGTGCCAAACACAGAATGGCTGAAAGATTCCGAAGTAGCGCTTTCTGAGCGCGGCGAAATTGAAGTCGGTAGCCGTGGTGAAACCAGCCTAGAAGGTGTCTTCGCAGCGGGTGACGCAACGACCGTTCCTTACAAACAGATCATCATAGCCATGGGTGAAGGAGCAAAAGCGAGCTTAGGCGCATTTGACTATCTTATTCGCAAACAAGACTAGCCATTGGAGACGAAATCACCCGCTCAAAAGCGGGTGATTCTTTATTATTTCATATGGAATATTTGTTCTGTCTCTAGCCCAGTCATTTTGCGCACCTGACGCCAAACATAATAGAAAATGCCGATCATCATCAACATACTCGGAATGGCAATCATCGGGTAACTGTAAAGAGTCATTTTACCAAGTTGCTCATTAAATTCAGCAGTGCCTGCTGGGCTGGTCACAATCCAGGTGGCAAGAAAGTAGTTCATCGCCGAAGAGAACATAAAGGTACTGGCAAACAGATAGTTTGAAGTCGACAAACAACGTTCAAATGTTGCTTGGTTACCAGTGTGCTCTAATTTTTGTTTGATCACTTCAAGGTTAAGTAAAGTATCGTTAAAAATTAGCTTCTTCACTACTGGATAACGAGTAAAACTAGACCCAAACACCACCATACCAATCAAACCGGGGATCAACGCCTCTTTTAATGCGAGCCATTTAGTATCGAGCTCAAGTAACCCTATACCTCCGGTCAGAAGCACACTGACAAAACCGAGCGCTGCAATGAAATTGAATTTTTTATGGCGAATCAACTCCATCGCGCCATAAACAGCGGGAAAGGCCAAAGCGACGATCAATGCCGCTGCCGTGCCCAAGTACTCGTCACCACTGAGCTTCATCAGAATCAGAGAGGGTAAAAGAACGTTAATCACAATCTCAAACAGTGGATTGGGTTTTCTTGCTTCAGTACTACTCATAATCTTCCATCACTTACCGCTACATCATGCAGCTCGAAGCGGAATTGTTCCCTGCTTCAAAGCAGATGTAAAGCGCTTAGCTCTCACCCTGTGTAACGACTTGTGACAGCGCACAGAAATATGCGCCATATTACGCTTATTGAGATTAGCAAAATTGTTGTTCGCTTAAAACGACGAAAGGCCGCTATAAAAGCGACCTTTCTTTGTATGGTACCGGTGGGCGGACTTGAACCGCCACGCCCGAAGGCAACGGATTTTGAATCCGTCGTGTATACCAATTTCACCACACCGGCATCTTGGGGCTTTGCCCTTTGATGATTGGCATTATACGTATGCGAGGCATTCGTGCAAGTGCAAAAGACTGAATTAATTGTCGTTTGCTGATAAAATCGCCACAAATCGATAAGCTGTGCGCAAGGTCTCTTTTCAGATTGAAGGAGAGACTATATTCTTTCGCCTTATTTTACTTTGGGTAAGCAACTTTTATGTCAACGATTGACTCTTTACCACCAGCAGGCCTATTACGCCGCTTAGGTGCTCTTTTTTATGATGGATTAATTATTATTGCCGTCGAGATGATGGCGGCAGGAGTGGTGGTTGCCATACTGCACGCTTTAATGGCGATGGGGATATTTAGTGTCGGTAGCTACGCAGATGTGAGTGACTTTCTCACTAGCCATCCTATTTGGAGCCCGATTTATACCGCTTATCTTGCTTTTGTCTGGATCTACTTCTTCGTTTTTTTCTGGACTCGCGCAGGTCAAACGTTAGGAATGCGAGCGTGGAAATTACAACTGCGTAACCCTAACGGCAGTGCTATTTCAGTCACTCAGGCACTGATTCGTATTGGTACTTCGGGATTTGGCTTGGCCAACTTAACCGTACCACTAGACCCGAAAAAGCGTGGCTTCCACGATATTTGGGCGAAAACCGAAGTCGTGGTATTACCCCAAGCAAATTAACAGGCAAAAAAAGGAAGGGTAATCATCCCTTCCTTGCTTATTTACCGATGTAACTAGTCGATTTTAAGCTCTTTTAACATCGCTTCTGGAAGTGCCAGCTCATCGTTTTTGTTGACTGAAATACCTGCCGCTAAAATCGCCTCAGCAATTTGCTTAGCTTCATCAAGCGAGTGCATCTCTGCCGTACCACATTGATACTCGTTGAGTTCTGGGATTTTATTTTGGCTTTCCACTTTAAGTACATCTTTCATCGCCGCTAACCAAGCGTCTGCCACTTGTTGCTCTTTAGGTGTACCGATTAGGCTCATATAAAATCCAGTACGACAGCCCATCGGTGAGATATCAATGATTTCAACATCATTACTGTTTAGGTGATTACGCATAAAGCCAGCATAGAGGTGCTCAAGTGTATGAATCCCTCTTTCAGATAAAATATCTTTATTTGGCGCAGTAAAGCGAAGATCAAACACCGTAATGGTATCTCCCTTTGGCGTTGTCATGGTTTTGGCAACACGAACTGCAGGTGCATTCATTCTCGTATGATCAACGGTAAAACTATCTAATAACGGCATTGTCCCTCTCCATTGTTCCAACCCATGTGGGCTGTCTCATTTACTTGCTATTATTGTGCGGTTTACACCAAGTATGTGGTAAACCGCTATTCCTTGTTAACGCTCTATTTGCTGGGTAAGTGCTGCTATGCTTTTAAGTAGGTGAAATAGTTATCGAGGAAGTCATCAAAGCTGAGTGTATCGGCCGCTTCCGCTTCTGCCTGAGCCACACGTGAACGTTCAACCTCTTGCTCCATCACCTCAGCACTGTAAATACGATATTGATGGTCAAGATGTTGCAGACGATACTGATTACCGAACGTGCAACCGACTTTGCCTAATCCACCTAAGCGTTTGGTGTCTTCGAGTAACTGGGCTGAAATAGTCAATTGTGGGTTATCAATCCAGGTCAGTAGTTTTTCGCACACTGCTTGATAAGCATAGCCACCTTGCGCTTTATCCATACGCTCAGCAATTTGTGCGATTTCCACAAAAACACGTTTTGCCCACGCCTGTAGCGTCAACACTTCACCCTTACAGCCGATTTGCAGCTCTAGCCCCGGCTTACGCCCTTCTACAATGACCTTGTTCCAATTTTCACGCCAACAGGATTGCTCGCAGTAATCCATCGGATCTGAATCGCTCAACGTAGCCCAAGCTAAGAAAAGATCTAAGAATCGAACTTGCTCTTCGGTAATTCCGACCGGGCTGTACGGATTCACATCCAAAGCACGCACTTCGATATATTCTACCCCACCGCGCGCTAAGGCTTCTGAGGGTTTCTCACCTGATTTAGCCACACGCTTTGGTCGAATTGGCGCATAAAGCTCATTTTCAATCTGTAAAACGTTACTGTTGAGCTGGCGATATTCGCCATCCACTTTAACGCCTATTTTAGCAAACTCTTGTGAAGGCGTACGGATGGCAGCATTGAGACCATCTAGATATTCAGCCAAGCTGTTGAAACCAATTTTAAGCGAACTTTGCGCACTGTTGGTGTAACCCAAATCACTCATACGCAATGATGTCGCGTATGGCAAATATAAGGTACCGCCAATCGATTCAAATGGTAGCTTTGTCTCACGCCCTTGAATAAACGAGGAACACAGTGCCGGTGAAGCACCAAAGAAGTATGGGATCAGCCAACCAAAGCGATAGTAATTTCGAATCAAACCAAAATAGGCTTGGGACTTACTCTCTTGACGTTGATGTTCGTTTTGCTCACCAAACAGTTGTTGCCAGAACGACTCTGGAAACGAAAAGTTGAAATGCACACCAGAGATGATTTGCATCAAGCTACCGTAGCGGCGTTTCAAGCCTTCACGGTAAAGCGTTTTCATTTTACCCGAGTTAGAACTGCCGTATTGCGCGAGATTAATATCATCTTCACTCCCCACATAACACGGCATCGATAGCGGCCACATTTTTTCCTCACCCAACTTAGTTTGGGTAAAGTGATGGATGTCTTCGAGCTGTGCGGTAAGGGTTGAGATCTCATGCGAGACTGGGGTAATAAATTCGAGCAACGACTCTGAAAAATCGGTCGTTATCCAATGGTTGGCATAAGCTGATCCTAACTCACTTGGATGAGATGTTGTTGCTAGGTAACCATCTTGGTGGTAGCGCAAAGTTTCACGTTCTACGCCTCGTCCAAAACTCTTAAATACATCTGGGTTTTGTGCAACTCGCTCTAGTCGCGCAGCAAAATCAGTCAAAATGAGGTTCGCTTATATCAGAGGTTTGGTATCACTACCAAACTGGCTAAACAATTTATAAAGGGTGACTAACATCACCCTTAAGCTATGCACTACGTTATGTGTACTCTAACGGATGATTTCAAGCTCTTCTATCGGAATCTGTAAACTTTCTAGTTGAGGCTTTAAGCTTTTGGCATCACCAACAACGATAATTTGGTAGTCATCAGGATTAAACCACTTACTCGCTAACTGATTTAGTGTCTCTTGGCCTACCGTCTCAACAATTTCGTTTCGTTGCTTGAGGTAATCTTCATCCAAACTATAAGCAAGGATACTACCGAGTAGCCCCGCTTTCTGTGAAGGCGTTTCATACTTTAACGCATCTTGTTGACCGACCGCCAAACGCAAAAATTTCATTTCTTCTTCTGTCATCCCATTTTGACTGTATTGTGACAGCTCTTTTTGCATCTCAATCACAGCGGGAACGGTCGCATCCGCACGAACTTGCGCAGAGAATACAATCGCACCCACTTCACGATTAGAGGCCAAATAACCACTCGCACCATAGGTATAACCTTTGTCTTCACGCAAGTTCTGATTGATACGGCTATTAAAGTTTCCTGCCAGATTAAAGTTGGCCAACTGAGTCAAGTACATCTCCCCTGTCGCATCAAAAGGCAAACCTTGGCGAACCATGCGTACTACACTTTGCGGTGCGCTAGGCTTATCAATCAAGTAAATCTTTTGTGCTGGTAACAAGGGGACAGATTGCGGACGAAGCAAAGGCGCAACCTTACCTTGCCACTGTTGCATAAAATGCAACTGCTGCTTAAGTTGGCGTTTGGTAATGTCGCCTACCACCACAATTTGTGCCCCTTGCGGTGTGTAATGACGATTATAAAACTGCTTAACATCTTGTAGCGTTAACTGTGAAACCGACGACTCGGTACCATCATTAGAACGCTGGTAAATCGTATTGGCAAACAGCACCTGCCTAGTCGCTTGAGACGCTAACCAGCTTGGTTGCTGATGTTGATAAACCAACCCTTCTAGCATCTGCTTTTGTAAACGATCAAAATCTTGCTGACGAAAAGCGGGCTTAAACAACATCTCTTCAACAATATCAAGCGTCTCAGCAAGGTGCTTTTCAAGGCTAGACACCGATAACGTGGTGGTGTAGTTACCTGCACTTATCGAGACACTGCTGCCTAACGTATCTAAGCGTGCTTGGATCTGCTCCAAACTCGACTCAAGCGTTGCTTCCTCCATCATGGCTGCGGTTAAGTTCGCTAGCCCTTCTTTCCCTTTCGCCACATAGCGCTCACCCGCTGGAAGACGTATTTCGATCTGTACGGTTGGCGTTTCAGAGCTGACCGTACCTAACACTTCAGCGCCATTATCGAAGTAGAGTCGATATAAATCTGGCATCGCCGCTTTAACCGCTTGCGCAACTTCTGGCATCACCGAGCGGTCAAAGTCATCTATCGCTTTGGGGTAAGAGAGTTGATCATCAGTAATCTTTTGATATTCAGGCAGTGTGCGTTGTGGTGTAACAAAATCTGCTGGCGCTGCAGCGAGTTCGGTTCGCCCTTTAGGAACCACACTCAAGGTCACTTTGTGATGACCGTTGAGGAACTGCTTATAAGCCGCCATAACCGAGTCTGGAGTAACCGCACGAATTTGTTCTAGTTGCGATTGAATACGGTCGGGCTGTGCAAAAAAGGTCTCGTTAGAGGCAAGCTGAGAGACTTTTCCGCGCACACTTTGCAAGGCGAAAACCGCATTAGCTTCTGCCATACCACTGATTTGTTCAAGACGTGGCTTATCGACGCCTTGCGCTTCAAATTCATTGAGTGTCTGCAGTAGTTCTTGATAGAGCGGTTGCAGCGCGCCTTGTTCACCTGATGGCGCCATGGCGTACACATAGAAAGTACACGCTAGCTCGGCACAATCTTGAAATGCACCAGCATCGACCGCTTTCTGAGTTTTGACCAACTTTTGATAGAGTAAGCTATTTGCGCCACTGCCCAGTACGTTAGCCAACGCATTCAATGACGCTTGTTGCTGTGCACCCTTGTATACCGTCGGCCAGCCCATCAGTAGCATTGGTTGTTGAATTCGATCTTCAAGCGTTACATATCGGTCTTGGTTTAGAGTCGCTGGCTGTTTAGGTGCTTGTTCTACCGCCGGACCGGCTGGAATAGAACCAAAATATTGGTTAACCCATTCAAGCGTTTGCTTAACATCAATATCACCACCAATCGTCAGTACCGCGTTGTTCGGTCCGTACCAACGTAAGAAAAAGGCTTTAAGGTCATTGACGTCAACGCGATCTAAATCCTCAACGTAGCCGATAGTTTGCCAAGAGTATGGGTGACCTTCAGGGTACATGGCTTCAGCCATTTTTTCCCACATTAAACCGTAAGGGCGATTATCGTAATTTTGCGCACGTTCGTTTTTGACCGTATCACGTTGTATTTCAAACTTACGTTGCGATACTGCATCGAGTAAAAAGCCCATTCGGTCAGACTCGAGCCACAGCATCTTCTCAAGTTGGTTAGCGGGCACGGTTGCAAAGTAATTGGTGCGATCTCGATTGGTGGTGCCATTTAATGTTCCACCGGCCTCAGTAATGATCTTAAAATGTTGTTGATCGCCAACATTTTCGCTGCCTTGGAACATCATATGTTCAAAGAAATGGGCAAAACCTGATTTGCCAACCTCTTCACGAGCCGACCCCACATGATAAGTCACATCAACATGCACCAAAGGATCGGAGTCATCCGGAGAAAGGATCACCGTTAGACCGTTATCCAGTTGGTATTTAGTATAGGGAATCATTGCCTGGCCCGATTGCGGCTCTACCTCTTCGATCAGAGTAACGCCTGTCGGCAATGAAGAAAAAAACGGCACTGAGGTTAACGTATTTGCAGAGCAACCATAAAGTGCAACCAGAGAAACAGCGCCAAGCCAAAACTTTCTCATGACATCCCCTTAGAAAAAACCAAAATAAACGGCAGACAGTACACTGTAGCGAAGCGCCTTGCCGATAAGAATGAGCCACAAACATGGCCAAAAACGCATTCGCAGCCAACCAGCCGCCAAACACAGTGGATCCCCAATAACGGGTAACCAACTCAAAAGAAGCGTCCAATAACCGTATTTATTGAGCCACAATAATGCTTTATGACCCTGTTTTTCTTTCTGAGTTCGATTAGGTAGCCATAAACCGAGCCAATAATTGGTTAGCCCTCCGAGGGTATTGCCCACAGTAGCAACGATAATGGTCGTCGAAGTCGCATATTGATTGAGACTAAGTGTTGCGATTAACCCCGCTTCAGAGCCGCCGGGCAGTAAAGTGGCACTAAGGAATCCACTGAAAAAAAGAACCCATAGTGCCGAATCAGAAAACCACAGAGCGAAAGATTCAAAAGCGCTGTTAAACGCTGCTAGCATTGCATATCAAGTAAGATCTTGCCCCGCGTATGACCCGTTTCTATTTGCTTGTGGGCCTCAGCGACCTGATCGAGTGGATAGATGTGTTGAATCTCGGTTTTCACCAAACCAACACTAACCATGTAAAGTAGCGCATCTAACTGTTCGGGATTAGGATCAACCAGCATCCCTGTCGCGTTAAAGCCAAGCAGTTTGGCTTTTTCACAGATAAGCTCAGCACTGAGCGTAGGCACGGTAACCACTGTGCCGCCATCCTTTAAACAGTTCAAGGCATCAAGTGCCGCATCTCCACCGACAAGGTCAATCAATACATCCGCCTCTTCGACACGTTCAGAAACAGGCGAAAACTTATAGTTAACCGCATGAGCGCCCAAGGTCGCCATGTAATCGAGGTTCGCTTCGCTACACGTGGTAAAGACTTCGGCTTTTGCCGCGATGGCAACCTGAATCGCTATATGACCGACACCGCCAGATCCAGCTAAGATAAGTACCCGCATCCCCTCTTTAACGCCAGCTTTGTCTAACGCTTGCAGTGCGGTTTGCCCTGCGAGTGGCAATGCAGCGGCCGCTTCGAGTGTGATCGCACTAGGGACCAAACTGAGCGCACTTTCAGACACCGAGAGGTATTGGCTATAACCGCCACCTTGCAATGGAAAGCCAATAAAGCCCGCTACCTTATCACCAATATTAAAACGCTCAGCTTGCGACCCCACCGAGATTATCTCACCAGAGATATCATAACCGGGCACCCAAGGGAGGTTATCTTTATTTTCTGACGCAGCCCACCCTAAGCCAGCACGCGTTTTGACATCGATAGGATTTACACCCGAGAAGTGAACTTTCACTACCACTTCGCCAACCAAAGGTTCAGGAATAGGTGACACTTGAGTAACAAGGACGTCGGGATCACCAAATTGAGAGATTGCGATTTGTTTGTTTTCCATGTGTTCATTTCCCTATCGATATAAAAAAGGGATGCGATAGCATCCCTTTGAATATATACCATTTATTACACGGTGTTGAGCACTTGAGTATAAATTAATCAACCGCTCACATTTACGTTAAGCTAGCCAACCAAGGCAAGTAGAACCCCCGCAGCAACCGCCGAGCCAAGTACGCCGGCCACATTCGGGCCCATTGCGTGCATCAACAAGAAGTTTTGTGGGTTTGCTTCAAGACCGACTTTATTCACCACACGGGCAGCCATTGGCACCGCAGAGACACCTGCCGCACCAATCAGTGGATTGATGTCTTCTTTTGACAGCTTGTTGAGTAGCTTGGCCATCAACACACCGCCAGCAGTACCGATACTAAATGCGACCGCACCCAGTGCCAAGATGCCTAAAGTTTCGATATTAAGAAACTCTTCCGCTTGCAGTTTTGAGCCGACACCAAGTCCTAAAAAGATAGTGACAATGTTGATCAGTTCATTTTGCGCTGTTTTCGATAAACGCTCAACAACACCAGCTTCACGCATCAGGTTGCCAAGACAGAACATACCGACCAGTGGTGTGGCTGCTGGCAGGAACAAAATCGTCATCAATAATACGGCGAGAGGAAAAAGGATCTTCTCGGCCTTACCAACGTGGCGCAGCTGCGCCATTTTGATCTTGCGCTCTTCAGGGCTCGTCAATGCCTTCATGATCGGCGGCTGAATAATCGGCACTAATGCCATGTAGCTGTACGCAGCAACAGCGATTGCACCGAGTAGATCCGGTGACAACTGACTAGCGAGGAATATCGCTGTCGGGCCATCGGCACCACCAATGATCGCAATCGAAGCCGCATCTGCCATGCTAAATTCCATACCTGGAACATAATTCAGCAAGATCGCGCCAAACAGAGTCGCAAAGATACCAAACTGCGCAGCAGCGCCTAGCCACAAGGTTTTCGGATTCGCAATCAAAGCACCAAAGTCGGTCATTGCCCCCACGCCCATAAAGATAAGCAGAGGGAAAATACCCGACTCAATCCCTACGTAATAAACGTAGTAAAGCAAGCCACCTTCGTCTGTAAAGCCTGCATTAGGGATATTGGCTAAGATCGCACCAAAGCCGATCGGTAACAGTAGTAGTGGTTCAAAGCCTTTTCGAATCGCCAAAAACAGCAATAGACAGCCAACGAAGATCATACAGATCTGGCCGAACTCAAAGTTAGCGATCCCTGTCTTTGACCATAAGATCATTAATCCTTCCATGAGACTCCCTTACGCTAAACTGAGCAGAGGAGAACCCACAGTGACGGAATCACCCTCTTTAACGTGAAGATCTTGCACGATACCTCCGCGAGCAGCGCGGACTTCCGTTTCCATCTTCATCGCTTCAAGGATCAATAACACATCACCCTCTTCAACTTGAACACCACTTTGCACATTGACTTTAAAGATGTTGCCTGCAAGCGGCGCTGGCACCATTTCCGAATTACCCGCTGGCGCAACTGAGGCAGTTTGTGGTGTTTCTGAAGCGGAAGCCGCGACAGACGTTAGTTGACCTTGTGGGCCGACCTCAACATCGTACACTTGACCATCCACTTTAACGCTGTAAGTCTCGATTCCACCTTGAGTGACAGGGACTGCTGCAACTGGCTCTTCAAGCCCTGGAGCTGGCTCAAACGCCTCTGGGTTGTGACGATTTTTCAGGAATTTGAGGCCCACTTGTGGGAACAGAGCATAAGTTAACACGTCATCGACTGTATCTTCTGCTAACGAGATACCTTCTGCTTTGGCTTTCGCTAACAGCTCGTCTGTCAACTTATCCATTTCTGCATCAAGCAAGTCAGCCGGACGACAAGTAATTGCCTCACCGCCATTGAGCACTTTCGCTTGTAGTTCAGGGTTCAGTTCAGCTGGTGCGACGCCATACTCACCTTTAAGAACACCAGCGGTCTCTTTGGTGATGCTCTTATAGCGCTCACCAGTTAACACATTGATCACAGCTTGAGTCCCGACGATCTGTGAGGTCGGAGTCACCAAAGGAATATACCCGAGGTCTTTACGTACACGAGGGATCTCTTCGAGTACTTGATCAAGTCGGTCAGCCGCGCCTTGCTCTTTGAGCTGCCCTTCCATATTGGTCAACATGCCACCGGGAACCTGAGCGATCAAGATACGGGAATCGACGCCTTTAAGTTGACCTTCGAACTTAGCGTATTTCTTGCGTACTTCACGGAAATAAGCCGCTATCGGTTCAATCTGATCGAGATTAAGGTTGGTATCACGCTCGGTACCTTGCAGCATCGCTACTACGGTTTCGGTTGGCGTATGGCCATAAGTACAGCTCATTGAAGAAATAGCAGTATCGAGAATATCAATCCCCGCTTCTACCGCTTTTAACGCTGTCGCCGTCGATAGACCCGTAGTGGCATGACAATGAAGCGCAAGTGGGACATCACAAGATGACTTAATCCGTGAAATTAGCTCCTCGGCTTCATAAGGCTTAAGCAGTCCTGACATATCTTTGATACACAGTGAGTGACAGCCTAAATCTTCCAAACGCTTGGCAAGATCCACCCAAGTCTCGGTGTTATGTACAGGACTGGTCGTATATGACAGAGTACCCTGTGCATGCGCACCGACATCAACCGTGGCTTTGACTGCTTGTTCAAAATTGCGTACATCGTTCATCGCATCAAAGATACGGAACACATCCATACCATTGGCATGAGCTCGTTCAACAAACTTTTCGACGACATCGTCGGCGTAATGGCGGTAGCCCAATAAATTCTGACCACGCAGCAACATTTGCATTGGGGTGTTAGGCATTGCTTTTTTTAAGGCACGTAAACGCTCCCATGGGTCTTCACCCAAGAATCGAATACAGGCATCAAACGTCGCGCCGCCCCAAGTTTCGAGAGACCAGTAACCGATTTTATCCAGTTCCTCTGCGATAGGTAACATATCCTCTAGACGCATACGAGTCGCAAATAGCGACTGATGGGCGTCACGAAGGACCACGTCTGTTAAAGCGAGTGGTTTAGACATGCTCATTAACTCCTTTTAATCCTATCAAATGCTATTTAGCGGTAGACGCACGGTACTGGTGTACCGCAGCGGAAATGGCCGCAACGATTTGCGGGCTAACAGCAGAAGATGGTAATTGAACTTTGTTATTTTGATTAGGTGTCGCGATCGGCTCAGGTGCTTCTTCAGGCACCAGTTTTGACATCAACCGAACGAGGTAAACAAGAATAGTGAGGAAAATAAACACCACCGACATCCCCGTAATCATGAAGGTGGCAGCATCTACTAGCAGGCTTCCAATTGTATCCATTTTTGCATCCTTTCTTTGTCATCCTGACAACAGCATCGGCTATAGCTAAAAACATCATGTTTTATTGAAACGCTACGCTAACGTCAACCAAACTCAATCTGGCTTTCTGATGTACAGGACTCACAATAAATCCTGACAAGAGGTCTAGGATTATCTCGATTGGTTAAACTTTGTCAATTTTGTTTAAGGTGCTATTGAGGATAATGCACAAATCTAGAGAGTTATTCGTCACACAAATCACATAAACCTGTAATATCTCGCCAAACAAGCACAAATAACTGTGTGTTTTCCGACGTTAAGCTAAAAAGCACACTGATACTGCGATAGGCTTAAAAAAATTCAGAAATTGAGCTAAAAAACAATAGCTTGTAATCGATAGGTTTCAAAAATGTTAAGAAATAGTTAAAAAAGCCCTGCTATTGCTAGCAGGGCTTTTTAAGAAGTGGCGCGTCCTGGAGGATTCGAACCTCCGACCGCCTGGTTCGTAGCCAGGTACTCTATCCAGCTGAGCTAAGGACGCGCAGTTTCGATATCAACGATAGTCAATATCAGGATCGCTGTTGGTACAAAAGAAACCCTAAAGAGTGGCGCGTCCTGGAGGATTCGAACCTCCGACCGCCTGGTTCGTAGCCAGGTACTCTATCCAGCTGAGCTAAGGACGCGCAGTTTCGATATCAACGATAGTCAATATCAGGATCTCTGTTGATACAAAAGAAACCCTAAAGAGTGGCGCGTCCTGGAGGATTCGAACCTCCGACCGCCTG
>NZ_NIVQ01000003.1 GCF_002811245.1 Vibrio salilacus | reverse complement strand
AAATTGTGAGAAACCCTTGATTAACGTGTTGGGAAAACATTAATTAAGCTTATTCTGTTAGGAATAAGAACACACCCTGGAGGGGTTCCCGAGTGGCCAAAGGGATCAGACTGTAAATCTGCTGGCACTGCCTTCGATGGTTCGAATCCGTCCCCCTCCACCACCTTTAAAAAAGCCAGCTCATTGAGCTGGCTTTTTTGCGTATGAATTTTATCATCGCCATAAAAAAGCCCCGCAGAACGGGGCAGTAAGCAAACAACATTGGGGGTTAGTTTTGCAAAACAATAATCCGCGTTTCGTAAGGACGTAACACCTGATGCCGACTTACTTGTTGCGGTAAATCCTGATAGTTGCCCAATACGTAACTCGCCTGACTAGCCTCAAAATCACTCGGCAGAACGCATTCTGTTTCTTGAGCATAATAGTTATTCAAACAGATCAAGGTTTGCTGTTGTGAACGGCGTTGATAGCCAAACACCGCGTCGTGATCTGGGTAGAGATCGAGGTAATCCCCGGTTGTAATTACCTCAATTTGCTTACGCAATTGAATCAGTTGTTGATAGAAATAAAACACCGAATCGTAATTTTGTTCAGCTTGTTCTGCATTGATCTCTTGATAGTTATCAGCAATATCTAACCAAGGTTGCGCCTTAGAAAAACCCGCATAACGCTCGCGGTTCCACTGCATCGGTGTGCGAGAGTTATCTCGTGACTTTTGCGCCAAGATGGCCATCATCTCATCATGTTTAACACCTTGCTGGTGGACCATGATGTCGTACATATTGGTACTTTCGACATCACGATACTGCTCAATGGAAGTATAGCCAGGGTTGGTCATAGCGAACTCTTCACCCTGGTAAATATACGGCGTACCTTGCATCATGTGTATGGAAGCTGCGAGCATTTTCGCTGACTCAACACGATACTGTTTGTCATTACCTAAACGACTAACGATGCGCGGCTGATCGTGATTACACCAAAATAGTGCGCCCCAACCTTTGCCATTTAATCCCGTTTGCCAATGGTTAAATATCTGCTTCAATTGCAAGAAATCAAATGGCGCTTTGGTCCATTTTTCACCGTTCGGATAATCCACTTTTAAATGATGGAAGTTAAACACCATCGACAGCTCTTTGCCATCCAAGCTTGAATATTGCTGGCAATGTTCAAGCGTTGTTGAGGACATTTCCCCCACAGTGACACTGTCGTATTGTTGGAAAACCGCTTGGCTGATCTCTTGTAAGAATTCATGCACGCGCGGGCCATCAGTATAAAAACGGCGGCCATCACCTTGGTGATCATCACTGAAATCCTGTGCTTTTGAGATTAAATTGATCACATCGAGACGAAAGCCATCCACCCCTTTTTCAGCCCAGAAACGAATCACTTGCTTCACTTCTTCACGAACTTGAGGATTTTCCCAATTTAGATCCGCCTGCTCTTTGGCAAATAGGTGCAGATAATATTGCCCTGTTGCGTCATCTAACGCCCATGCACTGCCACCAAACTTAGATAACCAGTTATTCGGCGCTTCTCCTTCAACCGGATCACGCCAAATATAGTAATCACGATACGGGCTGTTCTTATCACCCAGCGCCGATTGGAACCACTGATGTTCCGTCGAGGTGTGATTAACCACAATATCCATGATCAGGCGGATACCACGCTGATGCGCTTCCTCGAGCAATTGGTCGAAGTCGGCCATGGTACCAAAATCTGGATTAATCGCATAATAGTCTGAAATATCATAACCATTGTCGATCATCGGTGATTGATAAACTGGGGTAAGCCAGATGGCATCAATACCAAGACGTTGTAAATAATCCAACTTAGAAATAATGCCCTGGATGTCTCCCGTGCCTTTGTCGCCACTGTCACAAAAACTCTTGGGGTAGATTTGATAAATCGAGGCGGTTTTCCACCAATTAGGATCCTGAGTGATTGTTGTCATTACTAAACCTACTTACCGAAAAATAGTGATTAAAAAGGAGCGACAAACGTCGCTCCTGAAAATGTGTTTAATGGAACGATTAATTGCTGACGAGATCAAGTTCATCTTTGATTTGCGCACGTTTGTAGAAGAACAGCGTCAGTGTCGCTGGGACAGCAATAGCGACCAGCATCGCAATCGCAAAGATGCCCCAGTATTGCGGCTGGATAGATAAGATACCCGGCAAGCCACCGACACCGATACCATTGGCCATCACACCAGCACTACCACAAATCGCAGCCGCTATCGCACTACCGATCATCGCGCTCAGCATAGGGAATTTGTACTTCAAGTTAATACCGTACATCGCAGGTTCTGTTACACCTAAGTAGGCTGAAATGGCGGCTGGAACAGAGATATCACGCTCACCGTGTTTCTTACTAATGATAATGATGCCGACAACCGCTGATGCTTGAGCAATATTTGATAGTGCAATCAAAGGCCAGATTGGCGTACCACCTAAATCTTGCATTAACTGTAGATCAACCGCATTCGTCGTGTGGTGGATGCCCGTAATGACGAGTGGCGCATAAAGGAAACCAAAGACCATTGAACCGATTACTGCGAAGTCACCTGTCATGGCCGCTTTTGCTGCGAAAGCAACGCCGTCACCTAGAACGCGACCAAACGGGCCAATAATTGAGTGCGCAAGAACCACGGACAAAATGATAGAAACAAACGGCACGACCACTAAATAAAGGTAAGAAGGAACAATACGTTTAAGGTTCGTTTCAATAAACGCCAAGGCGATACCCGCTAACATGGCTGGAATCACTTGAGCTTGATAGCCCACTTTTTCAATCACAAAGAGGCCAAAATCCCAGACTTCAGGGACTTGCTTACCGATTAAATAAGCGTTCATCAATTGAGGGGAAACTAAAGTCACACCAAGCGTAATACCCAGAATCGGAGTTCCGCCAAGCTTTTTCACCGTCGACCAACACACACCGACCGGAAGGAAGAAGAAGATGGCTTCACCGATCAGCCACAAGAAGCTATGCACTGTCGCCCAAAACTGGCTGATTTCCGTTAACGACTGCCCATCAAACATCTTGATGTCGCCAATGACATTACGAAAACCTAGAATTAAACCACCAGTAATGATGGCAGGTAGCAGAGGGACAAAGATTTCAGCAAGATGGGAAATCCCACGCTCAAGCACGTTCATGTTTTGACGCGCCGCTTGTTTTGACTCGTCTTTAGACGCTTCACTTTTCCCTGATAGATCAATTAATACCTTGTACACGTCATCAACTTCAGTCCCTATTACAACCTGAAATTGCCCCGCGTTGGTGAAACAACCTTTTACCAACGGCAAAGCTTCTAGCGCTGCAACGTCCGCTTTATCGGTATCATTCAAGACAAAACGAAGCCTTGTTAAACAGTGACTTACACTGGCTATATTGTCGCGACCGCCGACAAATTCAATCAGACGCTCCACCTCTTGTTTCGCAATCTTACTCATATCCATGTCCCCCTAATTGGATTCTCATTCTCGTGTTTTTCACACTGACTTTTGCTGTTGTTATTATTTTTATTATTAATGGGAACATTCCCATTTATGGTTATTATAGTGTCAGATTTACCTAAAGATAAAAATGGGAACAGTCCCATTAATTGAATGTGATCACAGTATAATTTTAAATCATTCTAAAAATAATGACTTAGAACTCAACTGGCTGTTGAGTAATGTGCGTAGCCCCTGGCTCACCATTGATATGTGAAATAAGAAGGTTAGCTGAACGTTCACCGGCTTGAGAGTAGCCAGGATCAATGCTGTAAATATTGGGAAAGAGAAAAGAGAGCAACTCATTACCACCGACGCCAGTGACAGCAACATCTTCACGCTCGAGTTCTTGCAGACGTTTAATCACACCAAGCGCTAACGTATCACTGGCACAAACTATCGCCTGAGTTTGGTCAGTTAACACTTGATCCACTAACTGGTAGCCACTTTCGCGGTTTAAGTGTCCGGTTTGATAACAGGGTGTCATTTGCTGTTGCTGACACCAGTCTAAATAAGCGTTAAGGCGCAGCAAACCGGTGGTTTTATCGCTCGGGTCAACACCGATAAAGGCGATGTTGTCGATGCTCTGCGTCTTGAGGTGTTCCAATGCACACACGATGACACCACGATTATCGTAGTTAATTGATGACACGACATCGGTATCCATTGCAATGACCACCGACCGCCCTTGCCAGCTTGCGAGTGTCGTGACATCGAGATCGTTAAAACCGAAAATGATCACACCATCAACGTTGCGTCTTTTCAATACGTCAAGGTGCTCATTGGTTTTCCTGCGATCAAACTGACTTTCCATAATCACCACATCGTAACTGGCGGCGTATAAGGTTGCCAGCATGCTGCTGACCGCTTTGTTTTCTGAAGGGGAATCAAGACGAGAGATAATCACCCCCACCACTTTCTGGCTGCCGCCCCGCATCGCTTGAGCTGACTTAGAGGGCACATAACCAGACTCTCGGATCACTTGCTCAACTTTCGCCCGTGTTTCAGGTTTGACTTTAGGATCATTGGTCAACACTCGGGAAACGGTTGACTTACCGACCCCAGATAACTTGGCAATATCAAGAATGGTTAGTTTCTTACTCATAACTCTCTGATTCTATTATCGAACACTCGCGGCTAACGCGGCCGCACCGCCGCAATAGTAAAGTAATTATTGCGTAAGGCAATCACTGTAAACCATTTGGCCAATCTCCAAACGGGCTTGATTGCCTTTAGCATGCAGCGTGATCGGATTCGGCGCTTGATGGGTCATGCCATCAAGCGTGTACTTAACCCCAGACCCTGAAGGAACTTGAATTAAGCGATAATCACCATCAACTAGCCTGAGCAACGCAGCTGGCGTATTGGGCATATAGGCAACTTGAAAGGAGTACTGTGACTCACAGTGATAACGGGTAAAGTCACCCTGAAATGTGCTTTCTCTCACAACGCGCTCGCTCACGCAGCCAACGATCAATGCAGCTAACACTGTGCTTATTAATAAACGTATAGTCATGATAACCTCCAGACAAAATAAAAGCCGCCCAGAGCGACTTTTGATTGATTATTTGGTTAGATAAGCAGGGACATCTTTAATGCTGTCTAGCACCACCGAGGCTATAGCCTGGCCTTTTTCGGTGATCGGCTTACCCGTTCGCACTAAAATTTTGCAGCCGACACCCGCCGCTTCAGCAGCCATCAAATCTTCGGCTTTATCACCAACCATGACCGAGTTAGCCATGTCGATATGCAAAAAGTCACGCGCAGAAATAAACATACCAGGCTTAGGTTTACGACAATCGCACGCTTGCTTATATTTACCTAAACCCTGCTCTGGATGGTGCGGGCAATAGTAGATGCCATCAAATTCAACGCCGTTGTCGACAAAGTTCCAATCCATCCACTGAGTCAGCGAGAGAAAACGGTCTTCACTGAATTTACCCCGTGCAATACCAGATTGGTTGGTCACTAGAACAAGTTGATAGCCCATCTGTTTCAGCTGCTTAGCCGCTTCAAATACCCCTTCGATGAATTCAAACTCGTGCTCGTCATGCACGTAGCCGTGATCGACGTTGATTACGCCATCGCGGTCTAGAAAGACTGCTGGTTTCGCCAAAATATGTTTCTCATTTTGCTTGCTTTAGTATCCAGATTATACCTGAGTCCCCTTTTTATGCCATCTCGATGGATTGTACTAATGCCTCTTATGTCATTCTCCACTAACTCATTCCGATTGGTTTTAGCGAAAGATACGTTTAGACGTCTAGACGTAAAAATATCTATTGACACTCAACACTCAAACCCATAGCATTCTCTGGTAAATGAGATGTAGTTCAAAATAATCGTCTACTGCTCATCCAAACTGATAACGGGTTTCTCAATGATTGAAATTAATCAAGTAAATAAGGTTTTCTATCAAGGCAGTAAGGAAATACATGCCTTGAAAGCGATCAACCTAAATGTCCCTCAGGGAACAATCTTTGGTGTTATTGGCTCATCTGGAGCAGGGAAAAGTACTTTAATTCGATGTGTTAACATGCTGGAAGCTCCAAGCTCAGGCTCAATCGTTGTTGATGGGGTTGACCTAACCAAGCTGAGCAAACCACAGCTATGCGAAGCACGTCGTAACATCGGCATGATCTTTCAGCATTTTAATTTGCTCTCTTCACGTACCGTGTTCGAAAACACTGCGCTACCTCTAGAATTAGCAGGAAAAGATCAGGCGCACATCAAAAACAAGGTCACGGGCCTGTTAAAGTTAGTCGGTCTGGCCGATAAGCATGAAAGCTACCCGGCCAATTTGAGTGGCGGCCAAAAGCAGCGTGTGGCGATTGCCCGTGCTCTGGCATCCGACCCGAAAGTATTGCTATGTGATGAAGCCACCAGCGCGCTTGATCCTGCAACCACCCAATCAATATTGGATCTGCTTAAAGAGATCAACCGTAAACTCAACATCACCATACTATTGATCACTCATGAAATGGATGTGGTCAAAAGCATCTGTCATCAAGTTGCGATCATTGGCGATGGTGAGTTGGTTGAGAAAGGCACCGTCGGCGAAATTTTTGCCCACCCCAAAACGGAACTGGCGCATCAGTTTATCCGCTCAACGTTAGACTTGTCGATTCCAGAAGATTATCAAGCACGTTTGCAACCAACACGTGTCGAGAATAGTTACCCATTAGTGCGTTTAGAGTTTACCGGAGCAACCGTTGATGCACCATTGATGAGCCAAATTGTCCGTAAATTCAACATCGATGTTTCGATTTTGAGTTCAGATCTTGACTACGCTGGCGGCGTTAAATTCGGCATGATGGTCGCGGAGCTATTTGGTAATGAACAAGATGACAATGCAGCGATAGCGTTCCTGCGTGACCATAACGTAAAAGTAGAGGTACTGGGTTATGTCCTTTAACGAAATTTCACAGTGGCTGAACTTAAACAGCAAACTTCTGCTGGGCGCAACTTGGGAAACACTCTACATGGTCGCCGTAGCGGGTATTGTTGGCTTTGCTGTCGGTATCCCTCTTGGCGTGATCTTGCATACCAGTAAAAAAGGCGGATTGCTTGAGAACACCAAACTCAATCGCATCTTGGGCGCTATCGTCAATATCGGTCGTTCGGTTCCTTTTTTAGTGTTAATGGTAGCGATTATTCCTGTGACCAAGCTGTTGGTCGGTACTTTTATTGGTACGACAGCTGCGATTGTGCCACTGACGATTGGCGCAATTCCATTTGTTGCCCGTCTGATTGAAGGCGCACTATTAGAAGTACCAACTGGTTTGGTTGAAGCCGCGCAATCGATGGGAGCTACACCAATGCAGATCATCTCTAAGGTACTACTTCCAGAGGCAATGCCAACCATCGTTAACTCGGTAACCATTACGCTAGTGACCTTAGTCAGCTACTCTGCCATGGCCGGTACTGTCGGTGGTGGTGGCCTAGGTGACGTTGCAATTCGTTATGGTTTCCATCGCTATGATGTGGTGATCATGGCCGTGACGGTAGTGATGCTCATTGTGCTGGTACAAATTATTCAATCTATTGGTGATGCGATTGTCCGTCGTGTCGACCACCGTTAATCAATAAGTTCTACCATACTTCACAGATTTATTCATAAGGAGATAGTGATGAAATTCAATCTTAAAGGTCTTTTGACTATTGCAGCAGTAGCGTCTGCACTAATTCTAACTGGTTGTGGCGAAAAGCAAGCTGATACTAGCAAAATCAAAGTTGGCGTAATGGCTGGCGCAGAAGCTCAGGTTGCGGAAGTCGCAGCAAAAGTAGCGAAAGAAAAGTATGGCTTGGATGTCGAGCTAGTCACTTTCACTGACTACGTCACACCAAACGCCGCACTTGATGATGGCTCAATCGACATCAACGCATTCCAACACAAGCCATACCTAGATCAGCAAGTGATTGACCGTGATTACAAACTGACTATCGCAGGCAACACTTTTGTTTACCCTATCGCGGGTTATTCAAAGCAAGTAACATCGGTTGATGAGATCCAAGATGGCGCGCGTATTGCGGTTCCTAACGATCCAACGAACCTAGGTCGTTCACTGATATTGCTTGAGCAGCAAGGTCTGTTGAAACTACGTGAAGACGTTGGACTACTTGCGACGGTACGTGATATTGCACAAAACCCTAAGAACATCACCATTGTTGAACTTGACGCCGCTCAGCTTCCACGCTCACTCGACGACGTTGCGCTGTCTGTGATCAACACCACTTACGCCAGCTCTATCAACTTAACGCCACAAAAAGACGGTATTTTCGTTGAAGATAAACAGTCGCCATACGTAAACCTGATTGTTGCGCGTGAAGACAATGTTCAAGCTGAAAATGTACAGAACTTCGTTAAAGCTTACCAAACTGACGAAGTATATGCTGCGGCATCTGACATCTTCCAAGGTGGGGTTGTTAAAGGCTGGTAATCCCAACCTTTGACCTTTTTCTTTCAGGCTGACGTTTTCGTCAGCCTTTTTTATTGCTCGCCGGCTACTGACACCATTTAATCTCACCATTTTAGGACTCTGCCAATCAGGGGAGTCAAACAGATAGCCGCCATTCAATCACAATAAAAAACCGGAGAAAAGACTCCGGCTTGATTAAGCAAAGTAACAGACTGACTAAGGGGTGTAGTAAGTAGCCGCACCAGGACCAACTGGCAGACCAAACACAAATACCCATAGATAGAACAACACACTCCAACCGACGAGGAAGCACAGCGAGTAAGGTAGCATGGTCGCGATTAATGTACCGATCCCTAGGTTCTTCATGTAGCGTGTGGCAACCGCGAGTATCAGACCAAAGTAGCTCATCATCGGCGTGATAATATTGGTCGTTGAATCACCAATTCGGTAAGCCGCCTGAATCGTTTCTGGCGCGTAGCCCACCAGCATCAACATCGGTACGAAAATAGGCGCAGTTACCGCCCACTGAGCCGATGCAGAGCCGATCATCAAGTTGATGAAGCCACACATCAGGATGAAGGCGAAGAACAACATCGGCCCGGTTAAGCCAATGCTTTGCAGAAAGTCAGCGCCAGCAACGGCAAAGACTTGACCAAAGTTGGTCCACTTAAAGAAAGCAACGAATTGCGCCGCAAAGAACACCAATACGATGTACATACCCATTGACGACATAGACTTAGCCATAGCATCAATAACATCGCGGTCTGTCTTCATCGTGCCGACCACTTTGCCGTAGACAAAACCAGGAATCGCAAAGAAGACGAAAATGAACGCCACGATACTCTTAAGGAATGGAGAGCCTGCAACCGTACCTGCGTCAGAACGTAAAATACCGTCAGCAGGAACAATCGTCCACGCCAGTAGCGCAGAAACAACCACGATCGCAATGCCCGCCAGTTTTAGACCTTTTTTCTCAACTCCAGACAGTTTGCCCATCTTATCTTGAGACAGATCTTCCGCCGAATCGTCATCGTTGTACTTGCCAAGCTTTGGCTCAACAATTTTCTCTGTGACGAACGCGCCCATCCCTGCAATAAAGAAGGTTGATACAAACATGAAGTACCAGTTAACTTCAGGGCCAACCGTGTAAGACGGATCAATCATCTGCGCTGCCGTTTCAGTAATACCTGATAGAAGCGGATCAACAGTACCGATCAGTAGATTTGCAGAGTAACCGCCAGATACGCCAGCAAACGCGGCGGCGAGACCTGCAAGTGGATGACGACCTAAAGAGTGAAATAGCATCGCTGCCAGTGGGATAAGAACCACGTAGCCAAGCTCTGATGCCGTATTAGAAATGATACCTGCAAAAACGACGGTCACCGTAACCATGCGCTTAGATGCGCCCATCACCATGCCACGCATGGCCGCCGACAATAGACCTGAGTGTTCTGCAATCGCAACACCAAGCATCGCGACCAGCACGGTACCTAATGGCGCAAAACCAACAAAGTTTTTCACCAAGTTAGTCACGATCAACGCTAAACCGTCTGCATTCAGTAAACTAACGACATGAATCATGCCATCGGCAGCACGGCCTTTGGCACCTTCTGGGCGAGGATCCATCACCGAGACTTCAAAGTAACCGGCAATTCCGGAAAGCACCAGAATAGCAAGACAGAAGATGGCAAAAAGAGTAATTGGGTGAGGTAGAAGATTACCCAAATATTCAACAGTGTCCAAAAAGCGCGTGAACCATGGCTTTTGGGGAGTATTTTGTTTCATTGAAGCAGATGAACTCATCTGTTCCCTCC
The DNA here is from genome assembly GCF_002811245.1 of Vibrio salilacus. Classification (GTDB taxonomy): domain Bacteria; phylum Pseudomonadota; class Gammaproteobacteria; order Enterobacterales; family Vibrionaceae; genus Vibrio; species Vibrio salilacus. Next base: position 229,356 of record NZ_NIVQ01000003.1, on the reverse strand, counting down.
TTGTAGTTTTCCCTGAGCAAATGTGAAACAAATGTTCCAAGTGCGGGCGGAAGGTTACTGGACAAAACACTCAATTAGAAATCTAAAATGTCACAAACTGTGTGACAAATCATATTTTTTAACGTTAATTGTACATTTCATTAGCAATTAATACTAACTTAAACTCAATTATCAGAATTATAAGTCATACAAAACCATTAATTCTACTTATATCGCACTCGGTAAGTTGTTGAACCATAATAACGAGACAACACCTATTTACTTGGCAAACAATTGATTTAACCTACCACGCTTATCGAGTAAAACAGCATCACGTTTGCTCCTATAGCAAAGATAATTAACAATTATATTACAGCTCAAGTAGGTTATTTTTGAACCGCCTTAAACCTTGGGTTCGTTTTGCAAATTACGTATAAACGGCCTTTTCTTTTGACGATCTGACAATCTGGATGGCGACGCTTAGCACTTTTTAGCGACTTAACGACTTTCATAACCTTTCCTCTTGATTCTTTTATCCAACCGATTCACCGTCATTGTGCTCTTAAAGCCCAATGACTGTCTCTATGCGATGACTGAGTATTGATGTCACTGCGGGAAATAATGTTATGTTATAACATATCATTTGGCAATGATTATCAAAGAGAAACGTAAGTGCTTTTGTGATATTTTCTCCATCACCATTTTGAATAAAGTAGTCACCATGTACTCAATCGAGCCTATCGGCATTATTGAAAGTCCATATAAAGAGAAATTCGCAGTTCCTCGCCAACCGAAATTGGTTACTGCGGCGACCTCAAGAGTACGCTTACTAGGATCTGCAAACTGTCTTGAGTCTGTGCGAGGAATCGAGCAGTTTAGCCATATCTGGCTACTGTTTATGTTTGACCAAAATTTGCAAGCAGGATGGAAACCAACGGTGCGCCCTCCGCGTCTTGGGGGTAACGAACGTGTTGGTGTATTTGCTTCCCGTGCAACATTTAGGCCCAATGGCATCGGTATGTCTGCCATTCCATTGCACGGAGTTACTCAGCAAGCAGAGCAAATCTATCTCGATTTAGGCAACGTTGACCTTGTCGATGGTACGCCGATTATTGATATCAAACCGTATATTCCCTACAGCGATAACATCAGCAATGCCTGTGGCGGTTATGCCGAACAAGAGCCCGAGACGCTAGCGGTTGAGTTTTCAACTCAAGCCAAAATGACACTGGCAAAACGGCGCGATCAAGCAATGGAAACTCAAGTCATCGCCCAAGTACTGGCGCAAGACCCACGTCCTGCCTATAAGAAAGGTAAGCCAGATGATAAGCAATACGCGGTAAATTTGTTCGATTTGAACATAAGATTCAGCGTAAGCGATAACTTAGTAATGGTTACTGCAATTGAACGCTTTTGACAAAGCCAATAGGCTGATATTATAAACGGCTTAACTTTATTCCCCTTTCAATAAGGGAATGTCTGTCAAACATTAATAAACGGATACCATAGAATGCGTACCAGTAAATATCTTCTTTCTACTTTGAAGGAGACTCCAAACGACGCAGAAGTAGTGAGCCACCAGCTCATGCTACGTGCAGGTATGATCCGTAAGCTGGCTTCAGGTCTCTATACTTGGCTGCCTACCGGTCTACGTGTGCTGCGTAAAGTCGAAAACATCGTTCGTCAAGAAATCAATAATGCCGATGCTGTTGAAACCTTGATGCCCGTTGTACAACCGTTTGAACTATGGGAAGAGACAGGCCGCAGTGAAAAGATGGGCCCTGAGCTACTTCGCTTTACTGACCGCCATATGCGTCCGTTTGTTCTTAGCCCGACAGCTGAAGAAGTGATCACTAGCCTAGTGCGTAATGAAGTCAGTTCATACAAACAGTTGCCACTAAACCTGTACCAAATTCAGACTAAGTTCCGTGATGAACGCCGCCCACGTTTTGGCGTAATGCGTTCGCGTGAATTCTCGATGATGGATGCCTACAGCTTCGACATTGATAAAGCAGGTCTGCAAAAATCTTACGACGCAATGCACGATGCCTACTGCCGAGCATTTGATCGCATGGGTCTAGATTACCGTCCTGTACTGGCCGACAGTGGTGCGATTGGTGGTAGTGGCTCGCAAGAGTTCCACGTGCTTGCAGAAAGCGGTGAAGACTTGATTGCCTTCTCAACAGAGTCGGATTATGCCGCGAACCTTGAAAAAGCAGAAGCGCTAGCGCCTGCTGGCGAACGTGCACAGCCAACTCAAGCAATGACGCTGGTTGATACGCCAAATGCGAAAACCATCGCAGAACTTGTCGAACAGTTCGATCTACCTATCGAGAAAACTGTTAAGACACTGTTTGTTAAAGCCTCTGACGAGATTGAAGCACCAATTATCGCGCTTATTATTCGTGGCGATCATGAACTCAACGAAGTCAAAGCTGAAAACTTAAAACAAGTTGCAGCGCCACTTGAGATGGCTTCAGAGCAAGAAATTCGTGAGCTGATCGGTGCGGGTCCTGGCTCTCTTGGTCCTGTAGGTCTTAAACTGCCGTTTATCGTTGATCGCACCGTGGCAGCAATGAGTGACTTTGGCGCTGGTGCCAATATCGACGACAAACACTACTTCGGTATTAACTGGGGCCGTGATGTTGAACTGAGCCAAATTGAAGACTTACGTAACGTAGTCGAAGGTGATCTTAGCCCATGTGGTCAAGGTACAATTCAACTTAAACGAGGTATCGAAGTCGGTCACATTTTCCAGCTAGGTAACGCTTACTCTGAGAAAATGAACTGTGGCGTACTTGGGCCTGACGGTAAGAACGCCATTCTTGAGATGGGGTGTTACGGTATTGGTATTACCCGTGTGGTTGCCGCGGCTATCGAGCAGAACCACGACAAACACGGCATCATCTGGCCTGACGCACTGGCACCATTCCAAGTTGCGATTGTACCGATGAACATGCACAAGTCAGAAGAAGTACAGCAAGCCGCAAGCAAGCTGTACGATGAACTGACGGCCATGGGTATTGAGGTCCTATTTGATGATCGTAAAGAACGCCCTGGTGTGATGTTCTCTGATATGGAACTGCTGGGTGTACCACACACTGTCATTATCGGCGACCGTAGCATGAAAGAAGGCAACTTCGAGTACAAGAACCGTCGCAATGGCGAGAAATCTGCCGTAGCAATGACGGATATTGTTGAGCATATTAAAGCTCAGCTTGCTTAATTAATTAGGTACGCCAATAAACAAAAAAGGCTGATGTACAAACATCGGCCTTTTTTGTGGGTAACGGTCAGGTAGATACGATCGATACTGAAGCGGTTCTACTCGAGCGGCTGAGTCGGAGCCTGACTGGTCACCTTCTTCGGCGCAAAAGCAACCTCGGTCAGTTCGTCAGCATTGCCATCAACAATCTCACCAAAGTGGAATATCCCGAACTCACCGGGCTTCATTCGGTGCCACGCTTCATTGTCGGTCAGTGGTTGCGTGGCAATTACCGACACGATGTCATTGGGTGTTGTCTCTTCCTGGAAATTAATCTCTACGTCTTCGTCAATCAACGACGCTTTGCCAAACGGTGCACGACGCGTGATCCAATATAGGTGATTGGTGCAAAAGGTCATCACATATTGACCATCAGAAAGAAGCATATTAAACACTCCTTTCTGCTTGAGAATGTCACAACATTGAGCAATAAAACGAAACACACCGAGCATGTCTTGCGGCGGCTCTGGGTAACGATCTTCCATCTGTTTCAATAACCAGCAAAATGCCAATTCACTGTCCGTTTGTCCAACCGGTCGATGACGCCCTGTCACTAAATCAGCATAGTCGCTAAGCTGGCCATTATGAGCGAAAGTCCAATAACGTCCCCATAACTCACGGGTAAATGGATGAGTATTTTCTAGATTGACCGCCCCACGATTGGCTTGCCGAATGTGGCTGAGCACTGCGCGGCTTTTGATCGGATAGTTTTGCACCAACTCAGCAATTTTAGAGTCACAACTCGGTTTTGGATCTTTAAAATTACGAAAGCCTTTGCCTTCATAAAAAGTAATACCCCAACCGTCTCGGTGTGGTCCGGTATTCCCCCCTCGTTGCATCAACCCAGTAAAACTAAAACAGATATCCGTTGGTACATTGGCACTCATTCCGAGCAATTCACACATGGTTTACGACTCTCCTATGCAAACCACAGTATCGACATCGTTGCCGATACTGTTTAAACCAATATTGTCGTGCTTATTTTTCCATCTCTTTTTCAATTAACTGAATGATGATATGGATGATCTTAATGTGGATCTCTTGAATACGGTCGGCATAACCAAAGTGCGGTACACGGATTTCGATATCCGCAAGACCTGCCATTTTGCCACCATCTTTACCGGTTAAAGCAATGGTCTTCATGCCTTTTGCTTGCGCCGCTTCAATCGCTTTTAGAATATTACCCGAGTTACCTGACGTCGAAAGGCCAAATAACACATCGCCTTTCGAGCCAACCGCTTCAACATAACGCGAGAATACGTACTCGTAACCAAAGTCGTTGCTCACACAAGACAGGTGACTTGGATCAGAGATAGCAATACCAGGTAAGCCAGGTCGATTTTCACGATAACGTCCAGTTAACTCTTCAGCAAAATGCATCGAATCACAGTGAGAACCACCGTTACCACAAGAAAGTACTTTGCCGCCTTGCTTGAACGAATTGGCAAGCATTTTTGCCGCCGCTTCGATCTGAGCGATATTGTGGTCATCACTCAAAAACTGATTCAATACATCCGCCGCTTCCGTCAATTCACTTTTAATTAAATCCTGGTACATAGGTTTATCTCTAATCGTTGTCATAGATAGTTCTGCAATAAATACAGAAAGCGTTACTAACAGAGTTTACCCAAACATTTGTCACTGTCGATAGTGAGTTGAGAACAATTCCACTTTTGTCGTCACTCTTCGCTCATAAAACTGGCACCAGTTGGCATTTTTAGACTAACCACTCTACTTAGATCACTTTTTAAGCAATTATCCGTTTTACATTTCATTAATATTTTGATTACACTTAACTGGTTAGACCTCTTACTACTCATCGACGTAGAACAAACTAATAATCGTCGTAAAAGGAAACATATATGGACATCTTGCTCTCTATACTTGGCTTTATCGTGGTGCTCGCCACCTGCCTCTACCACCGTAGCTCACTATTGACTTCCATTGCTGCACTGACCATCACTATGGTGGTGCTTTCAGTGTTTGGCGGTGTCGGTTCACTAAGCTGGTTACTCTATATCGCCGCCATTGCTGTTTTAGCCGTGCCATCAATAAGACAATCTCTGATCAGTAAAAAAGCGCTATTGTTGTTCAAAAAAGTGCTGCCAGCGATGTCAAAAACCGAGAAAGAAGCACTCGACGCCGGCACAGTTTGGTGGGAAGCGGAACTATTCAAAGGCAAACCTGACTGGAAAAAACTCCATCAGATTCAAGATCCTAAGTTAAGCGCTGAAGAACAAGCGTTTCTCGATGGTCCAGTTAACCAAGTGTGTGCCATGGTTAATGACTATCAAGTAACCCATGAATTGGCCGATTTACCCCCCCATGTTTGGCAATACCTAAAAGATAACAAGTTTTTTGCCATGATCATCAAGAAGAAATATGGCGGCTTGGAATTTTCTGCTTACGCACAATCGTTAGTCTTACAAAAACTGACCGGCGTATCGGGTGTCCTGTCATCAACCGTTGGCGTACCGAACTCTCTTGGCCCTGGTGAACTATTACAGCACTACGGAACCACTGATCAAAAAGATTACTACTTACCTCGCCTCGCTCAAGGCAAAGACATTCCATGTTTCGCTCTCACTAGCCCAGAAGCAGGCTCAGATGCGGGATCAATCCCCGATTTCGGTGTGGTGTGTAAGGGCGAATGGCAAGGCAAAGAAGTGCTTGGTATGCGCCTGACCTGGAATAAACGCTACATTACGCTGGCACCTGTCGCGACAGTACTTGGTCTGGCGTTCAAGCTGCGTGACCCAGATGGCCTATTAGGTGACATTACTGACCTTGGCATTACTTGTGCATTGATTCCAACGGACCTTGAAGGGGTCGAGATTGGCAACCGTCACTTCCCGCTTAACGTGCCGTTCCAAAATGGCCCAACGCGTGCCGAAGACCTTTTTGTACCACTTGATTTCATCATTGGCGGACCTAAGATGGCAGGTCAAGGCTGGCGTATGTTGGTTGAGTGTCTGTCGGTAGGTCGTGGCATTACCTTGCCATCCAACTCAACGGGCGGCATTAAAACGGCCGCGTTGGCGACTGGCGCTTATGCCCGAATCCGTCGTCAATTTAAACAACCGATTGGCCACATGGAAGGCGTTGAAGAGCCGTTAGCGCGCTTAGGTGGTAACGCCTATGTGATGGATGCCGCCAGTGCACTCACAGTTGCGGGTATCGATTTAGGTGAAAAGCCATCGGTGATCTCGGCCATCGTTAAGTACCACTGTACTCACCGCGGTCAACAAAGCATCATCGATGCGATGGATATCGTCGGCGGTAAAGGGATCTGTTTAGGCCCATCAAACTTCCTTGCGCGAGGTTATCAAGGCGCGCCTATTGCTGTCACTGTTGAAGGGGCAAATATCCTCACCCGCTCGATGATCATCTTTGGCCAAGGTGCGATTCGTTGTCATCCTTATGTGCTTGACGAGATGAACGCCGCTTATTCGCAAAGTTCTGACGCTTTAGATAAATTCGATGCCGCGCTTGTCGGTCACGTGAGCTTTACGCTAAGTAATCTAGTCCGTAGTTTGTGGTTAGGTATTACCGATGGCCGCTTATCTGCCGCGCCAACCAATGATGCCACTAAGCGCTACTATCAACAGTTAAACCGCTACAGTGCGAACATTGCGTTCTTGTCGGATATCGCAATGGCGGTCTTAGGTGGCTCGCTGAAACGCAAAGAGCGCTTGTCTGCCCGCTTAGGCGATATACTAAGTCAGCTATACCTCAGCTCAGCAACGCTTAAGCGCTTTGAGTCAGAAGGTCGTCAGCAAGAAGATTTACCATTGGTACACTGGGGTCTTCAAGACAGCTTGCAACAAGCTGAGCATGCCATTGATGAGTTCTTAGCTAACTTCCCCAACAAACTGCTGGGCAAGGCTCTGCGTCTGGTGATCATGCCGTTTGGTCGCATACGCACGGCACCGAGTGACAAACTAGATAGCAAAGTCGCTCAAATCCTGCAAACACCAAGTGAGACACGTTCACGCATCGGCCGCAATCAATACCTTGAAGCCAGTGAATTCAATCCTGCGGGTAAAATCGAGCACGCGCTTGGGGTTATTTTGCAAGCGGAACCACTGTTCGATAAGGTATGTAAAGAAACTGGCCAACGACGTCCATTCTTGCGCTTGGATGAAGTCGCAGAACTGGGGCTAGAGAAAGGTATTTTAGATAAAGCGCAAGCCGAATTGCTTAAGCAAGCAGAACAGCAGCGTCTGTATGTGATTAATGTTGATGACTTTAGCCCTGAGGACCTCGCCGCAAAGCCAATGCCGGTGCATGCACCAAACATGGTTGAAGTCGCGTAAGCTGGAATAAAACAATTAGGGCTGCGATTGCAGCCCTTTTTTATCTTAGCTACATCTTTGTGTCTACTTTTTCGGCATCTCTAGCTGCATCTCTGGAACGACTTGCTTGCTTGCCCGTAGTTTACTGCGCACAAACCAGATAAGAATACCAAGGATAAGAGCAATTAAGTTGCCAACAGCGATGATAATAAAGCTGCGAGTGCGTTTTTCTTCGCGCATTTTGATCAGTTGCATCTCCTCCATCAATTTCTGCTGTTTGAGACGCTCTTGTTCCTGCAGACGGCGAGTGGCAGCGATATCGACCTCTTCAACCACACTATAGGTGTGTTCCGTCAGCGGGAAAATAAGCGGTCTATTTGAGCCCATTTCACTGGCAAACACTTTGCCCGTCCATGAATACAAGCCAATATTATCGCTATATGGAATTTCAAGTTCGAGTTTACTGCTTTCTTGTTGCGCTGAGCCTTGAATAGTAATGGCGTTGTCATCAGGATCGACATGTTCCACATGACCAACAATAGAGCCAGGTTTAATCATTCCCTGCTCACCGGAGAAAACCAATTTATTGGTGACCCCCTCTTCTCTTGACTGAACAAAAGTCGAGATAATTGGCATTGGATAAACCAGCACTTCTTGCTCCTGAGCACGCAAGAATACGCCATTGCCCGAGGTGATACGCACACGATATTTACCCGGCTCACTCGTAATTGGTAGAGCCACGGTAAAAATACCATCGCCAGCGACTTCATCAAGTTCTTGACCATCATCGGCAAACTCACCGATCACTTGTGGAATAGGTCGAGCTTCTTTGACTAAGGTCTCCTCGTTCTCAGTAAACTTAGTAAACGTAACTTTAAGTTTGACTCGGTCGAGGAAGTCCCTCAATACTAAGGGTTTATCATCTGACGTCAGACGCGCTTCAAATTTAAGTGACTCGCCTTGGAACAAACGCTTAGGCAGTACATCACTTGATAATTCGAGATGAGATATTAGCTTGATTTTATTTTTAGGCGTGACCTTACCAATCGCTTGCCAAGGTCCTGGCATTGGATCGTCTATCGAGATGATGTCCATTGAAGACTCTTGATACCAACGGACATTATCAGGGCTGCGCCAAGCGTAGTACTTTTTGCCATCCGGCCTGACCAACACCACCGGCTGTGAGCTTTGCGCTCGATAGATAACAAACGTAATCTGTTTGATCGACGGATCGACTCGAAAGCGATTGTCGAGCAGAGACATTGAGGAACTTTCGGCGCTGTAACAGAGCGCACTCAATAACAGACCAATGATGGTAATCCAGAACCTCAACATCCTTTCTCCTACTGACGCCAGAGGCAGCTTCCGCTCTTCTCGACGATATCTAATCTATTCTTATGGGCTTCTAATTCATCGGCGGATGCACGTAAAACCTTTAGCGCTTTTCGTCCGCTCGCGACACGTTTTATCTCTTCACCACCGCTGTCATTAGCATTGCCTGCGTTAAACTGCAGCGATGTTTGCCCACCGGTCATTAGAAGATAGACATCCGCTAGAATTTCAGCATCGAGCAAAGCGCCGTGCAAAGTACGATGCGAGTTATCAATTCCGTAACGGTCACAAAGCACATCAAGGTTATTTCGCTTACCCGGGAAAATCTTTTTCGCCATGGCAAGGGTATCGGTTACCTTGCAGTAATCCACCGTTTTCCCGATGCTAGGATCGAGCATCGCAAACTCAGAATCCATAAAGCCGACGTCAAAGGACGCATTGTGTGCGACCAGTTCGGCGCCTTTAATAAAATCTAAGAACTCAGCGTGAACCTCTCGATATTCTGGCTTATCGACCAAGAACTCATCGGTAATACCGTGAACTTCCACCGCTTCAGACTGAATTTGACGATCAGGTTTGATATAAACGTGAAAATGACGCCCAGTCAGTTTACGGTTAATGATCTCAACCGCACCGATTTCAATAATTCGGTGACCTTGATAATGAGGCCCGCCATCCAGGTTCATACCTGTGGTTTCAGTATCGAGAACGATGATGCGGTGCTGGTTTGAATTGCTGCTAGTATTCATAACAATATGTGTGTCAGACTATGCCAATAATGTGCTTAACCCAATAGTATCAAATCATGACGAAACAGGTGGAAATTTTCACTGATGGTTCTTGCTTAGGTAATCCAGGCCCTGGCGGTTACGGGATTGTATTACGTTACAAGCAGAAGGAAAAAACCTTAGCCAAGGGTTATACCCTGACGACCAATAACCGTATGGAAATGTTGGCGACCATCGTTGCGCTGAAAACCCTCAAAGAACCGTGTGACGTTATTTTAACTACCGATAGTCAATACGTTCGTCAAGGTATCACTCAGTGGATCCATAACTGGAAAAAACGCGGTTGGAAAACCGCCGACAAAAAACCGGTCAAAAATGCCGATTTATGGAAAGCCCTTGATGCCGAGGCAGAACGTCATAACATCGACTGGCGTTGGGTCAAAGGCCATGCCGGCCATCGCGAAAACGAAATGTGTGATGAGCTTGCACGTACCGCCGCTGAAAATCCAACCGAAGAAGACACCGGCTACATCCCCAACTAATCGCTGTTTTGGTGACGATTTTTTACATTATAATTGACGCCAAGTGGCGTCAATTTTCGTTTCAGCTGCCAATGTGGTTTAAGTAATTTAAGTGGGTAAGTACGCTTTCGTGCAACAATAAAGTACAAACTACCCATCGGTGACGACCACTCTCCGAGACTGTTTTCCAACCACGTCCACATGGTTCGATAGCGTTGCATCGGGAATAAAGCATAGCTGTCACATTCAATCACTTGATAATTGAGTAACCCGAGCCAATCCTTGATCCGGCCAGGCGTATACATCCGCCCACTCCAAGGTAAGTTGTTTTTTCGCCACGGCATCAAACTGGCAAGGCCAGTTAAACTTAACGGATTAAACCCGGTGATGACCAAGTAGCCATCATCCATCATTACCCGGTCGACTTCTCGCAATAGCCGATGCGGATCACGGCAATAATCCAGTTGATGCGCCATCAACACGGCATCAAAACTTTTCTCTAAGAAGGGCAGATCAAAGCTATCAGCAATCACATTGTGCAACGGATTGTGAATATCTAAATTAACTTGATGTTGAATGTTACAATTGAAGCTGGTTAACTCACAACTTAGGCCGCCAAGCTTAAGCAGATGGTAACCAAATAGTTTTGGGCACCACTCGTCGATGCGGGTCTGAATTGAGTCACTCACCCATTGACCATTTTTAAGCTGAGACCATGAATGTGGCTGCTCAAGCTTTTTCTTGCTACGGGCTGGTTTCATATATAACCTGCTCACTCTTGGTAACTGGAGGCACCACCATGTTGAATATCAAAAGCATACCTGCATTTAATGATAATTACATCTGGCTGATTGAAAATAGCGATCAGCGTTGTGCTGTGGTCGACCCAGGTGATGCGGCGCCAGTTTTAGCCTATTTAGAGCAACATCAACTCAGCCTAGAAGCGATTTTGATCACCCACCATCATAACGACCATATCGGCGGTGTGTCTGAGCTAGTGCGCCAATTTCCTCAGGTCAATGTGGTTGGCCCTACCAACGAGCCGATCCCAACGTTAACTCATGCGGTTGACGCAGGAGATCAAATCGAGCTGTTTGATGAAATTTTCCTCGTCCTCGGCCTTGAAGGGCATACATTAGGCCATATTGGTTACGTTGGAGACGGTAAACTGTTTTGTGGCGATGTGCTCTTTTCAGCTGGCTGTGGCCGAGTGTTTGAAGGCACCATGGATCAGATGCATACCTCATTGAGCAAATTAGTGGCGCTTCCTCAAGAAACTCAAGTGTTTTGTGCCCATGAATACACCGCCAGCAACCTCGCTTTCGCACTCGCTGTCGAGCCCGATAATCAGCAACTGCAACAGTATCGCGATCAAGTAAACCGCTTGCGCGCACAAAATCAACCCACACTGCCTACCACCATTGGTCGTGAAAAAAGCATTAATCCATTTTTGCGTACTGACCAACCAAGTATTATGCGTTCAGTAGCAAACCGTACCTCTCAAACCGACTCACTCGCCATTTTTACTGCATTACGTGAGTGGAAGAACGAATTTTAACGATTTGCTGCTTGTCACTGTGGGATTGTGACAAGTATTATCAGCAGCCAAAAAGAAAAAGGGCTGTGAAATGCGAGTAAAACACAGTTGGGTATTAGCGCTTCTGTTGACCGGTTGTCAGCTTACCCAGCCGACCGACACTGGAGAAGCCGTTACTCCAGACACCAACCAACCAACGACCATCAAGCCGTCTGAGTCGAGCACTCAAACGGCCAAACCTGCGGTCAAACCTATGCCAAAGGTGACTCCGCAAACACAGCAAGATGTGTGGCAACGTATCGCCATGCAGATGCGACTGCCTGTTCCCGAGCACAAAAGTGTTGATTACTATCGAACTTGGTATCTAAAGCATCCTAATCATCTTAAAACCGTCTCTAAACGTGCCCAACCTTTCCTCTACCTGATCACAGAAAAAATTGAACAACGTGGTTTGCCGCTTGAATTAGCCTTGTTACCTGTTGTCGAGAGCTCTTTTGACGCTTTTGCATACTCGCATGGCAGCGCGGCCGGATTATGGCAATTTGTGCCTGGCACCGGAAAGATGTACGGTTTAGAACAAAATTTCTGGTATGACGGCCGTCGTGACGTCGCGGCTGCAACCGATGCCGCCCTAGATTACCTGACCTATTTAAATAAGCGCTTTGATGGTGATTGGACACACGCGATTGCCGCCTATAACAGTGGCGGCGGCCGAGTGTCGAGTGCGATTCGAAAAAATACACGATTAGGTAAACCGACTGACTTCTTCTCACTTGACCTACCTAAAGAGACCAGTGGCTATGTACCTAAGCTGCTTGCTTTAGCAGACATTGTCGCTAATCAAGACAAGTATGGTATTGAAATACCAGCGATCGCCAATCATCCTGTGGTTGAGTTGGTTGACCCGAAAGAGCAGCTCGACTTAGCCATCGCAGCAGAGTACGCCGGAATTTCGGTCAAGCAGTTGCAGAGTTTAAACCCTGCCTACAACCAATGGGCCACTGCGCCAGAAGGTGCTCAAAAGCTGCTATTACCAAGCGAGAGCGTGGCGAAATTTAACCAAGCGGCGGCGGCTAATCGTGGTAAAGGGATGAAGGTTGTACGCTACAAAGTTAAATCAGGCGACAGTCTTGGCGTGTTAGCCAATAAATATAACACCACCACTGGCGTTATTCGCACCGCCAATAATCTTAGTGGCAACACTATCCGTGTTGGCCAACACCTGATGATCCCCACCTCAACCAAGGGTGATAATGCCTATGCGCTGAGCGCAAGCAACCGCCTAGCAAAAACCCAAGCAACGGCACGCGGTAAGTACAAACTTACCCATACGGTCCGCTCTGGCGACAGCTTATGGTCGATTGCCAAAGCCAATAAGGTTTCACATCAATCTTTAGCCAAATGGAACGGTATGGGCCCACGCGATACACTGCGCATCGGCCAGAAACTGGTCATTTGGAAAAACAGCTCTGATGGCGCCATTATTCGCACTGTGTTCTATAACGTGCGTAGCGGTGACACCATCAGCGGTATCGCTAATAAATTTAAAGTTAAATCGAGAGACATCGTGAAGTGGAATGATCTGAGTGCCCAGAAGTACCTTAAACCCGGTCAAAAGCTCAAGCTGTATATTGATGTCACTAAGGTAAGTGTATGAACCCGTCAAGTAACCCTTTAATCATGCTAGTGGATATTTTTCGCTCGCCTAGCGCCTGTTTCTTAGCCTTGTATCAACGAGGGGCTTGGGGTTGGCAGCCTTATATCTTTTTGATTCTGTCGCCGTTTCTATTTTGGGGCGCCTACTTTGACATGGTCAACGTTGAGTGGCTCAAACAAGCCTTGAGTGCTCAGTTGGCCGTTACCAATCCACAACAGTTGCAATTACTTGATGCTAACACGCTGATGGCGAGTGAAATCATTAGCGATATTGCAGGCCGAACTCTGACCATTTTAATGTTGGCCTTCTGGTTCAACTTAGCGACGAAGCCAAGCCAACATCAGCACGGTTTTTGGAAATGGTTTGCCGCTGGCGCGGTTATCACCTTTCCAGCAATCATTGGCGATCTGGCGAGCTACGTCAGTGTACTGCTCAAGCATGGACAAGTGATGGTCTACGCGGCTGACTTAAATAGTCTCAACGGCTTACTCAAACTTCCGCTGACCAATCCGTGGTCGCAGTTTGCAAGCTCGTTCCCGCTACTGCTCCCTTGGTATATCGCTCTTGGCTATGCCGCTGTTGGCACTTGGACGGAGTTTGAACGTGGTCAAGCATTGGTTATTTCTGCTCTACCATGGCTCGGTTACTATCTGATTTGGGCGCTGTACATCATCATTGCTTAATCGGATTTTTTAACCGAAAGTGAACCACTATCGGATTATGATCAGAGGCATCGGAAATCGGCGCCTCTGCTGTCTCGAGAGTTAAACCACGAAACAGAACATGATCCAGAGGCAACCCGGTGACAAACTGAGTTCGATGATCTGGGTTATAGCTCACCTCTTGTAACGCTAACCCTGCCAGCACTTGCATCATCACACTTAATCGCTCACGGCTCCAACTGTTAAAGTCCCCCGCGACAATGATCGGCCCTTGGTGCTGCTCAAGTTCTTTGGCTAATTTCTCTATTTGACGTCGATATTCAATCGTGCCGTAAGTAAAGTTAACCGCATGAATATTGACAACAGCGAGCTCTTCACCATTCGATAATGGGTAAGTTGCATACAAGGCAGACTTGGGCAGCCTTAACCAAGGTTCTAATTCAGTATACGCGCAGGCAAGACTTGGTGGCGCATAAGAGAGGTTTAACACCCCCGCAGTGGTTTTGAAGGCTTTGAATGCATCGACTTGGCTACCAAACCACTGATTACGCTCGATCCAGCCAACAAACTCAGGCGTCATACTCGCCTCTTGCAACAGCACTAATTGTTTATCCTGTGATAGCCGTGTGAGGCTTTGTTGCCAATTGGCGTTGCTCTGCTTGTAGATATTCCAGACCAATAAATTAAGCTGGCCCTGGCTGTCTAGCACGCTGGTGTTTTCGTTGTGATAACATTGCAACGAAAGCTGGACACCCTGCGCAGAAATCGAAGAGATGTGGGACTGCTTAGGCAAGGTAAAAATGCCCTGATAAGCAGAAAAGGCGACCAAAGCAATCACCACTGGAACAACGAGTAATCGAGTCTTTTTCATTACAGTCTACAAAAAGTAAAAAAGAGCCTAGCGGCCCTTCTTAATCAACCTGTTTAGATGGCGTCTTCGTCTTCTTCGCCAGTACGGATGCGAACGATGCGTTCAACATCAGTGATAAAAATCTTACCATCGCCAATCTTACCGGTTTGCGCGGTTTCAATAATGGTATCAACACACTGATCAGCCACTTCGTCTGTGACGACTATTTCTAGTTTTACTTTAGGCAGAAAATCGACCATGTACTCTGCACCACGGTATAGTTCTGTATGGCCTTTTTGACGGCCAAACCCTTTAACTTCGGATACCGTCATACCGGTAATTCCAACTTCAGCTAAGGCTTCACGGACATCGTCTAATTTAAACGGCTTAATAATGGCTTCGATTTTTTTCATGTTATTCCCTTAAACTGTCGTCAATGTTGCTATTATCCCATGATCATCGGCTAATAAAAAGCCCGAGCACTGCGGCTCGGGCCTAATTATCTAAGTATACTCATTTTAAGCTAGCGTAGTATGCCGCTAAGTTAGCAATATCGGCATCACTCAACATCGACGCTTGCGCTTGCATTACCACGGCTAAAGCGCCGTTACGCTGCTTTGCTTTATAAGCATTGAGTGAAGAGACGAGGTATTGCTCGTTCTGACCTTTAAGGTGTGGGTAACCGGGAATAACCGCCATACCATCTGCGCCATGACACGCCGCACATACCGCCGCTTTGGCTTTCCCTGCTTCAATATCACCAGCAGCCAGAGCTTGACCACTGAATAAACCTAAACCGATTATCATTCCAATAGCGATGTTCTTCATTGCTCTTCCTTATAATCCCATGATAGTTGGATGTTTTTATCTATATAGTTTTACACAAACCCTGCAGACTTGTCCCAGACTAGTTCACAATCTTGACCTATAAAGTGACGATCAATGAACAAATCACCAACGGCAACCACGTACTCACCGCAGAGGATTATAGGAGTTCTACGTCTCAACCAACTAGGGACATCATACTCTTGAAATAATTTTTTTAACTTGCGGCTATGACCACGATCGCTTGGATGGGCACTCAGTCCTTGTGGGTTAAACACCACGCGCAGTTCGGCCTTATTCAGCGCAGCCAATGACAAATTCCCCGCTTGAGCTTGACGTATATTCAATACCCCTAGGTGATCGGGAAGTTGAATCGGCTGATTGACCCTGATAAATTGCTGCCACTGTTCAAGTGATTGCCATTGACGCACCACGTACAAACGCTGCTGGAAACGACGCACCTGAACTTGTCCAAGCTGCAACTGAGGATTGGCGTCTTGCTGGGCAAGAGCGACTTGTTGCCAAATCAGAGTTAGTTGATCGCGCGAAGGCATTTTTAGCCCGCTTAACGCTAACCACATTCGGAGTAAACGCGTACGCACTTTGTCACTGACATTCATCACTGCGACAACTTTAATGCTGCCATCACGGTACAGCGCCTTACGCAAGGGTTCAGCTAACAACTCATCTAACAACTGCTCTTGTTCAGAGCAAAGTTCGGCCGTTCTTAGTACCGTTTGTTGGATATGCGGCCAGCGCTGAGTTAACTCAGGCGTAATACGATGGCGAATAAAGTTGCGATCAAAGCGTGTATCTTGATTGCTCTCATCGTCTACCCACTCTAATTGCTGGTGCTTAGCATAACGGGCAATATCAGCTCGGGTAACCGACAACAGTGGTCGAACGATCTTACCAGCAGCAAACGTCATCATAGGGGCCATCGCCGCCAAGCCTTTTGGTCCACTGCCTCGCTTAAGAGCTAATAAAAGCGTTTCTAATTGATCATCAGCGTGCTGCCCTGTTAGCAACAGATCATTGTGATTAATGTGTTTGGCTAATGCCGCATAGCGCGCCTCTCGAGCGCTCTCTTCAAGACTTTTCCCTTGACGCTCAATGCTGACAGACTCTAACAAAAAAGGCACACCGAGTAACTTACACCACTGTTGGCAACGCTCAGCCCACGCTTTCGCATTGACGCTTAAACCATGATCGACATGGACTGCCAAACAGTCGATCGACTGACTGCGTGCGTAGCTTGCCATCAATTCTAGCAATACGCGTGAGTCCATTCCGCCACTGAGTCCAAGGACCAAACGGCCATGGGCTTGAAGATGAGGTTCAATCGCGGCATTAAATGTGGTTTGTAGTGTCATAGTGGCTTTGGTTGTATAACGGAATAGCATTAGTTTATCACTGGCAACAAAAAAGGCTGAACCTAAGTTCAGCCTTTAAAGACAAAAATCGTGTTATCAGCAATAACCGTAGTTCATCAAACGCTGGTAACGACGTTCAAGCAATACTTCAGTATCAAATTGCTCAAGCTCTTCTAACTGACGAACCAAGGTTGCTTTCATATTTTTCGCCATCTGCTGATGGTTGCGGTGCGCACCGCCTAGTGGCTCTTCGATAATTTCATCGATAAGCTCAAGCTCTTTAAGACGAGGAGCAATCAGGCCCATCGCTTCAGCGGCTTGCGGCGCTTTATCAGAGTCACGCCACAAGATTGACGCACACCCTTCTGGTGAAATAACGGAGTAAGTCGAGTATTGCAGCATGTTGACATAATCACCAACGCCGATTGCCAGAGCGCCACCCGAACCGCCTTCACCAACAACGTTACAAATCACAGGCACAGTCAGACCGGCCATGGCTTTAAGATTGGTTGCAATTGCTTCTGACTGTCCACGCTCTTCTGCGCCAACACCTGGGTAAGCACCCGCTGTATCGATGAAAGTAATGATAGGCATGTTGAAACGCTCAGCCATTTGCATCAGACGCAGCGCCTTACGATAGCCTTCAGGCTTTGGCATACCAAAGTTACGTTTGACTTTCTCTTTGGTTTCACGACCTTTTTGATGACCAATAACCATCACTGGTCGGCCATCTAAACGCGCCATACCGCCAACGATCGCTTTATCATCCGCATAATGGCGGTCACCCGCTAACTCGTCGAATTCAGTAAAAGCATGCTCTAGATAGTCCAACGTGTAAGGACGCAGTGGATGACGAGCAAGCTGGGCCGTTTCCCAAGCACCAAGATCGCTGAAGGTTTTCTTCTTAAGCTCTAGGCTTTTCTTCTCTAACTGTTCAATCTCTTTGTCAAGATCAACACCAGAGTCACCACCATGACGCGACACGTCACGAAGTGCTTCAATTTTTGCTTCAAGCTCTGCGATTGGTTTTTCAAATTCTAAAAAATTCAGGCTCATCTATAGATCCTTTCTTATTTGGCAGCCACGCGCCAAACTTAGTTAAATTCGAGTTCTACCTGGCCTTTCCCAAGTAGTTGTTTTAAATCATCTAATAATGCGTCGCTTGGCGTTACTCGCCATTCTGTACCTAACGTTAAACGCGCCCGTGCATCTGAGCGTTGATAGTATACATGGACAGGGACGCTCCCCGCCCGATGAGGCTCTAGGATTTGACTAAAGCGCTCAAAAAATCGGTCATTGATTTGAGATTGTTCTATGGATATCGACAGGCCGCGAGCGTATTTTTCACGAGCGGTGCCGAGATCCATAACCTCACGCGCCGACATTTTAAGACCACCATTGAAATCATCAAAGCTGACCTGTCCGGAAATAACCAAAATTTTATCGTTTTCTAACAATTCTGCGTACCGATCCAGCGCATCGGAGAATAACATCACCTCCATCCGGCCACTTCGGTCATCGATCGTCATCAAACCAATACGTGTTCCACGCTTAGTGGTCATGACTCGCGCCGCAATCACCAAGCCTGCTATCGTGACACTTTGATCGCGACGAGTCGGCGTGGCATCTTTTAGTCGACAACTGGTGTACTTACTCAGTTCCTGCAAATAGGCATTTATTGGATGTCCAGTTAAATAAAGGCCGAGCGTATCACGTTCTCCCTCTAACCAGACTTTTTCTGGCCAAGGCTCCACTTTAGTGTATTTATGCTCAACTTCTTCAGGTGCTTCAGTCAATACACCAAATAGGTCGGTCTGGCCGAACGCTTCTGCTTGGTGATGTTGACTGGCCGCCTTTACCGCATCATTTAGCGAGGCCATCATTGCCGCTCGGTGTGGCCCCAACCTATCAAGAGCGCCGGCATAGATCAATTTTTCTATCACGCGCTTGTTAACCTTTTTCAAGTCAAGACGAGCACAGAAATCGAACAGATCTTTAAAATAACCACCTTTATTACGCGCTTCTAAAATCGCGTCAATCGGGCCTTCTCCGACCCCTTTAATCGCACCGATACCGTAGACGATTGCCCCTTCTTCGTTGACATTGAAGCGGTACAGGCCGGCGTTAATGTCTGGTGGCAACACTTTGAGCTTCATGCGTAAGCACTCGTCGACTAAGCCAACCACCTTCTCTGTGTTGTCCATATCAGCGGTCATTACCGCCGCCATAAACTCCGCAGGATAATGGGTTTTAAGCCACAAGGTTTGATAAGAAACCAACGCATAAGCGGCCGAGTGCGATTTGTTAAATCCGTAACCGGCAAACTTCTCTACCAAGTCGAAGATCTTCATCGCCAATTCGCCATCAACGCCGTTTGCTATCGCACCTTGTTCAAAGGTCGCCCGCTGTTTGGCCATCTCTTCTGGCTTTTTCTTACCCATGGCACGACGTAGCATATCTGCGCCACCTAAGGTATAGCCAGAGAGCACCTGAGCAATCTGCATGACCTGCTCTTGATAGAGGATAATGCCGTAAGTTGGTTCAAGAATCTCTTTTAGTGAGTCGTGTTGCCACTGTTCATCTGGGTAAGACACCGCTTCTCGACCATGCTTACGGTCGATAAAGTTATCAACCATGCCAGATTGCAATGGACCAGGCCGGAACAGCGCCACCAATGCGATGATGTCTTCAAAGCAGTCAGGTTGAAGACGCTTAATCAGCTCTTTCATACCGCGAGATTCGAGCTGGAAAACCGCGGTCGTTTCTGAATTTTGTAGTAAACGGAAAGACGCTTCATCGACCAAAGGGATCGACTCTATCCGAATTGGCTCTTTGCCCTCTTTCTCTAGGCGCGGGTTGATCAAGCCTAACGCCCAGTCGATGATCGTCAGAGTTCGAAGGCCTAAGAAGTCGAACTTGACCAGACCTGCGGTTTCGACATCATTTTTGTCAAACTGCGTGACCGGAAAATGCCCTTCTGCGTCGGCATAAATTGGCGCAAAATCGGTGATCGTCGTCGGAGAGATAACCACACCACCCGCGTGCTTACCCGCATTTCGGGTACAGCCTTCAAGAATGCGACACATGTCGATCAGCGCTTTGACATCTTCGTCGTTTTTATACAACTCAGGCAGCGCTGGCTCGACGTTGAACGCTTTCTCCAGCGTCATGCCAGGATCCGGCGGCACTAATTTAGAAATGCGGTCGACAAAACCAAAACCGTGCCCCAGCACACGACCGACATCTCGAATGACCGCTTTAGCCGCCATGGTGCCGAAAGTAATGATCTGAGATACGGCGTCACGACCGTACATTTCCGCCACGTGGTCAATAACTTTATCGCGCTTATCCATACAGAAATCGACGTCAAAGTCAGGCATCGAAACTCGCTCTGGGTTCAAGAAACGTTCGAAAAGCAGATCGTATTCAAGTGGGTCAAGATCGGTGATCTTTAACGCATAGGCCACCAGTGAACCAGCACCAGAACCACGCCCTGGACCAACAGGAATATCGTTATCTTTCGACCACTGGATAAACTCCATAACGATCAAGAAATAACCAGGAAAACCCATGTTATTGATCACTTCGAGTTCAATGTCTAGACGTTCGTCATACTCGGGGCGACGCTCAGCACGCACTTGTGGATCAGGGAACAGAAACTCTAAACGCTCTTCCAGACCCTGTTTGGATTTCATGACTAGGTATTCGGTCTCTTGCATGCCTTCTGTTGGGAAAGCTGGCAAGAAGTACTCATCTAAGCGAACTGTTACGTTACAGCGCTTAGCAATTTCGACACTATTTTCTAATGCTTCAGGGATGTCGGCAAACAGCTCACACATCTCTTCTTCCGTACGCAGATATTGCTGAGGACTGTAATTTTTTGGTCGGCGAGGATCGACTAAGGTGTAACCATCATGAATCGCAACACGAATCTCATGGGCATCAAACAGTGTTTCATCCAAAATCACCACGTCATTGGTGGCAACCACAGGCAGTTCAGCTTGCTCGGCAAGCTCTAAAGCGAAATGAAGATAGTTTTCCTCATCGGCGCGGCCGGTACGAGTCAACTCAAGATAAAAGCGATCGGCAAAATGGGTTTTATAGAAGGCGACGTTATCATCAACAATCTTCTGATTGCCTTTGAGCAGAGCGCGACCTATCTCACCACCTTTGCCACCAGAAAGAATAATGACTCCCTCTGATAGTTCCACCAGCCATTCTTTATCAATCACAGGCTTGTGTTGAACATGACCTCGCAAATAAGCTTTGGAAATCAATAGGGTGAGATTTTTGTAACCGATATTGTCTGCCGCAAGTACAGTTAACTTGGTCAGCTCATCGCCAAATTCAGGCGACTGCATCATGAAATCGGCGCCAATGATCGGTTTAACACCACAACCATGCGCCGTGCCATAGAATTTGACCAAACCACACAAGTTAGTAAAGTCGGTCAAGGCGACCGCCGGCATACCCAACTCGGCCACTTTCTTAACCAGTGGTGGCACTTTGGATAAGCCGTCAACCATGGAATAGTCACTATGTACTCGAAGGTGGATAAACTTAGGATCTGACATTATGGTTTCGCAAATAGGGCTTAATCGGAAAGATAGTCTGGGTATTTTACGTGATATAAGATCGGAGATATACCCTAATTCGGTAGGCTATTTCTCCGCTGAGCTTATTCAAGACCAAGAGCGCGCTTAACTGGCTTAAAACTCTTGCGGTGCTGAGCAATCACACCATGTTGCTCAATCGCTTCAAAGTGCGCTTTCGTCGGGTAACCTTTATGCTTGGCAAAACCAAATTGCGGATAAAGGGCATCGAGCGCTTCCATCTCTTGATCGCGCACCACTTTCGCGATTATCGAGGCCGCGCTGATTTGTGCAACCCGTAAATCGCCTTTCACCACCGCTAGCGAGTCCATCGGCAATGGAGGACAACGATTACCATCAATCAACGCCAAATCAGGCTGAATCTTGAGCCCTGCAATCGCTCGTTGCATCGCAACCATAGTCGCCTGAAGAATATTAAGCTGATCAATCTCTTCCGGCGAGCAGCGACCAACTGACCAAGCCAGCGCCTTGTGCTTAATTTCAGGAAACAGCGCCAAACGCTTTTTCTCCGATAGCTTTTTCGAATCATTCAAGCCGACAATCGGGTTATTCGGATCAAGAATAACTGCCGCCGTTACCACATCCCCAACCAGTGGACCGCGGCCGACTTCATCGACTCCGGCGATATATAGGTATCCTTGCGGGTACTCAAAAGCTGGCAGCTCTTTGGTTTGTTTAATCATTGTTACACTCTTTACCGATCAGTTTAAGTACTGCTCCAGCAGCTTGGGCGTCAGCATTTTTACGTATCATCTGATGCATTTGAGTAAAACGCTCAATTAAAGCATCATTATTGCTGCTTAACATAGTCTCTACTGCTGGGACTAAGTATTCAGGGGCACACTGTTCGAGAATCAATTCTTTCACCAGCTCTTCACCAGCGAGAATATTAGGCAATGACACATATTCGGTAATCGCCAGCTTCTTCACTAACCAGCCAGTGAGTCGATTCACTTTGTAACCGACGACCATTGGGCGTTTAAGTAACATACATTCCAACGCGACCGTCCCAGAGGCAAGAAGTACCGCATCAGAGGCTGTAATGACGTTACGCGCAGTATCTTGAACAATAACAAAATCGAGTTCTGGGGCCACCGCTTGCCAAATTTGTTCAAACTGTTGACGGCGTTTATCATTGACGGCCGCAACAACAAAACCAATCTCAGGATACTTAATCTTAATTTGACGACAAGTTTGAATAAAAGGTTCAGCGATTAACCCCATTTCACCGCCACGACTGCCCGGCAGTACAGCTAACCACTGTCGGTTTGGATCGAGTTCGAGCAGCTCTCTCGCTTGTTGCTGATCTGGATGGAGAGGAATAGCATCCGCTAAACTGTGACCAATAAATTCACAAGCGACATTATACTTATCGTAAAATGCTTTTTCGAATGGCAAAAAGGCCAACACGAGATCGGTCGCTGCATCGATTTTAAAGATACGTTTAGGTCGCCAAGCCCAAACCGAAGGACTCACGTAGTGGACGGTTTTAATGCCCGCTTGCTTCAGACTCAGCTCAAGTCGTAAGTTAAAATCGGGGGCATCAATACCGACAAATACATCAGGCGGATTATCAGTAAAATACTTGACCAACTGCGCTTTAACTTTAAGCAATCGCGGTAAACGGCCTAGCACTTCAACCAGCCCCATTACGGCCAGCTCTTCCATATCAAAAAGAGACTCGCAGCCTTGAGCGATCATTTTAGGTCCGCCAATGCCGACAAACTCAGCATTAGGATATTGCGCCTTCAGCGCTTTAATAAATCCTTCGCCTAAGGTATCGCCCGATAATTCACCCGCAACGATACCAATTCGTAATGGTTTATCCATTGTCCAATCACCTATTCATGGATTGCTATAAAACGCAAAAAAGACCGCAACCTTGTCAGGCGCGATCTTCTGTTATTGCTTTGCTATCAGCGTTAGCGAATAACGCCACGCTCAGAAGTTTCCACAAAATCAATAAAGTGCTTAATTGACGGCCACTCTTGCGCCATTTCTACCAGCACTTGCTTGGCTTCAGCTTGAGTCTTACCTGCACGGTAGAACTCCTTGTACGCATTGCGTAGCGCTCGAAGCTCAGCTTTCTCGAAGCCATTGCGTTGCAAGCCAACTAGGTTGAGACCAAATGGTGTAGCATGGTTACCCTGGGCTAACACATAAGGAGGCACGTCTTTCACCACGGCAGAACAGCCACCAATGTAGCTGTAGGCACCCACTTTACAAAACGGATGAATAGCAGAGAGCGCCATAACCCCGGCATGATCTTCTACCGTCACATGACCGCCTAGAATAGCGTTGTTACCAACGTGAGTGTGGTTACCAACGATCACGTCATGAGCAATATGCGCATTAACACACAGTAGATTGTCATTACCGATGACTGTGGTTGCTTTATCTTGAGTCGTACCGCGGTGAATCTGAACCGCTTCACGAATCACGTTGCGATCGCCAATCACTACCGTTGTCTCTTCCCCGCCATATTTCTTGTCTTGGTTCTCTTCACCAATCACAGCATGCGGGAAAATACGGTTGTCTTTACCAATCGTGGTGTGACCTTTTATCACAACATGCGACATAATTTCTGTCCCTTCACCAATCTCAATGTTTCCTGAGATATAAGTAAAAGGTCCAACCGTCACATTAGCCGCAAGGGTTACGTTACCTTCAATCACCGCTGAAGGATGAATTTGAGCCGTTTCATCAATCATATTAAAACTCTCGACGAGCACACTTAAGCTCGGCTGAACACACAACATCGCCATCGACTTTTGCTACGCCATTAAACGCAGCAATACCACGACGCTCTTTAATAAATTCGACTTCGATAATCAATTGGTCACCAGGAACGACAGGCTTACGAAACTTGGCTTTATCGACACTCGCAAAGTAGTAAAGTTCGTTGCCAGACGGCGCACCAAACGATCTAAATGCCAATAAGCCGGTTGCTTGAGCCATGGCTTCAAGGATCAACACACCAGGAAATACAGGCAGTTGAGGGAAATGACCGGTGAACTGAGGTTCATTCACTGAAACATTCTTAATCGCCGTTAGGTATTTCTCTTCTTGAAAGTCGATAACACGATCAATAAGCAAAAACGGGTAGCGATGAGGCAACAATTCCTGAATTTCAGTGATGTTCATCGTTTTATTTTCAGTAGTCAAAGTCATATTCCTATGTTGATGCAATTTTTATCTGTCAGGCATTATAGATGAAAAAGACTCGCGATACGCGAGCCTTTTGAGTCGACGATAAGGCATTAAGCGTCGGATGAATTCTCAAGCTGTTTTTCAACTGCTTTCAAACGCTTATTCATCTCATCAATTCGATGCACACGAGCGGCAGTTTTACGCCACTCTTTATTTGGCTGAAGTGGGATGCCCGAAGAGTACATGCCTTTCTCTTCAATACCACGCATGACCATACCCATTCCGGTGATCGTCACGCCATCAGTAATCTCGATGTGGCCATTGATGACCGTGCCACCGCCAATGATACAGTACTTACCAATTTTAGTACTGCCAGCAATAATCGTACCACCAGCGATGGCGGTACCATATCCGATGTGTACGTTGTGCGCGATTTGCAATTGATTATCGAGAATAACATTATCTTCAATAATCGTATCGTCTAAGGCGCCGCGGTCAACAGTGGTACAAGAACCGATTTCAACCCGATCACCAATTCGAACCGAACCGAGCTGTGGAATTTTAATCCACTCCCCTTTTTCATTGGCATAACCAAAGCCGTCGGAGCCAATGACTGAGTTTGCTTGCAGTAAGCAATCGCAGCCAAGCTCGACATCGTGATAGATACTGACATTTGACCACAGTTTTGTATTGGCACCAATTTTGGCATTTTTGCCAATAAAGCAGCCAGCACCAATCACGGCATTGTCACCCAGTTCGACCCCAGATTCTATAACAGCGTTTGCACCAATCGAGACATTACTGCCCAATTTCACATCCGCCGCAACAACGGCTGAAGGCGCTATTTCACTGGCAGGTAACGGTGTGGTGTCAAGCGCTTGAGCGACCCTAGCAAATGCGACGTAAGGGTCTTCAACCACTAAGACGTTACCCTTCGCATGATCACGTTGAGCTTCTTTAACCATAACAAGTGTCGCCTGGCACTCAGCTAAATGTTTCGCATATTTGGGATTAGACAAGAAGGTAACATGCCCTTGTTGTGCTTTATCCATTGGCGCTACCATGGTGACCGTTGTATTGCCGTCACCATAAAGCGTTCCCCCGGTAATTGTTGCCAAATCGGCTAAAGAGAGAGTAACCATAATGTACTATTTTAGTTGTTTAATAACTTGTTCAGAGATATTGAATTCAGGTTTACCGTACTGCATTGTTTGAATATCAACAATGATGTCATAGCCTTCTTTTTCAGCCACTTTTTGCACTGTATCTTGAATCACTTTAAATAGTTTTTGCTTCTCTTCCGCTTCACGACGGGCCGAGGCTTTTTCTAACGCTTGAGCTTTGATCTTGTACTTGCTATCAAGTTGACCAATTTCGATTCGTAATTTTTCAACCTCGTCTTGACCTAGCAGCTCGCCGTCACGTTGAAGTTTCTCAATTTTAGTCTTAGCTTCAGCTTGAATCGCTTTTAGCTCATCCGCTTTGTCTTTGAATTGCTCTTGCATTTGCTGCACAACCACTTCACGCTGAGGAAGCGCTTGAAACACTTGTGCAGTATTCACATAGCCTATTTTTTGCGCCGCTTCTGCTGCATTTGCAAAAAGTGAAGACGTCATGACTACTAGGCCTAAACCAGCCGCTTTGATTGTTTTATTCACTGTTACTTCCTCTAAATTAGAAGGTTCTTCCGATGGTGAAAGTGAAAAATTCTTCATCATCACCTTCGTAAATTTCGATTGGTTTCGCTACTGAGAATACCAATGGTCCCATTGGTGACATCCATTGCAGTGCAGCACCGTAAGATGCACGAAAGTTCATTGGATCCGAATAATCGTAGTAATACGGATCGTTCTGATGTCCAGGGTCAAAGGCAAATTCTGTATCCCACACGCTAGCTGCATCAACAAAGACACTGGTACGGATCTGGCTTCGAGCTTCCTCCGATGCAAACGGCGTTGGCACGATAACCTCAAGACTTGCTAGCGCGACAGCGTTACCACCTACAGAGTCATCGGTGGCAGAGACACAACTGGCGCTATTGCAAGTATCAGGATTACCATTCGTGCTGTACACCGCTTTCGGGCCCGCTGTATTTGAACCAAAACCACGCAACGTAGTAAAGCCACCTGCATAATAGTTTTCGTAGAATGGGAACAAGTTATCGTTACCATCCGTTTGACCATAGCCATTACCGTATCCCAAACGACCACGCATCAATAGGGTAAACTCGTGTTTCTTCGTTAGCGGGATGTACTGACGGACATCGTACTGCAATTTGAAGTACTGGGCATCAGAACTTGGCATCGTTGCTTTAGCAAAGGCGCGCTGATAGTTACCTGCAGTTGGGAAATAGCCTCGGTTAAGATTGCTGCGAATCCATGAAACATTCACATCAAAATCATTGGTTAGAATATCCCCGTCTTCTTGACCGATGCTTTGCGCAAAGCGCTGCGCTTGATCGTAAGTCGGAACATTACCAATTTTGTTGTGAGTATAACCCACGCCGAATTCAAAACGGTTAAGCTCATCAAACGGGAAGCCCCAGGTTAAACTCGCACCATAACTTTCGTTGGTATAGTCAACAATACCGGCTTCCGATGCTTCAAACTCATTGTAGAAAATTTTACCTCCCATACTGACACCATCTAGGTTCCAGTATGGGTCACGGTAATCTAGGCTGATATTCTTCTGATAGTCATTCATCATCGCATTGATACCGACGCGATTACCACTACCCACAAAGTTATCTTGCTGCAAGCCAACTTGGAAGCTAATACCAGATTCAGTCCCGTAACCAACACCGAAGTTGACACTACCAGAGTTGGCTTCTTTAACGTTGTAAACTAAGTCAACTTGATCTTCACTGCCGGGGACACGTACTGTCTGTACATCCACCGTTTCAAAGAAACCTAAACGGTTAAGACGATCTTTACCGGTTTGAATCGATTTTGAATTCAGCCAACTGGCTTCCATTTGACGCATTTCACGGCGTAAAACTTCATCTTTAGTTGCATTATTTCCAATAAAACGAATATCACGCACATAAATTCGATTACCCGCTTCGACATTGACAATTAAAGAAACAGATTGGTTTTCATCATCAAATTCAGGGATCGTACGTACTTGAGGGTACGCATAGCCTGCTTCGCCCAACAAGCGCTTAACTCGCTCTTCTAAACTGGTTACCGCCGATCCGTTATAAGTGTCACCGTACTCAAACGGAACAAGCGCTTCAAATTCGTCTTCTTTACCTAACAGCTCACCGCGGAATTTGACCTCCTTCACTGTGTATGGCATCCCTTCGTCTAATCCCAGAGTGATGTACACTCCTTTTTTATCCGGAGAGATCGCAACGTGAGTAGAGTCGATACGGAATTTGAGATAGCCGCGATCCAAGTAGTAAGACTTGAGCGCTTCAATATCACCCGCCAATACTTGTTTTTGATATTTATCATCAGCTAAGAAGTTCCACCACGCGACATCAACGTTCAAGTTAAAACGGCCGAGTAGTTCTTTGTCGGAAAACTGTTGATTACCTATAAAGTTAATCTGTTTAATCTTGGCCGATACACCTTCAGTGAACACGAATTTCAGATCAGAACGGTTACGCGGCAATGGCGTCACCACCGCTTTCACCCCAGCGTTGTATTTACCAACGCTATAGTAAAAATCTTCCAGACCTTTTTCAATGGTGGACAAGGTCGTACGATCTAACGCTTCACCGACGCGAACACCGGATGCATCTAGGTTCTGCTGCAGTTGCTCTTCTTTAATAGCTTTGTTACCAGAGAAAGAGATACTGGCGATAGTTGGACGCTCTTTGACCTGAACGACAAGCACGTCGTTGTCACGTAGGACCTTAATATCTTCAAAGTTGCCCGTTGCGTAAAGCGCACGGATCATCTCTGAAACATCTTGGCCATCGACAGAGTCACCAATTCGTACTGGCATTTTCAGCAACGCCGCACCCAATGCAACACGCTGTAAACCTTCAATTTGGATATCTTGAACTACAAAGTTCTCGGCACCGTTTGCGCTGACACTTGTTGCTAACAAGGATGCAAACAGAATATTTTTCATCGCCATATTTGTTTTAGTTATTCCTTACTTCAACCTATTGCTCTGTTACAAGCGAGCAAAATCATTGAAAATTGCCACAATCATGAGTGAGAAGATAATTGCCCCGCCCACGCGGTAGCCCATTTCCTGAACCTTTTCAGGTACAGGACGCTTTATTACAGCCTCAATGGCAAAAAACAATAGATGCCCACCGTCCAACATTGGCAACGGTACAAGGTTAATAATCCCTAAGTTAACACTAATCAGAGCTAAGAAGCCTAAGAAGTAAACTAAGCCATAATCGGCAGTTGTACCCGCTCCTTTCGCGATGGAAATAGGACCACTCAGGTTATTCAGCCCTACATCCCCAACAATGAGTTTCTTCAACATACTGACGGTAAGATTGATCACCTTACCCGTTTTCTCTACCGCTTTTCCGACTGATTCAACTACACCATATTGTAATTCAAAGCGATAGTTTTCTGGCCATTCTGCGACAGCAGGAGCGATTCCTGCAAAACCGATAACACGACCATCCGATAAATCTCGACTATCCGGAATCAACGTTAATAACAACGTTTGGCTTGCTCGTTCAACCGTTATGTTAACCGGCGTATTCGGGCTTTGTTGAATTTTTTCAACCACCTGCTGCCAAGACGTTACGTCTACCCCATCTAGCTTAACCAGTAAGTCACCAACCTGCAGGCCGGCTTTAGCGCCAGCACTATCTTGTGACACGTTGGTAAGCCTTGCCGTGATCTCTGGCGTATAAGGCATGAAGCCGAGCGCTGACATTGCAGACTCTTTTTCGGGATCAAAGTTCCAGTTGGTTAAGTCCAAACGCATGGTTTCTTCAATGCCGATGCCATCAACCGGAACCACTGTTAATGTCAGTTCCCTATCGCCGATGTGGGAGATAAGCCCCATATTCACCGATTCCCAATCCGCAGTTTGGACGCCGGAAACCGCTTTTAGTTCCATTCCAGATTGCAGGCCAGATTCAGCCGCTATCGAAGCCGGTGTGATCTGTCCTACCACCGGTTTTACCGCAGGCACGCCTATCAAAAAAACTAACCAATAAGCAAAAATTGCAAATAGGAAGTTGAACAGAGGCCCAGCTGCGACGATCGACGTACGCTTCCATAACGGTTTAGCATCGAAGGTGGTGTGTTTATCTTGCTCCGCCACGTCATCAACTCGACTATCGAGCATTTTGACATAGCCACCTAAAGGGATGACAGACAAGCTGTATTCGGTGCCGTCTTTTGCGACTCGGCTCCAAATCGACTTACCAAAGCCAATTGAAAATTTTTCAACTTTGACACCACAACGACGGGCGACCCAAAAATGACCAAATTCATGCACCGCGACCAAAATACCCAAGGCGACAACGAATGAAGCAAAGTTCCAAATAATACCGCTCATAACTGACGCTCACTTACGAAGTTGCTGGCAAGTCCTCTCGCCATTCTATCGAGCTCGAGTATGCTTTCCAAGTCACGACATGATGATGGGGTGTAAGTCGCGCAGACTTTATCCGCCACTTGTTGATTAACCAATGCGATATCGGTAAAACGCAGTCTTCGATTTAAGAACGCCTCGACCGCTATCTCGTTAGCTGCATTGAGTGCCGTCGTGGCATGCTGACCTTCGTAACAGGCATCCATTGCCAACTTCAGACAAGGATAACGCTGAAAATCAGGCTCTAAAAAGCTCAGTTCACCGACTTTGGTAAAGTCGAGAGGTGCAACGCCTGCGTCCACTCGCTGCGGATAGGAAAGTGTTAACGCGATCGGCGTCGCCATATCAGGTTCCCCCATTTGCGCCAGTACGGAGCCATCGCGATACTGAACCATTGAATGAATAACAGATTGGGGATGAATCAAGACCTTAAGCTGCTCTCGTTCGGTATTAAAAAGCCACTTAGCCTCAATATACTCAAGACCTTTGTTCATCATGGTCGCGGAATCAACCGATATTTTAGGCCCCATCGACCAATTGGGATGTGCAATCGCTTGCTCTGGAGTCACACGGCTGAGCGACTCAATATCGCTGTAACGAAATGGGCCACCAGAGCCGGTGAGGAGGATATGCGAGATACCGTGCTCAGTTAAAGAGCAGCGACCCAAATTGGTTTGAATCTCATTCGGTAGACACTGAAAAATAGCGTTGTGTTCACTGTCAACTGGCAATAGTTCAGCACCATAGTGTTCCACTGCATCGATAAACAGCTGACCAGACATGACTAATGCTTCTTTATTCGCTAATAGCACCCGCTTACCAGACTTTACCGCCGCCATAGTCGGTAACAGCCCTGCCGCGCCGACAATCGCCGCCATCACAGTGTCTACCTCATCCATTGATGACACCTGACACATCGCTTCAACCCCCGACATTACTTGGGTGTTGATGTTAAGCTCTGTCAACTGTGCTTTAAGGCGCTGGGCTGCAATATCACTCGCCATTACCGCATATTCAGGCAGCCACTTTTGGCAAAGTTCACGCATTTTGTCGACATTTTGCCCTGCAACGAGCGCAAAAATAGAGAATTTAGTAGGATTCTGTTCGATGACTTTAAGCGTACTAGCTCCGATAGAGCCAGTTGCACCAAGAATCGTTAACTTACGCATAGCAAGAACCAATGTATGAGCAGGACAAACCTAAACTCACCTTAAGAGATAAAGTACAAGAACGCAAAAACCGGGAAGGCAGCGGTTAAACTGTCAATGCGATCCAACACACCACCATGCCCTGGGATAATATTGCTACTATCTTTGATGCCTGATGCGCGTTTAAACATGCTTTCAACCAAATCACCCAACACTGAGATCACCACGGTGACTAAGGTGATAAGCACCATAGCCCATACGCTTGAAAATTGAATTTCAAACCACTCAGCCATCGCCCAGCCGACAATAATCGCAGTGATAATTCCACCGATGAGCCCTTCAATGGTCTTATTTGGGCTGACGTGAGGCGCCATTTTGTGTTTGCCCAAGCTCTTTCCAGCAAAATAAGCACCACTATCTGCTGCCCAGACAATCAGGCACACATACAGCACTAGCTTAGCGCCGTGATAAGGTTCAAGATCAATACCTTCAGCGCGCAACAAAAGAACACTCCAGAAAAAAGGCAATAGGGTCAGAAGACCAAAAATGTGGCGCAGTAAATTCGAGTGTTGCCAAAGCGATGAGGATTTAGGATAAGTGATAGCAAGCCCACTGGCGACTAACCACCAGACGCAGCCAAGCGTTAAAATGGCATAATGACTGCCACTAAGAAGGTTTAAACTGATGGCATCAAAAGGGACAAACCACAGGCTCGCGGCTCCTATGACCACCGCCGGTATAAGCGCTATCGTACGTGAAGATGCATTGACAAACTGAGTCCACTCCCAAAAGCCAATTAACGTTACCGCCGCAACGGCAAGGATAAAGAGGGGTAAAGAGAGCTTGAAAATTCCTAAAATCACCAGAGGAGCAAGGATAAGCGCCGTTATAATTCGTTGTTTCAAACTTTGATCCTTTATTCGCTTTCCATCAGTGCCTTAACTTGTTCACCGGTGCAACCAAAACGTCGCTCTCGATTAACAAACCAAGTCACTGCTTCGATTAAGCTGTTTTCATCGAACTCAGGCCAATAGATAGGCGTAAAGTACATTTCTGCGTACGCCATTTGCCAAAGCATAAAATTGCTAATGCGACATTCACCGCTGGTTCGAATCATTAAATCAACTTCAGGTAAATCTGCCATTGTCAGGTGTTGGCTAATCAGATCTTCAGTGATCTCATCAGTCTGCAATTCACCTGCGACAACCTTAGCTGAAATAGCTTTTGTTGCTTGCATGATATCCCACTTACCACCGTAATTCGCCGCAATATTAATGACCATACCACTGTTGGTTTGAGTCAATGCCTCAGCTTGAGCAATTTTCTTTTGTAGACGTTGACTAAATCGTGACGTATCACCAATCACTCGCAGACGTAGGTTATTCTTATGCAGTTTCTTAACTTCGGTTGATAGTACGCTGATAAACAGCTCCATCAACACCCCAACTTCTTCTTCCGGTCGGCGCCAGTTCTCGCTGCTAAAAGCAAACAGAGTGACCGCTTTAACCCCCAGTTTCGCTGAAGTTGAAATTGTTTTGCGCACCGCAGCAACACCATTTTTATGACCAAAAACACGGGGTTTACCTTGTGCTTTTGCCCAACGGCCGTTGCCATCCATGATGATTGCAATATGTTGTGGAAGTAATTCAGGGGAGAGTTGTGAATTTTGCATAAGACGTTGATTGGTAATCAGCAGGGGACAGAGAGTAGCATAAAAAAGCGCTGTACTGCGAGCACAGCGCTTTAAAAGCGAAAAGTTTGTGGATAAATCAGACTTCCATCAACTCTTTTTCTTTCGCAGCGAGAACGTCATCGACTTGTTTAACCGCAGCGTCCGTTAGTTTTTGAATCTCTTCTTGACCTTTGCGATCCTCATCTTCAGAGATTTCTTTGTCTTTTAGTAGTGCTTTAAGCTCACCGTTCGCATCACGGCGAATGTTACGAATCGCAACACGACCGCCCTCTGCTTCACCACGGACAATTTTCACTAGATCTTTACGACGCTCTTCCGTTAGTGGTGGTAGTGGTACGCGAATAACCGTGCCTGCTGACATTGGGTTTAGACCAAGATCTGACATCATGATCGCTTTTTCAACTTTTTGCGTCAGCTCTTTATCGAATACGGTGATAGCAAGAGTGCGTGCATCTTCAGCAACAACGTTCGCAATTTGGTTTAGCGGTGTCGCTGCACCGTAGTACTCTACGTTGATACCAGCAAGTAGGCTTGGATGCGCACGGCCAGTACGAATTTTAGAAAGGTTGTTTTTTAGCGCTTCAACGCTTTTATCCATGCGCTCTTGAGCGTCTTTTTTGATTTCGTTAATCACAATATCACCTTAATGTGTAAATCTTTCTTGAAGAAAGCCTAACTTGGAGTCTTCAAAAGGCAATACCGCAGCAAAAGTCCACCCCATGCTGCGGCGATTGGAATTACTCTGCGTCGCTGATTAGCGTGCCTTCTGCTTCACCCATTACCACGCGACGTAGTGCGCCTGGTTTATTCATATTGAATACACGAATTGGCATTTTGTGGTCACGAGCCAATGTAAATGCAGCCAAATCCATTACTTTCAGTTCTTTTTCAAGCACTGTATCGTATGAAAGCTTATCATACAGTTCTGCGTCTGGGTTTGCTACAGGGTCTGCGCTAAATACGCCATCTACTTTTGTCGCTTTTAGAACGACGTCAGCTTCAATTTCGATACCGCGCAAACAAGCAGCAGAATCGGTCGTGAAAAATGGGTTACCAGTACCTGCAGAGAAGATCACCACGCGGCCTTGACGAAGTTCACGAATCGCATCGGCCCAATTATAATCATCACACACACCTTTTAATGGGATGGCAGACATTACTCGCGCATTGACATAAGCACGGTGCAATGTGTCGCGCATCGCTAGGCCATTCATTACTGTCGCCAGCATCCCCATGTGATCACCAACAACGCGGTTCATACCCGCTTCTGCCAAACCGGCGCCACGGAACAAGTTACCGCCGCCGATAACCACACCGACCTGAACACCCAGTTCAACCAGTTCTTTTATTTCTTGGCCCATTCGGTCAAGGACCGCTGGATCGATACCAAAACCTTCCTCACCTTGGAGAGCTTCACCACTCAGTTTTAACAGAATACGTTGATATGCTGGTTTAGGGTTCGTAGTCATGGAGTTTACCTTCCAAAAGAGAGTTGTTGATTAACAGTCATGGATAAAGACTCTTATAGTCTGCATCCATCACCGCTAGACACTTCATCGTTAGTCATAAAAAGACCGCAGCCTTGGCTACGGTCTAAACTTTGTGCGCTTGCTCAGGATTAACCTTTTTGAGCTGCTGCTACTTCTTCAGCGAAACTCATGCCTTCCGCTTTTTCAATGCCTTCACCTACTTCTAGGCGAACGAATGTAGCAACTGAAGCACCGCGTTCTTTTAGAATTTCACCAACCGTCTTCTTAGGTTCCATAACGAACGCTTGACCTGTTAGAGAAACTTCGCCAGTGAACTTCTTCATGCGGCCAACAACCATCTTCTCAGCGATTTCTGCAGGCTTGCCTTCGTTCATTGCGATTTCAACTTGAACCGCTTTCTCTTTTTCGACAACGTCAGCTGGTACATCTTCTGGGTTTACGTAATCTGGACGAGAAGCAGCAACGTGCATAGCAACGTGCTTAAGCGTTTCAGCATCACCTTCACCAGCAACAACAACACCGATTTTCTCACCGTGACGGTAAGAAGCAATCGCTGCGCCTTCAACGTACTGTACGCGACGGATGTTGATGTTTTCACCAATCTTAGTCACAAGAGCAACACGCTCGTCTTCGAATTTAGCTTGTAGCTCTTCAGAAGTCGCTTTCGTTGCTAGTGCTTCAGCAGCAACTTTGTCTGCAAATGCAGTGAAGTTTGCGTCTTTAGCAACGAAGTCTGTTTGACAGTTCACTTCAAGAAGTACAGCAACGCCGTTCTCTTCTTTGATGATGATTGCGCCTTCAGCAGCAACGTTACCTGCTTTCTTAGCAGCTTTAGCAGCGCCTGATTTACGCATG
Source organism: Vibrio salilacus (assembly GCF_002811245.1). Taxonomy (GTDB): domain Bacteria; phylum Pseudomonadota; class Gammaproteobacteria; order Enterobacterales; family Vibrionaceae; genus Vibrio; species Vibrio salilacus. The sequence continues at coordinate 193,863 of NZ_NIVQ01000003.1, read as the reverse complement.
TTTTCGATTGCTAGTTCAACGTCGCCGTTAGTTTCAACTAGCGCTTTCTTACATTCCATCATGCCTGCGCCAGTGCGGTCGCGCAGTTCTTTAACTAGAGCAGCAGTAACAGCCATTCTCTATTCCTCAGTTGATTCAGAATTTGGTAAAAAACAGGGGCCAATAATGTCGGCCCCTGTTGATAACTATAACTTAGTTAATGCGACAATTAGATGGCACATAAACTAAGTGTGACTTGGAGCCAGCTATTATTCAGCTTCTACGAAACCGTCTTTTTCAGCCGCTACAGCAACATCTTTATTACGACCTTCAGTTACCGCTTGAGCAGCAGCGTTAAGGTATAGCTGTACCGCACGGATCGCGTCGTCGTTACCTGGGATGATGTAGTCAACGCCGTCTGGGTTAGAGTTAGTATCTACCACAGCGTATACTGGGATACCTAGGTTGTTCGCTTCTTTAATCGCAATGTGTTCGTGATCAGCATCGATTACGAATAGAGCGTCTGGTAGGCCGCTCATATCTTTGATACCACCAAGAGATTTCTCTAGCTTCTCCATTTCGCGAGTACGCATTAGAGCTTCTTTCTTAGTTAGTTTATCAAAAGTACCGTCTTGAGATTGAGCTTCAAGTTCTTTTAGACGCTTGATTGACTGACGAACTGTTTTGTAGTTTGTTAGCATGCCGCCTAACCAGCGGTTGTTAACATAGTACTGGTTGCTTGCGATAGCAGCTTCTTTAACAGCTTCAGATGCAGCGCGTTTAGTACCTACGAATAGAACCTTACCTTTCTTCTCGCCTACTTTAGCTAGTTCAGCTAGAGAGTCGTTGAACATTGGTACAGTTTTTTCTAGGTTGATGATATGAACTTTGTTACGAGCGCCAAAGATGAATGGCTTCATTTTTGGGTTCCAGTAACGAGTCTGGTGACCGAAGTGAACACCAGCTTTAAGCATATCGCGCATTGATACAGTTGCCATTTTAAAATCCTCTATTGGGGTTAGGCCTCCACATCCCCCATAACTCCGACTAGGCTTCTGCCCAGCACCCCGGAATATGTGACGGAATGTGTGTGATTTAAAGATATAAGTTAGTTGGAAGTAATCGGCTTCGCCAATAAAATAGAATTTCACTAGAGACAACAGACCACATTTCCGGCGCGCTTTATACCATATTTTGACCCACTATGGCTAGAAAAAAAACCGCAACTGAACGCTTTTACCCCTTTTGCGTACAAGGTGTCGATGAAGAATAATTCTCATTATGTCCTCTTCCTGTTAGAATGCGGCCATTCGTACCAAGAGGTATAAAGAGCTAAGTAGAGAAAGCCAATGTCAATCAAGATTAAAACAGCTGAAGAAATCGAACGTATGCGAACCGCGGGCGCGTTGGCCGCTGAAATCCTAGAAATGATCGAACCACACATCAAAGAGGGTGTGACGACAGATGAGTTAAACCAAATCTGTCACGATTACGGGATCGAAAAAGGCGCCTATTCGGCTCCGCTTGATTATCATGGATTTCCTAAATCTATCTGTACGTCGATTAACCATATTGTCTGTCACGGCATTCCAGCCCAGCAAGACGAAGTGGGAAGTAATGGTCAACTCAAACCTGCCGTATTGAAAAGTGGCGACATCATCAATGTCGACATTACCGTAATTGTCCCCAATGAAGAAGGGGTCGACCTAAGCGTACGTCCAGAAGGCTACCACGGCGACACGTCTAAAATGTTCTTGGTCGGTGATGTTTCAGCTGCAGATAAACGTCTGTGCATGGTGACTCAAGAAGCCCTTTACGTGGGAATGCGTAAAGTCAAACCTGGGGCAACTGTTGGCGACATTGGTAGTGCGATTGAAAAATACATCAAAGAGAACAACAAAAAGAACCCACGTAACAAGTTCTCGATTGTCAAAGATTTCTGTGGTCATGGTATTGGCAATGAATTCCATGAAGAACCGCAAATCGTTCACTACAAAAACAGCGATCGCCGTGTATTAAAAGAAGGCATGTGTTTCACCATTGAGCCAATGATCAATGCTGGTAAGTTTGGGGTTACGGTTGATGCAGAAGATGACTGGACGGTCTACACCGGTGACGGTAAAAAATCTGCGCAATACGAGCACACTATCGTCGTAACTCGTGATGGCTGTGAGGTGCTGACGCTACGCAGCGATGACACCATTCCACGCCTAATGAATAACACCTAATCATTTATATCATTCCATATCCTCGCTCTGGCGGGGATATTTTTTATCGGTCGACCAAGTGCACGACAGTAAAACAACCACAAAATGGGTTGAGCTATTTAGCTTGGTAACGCACTTTGATAGATTAGTTCGTAACAGGACTATTTTGCATGGATTCGCTGTATGCCTTTACAATCACCACTGACACTCTCAGATCAACAAATCGTTATTAGTCAACTGAAACAACAATTGGAAAAGTTTGCTGACGTTCAAAAGCAAGAGTTTCTCGCTCACCATCCCGTCACCGATTTGGTGCTCGGACGCGCTGAATATATCGACTTACTCCTCAATCGGCTATGGCAACATTTTGGTTTTTCCTCACTGCCTAACCTTAGTTTGGTCGCCGTGGGCGGTTATGGCCGAGGAGAATTACACCCTCTGTCGGATATCGACATTTTAATTGTCTCACGCCAAGGTCTGCCAGAGTCATTATCCAGTAAAGTCAGTGAATTTATCACCCTATTGTGGGATCTGCGACTTGAAGTCGGTCATGCTGTACGCAGCGTTGAAGAGTGTGCCGCGATTGGCAGAGACGATTTAACCGTCGCAACCAACTTGCAAGAATCGCGCTTACTCTGCGGTTGTGAAGATACCTTTCATCAGCTCCAAATGGTGATTCATTCCGAATCCTTTTGGCCAAGTGAAGTGTTCTACAAAGCCAAAGTCCAAGAGCAACGCAACCGTCATGCGCGCTATCACGACACCACTTATAACCTTGAGCCCGACATCAAATCGACGCCCGGAGGTCTGCGTGACATCCATACCTTAAGTTGGGTGGCTCGACGCCACTTTGGTGCGACCTCTCTATTCGAAATGAGCCATTACGGTTTTTTAACCGATGCCGAATACCGTGAATTGGTCGAATGCCAAGACTTCTTATGGCGGGTGCGTTTCGCACTGCATATCGAACTTAAACGCTACGACAACCGCCTGACGTTTGCCCATCAAGCGCAAGTGGCAGAGAGTCTAGGCTATGTCGGCGAAGGCAACCGCGCCGTTGAGATGATGATGAAGGAGTTCTACCGCACGCTGCGCCGCGTGGCTGAGCTCAATAAAATGCTGCTCAAGTTGTTTGACCAAGCAATATTAGATAACGGTGTGGAAGCGAAGCCTGAAATTCTCAGTGATGATTTCCTTCGTCGCGGTCATCTGATTGAAGCGCGTAAGCCAGCCCTGTTTCAAGCTCGTCCAGAAACCATCTTGGATATGTTTTTGCACATTGCCAATGACTCAACTATTGAAGGGGTTGCGCCACCGACCATGCGCCAACTGCGCACCGCTCGACGACGTTTAAACAAATTCTTACACACCATTCCAGCAGCGCGGGAGAAGTTTCTCGACCTTTGTCGTCACCCAAATGCGCTGCATAAAGCGTTTGGTTTGATGCACAAACTTGGCGTATTAGCTGCTTACTTGCCTCAATGGAGTCAAATTGTTGGCCAAATGCAGTTCGACTTATTTCATGTTTATACCGTTGACGAACACAGTGTCCGTTTACTGAAGCACATCAATACGTTCGGCTACGCCAGCAATCACGATAAACACCCAATTTGCTGCGAAATCTACCCGCGCTTACAGAAAAAAGAGCTATTGATCATCGCGGCAATCTTCCACGATATCGGCAAAGGGCGCGGCGGCGATCACTCGATCATTGGTGAAACCGAAGCGTATGATTTTTGTCTTGAGCACGGATTATCAAAACCTGAGGCGAAATTGGTCTCTTGGCTAGTGCGCCACCACCTTTTGATGTCCGTGACCGCCCAGCGACGTGATATCTATGATCCTGAAGTGATCACCGAATTTGCCAAACAAGTTCGCGATGAAGAGTATCTTGAATACTTGGTCTGCCTAACCGTGGCGGATATTTGTGCCACCAACCCAGAGCTATGGAACAGTTGGAAACGCACCCTGCTCGCCGAGCTGTTTTATTCAACCCAGCGGGCACTGCGTCGAGGGTTAGAGAACCCGGTCGATGTGCGTGATCGCATTCGTCATAACCAGCAACTGGCTTCAGCTCAGCTGCGTAAAGAAGGCTTCAATGCCCGCGAGATTGAGGTGTTGTGGCAACGTTTTAAGGCCGACTACTTCTTGCGACATACCCACAAACAGATCGCCTGGCACTGTGGCAATCTACTGCGCCATCAAGATCACGCGCAGCCATTGGTGCTCATTTCCAAGAAAGCGACCCGTGGCGGCACAGAAGTATTTGTCTACAGCAAAGATCAACCCGCGCTGTTTGCGTCTGTGGTTGCCGAGCTCGATCGCCGAAACTTAAACGTTCACGATGCGCAGGTCATGACTAGCAAAGACGGTTATGTACTCGATACCTTTATGGTGCTCGATCAACATGGCGAAGTCATTGATGAAAGTCGCCACAAAGCCGTGATCAAACATCTCACTCATGTATTAGAAGATGGCCGACCAACCAAAATTAAAACGCGCCGTATTCCGCGAAATTTGCAACATTTCAAGGTAAAGACCAAAGTCGACTTCCTACCAACTAAAAGTAAGAAACGTACCTTACTTGAGTTCGTCGCCCTTGATACGCCAGGTTTACTGGCAACGGTTGGCGCCACCTTTGCTCAGCTCAATATCCACTTGCACGCAGCAAAGATTACTACCATTGGTGAACGTGCCGAAGATTTGTTCATTATCACCAGTCAAAATGGCGGCAAGCTAACGGAAGAGGAACAGCTTGAGCTGTGCGAAAAACTGATAAAAAACGTTGCGGAACTAGCACCTTAGGCGATCAAGAGCACAAGTTATTAACTTGCTTGAAAAAGCACTGTCTACCACGATCATAGACTGCTACATTAATAATTGATTGGTTATTCTCTGGCCGGTTGAGCCTGAGAATATTACTACAACACAATAGAGGTAGCCTATGTATCCACACCTCACAGGTTTAGGTATTCACGATCCTAAACAAATTGAGCGCTATTCCCTTCGTCAAGAAGCGCACAAGGATGTGTTAAAGATATATTTTCACAAACAAAAAGGTGAGTTGTTTGCGAAAAGCGTCAAATTTAAATATCCCCGCCAGATTAAGAATGTTCTCGTCGATAGTGGCAGTCATCAATACAAAGAGGTCACGGAAATAAACCGTAATCTTACCCTAGTGATCGACGAACTGAACAAGCTCACTAAGCCAGAGAAACCAACAGAAACAGACGTCAAGAAAAAAATCCTCTCTGATTTACGTCATTTAGAAAAAGTGGTCTTGAGCAAAATTGCTGAAATTGAATCAGATTTAGCGAAACTTAAATAGAAGTGAAATAATGATTAAGGGTTGACGTAACAGTGTCAACCCTTTTGATTTGTGTCGATTGCGTTGGTCATTAAAGGTTAAAGCCAACCTGCGTATTGTCCGACGAAATAAAGCACTATGCCCGCCATCACACCAGCAACAATATCATCGATCATAATACCTAAGCCACCGTGGACGCGCTTATCTAGCCAACCAATCGGCCACGGTTTCACCATATCGAAAAAACGGAACAAGACAAATCCCGTCACTAACCACTTCCAATCCATCGGATTCAAATTGAATAATGGCACCACTAGCATCGCAATCCAAAAACCAGCAAATTCGTCCCACACGATGCTACCGTGATCGTGTACGCCCATATCATCCGAGGTAACCTGACATATTTTAATGCCGAACAGTGATGCAACCACCACAGCCACCAGATACCAAGAGAGCGGCAGTTGAACTAACAGTAAATAGAAAGGGATTGCGGCTAACGTGCCCATAGTGCCAGGAATAATCGGTGACAATCCACTACCAAAGCCAGTCGCGAGTATATGCCAGGGATTTTTTAATGAGATGAGTGATAATGGATTTGTCATAATGAACTACTGCTGAGTAAAGTGATCATAACCGCTTAAAGACCAATCTATCGCTTGACCTTTATTATGCAGTTCAAAAGTACCGTATGGGCGAATTTGCCCAATACAGGTCGCCTTAACGCCACAATGCGCCAACGCACTTTCGATGGAACCTTTGTTCTGCTCTGGGAGTGTAAAGCAAAGCTCATACTCTTCCCCGCTGGTTAATGCGTATTGTTGCGCTTTGGTCATACAACCTAAAAACTGAACCAACTCATTAGAAACAGGAAGCGTGCTAACGTCAAGACTTACTCCAACCCCTGAGCGCTTGGCGATATGCTTAATGTCGGAAATCAAACCGTCCGAGATATCAATCGCTGAACTAGCCAGATTAAGCAATGCTTGTCCTGCCAATACTCTTGGGGTGGATAAATAATGACGTTGTTCAAGCTCTGCGGCAAACGGTGTACTGCGGCGTTGGGGGTCTAAGATGACATCTAACCCCGCTTTACTGTCACCGAGATTGCCCGTGACATAGACCCAATCGCCAACGCGAGCACCATCTCGACGCAGCGCTTTGTCCGCATCAACCAAACCTTGTACGGTTAGCGTGACGCTCAGCGGCCCTTTGGTGGTGTCTCCACCAATCAACTGAATACCGTAATAGTCCGCCAATTCAAAGAACGCCTCGCAAAATGGTGCTAGCCAAGTTTCATCGGGTGTCGGCATTGTTAAGGCAAGCGATACCCAAGCTGGCGTTGCGCCCATCGCAGCAAGATCACTGATGTTGGAGCATAGGGCTTTGTGCGCAACCCAAGCCGGATTCGCGTCACTCAGAAAATGGGTACCGGCGACCAAAGTATCGGTACTAATGGCGACAGAGAGGTTGTTAGGCACCTTAACTAAAGCGCAATCATCACCGGCGGCAAGCAAGACATCTTTGCGCTGTTTTTGCCGACCCACAAAGTATTTTTCTATCAGATTAAATTCACCAGGCATAGCGTGACCATTTACAACTTGTACCAACTTGTCTGTCGAGGTTGGTATTAAAAGACACTAGACATAAAAAAGGTCAGCGATTGCTGACCTTTTATAATCTTGGACGATTATTTTTTACGTACGTGCGGTGCAGCTTTATCTAGCACACCATTGATAAACTTGTGGCTCTCTTCTGCAGCGAAGACTTTAGCAAGTTCAATCGCTTCGTTGATGACCACTTTATAAGGGACATCTTCGCGACGTGTCATTTCATACATAGCAAGACGCAACAGAGCAAGCTCCATCATATCCAAATCTTGCATTGGACGCGCAGTATATGGACGAATTTTACAATCTAGCTCTGTGTGACTTAGCACAACACCTGTTAGTAGGTCACGGAAGTATGCAACATCTGTGTCTGGAGCAGAAAGTGCAGGTTCTTGAGCATGATGTTCTTCTTCATCATACTTACCACCTGACAAAAATTGCTCTTCAATCGTAGCAACATTTTCTTTAGTAATTTGCCAAGAGTAGATCGCTTGCAAAGCGAATCGACGTGCATTACGACGTGCGGCTGGTTTCACACTGGCCCCCATTAGGAATCGATTTCTGAAAGAACATTAATCATCTCAAGTGCGCTTAGTGCAGCCTCTGCACCTTTATTACCAGCCTTGGTTCCCGCGCGCTCAATAGCTTGATCAATAGTATCAACAGTCAGTACACCGAACGCAACTGGAAGGCTGTATTCCAGAGACACTTGTGCAAGACCTTTATTACATTCACTACAAACATAGTCAAAGTGTGGTGTTCCGCCACGAATTACTGTACCAAGCGAAACAATCGCATCGTATTTAGCGGTTTTCGCGACACGTTGAGCAACAAGAGGTAACTCAACTGCACCAGGGCAGCGAACTACGGTAATGTTGTCTTCGCTAACTTGACCATGGCGTTTTAAAGTATCGATTGCACCAGACAATAGACTTTCGTTAATAAAACTGTTGAAACGAGAAATAACGATAGCAATTTTTGCGTTTGGCGCTGGGAAGCCACCCTCGATCACTTTCATAAGCCTTCCTTTAACTATATTCATCAAGTGAGAACCGCCGGATTCTAGCACAATTGTGTGAGCAATATCTAATGGAAATTTAGCATTACTCACCGAGTTAACAACAGAGCGAAAACCAAAGGAGCAAATGATGGTGACCTTTGCCCTCAGGTACGATTAAGCCGAAACGATCAGTCGCTCACATATTCCACCACATTGAGGCCAAAACCGCCCAACGCGTGATACTTTTTGTTCGCAGACGAGAGTAAGCGCATATCGTGGACACCTAGATCGGCCAAAATTTGCGAGCCAACACCAACGCGGCGTGATGTTCCCTGCTTCTTGGCTAACGTCGGAGCTTGACCTTTATCTTGCGCTTCAAACATTTTCACGCGGTGAATCAACAGTTCGCTTGACTCTTCATTGCCCAAAATCACCAAGACCCCCCCTTCACTGCCGATGCGTTGCATTGCTTTGTCCAGTGTCCAACTGCGCTCTGCGTTGCGATCGCTATGGAGTAGATCGGTAAACGTATCTTGCAAATGAACGCGCACCAATGGCGTTTCTTTAGTCAGTTCGCCTTTACACAGTGCATAGTGAATTTGGTTATCGATAATGTCGCGATAAGTCACTAAGTTGAAGTCACCAAACTCGGTCGGTAAATGACACTCAGCAACGCGCTCTATCGTGGTTTCGGTATTATTACGGTACTCGATAAGATCAGCAATCGTACCGAGCTTAATACTGTGCTTTTCAGCAAAGACTTCGAGGTCTGGACGACGTGCCATGGTGCCATCATCGTTAAGAATTTCGACAATAACGCCGGCCGGTTCATAACCAGCCAAACGCGCTAAATCACAGCCGGCTTCGGTATGACCAGCACGGGTTAATACGCCACCCTCTTGCGCCGCTAAAGGAAAGATGTGACCTGGCTGCACAAGATCGGCAGCCTTAGCATCTTTAGCGACAGCCGCTTGAACAGTGCGCGCACGATCGGCCGCTGAAATCCCGGTGGTAACACCTTCTGCCGCTTCGATCGAGACGGTAAAATTAGTGGTGTACTGCGCATTGTTATCTTGCACCATTGGCGGCAAACCAAGGCGCTCACAACGCTCTTTAGTCATTGTCAGACAGATCAAACCACGCCCATGCATCGCCATAAAGTTGATCGCTTCCGGTGTAACGTGCTCGGCAGCCATGATCAAATCGCCTTCGTTCTCTCGGTCTTCGTCATCCATTAAGATAACCATTTTACCCAAACGAATATCTTCAATAATTTCTTGTGGCGTACTAATTGGCATAATTGTCTTCCTATTTTTGGCGTCTGCGGCGAATCGAGTCGGTTAGGTAATCGCTAACCTAAGCAAATCCATTTTGTTGTAAGAATTCCATGGTGAGGTTTGATTGTGGCTGCTCTGACTGACTGGTCAGTAGGCGTTCCATATAACGCGCCAACACATCGACCTCTAGATTGACCTTACGGCCAACATGAAAATCAGCGATGGTTGTTTCGTCTCCGGTGTGCGGAACAATCGTCAGTTTTAACCCGTTTTTACGCAGTGCATTAACCGTCAGGCTAATACCGTCCACTGTTATGGACCCCTTTTCCGCGACATATTTACTGATTTCGGCGGGCATCGCGATCCAAAATTCTATCGCTCGGCCAACGCTATTGCGCTCAACGATTTCACCCACACCATCCACATGACCAGACACGATATGTCCGCCAAATCGAGTGGTGGGTAACATGGCTTTTTCTAAGTTGACGCTATCCCCCACTTGATAGTGAGCAAAGCCCGTTTTTTGCAACGTTTCTAACGACAAATCTGCACTGTAATGACTGTCGCTATAGTCAACCACGGTCAAGCAGACACCATTTGTGGCAATGCTGTCTCCCAGTTTTACATCGGACATATCCAGTTTACCGACCTCAACCGTGACACTTATATCTTCGCCTTTTGGCGTAATGGCTGCCAGCTTACCAACAGCTTGAATAATACCTGTAAACATAGTTACGATTCTTTTTGGCTAATAGTGGCGATAATGCGGATATCTTTCCCCACTTGTCGAATATCTTTAATATCGAGATCAATCACTTGCTCCATCGCCTCTAAACCAAGTGCACCGAGTAAGCCTCGGCCATCACTGCCCATGATTTTGGGTGCCAAGTAAAGCACCAGTTCATCGACTAAATCAGCAGTAATTAAGCTACTTGCCAGAGTTGCACCAGCCTCAACCCAAAGGTGATTGATGTTATGTTGAGTAGCAAGCGTGGAAAACAGAGCGTTAAGATCAATACGTTGATCGTTATTCAATGGCGCAAAAATATCACCCTGTGGAGCAACAATCACGCGCTCGCCTGGAGTGTGAAACAGTTTTAGCGCGGATGTCAGTCTATTTTGACGATCTAAGATCACACGCTTAGGTTGACGCACATCGATTGGATTGTATTGTGCTTGCACATATTTGGGCAGTTCACTCCAACGCACGTTAAGCGAGGCGTCATCGTCAATGACCGTTTGGCTGGTTGATAAAATGGCGCCACTGCGCGCACGAAAAGCTTGGACATCTTTGCGCGCTTCAGCACCCGTTATCCATTGGCTTTGACCGTTGGCTAGTGCGGTCTGCCCATCAAGACTTGCCGCCATTTTTAGTTGTACAAACGGCATCTCGGTTTGCATACGTTTGATAAACGCAGGATTCAGTGCCCGAGCCTGATCTTCAAGTAGCCCAACTTCAACCTCAATTCCGGCATCACGCAACATTTGAATGCCGCGCCCAGCAACTTGGGGGTTGGGATCTTGCATCGCACATACCACTTTCGCCACGCGCGCTTTGATCAACCCTTCGGCACAAGGTGGGGTTCGTCCATAGTGAGAACAAGGTTCTAATGTTACGTAAGCCGTTGCGCCGATCGATTGATCCGCCGCCATGCGCAATGCATGCACTTCAGCATGAGGTTCACCCGCACGAAAGTGGCAGCCTTCACCGACAATGTCACTGTTTTTGGCAATCACACACCCTACATTAGGGTTTGGCGCCGTGGTGTAGATGCCGTCTTTCGCCAGCTCAATAGCCCGCGACATCATCTGATAATCTGTAGCAGTAAAGGTTACCATTACGCTGTCCAATTAATCTTCTAGTCTTGCGATTTCTTCGCCAAATTCACGAATATCTTCAAAACTACGGTAAACCGAAGCAAAACGAATGTACGCCACTTTATCGAGCTCTTTGAGTTGATCCATAACTAAGTTACCAATCATTTCGCTCGACACTTCACGTTCACCCGTCGCACGAAGCTGTGATTTTATCATGCTGATCGCCACATCAACCGCATCGGCGCTGACCGGGCGTTTCTCTAACGCACGCTGCAGACCACCAACCATTTTATCTTCATTGAAAGGCTCTCGGTTGCCATTGGATTTAATCACTCTTGGCATCACCAATTCAGCGGTTTCAAATGTCGTAAAGCGCTCGCTGCACGCTAAACATTGCCGACGACGGCGGACTTGATGGCCGTCGGCAACCAAACGCGAGTCGATCACTTTGGTGTCGTTTTCAGAACAAAAAGGACAATGCATATCACCTCCTAAACTATGCCGGATAGTTTACCGGATTAACTAAAGCTAAGAAAAGCAAAAGGGGCTAGATAGCCCCCTTTTCAATCAATGTTTAACCAGATCTGTTAACTACGCGGCAAGTAGTTTGCTTTACCGACCCATTTGTAGCTAGTGAGCTCTTCAAGCCCCATTGGTCCACGTGCATGCAGTTTCTGGGTTGATACCGCAACTTCAGCACCAAGGCCAAATTGAGCACCGTCGGTAAAACGGGTTGATGCATTGACATACACCGCGGCAGAACCCGCTGAGTTAATAAATAACTCGGCATTTTCTAAACTATCGGTCATGATCGCATCTGAATGACTGGCGTTGTGTACGCGCATATGGTCAATGGCTTCTTTCACATCCGCAACCACCTTGACGCCTAAAGTGTAAGCAAGCCATTCGGTATCAAAATCTCCATCTCCCGCTTGACGAAGTTGTGTTGCTGCTGACATCAACGCTTGCGCTTTTGGTTCTGCCACGAAGCTAACTTTATCATTCATACGCTCAACGATAAGCGATAAAAACTCGGCGGCCACTTTCTCATGCACTAGCAGTGTATCTAGCGAGTTACATGCCGAAGGACGCTGCACTTTGGCGTTTTCGACCACATCGAGTGATTTCTCTAGATTTGCGCTGTCATCGACAAAGATGTGGCTGATACCAAACCCACCAATAATCACAGGAATAGTACTGTTTTCTTTGCACATTTTGTGCAGGCCTGCGCCACCTCGTGGAATGATCATGTCAACATAATCGTCCAACTTAAGCAGTTGAGAAACCAGTTCACGATCTGGCTTTTCAATGTATTGCACCGACGCGGCAGGTAACTCCGCTTTTGCCAACGCGGATTGAATCACTTTGACCAATTCCATATTGGAGAAAAAGGTCTCTTTACCACCACGGAGAATACTCGCGTTACCGGTTTTTAGACACAAAGCAGCAATATCAATGGTGACATTTGGTCGCGCTTCATAAATCACCCCAACTACGCCAAGCGGCACTCGGCGACGTGAAAGCGACATTCCATTTTCAAGCACCTTACTGTCAAGCTCACTGCCCACCGGGTCATTAAGGCTAATAACATTACGCACATCATTGGCAATGTCCGTTAAGCGCAATTTATTAAGCAGCAGTCGATCTAACAGGGCATCAGTTAAACCTGCTTTACGACCATTCTCAATGTCTTTGCCGTTAGCGGCCAAAATTGTCTCGGCATTAGCTTCAAGTTCATCGGCAATAATGGCCAGAGCTTGGTTCTTTTGCGCCGTTGATGCCGTTGCTAATTGGAAAGCCGCTTCTTTCGCTGCTTTACCCATAGAAATCAATTGCATGTATATTGTCCTTTATTCCTGAATTACGACCATATCATCACGATGCAGCACTTGATTGCCGTAGTCATAACCTAATATTCCAATAATGTCTTTACTGTGTTTGCCGACGATTCTGGCCATATCATGACTTGAGTAGCTTGCAATACCACGAGCGATCAGCTTGCCGTGGCGATTAGTGACTCGCACCACATCCCCGCGGGCGAATTGACCACCAACGTGAACAACGCCTTTTGCTAGCAAGCTACTGCCTTTCGCGACAACGGCATTGACCGCACCATCGTCGATCATGATGTCTCCCGATGCCGCTGGCCCGGCAAGAATCCAGCGCTTACGATTTTCAAGCGCTTCTTCGCACGGTAGGAAACGAGTGCCTTGCGGGCTATCGCTAAGAGAATCAAACACCACATTCGGCGCGCTGCCTGCGGCAATAATCACTTCGATCCCTGCACGACGTGCGATGTCTGCCGCTTGCAACTTAGTCGCCATTCCGCCCGTACCCAGCGTAGTACCACTGCCACCAGCAATTTTACGCAGAGTGTCGTCAATGGTTTTGACTTCTTTGATCAGCTCAGCATTAGGGTCTTTACGTGGGTCGGCGGTAAATAAGCCTTTTTGATCGGTCAGCAGCAGTAGCTTGTCTGCACCACACAAAATACCGACTAATGCGGACAAGTTATCGTTGTCACCCACTTTGATTTCACTGGTTGCCACCGCATCGTTTTCATTGACGATCGGGATGATGCCGTTGCCAACCAAAGCATTAATGGTATCTCGCGCATTAAGGAAACGTTCACGATCTTCAAGATCAGCACGCGTTAGCAACATTTGGCCAATTTTGAGCCCATAAATCGCAAACAAAGATTCCCATACTTGAATCAACTGGCTTTGGCCAACAGCCGCCAATAATTGTTTGCTTGCCATAGAGTTGGGCAATGCGGGGTAGTCTAGGTGCTCTCGGCCTGCCGCAATTGCGCCAGACGAAACCATCACCACAGAGTGACCTTGCTTGTTCAGTTCTGCACACTGGCGAACTAACTCAACCATGTGAGCTCGGTCTAACGCTAAAGTGCCACCGGTTAAAACACTCGTACCGAGTTTAACGACCACGGTCTGTAACTGTGGTGCTTTTCCACTTTCTTGATTCATTGCCTTTCTACTATGAAAAATTAAAAATCGTCACGATCTTATTTGCCATACATTGGCGCCAAAGATTGATTAGACCTGATGTTTTAGCAATCAACTAACAAATTCACAAGTAGAAAAGGCGCTAAAAAGCGCCTTTTTGGGGAATAACAACTATAAGCTGGAAAATCTAGACGAATTCAACCGATTCTTCATGCATGACCACCGCAATATCAAATTCTTTTTTCAAGGTATCTATCAGCTTTTGGTGGAACACTTCTTGAGTACGAGTCACATCGGCGAGTGCTTTTTTGGGTAAGGCTTTGTCTTTCCAGTCTCCCGTCACATCATACAGACCGGAACGGTAACGAGCTTCAAAACCTTGCTCGTTAGCGGTTAATTCTAACCACCAACCCCAAAACTCACGTTGTTCGGGTGATTTTTTATCATTAACGCACACCGATAAACAATCGAAAAGGTAGTCGCCTTCTTGGCTTTGTGATTCGCGTAAATAAGGGCCAATGGCCCTTAGCGTTGATAACAAACGGTAATGGGTAGGACTTTTGATCTGCTCAGACATAATGAATCTCCATATTCATTGACTTATTGTTGTACGTAACCCAGGACCTGATAGTTTGGGTAGTACGTTTAAATAAGTGTCATCTAAATTAGCAGAAATGTCATCTCATTAGCTCATCTTCCAACCACTTTATCGCTAAATCGAGGGATTGCTCATACCCTTGTGTAATTGTTTTTGCACTGATTTTCTTCGCTTTACCATAATCACTAAACAACGCGACCATTTGGTTATCACTAAATGGCGAGATGGGATCATTCTCTAAACTCATGGCCAGAATCGGCACACGAGTTTTACGATTGGATAAAATTCCCTGAACTTTTAATGACCAAGCCATCAATTGTCCAGCCAAGCTATGAATATCAACCACCGATTTTCCCAACCGAGATGCTAAGACATCAAGATACATTTTGGGCATCTGTTTGAGCTTTTCTGGCGACGACAGCACCTCATGGATAGGTGCACCTAATGACACACATGCTTTGACTTTATCCGGGTCCATAAATGAGAGGCGCACCATGGTATTGCCACCAAAACGAAAGCCAATCAGGCCGACTTTATGGTGGTCAACCCAAGGAATGTTATACAGTTCATTTAGCACAGCCTGATGTAAGCGCGATGTATCTTCCGTTAGATTCCAATGAACATTATGACCGATTGATGGCATGTCGACGGTCAGCATCGCGATATCTTTTTTCGCCAAGTGATCACGAAACAAACTCCACAAATCAGTTTGCAAACTATCTAGCCCCGCCGTTACGATGACCACAGGTTGAGGCTTATCGGTTTTGGTCAGATGCAAGTGCGCAACAATGTGCTTGTTCTGGTAAGGGATCTCTAAACGTTTAATGGTGTACTTGGTTTTTTTCGCCGCTTCACTATAAGCGCTACTGGCCAATACCTGCGCTTGAATAGCCAAGTTATCATTTTTTAAATGTGGATAGCCCGCGATACTAAAACAAAGTGATGCGTTAAACATTTCGTCAGCGGCCTGTTCGCCCTTAAATTCATTCGAACGTTTTTGATGTAACATACCCAGCTTGGTCCATTCATAGGTCCAATTTCCACTGTGATAGCCCATCACTGTGTCGAGCCACTGCTCATTGGTACGAGAGTGTTTTGAGGCAGCAATCTTTGCCAATACTGATTCAATCTCTATCGGATCAAGCCCCTGCCATGCCCACTGCATACGACGCAAGTTGCGATACCATCGGTAGCCATCTTGCTGCTGTTTTTGCTCTAAAAACGTCTGACTGGTTGGCATATATTGAGTCAAAGCAGAGGTCTCTTTCGCCTGCTTATGTTTAACAAACAGAGTTTCAGAGAGATTTTTGCTTACTTCCTCGGACATGGATACGACCTAAATAATGGGGTTTGATAAATAGTAATAAAAAAAATGACCCAATAAAGGGTCATTTATCAAGAAATCGTTGCTTTGTTGCTCAATCAATTACTTTTGTTTGCGATTAATTGGCTCAACGTACTGGATGGACATATCCCACGGCTGCTCAATCCAGGTATCTTGTGCGATATCGACAACATAGTCATCGAGTAACTCCATACCTGCAGGCTTAGCACAAACGGCAATCAGTTTCGCTTTAGGGTACATTTCGCGCAATTTTCGCGCCGTGTCACCGCTGTCGACTAGGTCTTCAACGATAAGAAAACCTTCACCATCACCCTCTGGTGCTTTCACTACCGTCATATCACGCTGATGATCATGATCGTAACTGGAGATACAAATCGTATCGACATGACGAATGCCGAGTTCACGCGCAAGAATGGCACCAGGAACGAGACCGCCACGGCTCACAGCCCAAATACCTTTCCATTGTTCTGCTGGCATCTGTTTTTCTGCCAATTCGCGACAAAATGCGTGCATTTGATCCCAAGTGATAATGAATTTCTTTGCCATTGTAATAACCTAATAATTGATAAAGTCTGCAACCCCAAAATAACGCCAATACACACTGACGATTGCCTAGAGCAAGTGAGGGGAAAAGCTACGCAAACGATTATTTTAACGCAGCCGCTCTACAATACCAATGGCGAATTTATTTGGGATAAAAATATCGCCATAACCGTCACATGATTATGGCGATAGTGCTCGAAAATATGATTCGGCATCACTACAAAGCGGGGTTACACCACCAAGTATTTAATGATGAATACTGCCGAGAGTACCCAAACACTGATCGATACCTGACGACCTTTACCGCTTAGCAGTTTGATTGCCGCATAAGAGATAAAGCCAAGCGCAATACCTTCAGCAATCGAGTAAGTCAATGGCATCAGTAAACAAGTGACCACGACAGGAGCCGCTTCTGTTAAATCGCGCCAATCAATGCTCACCAGGCCTGACATCATCAAAATGGCGACGTAGAACAGCGCACCAGCAGTAGCATAAGCTGGAATCATTCCTGCCAATGGCGAGAAGAATAAGGCTAATAGGAATAGCACACCCACCACAACCGCAGTCAGGCCTGTGCGCCCTCCAGCAGCAACACCCGCAGTAGATTCTACATATGAAGTCGTACTTGAAGTGCCTAACATAGCTCCGACAGATGTGGCAGTAGAGTCAGCCAGCAACGCTTTACTCAAACGAGGTAATTTGCCGTCTTCTTTAATCAAATCCGCTTTTGTTGCAACGCCTACTAAAGTGCCAGCCGTATCAAACAGGTCGACAAATAGGAAAGCAAACACGACAGAAATCATACCCACTTCAAACACATCTGCGATGTTCATTTGCATCAAGGTTGGAGCAATACTTGGTGGCGTCGACATCACACCACCCCATTGAACATCACCCAGCATCAAACCTAGCGCTGTGATGATCAAAATAGCAATCATCACGGCACCACGTACGCCTCGGTATACTAGACCAATGGTGAGGAAAAAGCCCAATGCCGCCAAGGCTGGTTGAAGACCTGTAATATGACCAAGGCCAACCAAGGTTGCTGGGTTGTCCACCACAATGCCTGAGTTTTGCAAGCCGATAAACGCAAGGAAAAGACCAATACCAGCCGAGATCCCAGTACGCAATGACATCGGGATTGAGTTAATGATCCATTCGCGAACCTTAAAGACACTCAGCGCCATAAAGATGAGACCTGAGACAAACACCGCCCCCAGTGCGACTTGCCAAGTGTGCCCCATTCCTAGCACAACTCCGTAAGTGAAGAAGGCATTTAGCCCCATACCTGGTGCCAGTGCAATTGGGTAGTTAGCAACAAAGCCCATAATGAAACAGCCAATCGCTGCAGCAAGACAGGTAGCGACAAATACCGAACCTTTGTCCATTCCAGCGTCTGCCAGCATCGCAGGATTAACAAAGATGATATAAGCCATCGTCAGGAAGGTGGTAATACCTGCGATGATCTCAGTTTTGACGTTAGTACCGTGTTCACTGAGCTTGAACAGTTTTTCGAACATGATCAAATCCTAAAGGGTAAAAAGTAAACGGTTGCGTAATCGATTGGCGCGAATTATAAAGTCATCAAATAGTAAATTCCAGATAGAATTATGACTCTAATCAATATTTCTATTTATAAATGAAATATTCAAACATATAACGGCGTGGTATAAATATCATTTTATCTTATTTTTCAACAAGTAAATGTGTAATTAAAGTTACTATTCAAATGATGTTTTTTTGCACTGTGTTTTAAACTTTCAGCGCTGCTAGCGCTCGTTCAATCAAAGCTGATAGGTGCTTATACGAATATTATTCGCACAATAAGGCCAGTTTGGAGAAACTAGCAGTAAATTGAGGGGGGATATCGAGATAAAAAAACGCCACTCAATTTGAGTGGCGGTTGAATCATGTCAGCAAATAAACGCTGTAAATAAATTCCAATAATAGGGGGTGAACAAAACTGTTCGAGACAAGCTTATGGGTTAGTAACCGAAGCTTGTTGGGTAAGTAAAGCTGCTGGTATAAACAGAGCTGTTTAACCAAAATGCTGCACTTGGTAAACCTTTCATAACTATCACCTTCTAAATCAATTAAAACAGATTAAATACATTGATTTCTCGGTTCCCTGGAGGCGACAAATCGGACTCATCCTTTGAGCATTTTTTCTTCGCTATCGAAGTTGGTTACTAATATACCTCATAGAAATTTTATTACAACCATTAAAGTGATAAAGGTCACAAAAAATTCATAAATAGGCTAAAAATAGACCTGTCATGTAATTTAATTACAAGAATATCAATTATTCATAGGCTGTTTCGACACGACTTACGCCTATTAACAGGATTGGCTCATGATGTGATTATCGGTTCTGTGATAATGACTCGAGATTTACTCAGTGCTTTTACTACACCCAACTCGCGGTGAATGCTATTCTTCTCTTCTCTCATCAATAGGCCATCTGCGGGTTTTTGTTCTATCTATAGACAATATTACCTCGTCATGATCTGGCATTATTATTTTAAAGGAGTCATCCGTGTCTGAATTCCATTCTGAAATTAGCAACTTATCACCCGCTTCATTATGGCAGTTTTTCGATAAGATCTGTTCTATTCCACACCCTTCAAAGCATGAAGAAGCGTTAGCGCAATACATCGTCCACTGGGCAACCGAGCAAAACCTTAACGTTCGTCGAGATCCCACTGGTAATGTGTTTATCAAAAAGCCAGCAACGCCAGGAATGGAAAAGAAAAAAGCTGTCGTGCTTCAAGCCCATATCGATATGGTGCCACAGAAGAACGAAGACACCGACCATGACTTCGCTAAAGATCCAATCCAACCCTATATTGATGGTGAATGGGTAACGGCAAAAGGCACCACACTTGGGGCAGATAACGGCATTGGCATGGCATCTTGTCTTGCGGTTCTGGCATCGAAAGAGATCAAACATGGCCCTATCGAAGTGTTGTTGACCATTGATGAAGAAGCAGGCATGACTGGCGCTTTTGGTCTTGAGGCAGGTTGGCTAGACGGTGATATTCTACTTAACACTGACTCAGAGCAAGAAGGCGAAGTCTACATGGGTTGTGCTGGTGGTATTGATGGGAAAATATCCTTTACAATCACACGTGAGCCACTACCTGCGGGCTTTGTGGCTCGTCAGTTGATCCTGAAAGGTTTGAAAGGCGGCCACTCAGGTTGTGATATCCATACCGGTCGCGGTAATGCCAACAAATTAGTCGCACGATTTTTAGCAAGCCATGCTCAAGAGCTCGATCTGCGCTTGATCGAATTCCGAGGCGGCAGCCTACGAAACGCCATCCCACGTGAAGCCTTTGTTACGGTTGCCATCCCAGCAGAAAACGAAACTAAGCTGGCACAACTCTTTGAGCTCTATACTTCGCTACTCCAATCAGAACTTGGCAAGGTCGAGACAGAGATTGTCTCTTTCAACCACGCGATCGAGAGCGATGAGCAGGTGATTTCTATCGCGGATCAGCAACGCTTTATCGCCGCAATGAATGCCTGCCCTAACGGTGTCATTCGCATGAGTGATGAAATCGAAGGTGTCGTAGAAACGTCTTTGAATGTTGGTGTGATCACTACAGACAAGGATACGATCAACGTACTTTGCCTTGTTCGCTCATTGATTGACTCTGGTCGCCAACAAGTTGAAGGAATGCTGACTTCAGTGGCTGAGCTTGCTGGCGCACACATCGAGTTCTCGGGCGCATACCCTGGTTGGAAACCTGATGCAGACTCGGAAATCATGGCAATTTTCCGTGATATGTATCAAGGCATCTATGGACACAAGCCTAACATCATGGTTATCCATGCTGGTCTTGAATGTGGCCTATTTAAAGAGCCCTACCCAACGATGGATATGGTGTCGTTTGGCCCAACCATCAAGTTTCCTCATTCTCCGGATGAAAAAGTAAAAATTGATACTGTGTCTCTTTTCTGGGACCAAATGGTTGCCCTGCTGGAAGCCATCCCTGAAAAAGCTTAATACGCCGTTAACTTTGACTTAGAAAATCTTATCGATAAAGCCAGCTAATTTCGCTGGCTTTATCGTTCGCGAGCTTTCTAAGCATAAATTTTTTTTGTCGTAACGGTGATTAATTTTCGTTAGTCACTGATAAATAAGGCTGATAAATTCGCCGACCTTGAAGCTTCTCAGGGGAAACCATCTTCTCCCCTTCAAGATTAGTGTGCGGTGTATTCCAATTGCTTACTGTAAAGAGTGCTATAGTCTCTTAGCACTTGTTCCAACTTCCCAAACTGAAATCGTTACTGTGATGAAAGAAAAAATCGTTGTTGGCTGGCGTGAAACCGTTAGCTTGCCAGAACTTGGCATTCATAAAATTAATGCAAAAATTGATACTGGGGCCAGAACTTCATGTTTGCATGCTTTCAAGGTAGAAACATTTAATAAAGACCATGCCTTGTGGGTACGCTTCTGGCTCCATCCAAATCAGCACGACACCGAAGTAGAGGTGGTATGTGAGGCGGCGGTGATTGAC
This sequence comes from Vibrio salilacus, assembly GCF_002811245.1. GTDB lineage: Bacteria > Pseudomonadota > Gammaproteobacteria > Enterobacterales > Vibrionaceae > Vibrio > Vibrio salilacus. Next base: position 172,696 of record NZ_NIVQ01000003.1, on the reverse strand, counting down.
GAGCGTATTGTTCGCGACTCAGGTGGACACGAAGAGTCCCGCTATGTCATTTCATCGATGTTTTCGATCGGAGGTGAAAGTTGGCCAATTGAGATCACGCTGACAAACCGCGAAAATATGGCCTTTCGTATGTTGTTAGGACGCACTTCGATGCATCACCGCATCATGGTTGATCCGGTTGAATCATTTTTAATCCCTTTCGAGGAAAACAAGTCATGAAAATTGGTATTCTGTCACGCAACGCCAAGCTCTACTCAACCAAGCGCTTGATTGAAGCGGCGAAAGAACGCGGTCATGAAGTGAAAGTAATCGATGCACTACGATGCTACATGAACATCAATTCAGATAAACCTGAAATTCACTTTAAAGGTGAAGAACTATCTGGTTTTGATGCAGTCATTCCTCGTATCGGGGCTTCCGTTACCTTTTACGGTACGGCTGTATTACGCCAGTTTGAAATGATGGGCGTTTACCCAGTCAATGAATCGGTGGCAATTACACGCTCACGTGACAAGTTACGTTCAATGCAGTTGCTATCACGAAAAGGGGTCGGCATGCCGATCACCGGTTTTGCCAGCAAGCCCGATGACGTTAAAGATCTGCTCGATATGGTTGGGGGCGCGCCTGTGGTGATCAAACTTCTTGAAGGTACTCAAGGCATTGGTGTTGTCCTTGCAGAAACACGCAAAGCCGCTGAAAGTGTTGTCGAGGCCTTTATGGGTCTTAAAGCTAACATTATGGTTCAGGAATACATCAAGGAAGCTGGCGGTGCGGATATTCGTTGCTTTGTCATTGGTGACAAGGTGATTGCGGCAATGAAACGTCAAGGGGCAGAAGGTGAATTCCGCTCAAACTTGCACCGTGGTGGTAGCGCCTCTTTGGTAAAAATCACCCCAGAAGAACGTCGCACTGCGGCAGCGGCAGCAAAAATTATGGGCTTGAACGTCGCAGGTGTCGACCTACTGCGTTCTGCGCGCGGCCCGTTAGTCATGGAAGTGAACTCATCTCCTGGTTTAGAAGGTATCGAGGCTGCTACCGGTAAAAATATCGCGGGAATGATTATTGAGTTCATCGAGAAGAATGCGGCAAGCAAAAGGACCAAAACTCGTGGCAAAGGCTAAGAAAAATAGCGCATTTGAATTTCTCGGCGAGTTTGTCTCGCCGGGAGAAAGAAAGGTCATTGAGTTAGAGGCGGCTAGGCTCTATACGCACTCACCGCTGTCTATCCCTGTCGAAATCATTAATGGGCATCAAGCGGGGCCGGTTCTTATGATCAATGCGGCCATCCATGGTGACGAGCTCAACGGGGTAGAAATCGTACGCCAAATGATCGACACCATTGATCCTAGCAAGCTTAAAGGCACCTTGATCGCCGTGCCAATCGTCAACGTATTTGGCTTTATTCACAAATCTCGCTATCTCCCAGATAGACGAGATCTCAATCGTTGTTTCCCTGGCAGTGACAAAGGATCGCTGGCTTCACGCATGGCGCACACTTTTTTCTCTCAGGTTGCGAAACGGTGTGATTACATTATCGACCTGCATACGGGAGCGATTCATCGCACCAACTTGCCTCAAGTCCGTGCCGATTTAAGTAATCCAGAAACGCTGCGAATTGCTCAGGCTTTCGCAACGCCCGTAGTGATTGACTCGCCATTAAGGGAGGGCTCATTGCGAAGCGAAGCTGAACGTCTCAATATACCAGTGCTGACGTATGAAGCAGGCGAAGCATTACGCTTTGAGCCCATCTGTATCAATGCCGGCTATTTAGGTGTCAAACGCGTTATGCAGGCGATTGGCATGTTACGCAAAAGCCGTAAGCGTCTGCCCACTTCGGTGATAGCCAAATCAACCAGTTGGTTACGTGCCGAAAGTAACGGCATTTTGCGTACCGTCGTAACCCTTGGCGAAAAAGTAACGCGAGGTCAGGTGTTGGCCTATATTAGCGCCCCATTAGGACACAGTGAAATTGAGCTGAAAGCACGTAAGGGCGGGATTGTAATCGGACAACAGACACTCCCCTTGGTCAACGAAGGAGACGCCATTTTCCACTTGGCGTATTTTGAACAAGACGACCAAGAGGTAGAACAGGTAGTAGAAGATTTTATCGGTGAAGTTTCTGATGCCGATCTTGAGCCACTCACGACCGGCCAAATTCATACCCCGTCATAAATCATATTAAGCCCGCTTATCGCGGGCTTAATCGTTATTGGGGCGCTTAATTAACCAAACGAGGCCCAAATGACAGTTGCCACTAACATCGGGCAGACAAACTTGACATAAATAGGCCATAGCTTGCCAAACCAGCCCTGAGAAAATTCTGGGCAGCCTTGCTCAAGTTCTTTGACTTTTGCTTGACGGCTCCACACCCAACCACCAAAAAGACAAAACAGTAGCGCCGCGAGTGGTTGTAAATACTGAGTAGCGACCATCGCCACTAAGCCAAATAGCGCAACAAAATTATAAACAATGACAATACTGAATGAGGCAATGAAAGCGCCAAGCACCCAGCTTGTGATGCCACGTTTGGTCTCAAAGCGTTCACTGACTAATGCCACTGGGCACTCTAACATCGAGATAGAAGAGGTCAATGCGGCAATCGTTAACAACAAGAAGAATACGATCGCAAACAACTGTCCTAATAAGCCTAAACTATCAAACATCAAAGGTAGAACCGTAAACACTAACGTATCTGAGCTCAAAAGTGAGCCGTCTTGCGCATAGATCTCGACGCCACTTTGCATTGCCACAAACATCGCAGGCATCACCACTAAGCCAGCAATAAAAGCTACCGCAGTATCCACCAAGGTGACATTCATCGCCATTTTCGGCAAATTCTCTTTTTTACTGAGATAAGAGCCGTAGATCAGCATTGAACAGCCGCCGATCGTCAACGAGAAAAAGCCTTGGCCCATGGCTGCTAATATTAGCTTGCGATCCATAACTTTCGTAAAGTCGGGGATCAAATAATGCTTTAGTCCCTCCATCGCACCATTCTGCGTCATGATGTAAACAAACAACAGCGCAAACAATACAAACAGGGCTGGCATCAAACGTGTCGACCATTTCTCGATCCCTTGTTTAACCCCACCTTGAACAATTAAGATCGTGAGCACATAAAAGATTACCGTACCGAATAAGTTGCGCTCAACGCTAAAGCCTTTAAACCAAACAGTGGCTGCTTCCATTCCCAAAACATCAGTCACAGCGCCAAACAAGAAGCATATTAGCCAACCACCAACAATGCTATAAAACGCCAGAACCGCACTGGGCACACTGAGACCAACCCAGCCTACCGCTGCACCTAATTTTTTGCCAATAGGGTTGTTGGTAAGTGAGCGCATACTATCAACTGGGTTTGCCTGCCCATGACGACCGATGGCCATTTCCACCACCAGCATTGGAAAGGCGACAATGAGAATCATCAGTAGGTAGACAAGCAAAAATGCCCCACCACCATTGCTCGCCGCTTGAGTTGGAAAACCCCAAATATTGCCTAAGCCAACCGCAGCGCCCGCTGCCGCTAATATAAATCCAAGACGTGAGCCAAAATGTTCACGTGTTTGAGCATTGTCACTCTGTGTCATACTACTTTAACCGAACTTACAAACTAGTTAGCTAGTACATTAAAGTAAAATGTTGTCGATAACAATAAACCTAGTCAATTCTACAGGCAAGTTGGCTAAAGTTTAGTTTAAATGACTTGTAAATATTTTATGACATGGCTGTTCATCGATAACCTCAACTCAGTTGCGACCAAGTGATAGGGCAATGCACTCGCTCATTGAGCACGAATCAAACACAATCAAGCATTATCTGTCTAGATAAAGAGCGCGTTATGCGCTCTTTAAGTTGAAAAGCTCAACAATCAAAGGGTCTGAACAGCGGTAATCTTAGATTGTAAAAATCTGATAATCCTTCAACTGAGGAACTTTTTGATGCAGTTGCTGCTCTTGATCCGCTAATTGATCCAATGAATCACAAAACTCTGCGCTTTGCTCTTCTACTTGCTGGACGTGCTCCGCCAAGCGCTCAGAAATTCGTTGCTTTAACTCACTCATCGCATTGGCCATTTCAGTCAAGTTCAAACCGCCTTCTGCTTTCATCTTTTCAGACATTGCATCAAACGCACTACTAATAAACTCTTCGTTAAATAACGCTTTAGCTTTATCGAAATCTTGAGCCCAGCTTTCGGTTAATGTATTAAAGCTATCGGCTGGCAGGATAAGATCGCCTTCTTTGTAATAGCGCGATTCAATCTCAGCATAAAACTGCTGCATGGATTGCTTGACACTTGCAAAGGCCTCTGGCGCATCAAAGCTCTGCGCTACATCATCAACAATATCGTTCGCAAGCGCTAAGCCTTCTTGTGCCATCTGTTTCGCTCGCGGCAGATACTCGTTGAGACTGTCACGATACTGAGCAATTGCTTGCTGCTGATCGCTATTAAGCTCAATGCGCTCACCATGGATAGTCAAAGTATTATCACTATCAACAACGGCCGTTTCTCCTCCAGCCTGCTGGATTTCCAACCGTTGTTCATTAAGGTGAATTTCATTTTTCAAATCAATGTTGCATTGAGCGGCAAACAACTGACTGGACACCAATAGTAGTGGTAACGTCACTAATTTCTTTTTCATCATCCTACCCTTTTTTTGCAACCCATAGCTTATCAACTGAACATTAGCCATTGTCAGACAATGGTTTCTATTTCGTAACAATAATCACTGCCAGCAATATGATAGTGAATTTCATCACCAATCTGTTTCGATTTTAGTGCCTTTCCGAGTGGTGACTCAAAGGTGACTAATCTCACATCTTGATTGTCAAACCACACTTTCATCCCCCCCGAACAAGGCGAGGTAAAAAACCAGCGGCGATGGTCTTCCTCATCTAACAGCAATACCGCACAACCTAATGCAACTTGTTGTGGTGAGTCACTCAGTGGTAATTGCGTAATAAGTGCAATCTCCTGCTCGCACTCTTGGACTCGCATCGCTTGTCCATGGGCTAAATAAGATGCCTCAAGCGCTAACGTATCGTATTTATGCTCTGGGACCGTCTCTTCATCCGTTGCCGATTCGAAAGCTCGTTGAGCGGAACGCTGAGCAACATGCAATTTCTGCTGTAACAAGGTTAAGATTGTCTGACGCAGTTCCAACTTATTCATACTAAAATCATATTCCAACGCAGAAATTATCTTTAGAATACCTGCCAATAGTGAATAAAAAAAGCAGGAATAAATAACTATGGGTGACGTTTCTATCACGCAAAAGATCGAACAAACGCTTAAGCACACTTTTGGTTTTGATCACCTTCGTCCTGGTCAGCAACAAGCGATTGAAACCATTTTAGCGGGGCGATCGAGTGCAGCAATTTTTCCTACCGGTTCAGGGAAATCACTCTGCTATCAATTACCTGCACTGATGCTTCCCCATCTAACGTTAGTGATTTCACCCTTGCTGGCCTTGATGAAAGATCAATTGGCTTTTCTCCAACGTCATAATATATGCGCTGCTTCGATTGATTCGAGCCAGACTCGAGAACAAACCCAATCGGTGATGAATCAAGCCCGTAGCGGTGAATTGAAGATCTTGATGATCTCAGTCGAACGCCTTAAGAATGAGCGATTTCGTCAATTTATTAAGCAAATTCCGATTTCATTGTTAGTGGTCGATGAAGCGCACTGTATTTCAGAGTGGGGACACAACTTTCGCCCTGACTACCTTAAACTTCCTCACTATCAACAAGAATTCGCAATCCCTCAATGTTTGTTGCTGACGGCGACCGCGACCAATGCCGTGATCGATGATATGCGCAACAAATTCTCCATCGCCGATCAAGATGTCGTCACAACCGGTTTTTATCGTGCCAATTTAGATTTGAGTGTTATTCCCTGTCGTGACGAGGAGAAGAATGAGGCTTTACTGAATGCTCTATCTCCTGGCGCAACTCAGCCCTCTATCGTCTACGTCACTTTGCAAAACAGTGCCGAGTCATTGGCAAACATGCTACGCGAGGCAGGAATTAACGCTCAGGCTTACCATGCGGGGCTCGATTCTGATATTCGCCAACGCATCCAAGAGCAGTTCATGAGTGGCGACATTGATACTATCGTCGCTACCATTGCATTTGGTATGGGGGTGGATAAAGCCGATATTCGTCGTGTCATTCATTACGACTTACCCAAATCTATTGAAAACTATGCTCAAGAGATTGGTCGCGCTGGTCGTGATGGCCAACCTTCGCAATGCATCTTGATCGGTAACAAAAGTGGCATCTGCACGTTGGAAAATTTTGTTTATGGCGACACACCAGAACCCAATGAAATTGCAGCAGTCATCGAGCAAGCGCAGTCTAATGCCCCGCAATGGGAAGTGGTGATATCTCGTCTTTCAAGCGAAACCAATATCCGCCAACTGCCACTGAAAACTCTGTTGGTTTATATGGAAATGTTCGCTTTGATTGCCGCCAAGTACAGCTACTTTGCCGACTATCGATTTAAGTTTATTCAAAATAAATCATTCATTATCGAACAGTTTGATCCTCAACGTAGCGATTTTGTGCGCGCTCTTTTTGATTGCTCAACTCAAGCTAAAGTCTGGTGTCAGGTCGATTTTGATGCGCTTTGGCAACATTTTTCTGGTGAAAGACAACGCGCCATCGCCGCACTCGATTATTTCCATGAAAAGGGTTGGATAGAGCTCGAAAGTAAGCTCATGACTGAAGTGTATCAAGTTAATCCAAGTGATCAGTCTGTCGAGCAGTTAACCCAACAGTTATGGGCTCTGTTTAATGAGAAAGAACGTAGTGATATTGAACGGATCGACAACCTATTAGCGCTGTTTGAATCTGACCAGTGTCTGAGTTTTAAGTTGGCGAGTTACTTTGGTGATGCACAAGCACCAAAACTATGCGGCCATTGCAGTGTCTGTCGTGGTGAGGTCGCCACCCTGCCTAAATCTATTGTACCAGATGCGACTGACGCGCAAATACAGACTTGGCTTAATGAGTTACAACAACGGGCTCAGCAGCCGCTTTCTAGAGCTTTACAAGCTAAATTTTTGTGTGGCATTGCCACGCCGATACTTGGCAAACTCAAAGCGCGCAGTTTGAGCGGCTTTGGCAAACTTGAAAGAATACCTTTTGCTCAGGTCACAGATTGGCTTGAACAACACCAAGCGAGTTAAAAGAAACTAAGCTGTTTGGCGAGTTCTTCTGGCTTGAGCATCACACTCAAGCCAAGTAATCGAATTTCACGTCCTTGCTGACGCTTTAATACATCATGCAGTAGCTGCTTGAAATCTTCCAACTCAAGACAAGGATGGATATGCTCAATCGTAGTCTGTTGGAAGTCAGCGAATTTGACCTTAATTCCCTGTTTAATGATTGCTTTATCGGGTGAAGATTTACTCAAACGTCGTTCCAGTTCAGGATAAAGCTTACTCTCGATCACTTGCCAACATTGATCGTACGTGAAAATGTTGTGACTGAATGTACGCTCAACGCCGACGGACTTACGCTCTCTTTCAACCACGACTGGTCGATGATCAATGCCATGACTTTTGTTCCATAGCGAGGCGCCCAAACGGCCAAACTGGAGTAAAAGGGCGCGGTAATCACTCCGCTTGATATCGGCGCAGACATAAAACCCAGCTTGATGAAGCTTCTCTAAACTGACTTTACCTACACCGGGTATTTTTTCTAACGCTAGTTTATCGACCTCTTGCTGAACACGCTCTGGTGGGATCACATACTGGCCATTGGGCTTATTCATATCTGACGCCACTTTGGCAAGAAACTTGACGGGTGCAACACCTGCTGAAGCGGTTAATTGCAATTCATTCAATATATCGCGCCGAATGGCTTCAGCAATCAAGGTTGCCGACCCTTGGCACTGAGTTGCATCGGTGACATCAAGGTATGCTTCATCAAGTGACAGCGGCTCAATCAGCTCAGTGTAACGTGAAAATATCTCACGAATCTGTTTAGACACCTGCTGGTAAACCTGCATACGTCCGGGGACAACAAGTAACTGGGGGCAAAGTTGCAGTGCCCGAGCGGTTGGCATCGCACTGCGAATTCCATACTCACGAGCTTGATAGTTACAGGTACTCAACACCCCACGTTGCTTTTCATGTCCACCGACAGCCAGTGGTCGATCGCGGTAACTTGGATTATCACGCATTTCAACCGCAGCGTAAAAGCAGTCCATATCAACGTGAATGATTTTATTTGTACGCACTGACATGCATTTGACCACTGTAGTACTGGTTAAAAATACAGTATAAATAATTTATCGGTCTCTGGAAACCGATATAAACCATCAACAAATTACCAGGCGACTATCGAGCCGCTTTGCTTTTTAGTCTCGCAGCATCACATCCAACTGATCGACCGTTTCTGCCCAATCTGCATCTTCTTCTATCGCCTGCTTAAGAAATGCCGCTTGAGACTTGCTCCAGAAGCTTGCCTCATGCAGTAATTCAGCATCTCGACGCTGTCGGTTTTGCGCAACAAACTGGTTAATCTCTTGGTCTGAACTTCCTAGTCCGAGTTGTTTAAACAAATGAGACATATCGTGTTGATATAGCTCCATGCTACCTCCAAAAATGTACTTATGATGATGATGATGAGTATAGCTGACCTCAACTGCTTATCATTAAAGCTATCGTGTTGTTTTTTTGGCTATCTATATAAACTACAGTTAAAAAATAACCCGGACTCTGCCGGGTTATAGAAAATCAACTTAACAAAAACAGGCTATTAAGCAATTCTGTCTTTTTCCCAAGCTGAGAGCTTTTCTGCTCGAGCAGCTTCGCGCGCTTCACGCTTTTTACGCGCGTCACAAGGTTCTGGGCAGTTACAGACCTTTTCGATGCCAACGGCACCTAAGCCGCCACAGCTGCCTTTTACTACTTTTTTCTGGATGATATAGCCGATTGACATTGCTGCAATCACTGCCATAAATACACCAAACGTAATCAGAAATGTACTCATAATAGGCTCACTCAGATTTAATTAATTCATGTATCGCAGATACGCCGTCGACGCAAGCTCTTGATACCCATTGTCGGTTTTGACGATCATCAACACTGGGATATTATGCTCTTCGGCTACCTTCATTCCTTGAACGTCACCCAACACCATCAAGCCGGTTGCAAGCCCATCCGCTGTCATTGAAGACTTATCTAAAACAGTCACAGACACCACTTTATTGTTAATTGGCTTGCCTGTATTAGGGTCAATGATGTGAGAATAACGCACACCATCATGCTCGAAATAGTTACGGTAGTCACCAGAAGTCGCAATGGCCATGTCGCCAGGCTCAATAATTTCTTGAATCGCTCGTTCTTCAACCGAAGGCTTTTCAATCGCTATACGCCAAGCAACACCCTCACGATTGACGCCTTTGAGGCGCATCTCCCCTCCAACCTCTACCATATAGTTTAGGATACCTTGCGATTGAATGTAATCAGCGACTACATCAACCCCCCAGCCTTTAGCGATCGTTGAAAGATCGACGTAAAGATTTGGAATGTCTTTGCGTAACATATTGCCTTCAACCGTTAAGTGATGAATCCCCGTTATCGCTCGACGTTCACTGAGTTCGGCATCAGTTGGAACGATCTCTGGACGCCCTTCGGGTCCAAAACCCCACAAGTTAACTAGTGGGCCTACCGTCACATCTAAAGCACCTAAAGTCAGACCGTTTAAACGCAGCGCTTCTTTCACGACAGTGGCGGTTTGTGGCGACACCTCAAACGCAGCCGAAGCATCACTTTGATTAAACAAGCTCAGTTCTGAATCTTTACGATAAGTCGACATCTGATCGTTCACTTGTTCGAGAAGACGATCGATCTCTTTTTGCAGCAGATCCGCAGAGGGCTGCCCTTGTGCGGTAATGTATTTGATGTTGTAAGTCGTACCCATTGTTGGGCCGCTTAGGTGGATTTGTTCAGTCGGTTTTTCACAACCAACTAGAACCAATAAAGAAGCAAATGCAACAAGCCACTTTTTCACTTGTTAGACTCCTGTAATTTGAGGAACGGGAATAGCGCATGCGTCTGTATCTAACGCATCGACTATTACCATTCTTAGAAAAAGCAATGGCTGACTAATAAGCAGTCAGCCATCTTATATATTCAATTTCAAGTAGTTAGAGACGTAGCAAAGCGGCAAATAAACCCAAGCCTATGAACATAGAACTTCTATGTAATTAGGTTGGGTTTATGAAGCCAACAACGCTACAGCTTCAAATCTGCTGAAATTTAGCCGCCGAAGTCATCCAGTAGGATGTTTTCGTCTTCTACACCAAGATCTTTGAGCATACCAATAACGGCCGCATTCATCATCGGTGGACCACACATGTAGTATTCACAATCTTCAGGCGCTTCATGGTCCTTCAGGTAGTTTTCGTACAATACGTTGTGGATGAAACCGGTGTAACCATCCCAGTTATCTTCTGGCATTGGATCAGACAGAGCACAGTGCCAAACAAAGTTGTCGTTTTCTGCTTGTAGGCCGTCGAAATCTTCTACATAGAACATTTCACGCTTAGAACGTGCACCGTACCAGAAAGACATCTTACGTTGAGACTTAAGACGCTTTAGTTGGTCGAAGATGTGTGAACGCATCGGCGCCATACCAGCACCACCACCAACAAAAACCATTTCGTTGTCTGTATCTTTAGCGAAGAACTCACCAAATGGACCAGAAATGGTACACTTATCGCCTTCTTTCAGCGACCAGATGTATGAAGACATGATACCAGGCGGTACCTCAGGGTTATTAGGCGGCGGCGTAGCAATACGCACGTTTAGCATAATAATGCCTTCTTCTTCTGGGTAGTTCGCCATAGAGTAAGCACGGATCGTCTCTTCGTTGACCTTAGACTCGTAACGGAAAAGATTGAATTTATCCCAATCTCCACGGTACTCCTCAGGTACATCGAAGTCAGCGTATTTAACATGGTGAGCAGGTGCTTCAATCTGGATGTAACCACCGGCACGGAAAGGTACGGTTTCGCCATCAGGAATTTGTAGCTTAAGCTCTTTGATGAATGTCGCTTGGTTATCGTTAGAGATAACGGTACATTCCCACTTTTTAACGCCAAAGATCTCTTCAGGAAGCTCGATATCCATGTCAGTTTTCATTGCAACCTGACACGCTAGACGCTCACCTTCACGCGCTTCACCTTTAGTAATATGGTCAAGCTCGGTCGGTAGAATGTCACCACCACCTGATTTAATTTTTACGCGACACTGACCACAAGAGCCACCGCCACCACAGGCAGAAGAAACAAATACACCCGCGCCAGCAAGTGCGCTAAGTAGTTTACTACCTGGTTGTGTAACGATCGCCAGTTCAGGGTCACCGTTCACAGAAATTGTAATGTCACCTGTTGGTACAAGCTTAGACTTAGCGAAAAGAATCACTAGTACTAGCGCCAGTACGATCAGAGTAAACATCACGACACCAAGAATAATGTCCATTGACTATTCCTTTATTGTTGCGGTTTACCCGACTTACAGTTGAACACCAGAGAAAGACATAAAGCCTAACGCCATTAAACCTACCGTGATAAAGGTAATACCTAGACCACGTAGACCCGGAGGTACGTCAGAGTACTTCATCTTCTCACGGATACCTGCAAGAGCAACGATTGCTAACATCCAGCCCACACCTGAGCCGAAACCGTATACAACCGATTCAGCAAAGTTGTAATCACGCTGTACCATGAAAGATACACCACCGAAGATTGCACAGTTTACCGTGATCAACGGAAGGAAGATGCCTAGCGCGTTGTACAGAGGTGGGAAGAAACGGTCGAGAACCATCTCTAGAATCTGTACAAGTGCTGCGATTACACCGATGAAGGTGATGAAGTTTAGGAAGCTAAGATCGACACCTTCAACTAAAGCATTTTCTCGTAGTACTAGGTTGTAAACTAAATTGTTGACTGGAACAGCGATGGTTAGCACAACCACAACTGCAACACCTAGACCAAAAGAGGTCTTTACTTTCTTAGATACGGCAAGAAACGTACACATACCCAAGAAGAAAGACAACGCCATGTTTTCGATGAAAATCGATTTAACTAACAGACTAATGTAATGTTCCATGACGTCCTTACTCCTTCGCTTCTACTTGTTCTGGTTTCAGAATACGGATTACCCAGATTAAGAAACCGATTAGGAAGAATGCAGATGGCGCAAGTAGCATCAAGCCGTTTGGCTGATACCAACCACCATTGCTCACTAGAGGTAATACTTCCAGGCCAAATAATTTGCCCGAACCAAATAGTTCACGGAAGAAACCAACAGTGATAAGAACGAAACCGTAACCAAGGCCATTACCGATACCATCAATTAACGAAGGCACTGGTGCCGACTTCATCGCGAAAGCTTCAGCCCGGCCCATCACGATACAGTTAGTGATGATTAGGCCGACAAATACCGATAGCTGCTTAGAGATATCATATAAGTAGGCTTTTAGCACTTGGTCTACCACGATTACTAGTGATGCGATAATTGCCATCTGAACGATAATACGCACGCTGTTAGGAATGTGGTTACGGATTAATGATACCGAGAAGTTAGACAGAGCAGTTACAAAGGTTACTGCCAGCGTCATAACAAACGCAGTCTCTAGTTTGGTGGTCACTGCCAACGCAGAACATACACCAAGAACTTGTAGCGCGATTGGGTTGTTATCCAATACTGGCGCTAGAATGCTCTTTTTAACATTTTGTGCACTAGACATTAGTTCAGACCTCCGTCACGAACTTTTGCTAGGAATGGACCAAAGCCCATATCGCCTAACCAGAAGTCAAATGTGTGTTGAACACCGTTACTAGTTAGTGTTGCACCTGAAAGGCCGTCAACACCGTGTTCAGAGCCTGCTGGAGCACCACCTTTAACCACTTTGATTGCTGGTTTATGGTTGTCATCAAACAGTTTTTTACCCACGAACTGATCACGCCAAGATGGGTTCTCAACTTCACCACCCAATCCTGGTGTTTCACCTTGCTCGTAGTACGTCATCGCAGATACTGTGTTACCGTCAGTTTCTACAGCAACGAATGCATACATCATTGACCATAGACCATTACCGTGTATAGGCAGGATGATCTTAGATACGGCATCGCCATCTTTCACTAGGTATACAACACCCGTGTTTGCGCGACGTAGGATCTTCGCTTTATCTTGGTCAGCGGTTAGCTTGGTAGATTCTGCAGAATCTTTTGCAGCTTTACGTTGGTCGTAAGTTGCTGCATTGCCGTCAACAAAAGCGCCAGTTTTGAAGTCTACAAGACGAGGTTCGATGTATTGTGCAAAAAGCTCAGGTACTTTCTTTCCTTCAGTCTCAATACCAGCAACTTCAACGATTTTCGTTTGCTTATCGAGTACCGCGTTAGCTTGTTGCTTAGGTTTAAGAACAACTGCAGCTGTTGAAACGATGATTGAGCACACTAAGCTCAACCCGACAACAACACCCAGCGTCTTTTTAATGCTGTCGTTATTACTTGCCATAGCGTGCTAGTCTCCGCTTGATGTTCTTCTCGATGACTATGTGGTCGAACAAAGGTGCAAACAGGTTCGCAAATAGAATCGCCAGCATCATACCTTCTGGGTAGGCTGGGTTAACTACGCGGATTAGTACACACATTGCGCCAATTAGAGCGCCGTACCACCACTTACTTTTATTGGTAAATGAAGCCGATACTGGGTCTGTCGCCATAAAGAACATACCAAATGCAAAGCCACCAAGAACAAGGTGCCAATGCCATGGCATATTGAACATTGGGTTGGTATCTGAACCGACCACATTAAACAGCGTTGCTGTCACAATCATCCCGATCATTACACCAGCAATGATACGCCATGATGCGATTCTCATGTAGACGATCATCGCAGCGCCAATCATCAGAGCAAGCGTCGATACTTCACCGATAGAACCAGGGATATTACCGATGAATGCATCCATCCAGGTAATTGGAGCACCAGAGACCGTGTTCATCAGCGCGCCGTTACCACCTTGAGCCCATTGGCTCAGTGCAGTTGCACCAGAGAAGCCATCTGCTGCAGTCCAAACAACATCGCCCGAGATTTGCGCTGGGTATGCAAAGAATAGGAATGCACGGCCAGCCAGAGCTGGGTTAAGGAAGTTACGACCAGTACCACCAAAGATTTCTTTGGCCACAACCACACCAAAGGTAATACCCAGTGCTGCTTGCCATAGAGGAAGAGTCGGTGGGACAATCAGTGCAAACAAAATAGAAGTAACAAAGAAACCTTCGTTTACTTCATGCTTACGTACCATACAGAACAGCACTTCCCAGAAGCCACCAACGATAAATACCGTTGCATAGATTGGCAGGAAGTAAGTCGCACCAAGTAATAGCTTACTACCGACCCCCGCATCTGCAGCAATCGTACCGCCGAACATTTCAGTCAGCCAGTAATGCCAGTTACCTGCAACAACCGTTGCTAATTGGTCAGCTGAATGCATGTGAGTGAGTGCTGCGATAGCTTGGCCACCCGCGTTGTACATACCCCAGAACATTGCAGGGAATACTGCGAACCAAACCATAATCATGATGCGTTTTAAATCAACACTGTCACGAACGTGCGAGCTTTTCTTTGTGATTAGACCAGGTGTGTAGAACACTGTTGCTACAGCTTCGTACAGGGCAAACCACTTTTCGTGTTTGCCACCAGGTTCAAAATGATGCTCGATGTCTTCAAGAAACTTTTTAAGTGCCATGAGAATTACCCTTCCTTCTCGATTTTATCTAGGCATTCACGAAGGAGTTCACCGTACTCGTATTTACCTGGACAAACAAAGGTGCACAACGCTACATCGTCTTCATCTAGCTCTAGGGCACCTAGTGCTTGCGCACTGTCGGTGTCACCTGCACATAGATCGCGAAGCAGTAATGTTGGCTCCATATCTAAAGGCATTATACGTTCGTAGTTGCCAATTGGGACCATCGAACGATCACTACCATTGGTCGTAGTGGTCATATTAAATAGCTGACCTTTGAAGACATGACCAAGGAATGAGCGAGTGATAGAGAACTTGTTCTTACCAGGCATCGCCCAGCCAAACAGCTCTTTCTCACGGCCTTCACGTAATACAGAAATCTGCACGTGGTAACGACCTAGGTATGCGTGAGGCCCTGTTGCATGTGTACCTGATAGTACCGAACCGGAAATCACACGAACCTCGCCTGGCATTAACTCGTTGTCCGTAATGTCATCTAGGCTAGCACCTAGTGTCGTACGAATTAAACGAGGGTTATTCACCACAGGGCCTGCTAGAGAGATAACACGATCAGTGTATAGCTCACCAGTTAGGAATAACTGACCAAACGCAATCACGTCTTGGTAGTTAATGCTCCACGCCACATTCTCTATATTCACTGGATACAGGAAATGCATGTGAGTACCAGCAAGGCCTGCTGGGTGAGGGCCATCAAAAACGTGCTCTTCAACATTAGGTTGAGAAGAACGAGGAAGACTTGTACCAGATTTACAAACGTAAACCTTGCCATCAGTCAAAGTTGAAAGTACATCCAAACCAGCGACAAACGCTTCTTGTTGCTCATTAATGATCAACTCAGGCTGTGCTGCTAACGGATTGGTATCCATCGCAGTGACAAAAATTGCCTTAGTAGAAGACTCGATTGCTGGAACCTTGCTGAACGGACGAGTACGTAAAGCGGTCCAAAGGCCAGAATCAACCAGCTGAGTCGTCACCGTGTTACGGTCTAGACTTGCTAGTTGGCCAGCTTCGAACTTATCAAACGTTACCTGCTCTTCGCCTGACACTTCAATCACAACAGATTGAAGGACACGTTTAGCGCCACGGTTAACTTCGATCACTTTACCAGCTGCCGGTGAAGTAAATTTCACCCCAGGGTTCTTCTTATCTTCAAAAAGAATCTGAGCTTTTTTTACTTCATCGCCTACGCGGACATGCATGGTTGGACGCATGCCGATGTACTCTTCGCCAAGCAAGGCGACTTTCTTGATGGTTTTACCATCATTAATCACCTGGGATGGAGTCCCTGCCACTGGCAGATCCAACCCTTTCTTTATTGTAATCATACGCACTTGCACTACTTTTATCGGGAAAAAGATTCTTTAATTGCGTAACTTTTAGACACGACACTAGTGTCCGGTTTTGGTGATACTTAAACACCAAAATCGCAACATCCTATTAAAAACCTCGCGACAGAAAGGCAGCGAGATTTATCAGGTGCGATAGTCTATCATCTTTTTAGATTTGGATGCCATGATGAATCACAGAGTAAAGCGTGATATTTGGAAGTAATTGAGTTTAAAAGGCTAAGGAATAGTCATAACTTTGAGCCACCGCACAAACCGAGATATTGGCGAAATTGGGCAGAAAAAACATTCATTCACACACTGAAACATTTTGTTTTAAAAACAATTACTGGGCCAATTTGTTTCTAGCTTGTTAATGCTTACTATGAGTAAGGATAAAGGGCTACATTGCCCTTTATAAAGCGATGATTACTTAGAGCCCCCCAAACACATAGGACTGTCCGGCGCAATGCCCTGCTGCTCTTGCCACTCCTTTGTTGTATATGCGTGAATCGAAAGTGCATGGATATGATTTGACAGTTCATCTGCAAGCGTCTGATTGATTTGACGATGACGTGCGATTAAACGCATCCCTTCAAAATTGTCACTAACCACCACGACTTTAAAATGGCTTTCAGACCCCGCGGGGACATTGTGCATGTAGCTCTCATTAACCACATTCAAATACGCAGGTTCAAAACTATGTTGGAGTTTGCTTTCTATTACTTCTTGCAGCATCTTGCTTCACCATCAGATATAAACAATAGAGTAAACTCGATAATAATCTCGATAGGCACAAAGCTAAAGGTTTTAGTTTTCACATGCAGTTGCTTTTGCGACAATCGCGCCATTACGGATCACCTGAATCCCACTATTAACGAAAACTGAGTTAGTATTATGAAAACTGAGTTAGCGCTCCACGAGCGTACCCTCTCGCTACATCGATACCCCAAGCGAAATAATGAAACGCTTCAGGCTTGGGACGCGGGCGATGAGTACCTTATCAATCATATCGAGGCAATGAACCTCGACACGCCAAAGCACATTGTTATTCTTAATGACAACTTCGGTGCTCTGAGCTGTTGGTTTAGTCACCAACACCGCATTACTATGATGAGCGACTCTTATATCGCTCATCAGGCAGCCAAAGCAAATTTAGCACTCAATGATGGCCCACAGATCACATTGGCAACGACCATGGATCCTATTCCTCATGATGCTGACTTAGTACTGATGCAATTACCCAAAAGCAATCGTCATTTAGTGTGGCAACTTAGTCAGCTACACTCTGGATTGAAAGCGTCGGTCCCGATTATCGCGGTCAATAAAGCCAAGGAGATTCATAGTTCTACCCTTAAACTGTTTGAAAAGCATCTTGGTGAAACCAAAACGTCATTAGCGTGGAAAAAACACCGCCTAGTGTTTAGCTATGCCACTGATAAACAACCGACGCCTGTCAGTGCTGATACCCGTTGGCAAGTCGATAACGAAAATATCGAACTCAACAACTTACCCAATGTCTACTCGGGAGAGAGCTTAGATTTAGGCGCACGTTTTATGCTCCAGCACCTGCCGCAAAGTTCTCACTTACAACATGTGTTAGATTTAGGCTGTGGCAATGGCGTATTGTCGGTTAAACTGGGGAAACTCAACCCACAGCTAAAAATCACCTGTGTTGATGAGAGTTTTATGGCGGTCGAGTCGGCCCGCCAAAACCTAAAGTCAAACCTCGGTGATGAGCGTGATATCACCTGCATCGCCAATAATTGCTTAGACGGTATGGTGGCACAAGACATCGATTTAATTGTCTGTAATCCACCCTTCCACCAGCAGCAAGCTATTACTGATCACATCGCTTGGCAGATGTTCTGTGATGCAAAGCAAATTCTTACCTCTGGTGGGCAATTATTAGTTATCGGTAACCGCCACCTCGGCTACGATGGAAAGTTAGCAAGACTGTTTGGTAAGTCAAAGATCAAGGTTGCTGCGTCGAACAATAAATTTGTTATTTTACAAGCGACTAAATAGTCCACTATTATCTGTCTGAACATTTGAAAGCTCTCAGAGATACCAAAGAAAGGAAATTGTAATGAGAAAACTGGTTATCGCCGCTTCTATGGCATTACTTGCTGCCTGTTCAGCGCCGCAACATGAGCAAATTAGCTTTATGCCAAAGGCTGTACTGAGCAATAGCGATTTAGTTCAAGGTGCGACCTTTACCCTAACAAGTAAAGACGTTCGTTCCGCACAATATGTAGCTCTAGTTGACAGTGGTCGTTCTAATATCGAGCCGATTCACTCCAAGCAAAATGTTCGAATTTCTATTGAAAACGCATTATTGGAACAATTCCAATCCCAAGGCTTCCGCAGCACAGTTAACAGTGAAAACTCACTGCAAGTTGAGGTTCAAGAAGCACTGGTTTCTGTTAAGCATACAGTCATGGAAAACGAGATGGATGGTAAAGTCGTACTCGAAATCACCGCTGAGACGCCGCAGGGAAAATTGATCAAAACTTATACGGGCACAGCAAAGCGTACTAGTGCACTTAGTGCGTCTAATGAAGAGATTGAGACCGTGCTCAATGACGTCATTAACTTAGTCATGCAAGAAATTGCCAATGACCGCGAGCTACAAAACTACATGCAGGAGCGTTTCTAATGTGGAAAACGGCCATCGCCTCACTTGCGCTCGTCACCAGCGTTGCGTTTGCAGGACCGAAAGTCGCTTTTGAAACCAATCTTGGTTCGTTTACGGTTGAACTTAACCAAGAGAAAGCACCTGTAACGGTCGCTAACTTCATTAAATATGTTGAAGATGGCAGCTATGTAGGCTCTCAGTTCCATCGCGTTATTCCTGGCTTCATGGCTCAAGGCGGTGGTTTTGATAAAAACATGCAGTCACTACCAACATACTCACCAATCAAGAACGAAGCAGCGAATGGACTAAAAAACGCGACAGCAACCGTTGCTATGGCGAGAACCAATAATCCAGACTCAGCGACTCGGCAATTTTTCATCAATTTCACTGACAACAGCTTCTTGGATTACGATCAGCGCCCTCCTGGTTATGCGGTTTTCGGTAAGGTCACTCAAGGATTTGATGTCATTCAAAATATGGCACAACAACCCACTCAGTCCGTCGGACGCTATCGTGACGTCCCTGTTAGCCCCATCATTATAACTCAAGCGACACTTCTAAAATAACGGCTAAGGCTCTACCCACAGTGGCTAGAGCCTTCATTTTCTTGCTGTCCCAATTTCAAACAAGGAATAGAGTATGTCCTCTAACTCTACATCGATGTCTTGGCTAGAGACTATTCGCAGTTACATGGATAGACGCCTCATGTGGGTGTTTATGCTCGGCTGCTCCAGTGGTTTTCCGTGGGTGCTGATCGGATCCAATATGTCAGGCTGGCTGAAAGACGCAGGGCTAACTCGCTCGGCGATTGGCTATTTCGGCAGTGTATTTGCTGTGTATGCGATTAATTTTCTTTGGGCGCCATTGGTTGACCGTGTCAAGCTCCCTGTTTTACACCGCTTACTTGGTCAACGCAGAAGCTGGGTTTTTCTCTGTCAGTCACTGGTACTGGTCTGCACACTCTTTATTGCAGGGGTCAACCCGGCAGAGAATCTGATGCTGACCTCGATTTTTGCACTGGGCATCGCCACCGCATCAGCGACGCAAGACATTGCCATTGACGCTTATCGTATCGACTCTTTCCCTAAGTCAGAATCTTCTAAGCTGCCGCAAGCTTCTGCAATGGCCGTGATCGGTTGGTGGACAGGTTACTCTGTGCCAGGTTATCTGGCGTTTATTAATGCGGATGCGATTGGGTGGAATGGTGTTTATTACGGCATGGCCGCGATCGTCGCTCTACTGATGCTATTTACTCTGTTAGTTGGAGAACCCGTCACCAAGCGCGACTCACTCCAAGCAGCGGCAGAACAACGTCATACACAAGTGGTGGGTAATAAGGCAATTGCTTGGCTAACGGTTACCGTGGTCGAACCCTTTTTAGACTTCTTTAAACAAAATGGCGTGCGCGTTGCTTTAACACTGCTGTTATTCGTGTTCTTGTTTAAAATTGGCGAAGCCTTCTTAGGGCGAATGTCTATCGCTTTCTATAAAGATATCGGTTTCTCCAACGAACAAATTGGCTACTACTCTAAATTGATTGGCTGGGGGCTAACTATTTTGTTTACCCTAATTGGCAGTATGGTCAATGTGAGGTTTGGTATCGTTCGCGGCCTAATGATCGGCGGTATCGCCATGGCCTCAAGTAACTTAATGTTCGCTTGGATAGCCAACGTCGGGCCAAATGAACACTTATTCTTGGCCACTCTAGCTGTGGACAACTTCACCTCGGCATTTTCAACCGTGGCGTTTGTTTCGTTCTTAACGGTCGTCACCGGGCAAGCTTTCTCTGCCACCCAATACGCTTTACTCGCCTCACTCGGAAACTTCGGCCGCACTACCTTAGCCTCTTTTTCCGGAGAATTAGTCGACTACCTCAATGATTGGTCGACCTTCTTTATTGTCACAGCGTTGATGGTTATTCCAAGCTTGATCATGCTCTACTCACTGCGCCACTACTTTGCTGATATTCTTAATAATGCCAGCAAAAGGGACGAGAAAGAGTCACAGGCTGAAGGATAAACAACAAAGGCTTGGTCAATTACCAAGCCTTTATTCTATCTTCGTTGCAGGTTTAAATAAGACCTAGCGATTAGGGGTACAATCCTTTGCCAAACAGATTAAACATTCTAGCAACGCCTTGAGTAAAAATCATCGGTTCGGTGAGAACGGTTAAGCATAGACAATCTTCGCCGACTTTGGTGCTTGGGCTATGTTTGATCGATGCGTCTTTCAATAGGAAATCACCCACTTCGTAGTGGCCATCTTCGTCACTAAAGCCGCCGTGCAGCACCAACGTTGATTCTAAACCTTTATGGGTGTGTTGAGGGATCGACACATTTTCAGTAATGTACATCAAACTGACACGGGCATCGTTTGAAATGTCGATTGACGCACTGAACACCTTACCGCCGTAACTTTTCCACTCTCCTACTTGGTCACGAAAACGCGACAAAGAGAGCGGCAAACGGAACGATTTGCCATTTACTTCAATATAAGTAGGCTGTCTTTGCGGACGAAACGGCTTATCGTTTTGTTCCAATGATACAATTTGATTGAACATATCATCAAAATTGTCTTGTGAAGCTACTGGAGCTGCAAAAAGGGCCTCGCCACATTGTGCTTCAAACTGCGCTACTTGTCGCTGGCATTGTGGACAGCCTTCAATATGCGTTGCGACCGTAAAGGCACTCACATCATCCAGGGTACCTTGCGCATAAGCTTGAAGAAATTCGGCTTGTGGATGAAAACTCATAATTTATCTACCTCTATGGTATTGCGTAACTTTTCCACGGCCAAACGCAAACGTGATTTGACAGTGCCGAGCGGAATATCGAACATGTCGGCTACCTGCTGATGAGGGAGGTCTTCAAGGTAGACAGCTTTAACGACTTTCTTTTGCGCATCAGGCAACAAATCAAGATATTTTACGATTTGCTGTTTAAGCATCTCTGTTTCAGGAGAATAATGTTCAACCATGTCTGGCGGGCAATAGTCGTTTGGCCAAATATCTTCTGAGTGGATGTGCATTTCTCTACCCTTCTGCTTTCTCAACGTGTCAAAACAGAGATTTCGCGCAATCGTGTAGATCCAAGTCGATAACGAACTTTTACTGCCGTCAAATAACATACTTTTCTGCCACACTGTCGCTAGCGCGTCTTGGACTATCTCTATAGCGACTTGTTCATTGCCCATGTGACGGTAAACAAACTGTTTTAATCGGGGAGAAAAGTGAGTAAACACCAATGCAAACGCTTGTTTGTCTTTCTGTTTGACTTTTTCCATACACAAAGCCCAGTCTGCTTTTTTAAAAGCTTGGGTGTCTATTTCGGCCATCTCGATATCCTTAATGGGAGCCCTCTAATCATTGTATACGATGCTGAACACTAACCGATCACTGAACCTGAGTATTATTCAATGTTCGTTTTAAAAATTCGATCGCTCCACTGCAATCGGCCTGAGTAACTAATGAGTCAAACTTTTGATTACTCATAGGTAAAATCTCTAACCACCGCTGGCTGACCCAACTAGCATCATCAAAAAAACGTTGCTGGTAAAGTTCGCCCAAATCTGGGAATTGTTGATAGATTTTGGCTAGCCCCTGACTCAAAGGTTCTGCTTGGTAATCCAAACTAGTCACATCCCAATTAGAAAGTGACTCGATGCGCGCCAATCTCAGCCCATCGTATTCGACTCTAACCCGTTGAATTCGAAACTTGTTTAATCCCGTGACTGAAATGCCCAACAGCCCATCATCCAAAGATTCGAAATCGGTAATTTTCACTAATGTACCGACCGCTGACAATTCGCCACTTGATTTGGCTTGTGCCGGGTCAAACAGACAAATACCGAAACAACCATCAGATTTGAGCGCTTGCGAGATCAGGCGCTTGTACCTTGGTTCAAAAATACGCAGACGCATTTTTCCTTCAGGCAAAACGACCGAACTCAGTGGGAACAACATAATTTCAGGCATAAATGACAACTCCTAAACTGCTTGGTAACAATTACGTTACCTCGCTGCAAAGGGATCATTTACCGATCCTGTTGGTTATTAGACAAACGCCAAATTAAAGAGCGATCGATTGCGTAATCGATACCTTTGTCATTTTTTGTGCAACGAAATGAAAGTTCCGCTACATCTTATTTTTTTACTTGTTAATGAGATGCAGATCACCCGTTTTATGTTTTTTTAGCACTGTTGCACATGGAATTTGAGAATAATATCGATATTATTCGCCTCAACAAAGCGCAACAAAGATTGCGCTATTAAGTAAATATTGAATCAACATTTAAGTTAACAAACATAGAGAGTTTCTATTATGCGTAAATCACTTTTAGCTCTGGGTGTTGTTGCAGCGATTTCTGCTCCTGCAATGGCTGCTGATTATTCTGATGGCGATATCCACAAGAACGACTACAAATGGATGCAATTTAACCTAATGGGCGCATTCGATGAAAAAGGTGCTGGTGCTGAATCAACACATGACTATCTCGAAATGGAATTTGGTGGCCGCTCTGGAATCTTTGACCTATATGGCTACGTTGATGTATTTAACTTAACATCAGATAAAGGTAGTGATAAAAACGGGCAAGAAAAGATCTTTATGAAGTTTGCACCCCGCATGTCTTTAGACGCATTGACTGGTAAAGACCTTTCTTTTGGCCCTGTACAAGAAGTATATCTGTCAACTCTGATGGAGTGGGGCGGCAATTCTGGTGTTAACTCTCAAAAAATTGGTGTGGGTTCAGATGTTGAGCTTCCTTGGTTTGGTAAAGTAGGCCTTAACTTCTACGGTACTTATGATTCAAATCAAAAAGATTGGAACGGTTTCCAAATTTCGACCAACTGGTTTAAACCTTTCCACTTCTTTGAAAACGGTTCGTTTATCTCTTACCAAGGTTACATTGATTACCAATTTGGTATGGAAGATAAAGCAACGTATCAATCAAGCAATGGCGGTGCGATGTTCAACGGCATTTACTGGCACTCAGATCGCTTCGCTGTAGGTTACGGTCTAAAACTATATAAAGATGTCTACGGCTTCGAAGATGGCGCAGCACTACCATGGGCACCAGAAGCACAATCTTCAGGCGTTGGCCACTACGTAGCAGTAACGTACAAGTTCTAATTGAACACTATCGATTAGCGCAAAAATGGCACCTTCGAGTGCCATTTTTATTTGCTTTCCTGTTAGCGCTCATTATCCTTGCTGAAAATAGTTTGCTAGGTGAGTAAAGCGTGAATATTGTTATTCTTGGTCCGGGTGCCATCGGTGCACTTTGGGCAACACACTTTCACCATGCTGGCCATAAGGTGTCAGTCTGGTCAACATCAAAAGCCAGTGAGCTTGTAATTACTCTTGATAACCGGCCCAGTATTGCGTTCCTCAATTGCGACCTTTTATCCGTTCGACAGGCCGATCTGATTTTAGTGGCAGTCAAAGCGTGGCAAGTCGAGAAAGCTCTAGCTCCGCTGCAAGACGACATCAATGCCGATACCATGATTATGTTGATGCATAATGGCATGGGCAGTGCACAAACCACCGCCAAACGCTTTGCGGCCAACCCTCTCATACTTGCGACCACCACTCATGGCGCTTATAAACCGGAACCATTACGCGTTCTCCATACTGGTCAAGGTCAAACCCACATTGGCGGTTACAATTCAACAGGAAAGCAGTGCCAGTTTTTAGCTGACGTGATGGATCACGCGTTACCTCGGGTGGTATGGAACCATACTATCGAACAGGCGTTGTGGACCAAGCTTGCTATCAACTGTGCGATTAACCCTTTGACCGCCATCGAGCAAATTACCAATGGCGAGCTAAGCCATCCACGCTATCAAACCCAGCTTGCCGCGTTGCTCGATGAAGTGTGCCAAGTGTTGAACGCTGAAGGCATTCCCTGTCAGCGAGCAGAACTAACACAAACGGTCAACGAAGTCGTACAAGCGACGGCAAGTAATCACTCATCGATGCAGCAAGATATTGCCCATCAGCGGCGAAGCGAGATAGACTTCATTAGTGGTTATTTGATTGAGCGTGCCGCCGTTCATGGCATCGACACTCCCATCAATCAACACCTATATCAACAGATTAAACAGATCGAGCAGAGTTGGAAGCAGCAATGAGTAAGAAAGTACTGGTCCCTATCGCACCGGGCAGCGAAGAAATGGAAGCCGTCACCATCATCGATATTATGGTGAGAGCAGGTTACGACGTGGTCGTCGCCAGCGCAGACTTCGACGGTCGATTAAGCTTCAAAGCTTCTCGCGGAGTGACTTTAACCGCCGATTGTAAACTGGTCGATATTGCCGATGATGAATTTGATGCAGTAATCTTACCCGGTGGCGTTCAAGGAGCCGAAGTTTTTCGCGACAGCACAGTACTGATCGAGATTATCCGCCAACAAATGTACGAAGGGAAACTGGTCGCCGCTATTTGCGCAGCACCCGCTTTAGTATTGGCTCATCACAACCTTTACCCTGACGCTTTGATGACTTGCCACCCTAGTTTTGAGTCGCATATTGAGAAGAAAAACTGGCGAGTGAAACGTGTCACTTATGATGTAAATCACCGTTTATTAACTAGCCAAGGGCCAGGCACGGCATTGGAGTTTGCGATAGAAATTATTATAAACCTGTCAGGAAAAGCACTCGCTTGGCAAGTTGCAGAACCTATGGTGACACTACCAACGTTGCACTACTCAAAACTCGGTGAAGCGTAATGCTTGATATACGCCAGATTTGCGCTCAATTCCCCGCTTTAAACCAACAGGTTAATGAGCAGCGCTTAGTCTATTTAGACAGCGCGGCAACGACGCAGAAACCCCAGTGCGTGATTGATACTATCAGTCACTACTACAGCCAAGCCAATGCCAATGTCCATCGCGGTAACCATAGTCTTACCGCTCAGGCAACCAGTCAATTTGAGCAAGCTCGACAGACCATCACTGACTTTATTGGTGCTCACTCAACTAAAGAGGTGATTTGGACACGCGGCGCAACTGAAGCGATCAATTTGATTGCTCAAACCTACGCACGTAATACATTAAAGCCAGGTGATGAAATATTGGTCGGTGAGATGGAACATCATGCCAATATTGTCCCGTGGCAAATCGTCGCCGAGCAAACAGGGGCAAAAGTGGTCAAGATACCAATGCTGCCTGGCTGCCAACTTGACCTTGATGCCTTCAGACAGCAACTGAGTAGTGCGACTAAAATCGTCGCCATAGCGCATATCACCAATGTCACCGGAACTCGCCAGCCGATAGAGCTGATGATTAAGCTCGCTCATGCTGTTGGGGCAGTGGTCGTGATTGATGGCGCTCAAGGCGTCGTGCATGAACCTGTCAATGTACAAACACTGGATGCCGATTTTTATGTTTTCTCCGGCCATAAACTGTTTGCGCCGGCTGGTATTGGGGTTTTGTATGGCAAACTCGCACTACTAGAGGCCATGCCACCTTGGCATGGTGGCGGAAAGATGGTGGAGCGCGTCTCTTTTGCCGCAACCACTTTCAGCCAGTTGCCCGGAAAGTTTGAAGCAGGTACGCCCAATGTGGCTGGCGCCCTTGCGTTAGCAAAGGCTATCGAATGGGTTCAAACCTTCAACCACAAGCAGGTTGAGCAATATGTCCATCAACTCGTTAAGCAAGCTCACCAAGGACTCTCTCAACTAGAGGATGTTCGCATCATTGGCTATCAACCCAATGCTTCGGTTATCTCGTTTGTGGTTGACGGCGTGCACCATCAAGATGTAGCAACGTTACTCGATCAGCAAGGTATCGCGGTGCGTGCTGGCAACCACTGCGCACACCCTTTGATGGATGCTCTGGGCGTTAAGGGCACCATTCGCGCCTCTTTTGCTTTGTACAACACACAACAAGATGTAGAAAGGCTGGTAGCAGCGGTAGAGAAAGCCGTAGATATGTTATAGCAGGCGACTGAAACTTAACGCCAAACGGGTCATTCTGAACAACGAGGCACGAGTGTGATTCAGAATCTAAGTGGTTAACTCACAGTATCGATTCCTGATAACTCGTCCCTCGTTTCTGGCATGATACCTCAGTTTCATTTCATCTATAATTCGTCAAACGCTTCAATCGCCTCAGAGAGTTTCTTCACACCATGAATTTGCATCCCCGCAATACCGCCTTTGGGCATATTGGCAGAGGGCACAATCGCTCTTTTGAAGCCATGCTTAAAGGCTTCATTCAAACGCTCTTGTCCACTCGGCACTGGGCGAATTTCTCCTGCTAGACCGACTTCGCCAAACACCACCACGTCTTTAGGTAACGGTCTATCACGAAAGCTCGATAACAGCGCCATCACTAACGCTAAATCGGCACTGGTTTCGGTCACTTTAACGCCACCAACGACATTGACAAACACATCTTGGTCGGCCATTTGTAAGCCACCGTGCTTGTGTAATACCGCCAACAGCAAAGATAAGCGGTTTTGCTCGAGCCCGACCGTAACCCGACGCGGATTAGCCAATTGTGAGTAATCAACCAAGGCTTGAATTTCGACTAATAAGGGCCGCGTACCTTCCCAAACGACCATCACCGAACTGCCTGACGTCTCTTCCTCGCCGCGCGACAAAAAGATCGCCGATGGATTACTGACCTCTCTTAGCCCCTGCTCCGTCATGGCAAAAACCCCCAGCTCATTGACCGCACCAAAACGATTCTTATGGCTCCGCAGTGTACGGAAACGGGTATCAGTGCCACCATCAAGCAACACCGAGCAGTCAATAATATGTTCGAGCACTTTAGGCCCAGCCAGTGAACCATCTTTCGTGACATGCCCAACCATAAACACCGACACATTATTCTGTTTAGCATAACGAGTTAAAGCGGTCGCCGCCTCACGGACCTGAGCAACACTACCGGGTGAAGATTGAACATCCGCCACATGCATGACCTGGATCGAGTCAATGACTATCATTCGTGGCTGCTCTTTTTCAGCGATTTGACAAATACGATCGACATTGGTTTCTGACAGCATTTTGAGATTATCTTTCGGCAAACCAAGCCGTGAGGCACGCATCGCGACTTGTTGCAACGACTCCTCACCGGTAACATACAGCGTGGGCATTTGCGATGCTAAGTAACACATGGTTTGTAGCAGTAATGTCGACTTGCCTGCACCAGGGCTACCACCAATCAAAATCGCCGCACCGGGGACGACCCCGCCACCAAGTACTCGGTCAAACTCTTTGAAACCACTGGTAAAACGCGGTACTTCTTGCAGATCAATGTCTGACAAAACCTGAACCTGCGTTTCACTGGTTGCTCCGGCATAACCAGACAATCGCTCATGTCTTGCGACCGTCGGAGACGCCGCTAAACGGACCTCACTGATGGTATTCCATGCACCACAGGCATTACATTGTCCTTGCCAACGGGGAAAATCCGCCCCACAGTCATTACAGACGTATGCTCGTTTCGCTTTTGCCATGTATCCTCAGACTTATAAATAGTTTAATTGTGACGTAAACAACACACTGACGTGTTTATCCCACGGTGTCGACTTGACCCGCAGTAACATATCATTAAAGATCTAGATATCAAGGTCGATATGTTGGGTAAGGGACACTCTAACAAAAAAATATGCAGCAACCAGAAATTCTCTCACTGGCTGAGCGGCTAATCCCCGTTTACCATTCGCAAGATTTTGAATTCCTCCTTGGTCAAATGACTGAGGACGATCCGCCGTCGGTCAAGATATTGGTTAAGATGGAACTTAACCGTGTTATGGCACCATGCACAAAACCCATCGACTTACGTGGTCGAGTAAAGGGCGAATGTCGCGAGTATGAGCTCGATGGCCTCAAGCATTGGCTAGATGATGTCGCCTTTAATGCTTACCATAAAAATACTCGTAAGTTCGGTGGTTATACGGAAGGGGTGTGGGAAGCTCTGTCTAACACTCACAATAACTTTCGTGTCATGCAGCAACGTGGCCGACCTATCGATAATGACGCAAACCCTAACATTGAAGGTGGGATCAACGTTGAGGCGATTAACCTTGGCTATGACCTTAAGCGGCGTGAAAACCGCCTCAAGCTGTCGTCTCAAATTGAGTTAAAACTAGACAAGGGTCAAGTTATTCATGGCGTAACGGTTGATCTATCACCGTCTGGCGCAAGATTTAAAGTCCCCTCTGCGTTTGACTATAAACTCGGTGAAGAGATCAGCGTAAAACTGGTTGAATTAAGTCAAAAAATCGACGTCGAGGGAATCGAAAAAGCGATTCCTTATCGAATTGTCGGTATTGATGAATCTTACGAAAATGATGCGGTTAAATTTTTACGCCTACTGAAACTTGATACCAGTAAGATTATAGAGTCGGTGATTGCTGATGTACTCAACAGTGATAACCAAAAAGCACGTCACGACAATCAAGATAAAGTCATTAGAGCCCGTTCACGAGGTTTTGAGCACACCTACCTTAAGCACACCTGTAACTTACCGGTGTTTTTTAGTGGCAATGAGTTAAAACTCACCTTGATGACGGAAAACAATCTTCCTATTTGGCAATACTGGCACGATGAAAGAAACCAGCAAAACCTGAGTAATCTTTTCAATCCACAACGTATGTCACATCTCACTGCTTCAGGCTTACGTGGCAGCAGTAATGTTATCTACTCCTTTACCCATGAACATAAAGAGAAAAAACTGTTCTTTTCGATGATGATGCCAGAGGCGAATCGAGAACAAAGGCAGTTATTTTGGCATATTGGGGCCAAAAAAGAGAGTTGGAAAGCCTTTCGTTTATCAGTATTTGAGTTGTCCGATGAAGAGCGTAGCGCGCTCGCCGAACACTCAAACGAGTTGGGTTTAGAGACGAACAGTTTGACCCATTGTGGGATACTGCAAGAGATTGCCGATCACACCAGTCGAGATGATTACCTGCTGACCGACAAACCGCGCCTCGCGAGTAGTGAGCTTAATCGCTTCCGCCACGCACGTAATCCAGAGAGTAACCCAGCTTGCATCTACTTCGATGCTCAATCTCGACGTAAAGAGCTAAGATATGAATTTAAATCTCCGGTGGCGCTGTCAATGCTTGATGGCTCAGTTTACGAAGGCACCAGTATTGATATATCGAAACATGGCATCAGCCTGGCCTTGAATACCCCTAGCCCACTCAAGGCGGGAGAAAGTTGTAGCATCAACTTTAAAGAGTTACAACTTTACGATAAAAAACTACCACTTAACCAAGTTCCTTACACGGTTATTCGCATCAGCCCAAGTGGTAAACAGTTGCAGCTCGCGATTACCGAAGACAGTCAGGTTATGCGTACGATTGCGTTTTTCGGTAAGTTAATCGATCACAACCAAGAAAAACTGGTTGCCAAGAAAGAATTACTGCCAAGTAATGAATTACTAGAAGGGTTGCATGATATCTTACTCGACAAAATGGTCAGCTCACCACTTTATGTCGAGAAAAAAATGGGCGGTTTGCACCCCAAAGCAATCGGGGTTAATTATCCGCTAAAGCCTTATTTAGCCATTTTAGCCAAACTGGGCAAAAACAAAACCTTTTCACTGGCTCCAATCTACAAAGGGCGCACCAATACCCTGCTAGCACAACCGATGAAACATATCCAAGGTTCGGTACCTCAATACCATGAACTCTACCTTACCGCCGTAAAGTTTGGCTCTCGCATTCAGTCAATAGAAACCAAACTGAGTAACGAGTTTGAAACGTTAAAACAACGCTTAGTGTTCGTTAAAAAAGCGCAAAGCATCGGTGAGTTTTATGCCATACGTATTTGTGGTGCGCCGGTCTTTGACCCCATCACAGCGCTAGTGCGCAAAGATCTCAATGAGCTCACTCAGATCAGTCTACATCAGGCACGGAGTCTCGAAAAAGAACTGATGAGTATTGTCGGCTACGGCGAACTGACCGACATCACAGAAGAAGTGTTGATACGTTTAGAGCTAACACAATAAGTAAAGCGAGGCAATCGCCTCGCTTTTGATTGTTTTTAGGCTTGTGTCTGATAGCTGACGCGTTTTTGCTTAACCAGTAGCGCCGATAGGATACACACTATACCACCTAAACCAGCATACCTAACCGCGCTTTGCGCCTCACGCTCAACTTTAGATTTAGCATGATAGGCAATGCCTAGGCCGGAGGTCTTCATCATCAGCAAATCATTCGCGCCATCCCCTACTGCAACGGTATTGTGCAGTTCAATATCGTACTGCTCAGCCAGTTGAACAAGAATGTCTGCTTTGGTTTGCGCGCTCACTACATCACCTAGTACTTGACCGGTTAATTTACCGTCAACAATCTCCAGTTGGTTTGACTGGGCATGATCTAAATCCAGTAACTGCTGCAGGTGATCTGAAAAATAGGTAAAACCGCCCGAGGCAATGGCCGCCTTCCAACCGAAATGGTGCAATGTCGCAATCAGCTCAGGTAACTCCGGCATTAAGGGTAATGTTGAACAAACCGTTTCCAGTATCGACTCGTCAGCGCCGGCCAACTTTGCCACGCGCTGACGCAAGCTTTGCTCAAAATCAAGCTCACCTTGCATGGCTCGTTCGGTCACTTGTGCGACCTCTTCACCGACGCCAGCCAATTTGGCGATTTCATCAATGCATTCGATCTGAATCGCTGTCGAATCCATATCAAGTACAATCAGCCCTGGCTTTGACAGCTCCGGGATATCATACAAAGTCGAATAATCAAGTCCTAGAGCTTGCAAGATCTCTTCATGCTGATCCGTCAACTCACCAGCCATAAGCGCAACTTCATATTTGCCCACTTTCCAGACATCGACCACTGGGTTGTAACAACCGACGTAAAAGTCGATATCTTCAAATTTACTCGGGCAGAGGTAATCACCAAAAACCACCCAACCTGCCTTGGCTTTATCAAACTGTGTGGCAAAGCGGGTTTCTGGCAAGCGGTTGATAAGCGGGATGTGTTTACGTATAGAGAGTGTCTTCAACGTGTCCATGTTTACCATTCCTATAAAATATCTCAACACGTTAACCTATTGCAATTTAAATGCGCAAGTC
Source organism: Vibrio salilacus (assembly GCF_002811245.1). Classification (GTDB taxonomy): domain Bacteria; phylum Pseudomonadota; class Gammaproteobacteria; order Enterobacterales; family Vibrionaceae; genus Vibrio; species Vibrio salilacus. The sequence goes on along the minus strand of NZ_NIVQ01000003.1, from coordinate 140,905 downwards.
TCAATATGCACTTAAGTATAATTAAACTCTATATTAGGTGAAAAGTGGACTCATCCTTGTTTTCATTTCGGATCGCCATAAAAATGTTGAGCACACTCTCGTTGATCGCTATGGTGGTCACGATTGCCATTAACAGCGTTAAAATCAGTCAAGGCAACGAGCAGATCCAAGCTAATCAGTTAGAGACTCTAACCCACATTCTTATCTCACAAGCCTCTCTATCTGCTAACGATAAAATCGTCGAACAAGATCAAGAAAAATTGCTTAAATTGGCCAATCAATTAGCGCAAGATGATTTGGTTGTTGATGCCACCATCTATGATGCTGAAGGGGTAAAACTGGCCGCAAGTGACAACGCGAAGTCAGTACGCGAGATGCTCGGTTTAGATACTCCGCTACAAACCGCGCGTATCGGCAAACAGCAGCTCATAGAGCCCGTCATTCGTGACAAAAATGTGATTGGTTTTGTGCGTGTCACTTTTGAAACGGGTAAGCTGACGGCATTTTCTGATCATTATTACCGTAAAAGCGATCGCTATATGTATACCATGGTCGGACTGAGTTTTATCGCCGGAATGTTAATTGTCTTAATCTTCCGTCGTAAGCCAAACAAACGCAAAGGCGACAACCTGCTGCTGAAAGATATGCAGCAGGAAACAAGATAAATTTAAGGGTTGACACTAAGTGTCAACCCTCTTCTTTTCAATCTAGATAATTGAGCAATAACAAATACCACCGCTGCTGGCAACGTTCGATTTGCTAATAATCCCAACCGTTCTAGAAGGACGAAGTCCGTTCCCGAGCCTCGCAGGGCGAAACCCGATCTCGGAGCGAAGCGTTGTTACTCGGCATCACCAAGAAGAACTGAGTCTAACGCAATGATCATCATATCGTTAAAGGTAGTTTGACGCTCATCCGACGTAGTTTGCTCACCCGTCTTGATATGATCAGACACCGTACAGATAGTCAGCGCTTTCGCACCATATTCGGCACATACACCATAAATACCAGCCGCTTCCATTTCAACACCGACGATGCCGTACTTGTCCATAACATCAAACATTTCTGGATCTGGCGTGTAGAACAGCTCAGCAGAGAATAAGTTACCCACTTTTACCTCAATGCCGCGCGCTTTGGCCGCATCTTCTGCAGCGCGAACCATTTTATAGTCAGCAATTGCCGCAAAATCATGATCTTTAAAGCGAATACGATTCACTTTCGAGTCAGTACATGCGCCCATGCCGATCACAACATCGCGAACTTTAATATCTTCACTAACCGCACCACAGCTACCGACACGGATAATTTTCTTAACCCCGAAGTCTTTGATTAGCTCAGTGGCATAAATTGAGCACGATGGAATACCCATACCGTGGCCCATAACAGAAACTTTACGACCTTTATAAGTGCCCGTGAAACCGTACATATTGCGTACGTCACATACCTGTACAACATCTTCTAGGAAAGTTTCTGCAATGTATTTGGCACGTAGGGGGTCGCCTGGCATAAGAACGACATCGGCGAATGCGCCCATTTCTGCATTGATATGTGGAGTTGCCATGATTGAATGTCCTTAGTTAACAATAACAAGAATAATAGAGGGGCAGGCCCTCTATTAATATGGATAGTGATTACAGAAAGTTCTTACCGTAATCCATTGGTGACATGCCGAAGTAACTGGCCAGCGTTTGACCAATATCAGCAAAACTTTCGCGCAAACCCAGTGAACCTGCGGGAACTTTCGGCCCATAGACGAGAACAGGAATGTGCTCGCGAGTATGATCGGTACCTGGCCATGTTGGGTCACAGCCATGGTCAGCGGTCAAGATCAAGACATCGTCTTCTTTCATCATTTCGATGACTTCGTTGATTCGACCATCAAAGTACTCTAGTGCTGCTGCATAGCCTGCAACATCGCGGCGATGGCCGTACGCTGAGTCAAAGTCGACAAAGTTTGTGAAGACAATGGTGTTATCAGCCGCGACTTTGATCGCTTCTTTTGTCGCTTCAAACAGTGCAGGAATACCCGTTGCTTTGGTTTTTTGCGTAATACCGCAGCCAGCATAAATATCGGAAATTTTACCGATTGAGTGAACCTGACCACCCTTCTCATCGACCAGTTTTTGCAACACTGTCGCTGATGGTGGCTCTAGAGAAAGGTCTCGGCGGTTGCCAGTACGCTCAAATTGGCCTTTGCCTGGGCCAATAAATGGACGCGCGATAACACGGCCAATATTGTAATCTTCAAGCTCTTCACGCGCAATTTGGCACAGCTCTAACAAGCGATCGAGGCCAAACGTCTCTTCGTGACAAGCAATTTGAAATACCGAGTCAGCAGAAGTATAGAAAATAGGTTGCCCTGTCTTCATATGCGCTTCACCTAAGTCATCCAGCACTTGTGTACCCGATGCATGGCAGTTGCCAAGGAAGCCATCCAAACCTGCACGCTCTAAAATACGATCGGTCAGCTCTGTAGGGAAGCTGTTCTGTTTATCCGTGAAATACCCCCAATCAAACAATACCGGCACACCCGCAATTTCCCAATGACCAGATGGCGTGTCTTTGCCTGAAGATAACTCAGCCGCATGACCATAGGCACCGATGATCTCTGCGTTAGCGTCTAGACCCGGAGCAAAACGGCCTGTTGACTCTTTGTGCGCCATCGCCAACCCCAATTTAGACAGGTTTGGCAGTGTCAGCGGGCCGCGACGATCAGCATTGTCAGCTAAGCCTTGAGCACACTGTTCAGCGATATGACCGAGAGTGTCTGCTCCAACATCACCAAACTTATCAGCATCAGCGGTTTCACCGATACCAAATGAATCTAGTACTAAAATAAATGCTCTTTTCATTGCTCTCTTCCTTTAACTGGTCGAGAGCAAATGCTCAATCGACCAATCTTGTTAATATTATGTTACCCCTTAAATAATTAAAGTTATAGCTAGGCGACAAGCTCATTCAACCCTATGAGCATAGAGGCTCTATGTAATTAGGGTGAATTTTCGCCGTCAACAACGCTGCAACTTCAAGTATGACGGGGTTAAATGTCTTCAGGGCGAATCTGACGATAAATCTCTGGCGTCGGCGTGTATTCACCACCAACGGTGATCGCTTGTTTCAATGCATCCGCAGCTTCTTGCCACTGCGCTTCATTGCGAGCATGAATGACCGCCAAAGGCTTATCACTTGACGCTTGTTCACCAAGGCGAATGAAGTGGTCAAAACCCACCGCATAATCAATCGTATCGGTTGCCACGCGGCGACCACCACCCATTCCGACGACGGCCATACCAATAGCGCGCGTATCCATCGCCGAAACGACGCCCGACTCATCCGCATAAACAGGTTTGATGATGTCTGCTTTACCAAGGTAGTTATCGTAGTTCTCAACGAAATCTGCCGGGCCACCTAAGCCTGCGACCATTTTACCAAAGCACTCGGCTGCTTTACCGTTGTCCAGCACTTGCATCAATTTTGCACGCGCGTCTTCGGTGTTATCAGCCAGCTTGCCAAGCACTAACATCTCTGCACATGACGCCATGGTCACTTCAAGCAAACGTGGGTTACGGTATTCACCGGTAAGGAATCGTACCGCTTCACGCACTTCAACCGCGTTACCTGCTGAAGATGCAAGAACTTGGTTCATATCCGTCAAGATTGCAGTGGTCTTAGTACCCGCACCATTAGCCACGGCGACAATTGATTTGGCAAGTTCTTCAGACGCCTCATACGTTGGCATAAATGCGCCAGAACCGACTTTGACATCCATCACCAACGACTCAAGACCCGCCGCTAGTTTCTTAGACAGAATTGACGCAGTAATCAGTGAGATGTTGTCGACTGTCGCAGTAATATCACGTGTTGCGTAAACACGCTTATCTGCCGGGGCAAGATCGCCCGTTTGGCCGATGATAGCCACACCGGCGTCTTTAGTCACATCACCAAACACTTCATTGGTTGGAGTAATGTTGTAGCCTGGAATAGACTCAAGTTTATCAAGTGTACCGCCAGTGTGACCAAGGCCACGACCCGAGATCATGGGTACAAAACCACCACATGCGGCCACCATAGGGCCAAGCATCAGTGACGTTACGTCACCGACACCACCGGTTGAGTGTTTATCAACGATTGGACCACCGAAGTTCTTGTGGCTCCAATCAATCACCATGCCTGAATCACGCATTGCACACGTTAAAGCAATACGTTCAGGCATGGTCATTTCATTAAAAAATATCGTCATGGCAAACGCTGCAATCTGACCTTCAGAGACGCTATTATTTGCCACACCTTGAATAAAGAAGTTAATTTCGTCGGCAGTGAGAACTTCGCCGTCTCGTTTTTTACGGATGATTTCTTGAGGTAGATACATTAGATCCTCCCACGCTAAAGAAAGCGATGGTTGTCGATTAAGAGGTAGGGTGGAACGACAAAATGCCGCCCCACCAAACAGACTTTATTTTCATCAATTCTCTAAATATTTGTCGCTGCGGCGTCAAATATGACGAGAAAATTAGTAAGCTGCTGGATCAGCAGTCTCGTCTGTGACTTCTAATGTATTAAGTAGGTTCGTTAGTAGGCTTGACGCTCCAAAACGGTAATGACGAGCATCCACCCAGTTGTCACCTAGGATCTCATCTGCCATTGCCAAATACGCTTGTGCATCTTCAGCCGTACGAACGCCACCAGCAGGTTTGAAACCCACACTTTCGGCAACGCCCATGTCACGAATCACTTCTAGCATCATGCGCGCGTATTCTGGAGTTGCGTTTACTGGCACTTTACCTGTTGAGGTTTTGATGAAGTCGGCACCCGCTTTGATACAGATTTCAGAAGCCTTTTTGATCAGCGCTTCTTCTTTGAGCTCACCGGTTTCGATGATCACTTTAAGCAAAATGTCTCCGCAAGCCGCTTTACATTGCTTAACAAGCTCGAAACCCACTTCCTCGTTACCTGCCATCAGCGCACGGTATGGGAATACCACGTCGACTTCATCGGCACCGTACGCCACTGCTGCTTTTGTTTCAGCCACGGCGATGTCAATATCGTCATTTCCATGTGGGAAGTTAGTGACCGTCGCAATACGAATCTCTGGTGTGCCTTGCTCACGAAGTGTTTTCTTCGCAATCGGAATAAAACGAGGGTATATACAGATTGCAGCTGTGTTACCTACTGCTGATTTAGCGTCATGACAAAGTGATATAACTTTCGCATCAGTGTCATCATCATTCAGCGTGGTTAAGTCCATAAGTTTGAGTGCACGTAGTGCTGCTGCTTTTAAATCGCTCATTTCTATCTCCGATCAATATTCAAAAAGTGACAGTTCTAAATACATTTTAGAACTGCAGTCATTTATGAACGGACTTGGTTCCTTGAAGACTCGACATAGTCAGCGAAACTATGCCAATTGCTATCCCTGTCACCGCACAGTACCAGTTTGGTCTATGGCACAACAATCTGCGATTGCGGTGTATAACGTCTATGGGCTCAGCCCAAGCAACTCATGTTGCCGCTATCAATAATCATACTCCTGTATCGATTATCTCTAGCTAAAAAAATTATCAATGATCCATTGATAAGTTAGGCCACCTAAGTAAACCCCTACAATGCCCATAATGCCCGACAAAACAGGCGGGGCTGGTATAGGTAACTTAAGCGCCGAAAACAGGACTCCAACAACAAAACCCGCCAAGGTTGCGAGGATAACTTCATTCATGAGTTTTACCCTACTTTCTATAGTTAACTACATTATAGATATTTATCGCGGAACTGTAGTCACTCATAGAGCGCAAACGGTTTGTATCTCAAAAAAGATTCAGCTTAACGTTTACTCAATCTTATCGATCTCCTAACGTTGCGAACCTATTGCCTAAATCTAATTAGGCAGATCTCTTTCTAAGTATTTTGCTCGCTAACAAAACAAAAAAATATTCACCGTTAGCGGGCAAATGCGACGAAAGAAAACAAAAAAACCCGTAGCACACAGTGTGTGGCTACGGGTTTTTTAAAATGGCGTCTATATAATCTTTCTTACTTAATTAGAAAGATAGGAAGAAGCCAGCGATTGTCGCTGCCATCAAGTTAGATAGTGTACCAGCACAAACCGCTTTAACACCCATACGAGCGATATCGTGACGACGGTTTGGCGCTAGACCACCTAGACCACCGAGTAGAATCGCTACAGAAGAAAGGTTGGCGAAACCACATAGTGCGAATGAAATAATGGCTTGTGTTTTCTCAGACATTACAGCGCCTGTCGAAGCAACTATTTGCGCGTTCTCACCAACGTAAGGAACGAAGTTTAAGTAAGCTACGAATTCGTTCACAACCAATTTTTGACCGATAAATGAACCGGCAACAACTGATTCTTCCCATGGAACACCGATAAAGAATGCTAGAGGTGCGAACAGATAACCTAGAAGCAATTCAAGTGTTAGCTCTGGCATACCGAACCAACCACCAATACCACCAAGCATACCGTTAATTAAGGCAATCAAACCAACAAAGGCAAGAAGCATCGCACCAACGTTTAGTGCCAGTTGCAAGCCTACTGAGGCGCCACCTGCGGCTGCATCGATAACGTTAGCCGGTTTATCATCACCGTCCATATCCTTGCCTAGATTCTCATCTGGCGTATCCGTTTCAGGTTTGATGATTTTAGCAAACAATAGTCCACCAGGTGCTGCCATGAATGACGCTGCAACAAGGTACTCTAGAGGAACGCCCATAGACGCGTAACCTGCTAGTACGCCACCAGCAACAGACGCTAGACCACCACACATTACGGCAAATAGCTCAGATTGAGTCATTTTAGGTACAAACGGACGAACCACGAGTGGCGCTTCTGTTTGACCAACAAAAATGTTCGCGGCTGCAGACAAAGACTCGGCGCGTGAAGTACCTAGTGCTTTTTGTAGACTACCACCAAGAATCTTGATAACCCATTGCATAACACCAATGTAGTAAAGTACAGAGATAAGTGCAGAGAAGAAGATTAGTGTTGGGAGTACTTGGAATGCAAAGATGAAACCGATACCGTCAACTGAGAAGTTAACAAGGTTACCGAATAGGAAACCAGTACCGTCTTTTCCGTAATCGATGACGTTCTGTACACCAGCTGAGAAGCCAGCCAGTAGGTCGCGACCCCATGGTACGTAAAGAACGAAACCACCGATGATAAATTGGATAGCAAAAGCGCCACCCACAGTTCTTAGATTGATAGCTTTGCGGTTATCAGACAGTAGTAATGCAAGTCCTAGCAATACTGCCATGCCGACTAGGCTCATAAACAGGCTCATAGTTTATGACTTCCTTATAGGTTATTTATTGGCGTGTAACAAAATGGTGCTCATAAGAAGCCGCAATTATACTCATCCGTCCATTGATAAAGTAATGCCGCCTTCACAGTTTCTGATAAGATTCATCATGCATTCACTCGGTTACGTGAATTAAGTCACACTTAGATGTACCTGCATTCATCAAATAAACAATTTATTTAGGATTTATTCGCAAATACCGAACGCCAAATTGCTATTTTCCCAAACGTTCTCAGCAACCGTTTGCTTAGGCATTTCCTTTAATTCCGAGAGGCAGGTTAATATTTGAACTATCATTTTAGGATGATTAGGCTTGCCTTGATGGCCATTCAATGGCATGTCGGGGGAATCGGTCTCTAAAACGATATGCTGTAAGGAAAGCTGAGCGATCGCATCACGAGTTTTCTGCGCACGTGGATACGTGATCACGCCGCCGACGCCAATGAAAAAACCATGCTCAACCCACTGCATTGCTTGTTGGTAACTACCAGAAAAACCGTGCACCACTCCACCTTGATCGAAACGAAGTTGCTTTAACAATTGCAACAATCGTGGCTGACTTTTCCGACAGTGAATCACCAGGGGCAATTGGCTCTGCTGGGCTAAGCGAACTTGAGCAATAAACAGTTTCTCCTGCCACTGCGGGTCGATGTTAATCATAGCGTCTAGGCCACACTCACCTACCGCAACGCATTTGTTATCACGCTCATCAAGCTGCTTTTCAAGTTGTGTGATCGAGGCATCGAGAGTTAAAAAATAGGGGTGAAAACCAAGCGCATAGTAAAGAGAAGAATGTCGACGAGCTAAATCGCGCACTGATTGCCAATTTCCTGATCCAATAGAGGGCAGCATAATCCTCTCAACACCGACGCTATGGGCCTGTTCGAGATGGGCAGTAACATCATCAGCAAAAGGAGCAAAATCAAAATGGCAGTGGGTATCAAAAAGGCGCACTAGGTCTACGCCTCAGAATTATCAGAGTCATGATGAGATGGGTCGCGACGATAAGGCACACAGCGACGCCTATTCTCCGGCGTTAATCCCATCGATAGGCACCAAACGTCGTATCGTGCGATTAAGCGTTTAAGCCAGTTGATCATGATCCCCTTCCTCTCTTTGCTATGACTGCTCTTCGCGCTTAAACACCAATTCAGTCGGTGTTGATTCCTGCTCGGCAAAGTAATACCCGGCCGTATCAAACTGAGTTAAGTCAGCGACACTAGAGATTCTGTTGTCGATAATATAGCGCGCCATCATACCGCGTGCTTTCTTGGCGTAGAAACTGATCACTTTATATTGCCCCTTCTTGCAATCTTTAAATACCGGGGTAATCACTTGCGCATCAAGCGCTTTGGGTTTGACCGCTTTAAAGTACTCATTCGACGCTAAGTTAATCAGTACATTGTCACCTTGCTTGGCAATCGCCTGATTAAGTTTATCGGTGATCACACTGCCCCAAAACTGGTAGAGGTTACTGCCTTTGTCGCTGACTAGTTTAGTTCCCATCTCTAGGCGGTATGGCTGCATAAGATCAAGTGGCCTAAGTAACCCATAGAGACCAGATAGCATCCGCAGGTGATCCTGAGCATAAGCGAAATCGTCTTCCGACAAAGACTCGGCGTCAAGGCCAGTATAAACGTCACCTTTAAATGCCAAGATAGCTTGACGTGCATTGTCTAATGTAAATGTATCACTCCACTCCTGGAAACGACCAACATTGAGATCAGCAATTTTATCACTGACTTTCATCAAACTGGCAACATCAGCAGGTGTTAATTGACGGCAAACTTCAATTAACTGTTGTGAATAGTCAAGCAACTCTGGCTGGGTATACTTCTGCGTTGCGAGTGGTGATTCATAATCTAAGGTTTTCGCTGGTGACACGACAACTAACATGACTTTACTCTATCTATTGTACGTTGAGCTATAGGTTACAAAAAAAGCCATGCAATGTCTGCATGGCTTTTTAAATCGTTTTGATAGGCAAATCTGAAAACCTAAATAATTGGAGTTGCAGCTAGGCGGCATGTCCATTCCGCCCTATGAGCATGTGTCCCTATGTGATTAGGGGAATTGACGCAGGCAACAACGCTACAACTTCAAGTATGACGGTTATATTAGTCTTTTTTGCTCTGATCCCAAATACCTTCTTCGAGCTGAGATTTCAACTCAGGAAAGTCATTCGAATCAAAGGTTGGCAATTTACCTTCATCCAGTTGACGGTTGTAATCTTTTGCCAGTTTAATCACGATACCTGATAGCAGCAAAATCGCCACCAAGTTGACAATCGCCATCAGGCCCATGGAAACATCGGCCAAAGCCCAAACAACAGGCAGTGATGCCATGGCACCAAACATTACCATGCCTAGTACGATAATACGGAAGATACCCAGGCCTGCTTTATGGTTGTGCTCCAAGAAGATCAGGTTGGTTTCTGCGTACGAATAGTTAGCAATAATTGAAGTGAAGGCAAAAAAGAAGATCGCCACGGCAACGAAGATCCCCCCCCAATCACCGACTTGCGAACTTAATGCCGCTTGAGTCAATTCGATACCAGTGATTTCACCGTGCGGTACATACTCACCCGACATCAAGATAATGGCCACCGTTGAAGAGCAGATAACCATAGTGTCCATGAAGACACCAAGCATCTGTACGTAACCTTGTGAAGCAGGGTGTGGCGGGTAAGGCGTTGCCGATGCCGCCGCATTCGGTGCCGAACCCATACCCGCTTCATTCGAAAATAGACCACGTTTGATACCATTGATCATCGCTTGAGCAATCGCGTAGCCCAGACCACCAGCTGCGGCTTCTTGCAAGCCAAAGGCACTCTTAAAGATAAGCGTTAATACTGCAGGTAACTTCTCAAAGTTAGTGACCATGATAAACATCGCCAGCAGCAGATAGGCAAGCGCCATAATAGGTACGATTAGCTCTGCAACGCGTGCAATGCGTTTAATGCCACCAAAAATAACCACAGAAGAAAGTAGAACAACGACAACACCTACATAGGCATTATCCCAGCCAAATGCATTGTGCATCGCGTTGGCAATCGAGTTCGCTTGTACCGCATTGAACACTAGACCAAAGGCAATAATAAGGAATACTGAGAACAATACGCCCATCCAGCGCATACCTAGGCCTTTTTCCATGTAGTAAGCAGGGCCGCCACGGTAGTTGCCATCGTCGTCTTTGGTTTTATAGAGTTGTGCTAGTGTGCTCTCGGCAAACGATGTTGCCATACCGAGCATTGCAATTAGCCACATCCAAAAAATAGCGCCTGGTCCACCAGCGGTGAGCGCAACAGCAACACCAGCCATGTTACCAGTACCAACACGAGCAGCTAGACTAGTACAAAGTGCTTGGAAAGATGAGATACCCGCTTTGTCTGCTTTACGACTGTTCTTCAATACTGAAAACATATGGCCGAAGTGGCGGAATTGGATAAAACCTAAACGGACCGTAAAGTAAACCCCAACACCGACGAGTAGATAAACAAGAATCGACCCCCAAAGTAGGTCATTCATTAAGTTAATTAAATCTGTCATAACATCCTCATAGTGAGTTATCGCTGACCTTTGCTTCCTAGCCATCCATCTAACTGCCCAACAAGTGTCAATCGTTCATATCATGTTGGTGTCATTGTGTATGCAGTTTAGATCTGTAAAACTCGCTTCATGCTTCCATTTTACGTATCAACATTTTTTGACGGGCGGATAATGCAGCGAAGAACAAGAAAAATCAATATGAATCAATCTTCATTTAATTGTTATTTTTCACTATATAATCACCATCAATTAACACAAGACAACACAAGAAACCAACAAACAATCAATGTCACGACAATAACCCCACAACATTTCACAATAAACGAAACATAGCACCCTAGTCTCTTACATTCGGTTACGAAACCTTAGCCACCAAGGTCTAACATCGTACGGTAAAATAAGTGTACTCTGTATCAGCGCGTAAACGATTATCGCAATAACCTCCCAGTTGCATACTAGCCCAGTTACTCACCCAACGAGTACCTCATTAACAATTCGGCACCGCTAATTTAATCGTTTACTTAAAGCTAAACGAACAGAAATTCACCAGACTTCTGTCAGTTTTTTGTGAATCCCTCGCACAATCTCAGTAAAAACTTCATTGAAACGTAACAAATGAGAAACTAATCAAGGTTAAATTTCTTATTTATATGGTATTAAAAAAATTCCTCATCAAGAGGGATAGACATAGAAAAGAGGTCGCTTATGGAAGGCTTAAACTTTGAAGAAATTTTTGAACTGGATTTTCCTAAAGGAAGAGGAAGTCGCTCAAAACCGATGAAGCGAAAATGGCGTGAAATAGAGGCAATCAAAGACCGCCAACGTCTGCAAAAAGAACTGATGGACATGGATATTGGTTACGACGACTTAAACAAGGTCGAGTTTTAGAAGAAAGAGGCGTTTTCGCCTCTTTTTTATCGAACAATAACGCATCGCTAAGTGCACTCGCGCTCGGTCTGATGCACGCGTCCTGCCAACTGTTGATACTGCTCGGCAATGGTGGAACCGAATACGGGGTCGTCCTCGCACACACTCCAACGCTCCTCGACGGCTTGCCAATCCTTAACGGTAAACTTATCAATTAAGTACGGGAAGATGTACTTTTCTTCAGTTTCTAGATGCTTTTTCTGCGCGTCTAAGAATGACTCTAGCTGTTCAATAAACATATCCTGAGGGATGACCGCGTCTTGCAGCACCATCTCAACTACATCTAAAAACGCATGGCTTTTCTCTGACAAGGTTGTGTGTTCAAGCTCGAGGTTATCAATTTCATGATGATGACCATAGTGCTCTATATAATAGTGGTACAGGATATCTTCTTTAGGATGATGAACTTTTTCTGCGTGATTAGTGAGGTAGTCAACTAACTCACGCAAAATACCATAATTAACTTGGCGCTCACTTTTGAGCATATTGAGCTTATGTCGTAGTAGGGCTAGTAGGCGTACCATATAGCCATGTTCGCGTCGGATCCTTTCTATCATCATAGCGTTTCTCCTTACACTTCATTTTTTAAGTGTATAAGAGAACAACTAGTGTCGCTTTGACACTGTTCGAAAAACGCACAAGTTAATACAAATAAAACCTTTATAGCGTTAACGGCAGGCGCCACTCAATCGACGGTTTGCCTTGCTGGTTCAAAATTTGATTAGTTTGAGAGAAGTGACGACATCCCAAAAAACCGCGATGTGCTGACAGTGGTGATGGATGAGGCCCCGCAAGAACATAATGTCGAGAGCGATCAATAAAGCGTCCTTTTTTCTGCGCGTGTGCCCCCCACAATAAAAATACCACCCCCGACTGATGGAGATTAATTGCTTCAATGATTTTATCTGTAAAAGTCTCCCACCCCGACTTAGCGTGAGAATGAGCTTTACCCTGCTCAACCGTCAATACGGTATTAAGCAATAACACACCTTGCTCAGCCCAGCTTTGTAAGTAACCATGCTGAGGAATGTCAAAGCCAGCAATATCTTGTGCAAGCTCTTTATACATATTAAGCAATGAAGGCGGTGTTTTTACACCGGGTAACACAGAAAAACACAAACCATGGGCTTGGTTCGGTCCGTGATACGGATCTTGACCGATGATAACCACTTTAACGTCATGAAACTCAGTGGCCTTAAACGCATTAAACACATCCTGCCTTGGCGGGTATATAACCTTGCCCGCAGCGCGCTCGGTTTCAACAAACGCGAGCGTGTTCTGGAAGTAGTCCTGCTGTTTTTCAGCGCCAATAACGTCATGCCAGCTTAGTGATGAAGTCATGCTCTATTCCTTCTACTGTTCATACGCTGTGATTGTCGCAGAATAAATAGAAGGAACAAAGAGGTTAGTGTTTTTGTGGCGTGCGGTAGTGCCCCTGCCCTGTAACATGACGGTTTGGTGTTGGTAAACGCATAGGACGTGCAGTGAAGTATGAGTGTGAAAAAGGCATAATGGCATCCTCAATGTTGTGCGATTCCATCACTACCATGAAAAAATGATGCCACTTTTGCACTTCACGGCTATTACGCCAGCGTCTGAAGGTGAAACTGGCGCAGCTTGTTGATCTCTTGTGACCAAGTATCAGGATCGATTGTTTCTAAAATCAATGGGATATCATCAAACCTTGCATCTTTAGCAATATATTCAAAACAGTCCCAACCAATCTCACCTTGACCGAGTAAATGATGCCTATCGACTTTGCCACCCAAGGCTATGTTTGAGTCATTAATGTGCATCGCTCTTAAATAGCGCATGCCTAAGTTGATTCCCTGCCGTGTTCTCTATTACAGCAATCACTTTTGACTTTCAGTTCACTGACCTAATTACAACGAATTATCTAATTCATTTCAAAATTATCGATAACATTGTGGTAAATTTACTACATAAAGGCAATTAAACTATTTTTTATAATATAAAATCTTTTTAAACCTGTTGATTTTTAATGTTTTGTTGATTTTAAACAACAAAGTGACCTTTCATATTTTAATGTTTTGGCTTGTTTTTTGACTTAAATCAATACTATTTAAGGGGATATTCGCTATATATTACGTAGCTCAACAAGATTCGAAAATTAACACCAAATAACCATAAATGTGGACTAGGAGATAGTGATGATCCAAGGTATTCAAATTACTAAAGCAGCAAACGACGATCTACTTAACTCTATCTGGCTACTTGATAGCGAGAAAAACGAAGCGCGTTGTGTTGCAGCCAACTCTGGCTTTGAAGCTGACCAAGTGATCGCAGTGAGCGATCTTGGTGAATACGAAAGTCGCGAGGTTGCCATCGAAATGGCACCACGCATCGAAGGTGGTCAACACCTCAACGTAAACGTGCTTAAACGTGAAACACTGGAAGACGCTGTCGCTCACCCAGAGAAATACCCACAGCTAACCATTCGCGTGTCAGGCTACGCAGTGCGTTTTAACTCACTGACGACAGAGCAACAACGTGACGTTATCGCTCGTACTTTTACTGAGTCTCTATAAGTCTCAGCATCAAGATTGAAGACGGCGCTCCTTGAGCGCCGTTTTTTTATCCGCTAAAGTAACCGAGTCAATTACCTCATGAGCAATAAAGATGCTATTGGAAGGCATAGAAACCTTATTAGTGCTAAGTAAAGCGAAAACGATGAGTCGCACGGGGAGTTTACTCTATATTAGCCAATCGGCAGTCAGTAAGCGCATCGCTAATCTTGAAAAGAGATTAGGCAAGAAACTGATCCTTCCAGATGGGCGCAATGTCCAACTGACTCAGGATGGGATAAACCTGATTGAAAGTATAGGTCCAACATTCAATGAGTTACGCGGACTTATCTATGAGCAACAATCGATAGTCGATAATAGCATTCTAAGCCTTGACTGCTCGGAAACATTAGTCGCAGGTTATCTATCCGAGATTTTTGGCCAACACGTTCAGCGCGATCCTCATATCACGATTACCACCAACCATACTCCGAGGATCATTGAACATGTTCAGTCAGGCAAGGCACATTTAGGTGTTTGTGCCGGTCACCTACCAGCTCATCATGGCCTGAACACGTATCACCTGCTAGACGAGCCATTTTATGTCGTTTGCGCGAGTCGCTTGGATTGCTTACCGCAAGCGATCATTACCAATGATCTCAATAATTCCGCCAACACCTATCAACTGGCGATCTTAGACAAATTAAACATGTATCCTGTAATGCAGATGGACTCTTACTCTGCCGCCGCCCAGCTTGCACTCTCGGGTATTGCGCCCGCTTTAGTGCCATTATCTGTGGTTAAAACATTAAAAATCGACGCGGCTCATTGCCATCACTTTGAACAGATTAAACCGCTTTATCGACCTATTCATATCTGTGTTCGCTCAGCATCACTGCGTAACCCTAGGATTAAAGCAGTGATAGAAGTAATGGCTGATGCTGTTGCCAAAGTAGCTTCAGTGCCATTAACATCGACATTGTAATCACCACAGGGCGCACCCACTTTTGCCCTCTACTGATCACCACTTTAGCTCCTAACCTTGCACCGATAAAGCCACCAATCGCCATCACCAACCCAAGCTCCCAAATTGGCAGCCCCGCCAGAATAAAAAACAACAGCGCAGCGATGTTAGAGGTGAAATTGAGAACCTTGGTCCGTGCAGTGGCATCGACTAATGAAAAGTTCCCCAAAGCAACAAAGCAGACGGTAAAAATAGAGCCTGTTCCCGGTCCAAAAAAACCGTCGTAAAAACCTACCCCTCCACCGACAGAGAAGGCGAACACGGCTTGTGACAATGTTGCCTCACCCGAGAGACTTTGAGCTTTAGGCATTAATAAAAAGTACGCCGAGATGGCGATCAAGAGTAGTGGTATTAAGCTCGTTAGTAGGGTGGCGTCAATATACTGGACCGTTTCAGCGCCAACAGCCGCTCCGATAAAAGTACAAATGATCGCTAAACGCAGCGACTTTAGATCCACAATCCCGCGCCGAACAAAATACCAACTGGCCGAAAAGCTACCAAATGAGCTTTGCAACTTATTGGTGGCCAGCGCTTGTGTCGGAGGGACACCAGCTGCAAGCAGCGCGGGAAGCGTCAATAACCCTCCGCCGCCTGCCATCGCATCTATAAATCCCGCGACCGACGCCACAAAAAAGAGTAAAGTGAGAATATCTAGTGAAAGTTCCATTTATTTTCATAAGCTTAACTGTAAGTAAGCTTAAATTATCACTCCTAGAACACTATCCGTTAGCGAAAGGTTCGATTGAGACCAATTCCTATAATTCATCAATACTCTACCGTTTATCAAACAAAAAAGCCCGCTCGATGAGCGGGCAATGAGGTTGTCATATAGGCTCATCTATGGAGCCTACTGATTATTATGCTTCGTTGTTAGCAACTCTTGCGTGTAGCTCTTGAACTGAAGTAACTGACGTCTTCGCATCTGCAGTGTGCGCCATACAGGTCGCGAATGCCGCATTTAGCGTAGTGGTATAGTTCACTTTTTCAGCCAATGCACCACGACGTAAGATTTTCGAATCTTCGATTGCCTGACGACCAGCTGCGGTATTGACAATATAGGTGTACTCATTGTTCTTGATACGGTCAAGAATATGAGGACGACCTTCGTGTACCTTGTTGACCAAGCGTGGATTGATACCCGCTTCGCCAAGGATAACCGCAGTGCCGTGCGTTGCGTCTAGCTGGTAACCAAGCTTAGATAGCTTAGATGCTAGGTCAACCACACGCTCTTTGTCACCTTCACGAACTGAAAGCAGTGCACGACCACCTTCTGGGTAGACGTTGCCACAACCCAATTCCGCTTTAGAGTACGCTTCAGCGAACGTCGCACCAACACCCATCACTTCACCAGTAGAGCGCATTTCTGGGCCTAACAGTGGGTCTACGCCAGGGAATTTGTTGAATGGTAGTACAACTTCTTTCACTGAGTAGTATGGTGGGATGATTTCTTTGGTAAAGCCTTGAGATTCTAGCGATTGTCCAGCCATGACACGTGCTGCAATCTTAGCGATGGGTGCGCCAGTTGCTTTCGAGACGAACGGTACAGTACGTGCAGCGCGAGGGTTAACCTCGATGAGGTACACTTCGTTGTCCTTAACTGCAAACTGGGTATTCATCAAGCCACGAACACCCAACTCGAACGCTAGCTTTTCAACTTGTTCGCGCATGACGTCTTGGATTTCTTGGCTTAGTGTGTAGGCAGGAAGAGAACATGCTGAGTCACCCGAGTGAACACCCGCTTGCTCGATATGCTCCATGATACCGCCGATCACCACGCGCTCGCCGTCACAAATCGCATCTACGTCGACTTCAATAGCGTCATCTAGGAAGCTATCAAGTAGTACTGGTGATTCGTTAGATACGCTTACCGCTTCGTTAAAATAACGACGCAGGTCTTGCTCGTCGTAGACAATTTCCATCGCACGACCACCAAGGACGTAAGAAGGGCGAACAACTAGAGGGAAGCCAATTTCGCGAGATTTCTCAACCGCTTGCTCCATTGTTGTGACCGTCGCGTTTTGTGGCTGTAGAAGACCAAGACGGTCAACAGCAACTTGGAAACGCTCACGGTCTTCTGCGCGGTCAATGGCGTCTGGGCTAGTACCGATAATTGGTACACCAGCAGCTTCAAGAGCACGAGCCAGTTTCAGTGGTGTTTGACCTCCATACTGAACAATAACGCCTTTTGGCTTCTCAACACGAGCGATTGCTAGTACGTCTTCCAGGGTGACTGGTTCAAAGTACAGACGGTCAGAAGTGTCGTAATCGGTTGAAACTGTCTCAGGGTTACAGTTAACCATGATAGTCTCAAAGCCATCTTCACGTAGTGCTAGTGAGGCGTGTACACAACAGTAGTCAAATTCAATACCTTGGCCGATACGGTTTGGACCGCCGCCCAAGATCATGATCTTGTCTTTGTCTGTTGGGTTCGCTTCACACTCTTCATCGTAAGATGAGTACATGTAAGCCGTATCAGAAGAGAACTCCGCCGCACACGTATCAACACGCTTGTAGACCGGGTGAATATCGTATTGGTCACGCATACGACGGATTTCGCTTTCTGCGACTCCTAGAATCTTAGATAGGCGCGCATCAGCAAAACCTTTGCGTTTAAGCTGATTCAGTGAGTCTTTGTTTAGACCAGCAAAGCCTTTCGCTTTCAGTTCTTGCTCTAGTTTAACGATGTCTTCGATTTGAACTAGGAACCAACGGTCGATTTGCGTTAGATTGAAGACACCATCGACAGACATACCAGCACGGAATGCATCCGCGATGTACCAAATACGATCAGCGCCCGCTTCTTTCAGTTCATGACGAATCGTTGTTAGAGCATCTGGTGCGTCTAGGTCTACCATTTCGTCAAAACCAGTCGCGCCCACTTCTAGGCCACGCAGTGCTTTTTGTAGCGACTCTTGTTGGTTACGGCCGATAGCCATCACTTCACCAACCGACTTCATTTGCGTCGTTAGACGGTCGTTAGCGCCTGCAAATTTCTCGAAGTTAAAACGAGGAATCTTAGTGACTACGTAGTCGATTGTTGGTTCGAATGATGCAGGTGTAGCGCCGCCAGTGATGTCATTCATTAGCTCGTCTAGCGTGAAGCCAACTGCCAGTTTCGCGGCAATCTTAGCGATTGGGAAACCCGTTGCTTTAGAAGCAAGTGCCGAAGAACGAGATACACGTGGGTTCATCTCGATGATAACCATACGGCCATCTTTCGGGTTGATACCAAACTGGACGTTTGAACCACCCGTTTCAACACCAATCTCACGCAGTACTGCCAATGATGCATTACGCATTAGTTGGTATTCTTTGTCTGTCAGCGTTTGCGCTGGAGCCACCGTAATTGAGTCACCGGTGTGAATACCCATTGGGTCAAAGTTTTCAATCGCACATACGATGATGCAGTTGTCGTTTTTGTCACGAACCACTTCCATCTCGTACTCTTTCCAACCGATAAGTGATTCATCGATAAGAAGTTCGTTGGTTGGTGATAAATCCAAACCACGACGACAGATTTCTTCAAATTCTTCTTTATTGTACGCGATACCGCCACCCGTACCACCCATGGTGAACGATGGGCGAATGATACAAGGGAAGCCAACCATGTCTAAAACTTTGTACGCTTCTTCCATGGTTTTCGCAGTATCAGCGGTTGGACATTCAAGACCAATCGATTTCATTGCTTTATCGAAGCGTGAACGGTCTTCTGCTTTATCGATCGCGTCAGCCGTTGCACCAATCATCTCAACACCGAACTCGGCAAGAACGCCATGCTTCTCTAAATCAAGAGCACAGTTCAACGCAGTTTGACCACCCATGGTCGGTAGAACCGCATCAGGACGCTCTTTTTCGATGATTTTACGCACCACTTCCCACTGGATTGGCTCGATGTAAGTCGCATCGGCCATGTCAGGGTCAGTCATAATAGTGGCTGGGTTAGAGTTGACCAGAATAACTCGGTAGCCTTCCTCACGAAGCGCTTTACATGCTTGGGCGCCAGAGTAGTCAAACTCACATGCCTGACCGATAACAATCGGACCAGCACCAAGAATTAGAATACTTTGAATGTCAGTACGTTTTGGCATTATCTACTACTCCGAATTAAGCGCTGTGTTGTTTAATTAGTTCGATAAAGTGGTCAAATAGCGGAGCTGCGTCGTGGGGACCTGGGCTCGCTTCAGGGTGACCTTGAAAACTAAATGCTGGTTTGTCAGTACGATGAATACCTTGTAAAGAGCCATCAAATAGTGAAACGTGTGTGGCGCGAAGGTTTTCAGGTAACGTCGCTTCATCCGCAGCAAAACCATGGTTTTGTGAAGTAATCATGACAACATTACGATCTAAATCTTTGACCGGATGGTTCGCACCATGGTGACCAAACTTCATTTTCACCGTTTGTGCACCAGACGCTAACGCGAGAATTTGGTGACCAAGGCAGATACCAAAAATTGGCAGCTCTTTCTCAAGGAAAGTTTTGGTCGCCTCAATCGCGTAAGTACATGGTTCTGGGTCACCAGGGCCATTTGATAAAAATATGCCATCTGGATTAAGAGCCAGCACATCTTCAGCCGAAGTTTCAGCAGGAACAACCGTTAAACGGCAACCCCGATCAACGAGCATGCGTAGGATGTTGCGCTTGGCGCCAAAGTCATAAGCAACGACGTGATAAGGCAGTTCGCTATCATCTTGCGCTTGTGGCAGACCCCCCTGCAGGGTCCACGAACCTTGCTTCCATGGATACGCTTCTTTGGTCGTGACTTCTTTCGCCAGATCCATGCCTTTCAATCCAGGGAACGCTTTCGCTTTTGCTAATGCTAAGGCTTCATCAAGATTATTGCCCGCCAAGATACAACCATTTTGCGCACCCTTTTCACGCAGAATACGAGTTAGCTTACGCGTATCGATGTCTGCAATGCCGACAATATTTTGCGACTTTAGGTAATCAGAAAGAGATTGTTCATTTCGGAAGTTAGAAGCGATAAGTGGGAGATCGCGGATCACAAGGCCTTGTGCATGGATGGAAGAGGATTCTTCGTCTTCGGTATTAGTACCGGTATTGCCAATGTGGGGATAAGTAAGGGTGACGATCTGTTGAGAATAGGAAGGATCAGTGAGGATTTCTTGGTACCCCGTCATCGAGGTATTAAAAACGACTTCACCAACGGATGACCCATCTGCTCCAATGGAAACACCGTGGAACACTGTCCCATCTTCTAGGACTAACAGTGCTGATTTACTCAAGACAACCTCCAGAATAAAAATGCAAAAATAATAAATTTAACTGCAAACTTGCCTTCCATAACGCAATAAACACGCGAAAATAGGTATTTGAGACAAATTGGCGGTATTCTAATGATACCTTTGACTTGTGTCAACATAGAGTCGAAAATAAATTTATCATTTAACACACTTAAGAGCAAAAAGGCATCAAAAGCGTTAAAAACACAAGTTTAACTCGACCTACTGGCCATCAAGATGATTTTTAGTAAAAACCGACCCTCTACAGCAAACTCTAGATCACACTTTTTGTCAACTCATTTGCGCAATCGTTGCACACCAAGATAAAAGTTGCTTTTTTGCAGTTCTTAATGAAAAACCACGCCTTAACACCCAAAACAAGCAACAAAAACTCAGCATGCAAAGGCACTCATTAATAGTACGACACCCTCTATAATAGGCAGAATACAAAAAACGCCGGGCAAGCCCAGCGCATAAATATCTAATTCGACATTTCATTTAGTCGTGAAGAAATCTCACTAAACTCAACCGCTATAGAGCATTTAGGCCCAAAACGTCAGTCATGGTATAAAAACCAGCCGGTTTACCTTTAAGCCACACGGCTGCTTTGACCGCGCCATTGGCAAATGTCATGCGATCTGTCGCTTTGTGGGTAATTTCAACCCGTTCGCCGATATCTGCAAACATGGCAGTGTGCTCACCAATAATGTCACCAGCACGAATGGTGGCAAAACCTATCTCATCTTTGCTACGTTCACCCGTAATGCCTTCACGCGAATAAACCGCCACATCATTCAGTTTATTGCCCATTGCGCCAGCAATCGCCTCACCCATTCCAATCGCTGTGCCTGATGGCGCATCAACTTTAAACCTGTGGTGCGCTTCGACTATCTCGACATCACAATAGTCTCCCATCACTTGCGCCGCTTTTTCGAGTAACTTAAACACCAAGTTAACGCCAACCGAATAGTTTGGCGCCATCACAACAGGGATTTGTTGCGCCACAGCATCAATGTGCTGACGTTCTTGATCAGAAAACCCAGTGGTGCCGATTACAATGGCTTTACCGTGCTGACGACACAGCTCTAGATTCGCAAGGGTACTCACAGGTGCCGTGAAATCAATAATCACATCAAACTGTTCAATCTCTTTGGTAAGATCATCGGTGACAACGACATCAAACTTTCCTTCACCGCATAGTTCACCTAAGTCGACGCCCACTAAAGAAGATTCTGGACGCTCAGAGCCAGCAGCCACGGTAGCATTTTCGTTATTGTATGATGCTTTTACTAAGTTGCGACCCATACGACCTGCCGCACCTGCAATTGCAATTCTTACCATTGCATTGTTCTCCGTTGTTTTTATCCCTGCTATTTCGCAGCCATTCCAATTTGTCTCACTAAACTATCAACATTCACGTGACGTGACCAGACGTTAAGCAAACTCTTTTATCACTCGCTCGAGGATCGGTACGTTGGCTTCTGGGAATGTATAGTCCTTCAGCGCTTTAACCTCAACCCACAGACCTTGTTGTCCCTCTTTGCCATAAGGCTGGTGGTCAAATTGTGACACCAAGATAAAATCGAATTTTAGCGACTTATCTGAATAATCAAATTCAAGGTGCTCAAAATGACTTTGCTCAGTCACCACAATTCCGATCTCTTCTGCTAACTCGCGTTGCATCGCTTGTTCAATCGTTTCTCCCGCTTCAACTTTACCACCAGGAAACTCCCAAAATCCCCCTTTGTGCTTATCATCAGGTCGTTTAGTAATAAAGATCTCGGATTTGTCTTGATTAAAAATAATCCCCGCGACGATATGAACTCTTTTCATCGATTTTTCCTTAAAAAAAGAGCCGCCTAAGCGACTCTTGATATTTAATGACACAGATCTAATTAGTTAATTTGACCGTGACACTGCTTGTATTTTTTGCCGCTACCACACGGGCAAGGCTCATTACGACCAACTTTACGATCTTCACGAACCATAGGTTGGTGAGCGCCTTGAGACTCTTCGTCATCAGCCAATTGGTTTTCAGCCGAAGCGTGCTGCGCTTGTGCGCGGCGGGCTGCTTCTTCAGCTTGAGCTCGACGTTGAGCTTCCATGCGCTCAACTTCTTCTTGCTGCTGAACACGAACTTTCGACAAGATAGTAATCACATCCGTTTTCAGTGCTTCTAACAAGCCTTCAAACAGTTCAAACGACTCTCGCTTGTACTCTTGTTTCGGGTTCTTCTGAGCATAACCACGTAGGTGAATACCTTGACGAAGATGATCCATGGCGGCCAAATGCTCTTTCCACAATGAATCGAGCGTTTGCAGCATCACCGATTTTTCGAAGTTACGCAGTACTTGAGCACCCACTACTGCTTCTTTCTGTTTGTAGACTTCAACAGACGTCGCTAGGATTTTCTCACGCAGTGCTTCTTCGTACAGCTTGTCATCTTCTTCAAGCCATTGCTTGATCGGTGCATCGATATCGAAGTCGTTCTTCAAACGCTCTTGTAGCCCTTCAACATCCCACATATCTTCTAAAGATTGTGGCGCAATGTACTCATCAATCACAGCAGTAAGCACATCTTGACGGTTGTGTTCGATCATCTCACTGATATCATCAGCACTCATCAACTCGTCACGCAATTCATAAACCACTTTGCGCTGATCGTTGGCAACGTCATCGTACTCTAGCAGCTGTTTACGAATATCAAAGTTACGGCCTTCAACTTTACGTTGCGCTTTCTCAATCGAACGAGAGAGCATTTTCGATTCAATCGCCTCACCCTCGTCCATACCACTTTGGATCAAGCTCGCCATACGATCCGAAGTAAAGATACGCAGCAGTGAGTCTTCCATCGATAGGTAAAAACGAGAAGAACCCGCATCACCTTGTCGGCCAGAACGACCACGTAACTGGTTATCGATACGACGAGATTCGTGACGCTCAGTACCGATAATATGCAGACCACCGGCCTCGAGCACTTGGTCATGAACAACTTTCCATTGTGCTTTAATTTCGTCGATCTGCTCTTGAGTCGGATTGTCGAGCATGTCGACTTTCGCTTGCCAGCTACCACCAAGCACAATATCCGTACCACGACCCGCCATGTTGGTTGCAATCGTGACCGCGCCAGGCATGCCCGCTTCAGCAACAATTTCTGCTTCGCGTTCGTGGAACTTCGCGTTTAGGACATTGTGTTTAATCTTAGCTTGCTTAAGTGCATTGGAAAGTAGCTCTGATTTTTCAATCGACACGGTACCAACTAAGGTTGGTTGACCTTTCTCAACACGCTGTTTGATATCTTCAATGATCGCCGCAAACTTTTCTGCTTCAGTGCGGTAAACGACATCCGGCATATCGTCACGGATCATAGGTTTGTTGGTCGGAATAACCACAGTTTCCAGACCATAAATCGACTGGAACTCGAAGGCTTCTGTATCAGCGGTACCTGTCATACCAGAAAGTTTTTCATACAGACGGAAGTAGTTCTGGAAAGTGATCGAAGCTAAGGTTTGGTTTTCGTTTTGGATCTTAACGCCTTCTTTTGCTTCCACCGCTTGATGCAAGCCTTCAGACCAGCGACGACCCGGCATGGTACGACCGGTATGTTCGTCAACGATAACCACTTCGCCCTCTTCGTTGATAATGTAATCAACGTTCTTCTCAAACAACACGTGTGCACGTAGTGCGGCATTGACGTGGTGAAGTAGGCTAATGTTGGTTGGCGAATAAAGGGTATCTCCCTCCTCCATTAAGCCATTTTTGACCATCAAATCTTCAACAAACTCTTGACCCGTTTCGGTCAAGTAAACTTGCTTAGATTTCTCATCAACGGTGTAGTGACCGTCGCCGCGGTACTCTTCTGAATCTTCTTTATCTTGCTGCTGCAGAAGAGGAATCAAAGTATTAATGCGGGCGTAAAGCTCAGAGCTATCTTCTGCAGGTCCCGAAATAATCAATGGTGTACGCGCTTCATCGATTAAGATTGAGTCGACCTCATCCACTACGGCAAAGAAACGCTCACGCTGGACGCGGTCTTCCGTGCGGAAAGCCATGTTGTCACGTAGGTAGTCAAAACCAAATTCATTGTTGGTACCGTAAAGAATGTCCGCCTGATAAGCTTGTTTCTTTTCTTGCGGCGGCATATTTGGCACATTAATGCCGACCGTCATACCTAAGAATTCAAATAGTACTCGGTTAGTTTCCGCATCACGCTTCGCTAGATAGTCGTTGACAGTCACGACGTGAACCGCGCCTTTAAGCGCGTTTAAGTAAGCAGGTAACGTTGCTGTTAGGGTCTTACCTTCACCAGTACGCATCTCTGCGATTTGGCCAGCATTCAGAACCATACCACCAATAAGCTGCACATCGAAATGACGCATACCATACACACGCTTCGAAGCTTCACGTACCGTTGCAAATGCTTCAGGTAAAAGCTTATCTAAGGTGTCGCCTTGCTCTAAGCGTTGGCGGAATTCAATGGTCTTAGCTTTTAGCTCTTCATCTGAAAGGGCTTCAAACGTAGGCTCGTAATTATTAATCTCTTTGACAATTTTTTTCAAGCGGCGCAGTGTTCGGTCATTGCGACTGCCAATTACCTTTGTCAGTAGCTTAGTTATCATTTGCTATGAATCTCTCTTTATTCAGATCGGGCCCGATCTACTTTTTTAATGCCTTCAGTCTCTAACAGTTTTGAACTAAGAATACTGAGATAAATCACTTTACTCAGATATTGAGATGAGAACGTTAAATTTCAAGGCTTATATCATTATAAGTGGTGGGTAGTTTATGAGATTTTTACCCTAACAACCAATAACATGATGATTTGTTTGAAGCATTCTTTATTATTTGACCTTCTATGAGAAAGTTTATTCATCCTTTGCTCTATCTTCGCTGCACTCCATTGACTAAAATGGGGTGGTTGAATTTAATTGAGGTGCGTGATGAGAGATCACCGTCCTACACTCGGCGATGAAATTATCGCCGATTCAAGATTTGCGCAGTTACAACAACATGCTCAAGAGATCTTAACGATCAATAAAGCACTGCGTGCGATCCTACCAAGAGGCACGGAAGATCATTGCCGCGCGGCAAATATTCGTGACAATCAATTGATCCTAGAAGTCGCTAGCGCTGGGATCAAAATGAAAATCGATTACGAACGGTTGAGTATTCTCAGCCAGTTAAGGTCGCAAGGTTTCGCGCGTCTGATTGCCGTCTCTGTGCAGATTAATCCTGAGCTGTATCGTACGAAAAAACGCAATAAGCCAGAGTCTAAGCCTCGCGATCCGATCTCATCAACCGCAGCTCAATACCTAGAAATGGTAGCAAGCGGCGCCTCACCAAAGGTCAAAGCACGGCTAGAAAGCCTCGCTAAACTTGCCAAACGCGACTAATACAAATAAAAAAGCCAGACAAATGTCTGGCTTTTTTATTTAAAACGGAAACTTAGGCAAGAACCAAATTCGGCTCTGCAAATGCGACTGGTGATGTCTCTTCTTGTTCAAAGGTCACCCATTCCCATGCTTCTTGATCTGCTAATACTGAACGCAGTAACTGGTTGTTTAGGCCATGGCCAGATTTAAAGGCGCGGAATTCACCGATAATGGGATAACCACACATGTAAAGGTCACCGATCGCGTCCAATACTTTGTGAGTAACAAATTCGTTTTCGAAACGCAGGCCTTCTTCGTTAAGGATACGGTACTCATCCAGAACGATGGCACAATCGAAACTTCCCCCTAGACACAAATTTTGTGACTGTAGGTACTCGATATCGCGCATAAAACCAAACGTACGTGCACGAGAGATTTCTTTAACAAAGCCTTGTGATGAGAAGTCGAAAAGAAGGTGCTGTTCATCAGACTCTATTGCAGGATGGCTGAATTCAATTTCGAAATCCATGCGGAAGCCATTGAATGGCAGAAACTCTGCCCACTTATCGCCATCTTCAAAACGCACTGGTTTCTTAATACGGATGAAACGCTTCGGTGCATTTTGTTCTTCGATCCCCGCTTGTTGTAGCAAAAATACGAATGGGCTGGCACTGCCGTCCATAATCGGAATTTCAGGAGCATCGACTTCAACAACAATGTTATCGATTCCCATGCCCGCTAAAGCTGCGCTCAAGTGCTCAACCGTAGAAATACGTACACCTTCGTCATTAACCAGTGCAGTACACAGCATGGTGTCGCGTACCGACGCCGGATCCGCAGGAAAATCGACTGGCGGATTAAGGTCAGTTCGGCGATATACAATGCCTGTGTTAGCGGCAGCTGGGCGAAGAGTTAGCGTCACTTTACGACCAGAGTGGAGTCCCACACCAGTTGTTTTCACTATTTCTTTCAGAGTACGTTGTCTGATCATCTACTTTGCCTCAGTATAATTGCCACATATCACGGTCAATAGCGATATTGACCGTGCATGCTACCACAAAATTGAACAGTGTCAAATTGTCGCTATTTTAATCAGCTTGACGACGTAAGAACGCTGGAATATCAAGATATCCGCTCTCTTTATCTGCTTTAGGTGCCGTACTTTGGCCTGCACCTGAGCCTGATGGTGTTGTCGTTGGCTGAGGATTCATCTGAGGTTTGTCTTGCAAAGTTGGTGCCGTTTTTTCTTCCACTTTATTGACGTTCTGCTGAGCAGGCGTCGTTTGTGGTTGATTTTGTGGCTGGGCTACAGGTGCAACTTTCGCTTTACCGCCCGCAACTAGCGTAATATCAGGTTTCTTCTCGTTACCAATGCCGGTCGCAACCACAGTTACGCGGATTTCATCAGCCATATCTGGATCTAATGAAGTACCAATAACAACGGTTGCATTGTCTGATGCGAAGGCTTTGACTGTGTTACCAACAGTTTCAAACTCATCAAGTCGCATATCTAGACCCGCAGTGATGTTGACTAGCACACCACGTGCTCCGGCAAGATCGATGTCTTCAAGTAGCGGGCTAGAAATTGCCATTTCTGCCGCTTCTTCAGCACGATCTTCACCTTTAGCAACACCGCTACCCATCATGGCATGACCCATTTCCGACATCACTGTGCGTACGTCAGCAAAGTCGACGTTAATCATACCCGGACGAGTAATCAGTTCTGCAATACCTTGTACTGCATTCTTTAATACATCGTTCGCGCTCGCAAAGGCTTCAAGTAGTGTAATACCACGACCAAGTACCTTGAGTAGCTTTTCGTTTGGAATCGTAATTAACGAGTCAACATGTTTAGAAAGCTCTTCAATTCCCTGCTCAGCAAAAGCTAAACGCTTTTTACCTTCAAAGCTAAATGGTTTAGTCACAACAGCAACAGTCAAGATATTCAACTCTCTTGCTACTTCTGCAATCACTGGGGCCGCACCTGTACCTGTACCACCACCCATACCTGCTGCGATAAATACCATATCGGCACCAGCCAGCTCTTCTTTAATGCGATCGCGATCTTCGAGAGCTGCGTCACGGCCAACTTGAGGGTTTGCACCTGCACCAAGTCCTTTGGTCATATCACCACCAATCTGAATAACGCTATTCACACTGGTTTTACGAAGCGCCTGAGCATCAGTATTTATACTAATAAACTCAACACCTTCGATGGATTCACGTACCATGTGTTCAACGGCATTACCGCCACCGCCACCAACCCCAACGACTTTAATTACCGCATCGTCAGACATTTCCATCATCGGTTCAAACATGTGTTATCTCCGTTTTTCCTGCTGCTCAGGTTAAAACTCTTTTTGTATCCAATTACGCAAGCGATCAAACAAACTTGTCACTGAACTGCGAGCAGGCTCGCTGTATTCAGTTTCATCATTTATCCGCGCATCTCTCGCATAATGAAGTAAACCAACTGCCGTAGAATGATACGGCTCTTTAACGTAATCGGTTAGGCCGCTCACCGCTAGTGGTTTGCCGACTCTAACTTGGTTGCGGAAGACACGCTCCGCACACTCTACCAATCCTTCAATTTGTGCCGCTCCACCTGTGAGCACCACACCTGCTGCGAGATGATGTTTAATCCCCTCTTCACGCAGTTTTTCTTGTACGGTATCGATAGTTTGATTCACTAATCCCATAAGTTCAGTATAACGAGGCTCAATCACTTCCGACAACGTTTGTCGTTGCAAACTGCGCGAAGGACGTCCACCAACACTTGGAACGTTAACCGTATCATCTTTGCTGACTAACTCGCTTAATGCGCAGCCATACTTAACTTTAATCTCTTCGGCGTCACTCACTGGTGTACCGAAAGCAAAAGCGATATCACTGGTTACAGCGTTCCCCGCATAGGAGAACACTTCAGTGTGGCGCAATGCACCGCCAGTCCAAATGGAGACATCCATCGTACCAGCACCAATGTCGACGACACAAACGCCTAGCTCACGTTCATCTTCGGTAATGACAGCGTTACTTGCCGCTAAACCGGAGTAAACCAGATGCTCAACTTTGAGACCACAGCGTTCTACCGCTTTAATAATATTTCTTGCCATGTCATTGTGACAAGAGATCAAGTGCACGCTAACTTCCATACGCACTCCTGATAAACCTAGCGGATTTTTAATCCCTTCTTGATAATCGATAGTAAATTCTTGCGGAATTACATGAAGAATGCGCTGTTCGTCACCAATCTTGATAGATTTAGCCGTATGAATAGCCCGATCCATGTCCTCTTGAGAAACCTCTTCGTCAGAAATGGTTCCCATTCCTTTTTCGATACGGCTTGCGATATGTCGCCCTGAAAGCGAAATAAATACATTGGTAATATCACACTCAGCCATTAGCTCAGCTTGATCCACCGCTCGCTGTACCGACTTTACGACAGACTCTAGGTCGTTAACACCGCCTTTATCCATCCCTCGGGAAGGACTACTGCCTGCGCCAATTATATTAATTTGACCATCAGGCAATACTTCACCCACGAGAGCCGATACGGTTGCAGTGCCTATATCAAGACCAACAATAATGCTGTCATCAGCGGTCTTAGTCATCTGTACTCTCTTGTTCCAACGCTTGATCTGGGAACCAACCAATGGCGGCTCCCGTGTCATACCTGAGGTCGATGTAGCTCACTCGCTGAGTGTCGCTACCCAAATTCTTATATAAGAACACGAATCTCTCGATGCGTTCCTGTAATGATTCTTTACCAAGCTCGAGACGAATCCCATTATCGAGAATGATTTGCCATGCACGGCGATCATTTAAAACCAAAGACGTAATAGTTAAGTTTAATGCGGTAAATTTAGGGCTGATATCGCGCCAAATAGACAACACTTCTTGATTGGTTTCGGCCGGACCATACAGTTTGACCCGTTCTTGGTCTAGCTTGCCAATATCACCATCAAAAATATGACCTTGGTCATTAAGTAGTACGTTGCCGTTCCAGACTGCTTGCGCATGGTGCTCAGTCAAAAAGACTTTCACGGTATCTGGCCACTGTTTACGAATTGACGCATGCGACACCCAAGGAATGGACTCTGCCACTTGTTGAAGTACATTAACATCTTGCGACATAAATGTGCCTACATGTCCTAACTGCGCAAATGCACGTTGGACATCCAGTGCCGAGACATAATGTAATTCACCTTGAAGCACAATATTAGACAGGGGAAGCCGCTGGTCATCCCACATCCAAGAAATCGTGGAGTAGAGAAGAGAGCCTATCAACAACAAAACCACCAACAAAAAACTGCCACCTAGGGCATGCTCTTTTAACAGTGGTGCTGGGGTTAAACGACGACCTTCATTAAAAGCATATTTAATCAAAGTCCATAGTCCTTGCCATTGGCTCGCTTATTTTTCCCTATCTCATTTCGTATAAATAGAAGCAAAAGCACTTACTTTAACCTTCGGATTATACTGACGTGATTAAAAGTATCAAACACTGAAAGTGAGAAATCGTTACTTAAAATGCAATGAGTGACACAAATAGTTAAAAATCGATGTATCAGTTAGGCTTTAGCCATCTTATCGATATTTAACTCAAAAGCAGCTAACTGTTTTGCCACCTTACCAATATCGCCAGCACCTTGAGTTAATACTAAGTCACCATCTTGTAAAACATTGGCGAGAACCGACGGTAACCCATTGCTATCTGGAACAAAAATAGGATCAAGCTTACCACGACTACGAATGGTGCGGCACAGAGCTCGGCCATCGGCTCCTGCAATCGGCTTTTCACCTGCAGAATAAACATCCAGCATGATGAGTACATCGACCTGTTCCAGGACATTAGCAAAATCATCATAGAGATCGCGTGTTCGACTGTAGCGGTGCGGTTGGAAAATCATGACTAAACGTTGCTCTTGCCAACCATTGCGCGCCGCCTGAATGGTCACATCAACTTCCGTCGGGTGGTGTCCGTAATCATCCACTAGCATGGCATGACCATTTCCGGTATCAAATTCACCAAGATGGTCAAAACGACGCCCAGTGCCCTGAGTGCCCGCCATCGCGCGCAAGATAGCTTCGTCATCAATATCATCTTCGGTGGCAACGGCTATCGCCGCAGAGGCATTGAGCGCATTATGGCGACCTGGGATATTCAAAGTAATTTCAAGATCGGCTTTACCCTGACGAATCACAGTGAACTGACCTTGCTGTCCTTGTTGACGATAATTATCGATACGAACATCAGCATCTTCAGAAAAGCCATAAGTAATGACTTGGCGACTGATTTTTGGGATCAGCTCACGAATAACAGGGTCATCGACACACACAATCGCTTGGCCATAAAATGGCAGATTGTGGAGAAAGTCGATGAAGGTTTGTTTGAGTGTTTCGAAATCACCACCATAAGTGTCCATATGATCGGCTTCGATATTCGTGACTATGCTCACCATAGGTTGTAAATGGAGGAATGACGCATCGCTCTCATCCGCTTCAGCAATCAAAATACGACTCGACCCGAGACGAGCATTCGTACCCGCACTTTTGACTAAGCCACCATTGACGAAAGTAGGATCCAGTCCAGCTTCAGAATAAATCTGGGTCACTAGAGCAGTAGTGGTGGTTTTGCCATGAGTCCCCGCGACGGCGATGCCGTGACGAAAACGCATCAACTCTGCCAGCATCTCAGCGCGGCGAACCACGGGAACGCGCGCTGCTCGAGCCGCAATGATCTCAGGATTCTCTTCGTTAATCGCGGTAGAAACCACAACAACGCTGGCCTTAGCAACATTTTGCTCGGTATGACCGATGTAGACGGTTGCGCCTTTTTCACTCAGACGTTGAGTGACCGGGTTCTCCGCAATATCCGAACCAGAAATTTGGTAGCCTTCGTTGAGTAACACTTCGGCAATGCCACTCATACCCGCGCCACCAATACCAATGAAGTGGATGCATTTTACCCGACGCATTTCAGGCACTATTGCGCGAATTTGCGCTAAATCTTGTTTGTGTTGAACTGTCATAATTCTTCTCGTTACTTCGTCAGCGAGATAATGGCCTGTGCCACTACTTTATCTGCGTCTAACTGTGCTACCTGACGTGCTTTTTGTGCCATCTTGATAAGGGCATCACGATCAAGCGCTTGAATCTCATTCGCCAGCTTATCAGCGGTCAATTGTGGCTGCTCGATCATCTTAGCCGCGCCACAGGCGACAAGGTGATCCGCATTGAGAGCTTGCTGCCTATCTTTGTGCATAAACGGAATAAAGATCGCTCCGACACCAGCCGCTGACACTTCAGACACGGTTAGTGCCCCAGAACGACACACCAATAAATCGGCCCAATGATACGCGCCAGCAACATCATCGATAAACTCAACCACTTCAGCGTGCTCAACATGATTGCGCTGATACGCTTGCATCACCTGCTGCTGATTGTTTTTCCCAGCTTGGTGACGAATTTCATAGCCATCACCCAATTTCGCCATCACTTCAGGCAAGGTATGATTAAGGATCTGCGCCCCCTGACTGCCACCCATGACTAAAATACGGATGTTGCCTTGACGGTCTGCCAAACGTTGCGCTGGTGCTTCAATCACAACCACATCCTCACGCACTGGATTTCCAACCACTTGTGCGGTAGGAAATGCCCCCGGAAAAGCTTGAAAAACCTGTTTGGCAATTTTTGATAACCATTGATTGGTTAACCCCGCGACCGCATTTTGTTCATGCAGCACGACTGGGATGCCCAACAACCAAGCAGCAATGCCGCCAGGGCCACTGACATAACCACCCATACCCAATACGGCATCAGGCTGCCAACGTTTCATATGTGCTTTGGCTTGGATAATGGCATTAATAATCTGAAATGGTGCTTTAATCAAACGACCAATACCTTGACCTCGTAGACCTTTTACTTGGATAAAATCGATCTCAATGCCGTGTTTGGGAACTAGGTCTGCTTCCATTCGATCAGCGGTGCCAAGCCAGCGAATTTCCCAACCTTGCGACTGAAGCTGTTTCGCAACCGCAAGCCCTGGGAACACGTGACCGCCAGTACCACCAGCCATCACCATTAATTTTTTATTCTGTTTCATCTGTCTGTTGTTCTTTATTGTCTGTCGCGTTCACTAAGCGACATTCATGGTCAATACGTAACAATATCGATACTGCAATCGACATTACTATCAAGCTGGAGCCACCATAACTGATCAAAGGTAACGTCAGGCCTTTAGTTGGGACCATCCCCGCCGCTGCTCCGACATTGACCAAGGATTGAAAGGCAAACCAGATGCCAATACCAAAGGCCAAGTAACCACCAAAAAGATGGCCGCCTTCAAACGATCTACGACCAATAAAAATGGCTTTAGTCACTAGGCTAAATATCAACATCAATACCAAGACCACACCAACATAACCGAGCTCTTCCGCTAATACAGCGAAGACAAAGTCAGTGTGTGCTTCTGGGAGATATTCGAGCTTCTGAATCGAATTGCCGAGTCCTTGGCCAAACCATTCACCACGGCCAAAAGCCATCAGTGATTGAGTCAACTGATAACCACTACCAAATGGGTCATCCCAAGGATCCATAAACGATGTCACACGGCGCATACGATACGGTTCGATGTAAATCAAGGTTGCGACCGCGACAAGCCCAACCACCATCAAGGCCAAAAATTGGGTTAACTTAGCGCCAGCAATAAACAACATACCAAATAAGGTTACCAACATCACGATCACGGTGCCCAGATCGGGTTGAAGCAGAAGTAAGCTGGCTAATATGGCAAAAACAATGATGGGTTTGATAAAGCCGCCAAAAAAGCTCGAACGCACCTCTTCGCTTTTACGCACCAGATAACCTGACATAAAGATAAACAGCGACAGCTTGGCAAGCTCTGCTGGCTGCAAGTTAAATAGGCCTAAAGGGATCCAACGCGAGGCGCCGTTGACCGATTTACCGGCCACTAACACCACGATCAGCAAAAAAATCGACAGCAGCAGCAACCAAGTACTGAACTCTAACCAACGCTTCATTGGGATTTGCAGGATCACAGCTGAGGCTAACAACGCCAATACCAAGAAGAACGCGTGGCGAAACATAAAGTGAAATGGCTGTTCGGTCAGACGAGAGCTGATCGGAAACGAGGCCGAAGTAACCATGACAAGGCCCGTTAACATCAAGCCAAGAGAAATCCACACCAACTGACGATCGTATAACACTTCAGGTGATTCGGTGGTAATCCAGCGTTTGATACTGCCAAAAACGTTTCGAATCTGCATAGTTCCCTAAGTCTTTTATGCGTATGCGTTGGCGAGTTGGGTAAAGAGATCGCCACGAGCCATAAAATTATCAAATTGATCGAAACTCGCGCAGGCGGGCGACAACAACACCATATCACCGGATGTCACTTGAGACGCTACCCATTGGATGATTTCTTCCATGGTAGTAAAACGCTTGGCACTTGCGTGGAGCGACATAAACTGGTCACCATCTTG
This sequence comes from Vibrio salilacus, assembly GCF_002811245.1. Lineage (GTDB taxonomy): Bacteria > Pseudomonadota > Gammaproteobacteria > Enterobacterales > Vibrionaceae > Vibrio > Vibrio salilacus. Next base: position 106,451 of record NZ_NIVQ01000003.1, on the reverse strand, counting down.
ACCAAAACAGCATAGCTGCAGGTTCAGCGTTGCCAATACTGGCTCAAGTTCAGAGAAGTCAGCGCCTTTACCCACGCCGCCGACTAACAAATACAGCTTACCCGCAATATGTAATCCGGCTAACGCGGCCAAGGTACTTGCCACATTGGTTGCCTTAGAATCGTTAACCCATTTAATGCCTTGATTATCGACAACTACTTGGCAGCGATGTGTCAGCCCTTGGTAAGATTTAAGTGCCGTGAGGCCTTTTTCTATCGCCACGCCCGCTTCACTGAGTAAGGCAATGACCACTAAAGCATTGGCAACATTGTGACGACCAACCAGAGACAGCGCTTGAGTCGGACACAAAGGTTGACCCTGCTTAAATAAGTGTTCACACCCTTGGTGCTCGGCGACACAATATTGGGTGCGGTGATTTAAACTAAATTCAACTCGCTTTTTATCACTCTGAGGATAGGTCTGCTTATCGTCAGCATTGACGATACACGCTTGGGCATGATCAAAAATACGCAATTTCGCCTGACGATAATCCTCCATCCCCTCATAGCGGTCCATATGATCTTCGCTGAGGTTAAGAAAAGTCGCGGCAATGGGCGCTAAAGATGAGGTGGTTTCTAACTGAAAACTCGACAATTCCAACACGTATAAATCTGCCGACTGGTTAAGTAGATCTAGCGCCGGAACACCAATATTGCCCCCGACCCCGACCTTAAGACCAGCAGCTTTAGCGACTTGCCCTGTCCAATCAGTGACGGTACTTTTCCCATTTGAGCCAGTAATCGCGATGACCGGTTTATCAACTTGCCAGGCAAACAATTCAACATCACCGACGACAGGAATACCGGCAGCAATAACCTGTTGGATCTCTGGTGTCGCGAGTGCAATACCTGGGTTAGAGACCACCAGATCCGCTGCCAATAACCAATCCAACCGCCAACTGCCGCTGTGTAGTTCTACCTCCGCAGGCAGCGCTTCGCTTCCTGGTGGCTTAGGCCGCGTGTCGATGACCTTAATCTGCTTACTGTTTGGTAGTGAAGCGATATGCTTAACGACAGAGAGCCCAGTAATACCGAGCCCTACAACCACAACCTTCTCAATACCCTGCCAACGATCCGTGGTCATGGTGACGAGTTCCTTATCGTACTTTCAATGTCGCTAGGCCAACGAGTACTAGCACAATAGAGATAATCCAAAAACGCACAATGACGCGCGGCTCTGGCCAACCTTTTAATTCGTAGTGATGATGGATCGGCGCCATACGGAAAATTCGTTGGCCACGCAATTTGTACGACCCCACTTGCAAGATAACCGACAAGGTTTCCATCACAAACACGCCCCCCATGATCACCAATACAAATTCTTGACGAACCAAGACGGCAATCGTGCCTAACGCGCCGCCTAGCGCTAAAGAGCCAACATCCCCCATAAAGACTTGTGCTGGATAGGTGTTAAACCATAAGAAGCCAAGGCCTGCACCGACAATCGCAGTACACACTACCACCAGCTCTGATGCTTGAGGGATATAGGGAATATGCAGATAATTAGCAAAGTTGACATTGCCTGTCGCCCAAGCAATTGCAGCAAAGCCGGCCGAAACCAACACGGTGGGCATAATTGCTAAACCATCAAGACCATCCGTTAAGTTAACGGCATTGCTGGTGCCAACAATGACAAAATAGGTCAGTACGATATACATCAGACCCAGTTGCGGCATGATATCTTTAAAGAATGGCACAACCAGTTGCGTCGCTGCAGTATCTTGGCCATGCGCGTATAGGGCAAACGCCACAACCAAAGCAATAGCGGATTGCCAAAAGTACTTCCAGCGTGCAATCAAACCATCGGTATTTTTGTGCACCACTTTACGGTAGTCATCAACAAAACCTACCGCTCCGTAACCAGTCAAGACCGCCAAAACCGCCCAGACATAAGGGTTGCTTAAATCAGTCCATAGCAGAACCGTGGTGATAATCGCCGTCAGTATCATAATACCGCCCATCGTCGGCGTTCCACGTTTACTGAAGTGAGACTCCGGACCTTCATTGCGAACCACCTGACCAATTTGCAATAACTGCAAACGGCGGATCATGATTGGGCCCATCCACAACGATATTCCCAAAGCCGTCAAAACGCTAACAATGGCGCGAAATGATAGGTATTCAAACAGGCGGAAGAATGAAAAATATGGCTGTAGCAGCTCTGCGAGCCAAATAATCATGGGTACATCTCCTTGACAGCAGCAGCGACCTGGCTCATTCCGGCACTATTCGCCCCTTTGACTAATAATGTCTGCGGTTGATGCGGATGTTGTTCAATCTGCTGTTTAATATAATCAATCATGCTTTGGTGGCTATCAAAATGACGTCCGCCGCACTCTTTGCTGATCGCTTTCGCGTCAGCGCCATAAGTAAGCACATATTCAAATTTGAGTGGGGCAGCATGTTCCCCGACTTGACGATGAAGTGCAAGACTTTCGTCGCCTAACTCGGCCATATTACCCAAAATTAACCAACGAACGCCGCCAAAGCTAGCCAGTAGATCAGCCGCCGCTTTCATCGCAGGTACACTGGCATTATAGCTGTCATCGATCAGTTTTATTTGCTCACTAAGCTCAATCAGTTCGACTCGACCTTTGACCTTACTCAGTAACGCTAAACCCGATTGCACCATAGACAGGTTCGCCCCCAGTTCAAGCGCTAATGCCGTTGCCGCCAGTGCATTAGCCACGTTATGTTGACCAATAATACCCAACTTAATTGCCGCATCACCGAGAGGCGAAACCAAAGTAAATTGCGCTTCACCAATTGCATTGAGAGAAATGTGTTTAGCAAAATAATCGACGTTGGAGTCAACGTCCGAGAACGTCTTAACCTGTTTGTCGGCCAAAACCTCAATCCAATATTCACCGCCATGACTATCGCGATTAACAATCGCCACGCCACCAGGCTTAAGGCCTTGGTAGATCTCGCCTTTGGCTTGCTTAACACCATCTATCGAGCCGAAACCCTCTAAGTGGGCGGCAGCAACATTATTGACTAAAGCGACATCGGGCTGCACTAAACGCGTGGTATAAGCGATTTCACCAATATGATTTGCGCCCATTTCAATCACCGCGAAATCGTCTTCTGGCACTGAACGCAATAGAGTTAATGGTACACCAATCTCATTATTAAAGTTACCTGCCGTAAACAGCACGCGCCCTTGTTGCGCCATGATGCTCGCGACCATCTCTTTAACCGTGGTTTTACCGGCACTACCAGTGATCCCCACCGTTGGCGTTTGACACGTTTGGTGGACTAAAGAGGCCAATCGACCGAGCGCTAGCTTGGTGTCTTTGACCAATAACTGCGGCACGTCAGCCTCAACCACTTTGCTCACCAGCAGCGCACCAGCGCCAGACTCGATCGCTTGATCAATAAAGTGATGCGCATCAAAACGTTCACCAGCTAACGCAATAAATAACGCACCAGACTCGATGGCTCGGGTGTCAGTAGAAACCGCTGCAATGACCTTATCCGAACCAATAAGCTCGGCATCAATCGCGCTAGCAATCTGACTTAACATTAGTGAAATCATCAATTTTGCTCCAACAGTTGCATCGCGGATTCGCGGTCTGAATAGTGAATGGTCTGTTGACCAATTACTTGATAATCTTCATGGCCCTTACCTGCAAGCAAGATGATATCTTGTGCTTCGCTATTGGCTAGCGCGTACTTGAGCGCAGCAAAACGGTTGTGCTCGACAATCGCTTGTTGCGGATGCTGCATTCCTGCCAGCATATCGTCGACAATCGCGACTGGTGATTCACTGCGTGGGTTATCATCGGTAAAAATAACATGATCAGACAACTGCTCACCAATGGTTGCCATCATAGGGCGCTTGCCCGTATCTCGATCGCCGCCACAGCCAAAGATCGCCCATAACTGCCCTTGGCAATGAACGCGTAACGCCTTGAGTGCTTTTTCTAACGCATCGGGGGTGTGGGCATAATCGACCACGACTTTCGCGCGGTTTGGGGCAGTAAATAGCTCCATGCGCCCAACAACTGGCTTAAGCTGAGGGGCCGTTGCGAGCAATTGCTGTTTATCAATACCTAAGGCCAGTAGGCTCGTCATCGCTAACAGCAGGTTACAAGCGTTAAACTCACCAATCAGTGGTACGTTCAGCTTACCCGGACCAAATAGACCATCAAATTCAAGCGTAATCCCTGATTCACAATAACTTACCTGCTTGGTCCAGACCCCGTTTTGACGCGCAATAGGCTTGAGTGACACCGCGATGGCATTATCTAAACGCGCTAACCAACTTTCACCGACAACGTCATCAACATTGATCACCGCGTGACGACATCTATGCTCACCAAACAGTAAAAACTTCGCCTCAGCGTACTCTTGCATCGTGCCATGATAGTCAAGATGGTCACGGCTTAAATTGGTGAAGACCGCAACTTCAAAAGGCAGAGCTTTAACTCGACCTTGCACTAAGCCGTGCGAAGAGACCTCCAGCGCAGTGTAACGCGCCCCTTGCTGCGCTAAATCGAAAAGAGAGTGTTGAATTTCAATCGCATTGCCAGTGGTATTAGCCGCAGGCTGTAAATCGGCCAAAAAGCCATTGCCTGTCGTTCCCATCACCGCCGCTTTGTGGTCGAGTAACTCTAGCCATTGCGCGATAAGTTGGGTAATGGTTGTTTTACCATTGGTTCCCGTCACACCAATCAATTGATTCTGTGTGATCGGGTATAGCTTGGCCGCTAATTCAGATAAGTGGGCCGACAGCCGCTCTACATACACAACAGCAATCGCATCATGATATTCGATAGTGCCATGAGGGTGACTTTGACACGCCTCAGCAACCACTGCATTGCTACCACTCTCAATCGCGGCAGGGATAAAACGTCGACCGTCGAGGTGATGGCCTTTAATGGCAACAAAGGTGGTGCCTGACGTCACTTTGCGACTGTCGAGCTCAAGCTGCTTAATTGACGTATTGGCCACTTGATGGCTACGAATGTCCAGCCATGGTGCAAGCAAGGCCGCTAAAGTCATTTCCTTGGACATGGTAAACTCACTTAATCTTGTTTAAATCTATTTTCATCAGGGGCCACATTTAATATTTGCAGCGTCCCTTTCAATATTTCGGCAAAAACTGGCCCGGCGACTGAACCACCGTAATAGTTATCGCCTTGAGGTTCGTTAACGACAACTACCATCGCGACACGCGGATCACTCGCGGGAGCAATGCCTGCTGTGTAGGCAAAATACTCATCACCATAACCGCCCGCAATCGCTTTACGAGACGTTCCCGTTTTCGCCGCAATGCGATAACCAGGTACCGCGGCTTTGATGGCCGTCCCCCCCGGTTGCGCCACAGTTTCAAGCATTGCCAATACTTTGCGCGCGTTTTCACGATCAATCACCTGTTTAGACAGATCACGTTGGTTACTTTCGATAATGTGCACGGGTTGGTATTCACCCAAGTTACCGAGAGTGGCATAAGCATGAGCAAGTTGCAGTGGGGTAATGGTCAAACCATAACCAAATGAGAGTGTGGCGATTTCAAATTTAGACCAACGGCGACGGTTGGGAAAAATACCTTGTGTTTCACCCACTAGATTCAGACCCGACAATTCACCAAAACCGACCGAGCTGTACATACCAAGTAAAGCCTCCAGCGGCATCTCAAGCGCCAACTTCGCCACACCGATGTTACTCGATTTCTTGAGAATCGTGGTTAAGTCTGCTTTACCAACCTTTGAGGTATCACGCACGCGGCTGCCACCAATCTGCATGATGCCATTACCAGTATCGATCACCGTGCTGTCGTCAGCTACACCATTTTCTAGTGCCGCTAAAACCACAAAAGGTTTGACCGTAGAGCCTGGTTCAAACGCATCAGTAATCACTCGGTTACGCATTTTCGCCGATTGTAGGTCAGAGCGATTATTAGGGTTGTATGAGGGAGCATTGACCATAGCCAACACCGCACCGGTTTTAACATCCAGAATCACCACCGACCCTGAGGTAGCACGATAATCCGCTACCGCCTGCTTTATCGCTCGATAAGCGATGGCCTGAATCCGTTGGTCGATGGTTAATTCGAGAGGTTTGCCTTCTTCACGCTCCTCAAGGGAGATGTTCTCGACCACACGACCATAGCGGTCTTTACGGATAATGCGTTTGCCCGCTTCTCCGGTAAGCCACTTATCGTAACTTCGCTCTACCCCTTCTAAGCCATGACCATCAATACCAGTCACGCCAACTAAGTGGGCACTTACCTCACCAGCAGGATAGTAACGACGAGACTCTGCTTTAAGCCCTACTCCGGCCAATTTTAACTCACGGATATAATTCGCCATCGCCGGGCTAACTTGGCGCTGCAGATAGATGAAACGACGACTTTGATTACGTTTGATTTTTTCGATTAAGTCTTGGCGTTTTATACCAAGTACATCAGCGAGGGCGTACCAGCGGTTAATGTCCTCTAGCCCACCTTGCTTAAAAATAGTGACAGGATCGGCCCAAACGGCTTCGACTGGCACACTGACCGCCAAAGGCTCACCATTACGATCAGAAATAATCCCACGAGCGGAGTGCAGCGTTTTGGCGCGAACCGAGCGCATATCGCCTTGCTTGATCAGATTATCCGGTTCAAAAATTTGGATATAAGCGATACGCCCAGCCAATGCGGCGAAGGCGGCAAAAACGAACACCAATATCAAGTAGAAACGCCACCGAATCAGCGTTGGTGGTTGTGGTTGTTTTTTAGGCTCTACAACTTTGACTTTCTTGCTCATGGGAAGTTAACGATGACTTCTTTTTCAGAATCTGGGCGCTTCATTTCGAGGTCGCGCTTAGCAATATCTTGCACGCGGCTGTGCTCAGCCAGCGCGGTTTCCTCAAGTAGTAAATTGCGCCATTCATTATCCAAGCGCTCACGTTCAACCAGGGCCTGGTCTTTTTCCGTGACCGCTTGACGAGTGTGATGGGTGATAAACACAACCCCCATCGCACTGGTAAAAATCAATATCAACATGATCAATGGCACTCGACCAACACCCAAGAGATCAAGGGCGATCAATTTAGCGAGATTTGGAGTGGCACTGCTCATGGTGGTTATAGTTTCTCGGCAATACGAAGCACAGAGCTGCGAGATCGGGTGTTAACTTCAACCTCTTCGACTGAAGGTTTAATCGCTTTGCCGACAGGTTTCAAATTAGCACTGCCCAGCGCTCTAATTTGATCTTCGGTCATCGGAATACCATGAGGCACTTGCGGGCCTTGACTCTCTTTACGAATAAAACGTTTCACCATGCGATCTTCAAGTGAATGGAAACTGATCACAGATAAACGACCTTGAGGAGCAAGAATACTCGCCGCGCCTTTTAAAGCCGTATCAATCTCTTCCAACTCACTGTTGATGTAGATGCGAAAAGCTTGGAATGCACGAGTGGCTGGGTGCTTTTTCTCTTTGAAACTTTTCGGTGCCGCTTCTGAGATCAATTTCGCCAATTGACTGGTGCGAGTTAACGGCTCGTTCTCGGCATTATCACGGTAAGCGGCAATCCCTTTGGCAATGCGACGGGCGTGTTTATCTTCACCGAACTCGCGAATAACCCAAGTAATGTCATCCAAGTCAGCTTCCAACAACCATTGAGAAACAGGGATGCCAGAGGTTGGGTCCATGCGCATATCAAGTGGGCCATCTTTCATAAAGCTAAAACCGCGTTCAGCATCATCAAGTTGTGGCGAAGAAACGCCAAGATCAAGCAGGACACCATCGACTTTACCAACGAGGTCATAGTCGGCAGCATATTGCGCCATGCCAGAGAAAGGACCGTGAATAATCGTAAAGCGTGGATCGTCAATGGTCTGCGCTTCTGCAATCGCTTGTGGGTCGCGGTCGATACTGTATAGGCGACCATTGTCACCCAGTTTCGATAAAATAGTTCGGCTATGACCGCCGCGACCAAAAGTACCGTCAATATAGATACCGTCTGGTTTAATGGCTAAACCATCGATAGATTCATTAAGGAGTACAGATATGTGTTTGAATGCTTCGGTCATAGTTATCTCATGTGGCGGTCGCATTGACGAATTAAGATTCCCCAGTGTACTGATTTAGTGGCTTATCGCCACCACTAGCGCGTGAGAACACGTGATTTTGCGCTAAGTTTAATCGCAAGAAAATTAATTTGGTCAATTAAAAGCAAAAAACCCATCATAACAGTTTACGTTACGATGGGTTTCGAATAGGTGGAGTCGACGTATAAGCCGGGTTCTGTTCCGCTTGCGCGGTAGTAGCCATTCGTCTAGGCCAGCAATCGCTCACTGGCTCAAGCAACCTACCCGCCTCCTTACGCGAGCAACGCAATGTGGAGGCCTATTTGGTCTTGCTCCGGGTGGAGTTTACCCTGCAACGAACTATTGCTAGCCGTCCGGTGCGCTCTTACCGCACCCTTTCACCCTTACCTGTGCTTCACTACCCGAAGGTAGAAGCCATCGGCGGTTTTCTCTCTGCTGCACTTGTCGTAGGCTTGCGCCTCCCAGGCGTTACCTGGCACCCTGCTCTATGGAGCCCGGACTTTCCTCCCCTCTGCCAGTCTCCCGAAGGACGTCAACGTCAGTATCCAAAAGGACCTCAACGTCAGTCTCCCGAAGGACATCAACAAAGCAGCGGCTACCCAGTCAACTCCGAGGGCGGATTGTATAGAGTTCAGAGCACAGTGTCTAGCAAGATCACAAATATGCCCCAATCAAGCAACTAAGTGGCAGTTTTTTGAACACAATTACGTCAATGACCTACTCAAGGTTGTCTAAACCCCATTTATACAGTGCGTTTTTCTTGAGATTGTAGATCTCAGCCGTTAACGCTGCGGCTTTTTTCAACGGCAGCTCTTTGGTCAAAATCGCTAGAGTTCGCGTCACCTCGTCGGGTAACGTATCCTCTGCTGTGGTGCGATAGCCGTGAATCAGGAGCGCCATCTCTCCTCTTTGCTGATTCGAGTCGGATTTCACCCACTCAATCAACTCACCCAAAGACATTCCTTGAATGGTTTCAAAGGTTTTGGTCAATTCACGCGCCAACACCACTTCTCGCTCAGGGCCTAAAACCTCCAGCATGTCATCCAGAGAATCTAAAATGCGATGCGGGGATTCATAAAAAATACAAGTGCGTTCCACTTTGGCGATATCAAGGAATCTATCTTTACGCCCTTTGCTCTTTGCTGGCAAAAAGCCTTCAAAACTAAATCGATCAGAAGGTAACCCTGATGCACTTAACGCAGTAATCACGGCGCATGCTCCTGGCAGCGGCACAACTTTAACTCCAGCCTGACGACATTGTGTGACAAGATGATACCCTGGATCACTAATTAATGGGGTGCCTGCATCAGAAACGAGTGCAATAGAGTACCCAGCTAACAATTTATCGACTAATACTTGCGCTTTCTGCTGTTCGTTATGATCATGGAGAGCATAAGTTTTGGTTTGAATATTGAAGTGAGACAACAATTTGCCAGTATGCCGAGTATCTTCAGCGGCAATAAGATCAACGCTCGAAAGCACTTCGATTGCTCGTTGAGTAATATCACCCAAATTGCCAATTGGCGTTGGAACGATATAAAGAGTCGGTACCTCATTTGGTAAGGTTTTGTTATCTGTCATTTGTTTACCATCACTTCAACGATTAATATAGACACAATTTTATACGGATTTGATAAAGAACTCATGGCTAAGAATAACCAAAAGCGTCGCAGTGTAACACGCTTACTGACTCCTGTAGCACTTGCTGTCACTTTGGCAGCGTGTTCTTCTGCACCCAAGACGCCACAAAGTGTCAATATTACCCTAGATCCAAATCAACCGACCCAAACCTATTTAATGCGCGCTGATAGTAGTCAGGGCTCGCTGCAAAATGACTGGTTGATTATGGCGCTAAAAGCTTCGGTTGAAGCGGGTGACACCACACAAGCACAACTGCTTTCCAAGCGCCTCGCTCGTCAATCGCTTAGCGACATGCAGCAAGCCGAATGGCAACTTGCCCGAGCACAATTGCTGTTTGCAGGAAATCAGTACGCAGAAGCGCTATCCCTGCTCAACTTTGCGCCTTCGTGGCAGTTAGCTGACCAACAGTGGCTCGCCTATCATCAGTTGCGCGCCTCACTGTTTGCTCAGCAAAATGATCGTTTAAATGTCGCTCGAGAAACGTCACTCTCTAGTCGATACCTTGAACAAGACCAACAACAGCAAGCCGTAGATATGATTTGGCGCAATCTAAATCCATACTCGGCTTTTAAACTTGAAGAAGTCGCTCAGCAAGAGTCCAATCGCCAATTTTCAGCTTGGCTTGATCTGGCACGAGTAAGCAAAAACCTCTCGAATCAATTGCCTGAATTAAAACGTGCAATTCAAGAGTGGCTCACGACTCATCCGAACCATCCCGCAGCGATCTATACGCCACAAACGCTGTTAGACATCTTGGCACTCGAACTGACCAAACCGGTCAATACGGCTTTGCTGTTACCTCTGAGTGGCAAATTTGCCCAACAAGCGAAGCTTATACGCGATGGTTTCATTCTTGAAATGATGAATGATGCTGACCGAGATGAAACCGCCACACTCACCATCATTGATACCAATAGCGTCTCTATCAAAGAGCTAGAAGCGACCTTGATTGAAAAACGCATTGATTCTGTCGTGGGGCCATTGCTTAAAGATAACATCGAAAAATTGCAAGCGGCACAGGCAAGCTTTGTTGAGTCATTACCTACCTTAGCACTCAACATTCCTGACGAGATTCAAGAGGGTAACAACACCTGTTATCTGGCACTCTCTCCAGAGCAAGAGGTCGCGCAAGCTGCGAAACATTTTGCCGCGCAAGGTTACCAGTACCCACTAATTCTAGCGCCTCAGGGTCGTTTAGGTTCACGGGTGGTTGAAGCCTTTGAGCAAGAGTGGCGCAAATACAGCGATAACCAAGTAGCGGTTAATCTTTTCGGTGATAAACGCCAATTGCAACGTGATATCAACCAAGTGTTCGGCCTGCAAGGCAGTCAACAGAACATTGCCCAAATGGAGGCGCTGCTTGATCTTGCGCTCGAGAGCCAGCCTCGCAGTCGCCGTGATATCGACGCCGTTTACATCGTTGCTAAAACTACCGAGTTAACCTTAATCAAACCCTTTATTGAGGTGGCGGTGAACCCTGACACCCTACCGCCGAAACTGTATTCGAACTCACGAAGTAATAATGGTCGTCAGCAATACGAAGATTTATCGGGCGTAATGTACAGCGATATTCCACTATTGATCCAGCCTAATGAAGCGTTACAGGCACAAATGAACATGCTTTGGCCAAAAGATTCTAACGCTGAGAGACGTCTGCAAGCGCTTGGTATGGATGCTTACCGCCTAATGGAACACCTACCACAAATGAAAGTCGTGTCGGGCTACACACTTGCTGGCAATACTGGCGTACTCAGTATCGATCAAAACTGTATTGTACAGCGTGAAATTAGCTGGGCGCAGCACAGTGCCAAATAATAGTCGTACACAGGGCGAATACTACGAAGTCGCAGCAGAAAAGCATCTTATCTGTTGCGGCTTGTCGCCAATTGAGAGAAACTTCTCGGTCAAAGGTGGAGAAATAGATCTGATCATGCGCGATGGTCACACTATCGTCTTTGTCGAAGTGCGCTACCGGAATAGTCAAGCTTACGGCCACGCGGCTGAAACCGTGACGTGGAACAAGATGCAAAAACTGATAAAAGCGGCCAACCTTTGGCTACTTAAACAGGGCTTATCCGTCTACTCAACAGATTTTCGCTTCGATTTGATTGCTATTCACCAACAAGGCAAACAAATTGAGTGGATAAAAAATGCAATTACTCAAGGATAATCAATGCTAGACAGCATTAAAGACAGTTTTACAGAAAGCATTCAAATTCAAATCGCCGCAGCAGAAGCCTTGCCTGATGCCATTACGCACGCCGCTCAAGCTATGGTTTCGAGTCTGCTTAATGGCAATAAGATCCTTTGCTGTGGTAATGGTGGTTCTTCTTCAAACGCCCAACAATTTGTCTCTTGTCTTCTCAACCGTTTTGAAACTGAACGCCCTAGCTTGCCGGGTATGGCATTAACAGCGGATAATACCACTTTAACTGCTGTTGCTAACGATTATCACTATCAGGAAATTTTTTCGAAGCAGGTACGTGCGTTTGGTCAAGCTGGCGATATTTTGCTCGCCATTTCAACCAGCGGCAACAGCAAAAATATTATTAAGGCGATGGAAGCGGCTGTGACTCGTGATATGACCATCATTGCACTTACTGGTAAAGATGGTGGTGAAATGGCTGGCTTATTAGGCGAGCATGATGTCGAGATTCGTATTCCATCCCACAGAACGGCGCGAATTCATGAAGTACATATGGTGACCTTGCACTGTTTATGTGATCTTATCGATCAGGTATTATTCCCCGCCCATGAAGAGTAAATAATGAAGTTGTTTAAATTACTAGTACTGTCACTATTTATCGCCACTACGTCTGGTTGTGCTGGATTAATCGTGGCAGGCGCCGCAACCACCGCCAATATCGTTATCGATCCGCGCACCACTCAAGAAATTTGGAACGACAATAATATTGAGCTTGAAGTGGCTGGCATTGGTAACAAAGCTCCTTTCCGCGGTAACGCACGCATTACCGCGAGTTCATACAATGGTACTGTCGTGTTGCTTGGCCAAGTCAATAGCGAACAACTCAAACGTGAATTTGAAAGCCAAGCTCGTAACATCCAAGGCATCACGACCATTCACAACCAATTACGTGTTAAACCACCGCTATCAGTGGGTGAGATCAGCCATGACAGTTGGATCACAACCAAAGTGAAGTCAGCTTTCTTGGCGGACTCTGAGCTCAATCGTATCAAGATTAAAGTCATCACCGAAGATAAAGAGGTGTTCTTACTCGGATACGTTTCCCAGCAACACGCTGATAAAGCCACTGAGATTGCGCGCAATACGTCTGGTGTAAAGCAAGTTATTCGCGCGTTCTATCAAGAATAGTGACTTTTAGAAAGGCAAAAAAAAGCAGCGAAAACGCTGCTTTTTTTATTTAATGACTCTTAGACTTGGTCGGCCTTTTGGTCTTGGCGGTTGTTCATCTGATGATGCATCAAGCTCATCATTATCGGTTGCAACAGAGAGCGGTTGAGACTCTTCTGTTACCTCTTCAATACCCGGTTCTTGATACTCATCCATGTAGGCTTCTTCTGGTTCAAACATCGTACCCGCGCCATTTTCACGCGCATAGATAGCTTGAACCGCATACAAAGGAACAATTACCGAATGAGGACGACCACTAAAGCGAGCACTAAACGTCACCGCTTCGTTGCCAAGCTCTAGGTTGCCGACCGCTCTTGGAGCGATATTAAGGATAATTTGTCCATCTTGAACAAACTCAACCGGAACACGCACGCCAGACATTTCTGCGTCAACCACGAGATGAGGCGTTAAATCATTATCGACCAGCCACTCATAAAATGCGCGAAGCATATAGGGGCGACGTGGTGTCATATTTACGATATCCATCTTCTCGCCAATTAACGAGTCAAACGCATTTCACGTTCCGCTTCGGTCAACGAAGCGAGGAATGAATCACGTTCGAAGACGCGGTTCATGTAAATTTTCAGTTCTTTTGAACCAGGACCCACAAGCTCGATACCCAGTTGTGGCAAACGCCACAGTAACGGAGCTAGGTAACAGTCAATTAAGCTGAACTCTTCACTCATGAAGTACTCGTACTCAGCAAAAACAGGGCCGAGAGTCAGAAGATCGTTACGCAGTTTATTGCGTGCAGCTTCTGCTTCTTCAGCACTCCCTTTCACTACTTTTTCAGCAAGGGTGTACCAGTTTTTCTCAATGCGGAAAATCATAAGACGGCTATTACCGCGCGCCACAGGATAAACCGGCATCAATGGTGGATGAGGGAAACGCTCATCTAAGTATTCCATGATGATCTTTGAATCGTAAAGCGCAAGCTCACGGTCAACTAAAGTTGGTACTGTTTTATATGGATTAAGCTCAATCAGCTCAGCCGGTAGATTTGCTTCATCGACAAGCTCAACTTCAACACTTACACCCTTTTCTGCTAGAACAATACGTACCTGATGGCTATACATATCAGATGCACTTGAAAATAGAGTCATCACAGAACGTTTATTGGCAGCTACAGCCATGGAGCCCTCCAGCACACTTACATAATAAAAAACAATGGAGGCTAAGCCTCCATTGTTAAGTTCAAAAATTGGAAATTAGCACGGTATGTTAGCACAATTAGTGCACATCACGCCAATACTCTTTCTTCAGTAGTACTACCACGATAGTGAAGATGACAAGGAAAGCCATCGCCCACCACCCTAGAGCATGACGCTCAAGTTTGACTGGGTCACCAGAGTACTCTAGGAAGTTGACCAGATCACGAACAGCGTTGTCGTATTCCTCGTCGTTCATTTCACCAGTTCCGTCAGTCTCAATACCAACAACTTTTGTCACTTCCTCACCGTCTACGACATGCGTTTCGTAGACAGGAGTTGGAATACCTTGTAGCTCTTCAAGCACGTGAGGCATACCAACGCTTGGGAACACAATGTTGTTGACGCCAAATGGGCGGCTAGGATCGGCATAGAAAGAGCGCAGGTAAGTGTAAAGCCAGTCTGTACCTCGCACGCGAGCCACAAGCGTTAGGTCTGGCGGTGGAGCACCAAACCATTTCGCTGCTGAGTCTTCACTCATGGCATTTTCCATCAGATCGCCCACCTTAGCTTCAGGATCAAAGATAAGGTTCTCTTTGAGTAAGTCAGTGGGAATGCCAATATCACGCCCGACACGCTCATAACGCTGATATTGCGCTGAGTGACAGGCAAAACAGTAGTTCATAAACAACTTCGCACCATTTTGCAGCGAAGCTTGGTCGGTCAAATCGTTGTTTGCTTTATCAAGTGGTACTTTCGCGCCCGCTGCCATCGCTAATGAAGGCAGCATTGCAAATAAAATTACAATCCATTTTTTCATTTGAATGTCACCCTTTCTGGTAGTGGCTTAGTCGCTTCGTTCTTACTGTAGAAGTACAGCAGTACGAAGAACATGAAGTAAGCTAAGCTAAAGATCTGAGCTAGCAGCGTATAAGTTGGTGTCGCAGGTAACGCACCTAGAACACCTAACGCGATAAAGCTGATCGTAAACTGGATGATATTGAATAAATGGAACTTACTGCGGTAACGGTAAGAACGCACTTTACAACGGTCTAACCACGGCAGAAGGAATAGAACTACGATTGATGCGCCCATTGCAATAACACCCAGCAGCTTATCTGGAACAGCACGTAGGATCGCGTAGAACGGCGTGAAGTACCATACTGGCGCAATATGCTCAGGTGTTTTTAGCGGGTTAGCGGCTTCAAAGTTAGGTGGCTCAAGGAAGTAACCGCCCATCTCTGGGTTGAAGAACAGCACGTAACAGAACAAGAACAAGAATCCAGCCACACCAACCATGTCTTTCACTGTCCCGTAAGGGTGGAAAGGAACGGAATCGATGATGTCGTACTTCTTCGTATAGTCTTTATGGAATTTAAACTGCGTCTGGTAGTCCTCGCCCATAGATCCTTTTGGCAGTTTAGTTTCAATGCCGTCAGGGTTATTCGAGCCCACCTCATGCAGTGCAAGTACGTGCAGCACAATCAGCAATAACAGCACGATAGGTAACGCGATAACGTGCAGTGCAAAGAAACGGTTTAGCGTCGCACCTGAGATAACGTAGTCACCACGAATCCATAGTGTTAAGTCATCACCGATAACCGGAATCGCACCAAATAGCGAGATGATTACCTGGGCACCCCAGTATGACATCTGACCCCAAGGGAGTAGGTATCCCATGAAGGCTTCTGCCATTAACACGAGGAAGATCAACATACCGAACAGCCATAGAAGCTCACGAGGCTTTTGGTATGAGCCGTAAATTAAGCCACGGAACATGTGCAGGTAGACCACGACAAAGAACGCTGACGCGCCTGTTGAGTGCATATAACGCAGTAACCAACCGTATTCGACATCACGCATAATGTATTCAACAGAGGCAAATGCGCCATCACCGGATGGGACATAGTTCATTGTTAACCAAATACCCGTAAGGATTTGGTTGACCAAAACGAGCATTGCCAATGAGCCAAACAGATACCAGAAGTTAAAGTTCTTCGGCATCGGGTACTCAGAAAGGTGCTTCTTGTACGCATTCATTGCGGGTATGCGTTTTTCTACCCAATCAAGTAGAGCTTGCATTATGCCTCCCCTTCTTCGTCAACACCGATAATAATCTTGGTATCGCTCAGATACATATGTTTAGGAACAACTAGATTTAATGGCGCTGGAACGCCCTGAAAAACACGTCCAGCCATGTCAAATTTCGAACCGTGACATGGGCAGAAGAATCCTGATTTCACACCCTGAACTTGCTCGCTAAAACTGTCAGGTAAATAAGTAGGTGAACACCCGAGGTGTGTACAGATACCAACCGCGACAAAGTACTCAGGCTTTATTGAGCGGTAAGCATTTTGAGCATAAGTCGGTTGCTGTTCTTCGCCTGAAGAAGGGTCACGTAACTGACCATCAAGATCTTTGAGCATATCAACCACTGATTGTGCGCGGCGAACTACCCATACTGGCTTTCCTCGCCATTCGACGCGTACCATCTGCCCTTCTTCAAGTTTACCGATATCAACTTCAACAGGGGCACCCGCCGCTTTGGCTTTCTCACTTGGGTTCCAAGATTTAATAAAAGGAACGGCGACTGCAGCAGCCCCTAAACCACCAACAACAGCTGTTGTTGCAGTTAAGAAACGTCTGCGACCGTTATTTAAAGGCGCATTGCTCATCCAAACATTCTCCCATTTGCTCATTGTGGATTGTTATTATTCCGCTTAAAGAGCATGGCTAACAAAATACGAATTTAGTTGTATTTATTTGATGGCAAATGATAAATAAAACCCTACTTTTTGACAAGATAAAGCTACCTTTTTGTAACATTTGTGAGGTGAATCGCCTATGAGGTCACAAAAGCAGTATAACTAAGACAAAACAATCAGTAAGTACGGGGAGGTAGGACTTTTTTAGAGAAGAAAAACAAAAAAGCCTAGCAAGAAGCCAGGCTTTTGTATCCACATTCCAATGCAAGCATTGAACGTAAATCTTTTCGAAAAAAGATTAACGCTTAGAGAATTGTGGTTTACGACGAGCTTTACGTAGACCAACTTTCTTACGTTCAACGCAACGAGCGTCACGAGTAACGTAGCCAGCTGCACGTAGAGCAGGACGGAAAGACTCATCGTATTCCATTAGAGCACGTGTGATACCGTGACGGATCGCACCTGCCTGACCTGAAATACCGCCACCTTTTACAGTAACATATAGGTCTAGTTTATCAGTGAGTTCAACTAGCTCTAGAGGTTGTTTAACAACCATACGAGAAGTTGGACGACCGAAGTACTCATCAAGGCTACGCTTGTTGACTACAATGTTGCCGCTGCCTGGTTTAATAAAAACACGCGCAGCTGAGCTTTTGCGACGGCCAGTGCCGTAGTATTGATTCTCTGCCATTTTCGAAATCCCCAATTAGATGTCTAGTACTTGTGGTTGTTGAGCAACATGGTTGTGCTCAGCGCCAGCGTAAACTTTCAGCTTACGGTACATAGCACGGCCAAGAGGACCACGTGGTAGCATACCTTTAACCGCTAGCTCAATCGCCATCTCAGGCTTACGATCGATCAACTTTTCAAAAGTGATTGATTTTAGGCCGCCTGGAAATTCAGAGTGACGGTAGTAAATTTTACCTTTAGCCTTGTTACCAGTTACAGTAACTTTCTCTGCATTGAGAACGATGATGTAATCACCAGTGTCAACGTGAGGAGTGTATTCAGCTTTATGTTTGCCACGTAGGCGAGATGCAATTTCACTTGCTAGACGACCAAGAGTTTTACCTTCAGCGTCTACAACATACCAGTCGCGTTTTACAGTTTCTGGTTTAGCAACGAAAGTTTTCATGCTAATAATAACCCGTTAATATTTAGATTTACACTTAAGGAGCTTTCGCTCCCACTGACTAAGAGTCCAGTCAACACCCCTTCGAGTGGTTGCACTCTCGACCCGTTATGTCGAAATACCTTCGATAATCAAGGTCTGCAGTAACGGTGGGTCGCAGGATTATAGAGAAGTCAGTTGAAAAAATCACCTTTTTTCGGCAAAAAAGGTATTTTTTTTTGCCCGGCAAGCCAGATAGCTCCTAGCTTACGCTAAATGCTCTCTCGCGAGATATTCATGACTTTGCATTTCAATCAACCGAGATTGGCAGCGCTTAAATTCAAACTCTAGCTGCCCACCAGTATATAGCGCATTAAGTTCAACTTGTGCCGAGATGATTAACTTAACGTGACGCTCATAAAACTCATCGACCAAAGCAATAAAACGTCTGGCGGCATCATCTATCGTAGGTCCCATCTGCTTCACATCGCCCAACAGCACCGTATGGTAAATACGTGAAATTTCAATATAGTCATTTTGGCTGCGTGCCGATTGGCATAGTTGTTCAAAACTGGCATGCAATATACCATCCGATGCCTGAATAACATCAATCTGACGATGATTTATCTCTATTGAGTCGACGACACGTTTATTGTCACCCACTAACTGCTCGTAATAATGACGCAGGTTTTTGTCTGCCTGTTCATCGAGCGGCGAGTGATAAATTTCAGCTTGCTTAAGGGTCCGTAGTCGATAATCAATGCCACTATCAACATTCAATACCGCACAGTTCGTCTCAATAAGCTCAATCGCCGGAAGGAAACGCGCTCTCTGTAGACCATTGCGGTACAGATCGTTAGGTGGGATATTCGATGTCGCCACCAAAATAACGCCACGTTTAAATAGCGCTTGAAACAAGGTACCTAAGATCATAGCGTCAGTAATGTCAGAGACAAAAAACTCATCAAAACAGATGATCTCTGTCTCTGCTTTAAAGGCATCAGCTACCAGCTCCAACGGATCGTTAACATCACCCAATGCATTCAATTCATCGTGAACACGGTACATAAAGCGGTGAAAATGAACTCGCATCTTTTTCTCTGTCGGTAATGCCTCAAAAAAAGTATCAACCAGATAGGTTTTTCCGCGCCCAACACCGCCCCAAAAGTAAAGCCCTTTAGGTATATTATGTGTTTGCGGTTCACGTCGATTGAACCAGTTACGCCAGCGTGTTTTTTTTTCGACGGGTGTCGCCATGTAATCAATAAACTCATGATAGAGTCTATCAAGGGCAGAAACGGCTTGAAGTTGAGCCGCATCTTTTTGAAAACCGTGTTCTTTTATATCTTTTTGGTAGATTTCTAGTGGCGTCATCGCTTCGTTACCTGATGAATAAGACTGTCAAACTGCTAGGTAGAGCACATGCATTTTGCTTTATTGGCTTACGCTCTCATAGTAACATGTCCCGTGAACATGTGTAACTAACTAGTAAAAAACATGTTAAATAACAATAATAAGGAGCAATTATGCCTTGGATCTATGCCCTAGTAAGCTTGCTTGTTGGTCTGGTACTTGGTGTCGCTATTTCTCGTTTCACCACACCAAGTTACAAAAAACAGAAAAGCGTACAAAAAGATTTAGACAGTGCTAAATTCGAATTAGAACAACAGAAGCAAGATCTAACCGATCACTTCGCTCAAACTGCAGAAATGCTCGATTCACTTGGTAAAGAGTACACCAAGCTTTATCAGCATATGGCAAAAACCTCTGCCGAATTGTTGCCCGCTATTCCTGAACAAGATAATCCGTTCATTAAGAAGATCAAGCAGCAAGACAACGTTGAAAACGGCGAAATCAATCATAGCGATGCTATTCAATCACCCAATGAAGCACCGAAGGACTACGCTTCAGGTTCGACTGGTCTATTAAAAGATCAGAAAAAAGAGCTCCTCGACTCTCAAGACGTGGTTTCCACTAAAGTGTCATAACAACAATCTTTTTATGCTGAACTTTACTAAGGTTTTTTAGTCATAACTCTTGATAACTGTCCCTTGATTTCGAATATTTCGTACAAATATTAGACTCATGGGTTGTTAATAATTTAGGAGTATCCGATGAAAAAACCTTTGCTCGCATTAACAGTTCTTTCACTTAGCTTAAGTTCAATCATCACTCCCATTCAGGCAACGGCAGCTCTGCCGCTCGCTGTGAGTGGTGAACAGATGCCAAGCTTGGCGCCTATGCTAGAAAGAGTCACTCCAGCCGTGGTCAGTATTTCTGTAGAAGGCACTCAAGTCTCTAAACAGCGTATTCCTGAGCAATTTCGTTTCTTCTTTGGCCCCGACTTTCCAACGGAGCAATTGCAAGAACGTCCATTTCGGGGATTAGGCTCTGGCGTTATTATTGATGCAGAAAAAGGCCATATAGTGACTAACTACCACGTCATTAATGGCGCAGAAAAAATTCGCGTCAAACTGCATGATGGCCGTGAGTACGATGCTGAACTGGTGGGTGGCGATCAGATGTCTGATGTCGCCCTGCTCAAACTTGAAAAAGCCCAAAATCTCACCGAAGTAAAAATAGCCGACTCGGACAAATTACGTGTCGGTGATTTTGCTGTCGCGATTGGTAACCCATTTGGCCTCGGCCAGACAGTGACTTCAGGAATTATTTCAGCCTTAGGGCGAAGTGGTCTTAACATTGAAAACTTTGAGAACTTTATCCAGACCGATGCGGCAATCAACAGCGGTAACTCTGGTGGTGCACTGGTTAACCTGAACGGCGAGTTGGTAGGGATTAACACCGCTATTTTAGGGCCGAATGGCGGCAACGTGGGCATTGGCTTTGCTATTCCATCGAATATGATGAATAACCTCACAGCCCAAATCCTTGAGTTTGGTGAAGTGAAACGCGGAATGCTCGGTGTTCAAGGTGGCGAGATAACTTCTGAACTGGCTGACGCATTGGGTTATGAATCAAGTAAAGGTGCTTTTGTTAGCCAAGTGGTGCCAGACAGCGCCGCCGATAAAGCAGGGCTTGAAGCAGGTGACGTGATTGTGTCGATTAACGACAAGTCAATAAACTCATTTAGCGAACTGCGAGCAAAAGTCGCCACATTGGGCGCAGGAAAATCAATCACGCTAGGTGTGGTTCGTGATGGTAAACAGAAGTCATTTGACGTTGTGCTCGGTGAACAAACCAATGTCAAAACAACGGCTGACAAGCTACATGAAGGGTTATCTGGCGCTGAGTTGACCAATACCAACGTCAGTGACAAAGTTCAAGGAGTCAAGGTCAACGCGATCGAGCCAGGTTCAAAAGCAGAAGCTTACCAGTTGCAAAAAGACGACATCATTATTGGTGTCAATCGGCAGCGAATTAAGAACCTTGCTGATTTCAGACAAGCGCTTGAAAAACAGCCTGGTGTACTCGCGTTGAATATTCAACGTGGCGACCGCAGTATTTACTTAGTCATTCGTTAAACTGACACGAGTAAAAACTCGACATCGCTTGTAAAGGACAGCCACTCTATTGTCGCTGTCCTTTTCTTCTTCTCTCATCTAGTGCTATTCTTGCCCAACGTATTTACTATTACGATTGATGAGGAAATATGCTGCAATTCATGTTGCGCTCTGTGGGCTTGGGTTTGGCTACGGCAGCCCTGCTTTTAGTCACCATACCCTCCCTTCGCTCCACCGTGCTTCCTTCTAGCATCGAACCAAGCACTAACATGAGTACGCAAGCGCAAATATCCTTTAATAGCGCAGTGCGCAAAGCAGCACCTGCCGTTGTTAATATTTATAGCCGCAAGTACACTGAAGATGATCGATCCAAGCTATTAACGCAAGGGCTCGGCTCTGGCGTTATCGTGAGTGAAAAAGGTTATATCATTACCAACTATCACGTTGTGGCTCAAGCCGATCAAATTATTGTCGCGCTGCAAGATGGCCGTGTCGCCGCCGCTCAATTGGTTGGTCAAGATCGTCGTACCGATATTGCCATCTTAAGCGTCGAAGGTGACAACTTACCCGTCATTCCTCTTAATCCACAATATCAGCCCAAAGTCGGCGATGTGGTTCTGGCGATTGGTAACCCGTACAACTTAGGTCAAACCACCACCTTCGGCATTATTTCTGCTACCGGGCGCTCTTCAATTAGCGCCGACGGCCACCAGGCGTTTATTCAAACCGATGCTGCGATTAATGAAGGTAATTCAGGCGGTGCTTTGGTCAATACCCGCGGTGAATTGGTCGGCATCAATACTGCGTCATTTCAACAAGCCACTGAGCTTGAAACTTATGGCATCTCGTTTGCGATTCCATACTCTCTAGCCAATAAAATCATGCAAAAAATCATTGCTGATGGACGAGTTATCCGTGGCTATATTGGCGTTGATGGCCAAGACATCAACTCTGTGACTTCTCGTTTGCTCGGTAACGAACACCTAGGCGGCATAGTGGTACTCGGTATTGACCCAAATGGTCCCGCCGCCGAAGCAGGCTTTGAAGCGCAAGATATTATTTTGAAGATAGATGGGCAGAAAATTAACGGCCGCCAAAGTGTCATGGATCTGGTGACAGAACTGAGACCGGGTACCAGCGTTGATGTCCTCATTTTGCGCAAAGGCGAAGAGAAAACACTCAACGTAACCGTACAAGAAGACACTCGCGAATAACCACTTCGCTATAATAACCACTTCGCTATAATAACCACTTCGCTATGAAACAAAAACCCATGCCGTGCCATGGGTTTTTGGTTATTTACTCTTGATTATCAGATTCGGTATGCGTCGACTCAACTTCAATCCGAGTCACTCGCTGCAGACCACGCGGCAACAAACTACCACGTCGACCTCGCTCGCCACGGAAGTTGTCAAGATCAGCCACTTTAAGACCTAACTTACGTTTTCCTGCATACAGAGTGATAGCGCTGCCTTGCGGCAAGGCGATAAGGTGTGAAACATACTCTTCTCGCTCTTTCGCTTTAGCCGCTGGAATATTGATGATCTTATTACCTTTACCTTTACCTAATTGTGGTAAATCTTTGATCGGGAAAAGCAGCATACGACCTTGGTTAGTAATTGCTAAAATCTCATCATGATCGAGGTCACCAATACATTTCGGCGTCAATACTTGTGAGTTAAGTGGCAAGGTCACCAAGGCTTTACCGCTGCGATTTTTCGACAATAAATCGCTACCTTTACACACGAATCCGTAACCAGCATCGGAGCCAACTAACCATAGCTGTTCTTCCTCACCCATCACGACATGACGGATATTGGTACCGGCATTAATATTCAGTCGTCCAGTAATCGGCTCGCCCTGACTGCGTGCAGAAGGCAATGAGTGGGACTCTAACGAATAACTGCGTCCATCACTGCCAATGAATACCGCTTGTTGACTGCTCTTTCCTCGCGCGGCTGCAAGGAAATTATCACCCGATTTATAATTGAGGCCTTCAGCATCGACATCATGGCCTTTCGCATGACGAATCCAGCCTTTTTCTGATAATACGACTGTGATCGGCTCACTTGGCACCAAGTCGCGCTCGGTCAGCGCTTTTGCTTCCGCACGTTCAACGATCGGTGAACGGCGGTCATCACCATACTTTTCAGCGTCCGCTTTAATCTCTTTCTTAATCAATGTATTCAGACGGCGCTCAGAGCCCAGTAACTGCTCTAGTTTCTCACGCTCTTTTTCAAGCTCTGCTTGCTCACCACGAATCTTCATCTCTTCAAGCTTGGCAAGATTACGAAGCTTGGTGTCTAGTACAGCGTCTGCTTGAATGTCACTAATACCAAAGCGCGCCATCAGCACAGCTTTAGGATCATCTTCGCTACGGATGATCTCAATCACCTCATCAAGGTTGAGGTAAGCCACCAGCAAACCTTCCAAGATGTGTAAGCGAGCCATGACTTTATCAAGACGATATTGCAAGCGGCGACGCACAGTCGAACGACGAAACTCAATCCACTCCGCAAGAATCTGTACTAACCCTTTCACTTGCGGACGATTGTCGAGGCCAATCATGTTCAAGTTTACCCGGAAGTTCTTCTCTAAATCCGTTGAGGCGAACAGGTGGTTCATCAACTGGTCACAGTCGATTCGGTTTGAACGAGGCACAACCACAATGCGGGTTGGGTTTTCGTGATCAGACTCGTCACGTAAATCATCAACCATTGGCAGCTTTTTAGCGCGCATTTGGTTGGCGATCTGCTCAAGAAGCTTAGCGCCAGACACTTGATGTGGCAGCGCCGAGATAACAATGTCGCTGCCTTCTTTATGCCACACCGCACGCATTTTGATGCTGCCACGACCAGTACGATAAATTTTCTCGAGTTCCGCTTTAGGTGAAATAATTTCAGCTTCAGTCGGGTAGTCAGGGCCTTGAATGTGAGTCATCACATCGGCCAATTCTGCGTTAGGGTTGTCAATTAGATGAATCGTGGCATCCGCGACTTCACGCACATTATGGGGTGGAATGTCTGTCGCCATACCAACAGCAATGCCTGTCACACCGTTAAGCAATATATGCGGCAGTCGCGCTGGCAGCATTTGTGGCTCTTTCATTGTGCCATCAAAGTTTGGTTGCCACTCAACCGTACCTTGACCAAGTTCACCCAGCAAAACCTCAGCAAATTTAGACAATTTCGCTTCGGTATAACGCATCGCTGCGAACGATTTAGGGTCATCTGGTGCCCCCCAGTTCCCCTGACCATCGACCAAAGGATAACGGTACGAGAACGGCTGAGCCATCAGCACCATCGCTTCATAACAAGCCGAGTCGCCGTGCGGGTGATATTTACCGAGCACATCACCAACGGTACGTGCCGATTTTTTATACTTCGCCGATGCTGAAAGACCCAGCTCCGACATTGCGTAGATTATGCGTCGCTGAACCGGTTTTAGGCCATCGCCAATGTATGGCAATGCTCGGTCCATGATGACGTACATTGAGTAGTTGAGATAAGCGTCTTCAGTGAACTTGCGCATTGGCAACTGTTCAACGCCATCATAAGTAATTTCTGTCGACATTCGTTAAACCTCTGCCATATCGCCGTAATTTTGTAGCCAAGCCCGACGGTCATCTGCACGTTTTTTGCCCAACAACATATCCATCATCTCGATGGTCGCATCACTATCATCAATAGTGAGCTGAACCAGACGACGCGTATTGGGATCCATCGTAGTTTCACGCAGTTGCAGTGGGTTCATTTCACCCAGACCTTTGAATCGTTGCACATTGATTTTGGCTTTCTTCTTCGACAAACGCTCTAAAACGCCCTCTTTCTCGTCGTCATCAAGGGCATAAAATACTTCTTTACCACAATCGATACGATACAGTGGCGGCATCGCGACATAGATGTGCCCAGCTTCGACCAACGCGCGGAAATGACGGGTAAACAGCGCACACAATAAGGTGGCGATGTGCAATCCATCCGAGTCCGCATCGGCAAGAATACAGATCTTACCGTAACGTAAACCACCAAGATCATTGTTGTCAGGGTCAATACCAAGCGCGACGGATATGTCATGCACTTCTTGCGAAGCCAGTACTTGATCCGATGACACTTCCCAAGTATTAAGAATCTTACCGCGCAGCGGCATTACCGCTTGAAATTCACGATCACGTGCTTGCTTAGCACTGCCGCCTGCTGAGTCCCCTTCGACAAAGAAGATTTCAGTACGGCTTAGATCTTGTTGTGAACAGTCGGTGAGCTTACCTGGCAATGCTGGGCCTGAGGCCACTTTTTTACGCACCACCTTCTTACTCGCCCGCATACGGCGATGTGCATTAGCAATACACACTTCTGCCAGCAATTCAGCCAGTTGCGGTTTCTCATTAAGCCACAGGCTAAACGAGTCCTTAACCACACCAGACACAAACGCCGCAGTTTGACGAGAAGACAAACGCTCTTTGGTTTGACCTGCAAACTGAGGATCTTGCATTTTCACTGACAAGACATACGAGCAGCGATCAAAAACATCATCGCCGGTCAGCTTCACGCCACGAGGAAGTAGATTACGGAACTCACAGAATTCACGCATCGCATCAAGCAGGCCTTGGCGTAAACCGTTAACGTGAGTGCCCCCTTGCGCGGTTGGGATCAAGTTAACGTAGCTCTCGGTGATCATATCACCGCCTTCTGGTTGCCAAATTATCGCCCAGTTCGCCGCTTCTGTTTCTGCGCTAAACTCACCGGTATAAGGCTCCTCAGGTAACACCGTATACCCTTTCACGCCTTCAGCGAGGTAATCTTTAAGGCCATCTTGGTAAAGCCATTGGTACTCTTTACCATTGACTCGGTCGCTAAAGGTAATCTCGAGCCCTGGGCAAAGAACCGCTTTGGCTCGCAAGTTATTGACTAAGCGCGTTACTGAGAAGTTACCTGAATCAAAATATTTGGTCTCTGGCCAGAAATGAACACTGGTGCCCTTATTGCGGCGGCCACAAGTGCCAGTTACCGTTAAATCAGAGACTTTATCACCATGTTCAAAGGCTATTTCATACACTTGACCATCGCGGCGTACAGTGACTTCAACTCGCTTGGACAGCGCGTTGACCACCGAGATACCAACGCCGTGTAAACCACCGGAGAATTGATAGCTTTTATTTGAGAACTTACCACCTGCATGCAATTTACATAAGATGAGTTCGACCCCAGACACTTTCTCTTCTGGGTGAATATCAACAGGCATGCCACGACCATCGTCGGTCACTTCGAGTGATTGGTCGGCATGCAAAATCACTTGAACTTTTGAAGCGTGTCCAGCGAGTGCTTCATCGACACTGTTATCGATGACTTCCTGACCTAAGTGGTTAGGGCGTGCTGTATCCGTATACATCCCTGGTCGGCGACGTACTGGCTCCAAACCATTAAGAACCTCAATGGCTCCTGCATTATATTGTTCAGTCATAATACGGAATATCGTTATAGAGAAAAAAAGATAAACTTGGTGGGCGATTCATCGGGCATTTGCACCAAACGACAAGACTATTGTGCTTGAGCATTGCTGTTAACGAATAACCAATCGCACTAAATCCACACAAGTACTGGTGAGACATAGTCTGGAACAGACCCAATTATGTCAAGAGAGAGATCGAAGTAACAAGTAAATTTATGACTCTTCCCTCAATGAGCATCAAAGCTCGAGGAATTCAATGATTGACTCAGGGTAACGTTCAAAGCCAACAAAACTGTGGTTACCGCCTTGCTCGACGGTTTGTTGCGAACCTGACAAGTGACCAACGGCTTGACGATAGTCTAAAACTTCATCGTCTGTTTGCTGTAATAGCCAAAAATCGTTCGGCCGTTCAATTACTGGAGTATCGAGCGCTTTGAGCTCTTCGATATGTTTATTTTCAAGGGTATAGCGTTCGTGAGTGTACGGGTTTTCTTGCTCACCAAGAAAGTCGGCCAATAATTCATAAGGCTTGATCGCTGGATTGACCAACACTGCTTTAAAACCAAACTGAGCATTAAGCCACATCGACATATAGCCACCCAAAGAGCTACCGACTAAACCGATACGGTAGTCCTGCTGATGTTGATTGACAATATCCAGTAAGTGCTGCGCCGCTTGCTGAGGAAAACAAGGTAACTGAGGAATCACTACTTTTATCTCGGGACGATGTTGATGGCAATAGTCGCGCATTAGGTTGGCTTTAAGCGATAGCGGAGAGCTGTTAAATCCATGAATATAAAGCAGTAGTGATGGTTTCATTTGAATATCCTTAACATCTGCCGTTATTAATAACCTGCAGAAGTAAAATCAGGTTGGAAGCTCCCTGGCGCAAGACGTTTTACTTGAGTACTCAAGCTCCCATCGCAGTAAAGCTCAAGCTCACGCCAACCTGGAGACAGCGTATCCAGCGCAAAATCATCGCTATTGGGTTTGAATTGAATACAAGTTGACGGTGTCGCCATAACACGTACACCTTGGTGAACAACATTCATATCTTGATGTACATGCCCACACATAACTGCTTTAACATTGTTATATTTTCCAACTACTTGCCAGAAATTTTCGGCGTCTTTCAGCGTATGCTGATCCA
The DNA here is from genome assembly GCF_002811245.1 of Vibrio salilacus. Classification (GTDB taxonomy): domain Bacteria; phylum Pseudomonadota; class Gammaproteobacteria; order Enterobacterales; family Vibrionaceae; genus Vibrio; species Vibrio salilacus. Next base: position 78,336 of record NZ_NIVQ01000003.1, on the reverse strand, counting down.
ACCACCGACTACCAACTAATAATGGGTGATGATGCAGCAACACTAAAGTATGGCGCTGTGGGTATTGGGCCAATTTGTCTTCAAGCAACTGTAACTGTTGGTCACTTAACCGGCCATGGGGAACACCGACGACCTGAGAGTCCAACATGATCATTTGCCAATGCTCACCAAGCAGCACATGTTCGATCTGCTTAATTTGGCAAGAAGGTAATACTGATTCCATGCTCGGTTTAAAGTCATGGTTACCTGGCAACCAAAAACAAGTTTTATTTAATGGGGCAATCCCCTCAACAAAACGTTGATACGAACCCGCACTGTGATCTTGCGAAATATCCCCGGTTGATAGAATTGCATCAAATGAAAACTCTTGCGCAGCAACGGCCGCGACGACAGCATTAAAACTGTCGAGGGTTTTAACGCTCAGCAAAGTGCCGTCCGCTGGCTCAAACAAGTGAGTGTCAGTAATCTGGACTAGCTTAATCGTACTGCTATCTGATGAACTTGACGTTACTTTCAAAACATAAACCTAAATATTCAATGGAGTGCGACTGATACCCTGTCGCAAACAAAACGAAAGCCAATCACCTAAAAATCGATTCAGCTGTACTTTCTCATCTTGCTGCAGCATTTTGTCGTTAGGGTATTCATAGCGAGCATTAACACGTTGTAGGTGCTCACAACGACTCACTTCAGCCACTCGAGCGTCGTGATAGAGCCTGACAGACATTGTTGGCAATGGAAATACTGGAACGTCATCACTTTGACAGATATCAACCAAAGTTGTGTACTTTGTGACTTCTACCACTTGTATTTGATAGGTCATGGACGCGGCTTGGTAGCAACGCACATCATCCACGCTTGGTTGACTTGGCAACAAAGCGTTCAGTTTGGCGTAATTGGTCTCGTATGTTCGCATCAGGTCTGAAAGATCAACATGATACGCTCTTTTTTCTGCTACTTGTGCCATTGTGTTTTCAACCGTTGATGGTTTAGCTCTAACCATTGCAGTGCAATGATCGAGGCGCCGTTTTCAAATTTCCCTTCCACTACCCATTGGTAAGCTTGTTGTCGTGATACCACATGTACACGGATATCCTCACCTTCATAGTCTAAACCATGAACGCCATGTGCTGTGGTTGCATCTACCTGACCAACGTACACATCCAACCGTTCAGAGCAGCCTCCTGCAGAGGGGTAATAAGAGGTAACTTTTTCAATCATACCAATATCGATACCTGCCTCTTCAACCGCTTCGCGACGCACCACCTCTTGTGCACTTTCTTGGCTGTCAATCATGCCTGCTACTATTTCAAGCTGCCAAGGCCGCGCGTGTTCAAGCGCACCAACACGAATTTGTTCGATAATCACCACTTGGTCAGTCACCGGGTCATAGGGCAATATCGCTGCAGCGTGACCACGCTCAAACATCTCGCGCTCTATCGCCTCGCTCCAGCCACCAGCAAATAACTTATGCTTGAAGCGATATTTCACCATAGAGAAAAAACCTTGAAAGAGTATTTCTTTTGAGATGATTTTGACATCTTGTGCAGTAAATGGGTGTTGTTGATTGTCAGGCTGTTGCATTTGGCACCTCACTGAGTGAATCTTATAGTTTACTCAGACAGATGCTTAACTTCCAAGGATATGGCTCAACTTTTTATATAATTTTTATAAAATATTTTAAATTGATGAATTGAGCATGCTGTACAAGTGGATAGTTAAGTGTAAAACTTTGCAATTTTTTTGAACGAATGACTACCATTTAAGTTAAACTCTTGAAGATTAAAATTTTTCATAATTTGCTAGGAATAAGATCTATGAAGAAACTGCTTCCATTCGTTATCAGTGTAGCCTTAGGCAGTATCAGCACCTCTGCTCTAGCTGACACACTAGCGGAAATCTACAATCAAGCAAAAGAAAACGACCCAACGCTACTAAGCGCCGCTGCGAAGCGTGATGCCGCCTTTGAAGCAGTGAACTCTAGCCGCTCAACGTTGTTACCACAAATCAATTTAACTGCTGGCTATAATTTAACCCGTGGCGATACAGACCTCGACTCGGGTACGACACGTGATAACGATCAAAACGCACTCACGGCCGGGATTAACTTCTCGCAAGAGTTATATCAACGTTCAAGCTGGCTCACACTCGATGTGTCCGAGAAAACCGCTCGTCAAGCCGACGCATCATTCGCGGCAACCCAGCAAGCGCTTATTCTTCGCGTTTCAACCGCTTACTTTAACGTCCTGCGCGCCCAAGATAACTTAGAGTTCGTCCAAGCAGAAAAAGCCGCCGTTGGCCGTCAACTTGAGCAAACCAAGCAACGTTTTGAAGTGGGCTTATCAGCCATTACTGACGTCCATGATGCACAAGCACAATACGACGCAGTGTTAGCCGATGAAGTACTCGCGCAAAATAACCTAGTCAATAGCTACGAAGGCCTGCGTGAAATCACTGGCCAACAGCACGACGATCTAGACGTACTTGATACTCAACGTTTCTCTGCCACAAAAACCCAAGCCGCGATTGATGCACTGCTTGAAGAAGCGCAGCAGAAAAACTTAAGCTTGTTATCTGCACGTATTGCGCAAGACGTTGCAAAAGACAATATTTCTCTTGCCAGTTCAGGTCATCTACCTTCTTTAACATTAGATGGTGGTTACAGTTATGGCGATCTCTCTAATACTGGTATTGGTTCTACCGACTCTACGACCAACAACTTTAATATTGGCGTCAACCTCAGCGTACCACTTTACACCGGTGGTAATATTAGCTCGCAAACTAAGCAAGCTGAATTCAACTATGTGGCAGCAAGCCAAGATCTTGAAGCGTCTTACCGCAACGTAGTCAAAGATGTTCGTGCCTTCAACAACAACATCAGCGCTTCGATTGGCGCCCTGCGTGCTTATGAACAAACGGTGGTTTCAGCGCGCTCAGCTCTCGAAGCAACAGAAGCTGGGTTCGATGTCGGTACACGTACTATCGTTGACGTTCTTGATTCAACACGTCGCCTTTACGATGCTAACAAGAACTTATCTAACGCACGTTACGATTACATTTTAAGCGTACTGCAACTGCGCCAAGCCGTTGGTACATTAAGCGAGCAAGATGTCTTAGACATCAACGCTGGTTTAAAGAAAAGCTAGTTAAACTTTTTAAAAACAAAAGGCTTGCTCATTGAGAGCAAGCCTTTTTTATTGTCTGATACGATCGTTCCAAGTTAGTAAATCTTGTCGACCGCCACTTGTTTGTTGACCACCCAAGCCTTTTTACCTTGGTCACTCAATTGCAACCCAATATCCACTGGCTGTTCTGGAGCTAACGGTACTTGCCACTCGAACGCCACTTCCCATTGATTGGGGCTATAAGTACGCAATTCGACTGCTTCACCTTCGATTAGCCATACCTGATCACCCTGTTGAATCGAGACCACTTCAACATTAAGCGTTGGCGTTAACCCCTGTTCAGAGTCGAGTAACAGTGAACCATGTAAGATATTGTCTTGCCCTTCACCGATCGCAGGCATCATATCAATCCACACGGTGCTTTTCAGCGTCACGGTCGCCTCAGAGATGGTCACAGGTTGATCTTGCTGCCAATCCATCGGCTGAGTGCTACACCCCACCAGTAGAGCAGCGCCTAGACTGATAAATGCGAATTGGTTCATTGTTTCACCTTAGCCATTTGACCTTTGTCTTAACCACTGTTTAAGAATTTGAATATCATTGTCATACTCATTCTTCATCTCTTCAACCCAATCGTCGATATTTTCCCACCACGCTGGTAAATCAGGCGACTGTGCTTTTTGTGCGATCAATTGAATATTTTTAAGGCCAATCGATCCTGCCGCGCCTTTTATCTTATGCGCTTCTGAAACGATCCCTTCTTGATGTTTAGCGACCATATTCGAATCAAGCACTTGGAGGTATTCCGGCATCATCTCTTCAAACATCACAATACTATCGAGTACTGGTTGAGGTCCAACGATACTGATATACGATTCGAGCATATCGAGATCAAGCAGACGAGAATATATCTCTTCACTTTCACTGAGTTCTGGCTCGCTTGCAATGGCAACAGACACCTCTTCTGGTTGCGCTTTTGTGGAAGAGAACTTAGCCAACACCTCTTGCATCGCCGTCACCGATAGCGGCTTGCTGATCGCGTCATCCATTCCTTTATCAAGGTATTCACGTTTGTTTTTCAACACATTGGCGGTCAATGCGACTAAAGGGGGTAAATCCGAATAGGTGCGTCTAAAGTATTCCGCGACATCAAAGCCTGTCATATCGGGCAATTGAATATCTAAAAACACCAGATCGTAAATTTCTGGGTCAAACATCTCCATCGCTTCCATGCCCGTCATCGCCACCGAAACTTCGTGGCCCATGCTTTCTAATAACGAGCGAGCAACGGTAATGTTGAGTTCAATATCTTCTACCATAAAAATATTGAGTTCTTGCGAGGTCGCCGGATGCAGCGCGGGTAACTGAGGACTCTGTGCCAGAGGCACACGAATGGCCACCGTGAATGTGCTACCAAAACCTTCTTCACTTGAAACGGTAATATCGCCGTCCATCATCTTGATCAACTGTTTAGAAACCGCCAACCCGATACCGGTTCCGACCGCATGAAGGTTATCTTTACCCGACTTAACTTGATAATACATCGCAAATATCTTATCCAGTTCTTCGTCTGGTATGCCTATCCCACTGTCTTCCACTTCCATGACAATATTAGCGAAGTCTCCGTCCACTTCAGAGCTAACGGACATCACGACCCCACCTTCTTTGGTAAACTTCATTGCATTGCTGACTAGATTCCACAGCACTTGGCGCAAACGGGTCGCATCCACCTCGATCGCCGTCGGCAGATCACTGAGCCGCTCTAAATCAAAGCGAAGCCCTTTCTGTGAGGCCATCAAGGCTGAAATACTTTCCATCTCAGCGATAAACTCTTCAAAGTTAAGCGGCGCAGGGTAAAGCTCAAGTTTACGACGATCAAACTTATCCATATCGATGATGTCGTTGAAAATATTACCTAAGGTAATCGCACTGACGTTGATGGTTTGCATATGATTGCGCTGCTCAGCCGTTAGCTGCGTATCAAGCAGCATACGACTCAAGCCGACAATGCCATTGAGCGGCGTTCTCAATTCATGACTGATGGTCGAAATGAAGGTGGTCTTATCGCGACTCGCCTTCTCTAATGACTCTTCGTGACGTTTGCGTTCGGTAATGTCTCGGCCAAAGCCCACCAATCCTAGGTGACGCCCCTCTTTACTGTAAAAGGGCACTTTGCGTAGTTCGAAGTAGTTACGTCTGCCATCAGGGTATTCAAGCCACTGCTCATAGGTCAGCGCTTGGTTGTCAGCAAACACTCTCTGATCGGTATCAACAATTTGTTGAGCGACCTCTTTGCTGTACACATCCCATGGCGTCAGGCCGACTAACTGGCTCTCTTTCTTGCCGGTCAGTTCCTCCATTGCCCGGTTACAGCCGGAAAACACACCATCGGCATTACGGTAATAGATAAGATCAGGTGAGGCATCAATAAACGAGCGCAGTAAAGCGGTTCGCTCAGCCAGTTCAACCTGAGTCCGCTCACGTTGAAATACCTCATTTTCGAGGTCTTTCATCGCTTCCTCACGTGCTTCTTCGGCTTTAATCCGCTCTTCAATCTCTTGATTGAGCTTAGCAATATTTTGCTGCAGCTTTTGATTGAGCTCTTGGTCACGCGAGCGCATGTCTTTGAGCTTCGACACCAACTTAGAAAGACGTTGGCGAGACTCTTCTAATTGATCAACCACCACGGAAAGGAAGTACACCGCCCAAGGGGTAATTAACAAACCAAAGAACACCGAGCGGACAATATCGATATCATCGACATGCCCACTGAGGACTAAAGTAATACCAACTTGAACCACAACGGCAAGAGCCACGAGCGCCAAGGCAAGGAGAATAGAAAAACGTAGAATGCCCAGTTTAACAAGCAGATCGACATAATACTGAGCGAGGTTTTTAATTGGCTTCATTCACAGCTCCGCACGGTAACAGTGGTAAAATTTTACCTGTTTTCCTCAGCGACAGCTAAAAAAACCTTTATCGATAATGGGTTAATTCTCTGATGTGTGATGCACACAGGTTTGATTGCGGCCATTGGCTTTGGCTTGATAGAGCGCACTGTCGGCCAACGCTACGATAATTTCATGGCTATCAAGAGGTTGTGGCGTAAGTGACATCAAACCAATACTAATGGTGATATGGGTAAACACATCGGATGCCTGATGTTCAAGTGACAAGCCAGCAACTCCTTGATGGATGCGCTGAGCAACCTTAAGCGCCCCATCGGTGGTGGTATTGGGTAAAATAAAAGCAAACTCTTCGCCGCCATAACGAGCGACACAATCGCTTGAACGGGTCAGCACCTGCTGGAAGATCTTGGCCACTTTCATTAACGCTTCATCACCACGCTGATGACCATAAAAGTCATTATAAGGCTTAAAATAGTCGATATCACACAGCATCACCGTCAGTGGTTGTTTTTCACGAATATGTAAGTGCCACAAGGTTTCTAGCTGTTGATTGAAACGACGTCGGTTAGCTATTTGTGTTAAACCATCCATAAAACTCAATCGTTCAAGCTCTTGATTCGCTTGTTCTAATTTCTGCTCTGCTAGATAACGCTCGGAAACATCTCGTGCCATGATTAACACGCCATTAGTCCCCGAGGCAGGATCGCGAAACGGCGATTTAACCACGTCATACCAAATAAATTGCCCGTCTTTTCCGATCGTTTGATCGATATAACGCAGCGATTTGCCTTCATACAATACTTTATTATCAGTTTCGGATAAGCGTTGATAGCTTTCGTCATCAATAACATCTTGCAATCTTTTGCCAATCAGATCTTCGATATTTGTAATCCCTAACGCTTCTACGAAAGGTTGATTACACGCTTGATAAACCATGTTTTCGTTAAAGATGCCAATCGAATCTGGGCTAGATTCAAGTATATTTTGTAAAATAGTGTCGCGTTGAGCCAGAGCCACTTCGGTATCACGGCGCTTTTCCATCTCATCACGCAGGTTCTTTTGCATGTTGTGCCAATCCGTTACATCATGACTAATACCGAGCGTCCCAATCGACTCTCCATCCGAAGCAATCAGAACACTTTGGTAGCTTTCCAACAGACAACTTCGGCCATCTGGAGTGATAGTCCAGCGGCGATCGCTAGCGCGGCCTTTAATAATGCCGTGGATATCCGCGCTTCCCTCTTCTTCACGCCCTTGCCAGAAGTTTTTAAAAGCACGATTGGTTGAAACTAGCTGACCCGTTTGATTTTTAATAAAGATCAGCTCAGACAAATTATCAAAGGCACTTTTGATCACCGACAGCGACGCGACTTGAGCTTGAAGTTCTTCGGTCGTACTTTGATGCGCCGAAAAATGCAGCGTCCAAACCACACGATGTCGAAACCAAGTTTTGCGCCCAGTAACATCCAATTTGACGTTATTGTTATCTGAAATCGGCCAGGTAAGTAGATGCGAAGAGCGGGGGTGCTGCTGAAGAGGAGAAATAAGTGACAAGAGAAATGGAGCGGTGACTAAATCCGGTAAAATAAACTGTTTACCGACTACACGTACGGCCAACAGTTCGCTCGCAACGCAATTCGCCAACAGCAGTTGGCCACTTTGGCCGTCGATCACGAGTACCGCGTGTGGCGACGAGAGCATCAGATCAGTGATGTGTGCTTGAATGCGAACAAAGAGCGCCAGCATCACACAACAAAACAGTGTAATGATGACAATATCAATCCAATATTCTTGCGATGTCTCCCACAACCAAACTAGAAATGGCTCCATTCGATCACTCTAATTCATAATGCCCATGCATAATGGTACAAAAGATATCAGGTTATTGTCGAATCATCAGCCTTTATTATTGGCTTTGTATATATATATGGGTGATTTAGAAGCGATCCCTGAGGGCCATCTTGATCAAGTGTTCGGCCAATTTCTGTCATCGCCAGCCAACGATTCTCACACCACAATGGCGCCAGCAGCGTTGGCCTACGTGCGGCAGAAGAGACGCGATGATAAACCACGTCGGCAGGTGTCATGCGAATCAATTCACTGGCGATTGCAACGTATTGATCCAGCTCAAGGGCCTCAAGCCGACCCGCTTCCCACGCCTTCGCCATTGTGCTGCCTTCGACAATATGCAAACCGTGTAATTTGATGCCATCGGTACCAACCGCCAAAACCTGTTCCAGCGTCGCCACATTGTCATCTCGGGTCTCTTTCGGCAATCCCACAATAAGATGGGTACACACTTTAATACCCAAAGCCCGTGCACGTTGAGTGACCTCTGCGTAACACTCAAAGTCGTGGCCACGATTAATACGTTTAAGTGTCGTGTTATTGGCTGTTTGTAAGCCAAGCTCAAGCCAAATCTCATACCCTTGTTCGACATACCCCGACAGCAGTTCTAATACGGCATCTGGCACACAATCAGGACGAGTACCGACACACAAGCCAATAATATCCGCACACTCTAGCGCTTGCTCATACATACGCTTCAATACCTGAACTTCTGCGTAAGTACTGGTATAGGCTTGAAAGTAAGCGAGGTATTTTTTCGCTCGGGTAATTTCACCGGCGCGATCGGAGAGTTGCTGTTCGATGCTGTGGATTTGCGCTTGCTCATCAGCAAAAGAAGCAACGTTACAAAAAGTACAGCCGCCTTTACCTATGGTTCCGTCTCGATTTGGGCAACTGAAGCCGCCATGTAAGGTGAGCTTATGCACCTTCTCTCCATAACGGCGCTGTAAATCTTGTCCAATGGTATTGACCAGTTGATGAAGTTGCATGCGACACTCGCTCAAAACGAAATAAATATCATTAAGATTAATGTAATTAAATTACATTTTTGAAAAAAACCAAGTGAGGAATGTAACGATTTCAAACAAGTTAGATGTTAAGCAAAGTCAATAAACATGCAAAAAACATCGGTCAAAAGCCAATTGTTAAGCAAAAGTTAAACATATTAACGTTTAAAACGCGAAAAATATAGGCAACAGCAGCGAGTTTTGATTGCATTGCAGGCTAAGTAAATTGTAGGATATTTACAGATTTTGCTGGCTTTTGTGGTTTTTATTACACATTTATTCGGCGAAACGTCGGTGAAACCCTACTCCTACCTATATAAATCACTAGATTGTGACCATAAAAAAAGGGTTTTCACCAAGGATTGTTTTTCTCGCAATATTTTTCAGCGAGATACGGAAAGGAATCAAAGTCACCAACCCAGGTCGACTTCGAATCATAAAAATAATGGACAGGACGTAGAACTAGTTTCGACTAGCATCATTGCGCCTATTTGAACTGGAAGGATGTATCCATGCTAGATAGAGAGCAAAGTTCACAAGGTCTATATACTCCAGAATTGGAGCATGACGCTTGTGGTATCGGTTTTGTTGCTCACCTAAAAAACCGTAAATCGCACGACGTAGTTACGCAAGCTCTTGATATGCTTGCCCGCATGGAACACCGTGGTGGCCAAGGTTGTGATCCTTGCTCAGGCGACGGTGCCGGCATTTTGCTACAAAAACCTCACGAATTTCTCCTCGAAGAAGCGGTCAAGCTTGGTATTAAGCTGCCCTCTTTTGAGAAATATGGCGTTGGTGTGGTGCTTTTCCCCAAAGATGAGCATCAGCGTGCTCAATGTCGCGACATTTTAGAGCGTAATGCTGCACGCCTTGAGTTGGATGTCATTGGTTATCGTGTATTACCAACCGATAACTCAATGATTGGTACCGACCCGCTCAGTACTGAGCCACTGTTTGAACATGTGTTTATCTCTGGTGGCCCAGGTATCACTCCGCAAGAGCTTGAGCGTAAACTGTATGTCCTGCGTAACTATACCGTTCGCGTGTGTTTAGAGAGCGTATCTAACATTGGTGACGACTTCTACATCAACTCAATGTCATACAAGACGTTGGTTTACAAAGGTCAGTTAACCACTGAGCAAGTTCCTCAATACTTCCTCGACTTACAAAATCCGACCATGGTGACGGCCCTCGCTTTGGTCCACTCACGTTTCTCAACCAATACCTTCCCGAAATGGCGCTTGGCACAACCTTTCCGTTATATTGCCCACAACGGTGAAATCAATACCGTACGCGGCAACTTAAACTGGATGAAAGCCCGCGAAGCAATCATCGAATCGGATCTGTTTACTCAAGCCGAAATCGATATGCTACTGCCGATATGTCAAGAAGGCGCTTCAGACTCATCGAATTTCGATATGGCGTTAGAACTACTGGTTCTTTCTGGCCGTAGCTTGCCTCATGCACTGATGATGATGATTCCTGAAGCATGGCAAGAAAACAAAAACATGGATCCCACTCGCCGCGCGTTTTATCAATATCACGCCAACGTAATGGAACCATGGGATGGTCCGGCCTCTGTCTGTTTCACCGACGGTGTTCAAGTCGGCGCGACGCTTGACCGAAATGGCTTACGTCCATCACGCTATACCGTGACTAAAGATGACTTCCTTGTGATGGCGTCAGAGTCAGGCGTTGTCGATATTGCACCAGAAAACGTAGAATTCCGTGGTCGTTTGCAACCGGGACGTATCTTTGTTGCAGACCTAGAGCAAGGTCGTATCATCTCTGATGAAGAAGTCAAAGATGGCATAGCCAGCGCTCAGCCCTACCAGAAATGGGTTGAAGAGAATCTACTTAGCTTGAAGAAGCTACCCGATGCGAGCAATGAGTTTAACCAGCCTTCTCCAGAAAAACTCCTTCACAAGCAACAAGCATTTGGTGTGAGCTCGGAAGAGGTCAATGAAATCATCGTGCCAATGGCAAAAGAGAGCAAAGAGCCCCTCTCGGCCATGGGCGCAGACTGGCCATTAGCGATCCTATCGCACCAGTCACAACACCTATCTAACTACTTTAAGCAGTTGTTTGCTCAGGTAACCAACCCACCAATCGATCCGATTCGTGAGCGTATGGTCATGTCACTCAACACTTACCTTGGTAAAGATCAGAACCTGTTGACTGAATCACCACAACACTGTCAAAAAGTTGAGCTTGAATCGCCGGTTCTGTCTAACTCTGAGCTGGAAAAACTGCGTGCGATTGATAACGAGCACCTGCAAGCAAAAACACTCGATATCGTGTTTCAGGCCAGTGAAGACCAAGGCAAACTAGAGCGCGCCCTTAAACGTATCTGTCAGTACGCTGAAGATGCGGTCATTGACGGTTATTCGATTATCTTACTGACCGACCGTGCGCTGAACTCTAACCATGCTGCCATCCCTGCCATGCTGGCGGTTGGTGCCGTGCATCATCATCTGATTCGTAAAGGTTTACGCGCTAAGTGTGACATTGTGGTTGAAACGGGTGATGCTCGTGAAACACACCATTTTGCCACGCTCATCGGCTATGGTGCCAATGCCATCAACCCGTACCTCGTTATCGAAACCATGGTTGAATTGCAGCGCACCAAAAAGCTCGATCCACAAACCAGAACTCGCGATCTGTTTGAGAACTACCGTCAAGCGATCAACGGTGGCCTGTTGAAGATCTTCTCCAAAATGGGCATCTCGACCTTGCAGTCTTACCATGGTGCACAGATCTTTGAAGCACTCGGGATCAGCAAACCTGTGGTCGATCGATACTTCACTGGAACCGTTTCGCGTATTCAGGGCTTGACCATTGATGACATCGCTAAAGAAGTGATGGTACGTCACCGCATTGGTTTCCCAACACGCGAAATTCCGGTGCAAGTACTGGATGTCGGCGGCGTTTATCAGTGGAAACAACGTGGTGAAAAGCACTTGTTTAATCCTGAGACGATCTCGCTACTACAACAGTCAACGCGTAATAAAGATTTCTCGCAATTTAAGCAATACGCTAAAGCAGTCGATGATCAAGGCAATGACGCCGCAACGCTGCGTAGCCAACTCGACTTCGTTAAAGACCCAGCTGGTTCAATTCCGATTGAAGAGGTTGAGTCTATCGATAGCATCCTGAAACGCTTTGCAACTGGTGCGATGTCGTTCGGCTCGATCTCTCACGAAGCTCACTCAACCTTAGCGGTTGCGATGAACCGCATTGGCGCGAAATCGAACTCAGGCGAAGGCGGTGAAGATCCAAATCGTTTTGAGCGCAAAGAAAACGGCGATTGGGAGCGTTCGGCGATCAAGCAGGTTGCATCAGGTCGCTTCGGTGTCACCTCTTACTACCTAACCAACGCTGATGAGCTACAGATCAAAATGGCTCAAGGAGCGAAACCAGGTGAAGGGGGTCAACTACCGGGTGATAAAGTCGATGACTGGATTGGCGCAACGCGTCACTCAACCCCAGGCGTCGGCCTCATTTCGCCACCGCCGCATCACGATATCTACTCAATCGAAGATTTAGCTCAGCTTATCTACGACTTGAAAAATGCCAATCGCGATGGCCGCGTTAACGTTAAGCTCGTTTCAGAAGCGGGCGTAGGGACGATTGCTTCAGGTGTTGCCAAAGCTAAAGCCGATGTGGTGCTTATCGCCGGGTTTGATGGTGGTACTGGGGCTTCTCCTATGTCATCTATTCGTCATACTGGTCTTCCTTGGGAACTTGGTCTGGCAGAAACACATCAAACACTGCTGAAAAACGGTCTACGTAACCGTATTGTGGTTCAGTCTGATGGCCAGATGAAAACGCCTCGTGACCTCGCGGTAGCAACGCTACTTGGTGCTGAAGAATGGGGCGTGGCAACGGCTGCTCTCGTTGTCGAAGGTTGTATCATGATGCGTAAGTGTCATAAGAATACCTGTCCTGTGGGCATCGCAACGCAAAATAAAACCCTACGTGAACGTTTTGATGGTCGCGTAGAAGATGTCGTGACTTTCTTCCAATACATGGCAGAAGGCTTACGTGAAATCATGGCTGAACTTGGTTTCCGTACTATCGACGAAATGGTCGGTCAATCGCAAAAACTCAAAGTGCGTGACGACGTTAGCCATTGGAAATACCAAAACCTAGATCTCTCACCCGTACTGCACATTGAGCAAGCGCGTGAGCAAGATGGGGTTTACAATCAAACTAAGCAAAACCATCATCTTGAAGATGTTCTGGATCGCAAGCTAATCCAAGCCGCTATCCCAGCGTTAGAGCAAGGCAAAGCGGTGAATGCGCAGTTCCCTATCGTCAACACCGACCGCTCTACCGGTACAATGCTGTCGAATGAGATTTCTAAAATCTACCGAGACCAAGGCTTACCTCTACTAATGCAGGTGAAATTCAATGGTTCAGCAGGCCAATCCTTCGGTGCTTTCTTGGCGAAAGGTGTCAAGTTTGAAGTCGAAGGTGATGCCAACGACTACTGGGGTAAAGGGCTGTCTGGCGGTACCTTAGTGCTTTACCCAGACTTGAAATCAACCATAGTGGCAGAAGATAACATTGTTGTCGGTAACGTCTGTTTCTACGGTGCAACATCGGGTGAGTCTTACATTCGTGGTATGGCTGGTGAACGCTTCTGCGTACGTAACTCTGGCGCGAAAGTCGTAGTAGAAGGTATCGGTGATCACGGTTGTGAATACATGACTGGTGGCGTTGCCGTGATCTTGGGCTCGACAGGTCGGAACTTTGCGGCGGGTATGAGTGGCGGTGTCGCTTATGTTTGGGATAAAGCCGGCGACTTCGAAACTAAGCTAAATCCTGAGCTCGTCGACTTAGATCCTATCGAAGCAGAAGACCGTGAGCTATTGCAACAGATGCTCACTAAGCATGTTGAATTCACAGGAAGTGAAGTTGCCCAGTCTTTCCTCGACAATTTTGAAGCAAGCATTGCGTCACTGGTGAAAGTCATGCCACGTGATTACAAAGCGGTACTTCAAAAGCGTAAAGCGCAAGCTGAGCAAACACTAACGGAACAAGTGGAGGCCGTGTAATGGGTAAGCCTACTGGATTTTTAGAACATGGTCGTGAGCTACCAAGCAAAATCGACCCAAGTGTTCGAATAGAAAACAATAAAGAGTTTGTCCTCAACGACGAGTTTGGTGAAAAAATTAATACCCAAGCGTCGCGTTGTATGGATTGCGGTGTGCCGTTTTGTCATAACGGCTGCCCGATTGGTAACATCATCCCTGAGTTTAACGACGCCGTGTATCGTGACAGCTGGGAAGAAGCGTGGAACATTCTCAGTTCAACCAACAACTTCCCGGAGTTTACAGGTCGTGTGTGTCCTGCGCCGTGTGAAAGTGCTTGTGTATTAGGTATCAACCAAGATCCGATCACTATCTGTAACATCGAGAAAACCATTGTCGAAACTGCGTATCGTGAAGGGTACGCAAAACCGAAATCGCCTCGTTCTCGCAGTGGTAAAACCGTGGCGATTATCGGCAGTGGTCCTGCCGGTCTGGCCGCGGCAGAACAACTCAATAGCGCCGGTCACTGTGTCACTGTGTTTGAACGCGACGAGAAAGTTGGTGGTTTGCTTCGTTTCGGCATCCCAGATTTCAAATTGGGTATGGATGTGATTGACCGTAAAATTAACCTAATGGCGGAAGCTGGGGTTCAATTTAAAGTTAACCAACACGTCGGTGTTGACATCAACGCCCAGCAATTACGTCAAGAATTCGATGTCGTTCTACTGACGGGTGGATCGACGGTTGCTCGTGATCTTCCCGTTCCGGGGCGCGATCTCAAAGGCGTTCACTTTGCCATGGAGTTCCTTAGCCAAAACAACCGCCGCGCCAACGGCATGGACCTTAAAACTGAAGAAATTCACGCGAAAGGTAGACATGTTGTGGTTATCGGTGGTGGTGATACTGGCTCTGACTGTGTCGGAACGTCCAACCGTCACCAAGCGGCCAGTGTTACTCAAGTAGAGATCATGCCAGTGCCACCAGAAAAACGCCCGGCAAATATGCCTTGGCCTCAGTATCCCATGATCATGAAAACCACCACGTCACACGAAGAAGGATGTGATCGTCATTGGAACATCCTGACCAAAGAATTTATCGGCAACGATAAAGGTGAAGTCACTGGTCTGCGCATTGCTGACATTGTTTGGCAAGACGCAAAGCCAGGTCAACGCCCAGGATTTGAAGAAGTGGCGAATTCTGAACGCGTAATTGCATGTGATATGGCATTCCTAGCGATGGGCTTTTTACACCCAGAGCCAACGGGTGTTCTGGCTCAGCTAGACATTAAACTGGATGAGCGTGGCAATGTCGAGACACAAGGCTTTGCCACTAATCAACAAGGGGTATTTGCTGCAGGTGACATGCGCACTGGTCAATCTTTGGTGGTTCATTGCATCAATGAAGGGCGTGAATGCGCCATTGCCATTGATAAGTACTTAATGGGTGGTTCAAACCTAGAAGCAAAAGCAAACTCACTGATGCTCTCTGCGTAAGTGATTACGGCCTAGTATCGATTTTAGTCGCTACTAGGCCGTAATAAATTAGCATTCTTTCCTGCCAAACTTTTCCATTTGACCAGCACATTGTGCTGGTCTTTTTTGTTTTCACAACACCTCTTTTGTTGCAAAATTGTAACAACAAAAAAACTAACCTACTGAATAGTATGAACTATTACAGCGTATTTCGTGGTAAATCGCATATTGGCGTGATATTCCACCAACAACTTGACCTTTTTTATAATAACCTATACGTTGTGAAGTCGATGAAAATGAATTAATCCATTTTTGTTAAATATTTTAAAGATATTTAACGCATATATAGTCGATATATAACAATTAAAACGAATAGTTAGTCATACATACCAACCCTTTTAATGTTGGTAGTTCTGTCGGGATGACAGAGAAGCAAAGGGAGAATTGCAATGGCTCTATATGACCCTCGTCTTGAAAAAGATAACTGTGGATTTGGCTTGATTGCACATATGGAAGGTGAGCCTAGCCACAAGCTAGTCCGCACCGCAATTTCAGCACTCGATCGCATGACCCACCGTGGCGGCATTGCTGCAGATGGCAAAACCGGTGATGGCTGTGGCCTACTACTACAAAAGCCCGATACCTACTTACGCCTTATCGCGGATGAAAATGGTTTTAATCTTGGTAAGCAATACGCTGTCGGGATGATTTTCTTCAACCAAGACCCTGTAAAAGCTCAGCAAGCGAAAGACATTATTAATCAAGAGCTTGCCAAGGAAACTTTGACGGTTGCTGGTTGGCGAGAAGTACCAATCAATAGCACAGTACTTGGCCCCATCGCAGCAGACTCATTGCCGAATATTCAGCAAGTTTTTATCTCTGCACCGGCCGGCTGGCGCGAGCGTGATATCGAACGACGCCTTTATATTGCGCGTCGACGAATGGAAAAACAGATCCTTGATGACGAAGAATTCTATATTTGTAGCCTATCGACTCAGGTCATGGTCTACAAAGGGTTGTGTATGCCTGCCGACTTGCCAAGGTTTTATCTCGATTTGGCCGATCTGCGTATGGAGTCAGCTATCTGTTTGTTCCACCAGCGCTTCTCGACCAACACCCAGCCTCGTTGGCCATTGGCTCAGCCGTTTCGCTACTTAGCTCACAACGGTGAAATCAATACCATTCAAGGTAACCGTCAGTGGGCACGAGCGCGTGCTTATAAATTCTCATCACCGCTATTACCAGATCTGCACAGTGCGGCGCCCTTCGTCAATGAGACGGGATCAGACTCTTCAAGCTTAGACAATATGCTCGATCTATTTTTAGCGGGAGGCATGGACATCTTCCGTGCGATGCGTATGTTGGTTCCGCCCGCTTGGCAAAATCACCCA
The DNA here is from genome assembly GCF_002811245.1 of Vibrio salilacus. GTDB lineage: Bacteria > Pseudomonadota > Gammaproteobacteria > Enterobacterales > Vibrionaceae > Vibrio > Vibrio salilacus. Next base: position 61,548 of record NZ_NIVQ01000003.1, on the reverse strand, counting down.
GACATGGATGCCGATCTGCGTGCTTTCTATGACTTCAACTCTAAACATATGGAGCCATGGGACGGGCCAGCAGGTATCGTACTCTCTGATGGTCGTTACGCCGCATGTAATCTAGACCGAAATGGCCTTCGTCCGGCTCGCTACGTGATCACCAAAGATAAGCTCATCACGCTTGCTTCCGAAGTGGGGATCTGGGATTACGCCCCTGATGAAGTCGCCGAGAAAGGTCGAGTCGGTCCAGGTGAGTTACTGGTCATTGATACCCGCCGAGGAAAGTTGTGGCAATCAAGTGAGATCGATAACGATCTTAAGGGCCGTCACCCCTATCGGGAGTGGATGGAAAATAACGTGCATAAGCTGACCCCTTTTGCTCAATTGTCCGACGAGCAAGTCGGTGAACGCAGCTTTGATGATGACAAGCTCAAGACCTATCAAAAACAGTTTGCCATGAGCAATGAAGAAGTTGATCAAGTCTTGCGTGTACTCGGTGATATGGGCCAAGAAGCCGTCGGCTCGATGGGCGATGATACGCCAATGGCCGTGCTTTCATCCAAAGAACGCTTGATCACCGATTACTTCCGTCAAAAATTTGCTCAGGTCACTAACCCACCAATCGACCCACTGCGTGAAAAACATGTCATGTCGTTGGCGAGCAGTATTGGCCAAGAGATGAATGTCTTCTGCGAAACAGATGGTCACGCGCACCGTGTGACGTTTGACTCTCCGGTTTTGCTCTATTCAGACATGAAGCAGTTGCTGGAACTGAGTGATGAACACTATCGTAGTACCGTACTGGATATAAACTACGATCCTAATCAAAAAGATCTCAAGCAAGCCATCAACGAGCTGTGCCAACGCGCCGAAGAAGTGGTGCGTAACGGGACCGTCTTAGTCGTCCTTTCAGACCGCGAGCTACACAAGGGCTTGTTACCTATTCCGGCCGCAATGGCGGTAGGCGCGGTACAAACACGACTGGTCGAAGCGAATTTGCGCTGTGATGCCAACATTATTGCTGAAACCGGTTCAGTACGTGACCCGCACCAATTTGCCGTTTTACTTGGTTTTGGTGCCACGGCGGTGTATCCGTACCTTGCCTATGAAACACTCAGTAAAGTTATTGATGATGGTGGTTTAGATAAGAGCTATCGCGAAGTGATGCAAAATTATCAAACCGGCATCAATAAGGGGCTGTATAAGATCATGTCGAAGATGGGTATTTCGACCATCGCCTCGTACCGCTGTTCACAACTTTTTGAAGCTGTCGGTCTAAGCCGAGATATCGTTGAGCTGTGCTTTAGAGGGGTGACAACACGAATTCAAGGCGCTTGCTTTGAAGACATCCAGCAAGACTTGTTTAATCTAGCACGCAAAGCTTGGGCGAAACGCAAGCCGATCGAGCATGGCGGACTGCTTAAATACGTTCATGGTGGCGAATATCACGCTTATAACCCAGATGTTGTCGGCACCTTGCAGCAAGCCGTAAAATCAGGCCAAAGCTCCGACTATAAGAGCTTTGCCAAACAAGTAAACCAACGCCCAGTGGCTATGCTACGGGATTTGATGACGCTGAAAAAAGCCGACAAGCCACTGCCACTTGAGAACATCGAACCAAGCACTGACCTGTTTAAACGCTTCGACTCGGCGGCGATGTCTATTGGTGCCTTGAGCCCAGAAGCACACGAAGCTCTAGCCATGGCGATGAATCGCCTTGGTGGTTATTCCAATTCGGGTGAAGGTGGTGAAGATCCTAAGCGCTTTGGCACTGAACGTAACTCACGCATTAAACAGATTGCGTCCGGTCGGTTTGGTGTCACGCCCCACTATTTAACCAATGCTGATGTACTGCAAATTAAAGTCGCGCAAGGTGCCAAACCAGGTGAAGGTGGTCAGTTGCCTGGGCATAAAGTTACCGCGGAAATAGCCAAGCTACGTTACTCGGTCCAAGGCGTCACGCTGATTTCGCCGCCGCCTCATCACGACATTTACTCGATTGAAGATTTAGCTCAGCTTATTTTCGATCTGAAACAGGTCAATCCCAATGCGCTTGTTTCAGTTAAATTAGTCTCTGAGCCCGGCGTTGGCACCATCGCAACTGGCGTGGCCAAAGCGTATGCCGATTTAATTACCATTTCTGGTTATGATGGCGGTACCGCAGCGAGCCCGTTGACTTCGGTCAAATACGCCGGTAGCCCATGGGAGCTTGGTTTAGCCGAGACACAACAAGCGTTAGTCGCCAATGGACTACGCCATAAAATCCGTCTGCAAGTGGATGGCGGCCTTAAAACTGGCTTAGATGTCATTAAAGCCGCGATTCTAGGGGCCGAGAGCTTCGGTTTTGGTACTGCGCCTATGGTTGCAATGGGCTGTAAGTTCTTACGTATCTGCCATTTGAATAACTGCGCGACTGGCGTGGCTACTCAGGACGAAACACTACGCAAAGAGTACTTCAAAGGCCTGCCTGAAATGGTTATGAACTACTTCACTGGCCTTGCCGATGAAGTACGCGGACTGCTTGCAGAGCTTGGCGTCGAAAAGCTCACCGATCTTATCGGCCGTACTGACCTGCTAGAAGCCGTCGAAGGACTCACTGCAAAACAGAGTAAACTTGATCTATCTGGCATCTTAGAAGCGCCAGTCTCAGCGCAAGGTCACCCGATGTTCTGGACTGAGCCCAATGCTCCTTTCGATAAAGCGGAACTCAATCTAAAAATTGTTGATGAAGCGATGTCGGCCATCGAAGCCAAACAATCGACCGATTTATTCTACAACATCATCAATACCGATCGCTCAGTAGGCGCTCGTCTGTCAGGTGAAATAGCTAAACGTTACGGCAACCAAGGCATGGCCGGAGCCCCGATCAGAATTCACCTTGATGGTACCGCAGGTCAGTCATTTGGAGTATGGAACGCTGGTGGTGTGGAACTGTACCTTACCGGTGATGCCAACGACTATGTTGGTAAAGGCATGGCCGGTGGTAAAATTACCATTAAACCTCATCAAGGCACTGCTTTCATTTGTAATGAAGCGACCATTATTGGCAACACCTGCCTGTATGGGGCAACAGGCGGAAAACTGTTTGCAGCTGGCACCGCAGGAGAACGTTTTGCGGTACGTAACTCAGGCACGATTGCGGTCATTGAAGGCGCTGGCGACAACGCCTGTGAATATATGACGGGCGGTATCGTGGCGATACTGGGTGCTACTGGGGTGAATTTTGGCGCAGGTATGACTGGTGGTTTTGCTTACGTACTGGATAAAAATGACGACTTCCAAGGTCGAGTCAACCAAGAGTCGGTTGAGGCGGTAGCACTGTCTGATCTCTATATTCATCAAGAGCACCTGCGCGGCTTAATCGCAGAGCATCTTGAAGAGACAGGATCGGTACACGCTGAAAAGATTTTAGCCAACTTTGATGAATGGATTCCAAAGTTCTATTTGGTTAAACCACAGGCCGCGGATCTAAATACCCTACTCGGTCACCAAAGTCGTAGTGCTGCTGAACTGCGCGTTCAAGCCCAGTAAGTCATGGAGGATGTATAAATCATGAGCCAGAACGTATACCAATTTATCGATGTTCAGCGTGTTGACCCTGCGAAAAAGCCGATCAAAACGCGCAAAATAGAGTTTGTTGAAATCTACGAACCTTTCACGAATCAGCAAGCCACCGCACAAGCGGATCGCTGCCTAGACTGCGGCAACCCATACTGTGAGTGGAAGTGTCCGGTACACAACTACATACCTCAATGGCTGAAATTGGCCAATGAAGGCCGCATACTCGAAGCTGCCGACCTTGCGCACCAAACCAACAGCTTGCCAGAGGTATGTGGCCGAGTCTGTCCGCAAGATCGTCTCTGTGAGGGCTCTTGTACCCTTAATGACGATTTCGGCGCTGTCACTATTGGTAATATTGAAAAATATATCACCGATAAAGCGTTTGAGATGGGCTGGAAACCAGATATGTCCAACGTCGAATGGACCGACAAAAAAGTCGCGATCATCGGCGCGGGCCCCGCCGGTCTTGCGGCGGCTGACATTCTGGTCCGTAATGGTGTTAAGCCAGTGGTATTTGATCGTTACCCAGAAATTGGTGGTCTGCTCACGTTTGGTATCCCTTCGTTTAAACTCGAAAAAGGGGTGATGACGAATCGTCGTCGGATCTTTACTGAGATGGGCATCGAATTTCGCCTCGGCATCGAAGTCGGCAAAGATATTGAGATGCAACAGCTGATCGACGATTACAATGCGGTATTTTTAGGCGTCGGCACGTATAAGAATATGCGGGCTGGACTCGACAACGAACAAGCGCCCGGCGTTTACGATGCCCTACCATTTCTGGTCTCCAATACCTATAAAGTAATGGAACTTGATACTGACCAGCCTTTCATCGACATGACGGGTAAGAAAGTGGTGGTACTCGGTGGTGGTGATACCGCCATGGACTGTGTACGAACCTCTATCCGTCAAGGCGCCGCTAACGTTGTTTGTGCTTATCGTCGTGATGAGGCCAATATGCCCGGTTCACGTCGCGAAGTAAAAAATGCCAAAGAAGAGGGCGTTAAGTTTATGTTTAACTTACAGCCCTTAGGTATCGAGGTAGACACTCATGGCCAGGTCATGGGCGTTAAAGTCGTCAAGACCGCATTGGGTGAGCCAGATGAAGCAGGACGCCGCCGCCCTGAACCTGTTCAAGGCAGTGAGCACGTCCTCGCCGCAGATGCAGTCATCATGGCATTTGGCTTTCAGCCCCACCAGATGCCATGGCTAGAGCCGTATGGTGTTGAATTTGATCAATGGGGACGTATTCAAGCGCCCGTTAATCAAACCTTCATGTACCAAACCACTAACGCGAAAATTTTTGCGGGTGGTGATGCCGTACGCGGTTCAGACTTAGTGGTCACCGCGATTGACGAAGGACGTAAAGCTGCAGAAGGTATCCTAGATTACCTCGAAGTTTGATCACAACGTTAAAATAGACAAAAGGATCCATGAATTGGATCCTTTTCTTTTTTTAAACCATATAATTACCTCAACACTCTTAAAGGGATTTAATATGAAAAACATCGCTTTGCTTGTTATCTCTCTCGTTACTTTGACCGCTTGTAGCCAAGGAGTTACTACCATGACTGACCGCACTTCGACGCCGTGTGGTAACAAACCTAACTGTGTCTCGACTGAAGATGAGCGTGAAGCGTTTTCTCTCGATGCTTTCGTCCTTACACCTAACGCCGATATCGACGCGATTGAACGCATCGCCTTACAACTGCCAGGCGCGAAAACAGCGGCTAAACAAGACAACTATATTAGAGTTGAGTGCACGTCTAAAATCATGCGTTTTGTCGATGATCTAGAGCTGCGCATTGATGATGGCAAGCTAATGGTACGCTCAGAGTCACGAGTCGGTTACTCCGATTTTGGTGTTAACCGCAAACGTGCCGAACAGTTACGTGAAAAACTCAGCACGAACGGCCTGATTCAATAGCTATAAAAAAACCGAAGCGATGACTTCGGTTTTTTATATCACACGTCGATTATTCCGTTTCTTCTCGAAAAACCACTAAACGCTTCGGGGCAACTTTGCCGTCATCGTTTAGCTCAGCAATGCCGATAAATAGTCGCTCGTCACCTGATGTCATACGCAGCGTCCCTTCAGGGGCACCAAACACTTGCACAGGTTGACCGTGTTGCACTAAATCCGTCAGCTCTGCATTGAGATTTACCTCAGGTAAAGCCTCAACCGCAGTATCCATCGGCAATAATAATGGGTCGAGTAGCTCACGCGGTGCAATGCCATCACGTTCGGCTTGTTCTAGATGCTCATTTAATTGCTCTAAGGTCACCATTCTCTCGTAAGGGTAGTCAGCCACCTTAGTACGACGCAGCATAGTCACGTGAGCACCACAGCCTAGCATTTCGCCCAAATCATCAACGATAGTACGAATGTACGTCCCTTTCGAGCAGTGTACTTCCATCTCAACTTCATCGCCTTCAAAACGGTGCAGAACGATGTCATACACGGTGATCTTACGCGACTCGCGTGGTACTTCAATGCCTTGACGTGCATACTCGTACAAAGGTTTACCTTGGTACTTTAATGCCGAAAACATTGAAGGTATCTGTTCAGATTCACCACGGAATGTTTCAATACACGCTTCAAGCTTATTTTGATCGACATCGATAGCACGTGTCTCTACCACTTCACCATCTGAATCAGACGTATTAGTGCGCTCACCAAGCTTGGCGATCACACGATAACGCTTATCTGAATCGAGTAGAAACTGAGAGAACTTTGTTGCTTCACCAAGACAAATTGGTAGCATGCCTGTCGCGAGAGGATCCAGAGCACCGGTGTGACCCGCTTTCTCTGCAAAGTAAATACGTTTTACTTTTTGCAGAGCATCATTCGATGAAATGCCTGTTGGCTTATCCAAAAGGATAACGCCGTTAATTGGACGACCTTTACGACGACGAGCCATTAGTTGTCTTCCCCAGTCGATTCGTCTTCACGGCCAGAGTCATGTTGTTTACGCTTATCTTCACTAACCACTTCTGAAACAAGGTTAGACATACGCATACCTTCAACCAGTGTGTTGTCGTAGTAGAAGCGAACTTCCGGCGTTAGACGCAAACGAATACGCTTACCTAGCATCATGCGGATGTGAACTTCGTGTTCACGTAGCGCTTCTAGACAAGATTCAGGGGTCTGCTCACCGACACAAAGGAAAGTGACAAACACTTTGGCGTAAGCAAGATCGCGTGACACTTCCACATCAGAAATCGTCACCATACCTAGGCGAGAGTCACGGACTTCACGCTGAAGGATCATTGCTAGTTCTTTTTGCAACTGCTGCGACACACGCTGCGTGCGGCTAAATTCTTTTGACATATCTTTTCTCTTATTAGAAAGAATGGGGGGATGGTCAAAGCCAGCCCCCCATGGTGTATTCAACAACCAATTACTGCCTATCTAAAAGATAACGCAAGTAATTTTAGTCTATTAGTCAAGAGTACGTTTTATCTCAACGATTTCAAACACTTCGATTTGATCGCCTACGCGAACATCGTTGTAGTTCTTAACGCCGATACCACATTCGTAGCCGTTCTTAACTTCTTGGACATCATCTTTAAAGCGACGAAGTGACTCAAGTTCACCTTCGTAGATAACAACGTTATCACGTAGAACACGAATAGGATTGCTACGCTTAATGACGCCTTCAGTTACCATACAACCAGCGATTGCACCAAGCTTAGGAGACTTGAACACATCACGAACTTGAGCAAGACCAATGATCTCTTGCTTAAATTCTGGTGCTAGCATACCGCCCATTGCTTGTTTCACTTCGTCAATCAATTGGTAAATGATTGAGTAGTAACGTAGGTCAACGTTAGCAGATTCAATCGCGCGACGCGCTGATGCATCGGCACGAACGTTAAAGCCAAGGATGATAGCGTTTGAAGCTTCAGCAAGTACCGCATCAGTTTCAGTAATACCACCAACACCAGAGCCCACGATGTTCACTTTCACTTCGTCAGTTGAAAGTTTACGTAGCGAGTCTGCGATTGCTTCAACAGAACCTTGAACGTCGGCTTTAAGTACCACATTCAGTTCAGCAACTTCACCCGCTGTCATGTTAGAGAACATGTTCTCTAGCTTCGATTTCTGCTGACGAGCCAGTTTCACATCGCGGAACTTACCTTGACGGTAGTTAGCAACTTCACGGGCTTTACGCTCATCACGAACAACGGTAGCTTCATCACCAGAAGATGGAACACCAGACAGACCGATGATTTCGACCGGGATCGAAGGACCCGCTGACGTAATTTCGTTACCGTTCTCATCGCGCATTGCACGAACACGACCATATTCTTGGCCACACAGTAAGATATCACCTTTGTTCAGCGTACCAGATTGAACCAGTACAGTTGCCACTGGACCACGACCTTTATCGAGGCGAGATTCAACAACCACACCTGAAGCCATGCCTTCTTTTACAGCCTTAAGCTCAAGAACTTCTGACTGAAGAAGGATAGTTTCTAGAAGGCCTTCAATGTTAGTACCCTGTTTGGCAGAGATGTGAACAAACATGTTCTCACCGCCCCACTCTTCAGGAATAACGTCGTATTGAGCTAGCTCATTCTTAACGTTATCTGGGTTCGCGCCTTCTTTATCAATCTTGTTCACAGCAACAATCAGAGGCACACCTGCCGCTTTCGCGTGCTGGATTGCTTCGACTGTTTGAGGCATTACGCCATCGTCTGCTGCAACAACAAGAACAACGATATCTGTCGCTTGAGCACCACGTGCACGCATGGCGGTAAACGCGGCGTGTCCCGGAGTATCAAGGAAAGTGATCATGCCGTTGTCAGTTTCAACGTGGTATGCACCAATGTGCTGGGTAATGCCGCCCGCTTCACCTGAAGCAACGTGTGCTTTACGGATGTAGTCAAGCGTCGACGTTTTACCGTGGTCAACGTGACCCATGATAGTAACAACCGGTGCGCGACTTTCAGCCAAAGCATCGTTATCACGATCAGCAAGTACCGCTTCTTCAAGTTCGTTCTCTTTACGAAGAACAACCTTGTGACCCATTTCTTCAGCAACAAGCGCTGCTGTTTCTTGGTCAATAACTTGGTTGATGGTCGCCATTGCGCCCATCTTCATCATTACTTTGATGACTTCAGTGCCTTTGACTGACATTTTGCTCGCCAGTTCAGAAACAACGATCGTTTCACCAATGACAACGTCAGACTTAGCTACTGTTGCTGTCTTATCAAAACCGTGCTGCATTGACGTTGGCTTAGCCAATTTACCTTTATTATTGCGGCCACGACCACCACGTTGGTTACGACCACTGCGGTTTTGATCATCAGCAGGCTTTTTCTTCTTCTTGCGACGACCACTTTCTTCTTTACGGTCTGCCGCATCTTCTGCTTCACGGGCATAAGTAGAAGTCGTGATGTGATAGTCAGAGTTTTCTAACTCTTTCTTCTTCTTCTCTTCTTCTGTCCAGCGAGCTTCGTTTTCTTCAGCAAGCTTACGAGCTTCTTCAACAAGCTTAGCAGCTTCTTCTTCCGCTTTGCGTTGCGCTTCTTCTTCCTGACGACGCTTTAATTCATCAGCTTCTTTCTTCGCTTGCGTATTCACGTCTGCGTTTTTTGCATTCATTTCTTTCTTAGCCTTATCAGCTTGTACGCGTTTGGCCTTCTCTTCAGCTTCACGTTTTGCATCCGCTTCTCGCTTCACTTTTTCTTCGGCCTCGCGTTGTGCTTTCTCTGCAGCTTCGCGTTTTGCTTGCTCTTCAGCTTCACGCTTCGCAAGCTCCTCCGCTTCACGATTTGCTGCTTCCTCAGCCTCACGTTTCGCGTCGTCTTCGATGATGCTGCGCTTCACATAAGTGCGCTTTTTGCGTACTTCTACTTGAACATCCTTACTCTTGCCGCCACCAGCATTTACGCTTAGTGTGCTGCGAGTCTTACGCTGTAGTGTCAAACGAGATGGCTCAGTTTCACCTGACGTGTCACCGTGCTCTTTTTTAAGGTGAGTCAAAAGCTTCTGTTTTTCATCATCAGAAACTTGGTCACCACTCGCTTTGTTCATACCAGCGTCAGCAAGTTGTTCAATTAAGCGGTCCACTGGCGTTCCAATTTCTTCACTCAGTGCCTTAACAGTAATTTGTGTCATGCCGCTTCCTCCCCTGCTGAATTATGCGTCTTCGCCGAACCAACAAATGTTACGAGCTGCCATAATTAGCTCACCCGCACGTTCTTCGGTCAGACCTTCAATACCTTCTAAATCATCAATACCCTGATCAGCTAGGTCTTCTAGTGTTCTCACACCTTTAGCTGCCAGTTTGAATGCCATCTCACGCTCAAGGCCTTCGAGGCCAAGTAGGTCTTCAGCAGGCTCTACGCCTTCGAAAGATTCTTCTTGCGCTAGCGCTAGAGTGGTTAGTGCATTCTTAGCACGATTACGTAGTTCTTCGATGAGATCTTCATCTAGACCGTCAACTTCAAGTAACTCGCTTACTGGTACGTAAGCCACTTCTTCTAGAGTAGAGAAACCTTCTTCAACTAATAGCTGAGCAAAGTCTTCTTCAATATCTAGGTGCTTCATGAAGTTTTCAATTGCAGCTTGAGACTCTTCTGCGTGTTTCTTGTGCAGGTCTTCAACTGTCATTACGTTAAGCTCCCAACCGGTAAGTTGAGACGCAAGACGAACGTTCTGGCCATTACGACCGATCGCTTGCGCTAAGTTATCCGCTTCAACTGCGATATCCATTGAGTGAGCATCTTCATCAACGATGATAGAAGCCACATCGGCAGGCGCCATTGCATTGATAACAAATTGTGCTGGGTTATCATTCCAAAGAACGATATCGATACGCTCACCACCAAGCTCACCAGACACGGCTTGTACACGTGCACCACGCATACCTACACATGCGCCGACAGGGTCGATACGCTTATCGTTTGTTTTCACGGCGATTTTCGCGCGAGAACCTGGGTCGCGTGCCGCACCTTTCATTTCGATGATTTCTTCAGCGATTTCTGGCACTTCAACACGGAATAGTTCAGCTAGCATCTCTGGCTTAGAGCGAGTGATAAACAGCTGGAAGCCACGCGCATCTGGCGCTACTTTATAAAGTAAACCACGAACACGGTCGCCTGGACGGAAGTTTTCACGTGGAAGTTGGTCATCACGAAGGATAACGGCCTCGGCATTGTTGCCAAGATCCAGAACCACAGTTTCACGATTTACTTTCTTAACCACACCAGTAACAAGCTCGCCTTCGTTGTCAATAAACTGCTCAACGATTTGCGCACGCTCTGCTTCACGTACTTTCTGTACGATCACTTGTTTAGCGGTTTGAGTGGTAATACGGTCAAACGTTACTGACTCGATATCATCTTCAACGTAATCACCAAGCTGCATTTCTGGATCTTCATACTGTGCAGCTTCGATTGAAATTTCTTTAGTTGGATGTTCAACTTCTTCAACCACTAACCAACGACGGAAAGTTTCAAACTCACCGGTTTTGCGGTCAATTTCAACACGGACATCGATTTCCATCTCGTGTTTTTTCTTAGTAGAAGTTGCAAGTGCAATTTCAAGGGCTTCAAATATACGCTCACGAGGCACCGCTTTCTCGTTCGATACCGCCTCTACTACCGCTAAAATTTCTTTACTCATTTTAAATAGCCTCTAAGACTTTAATTAAAATTTAGGGATCAGGTTAGCTTTTGAAATATTACTGAGCGCGAACTCTTCTTGGTTACCTTCAACGATAACAGAAATAGTTTCGCCATCGACTGAGTGGATAGTACCTTTCCACTTACGACGATTGGCCACAGCCATTTTCAAAACGATACTTACCTCGTGACCAATAAATTGCTCATAGTGTGCTGTTTTAAAAAGTGGTCTTTCTAGACCTGGTGAAGAAACTTCAAGGTTGTAAGCCACCGTGATTGGATCTTCGACATCCATAACCGCACTCACTTGGCGGCTAACTTCTGCACAATCATCAACGTTAATACCGTTTTCGTGATCGATAAAGATACGTAACGTTGAATGCTCGCCTGCGCGAATAAATTCTAACCCAACTAACTCATAACCTGATGCCGCTACAGGAGCTTCAAGCATTTCAGTAAGTTGTCTTTCTAAACCAGTCATTTAAACCACTCCAGAAACAAAAAAAGGGCTCAGAGCCCAATTTAAATTCCAAGCAAAACTCTAAATCACCAAATATGGAAATTTAGATAACAAAAAACCCCGAAAAGTCGGGGTTTTTTGTTGCTGGACCCTGATGTGTTAAGTGATAAATTTCCACTTAACTCGCAGTAACAATACTGCGCAAACTTGCCTAATCCTGAAAAGGATTGGTTGCGGGGGCCGGATTTGAACCGACGACCTTCGGGTTATGAGCCCGACGAGCTACCAAACTGCTCCACCCCGCGTCCGACTTGTCGAGCATTATACGCTCTCGAAGATGTTTTACAAGCTTGTAAATCAATGGTGCCGAGAGAGGGACTCGAACCCTCACACCAAAGGCACTAGCACCTCATGCTAGCGTGTCTACCAATTTCACCATCTCGGCAGCTAATTCTATTTCAGCTAGAAAATAGCTTATTGAGGAATTTCGTCACCCTTAGGGGCTGGAACTTCACTCGCAACATCATCAGCTTGTTGGATAATTTGACCTTGCGTTGGGTCAATCCACTGAGATTCAGTTTTGTGTGTAGACATATTGCCTAGCACTAAGCTGATAATGAAAAATGCTGTTGCAAAAACTGCAGTCATTCGGGTTAGAAAATTACCTGAGCCGCCTGCGCCAAACACTGTGTTTGATGCGCCTGCACCGAATGAGGCTCCCATATCTGCGCCTTTACCTTGTTGAATCAGCACTAGGCCGATTACACCAACCGCTGCCAACAGGTAAATCACAAGTAGAACTGTAAACATAATTTCCACCTATGTTCCAAATTGTTGAGCCAGCGCCGCTCGAAAACTCACTTTTCATCAAGCTTTCAGAACAAGGCTAGCGACCTCCTTTCCGAAGGCCGAGCAATACTAACCAAACACAGTTGCAGTGACAAGCGGATTTTTGCAAAAAAATACCTCTTAGGCACCAAACGGTCAAAAAAAGGACAAAAAGCCACGCTTGGCGTTGGATTCGGCGTCTATGACTACAGCTCGGTGAATTCTGGGCTGTACTCGATACAACCTGAACGACCAGTGAACTCACCGTCCACTAATGGCAGAACCTGAAATACGCCCGGCGGCACTTCCCATTGACAGTGCATTTGATGCGCTTCACTGGCAACAAAGCCAAAACGCGCATAATAATCAGGGGATCCAAGAACCACACAAGCAGGATAGTCAAACTCAAGTAAAGAGGTTAGCCCCTCTTTGACGATTTGCTCTGCAATGCCTTGATTGCGATAGTCTGGATGGACCGCAAGCGGTGCTAATCCCTGCCAATTGAGGTCTTCACCATTCAATGTCACAGGACTAAACATGACATAGCCGACCACATCACCTTCATCACTACAAGCGACAAATGATAGCGTACGACGACCATTCTCCCTTAGCTTCATCACTAAGTCTGCTTCCACTTTGGTTTCAAAAGCATGTTTTAATAAACGATCGACGCCAAGAATGTCTGCGGGGGCTTCAGTTCGAATAAGCATTAATAACCTCTTTTTGTGTTACTGGCGATTGTAAGCCTTTTTGCACAAAGTCGGCTAGTTGATTTAATACACTTTGTAGCGCTGTCGGTAGCGACTCTAAATCGACACTGTCCATGAGGTTCTTCACCTCTAGCCCCAACTCTGTATCTCCCTCGATGGTAAGACGACGTTGAAAAAACAGTGTATCCGGATCTTCTTTGCGCCCAGCAATCAACACTAAGTCGTTAAGATTAGCGCTGAACAGCACATCTTCAGCAACCGGAGTGTCTGCAACAAGCAGTTTTTCATCTTGATAACTGATCAACCAACTCAATTGCAGATCTCTAATCTCAACTTTTAACCATTTTCCAGCTAAAAATTCAAAGTCTCCCTCTTCTAACGCCTCTTTGAATACCATCTTCAACCCTTCAAGCAAGGCTTTTTTTTGTACAAATTGAGGCAATAAGTGGACTGGGGATCGCAAAATTGATGCGGCATTTTGAACTAGTTGAGTGCGAATCTTGTTAATCACGCGAGTTATCCGTTATTTTGATGTCTGTAATGTCTTATCATAAAGCATGTTTGCCCGCCGATTCCTGTCATTTATCAAAAAAGAAACACGCGCCCTTAGCGCTTTAAACTCGGGGCAAGGACAGTTATAGTGTTGACAACACCTACAAATTTTTTTGTATAAATGCTTTGCTCTTTGGAGAGTCGTACCCCCTTGATGCTATCGCAACAATTACAGCACTGGTTTACAAAAATAACGGCCAATAGCCCGTTCTTTTTCGCCGTTTTGGACAGCCAACATAACTATGCCGTGGTTAACGGACGCTATTGCGATATCGCTGGACTGACTGCGACAGAGCTCGTCGGTATGAATGACGCCCAAATTATGGGTCAGCAATTTTACGATAATCTCAAGCCCTACTATCAAAGAGCGTTCAAAGGTGAGTCTATTGAGGCCGAGATGACTCTCGGTGATTTAAATCTAGAAACCAGCCTTCACTTCAACGTTTCGCCGGTCGACATCGACGGCAAAATCGAGCACATCATCTTTCACGCCATCGATACCTCTGAAAAGCAGATCCTGATCCGCTCGTTAGACGAGGCTGAGGGCAAGTTCTCAACCTTAACTTCGTTACTTCCGGAAGGGATTTTATTGGTCGAGGACGACTGCATCATCTCAGTCAACCCTGCGGCCCTGAGACTGTTAGGTCTTGAATCTACACAAGATGTATTAGGTGAAAGCCTGTCACGTCTGTTTATCGATGAGAAAACCAAAACCGTTTTTTCTGAGTCTTCTCTGACCAATAGTTTATGCGAAGCGCCGCTGGTGTGTTTGACCAGTCCTCGTTGTGGCTTTGAACGTAAAGTTCAGTTAATGGCTGATGCGACCATGCTCCTCGGTAGTGATTCGCAATTGGTACTGATTCAAGATGCCGAAACGACGCCCAAAACCTTACGCGTGAACAATCAAGAAGATGCCCATGTAGATTCGTTTACCGGGCTCTATAATCGCTTTGGTTTCACTAAACGTCTTGAGCAGATGATCCACAATGAAACCCCGCTCATCATGCTCTACTTGGACATTGATAACTTCAAAAACATCAATGATTCCTTGGGTCATCATATTGGTGACAAGGTCATTAAGGAGGTCTCTTCTCGTCTTAAACGTCTTCTTCCTCAACAAGCGGTATTAGGGCATTTAGGAGGCGATGAGTTTGGTATTATTCTACCAGAACCCGAGAATAACCGCATGGCAGAGATACTGTCTGAGCGGATCATCTCACTGATTAATCAGCCTTTTGACCTTCACCATTTTAGTAAACGTCTTGCCTGCTCGATTGGCAGCGTGGCGTACCCTGGTGATGGCAATGATGCGCGCATCTTGCTGCAAAACGCCGATACCGCCATGTACGAAGCCAAAGATCGCGGCCGAAATCGTTTGATTAAATTTAACGATCAAATGAATAAAGAAGCGCGCATGCGTCTTTGGTTAGAAATAGAACTACAAAAAGCGCTACAGCAAAATGGGCTTGAAGTGTGGTATCAACCTAAGGTTAATGCTCGCGATTTCAGCATTAATGGTGCTGAAGCCTTGATTCGCTGGAAGCATCCGATTGAAGGCTATATCAGCCCAGGCGCTTTTATTCCTGTTGCCGAGCGTGCAGGCTTGATTGAACACCTTGGCCGTGTGGTAATGCGTGATGTATTTACCACCGTTAAGCGTTGGAAGCTGCAAGGTATTCTGCCCGGTCGCGTTGCGATTAACTTATCTCCTGAGCAATTTGGCAATCCCAAGCTTATCGATTATATGGAAAAGCTGTTACGCACGACTGAACTTGACCCTAGCTGCATCACTTTCGAACTTACCGAAAGTGCGGTTATGAGTGATAGTGATCACACACTACAGATGCTTAATGCGATAAAAAAGCTCGGTTTTGCTCTGTCTATCGACGACTTCGGCACTGGTTACTCTTCTCTCTCTTATTTAGCCCGCTTCCCACTTGATGAACTAAAAATCGACCGCGCTTTTATCTCGGACATCGATACACTGCCCAAGCAGATCACCGTCATCGAAAATATCATCAATTTAGGTAAATCGCTTAATTTGACCGTTGTCGCAGAAGGGGTAGAAACACAACAGCAAGCGACCCTGCTTTCAAATCTGAACTGTAACTCCATTCAGGGTTTCCACTTCCATCGCCCTCAACCACGTCAGGAAGTAGAAGAGCTATTTGCGCAAAATCGTCGCCACAAGAGCTAACCTTTTTAGAAATTGCTCAACAAACTCACTCAAACCTGCCTCACATCAAATCTGCCATTCATATATCTTCATAAAATGCTCTGCACTTTATAAGAGACTGTATTGGTAACAGCAATGGAACTCCTATGCCCAGCAGGCAACTTACCTGCGTTGAAAACTGCCATTGATTGTGGCGCAGATGCGGTATATATCGGCTTCAAAGACGATACCAATGCGCGTCACTTTGCCGGCTTAAACTTTACCGGTAAAAAGCTTGAGAAAGCAGTGCAGTATGTTCATGACCACCAAAAAAAAATTCACGTGGCACTCAATACCTTTGCCCATCCGCATGGCTTTGAACGTTGGACAGATGCGGTTGATCGCGCAGCCAGCAGTGGTGTCGATGCGTTAATTGTCGCAGATATTGCCATGCTCGATTATGCGGCGCGTAAATACCCACAGTTAGAACTGCATCTCTCTGTGCAAGCTTCTGCAACCAATGTTGCCGCTATCGATTTCTATCAGCAAAACTTCAACGTTAAACGCGTTGTCTTGCCACGTGTGTTGTCTATCCACCAAGTCAAACAACTGTCACGTAATATCACCGGTGATATCGAACTTGAAGTCTTTGCCTTTGGCAGTTTATGTATTATGTCGGAGGGGCGCTGCTACCTTTCTTCTTACATGACGGGTGAATCACCCAACACAGTCGGCGCTTGCTCTCCAGCAAAATATGTTCGCTGGCAAGAAACCGAACAAGGTTTAGAGTCGCGTTTGAACAATATTCTTATTGACCGTTACCGTGATGGTGAGAACGCTGGCTACCCAACGCTGTGTAAAGGCCGCTTTACGAGCGATATTAGCGGGCCCAATCACGCTTATCATGCCCTTGAAGAGCCAACGAGTCTTAACACGCTCTCTATGTTACCTGAGCTATTTGCCGCTAACGTTGCGTCGGTAAAAATCGAAGGCCGCCAACGCAGCCCTGCCTATGTTGAGCAGGTCACACGCACTTGGCGTGAAGCGATAGATCGTTACCAAGCCAACCCTGAAGCTTATCAAGTTGAGGCGAAATGGGATGCCGCACTCGCTAATGTCTCTGAGGGAACTCAGACGACGCTCGGCGCTTATCACCGTAAATGGCAGTAGAGCTTCAGTTGTGGAGAACAGCATGGAAAACACTATGAAATACGCACTTGGCCCACTCCTTTATTTCTGGTCAAAACAGGATGTGGAAGATTTCTATAATCAGGCCAAAAACAGTTCGGCTGATATCATCTACTTAGGTGAAAGCGTCTGCTCAAAACGGCGAGAGATGAAACCAAATCACTGGTTCGAGATTGCTAAAGAGTTGAGCTCTGCAGGCAAACAGATAGTGCTCTCTACCATGGCACTTCTGGAAGCGCCAAGTGAAGTCAATGTGATGAAGAAGTACATTGATAATGGTGATTTTGCGATTGAAGCGAACGATGTCGCTGCGATTCAGTTGGCCAGCGAACGAAAAGTGCCTTTCGTGGTCGGTCCGGCAATAAATGCTTACAATGCCCATACCCTCAAGCTGTTTCTCAAACAGGGCATGACTCGTTGGTGTATGCCCGTTGAACTGTCGCGCGAATGGCTCAGTAACGTATTGATCCAATGTGATGACATCGGCATCAAAAACCAGTTTGAAGTTGAAGTGTTCAGCCATGGCTATTTGCCGCTGGCGTATTCGGCGCGCTGCTTTACCGCTCGGGCCGAAAACAAAGCCAAAGATGATTGCGAAACCTGCTGTATTAAGTATCCAACAGGGATTTCCGTTAGCAGCCAAGAAGGGCAAGAGGTGTTTAATCTCAACGGCATTCAAACTCAATCGGGTTATTGCTATAACCTAGTCAATGACTTAGCGAGTATGGATCAACTGGTTGATGTGGTGCGCTTAAGTCCTTTAGGCATCGAAACTCTAGCTCAAGTTGATAAGTTCCGTGCCAATGAACAAGGCTTAGCGCCACAAAAGATCGCCAGTCGTCAGTGCAACGGCTATTGGCATCAACTTGCTGGTTTAGAAATGAAGAACATCTAGTTCTTCGAATTAAACTAATCAGCCGTTGATACATAAAGGTCTAGCATTCGCTAGACCTTTTTCATTCGATTTAAGAAAAGCAACTTATGCTGTCGCTGTCTCCATCGATGAGGCATCAAGCTTCTTTAGGTCTTTGTAAAGCATCACCATCACCACCATACTTAGTGCGATATTAGACAGTGGGTACGCAATCCAGATCCCCGGAACACCGTACAATTTAGGCATAATATACAAGAAAGGCAGTTGGATCAGCATATTGCCTATCGTTATAAACATGGCCTTACTGCCCTTGTTCACCGCTTGATAATAAGCCCCCGCTACTACCAAGAAGCCATCCAGCGCCAGTGCAAACATGTGTAATCGAATCCCCAACACGGTATACTCAACGAGTTGAATTTCGTCTGAGTTAAAGACTGACACAAACTCACGTGGGAATGCGTTCAAAAGCAGCACAAACGCCACACCAATCAATACCGAACTCATCATCGCAATCTTAAGTAACTTACGGATGTTCGCTTGATTACGTGCACCATGGTTATAGCTCACCAAAGGTTGCATACCGTTGGCGATACCTTCAGCCGTGAGGTAATAAACTGTTACGATGTAGCCCAAAATCGCGTACGCACCAATCATCAACTGATCGCCATATTGAGAGAACAACGCATTGTGCAGCGCCACCATCATCGAACCATAAGCGTACATAAAGAAACTTGATGTACCAACGGCGAAGATTTGTGGAATCACATCGAGTTTCAGCCTTAGCTCATTCCAACGTAAACGTAGGTTTGCTCGACGTGAGAAGAAGTAAGCCAAGCCAAGACCCGTTACCACAAACTGGGCAATCGCTGTTGCTAATGCCGCGCCCGTCAACTCCCAACCATACAGAGCGATAAACAGGTAATCGAGCACGATGTTAATTACCGCACCAATGATCATCAGTATCGTCGCTAGATTAGGGCTGTCATCGTTGCGCAATAAAAACGGCATCGCGATCGAACCTAGCGTGAAGACACTGGCACCAATCAAAATGTGTAAGTACTGCAGGCCAAGTTCATACACTCGCCCTTCAGCGCCCTGCCAAAGCAAGAAATTATCAGCAAACAAAAACAGCAATGTAGAAACAATAGGCGTTATCGCTAACAATAAGGTTAAGCCCGTTGCTAAGATTTGCTTAGCGCCTTGAGTATCTTTTTCACCTTGACGAATTGAGACAAGCGCACCAGTACCTACACCCACCAACATGCCAATACCGAGAATCGAACCAATCACAGGCCACGCAACATTAATACCTGCAAGTCCATCAGCCCCCACATAGTGGCCAATGAAGATGCCATCCACGACTTGGTACAGGCCATTTACCAACATGGCTGCCACGGTAGGAATGGTATATCGCCAAAACTGGCGACCAATTGAATTGCACATTTTTTGCTCTACTTTCATTTGTGAGTCGTATGTCAGCGAGGTATGACTCAATAAATTAGTTAACAAGACTAACTAAATGTCTAAATTATTTACTGCAAAGCCTTATTTAATAATAGGTTTAGCTGCTGAGATTCTTGCTCAGACAAACGACTTTCCAGTATCTGTGCCATAACCTGATAGATTTTACTTTCTTCTTCCAAGCCCACTTCTGCTTTGCTGGTCAGTACGACCAACTTAGACCTCGCATCTTCGAGCGAAGCTTTACGCTCAACAAGACCCTTTCTCTCTAGCCGTTGAACCATAGTCGTTGCTGAAGGTTTGGTCACTTTCATTTCAATCGCCAGATCAGTTAATCGGATTGGTTCAGAAGAGGCTTGAATGACCTTCAAATAGTCATACTCATTAAAGCTCAAATGTGCCAATGGATCTTCTTGGGCATAAACCCGCCACGCTTTAGCACAAAAACGCTCAAGCTCAATCAAGTTCCTTTCTAGACTCATTATCAAACCATTTAGTTAGCAAGGCTAACTATTATAACGCCATTTATCGTAGCAGCAATAAAAAAACCGCTGTGCTAGCGGTTTTTTATTTTTGTTTGCCAGTATAAAGCTATTGCTCGCTGAACTCGGTTTGTTGTTTCGTTTTAGCCATATGTTCAGCTTTGACCTGATTATAAATACGACTTAGTTCGAGGAAGGCGTAGCGGTGCTCAACATACTCATAGACATTGAATGAGATTGCCAGCTTATAGAGAGAAATCGCGTTGGCAAAATCCCCTTGCGTTTGATAGCGCTTACCAAGATAGAAATAAGTTTCGGTTAATCGTTGGGCAAGCAAAGTGTTATCACGCGTACCACTGAATATGGCCTTAAAGGCTTGCTCTTCGCTCACTTCACCTAAACTGATCGCCACCAAAACCCATCCCCACTGCTCATCGCGCTGTTGGTAGTCTTGCAACAACTCTTGACGAGCGATATCGGGTTGCTTCTCCGATTGAATGATATAGCGCCATAAAGCACGGAAAGGGTCACGTGGATCTTGATCATAATGGGTTTGCATACCTTCAAGCGCCAGGTCAATGCGATCACCATAATAAAGAGCAATGGCTCGATTACGCTCAGCGTAAGAGTTTTCAGGATCTAACTCCAAGGTAGAGTCAAACGCATCATACGCCGCATCAAATTCACCGACTTGGGTAAAGTAGACACCAAGCAGATTAAACAAATCCGGTTGTGCCGGATTTAGCGCCAGCGACTGGTTATAGTCCAGTCGAGCTAAGTCACGTAAACCAACATTGTCATAATTGTTGCCGCGCTCATAGAGCATTTTTGCCCGAACTGGCTCGGAAAGATCAGGACGTTGCAATAATTGTGATAGGCGCGCGATTTGAACTTCTTGTTGCACACTTGCTTGAAGAGGAACCGCCATCGGTGGATACATCCACTGCGCACTATTATTTGACGTTGAAGCACAGCCTGCCGTAATGAGCATGGCTAAGCTAAGTGTTGCGGTTTGAAACCATTTCACAGATAAATACTCCTGTTACTGAGTTTACACTCAGTGTCATCCGCATAAAAAAAGGGAGCGTAATGCTCCCTTTATAACATGCTTTTGGCAGGTTAGGCTAATCGCCTGACTGACCTAAATGTGCATTGATTAAGCGTCTGCAGCTGGCTTTTCTTCTGCCGCTGGCGCTTCTGTGCTCTCTACCGCTTCTTTCATGCTTAGACGAACGCGACCCTGACGGTCAATCTCAAGTACTTTCACTTGAACTTCTTGACCTTCAGCTAGGTAGTCAGACACTTTCTCTACACGCTTGTCAGCGATTTGAGAGATGTGTACTAGGCCATCTTTGCCTGGCAGGATAGTCACGAATGCACCAAAGTCAGCAAGACGGGCAACTTTACCAGAGTAGATACGGCCAACTTCAACTTCTGCCGTGATCTCTTCAATACGACGGATCGCTTCTTGCGCTGCAGCACCTTCGGTTGCAGCAATCTTGATCGTACCGTCATCTTCGATTTCGATAGTTGTACCCGTCTCTTCAGTTAGAGCTCGGATAACTGCACCACCTTTACCGATAACGTCTTTGATCTTCTCAGAACTGATCTTCATCGTATGAATACGTGGAGCAAATTCAGAGATATCGTCACGAGCACCAGAGATAGCTTGATCCATTACTGATAGGATATGCTTACGTGCGCCTTGAGCTTGGTTAAGCGCAATTTGCATGATCTCTTTAGTGATACCTTCGATCTTGATATCCATCTGAAGTGCAGTGATACCGTCGTTAGTACCCGCTACTTTAAAGTCCATGTCACCTAGGTGGTCTTCGTCACCAAGGATGTCAGAAAGAACAACAAAGTCATCGCCTTCTTTAACAAGACCCATTGCGATACCCGCAACAGATGACTTGATTGGTACACCCGCATCCATAAGCGCTAGCGAAGTACCACATACAGAAGCCATTGATGAAGAACCATTAGATTCTGTGATTTCTGATACAACACGCACTGTGTATGGAAATTCTTCCGCAGAAGGCATAACCGCAGCAATACCACGTTTAGCCAGTTTACCGTGGCCGATTTCACGACGCTTAGGCGAACCTACAAAACCTGTCTCACCCACACAGTATGGAGGGAAGTTGTAATGTAGTAGGAAGTTATCTTTACGCTCACCGGTTAGCTCATCGATGATTTGCGCATCACGCTGCGTACCTAGAGTCGCCGTCACGATAGCTTGAGTTTCACCACGAGTGAATAGAGAAGAACCGTGAGTACGTGGAAGCACGCCAGTACGTACGTCTAGCGCACGAACCATGTCTTTTTCACGACCGTCGATACGTGGGTTGCCAGCAATGATACGGCTACGTACAACGTTTTTCTCTAGAGAACCAAGCATGCCGCGGATTTCGCGCTCGTTTAGTTCTTCGTCTTGCGCAAGAAGTGCGGCAACAACATCGTTCTTGATTGCGCCAACTTGCTCGTAACGAGCCATTTTCTCAGTGATTTGGTACGCTTCAGATAGACGAGCTTCTGCAAGTTCAGCAACGCGAGCTTTGAGCTCAGTGTTGACGACAGGTGCTTGCCATTCCCAAGCTGGAGTCGCAACTTCAGCTGCGAATTCGTTGATCGCTTTAATCACAACTTGTTGTTGCTCGTGACCAAATACCACAGCAGACAGCATTTCTTCTTCAGTTAGATTGTCTGCTTCAGATTCAACCATAAGCACTGCGCCTTCAGTACCAGAAACAACTAAGTCAAGCTTAGACGTTGCTAGTTCAGTGTTGCTTGGGTTCAGTACAAGTTGACCATCAATGTGACCAACACGTGCCGCGCCGATAGGACCGTTGAACGGGATACCAGAGATAGCAAGCGCTGCTGACGTACCGATCATTGTAACCATATCAGGTTGAACGTCTGGGTTTACAGACATTACCGTTGCAATAACCTGAACTTCGTTTTTGAACGAATCTGGGAACAGTGGGCGAATTGGACGGTCGATAAGACGAGCAGTCAGTGTTTCACCTTCAGATGGACGGCCTTCACGCTTGAAGAAACCACCTGGGATTTTACCTGCAGCGTAAGTACGCTCTTGGTAGTTAACAGTTAGAGGGAAGAAATCTTGACCTTCCACTGCTTCTTTTTTACCAACTACAGAAACGAATACTGCTGTATCGTCCATAGTAACCATAACGGCGGCTGTAGCTTGACGTGCGATAACGCCAGTTTCTAGAGTAACTGTGTGGTTACCGTACTGGAACGTTTTAACAACTGGTTTTTCGAACATTGTTATTCCTTGTTTCTCAATCCCTGCTTGGCAGAGATCAGAGTGTATTGGTTGATACTCAATACATTACAAATCGCGACTAGTGAAAAGAAACTAAAACAATTTCCTTTGAATAGTCGCGACCTTTTGGTCGACGTGGTTGACTGTAATGTGATGAGCTTGTTGCTCATGCTTTGTTACTCTATACGGTATCAACAGCATGCGAGGCGTAGTATAGCGGGATTAATTCGATTTGGCTAAGCTCTAGCACCTAAAATAAGTTTGGGGCAACAAAAAAGGGGCCTAAAGCCCCTTTTTCGACAAACTGCTATGCAATCGCTGATTAGCGACGTAGGCCTAGACGCTTGATTAGATCTTGGTAACGAGAAAGGTTTTTGCCTTTCAAGTAGTCAAGAAGCTTACGACGGCGAGAAACCATGCGTAGAAGACCACGACGGCTGTGGTGATCAGCTTTGTGCGCTTTGAAGTGACCTTGTAAGTGGTTGATAGAAGCTGTAAGTAGAGCTACTTGAACTTCTGGTGAACCAGTGTCGCCTTCGCCTTGAGCGTATTCTGCAACGATTGCTGCTTTAGTTTCTGCATTCAGAGACATTATTCTCTCCTAATAAGAGTAAGTTTAAATTTGTAGCAGCCAATCTCTGATTCAGCCACTACGCGAAGCGCGGATTATATGAGATGGAAAGAGGTTAAGCAACAGATAATTTGAGCGGTCTGACTGGTTTAAAAGATAGCGAAACAAAAACAGCAAGACACTCGCGCCCTTATAGCGTCTCGAACCTCTGCGTTCTCGTTGCTCAGCGTTCCCATCGTGACCTTTTCTGTTACACTTAAGCGATTGAAACCTAGCTATTTGAAACAACAGGATTGATTATGAAAATCGGCATCATCGGTGCAATGGAACAAGAAGTTTCTATTCTTAAACAGGCTATCGAGAACGGTAAAACCGTCAATAAAGCTGGCTGTACTTTCTTCTCTGGCAAGCTCAACGGTGTCGACGTTGTACTCCTGCAATCCGGTATCGGTAAAGTGGCCGCCGCCGTAGGGACGACAGTGTTGTTAAATGAATATCAACCAGACCTCGTGATTAACACAGGTTCAGCCGGTGGGTTTGATTCGACGCTAAACTTGGGCGATGTGGTTATTTCAACTGAAGTTCGTCACCACGATGCAGACGTAACCGCATTTGGCTACGAAATGGGCCAAATGGCACAGCAACCTGCGGCTTTTCTTGCCGATAAAAAACTGATCGACGTAGCAGAAAAAGCGCTGGCACAAATGGAAGGCAAACACGCGGTACGCGGCCTGATTTGTACTGGTGATGCGTTCGTTTGCACCGCCGAGCGCCAAGCGTTTATCCGCAAGCACTTCCCAAGCGTGATCGCCGTAGAAATGGAGGCGTCCGCTATTGCACAGACGTGTCACCAGTTTAAGGTCCCTTTTGTTGTGGTTCGCGCTATCTCGGATGTGGCCGATAAAGAGTCGCCAATGAGCTTCGAAGAGTTCTTGCCTCTTGCGGCACAAAGCTCATCGGAAATGGTCATTAAAATGGTTGAACTGCTGAAATAAGCGAAGACACATCATGGAAGATTTGTTTGCTCAAATTTACTCTAACGGCGCGCTCCTAGTCCTATGGGGCGCTTTGTTGTGCCATTTAGTTTTGCCCTTCCCACGAGAAGCACACCCAGCAATCCTATGGCACAAATTCGCTGAGCAACTTGCAGACAAAGTTAATACCAACACCAACTATAACCAAAGTCTGATTTCAGGCACGCTTGCTTGGTTACTGATGATCGTGCCGATGTTAGCGGTGCTTATCGCCCTTAAACCGCTGGTTTGGCAACCACTGTTATTTGAACTGGCGTTTGTGTTACTGGCGATTGATTGGCGCAATACCGACAAATTTTGCGCGCAATTTATCACCGCGCTTGCACGCGAAGACAAACCGCAAGCCAGAACACTTCTTAACCCGATTATCAACCGCAATACTCAACCACTGTCGCTGCTCGGTTTGGGCAAAGCAGGGGCGGAAACCCTGATCATGTCATATGGTCGCAACGTGGTTGGAGTGCTGTTTTGGTATGCTATCGCAGGCGCGATTGGCGCGTTTATTTATCGAATGATGGTCGAGCTGGCTCGGGCCTGGTCCCCTTCTCGCCAGCGCTTCAATCCGTTTGGTCTTCCTGCCGTCAGGGCCGTGGCCGTGATGGACTTTATCCCATTACGTTTGTTTGCAGTGATGATCGCCACAGGGCAACGAGCTCAGTATGTGTTTGGCCGACTAAAACAACAAGCCAGCTCTTGGCCGTTACCTGGCCCCTCTTGGCTCATTGTCGCTGTCGGCGCTAAATTAGAACTGTCGCTCGGTGGCCCAGCTATTTACGATGGTAAAAAAGCGGTGCGAGCGAAACTGGGAGGAAGAATCGCCCCCTCTGCTTTACATATTGCTCAACTGCAAAAACTTCTCGCTTGGCGTATGTTGACCTGGCTTTTAATTCAAAGCCTATTCATGGCCATTATTTATCAAGGTATATAAATGCGTTTCGTCACTGCTGTTTTTTGTATCTTTTTTACTGTCACTATCAACGCGGCGTCCGTTACTCGAGTGATCAGTTTGGCCCCTCACGCCACTGAAATTGCCTTCGCAGCTGGCCTTGGCGATAAATTAGTTGCTGTTAGCGCACACAGTGATTACCCGCCTGAGGCACAAACCCTAGAAAAAGTCTCCAACTATCAGGGCATCAAGATTGAACGAATTATTGCCCTGCAACCTGATCTGCTCATCGCTTGGCCGACAGGCAACCCCATTGGTGAACTAAAAAAACTGGAGCAATTTGGCCTTACTATTTACTACTCGCAGGCAAATTCTCTCGAAGATATCGCGACAAGCATTGAGCAATTGAGTCAGTACGCCGATGATCCGAGTATAGGCCAACGCGCCGCAGCTGACTTCAGGCAGCAATTAGCTATCTTGAAAACCAATTATGATACCCAGTCTAAAGTGCGTTACTTTTATCAATTAAGTCAGCAGCCGATTATCACTGTGGCGCAAAACAAGTGGCCAAGTGAAGTGTTTCGCTTTTGTGGTGGTGTCAATGTCTTCGCCAATAGTGAGGCCCCCTACCCACAGGTGGGGTTAGAGCAAGTGATCGTGCAAAACCCAGACGTTATCTTTACTTCTCAACATGTTATTGCAGATACAAATATGTGGGATAAATGGCGCGAACAGCTTTCTGCAGTACAACATCAATTTGTCTGGTCAGTCAACTCCGACTGGATTAATCGACCAACGCCAAGAACATTAAACGCGATCAAGCAAGTGTGTGAGCATTTCGAAACAGTAAGACAAAAAGGCTAACGTTAAGCGCTGAGATCTCGTACAATCCGACTTCATTTTCTGTTCCCTCAATTTTGTAAGAGATGTTAGTAACATGGACTCCATGCTGCTTTACTTTATCGATTTATTCGGTACGGCGATATTCGCCATTTCAGGCGTGCTGTTGGCAGGCCGACTTAAAATGGACCCCTTTGGTGTCGCTGTACTAGGCAGTGTAACGGCAATTGGTGGCGGTACCATCCGTGATATGGCATTAGGCGCAACACCTGTGTTTTGGATCACTGATACCAACTACCTCTGGACCATTCTCATCACCTGCTTACTCACCATGCTCATTGTTCGTCGCCCCAAGCGCCTCTCTTGGTGGATCTTGCCCGTGTGTGATGCGATTGGCTTGGCGGTCTTTGTTGGTATTGGTGTCGAAAAGTCGATGATTTACCAAGAGTCTGCGCTAGTCGCCATCATTATGGGTGTGATCACCGGCTGCGGCGGTGGCATCATTCGCGATGTACTCGCCCGTGAGGTGCCGATGGTTTTACGCAGCGAAGTTTATGCCACGGCGTGTATTATTGGCGGGGTGTTCCACACTACCGCATTAGCCATGGGCGCCGATAACGGCAGTGCATTCTTAGCAGGGATGTGCTCAACACTCTTGATTCGCTTAGGTGCGATTCGCTGGCATTTATCGTTACCCACTTTCGCCCTTAATCGATAAGTTACCAAGATTAAAAAGGTCGCCGAGGCGACCTTTTTTGCTTCATGAGTGTCTATTTCTGTACTCTGAGTAACACTTGTTTTAAGGCGTCGAAATCATTAGCTAGCTGTTCTGAAAGCAGATCCATAACCGCGTGTTTGGCTAATGGCGCCGGAAGTTCGATATCTGACTCTAAAATCTCATCGACCACTTCTTTGAATTTCGCCGGGTGAGCGGTACATAAGAACAAGCCAGTTTCACCCGCTTGCAACTGCTCATCAAGCACACGATACGCAATCGCACCATGCGGCTCACATAGGTAGCCTTGTTGATGCAGATCTTTCACTGACTCAGCACTTTGTGCATCCGTTACCGCGCCTTTACCTAGGGTCTCTAAACCCCACTTTTTAACACGGCACAGCTCTTCGATACGTGGCCAGTTATTTGGTTGGCTCACATCCATCGCATTAGAGGTAGTCGCCACCGTTGGTTTAGGATCCCACTGACCCGTTTCGAGATAACGAGGCACGGTATCGTTGGCGTTCGTGGCCGCAATAAAGCGTTTGATTGGTAACCCGAGCGCTTTAGCCAATAAACCCGCAGTTAAGTTACCGAAGTTACCACTTGGTACTGAAATGACTAAGTTTTCACGCTGCGATTTACTCAATTGAGCAGCCGCCTCGAAGTAGTAACAAATCTGCGCCATAAGACGACTGATGTTAATTGAGTTAGCCGAGTTTAAACCGATCTCTTTGCGCAGCTCTGCATCGTCAAACGCTTGTTTTACTAACGCTTGACAAGCATCAAAATCACCATCAATCGCCACAGTGTGAATGTTGTTACCCAGCGTACAAAATAGCTTCTCTTGCAGTGGACTAATTTTACCTTGCGGATACAAGATCACGACATTGATGTCTTGCATACCGTAGAAAGCATGCGCAACGGCTGCGCCCGTATCTCCCGAAGTCGCGGTCAATATAGTAATCTTGCCACCATCAGACACTGCCGTGAGCGACTGAGCCATAAAGCGGCCACCGAAGTCTTTAAACGCTAATGTTGGGCCATGGAATAGCTCTAGCGCATAAATCCCCTCTTTGATTGACTTAATGGGTGCCGGGAACTGAAACGCCGCATCGACCATCGCGTTGACTTGTTCTGGTGGTAATTCATCACCAATCAACGCCGATAAAATCTTAGTACTGCGCGTAACAAAGTCTTCTCCAAGCAGCGCGTCAATATCATCAAACGTTGGTAATTGTTGCGGGAAAAACAGGCCTTGGTTACGGCCGAGTCCTTGGCGCACGGCTTGGCCAAAGGAAACTTGTTCGTCATTTTCTTTTATGTTGTACAGCTTCATAGCTCACTTCCTGTTACGTTCGAACCGTGTTTGTTGAGGCGACAAACATGGACGAATCCTTGTTCATTTTGTACGTAATTCTGTTCGAGCCAGCGAGCAACACGCTCAGCGACCTCTTTATCTTTACAAATGCTAAATAACGTTGGGCCACTGCCAGAAATGCCCGTCGCTAAAGCGCCGGCTGACAAAGCGT
The DNA here is from genome assembly GCF_002811245.1 of Vibrio salilacus. Classification (GTDB taxonomy): domain Bacteria; phylum Pseudomonadota; class Gammaproteobacteria; order Enterobacterales; family Vibrionaceae; genus Vibrio; species Vibrio salilacus. Next base: position 32,784 of record NZ_NIVQ01000003.1, on the reverse strand, counting down.
ATTTGCGGGCATCAGCAAACCCCGGTAGCAGTTTCTCACGATACGGTTCTGCGATCACGTCTTTGATCATCTTCGCCGCCAACTCGGGTTGATTCGAATGGCAAGCGTGAATAAAGCCAGCCAGATGACGACCATGAGCAATGATATCTTGGCGACGGTATTGAGAAGGTAAGATCTCGCGAGCTTCTGCCGTAGACACTTTAATGCCAGGATACGCCATCACCCAGTACCACTCATCAAAACAGGGGACTTCTTGGCTGATAATATCCAACTCTTCGAGCATCAACTGTACGCCACCGAGATAGCACGGCGCGACGTTGTCATAATGAATGCCGCCAGAGATCTGCCCTTCCATTTCTCCCATTAACGCCAGTAGTTCGGTGTCATTCAAAGGCTGACCATGAAAACGATTCAACGCATCAAGCGCCGCAACAATCGAACAAGCGCTTGACCCTAGCCCCGAACCAATCGGCATGTTCTTTTCAAGTGTCATTTCCAGCGGCAAAAGCGACTCAGATTTTTTGTCTAATTCACGAGCAAAAACACGCCAGCAGTCGTAAACGATATTCTCTTTAGGGTTCTCAGGCAGCTTAGAAACAAAACGTCCGGCGGTATTGAGGCTAAACGGCTCACTGCTGGCTTTGACCATGACTCGATCGCCAAGCAAACTGCCATCTAGTGGCGAAACCGCCGCGCCTAGTACGTCAAAACCGACACTGACATTACCAATTGATGCTGGTGCGTACACGACTACATCCATACCACGACTCATCGTTATACCCCCAATTTCCAACCAAGTGTCCGCATCACGTCAGAGAACACCCCTGCCGCTGTCACCTCTGTACCTGCACCGTAACCGCGCAGTACCAACGGAATAGGCTGATAGTAACGACTGTAAAAAGCCAAAGCATTTTCACCATCTTTGATTTTGAACATAGGATCGTTTTCATCGACCGCTGACATGCTCACACGACATTGACCATCGACGATCTCACCCATATAACGCAGCACCTTGCCCTCTTGTGCGGCTTGCGCTGATAGCTGTTGGAAGTAGGCATCCGCCTCTGGTAAACGCTGCATAAACTCTTCGACGCTTCCTGAGTCATCAAAACCTGGTGGCAATGCCTGATCGATAATGACATCTTCCAGTTCAAGGTTCATCCCCGCTTCACGGGCGAGAATCAATAGCTTACGCGCTACATCCATTCCTGAGAGATCATCACGTGGGTCCGGTTCAGTAAAGCCGTTCTCTTTGGCGATGTTTGTTGCTTGGCTCAGTGTCATACCTTCATCTAACTTACCGAAGATATATGAGAGCGAGCCAGATAAAATACCACTAAAACGCTCAAGTTCATCACCAGCAGAGATAAGATTCTGCAGGTTTTCAATCACGGGCAAACCTGCACCAACCGTTGTTTCATACATCAATTTACGGCGTGAGTTACGTGCAACATCACGCAATTGATGGTAGTAAGCCATGCTCGATGTGTTGGCTTTTTTGTTCGGGGTCACAACATGGAAACCCGCCGCAAGAAAATCGGCATATTGGTTGGCAATCACTTCACTCGACGTACAGTCAACCAACACAGGGTTGATGATGTGATTACGCTGCACCAATGAAATAAGACGCGCTAAGCTGAACTCTTCAGACGCACCTTTCATGCGGTCGCGCCAGTGCTCAAGCGGCAATCCTTCACTATCAAGCAATAACCCTTTGCTGTTGGCGAGGCCACAGACACGCAATACAATGCCTTTCTCTGCCAATTTTGCTTGCTGGCGCTCAATCTGATCCACCAGCTCACCGCCGACGCCACCGACACCAACGACAAACACATCAAGGAAGTGTTTTGAATTAAATAGGTTTTCGTGACACGCTTTGATCGCTTCAGAAATTTTATCTTCTGGAATCACAGCAGAAATCGCACGCTCTGAAGAGCCCTGTGCAATCGCAACAATGTTTACGTTAACTTCAGCCAGAGAAGAGAAGAACTGAGACGCCACACCGCGTGAGGTGCGCATACCATCACCCACCAGTGTCACAATCGCCACGTCATTAATAAATTCAACAGGCTCTAACAAGCCATCCTTCAACTCAAGCTCAAAGGCATCCCTCAATGCTTGTTCTGCCACTATTCGGTCTTGCGCTTCAATACAGAAACTGATGCTGTACTCTGAAGACGACTGAGTGATCAAAACAATCGAAACATCTGCAGATGACATCGCGCCAAACACTCGACTCGCCATACCGACCATGCCTTTCATACCAGGGCCAGACACGTTAACCATTGTCAGATCGCTTAACGTAGTTATGCCTTTGATTGCGAGGTTATCTTCACCAGTATCCTGACCTATAAGCGTACCAGCACCTTGCGGATTAAAACTGTTTTTTATCAGGCAAGGAATATGGAATTGAGCAATCGGTGCGATAGTTTTAGGGTGCAGAACCGACGCTCCAAAGTAAGACAGCTCCATTGCTTCTTGATAACTCAGCGATTTGAGCAAGCGCGCATCAGCGACTAAACGAGGGTCACAGTTATACACCCCATCTACGTCAGTCCAGATTTCACAACAATCGGCACGTAAACAGGCAGCGAGTACAGCAGCAGAGTAGTCAGAACCATTGCGGCCAAGAGTAACCAATTGACCTTGTTCATTACCGGCAGTAAAGCCAGGCATGATATTAACGTGACCTTGCGGTAAAGGCTTTTGACGGAAATTTTGCGTAGAGATATCGACATCGACCATTGCTTCTAATGGTTCTCCACGGGCAAACAGATACTCAACAGGGTCGATAAGACTGGCTGGCTGACCTTTGGCTTCAAGTACCGCTTTCATCAATTGAATCGAAACGCGCTCACCTTTACTGATGATACGGGCATTAACATTATCCGGGCACATTCCGAGTAAGTTAATCCCATGTACAAACTGTTTTAGTTGAGAAAGAGAGGTTTTAACTTGGGTATCGTAACCGTCGCCATCAATATTGGGTAAGACTTGTTTGATATCTTGGAAAAGATCGCGAAATGCGTCTTCTAACTCAGCGATTTGTAGCTCAGCTTGGCCATTTTTCAAAACACTTTCTATGACTGAAACTAGCTTATTAGTGGTTTTACCTGGGGCAGATAAAACCACCGCCACTTCTTCTTGCTGGGCATTATTAGCAATGATATCCGCTGCACGTAAAAAACGCTCAGCATCTGCTAATGATGAACCTCCAAACTTTAAAACTCGCATCCCTTTCTCCAAAATGTTTTTAAACGGCATAAAAAAAGGCCTGTATCTCGTGGGATACAGGCCTTTTTTTGCATTTCTTTCGTTTAGCAGCCTGCCCCAACAATTGTGATGTCGGTAATAATAATGGTTGTGGTCATTACTAGGCTTTGGTGCTGCATAAGAATAATTTTCTATACGTCGTGTGTTTGCTTAACCATACGTTTACCCTATTTCTTATCTCGGCGTCAACGAAAAGTTGCTATTTTTGTTCACGGCAGAGCAACGAATGGCTAAAGCGCAACACCGATTTAACTATATCATTAGTGCGAACAATCATTAGTGCGATCAATGAAATCAATGGCATACATCGTAATAACTAATTGCTATATAAAAGTTACTTCACAGCCAAGCGAATTATGCTTTAATTAGGTTTGCAGTGGAGAGCAGACAGAGCAAAGGAGTGGTCAATGAGAACAACACTATGCCTATTGGCAGCGTTCGTCGCCTGCCCGCTATTTGCCGCCAAACTTCCGCCACTTCCTGCTCAGCAGAGTAGCTCTCCGCACAAGCTCTTTGTGTTAAGTGAAAGCGATCAACATGACTTCGATTCTTGGAAAATTGATGGCGGGTATTCGTACAACCTGTTTAACAAAGTCGATCTTTACGTTGGGGCTCGCCTTAACAGTAATAATAACATCAATGAAACGGGTTTTTTGAGTGGTGTGAGCTACCAGTTTAGTCCAAGACTATCGGTCAAGAGTACCTTGCACTCTTATAGCGACAACAACACTATTGCAGGTAAAGAGTCATCGCTTGCAGCCGAAGTATCGAGTCGGATGAAACTGACCGATAATCTCGACTTTCATGCCACCCTTGATTACCAAGAATGGCAGAAAGGTGTTGAAGTCGGCTTAGGCTTCCGTTTTTAATTCCAATCAAGCAACTCTGTCGACATCAATACCCCATTCCAATCCGCGTAGATGTAATCTCCCGGTTGGATCATTTGATTATGGATGGTTAACGTCACATTGGTTTCGCCCACATCGCGCTTTTCAGTTTTAAACGGGGACGCACCAAGCGCCTTAATGCCTAACTCCATCTCAGACATAGCAGCGATATCACGCACCGCGCCGTTTACAATCACACCTTCCCAGTGATTATCAATGGCTAGAATCGCTAATTGATCACCGAGCAATGCTTTTTGGCATGAACCATGGCCATCGACGACTAGGACTTTACCGCGACCATCTTGACTTAACATTTCTCGAACTTTTGAATTATCGTGGTAACAACGTACCGTGACAATTTCACCATAAAAGGCAAACTTACGACCAAAGCTGTGTAGTGGTAGACCGAGCAGCGTTACTTTGTCTGCGTGTTTATCACAAATATCAGGGGTTATGTCTTTCATTTTTCCTCCTTGAACTTCCAAATAATAAATCTTCTATCGGCATCGATCACGCCAATGTCCTAATGGCAGCCGCGTCATGTCACCGATGCATGAGAGCAAAAATAGTTGCTCCTCGTCGATAAAGTAGATGGCATTTTGAGCAAATTTTCGCCCTAGTTCCATCGCCTTTACTTGCGTAATTGGAGCGGCGAAACTCTCTTCAGCCCAAGAGAAATCTTGGTTTCCCACTAGTACGAGACTATATCCAGTATGGACCAAATCTACAGCTAAGTGGTGATTGTTGCTATCATTCTCTGCTTGTGTTTGCCACTCACTGCCCGGATTCCAAGCGGTAATAATAGCGAACTGTTTTGCAACTGGCAGAGCCTCAAAGCGGAAGTAGGGCTGTTGATAGGCACGCCAAAAATGTGCATCTATTGCCATCATGTCTCCCGTTATACATCGATTGAATACTATTAATATTTGTTACATTCTAACTATTGATATAAATCAACAAAGTGATTGGAATTAACATTTCTACGTTGTTAGCATGCTGTTAAAATTATAAAATCCGCCTCAAAGACTGATAGAGCACAGAGGAAGATGGACCTCTAAGGGTAGAGAAATGCACCAAGGATGGCGGGCAATCAAAGAGAGTGTAATTTTATAATCTTTGGTTTATTATCAACATCACATTACCTGTATGTTATATTTTTGCCTAGAATTTAATCTATTCGCACAAATTTTTCACAAATTTAGGTACCGCCAATGCAAACCCCGCACATTCTTATTGTTGAAGATGAGCAAGTAACTCGTAACACTCTTAAGAGTATTTTTGAAGCAGAGGGATACGCTGTTTTTGAGGCCAGTGACGGTGAAGAAATGCACCAGGTTCTGTCTGATAACCAAGTTAACTTAGTTATCATGGACATTAACCTTCCAGGCAAAAACGGTCTACTACTCGCACGTGAGCTACGTGAGCAAGCCAATGTGGCACTTATGTTCTTAACCGGTCGCGACAACGAAGTCGACAAAATCCTTGGTCTAGAAATCGGTGCTGATGACTACATAACCAAACCATTTAACCCACGTGAACTGACTATCCGTGCGCGCAACTTGCTCAACCGTTCAATGAACGCGAGTGCAGTCAGCGAAGAAAAGCGTAGCGTTGATAAATACGTGTTCAATGGCTGGGTGTTGGATATCAACAGTCGTTCATTGGTCAGTCCAAGCGGTGATGGTTACAAACTGCCACGTTCAGAGTTTCGTGCCCTGCTTCACTTCTGTGAAAACCCAGGCAAGATCCAAACTCGTGCAGACTTACTGAAGAAAATGACTGGACGTGAGCTAAAACCACACGATCGTACTGTCGACGTGACGATTCGTCGCATCCGCAAGCACTTTGAGTCGGTATCTGGCACACCAGAAATTATCGCGACAATTCACGGTGAAGGTTACCGTTTCTGTGGCGATCTAGAAGACTAATTGCTCTTGAACGATGAAAAAATGGAGCCTGATGGCTCCATTTTTTATATCGGTAAACAAAAATCGCCGACAACAAGGTAAGCGTTTTGTCGTTGATGGAAAGGGCCTAACCTTTACCACCTTTTATCGCGTCAATGATCTCAGTGGTTGAGCAGCCATCCTCAAAGTTAAGTACTTTGACTTGGCCACCATTGGCTATCACTTCTTTACCACCAGCAATCTCTTCCGGTTGGTAATCACCACCTTTAACCAATAGGTCTGGTAATACTTCGCCAATCAAACGTTGCGGCGTATCTTCGCTAAACGGTACGACCCAATCAACCGCGCCTAAACCGGCCAATACCGCCATGCGTCGATCGGTTGTATTGACTGGACGGCCAGGACCTTTTAAGCGCTTAACGGATTCATCGGTGTTGACGGCAACAATTAAGCGATCGCCAAGCTCGGCGGCGTGATTCAAGTAAGAGACATGACCAGCATGCAAAATATCGAAACAGCCATTGGTCATGACAACTTTCTCGCCTTTCGCTTGAGCACTTTTCACCGCTTGCATCAGCGCACTTTCACTAATCACACCAAAGTCGGTGTCTTGACTACCATGTACAGCTTCTGCCAATTCAATGGTTGACACGGTTGACGTGCCTAGCTTACCAACCACAACGCCCGCAGCAGCATTGGCCAACGCACAAGCCTCATCAAGTGGTTTACCGGCAGAAACCGAAGCTGCCAATACCGAAATAACCGTATCGCCCGCCCCTGTCACGTCATAAACTTCTTGCGCCTGAGTAGGCAAGTGGAATGGTGCTTGACCACGGCGCAATAACGTCATGCCGTGTTCACTGCGCGTAACCAATAGCGCTTCAAAGTCAAACTCTTCAATTAGAGCAAGGCCTTTTTCTTCTAGCTCTTGGTCTGACTTCACTTTACCAACCACATGCTCAAACTCAGCCATATTTGGCGTTAAAAGAGTGGCACCGCGATAGCGTTCGAAATCGGCCCCTTTAGGATCGACAAATACTGGCACATTCGCCGCGCGGGCTTTTTGAATGAACAGTTGCACGTGCTCAAGTGCGCCTTTAGCATAATCCGATAACACCACGGATTTCACCTTCGGCAGTGCACGCTCCATACGCTCAAGAATCAGCTCAGCGTCAACATTTTCAAACTGATCTTCGAAATCAAGCCGGATCAATTGTTGACCACGGCTAAGAACGCGCAGTTTAGTAATGGTTGGGTAATTAGGCAGACTCACAAAGTCACATTTAACTTTGAGCGCAGACAGCGTTTCGTTAAGGACCTTTGCAGGTTCATCAATCCCCGTTAAACCAACAATATGAGCGTGACCGCCAAGGGAAGCAATATTCATTGCTACGTTCGCAGCACCACCAGGACGCTCTTCATTATTTTCTACTTTTACTACAGGTACTGGGGCTTCTGGTGAAATACGACCAGTCAGGCCATACCAATAGCGATCTAACATCACATCGCCGATAATCAGCACGCCAGAGTCGCCGTAGTTAGGTAGGATTGGCTTCATTGTGGATCTCCAAATTCTAATTCGGGCAGAAGTTTAGCATAAAGCTGAGCGGTTATTCTAACCACTCGTGCCACTGTTGGATAACAAACTCACGCTCAGCAAGGAATTTATCCTCGGCCACGTCCGCATCTAAGTTAAGTAAGTTACGGTGATGGATCTGATCGCGCATCTCGGTGTAAGCGTGGGTCAATGCTATTGCGTTGGCTTGATCAAGAATGCCTTGCGCTATCATGGTTTCAATAATACGCACATTATCGCTCCAACGGGTTAGCTTGGGCTTTTGGTGACTATAGCGCAGTACTAAAAACTGCACCAAGAACTCAACATCTGTAATGCCACCAGGGTCTTGCTTAAGCATAAAGCGCCCTGCTTTCTTGCCCCCCAGATGGTCACGCATTTTCACTCTCATGTCTGACACTTGCTTGATCAAGGTGGCCTCATCTCGCTCTAAGGTCAAAATTTCGTGACGCGTTTTTGCGAAGGCTTGCTGCAATGGCGCATCGCCATAGATCATTCGCGCTCGAACTAAGGCTTGATGCTCCCATGTCCAGGCATCATTGCGTTGATACTCATCAAAAGCATCGCTCGGACTAACCAATAACCCTGACACACCAGAAGGCCGCAGACGAGTATCAACATCATACAAAATGCCAGAAGCGGTACGTGTCGAGAAAATATGGATGATACGCTGAGCAAGCCGCAGGTAAAACTGGCGGCCATCAATCTCTTTCTTGCCGTCCGTATTCACATGCACAGAACAATCATGCATAAATACAATATCTAAATCAGAGTTGTACCCTAGTTCCCAACCGCCAACTTTGCCATAACCAATAACGGCAAAACCTTTACCATCACGCTCGCTAAGATGTGTCGGTTGACCATATTTCTCGGTCAGTTGCAGCCAGGCTTGTGCAACAACCGACTCCACAATCGCCTCAGCGAGATAGGTTAAGTGATCGCTCACTTTCATTACCGGTATCACACCAGCAATATCGGCCGCCGCGATGCGTAAAATACAAATCTGCTTAAATTGGCGCAGCGCTTCCATCTGCTGCTCCATATCATCTTCGGGTATGCGTGCGAGGAAATCGCGTAGTTCGGTTCGATAGCTGTCGAGTGGAATCGGATTGTACAGTTGCTGGGGGTCGATAAGCTCATCAAGCAAGATAGGATAGCGACCAAGCTGCTCTGAAATCATCGGACTGGCGGTACACAGTCGAACTAACTGCACTAAGGCTGCCGGATGCTCATCAAGCAGCTCTAGGTAAGTAGTACGCGTGACAATTTTATGTAATAAATGCAGTACCCGTGGCAGGCCGAATTTGGCATCTGGGTGAGCATATAAGGCTGCAAAGATCTTCGGCATCAGTCGGTTGAGTACTTCTCGTCCACGCGGGCCTAAGGTTTTTTTCGCCAAATCCTGTTTAAACTGGATGATGGTGGCCGCCATCTGCCGCGGGTCTTCAACCTCAACATCGTGCTCAAGGATATGCTCAATCACATCTTGTTTGGCGGCCATGTCCCACAACTCGACAAAATGCACGGCGATCTCTTGTTGCTCATCCTCATCATCACCAATCAAATTGAGAAACACCACATGCACATTGTCCATATGCATCTGCACATCGCTTATCAATTGTGACCAGTGTGTGTACCCCATCGCGACAGCCAGTTGCATCTGCTCTATTTCACATTCAGGTAAGGTCTGAGTCTGTTTGTCTGCCATTGCCTGAAGCAGGTTCTCTAAACGACGAAGGTATTTATATGCGTTGCGCAAACAAGAAGTTTCTTGTGAAGTTAACTGTTCCAGCTCTTCGATGGCAGTTAGGGTAATCAGGAGACCTCGATGACGTAAGTTTGGCTCACGTCCACCGCGAATAAGTTGAAACACCTGAGCAATAAACTCGATTTCACGAATTCCGCCTGCCCCGAGCTTAATGTTGTTGCTCAGACCGCGTCGGCGCACTTCACTGCTGATCATCGACTTCATCCGACGCAGTGATTGAATCGCGCTGAAATCGATGTAACGACGAAAGACAAAGGGACGCAACATTTGGCGCAGCTCTTGATACTGAGGATACATTTCACTGCCCATCACCCGCGCTTTAATCATTGCATAGCGCTCCCAATCTCGCCCTTGCTCTTGGTAGTAGTCTTCTAGTGCCGCAAAGCTCATGACCAGCGGACCACTATCACCAAACGGGCGCAGACGCATATCGACACGGTAACAAAAACCATCAAACGTTTGCTGGTCGAGCGCTTTAATAATGCGTTGGCCTAAGCGAGTAAAAAATTGTGCATTGGCGAGACTTTTACGAGCACCTTGAGTTTCACCGTTTTCTGGGTAGGTAAAAATCAGGTCAATATCGGACGAGAAATTGAGTTCACCGCCGCCGAGTTTACCCATACCGATAATCAGCATTGGCTGCGCTTCACCTTGCTCATTGGTTGGCGTTCCCCACAACTCGCAACACGTTTTGTATTGCCATTGATAGGTTTCGAAAATCATCGCTTCGGCAAGCTCAGAGAGATGCGCTAAACTCTGCTCTAATCGCCATGAGGCCGTAAAGTCACGCCAAGCGATATAAAGCATTTCTCGGTTACGAAACTGACGCAACACGCGATAACCTTGCATCTCATCACTGCACTCACTAAGCATAGCGGCTAAGCGCTGACGATAATCATGACAACGCGATGACTGAGCGATCATCTCAGGCAACGTCTGTTGCAAGTGCTCATCGGTACTTAGAACGTCAACCACAAACTGGCTAAGCCCTGCGACATAGCAAAGCTGCTGACGAAGCGGTTCGGGCCAGTGTGAAATTGCATCGGATAGATATAACGACTCAAGCGCAGATTGAGAATAAGAGAGGAGGCTTTCTGGCAGTTGCATGATTCTTCCTTGTTCGAGAAATACCAGCTAAGGGGATGGCATGTGCTATTTATACCAATAAAAAACGCCCACTAGTAGCCAGTGGGCGTTTCTTGATAATAACTTGAGAAGTTACACTTTAAATGATGTGATCTTCTTGTCGAGCTCTTCTGCATTCTGCTGCATGATTTCAGAGGTTTCAAGCAGCTCAGAGACCACGGTCACCGATGCTTCTACCAGTTCACGCACATTGGTTAAGTTCTGACTCATCTCTTCCGCAACACTGCTCTGCTGACCCGCAGCGGTCGCAATTTGGAAATTCATATCATTAATTTGGTTTACTTGATCGACAATGCCATCTAACTCATCACCAGCATTAGTGACTAACTCAACCCCTTCTGCGGCTTCAACCACACTCTTCTCCATCAAGTCAACGGCAGAGTTAGCACTGGCTTGTAACTTAGAGATCATTTCTTGGATTTCGACCGTTGCCTGTTGAGTACGCTGAGCAAGGTTACGCACCTCATCTGCCACGACAGCAAAACCTCGGCCAGCCTCACCGGCACGTGCCGCTTCAATCGCAGCATTAAGCGCTAATAAATTGGTTTGCTCAGAGATCCCTTGAATAGTACCGACAACACTGCCAATCGAGTCGACACTTTCCTCGACTTGATTCACCGCATTAGCAGAAGCTGCGATGTCTTTCGATAGCTCGCTGATTTTTTTCACTGTATCTTGAACAAATCGTTGACCTGTAACCGCCGAACCAGACGCATTTTCGGTCAATGATGATGCGCTCTGCGCATGGCCAGCTACCGTTTGTACCGTAGAGGTCATCTCGCTCATTGCCGTTGCGAGTTGATCAATTTCGTCAAACTCTTCTTTCGCCGACTCTTTGGTTTCTGACATGCTTAATGTCATTACTTCAGTCAAACCAGACAGCTCTTGCGAGGCATCTATCTGTAGTCGAATCATCTCTTGCAGTTGCACACGAGTTTTCTCTAACTCGCGCGCTACATCGCCATACTCATCTTTGCAGGCCATTTCGATTGGCACCGAAAGGTCTTTCTGCGCCATTAATTTAATCGACTCATTTAGATATTGGGTTTGACGCAACATTACACGCGCCGCAAACATTAACAACGTGATAAAAACGAGGATCAGCAACCCTGTCTGCCAGGCGACTTGAACAAGATAAGCGTTGTAATGTTCCTGAGCTACCTGAATGTTTTGCGTTGCGGCAAGTAGAGAATCGTAAAAGGTGCTTGCGTCCCACAACTGTTTGCTGATGATGAGTAAGGTACTGAATACCATCAGCATTACCATCTTAGGAACCAGTCGAATATCCGTAATCACTCGTTCCCACGGCTTAAACACCATCTTGGTCATTGTCCGTTCTCCACTTTGTCATATTTTGAGTTTTCAATGCGTTATATTAAAGTGGCACAGAAGGTGCAACTGCATTGATAATACTGAATTTAATTTATTTCGAGCTTCGTATGAATATTGATATTACCAAAAACGACATAAAACCGATGAGCTTGTTGTCACTGATCTTGTCATTTATGGCGCTATTTGTGATCTCGGGCTTGTTGTTTTTCCCATTGCGCCTAGAAACTCGACAGGTATTTATCGGCTTAGATTTCGTTATCTGTAGTATATTCCTGTTACAACTCTGTATAGATTTGATCCGCTCTACAGATCGTGTGAAATATATGCAACGCCACTGGATAGACTTTGTGGCCAGTATGCCAATGATCGAACCGCTTCGCTTATTTTCAATTTTACGAGTGATCTTAGTGATCCGTTCGAGTCGCTACGCGCTCAAAGAATCATTGGAAAACAAACGTGAAACCACGCTTGCTTCTATCTTGTTACTGTTGGTTATTTTGATGACTGTTGGTTCAAGTACCATGTTGTTTTTAGAGGGGGGATCTCCCGCTGCTAATATTCATAATGGTGGCGATGCCATGTGGTGGGCTTTGGTGACGATATCAACTGTTGGATATGGCGATCATTATCCGGTCACTGATGCTGGACGCATCGTGGCAGCAGCGTTGATCATTTGTGGCGTGGGTTTGTTTGGTATGATTTCTGGCTTGATCTCGTCGCTGATTACCTCACCGTCTAAAGGTCAAGACCACCGTTCAAAGAATAAAGAGAGGCTATTGATCGAGTTGGTAGAAAAACAGAGTGAAATTCTCAAGCGGCTCGATAAAATCGAACGAGCATCTCACACTACGCAGCAACAAAAACGAGAGCCGTAAAGCTCTCGTTTCATTCACTGTAATAACAGCCAATTAATCGCGCCAATACGGTTCAGCCTCTATACAGATAACTCGCGTTTGTTCCATTGCATGTAAAATAGATCCTTGCTGGCGTATCAACCAACGCTGTAGTTGCTCACGATCTTCACCTTCGAGCTTATCAACCAGTTGTTCTAGGGGCTTTAATTTAAGCAAGTCGTCAGTGCCGTGCAGTAAGTCACTCCACGGTAAACGGAAGCTATTACGATCCTCACTGTTATATAAGCATGCAAAACTCACTCCGGTATAAAGGTTACGCATCAAGCGATACTGTAGATCGATATAGTCGTCGTCAGTTAAGCTCTTCTCTGGTGGAAAAGCTTGCATTAATTCAGTCCAAGTACGCTCAAGTTGCTCCACCGAAAAATGCTCAATGTTAAGTGCCATCTTTTCACGAGCTTTATCGTCGAGAAACGGCTGCCATCCACGAGTCAGAATCCAGCGACTTAAATCAAGCAGCAAGCCCGTGTAGCGGGCACCATTAATTAACTCTAACATTTGCTCACGAGATGGAAGTTGCTCTTGAACTAACTTAAGTTCTGCGATCAAAAACTTACGCGCATCCAATTTGCGCAATGCATGGCCTTTATCGCCAAGTAAATCTTCTAGGTAGTCGTAATCTCGCAGCCATTCAAGCTCTTGCTCTAACCATTTCAGCTCTTGGCGTAAGATAGCACTCGCGCGGCGCGGAACCACACCACCATAAACGGTTAAAATCTGGCGGACAAAACTGATCGCATTTTTTATTTCATGTAACGCTTCTATCGAGTCGCGCTCTGCATAAATCTGTTCGTGGTAGTGCCAATGTGAGAGCGCATGCTCAAGTGAGTTAATCAAGCAAGATTCTACCGTGTCGTGCTTATTCGTTGGCACCAGCGCCAAAGGTTTTACCTCATCACCAGGGTATTCCACCGCTAAACGATACCCTTTCGCAGCCTTGCTGAGGTTACCTAGACGCATACCACCATGCTCACAGAAATTACGAGCTAAAGTAAACAGTGCATCGGTTTGACCCGATTTCAGCTCAAGTTCTACTTCACAAATAGGGGTTTCTCTGCCACTCGCTTCGACTTGGCCTTGATCAAAGGCAACTTCGACTTGGCTACCATCAGCCATACCGATCAGCCATTGCTCACGAGTAAAGTTGGTAGCAAAAAGCGCGGTAAGTTGCGATTGAAGTGTCGCAACATCCTTATCCTCTGGCCAGATATCACTAGGGTGTAAGGTCAAATCCGGTTGATTCCGATCGTGTTCAGCGTTGTATTCTGGCCGTTGGTGCAACCCTGCCACCACACGCCCGGCAGTTTTGACTGTCTGGACATACACATCATCAAAACGACGAATGCGCAAGCCAATATCGTGTTGACGTAACCAGTTGTCAGGGGTGTCAAAATAGATGTTACCCAGCGTTCGACAGCTGTGTTGAAGCACTTTGGTTTCAGAGATCTTATTGCGCAAAGTTTCTGAAAATTCAGGAGAAACAAAAAACTTCAGTTCTATCTCGGTTTCCATAACGTTACCTTTCAAAGCAGATAGAGACAGGATATTGCCAATTTTCTTACTCGGCAAGAAAGAAATATCACCTTAATGATGATCTAAAACAGTTTTAATGAATGATTGAATGGGTTAACATGCGCGCCTTTATAGCCATCGTTCAACATTTCGCCATGAAATGGTGCATGTTAGTTTTTAGGTTATATTAATTGGGTTGAATGACCATGCCAGTAAATACAATTATGGGGTTATTTGCAAAGTCCCCTATTAAACCTTTGCAGCGCCACGTTGTGTGCGTAAATGAATGCTGCTCACATCTCATCAACTTTTTTGAAGTTAGTTCAAAAGGTGATTGGGAGAAAGCCTCTGAAATTCGTGCTCAAATTTCTCATCTAGAGAAAGAAGCCGACGTACTTAAGCGCGAAATTCGTCTCAAACTTCCTCGTGGTTTGTTTATGCCAGTAGATCGTAGTGATATGCTAGAACTACTCACACAGCAAGATAAACTCGCCAACCTAGCAAAAGATATTGCTGGCCGTGTTTATGGCCGTCAATTGATGATCCCTACACCTCTTCAAGAAAACTTCATTGCGTATGTGAAGCGCTGCCTTGATGCTGCAAACCAAGCGCAAAAAGTGATCAATGAGCTTGATGAGTTATTGGAAACTGGATTTAAAGGTCGCGAAGTCACACTCGTGGCTGAAATGATCCACCAACTGGATGCGATTGAGGACGACACGGATGTCATGCAGATTGAACTTCGTCAACAGCTAATGTCGATTGAAGCCGATCTGAACCCGATTGATGTGATGTTCCTTTACAAAATTCTAGAGTGGGTGGGCGGTATTGCTGATCAGGCGCAACGTGTTGGTGCGCGCCTTGAAGTAATGTTGTCACGCTCATAACGATAAGTTAACCAAATAACGAAGAGCATCTAAAATAAAGCCACACCCCTCATAAGCGCTAAATACTGACGCGCTGAAGGGGTTTTTTCGTGCTAAATTTTTGCTCCGCTTGTTATCAACAACTAGGTAATACGATGGATATCCTTGCGAACTACGGCACTGTCCTGATTTTAATTGCAGCCGCTTTCGGTTTTCTGATGGCTATTGGTATTGGTGCAAATGATGTCGCCAATGCGATGGGGACATCGGTAGGTTCTAAAGCGCTAACCGTAAAACAAGCGATCATCATTGCAATGATCTTTGAATTTGCAGGGGCATACCTTGCAGGTGGTGAAGTCACCGACACTATTCGTAAAGGTGTTATTGAAACGTCCCTATTTGCTCACCAACCAGACGTATTAGTCTACGGTATGATGTCCGCGCTGCTTGCTGCGGGTACTTGGCTACTGCTTGCGTCTTATATGGGTTGGCCAGTATCCACGACTCATTCTATTATCGGCGCTATTATTGGTTTTGCCTCTGTGTCAGTCGGTACTGAAGCGGTTAATTGGAATAGTGTTCAAGGTATTGTTGGTAGCTGGATTATTACACCAGTCATCTCCGGCTTCTTTGCTTACGTTATCTTTGTCAGTGCGCAGCGACTGATCTTTGACACAGAGAATCCTCTGTTTAATGCCAAACGTTTTGTACCTGTGTACATGTTCATCACGACCATGGTGATCGCACTGGTTACAATTAAAAAAGGGCTTAAGCACGTTGGACTACACCTTAGTAATGGTGAAGCCTGGATGTGGGCAGCGATTGTTTCTGGCATCGTCATGGCCGGCGGTTACTTCTACATTCAGAAGAAATTTGCCAGTCGTGAAGATGAGCATGGCTTTGCTGGCGTTGAAGGCATCTTTAGCGTGCTAATGGTTATCACTGCTTGTGCAATGGCCTTCGCTCACGGCTCTAATGACGTAGCTAACGCGATTGGCCCCTTGTCAGCGGTCGTATCTACTGTTGAGCATATGGGAGAAATCACCGGTAAAACTAGTATTGCTTGGTGGATTCTTCCATTGGGTGGTCTTGGTATTGTGGTTGGTTTGGCTACGCTAGGTCATAAGGTCATGGCAACCGTTGGTACTGGTATCACTGAATTGACGCCAAGCCGTGGTTTTGCCGCGCAACTTGCGACGGCATGTACCGTGGTACTTGCGTCCGGTACTGGCCTGCCAATTTCAACCACTCAAACGCTTGTGGGTGCCGTTTTAGGTGTTGGTTTTGCTCGTGGTATTGCCGCATTAAACCTAGGTGTTGTTCGTAACATTGTAGCGTCTTGGATTGTGACGCTGCCAGCGGGTGCACTACTTGCCGTGGTCTTTTTCTATGCGATTCAAGCGGCGTTCACTTAATTAATCCGTCAGTGATGTGTTAACTCACTGTCATTATTGACTCAAACCCGCAGAAAGGGAGGCTCAGCCTCCCTTCTTTGTTGCAGTCGGTTCAGAAACTACTTACTATTTGACGTTAGTAACAAATAGACAATGGCGATTAAGCCTGCAAAAAGACTGTTAAAGGATTTACCGTGAAAAAACTGGTTTGCTTGGTTTTAGTATCAATGCTTGCTGTTCCTGCTGCATTTGCTCAAAACCGTTACATCTCTGATAAACTCTTCACTTATATGCACTCTGGCCCGAGCAACCAATTCCGTATTATTGGCAGTGTAGATGCTGGCGATAAAGTGAAGCTGTTGTCGATCAATAAAGACACTGGCTATACCCAAGTTCAAGATGAAAAAGGTCGCACAGGCTGGGTAGAAAGTCGTTTTGTCACTAATCAAGAAAGCATGGCGTTGCGCCTGCCACGTCTTGAAAAAGAACTCGCGGACGTCAAAGGAAAGTTGGCGAATGCACGTTCAAATGCCGATCAAGAAAAAGCTGGACTGGTCGACTCTTTAGAAACTCGTACCCGTCAAATAAACGATCTTGAACAGGGCTACAGTGAAATGAGTCAACAACTTTCGGCGTCACAAGAAGAAGTGCGTAAACTGCGTGCAAAACTTGATACGCAAAAAGATGACTTACTGCTGAAGTACTTCATGTACGGTGGTGGCGTTGCAGGAATAGGCCTACTCCTAGGTTTGATTCTTCCGCATATCACGCCTCGCAGAAAACGCTCTCCATCAGGTTGGTCGTAAGCAAATAAACATTGATAAAAAGGTCACTCTCCAGTGACCTTTTTATTTATCTAACGCTTAACCTGGCCAATCATAGAGTGCCGGAACCTCTATCATTTCATTGTTGAAACGAATCAACGTCGCTTGCTGATCTATCGCCACGAGTTGAACCCTATCGCTGATCCAATCACCTTGGTTATATTCAATGCCATTAACTTTAACCCAACGCTTACTGACATTATTTGAATAGACATGAGTTTGGAAGTTCATCGCGGGCAGTTTTCCATACCAACGCTCGGCTTGCTGGGCAAGATTAGAGGCAGCTGGTAAGTTTGACGGACTTGGTGAACGTACAGACGGGTTGAGCACCGACTCAAAACGCCGTGCTAGCTCAGGTGACAGCTCAGATAAATCGAGTCCGTTAAGCAATGGATCTTGATTTGGCGAGACTTCACCAATGACACTCTCTTTCTGGCTCGACACATCACTCTTGTTGCTGATGCTAGTATCGACAACAGAAACAGTGCCCGCTTGAGGCTCGCGATAAGTCGCCTTGAGCGGTTCAAAGCTTGGGGCCATCTGGCTATGATAGTCAAACGGTACATCAAGCACTAAGGTTTTAACCACATTACTTTCAAGCCATTGTTGCTTGGTCAGTTGATAGTCTTGCCACACCACAACCGCGCTGAGCATGATTGGCGGCAATAATGACAAGGCAAGGTATTTTGCAATTGAGTGCGAACCCGGTTTAACACTGGTTTGTAAATAATGCCATTGATTAGATTGGGTCGCTTGATGAAGGCGGTCCGACTCTTTGAGCGCTTGCATGACTTTAGACATTACTTTCCTCCTGCACCACGAGCTTAGGTGCTTGCTGCTGAGAAAGGCGCTCAAGTAATTGCAACGTCTCTTTACCCGCAATACCATCGACACTTAAATTTTGCCAGCGCTGGAATAACTCTACTTTGTGCTGCAAATTAATATCAAATTGATCATTGGCCGATTCGGGCTCTCCTAACACTTGTGATAGATGCTTATCTAAACGCACTATCGGTTCGCCAGACATACCAAGTTTAAGCGTCTGAAACCAGTAACTTTGCCAGATTTGATGATAATTGCCTTGCCATATAGTGTCTAACCACTGTTGTTCAAAGGTCATCAGTTGGTCATTGACCATCAGGGTCACTAAGTTATTTTCAACCTGATAAAGCACCGCATAATAGCTTTGCTTATCGATAGTCAGATTGAGTAGCACGGGCACATTGCGCTCGATTAATTGTGCCAGCGATGCGTGCCCTCGCTGACAACGAAACAGGCTCTGTGTGTTGTCGAGACACAGTTGATCAAGCACTGAAGCCCGATAGCCCCATACCTTATACAACGCTGCAAGACCTTGCTCTTGATTCACCCCTTGCATCAGCAACGTTTTCACAGGCTCAGCAAAGACGGTACGCTGTTGTGTTGTCGACTCAACTTGTGGGTGGTGCAGTTTAAGATAGGCTTGTATCCACGCATGGCTAAATGATGGCATAAAGGCGTATGCTGCTACAGAAAGCGTCACCGCCACTGTTAACGTGGCGACAGCGCTACTCAGACCAGATTTTGCTTGTGGGTTAAACGGAGCAACCGAGCCAGTTTGAAAGCCCATCACCTCGTCCGTGGCGCGCTGAACCGTAGCCAGTGATGGTTTTGGTTCACCAAGGCTGTATGCCTGCTTCAAGCAAGCGTCACACACTAGGTTAATCAGTCGTGGTATACCTTGCGTTTGACGCGCAATATACTTAATTGCGGCTGATGAAAATAGCTCGGCCGAACCACCAGCAAGGGTTAAACGAAACTTAATATAATCACGTGTTTCGTCTCGATTGAGCGGTAATAAATGATAGCGTCCGGTGATCCGCTGGGCCAACTGCCTTAACTGCGGCATTTGCAGTTTTTGCTGCAGCTCCGGCTGGCCAATCAACAGAACTTTGAGGAGCTTTTGCCTATCCGTTTCAAGGTTAGTCAATAGACGCAATTGTTCCAACACATCGGCAGATAAGTGTTGCGCCTCGTCAATCACCAACAACGTCTGAATGCCTTGGCTATGATTACTCAGTAAAAAGTGATGCAGCGTCTGATTAAGTTGTTTGAGTGACGCGCCTTGAGGGTAATCAAGACCAAACTCATCACAGATGGCTTCAAGCAGTTCGATACTGGAAAAAGTCGGGTTCAGAATCAAGCCTGCCTGAGTGTTGTCTGCTAGAGTATTGAGTATTGACTTAGCAATCGTCGTTTTCCCTGTCCCGACCTCACCAGTAAGCATGGCAAAACCGCCGCCTTCACCCAAACCGGCTTGAATTTGCACTATCGCTTCTTGATGACGCCGACTTTGATAAAGGAAACGAGAGTTTGGCACAATCGAAAAAGGCAGCTCAGTGAGCGCAAAATGTTGTAGATACATACTTCTCGTCTCTGGGAATTTACTGCTAAGGAAAGTACCATTGCTGACACAAATAGCCAATGGCCAGATAAGTAAAAGGGAGAGCTAGGTGCAAAGATACCTTGTTGGCGGTGCAGTTCGCGATCAACTGCTAAATATAGCTGTCTATGATAAAGATTGGGTGGTAGTCGGTTCGACCCCACAAGATCTACTCGATCAAGGTTATACTGCGGTGGGTAAAGACTTCCCGGTATTTCTACACCCGCAAACCAAGCAAGAGCATGCATTAGCTCGCACTGAACGCAAAACAGGCAGTGGTTATACGGGTTTTAAGTGCTACTTTGCTGCCGATGTAACCTTAGAAGAGGATTTGCTCAGGCGTGATTTGACCATTAATGCCATGGCTCAAGATCCTAACGGCGACATTGTCGATCCCTTCAATGGCCAACAAGATCTTAAAGATCGGGTGCTGCGCCATGTTTCTAATGCCTTTACCGAAGATCCTTTGCGAGTGCTGCGTGTCGCACGCTTTGCTGCCAAACTGCACCACTTAGGTTTTACTATTGCACCAGAAACCTTGGCCTTGATGCGTCAAATTAGCCAATCCGGTGAGCTGAAACACCTCACACCTGAGCGAGTCTGGCAAGAGTGGCACAAATCATTATCAACCGCTGATCCGCAGGTTTTCTTGTCAGTATTGCGCGATTGTGATGCGTTGCAGATGGTGCTGCCCGAACTTAATGCTCTGTTTGGTGTTCCTCAACCAGAGCAATGGCACCCAGAAATAGACACCGGGATCCATACTCTGTTGGTCGCAAAACAGGCGGCATTATTGAGTGAGTCTCTTCCGGTACGCTTTGCCGCTCAAGTGCATGACTTAGGTAAAGGGATTACGCCCAAAAGCGAATGGCCAAGTCACAAAATGCATTGTCATACTGGCTTAAAACTTATCAAAACGTTATGTGAACGAATTCGGGTGCCTAACGAATATCGAGATTTAGCCCTTATGGTCTGTGAGCAACACTCAAATATACATCGCGCGGCAGAGCTGCGTCCTGAAACCAAACTCAAAGTGCTTAATAAGTTTGATGTGTGGCGCAAGCCAGATCGCTTGAATAATATATTGCTTTGTTGCATGGCCGACAGTCGTGGACGTACGGGTTTTGAAGATGTCGACTACCTGCAAAAAGAAATAGTCGAAAGTGCCTATCAGGCCGCACTGTCGGTTAATGTCCAAGACATCGTTAAAGAGGGGTTTAAGGGTGCAGAGATTCGAGTGGAGATGGAAAAGCGCAGAGTGGAAGCGATTAGGGGAGTTCTAAAGTAAACCATAAACATAAAAAACCCCCGCCGAAGCGAGGGTTTCAATAAGCTATTTAGCTAAACTTATTCAATTAAGAATTAAGCTTGGCCTTTAACTTCTTTAAGACCGTGGAAAGGAGCGCGCTCACCTAGAGCTTCCTCGATACGGATAAGTTGGTTGCTTTCTTTTAGGTATAGCAGCAACACGGTCAGAACGGCTCATCGTTCTAAAGTAAGACCATACAAATAAAAAACCCCCGCCGAAGCGAGGGTTTCAATAAGCTATTTAGCTAAACTGATTCAATTAAGAATTAAGCTTGGCCTTTAACTTCTTTAAGACCGTGGAAAGGAGCGCGCTCACCTAGAGCTTCCTCGATACGGATAAGTTGGTTGTACTTAGCAACACGGTCAGAACGGCTCATAGAACCCGTTTTGATTTGGCCTGCAGCAGTACCAACCGCTAGATCAGCGATAGTTGCATCTTCAGTTTCACCAGAACGGTGAGAGATAACTGCAGTGTAGCCAGCGTCTTTAGCCATCTTGATTGCAGCTAGAGTCTCAGTTAGTGAACCGATTTGGTTGAACTTGATAAGGATAGAGTTAGCTACGCCTTTCTCGATGCCTTGAGCAAGGATCTTAGTGTTAGTAACGAATAGATCGTCACCCACTAGTTGAAGCTTGTCGCCCATAAGTTCAGTTTGGTGCTTGAAGCCATCCCAATCTGACTCGTCAAGACCGTCTTCGATAGATACGATTGGGTATTGGTTCGCAAGGTCTTGTAGGTAGAAGTTAAACTCTTCAGAAGTGAAGATTTTGCCTTCGCCTTTCATGTTGTAGTTGCCAGCTTCTTTGTCGTAAAACTCAGATGCTGCACAGTCCATCGCTAGAGTAACGTCCTTACCTAGTACGTAACCAGCTGCTTCGACCGCTTCTTTGATTGCTGCTAGAGCAGCCGCGTTAGATTCTAGGTTAGGAGCGAAACCACCTTCATCACCAACAGCTGTGCTTAGGCCTTTAGCTTTAAGAACTTTAGCTAGGTTGTGGAATACTTCAGCACCGATACGTAGCGCTTCTTTAAGAGTCTTAGCACCAACTGGTTGGATCATGAACTCTTGGATGTCAACGTTGTTATCAGCGTGCTCACCACCGTTGATGATGTTCATCATTGGTAGAGGCATAGAGAACTGACCAGCAGTACCGTTTAGCTCAGCGATGTGCTCGTATAAAGGCATGCCTTTAGCAGCAGCTGCTGCTTTAGCGTTTGCTAGAGAAACCGCTAGGATTGCGTTAGCGCCGAACTTAGATTTGTTTTCAGTACCGTCTAGGTCAATCATTACTGCGTCGATTGCAGCTTGATCTTTCGCGTCTTTACCCACTAGAGCTTCTGCGATAGCGCCATTTACTGCTTCAACAGCTTTAAGAACACCTTTACCTAGGAAACGAGCTTTGTCGCCGTCACGTAGCTCAAGAGCTTCACGTGAACCAGTTGATGCGCCAGATGGAGCAGCAGCCATACCTACGAAACCGCCTTCTAGGTGTACTTCAGCTTCTACTGTTGGGTTACCACGTGAATCAATAATTTCACGACCTAGAACTTTAACGATCTTAGACATTGAATGTTTCCTTCTCGTTGAATATATAATGTCAAAATTAAAGGCAGCAGCACAACAAACGCTACTGTCTGTATTCCTTACTTCTCTAATTCGCCGCGTTGGTAATCACCAGCCGCTTTAACGAAACCTGCAAATAGCGGGTGGCCATCGCGAGGTGTTGAGGTGAACTCTGGGTGGAATTGAGCTGCTACAAACCAAGGGTGAGCTGGATTCTCAATCACTTCTACCAATTTCTTGTCTGCAGAAAGGCCTGATACTTTTAAGCCTGCTTTTTCAATCTGTGGACGAAGATTATTGTTCACTTCATAACGGTGGCGATGACGCTCATGGATTGTCGCGCTACCGTAAAGCTCACGTGCTTTGGTGCCTTTTTCAAGGTGACATAGCTGTGAACCAAGACGCATAGTACCACCCAAGTCTGACTTCTCAGTACGTTCTTCAACGTTACCTGTCTCGTCAACCCATTCAGTGATTAGACCAACCACTGGGTACTTAGTTTCTTTATTAAATTCTGTTGAGTGTGCACCTTCCATACCCGCAACATTACGTGCGTATTCGATCAGTGCCACTTGCATACCTAGACAGATACCTAAGTAAGGGACTTTGTTTTCACGTGCATATTGTGCCGCTAGGATCTTGCCTTCTACCCCACGGTCACCAAAACCACCAGGAACAAGAATCGCATCTAAACCGTCAAGCAGTTCTACGCCTTTGCTTTCTAGATCTTGCGAGTCCACATACTTAATCTTCACACTTAAACGGTTTTTCAGACCTGCGTGTTTCAGTGCTTCGTTAACCGATTTGTAGGCATCTGGCAGCTCAATGTACTTACCAACCATACCAATCGTCACTTCAGCCGTTGGATTGGCTTCTTCATAGATAACCTGTTCCCATTCAGACAGGTTCGCTTCTGGAGCCGTAATACCAAAACGGGTACAAACGAGATCATCAAGCCCTTGAGACTTAATCAACTGTGGGATCTTGTAGATTGAATCTACGTCCTTCATTGAGATAACCGCTTTTTCTGGAACATTACAGAATAGAGCGATTTTCTTACGTTCGTTAGCCGGGATCACACGGTCACTACGACACACTAGGATGTCAGGCTGAATACCGATAGAAAGCAGTTCTTTTACTGAGTGCTGAGTAGGCTTAGTTTTTACTTCGCCTGCTGCGGCTAGATAAGGGACAAGAGTCAGGTGCATAAACATCGCACGCTCACGGCCAAGTTCTACCGCAAGTTGGCGAATCGCTTCCATAAATGGCAGTGATTCAATATCACCAACGGTGCCACCCACTTCGACGATAGCAACGTCATGACCTTCTGAACCTGCGATAACACGATCTTTGATTGCGTTAGTGATATGAGGAATTACCTGAATGGTAGCGCCTAGATAATCACCACGACGCTCTTTACGAAGAACGTCAGCGTAAACACGACCAGCAGTGAAGTTGTTGCGCTTAGTCATCTTGGTGCGGATGAAACGCTCATAGTGACCTAGGTCAAGATCAGTTTCAGCGCCATCTTCCGTAACGAACACTTCACCATGTTGAGTTGGGCTCATTGTGCCTGGATCAACGTTGATGTAAGGGTCAAGCTTCATCATAGTCACTTTAAGACCACGAGCTTCTAAAATAGCCGCAAGAGATGCTGCTGCAATACCTTTACCTAGAGAGGATACAACCCCGCCAGTAACAAAAATGTAATTTGTCGTCATGTTTAACCTGAAATTGGTTGAATGAGGGAAAATGGATTTCTTCTGGACGGGATATAAATATACCAGAAGGCCCTATCCGCCACAACGTGAAATCTATCACACTGCAATTTTTTATTTTTTGCTTCAAATCAAACTGCGCGTAGAGAAAACGGACATCGAGATATTGTTCTGAGTCACATTAGACTCAGATGCCGCTTTAGCTAATTACGCTATTCACTTTAGCTCATCTCGCTTCACTTGCTGCCAATACTGTTCCAATTGCTCCAATGTACAATCGTTTAATTGTCGTCCGGATTGGTCGACTTTATGCTCAATTTCACCAAACCGTCGGGTAAATTTAAGATTAGCTTTAGCCAACGCAACTTCTGGGTTTTTCCCCAAATGACGGGCTAAATTGACCGTAGCAAAGAGCAAGTCCCCGACCTCAAGTTCGACTTTTTCTTCATCAGGCGTCACTTGCAATGCTTCGTCCAACACCTCTTCAATCTCTTCTTGAACCTTAGCCGCAACAGGGCCAATCGTTGGCCAATCAAAACCATATTTAGCGACTTTCTTTTGTATTTTTGTCGCACGTGAAAGCGCCGGTAAAGAGACTGGTATAGAGTCTAGAATACTTTGCTGCGTTTTGCCTGCTTGTGCTTTTTCTTTGGCTTTTTCCGCTTCCCAGTTAGCATTGATTTGCTCGTCGTTTTCAAACTCAACATCAGAAAAAACATGCGGATGACGACGAGTAAGTTTTTCATTCACCGCCTCAACAACCTGCGAAAAGTCAAACAAGTCTTGCTCTTTAGCTAACTGGCTGTAGAAGATCACTTGAAACAACAAATCACCGAGTTCTTCTTTTAAGTTGGGCCAATCTCGATTTTGAATGGCATCCACCACCTCGTAGGTCTCTTCGATGGTGTGCGGGACGATAGTATCGAAGCTCTGCTTTAAATCCCACGGACAACCGCTTTGTGGGTCACGCAACTTCGCCATAATTTGTTCTAATTGTTCAATTGGATGACTCATTTTCTGTTCCTTTAAACCTTTCTACTAAAGAAAAAGGTGAGCAGCCAAAACCACTCACCTTTTTATACGTTGATCAATTCTCTAAATAATTGAAGCTGTAGCTAGGCGGCAAGCGAGCGAGACTCCTGAGCATAGCTCGTCTATGTGATGGAGCGAGTGAGCGCAGGCAACAACGCTATCAGCTTCAAGTATGACGAGAATTTTAGCCGAGGCGTTTCACTCTCATTACATCTTTAATCTGCTCGACACGCTTAGACACTCGTGAGAACACTTCCAAATTAGTGACTTCCAATCCAAAGTCCATGATGGCCAACTGTCGACGATAATCGACTCGGTTCTTCATGCTGGTCACTTTGATCTTTTCATTGGCAAACAGCGTGGTGATATCTTTAAGTAGACCACTGCGCTCCATCGCTTCAATTCGCACCGTTAAGATGTATGATCCGACAAAACCACTGCCCCATACTGTATCAATGATACGCTCTGGCGCATGATGGCGCAGTTCCTCTAGCTGTTCACAATCACTACGGTGAACAGAGATACCTCGACCTTGAGTGATGTAACCTGAAATCTCGTCGCCAGGAATCGGCTGACAGCAACGAGCAAGATGGGTCATTAAGTTATCGACCCCTTCAACCACGACCGCATCTTTCTTAGGACGACTGTGCGTAGACGCTTTATTGCCAGCTTCTTGCAGTTTCTCAAGCGCTTGTTTATCTTCTTCTTCCGCGGTTGGCTTATTCACTAAAGCATTAATGTGGTTAATGATTTGGTTAATACGCAAATCACCACTGCCGATGCCAACATACAACTCGTCGGCACTATTGACGTTAAAGCGCTTCAAAGCATATTGCTGAGCATCTTTAAAGGTTGCGCCAATTTTGCTCAATTCCGCTTCTAAGATCTCGCGCCCTGCTTCGAGGTTTTTCTCACGCGATTGCTTACGGAACCATGCATTGATCTTGGCGCGTGCGCGACCGGAGGTAACAAAGCCCATTGACGGGTTCAACCAGTCTCGCGAAGGATTCGGCTCTTTGGCGGTAATGATCTCAACTTGATCGCCCATTTGCAGCTTGTGGGTGAACGGGACAATGCGCCCTGCTACCTTAGCTCCAATACAGCGATGGCCTACTTCAGAGTGGATATGGTATGCAAAGTCGAGTGGCGTTGCGCCCATCGGTAAATCGACCACATCGCCGCGCGGCGTAAAGGCATAAACACGATCATCAAACACTTGGCTGCGAAGTTCATCAAGCATCTCACCCGAATCGGACATCTCTTCTTGCCAATCAAGCAGTTTACGCAACCAGGTAATTTTTTCGTCGTAGCCACTGCGACTCGCGCCACCTTCTTTGTATTTCCAGTGCGCAGCAACACCCAGTTCAGAATCTTCGTGCATGTCTTTAGTACGGATCTGAATCTCGATGGTTTTGCCTTCTGGCCCTAAGATCACAGTGTGAATCGATTGATAACCGTTGGGTTTAGGGTTGGCAACGTAATCATCAAATTCACTCGGCAAGTGCCTATATTTGGTATGCACCATGCCCAGTGCGGCGTAGCAGTCTTGCAGTTGTTCTGCAATGATACGCACCGCGCGCACGTCGAATAGCTCATCAAAATCTAAGCCCTTCTTCTGCATTTTGCGCCAAATACTGTAGATGTGTTTAGGACGACCGCTGACCTCGGCTTTGATACCTGCCGCTTTCATCTCGGCGGTTAAATCATCAACGAAGTTTTTAATGTATTGCTCACGCACAATACGGCGCTCTGAAAGCTGCTTAGCGATTTGTTTGTAGGTCTCAGGCTGTTGGTAACGAAATGCGTAATCTTCAATTTCCCACTTAAGCTGACCAATGCCCAAACGGTTAGCAAGCGGCGCATAAATATTGGCACACTCTTTTGCCGCGGCTCGGCGTACTTCGTCAGGCGCTTTTTTAACTTCAATCAGATTGCAAATACGCTCGGCGAGCTTAATCACCACGCAACGAAAATCATCGACCATCGCCAGCAACATGCGGCGCACGTTGTCGACTTGGGAGGAAGCCGCGCTCCCTTCAAGGGTGATATTCAACTGGCCAAGTGCAGCCATCTCTTCGACACCATCAATCAGCTTAATGGTCTCTTTGCCGAAGTCCTCTTCAAACTGTTCGCGCTCATACGCACCGCTTGCCACCAGCGGAAATAGCATCGCTGCCACTAACGTTGCTTTGTCCATTGACAGAGTGATAAGAATTTCGATCATTTCTCGGCCGCGCCAAAGCAGCAGTGGACCTTGCTCGTTACCTTCTAAAATCGCTTCACCGCGTAAATAGACTTCTTTCAAACGCTTTGCTACGCCCGACTCTTGCCCTAAGCTCGCAATCCACTTGTCTAGCTCAAACTGTTCGTCTTGATTTAAATGTGCGCTTCTTACCGCAACCATTCTTTTAGTCCCATTATATTTTTGTGTTCGAACTGCCGCATGATGAGACTCTCAACCGCCGCCAAAGTTCGTTTTAATCCTTTACAAAGAGTGCCATCGACTCGAGATGACTGGTATGCGGAAACATATCGAGCATACCTAATTTCTGTAACTTGTAGCCCTGACTGAGTAAGCTGAGTGAATCCCTTGCTAGGGTAGCAGGATTGCAAGAAACATACACAATTCTGCTCGCACCGAGTGTTGAAATTTGTTCGATGACCCCACTGGCTCCTGCTCGAGCTGGATCGAGCAGTATTTTATCAAATTTTTCTGCCGCCCAGGGCTGACCAGCGATCCCTTGTTCTAAATTCGCCTGGTAGAACTGCGTATTATCAATCGCGTTCATCGCCGCATTCTCTTTTGCTTTGGCGACCATCGTATCTACCCCTTCAACCCCAACAACATGGGTCGCTTTCTGGGCGATCGGTAAACTGAAATTACCCAAGCCACAGAACAGATCCAGAACTCGGTCTTGAGCGGTTAGCGCGAGCCAATTCAATGCTTGCTTAACCATCGCTTGGTTAACGCTTTGGTTAACTTGAATGAAATTATTCGGCTCAAACGGTATCTTCACTCCTGCCTCTAAGTAATACGCGCGCGCTCCAGCAATATGCTCAAGCTTTTCACTGTCGGGCATTAAATAGAGCGTCGCCTGATGCTGGTTGGCAAACTGCTGCAACGATTGCTGATCTTGCTTGGCTAATGGTTTGAGGTGACGCAAGACGATCACACGCGTGTTATCGCCTTTGACTAGCTCAAGGTGACCCAAATGTTCTTGGTTAGAGAAGGTCTGCAGCAGTTGATACAAAGGTTCAACCAAACTATCGAGTTCGCGCTCAAGCACCGGACAATGGGTAACGTTGACAATCTCATTACTGTGTTTTTTACGAAAACCAAACTCAAGAGCGCGCGTTTTTTTATTCAACTTAAGACTTATTCGAGTCCGGCGACGGTAACCTTGTTCTGAACCCAAGATCGGCGGTTCTAGGTCCATACTTTGCCTAGCAAACTTACTCATCAACTGGTTCAAGGTTTGTTGTTTGTATTGTTGTTGTGATTCAATGCTAAGGTGTTGCATATTACAACCGCCGCACTCTTGATAATAAGCACAGACTGGTGAGACGCGCTGTTCACTGGCTTTTTGTACTTTGATCAGATTGGCGCGAGCAAACTTACTTTTACTTTCACTCAACTGACCCAACACTTGCTCGCCTGGCAGCGCCCCTTCTATAAAAATCGGTTTTTTATTTTGGTAGGCGATTCCTGCACCATGATGGTCAAGCTTTTCAACCATAAATGACTGATGCTTGGTATTGAGTTGATTTTTTTTCTTTGGTTGGAAAAAACGCGCCATGGTGATTGCCTGTATTTGGTGGTCTAGTAGCCAGTTGCTCGAAAAGATGCTTGCGTGCTAGCTTTTGTATTTGAATCATTGTCTGAGCCGACCGAGTTGATTATGCTTAACCATTCGGCAGTCTCAGCTTTTATTGCGACTATTTTCCCATATCCACACCACGATGTTTAGACAATAATGACCAGATATGGCTTGCGCGCTCGCGTTATTACTCTCACTTTGGCTCCAACCCTGATTATTGGTTTACTTTTGAGTGCCTTTTTCTCGTTCAATCGCTACCACGACCTTGAGACTCAGGTGGTCAATTCAGGCCTGAATATCATTGAACCTTTGGCTATCGCCAGTGAAGATGGGTTAAAAAACAACAGTCGCGAATCTGTACGTCGCATCATTAGCTATGCACATCGTAAGAACTCTAAGTTTGTTCGCAGTATTGCCGTGTTTGATTACAACCACGAACTGTTCGTGACCTCAAACTTTCACCCTAACTTTGAGCTGCTGACTTTCCCGCGTAATGAACCGATTCCTATGTTGGTCAGCTCAAAACTGAAAGGTAACACTCTAATTCTTCGCGCTCCTGTGATTGCCGAGTCGGGTTTGGTTGCAACAATAAAAGGCAAAATTGCCAATCCTGCAGTGGGTTATGTCGCGATTGAACTCGATTTATCCTCATTGCGTTTACAGCAATACCAAGAAATTTTTTCCGCTTGTTTAGTGCTTTTGATCGGCCTTGGCTTATCTGCTGTATTTGCCTATCGCCTGATGCATGATGTCACGCGGCCGATTTCACATATGAAAAACATGGTCGACCGAATTCGTCGTGGTCACCTTGATGTCCGTATCGAAGGCAAAATGCATGGTGAGCTCGACTCCCTCAAAAATGGCATCAACTCGATGGCGGTCTCTTTGTCGGAATATCATGTCGAGATGCAGCACAGTATCGATCAGGCCACTTCAGATTTACGTGAAACCTTAGAGCAGTTAGAGATTCAAAACGTTGAGCTCGATATCGCTAAAAAACGCGCTCAAGAGGCAGCTCGAGTAAAATCTGAGTTCCTTGCCAATATGTCACACGAATTGCGCACCCCACTCAATGGCGTGATTGGTTTTACTCGTCAGTTGCTTAAAACCACGCTGACCAATAGCCAAACTGATTATCTGCAGACGATAGAGAAATCCGCCAATAACTTACTCAACATCATTAATGACATTCTGGATTTTTCTAAGCTTGAAGCAGGGAAACTGGCGCTAGAAAATATTCCTTTTGATTTCCAAACTTCATTGGAAGAAGTGGTCAATCTACAGGCCACCAGTGCTCATGAAAAAGGCCTTGAGCTGACGCTAAAGATCGACCCTAAAATTCCACCTGGCTTGGTCGGAGATCCACTTCGAATCCAGCAAGTTTTAACCAATCTGGTCGGCAACTCAATTAAATTTACCGAGCGCGGTAACATCGATATTAGCGTTGAACTGCGTTCACAACGAGACGATTCGGTTGAACTGCAGTTCATGGTGCGAGACACCGGCATTGGTATCTCTGAGCGCCAACAATCACAACTGTTCCAAGCCTTTAGTCAAGCCGATGCGAGCATTTCTCGTCGCTATGGCGGAACCGGATTAGGCCTAGTAATTACTCAGAAATTGGTTAGTCAAATGGGCGGTGAAATCAGCCTTACCAGTCGCCTGCATCAAGGGTCAACCTTCTGGTTTACTTTACGCTTAATTACCACCGACATGCCAGTGAGCGAACTGCTTGAAACAGAAGTACTTCGCCGACGTACTTTGCTGCTGGTCGAGCCGAACATGCAAGCCGCCTCGGTAATCCAGCAGACATTGGTTCAAGAAGGGTTAATGGTCACCTACCGCTCATCGCTTCCTGAAAAGACCGAGCACTATGACTATGTGTTGCTAAACTTAGCCCCCAATCGAGAAAATGACCAGACTAGTGTAGAAGCCTGGATTGAACAGGCACTTCGCTGCGCACCGCATGTGGTTGTAGGCACGCCAAGTACCACGCTTGCCCTGTCGGATCATCTGATGCAGAAATACCCGATCCACTGTATTACTAAACCTCTCTCGCGCATTAAGTTGTTGCAAACTCTGGCCGCCAATCAAGAGAGTATGCCACTGCTTGAATCAACTCCGGAATACAACGAGACGCTACCGCTGATCGTGATGGCGGTCGATGATAATCCAGCCAACCTCAAGCTTATCTGTGCGCTTTTGCAAGAGCGCGTGGAACGAGTTATCACTTGTACCAACGGCATGGATGCAGTCAACCAAGCTGAGAAACAACACTTTGATATCATTTTAATGGATATCCAAATGCCGCATATGGATGGAGTGACCGCTTGTCACGCCATCAAACAAACCAAGCTCAATGCGACTACCCCAGTGATTGCCGTAACTGCTCATGCGATGAGTGGCGAGCGCGATCGCTTATTAGCGGCGGGCATGGACGATTATCTAACGAAACCGATTGAAGAGCATGTTTTGCAGCAAGTTCTGATGCATTGGAGCCCGCATACCAAACAAGAGGAACTGGAAAAACTGGATATATCGAGCCATACGCTTGATGAGACGGTATTAGAACTGAATGACAATGCACAACACATGCACAACACCATGATTATTGATTGGCAAGCTGCATTAAAGCAATCGGCAAATAAACAAGATCTGGCACGGGATATGCTGCAAATGCTGATCGACTCGATCCCAGAAGTTAATACGATCGTCGAGAGTGCATTAAAAGATGATCAGGTTAATCTCGACCAGCTCATTCACCACGTGCATAAACTGCATGGCAGCAGTTCCTATTGCGGCGTACCTCGTTTGAAAAACATTTGCGCCACGATTGAAAAAGCTTTGCGCTCGGGAGCAACAATAGAAGAGGTCGAACCCGAGTTATTTGAATTACAAGATGAAATGGAAAAGGTAGTTGCCAGTGCCAAGCCGTATTTAGCTTAACCAATGCTCAAATACTAACAAGAATGTCATGGCTTACTCTTTTCTCATTGCAAACAATATGCAAGATCACACGCAACATTTGCTAACCATTGTATACTTGATTAAGTGGTATCTTCAGCGTATTTATCACTAACCACAGTGTGTTAAAAATTATTGCAAGGAGTACGCATGACTGAATTGATTGAGCAATCCATTTTCATCGAAATCTCATTACTGCTTCTTGTTGCAACCTTACTCGGGTTCTTTGGTATTTTGCTAAAGCAGCCATTAATTGTCAGTTTTATTGGTGTAGGCCTACTTGTTGGCCCATCCGGCCTTGACCTAGTCCATTCACAAGAACAAATTGACCTACTCTCTGAGCTAGGGATTGCCGTATTACTCTTCCTTGTTGGTATAAAACTCGATATAAAGCTGATTCGTTCTCTTGGTGGTGTCTCTGTTTTAACTGGCTTAGGCCAAGTTGCCTTTACCTCTATTGTTGGGTACGGTCTAGGCTTGCTATTAGGTCTTGATCATATGACTGTAGTGGTACAGTAAATTTGGCCACCTAAATAGAGGTGTTAAAATACATCTCAG
>NZ_NIVQ01000039.1 GCF_002811245.1 Vibrio salilacus | reverse complement strand
GGGCGCCTGGGTGGCCAGAGTTAGCTTGTTGTACACCGTCCATGCTTAGGGCACGAATAGCGTTAGCTAGATGTTTGCGATTCATAATTGCTTCCAAAATAGATTCGAAATGAAAAATTCGTTAGTAATAGATGTAAGAGAGGAACGACATTCGTTCCTCTTTAATTATTGGGTAGTGATTACAGCTTAGCTGCGATCATCTCTTCTAGTTTGCCTTGGTCAACAGCGAAGTTACGGATGCCTTCAGCTAGTTTTTCTACCGCCATAGGGTCTTGGTTGTGATCCCATAAAAATTCAGCGTGAGTCATTGCTGCAGGGCGCTCTTTAGTACCGTTAGAGTCAATTAGTTTCTCTACCACTTCACCTTCTGTTGCTTCTAGTTCTGCAAGAAGTTGAGGCGCGATAGTTAGACGGTCACAGCCAGAAAGTTCTAGGATCTCGCCGATGTTACGGAAGCTTGCGCCCATAACAACGGTCTTGTAACCGTGCTCTTTGTAGTAGTTGTAGATGTTTGCAACAGAGATAACACCAGGATCTTCTTGAGCTTCGAAATCACGGCCTTCTTTCGCTTTGTACCAGTCCATGATACGACCGACAAAAGGAGAGATCAGGAATACGCCAGCTTCAGCACATGCACGCGCCTGAGCGAATGAGAATAGCAATGTCAGGTTACAGTTGATGCCTTCTTTTTCTAGGATTTCAGCCGCACGGATACCTTCCCAAGTTGACGCAAGTTTGATCAGAATACGGTCATTGGTGATACCAGCGTCGTTGTACATTTTTACTAATTGACGAGCTTTAGCAACGCTACCTTCCGTGTCGTAAGAAAGACGTGCATCAACTTCAGTTGAGATGCGGCCTGGAATGGTTTTTAGGATTTCTTTACCGATGTTAACCGCTAGCATGTCACAAGTGTCTTGAACTTGTTGTGCTTTGTCACTGCTTTGAGATTTTGCGTATTCGATGGAGGCGTCGATAAGCGGTGCGTACTCTGCAATTTGAGCCGCTTTTAGAATCAGAGATGGGTTAGTGGTTGCGTCTTCTGGTTGGTATTTCTTGATAGCTTCAATTTCACCAGTATCCGCGACTACGGTCGTTAGTTTACGAAGTTGCTCTAATTTGTTGCTCATTTCGATCATCCTATTTAATGGGCTGCACGTGAAAACTGTAGACGTGCATAGTGCATTTGCAAGCGAGGTAGTTAATCGTCTTGTACAAGTATTCAGCTCAGACGGTCAACTGACCGGAATTCTTCAGCGTGTGAGCATTTGTTGTGAACATTTGCTCTTACGTTGAGTAAATGATGGCCCCATAATTATCTTACTGACGCAAAAAGTCAATCGTAGAAATAAGGTTATAGTGATGTTCATCAACTATTTTTTTATTCGTCGACGCTAACATACTGAACTAAACGTTTGCCAAGTGATAGCAAGGCTTAGCCCTCGATGGTTAATTGCAAAAGCTTGGCTGAGAAAATGTATCGAAGATGAGCAAATGTTGGCAATCAAACAGGTGATGACATATGCTACGTTGATGAGCATATGTAACGTGCGTAAATTTAGCTGAGACGATAACAGTATGAACAAAACTCAAAACGAAATTTCTGATGGCAACGCTGACCTATTGACGGAAATTGCGGTCGCCTACTACCAAGATGGCGCAACGCAAGAAGAGATTTCAAGAAAGTTCGCTGTATCTCGTGCCAAAGTCGGAAGAATGCTTAAGCAGGCTCGTGATGAAGGGATTGTTGAGATAACAGTAAAATATCATCCCGTATTCAGTGCCAAGATAGAACAGAGGCTTGTTGAACGATTTGGAGTGAAGCGCGCGCTCGTAGCGCTTGATCAGCCAAGTGAAGAGCAGCAGCGTCTCCAGGTCGCAGGTTTAGTCTCTAAATATATGGCAAGTACATTACAAAATGGCAGCGTAGTGACGGTTGGCCAAGGGAGGAACGTCTCCGCCGTTGCACATCATACCGGTGTTATCCCCCAACGAGACGTCAAATTTGTTTGTGGTATCGGTGGTATCCATCCCCGAGGAGGCATGTTTAATGCTGATCATATTTGCCGCCAGTTCGCAAAAAGCTACGGTGGTAGTTCAGAGACCCTCTATGCACCTGCATATGCCGAGAACCGTGAGCAAAAGCTCGCCTTTATGCAAAATGCGACCGTTAAACAGACGTTAGATCTCGCTCGTAAAGCCGATGTTGCCTTAGTCGGTATTGGCGACATGAGTGAAAACAGTTATATGGTTGATCTCGGTTGGTTTACTGCAGATGAAGTTGTTCAGTCTCGAATGCGACAAGGTGTGGTCGGTGATTTTGCTGGTTACGACTTTTTTGATATTCACGGTCAATCTGCGGTGACAGTGATGAGTGACAGAGTCATTGGATTGGGGCTAGAAGAGTTCAGGCCTATTTCGCAAGTCATTGCCATTGCAGCAGAAAACAGCAAGCCATTGGCGCTGCTTGGTGCACTGAGAACGGGGGTAATTGATGTCATTGCGACCAGTGTCAGTAATGCATTAACGGTGTTGAACCTAGATGAGCAATTGGATGCTAAATGAGTTTAAGTCATTGGTATAAGACACTCACCATAAAAATACTAGTAATAAAGTGTTTATCCTTTAACGGCCCGTCATTAGGGCCGTTTTATGGCTCGATAGAAATAGTCAAACTATAGCTTGATGATTTCGTTTCCTGACGTTTCACCTTTCGCAAAGCTAGAGATATTATGCAGAGTAGTGTCGGCGATGTTACCCAATGCTTCATGAGTCAAAAACGCTTGGTGCCCAGTAAACAAAACGTTATGACACGCCGACAAGCGGCGAAAGACATCATCGACAATAATATCGTTGGACTTATCTTGGAAGAACAGCTCCTTTTCATGTTCATACACATCCAGCCCAAGTGCGCCAATGCGTCCTCGTTTAAGGGCCTCAACCGCTGCTGCAGAGTCGAGTAAGCCACCACGACTGGTGTTGACGATCATTACCCCATCTTGCATTTGGTTAAACGCCGCTTCATCCAGAAGATGATAGTTTTCATCGGACATTGGACAGTGAAGGGTAATGACATTGCTCTCGTTAAACAAGCGCTCTTTGGTACAATAGGTTGCACCAAGCTCAAGGGCCACCGGGTTTTCAAAAGGATCATGACACAAAATGTTCATGCCAAGCCCTTTGAGTATTCTCATTGTCGCAATGCCAATCTTTCCGGTCCCGATTACGCCTGCGGTTTTGCCATAAAAGTTGAAGCCAACCAATCCTTCAAGACTAAAGTTGGCATCGCGAGTGCGTTGATAGGCCTTATGAAAGCGTCGGTTTAAGCTCATCATTAAACCTACGGTGTGTTCTGCGACGGATTCGGGAGAATAAGCGGGCACACGAACTACTTGGATATGGTGCTTTTGGGCTGCATCCAGATCAACGCGATCGAAACCTGCACAGCGCATTGCAACGAGTTTAACGCCTTGTTCCGCCAGTTGTTGCAATACATCAGCATTTAGGTCGTCGTTAACAAATGCGCAGACCACTTGGCAACCGTGAGCCATTTTTGCTGTTTTACCCGTAAGTGAAAATTCATGGAAATGAAGATTGAGGCCAACCGCCTCATTTGCTTTTAAAAACGATGTTTGGTCGTAAGATTTTGAACTAAACACAGCGACATCTATCATAAAACCTCTCAAAGATTTGTTGGGAGAGTAACCGCTCTATTGAATACCTATTTAAACAGAAAATAAACCCTGATTTTAATGTGGCTAGAAGGACCTTTATAATGCAGCAAAGCCACAAAATAATATGTCGCCTAAAATACAGCCAATCCCATAATATTAATGAGTTACGATGATGTTTTTATCATCAACAATACAGTGATAGTTAATTTATGTAATTACCACTCAAACTATTCATTTTACTGCTAACTTTATCAATTGTAGTTGCTGAGCGAATTGTGATTAGTTGCTTGTCACTGTGAGTTTGGCCAGTAAGTAAATAATGGCTAGGAATATAAATATGGATATTTTACTGACAAGAATCAAAGAGGTCTCTATTGCCGTGAGGGCATGGTCTATTTTGGGTTTATTTGCGATAGGTTTACTCGCCAATACCTTGCTTAATATTGATAAGTCTCGTGAGCATATGCGTGAAAACTACCAACAAGGTGTCACGACAATGGTGGAAAGTGCGCTCGGTGTTCTTAGTTATTATCACCAGAAAATGCTTAATGGTGAATTGAGTGAACCCGTCGCTAAAACCAGAGCGATAAAAACAATCAGTGCAATGAGATTTGATGGTGATAACTATATATTCATCGGTGACAGCAGTGGGGTTCAACTTGCGACAGGCGTGCAGTCTTTGCTTGGCGAAAACATCATGAACCTGCAAGACAGTGAAGGGCGCTATTTTGTTAAACAGCTCTACGAAGTCGCGAGGAATGGCGGTGGATTCGTTGATTACTATTGGCAAAATCCAGACAAACAAGCGTTGGATCCTAAAACCAGCTATGCAGCACTGTTTCAGCCTTGGGACTGGATGGTGGGTTCGGGTATGAATATGAAGGCCTTAGAAGCAGACATGTATCGTTCAGAAATTGCTTCGATCACATATGCAGCAGGTATTCTGCTCGTGTTATCGCTAGTGGTGGCCTATTTCATTAAAACCATTATCACCCCGCTTAAGCGCACGTTAAAAGCGATGCAAACCTTGTCTCAAGGTGAGGGGGATTTAACGCAACGATTAGCTGAAGAAGGCAGTAAAGAACTGATTTACTTAGCGCGTTACTTCAATCAGTTTGTCGCATCTATTCAAACGATTATGTTGAATATCTCCGATTCTGGAACCCAGGTTTCCGCTTCCGCTGCGCAGTTGTCAGATTCTGTCCATCATATCGATGATAGCTTGAACCAACAGCAAAACGATGTCGATATGCTAGCAACGGCGATGACACAAATGCTCGCTACGGTTGAGGAGGTGGCAAGCCGGACATCAGAATCTAATGATGCTAGTCGACAAGCGGCTAAAGAGACGCAAAACAGCCAGGTAATTGTCGACAAAAATGTCACAGAAGCAAACGCACTCGCTCAACAAATCAACTCAGCCGTTGCGGTTGTACAGCAATTAGCTGCCGATGCTAACAATGTCGATACTGTGCTTGAGGTGATACGCGGTGTTGCCGAGCAAACCAATTTACTGGCATTAAACGCGGCGATTGAAGCGGCGCGTGCTGGCGAGCAAGGGCGTGGATTTGCAGTGGTTGCGGACGAGGTACGAACCTTGTCACAACGAACTCAAGAATCGACAGTAGAGATCCAAAACATCGTTGAGAAGCTGCAGGCAGGGGCGCAAAATGTAGTGACCGTAATGAATCAAGGGGCAGATAAGGCCAACCAAGCATCACAACTGTCAGTAGAAGCAGGAGCGTCGCTTAACCTTATCAATCAAGAGGTTCACACTATCGAGGAGATGGCACAACACATTGCGACGGCGGCAGAGCAGCAAACCGTTACGGTGAATGATATTAATCGCAATGTCGTTAGTCTTAGTGATATGGCAACATCGGTTTCCCAAGAGTCTGCGCAGATGGCGAGTTCGGGTAAAGAGTTACGTAGAGTTTCGGAGAACCTGATGGGAATGATCAATCGCTTCAAGTTGGCTTAGATTAGGCAATTACCGATTGGATTCGATGTGGTGGCTAGTGTTAGAATCGCGCTCAAATTCCTAACATAGCGACTGATATGAGACATCTAAAAACAGCGGTCCATCCAGACATTGACCATTTAGACGATAAAAGCATTTTTAAGCGCGATGCGGCGCGAGCAATCGTGGTTGATGGGGAAGATATCCTGCTGCTTTATACTGAGCGTTACCATGATTACACCATTCCAGGAGGTGGTATCGATCAAGGCGAAGATATTATTGCGGCGATGGTGCGTGAATTAGAAGAGGAAACAGGGGCGCAAAATATTCATGGGATTAAACCATTCGGTCTCTATGAAGAGTTTCGGCCGTGGTACAAAGACGATGCGGATGTGGTACATATGATTTCATATTGCTATACCTGCAAAATCTCTCGTCAGCTGGGCGCCACTAACTACGAAGATTACGAAATTAAAAATGGTATGAAAGCGGTATGGATGAATATCCACGCTGCCATTGCGTATAATGAGAAAACGATTGCAGAGAGTCCTAAAAAAGGCTTAAGCATCGAACGAGAAACCTTCCTGCTTCATTTAGTCGCCAAGGAATTGCTTTAAGCGTAAACGCCTGCCATCACGTGCAGGCTTTTTATTGGCTAAGTATATTATTGCGGTTGTTTTTATTTACTGGACTTATCTTAGTTAGTGGTTTTCGCGGCTCATTTGTGATCTTGCTGGCTTAATCGGTAGATTCGCTTCTATACTTATCCAACTAATTGAATTATTAATATTAATTTGTAGTATAAGATCTCATGGACAAGATTAACGACTGAAGGATTAGGATATGAACAGACTGTCGCGCATCCTGTTGGGTGGGCTTATTGCATCAAGCGCAAATTTTACGGTTTATGCGCAAGTTATCGAAACCAAAATACTGGTTGGTTTCGGCGTGGCTAAATATAGCGAAGACTTTAGCCACTTTGACTATGTTAATCCTGACGCCCCAAAGTATGGCAAAATTGTTTATGGGCAGGTAGGCACTTACGATAATTTTAATCGCTTCGCATCGCGCGGAGTATCTGCTGCCGCGAGTGGTGAGCTTTATGACACCTTGATGTACTCTCCGAGTGATGAGGTCGACGCATATTACCCCTTAATTGCAGAAAAAGTGCGCTATTCGGATGATTACACATGGCTTGAAGTCGACATCAATCCCAAGGCACGCTTTCATGATGGTAAGTCTATCACTGCCCATGATGTGGAGTTTACCTTTGATAAATTTATGGCCGAGGGTGTGCCTCAATATCGTGTTTACTATCAAGATATTAAATCTGTAACAGCTAAAAGCGATCTTACGGTGAGAATTGATATGGCGAAGCCAAACCGTGAGAAAATGTTCAGTTTTGCTCAAGGTACTCGCGTTTTACCCAAGCATTTTTGGCAAGATAAAAGCCTGTCAGAGCCTTTATCTACACCACCAATAGGCAGTGCGGCATACCAAGTTACAGATTATAAACCAGGTCAAAGTGTGACCTACAGTTTGGCTGATGATTACTGGGCTGCAAATTTGCCAGTTAACGTTGGGCGTAACAATTTTAAGCAAAAACAGTACGACTACTATCGCGATGACACTGTCATGCTTGAAGCCTTTAAAGCCGGGGAATTTGATTTTAGGCTTGAAAACTCAGCTAAATTTTGGGCAAATTCATACACAGGTAGTAATTTCGATAAAGGCTATATCGTCAAACAAGAAATCCCACATCAAAAGCCGGAAAGCACCCAAGCGTTTGTCTTTAATACTAAGCGAGATATATTCAGCAATCCTCAAGTGCGCGAAGCGTTAACGTACGCAATGGATTTTGAATGGATGAACAGCAATATGTTCTATGGCCAGTACTCGCGAACACGAAGCTACTTTCAAAATACCGAGTATGAAGCGAAAGGAACTCCTTCAGTTGACGAGCTCGCCATACTCGAACCCTTCAAAGCGCAGCTTGCACCACGTGTGTTTAGTGAAGAGTTTCAACCTCCGGTAACCGATGGCTCTGGTCGTATTCGTAGTCAAATGCGAGTGGCGTTTAAGTTACTTAAGCAAGCGGGTTGGGAGCTGAAAAACAAACAGATGACCAACACTAAGACGGGAGAACCCCTCTCTTTTGAGCTGCTTATCTACAGCCCAACAACGGAACGTATCGCTATCCCATTACAAAAGAACTTTGCCCGAATGGGGATTGAGATGAAGATCCGCACAGTAGACACCACTCAGTACATTAAGCGCTTACGAGATCGTGATTTTGATATGGTGTCGTCAGCCTATTCTGCCAATGCTTACCCAAGCCCAAATTTGATGATTGTTTGGAATTCAAATTACCTTGACTCTACCTATAACACCGCAGGCGTTACCGATCCTGTGGTCGATCATTTGACTATGGCAATATCAAAGCACCAAAAAGATCCTCAAGCGCTTATCTCGCTCGGCCGTGCATTAGATCGCGTGTTGCAATGGAATTTTTATATTATTCCACAATGGTACGTAGGCCAGTATCGGGTGGCTATGTGGGATAAATTCGAACGTCCAGCTATATTACCTAAGTACGATTTAGGCACTGATACTTGGTGGATTTCTGAGCAAAAAGCCCAGTTACTGCCTGAAAAACGCCGCTAGAAAGGAACCTCAATGGCTGCCTATATATTTCGACGCTTGTTATTGGTGATCCCGACTTTGTGGGCGATCATCACGATTAACTTTTTTATCATTCAGATTGCACCAGGTGGACCGGTTGAGCAGGCAATCGCTCAACTTGAAGGCCATAGCTCGGGAATTATGGAACGCTTTGCTGGTGGCGGTAATGAAGTCGATTTGAGTGTCAGCGATGAAACTCAAGCAAGCGGATATAAAGGCTCTCGAGGACTTGATCCTGAAGTCGTTGAGGCAATAAAGATCCAGTTTGGCTTTGATAAGCCTTTGCATGAGCGCTATTTCGACATGCTGAAGAACTACGCGACTTTTAACTTTGGCGAGAGCTTGTTTAAAGGCGGCAATGTTATCGATCTGATTATAGACAGGTTGCCAGTCTCAATTTCTTTAGGTTTGTGGAGCACGTTAATCATTTACTTGATATCTATACCACTTGGCATTCTTAAAGCGATTCATCACGGCAGTCGTTTTGACATTTGGTCAAGTGCGGTAGTGATTGTCGGCTATGCGATCCCGGGTTTTTTGTTTGCAATCATTTTGATCATCTTGTTTGCAAGTGGCAATTATTTCAGTTGGTTTCCGCTGCGCGGTTTAGTGTCGAGCAACTTTGACCAGTTAACGTGGCACCAACAGATCATTGATTACTTTTGGCACTTAGCCTTGCCTATTTTCGCGATGGTGATTGGAGGGTTTGCGACATTAAGTATGTTGACGAAAAACTCATTTTTGGATGAAATTAATAAACAATATGTGGTAACAGCGCGAGCAAAAGGGCTCCATGAACGCGACATTTTGTACCAACATGTCTTTCGTAACGCCATGCTCATTATTATTGCCGGCTTTCCTGCCGCCTTTATTAGTATCTTTTTTACTGGCTCAATGCTGATTGAAGTGATGTTTTCGTTAGAGGGAATAGGCTTGCTTGGTTTTGAGTCAACGATTCAAAGAGATTATCCCGTGGTATTTAGCTCGCTTTATATTATGACGTTACTTGGGCTTGTTTTGAGTATCATTTCCGATCTTACCTATACCTGGGTGGACCCAAGAATCGATTTTGAGGCACGTTGATGTTGTTGAGAAAAACACTCCGTAATCCGCTGAATGAAGCCCGATGGTTAAGGTTTAAGGCCAATAAACGCGGTTTTTGGTCTTTGTGGATGTTCTCACTGCTGTTTGTTGTCAGTCTATTTGCTGAAGTGATTGCCAATGATAAACCATTACTTATTCACTTCGATAACCAATGGTTTTTCCCGATTGCAACTCAGTACACCGAGACACGTTTTGGCGGCGAGTTCGAAACAGAAGCAGACTACACTGACCCTTATGTCGTCGAACTGATTGAAGCAAAAGGTTCCATCGTTTGGCCGCTCATTCCATTTAGTTACGATACAATAAATTTCAATATTCAGGGGGCGGTTCCTTCCGCGCCGGACAGTGTCAATTGGCTTGGTACGGATGACAAAGGACGCGACGTGCTCGCTCGGGTTATCTATGGTTTTCGTATCTCGGTGTTGTTTGGTTTTATTCTTACTCTTGTTTCAAGTGTGATTGGTGTGATTGTTGGGGCAACCCAAGGGTATTATGGTGGATGGTTTGATCTGTTTGGACAACGCTTTATCGAGGTGTGGTCTGGGATGCCGACTCTATTCCTACTGATTATTTTATCTAGTTTTGTTGAGCCAAATTTCTGGTGGTTACTTGGGATCATGGTGGCTTTTAGTTGGATGAGTTTGGTCGGGATTGTACGAGCAGAGTTTTTGCGCTGCCGCAACTTTGATTATGTTCGAGCTGCGCAAGCGATGGGGGTCTCCGACAATCGAATTATGTTAAGACATATGCTGCCCAACGCGATGGTTGCCTCATTAACTATGATGCCGTTTATTCTTTCCGGCTCGGTCACCACCTTAACTTCACTTGATTTTTTAGGCTTTGGTTTACCCGCCGGTTCGCCATCCTTAGGCGAGTTATTGGCCCAAGGTAAAGCTAATTTACAGGCACCTTGGTTGGGTTTTTCAGCCTTCATTGTGTTATCAATTATGCTGACTTTACTGGTTTTTATTGGTGAAGCGGTTCGTGATGCATTTGACCCCCATCATCAAGGAAAGTAATCATGAACCAGCCTATATTGAC
Organism: Vibrio salilacus; assembly: GCF_002811245.1. Classification (GTDB taxonomy): domain Bacteria; phylum Pseudomonadota; class Gammaproteobacteria; order Enterobacterales; family Vibrionaceae; genus Vibrio; species Vibrio salilacus. The sequence continues at coordinate 7,706 of NZ_NIVQ01000039.1, read as the reverse complement.
CATTAATAATCTGAGTGTTGGTTTTGGTCGCAAAACCAACATTGAGAAAGTCACAGACAACGTTTCATTGACGATCAATCGCGGTGAAACTTTGGCCCTAGTCGGCGAAAGTGGATCCGGCAAGTCAGTCACCGCCAATTCGATTTTAAGATTGCTACCTAAAGGCTCGGCGTATTACCTTAATGGGCGCATTGAGTTTGATGGTCAGGACATTTTGTCATGTTCAGAACGCCAACTCAGAGGCATTCGCGGTGATAGAATAGGTATGATTTTTCAAGAACCCATGGTGTCGTTAAATCCGCTACATAAAATTGGTAAACAACTCGTTGAAACACTAGCGATCCACCGTGGTATGCGCCAAAAAGCCGCCGAAACACATGCAGTGGAATGGCTCAATAAAGTGGGTATTCGTAACCCAGAATACAAAGTCGCATCGTATCCACATGAGTTATCAGGGGGAGAAAGGCAGCGGGTGATGATAGCGATGGCGCTGATAAATGAGCCCGAATTATTGATTGCCGACGAGCCAACCACCGCCCTTGATGTGTCGGTTCAAGCGCAAATTCTTGATTTACTCAAACAGCTACAACAAGAGCTTGGAATGGCGATGTTGTTTATTACTCACGATTTAAGTATCGTCAAACGAATTGCCGATAGAGTGGCCGTAATGCAACATGGTCAGTTGCTTGAAACCGGCGAGTGTCAGCAGATTTTTTCTGCCCCTAGCCACCCTTATACTCAGCAATTGATTAATTCTGACCCTAAAGGCTTGCCCGTTGAAGTGACGTGTCAGCCGTCAATCTTGCTCAGTGTGTCTCACCTCAGAGTCTGGTTCCCAATCACTGGGGGAATCTTCAAACGTGTTGTCTCTCACATCAAGGCCGTGACCAATATGAACTTTGAGTTAAAACGGGGTCATTCGATTGGTTTAGTTGGTGAGAGTGGCTCAGGAAAATCGACGACTGGTATGGCGATTCTTCGATTGGTTAATTCAGAAGGTTCAATTGCTTATCAATCGAGTGAGCTACAAGGGTTGGATAGGAAAGCGATGCTGCCTTTTCGCAGCAAAATGCAGGTGGTATTTCAAGATCCTTTTTCTGCGCTTAATCCACGCATGTCCGTTGCCGAAGTCATCGGTGAAGGTTTACGTGTTCATCAAACGCTTTCGGACTCTGAAATAGACAACAAAATTTGCACGGTGATGCGAGAAGTCGGTCTTGAGCCAGAGACGCGTCATCGTTACCCAAACGAATTTTCTGGGGGTCAGCGTCAACGTATTGCGATCGCTCGGGCATTAATTCTGAAGCCAGAGTTTATTTTGCTCGATGAACCAACGTCATCACTCGATAGAACAGTACAGGTACAGGTGTTGGAATTACTCAAGCATTTACAGCAAAAATACCAGCTAACTTACCTCTTTATAAGCCACGATCTGAACGTCGTTAAATCTTTGTGCCATTATACAATGGTTATGAAGCAAGGCGAGGTGGTGGATCAAGGCGATACCTTAGCGCTATTCCATTCACCTTCTCATCCCTATACCCGTCAATTAGTTGAGCTCTCTACAGTGGAATAAAAAAGTCACTCATTTGAGTGACTTTTCTGGCTTAAAGCTGGCGTACTTTGTCTTCGGCCCATAGTTGTTCAAAGACGTCACTGATGTCAAATTCATTCATGTGGGCAACATGGAAATTAAGCAAATCTAAATCGTACGATGGGTCAGTGTAAACCATTCCTTGATTGATGGCGGCGACAATACGCTCAGCTTGGTCGCGAGAGTAATGGCTATTATTTAGACGAGTTTTTCCTTGCAGTTGTTCACGTACCTGACTGACGATCATTTCATATTCTGTTTGGGTAAAGCCTGCGGCAACAGCGCGGCGAATTTCGTTTTTGACGAGCTGTTGCGCTTTGTCAGCTTCACCTGCAGCAAGACCAGTCACTCGAATTTGGCTGACAAGTTGTTGGCTAAATAGACGTTCATGATCAACGTTGACGCTTGCCGTTGATTGCTCTTGTTCGAGTGCTTTGGCAATGCGTTGTTCAATTAACTTATTAGCAAGTAATGCCGTAAGTATGTCTTTACGCTGTTGTTTACTATCTGCGCCGGAGCCTAAAGGCTTAATCGTCAGTAATGCGAGAGAATCATCCGTAATGAACTCTTGCACTTGTGTAATGGCACTTGTTTGTTCGGCTAAGTTAATCGGCTTCACATTGTGGTTAGGCTGCCAGCTTGCAAACTGTTTAGTCATAAGCTGAATAATCTCGCGATTTTTAATACCACCAGTAATTACCACGCTGATGTTATTCGGCTGGTAGTAACGAGTTTGGTAACGACTTAGAGCATCGGTATCTAGTGCATCGGCACTTTGTACATCAAATGCACGTGTTGTTTTTCGTGCTGTTAGCATATCGTCAGCAACTTGGCTGTTGTCTGTCAGCACAGATTGAGCACGTTTCAGTAATTCTTGGCTATCGAGTACGGTTGATTTGTTCGTAAGACCGTTTTTTATCGCGGTCATACTTTGTTCAATTTGAGAGAAAGTTGCGTGGAGTAAATCAATACTGAATACTGTTTGATTGGAGTCAGTGATCGCGTGCCAATCAGTACCAGCTACGGTATTAATCGCCAGAGCACGAGCGACTGGCTGAAGCTGAGGCTCTTGATCCACGCCAGAGCCGATACGAATACGGATAGACACTTCGTCAGATGAGCGGCTGGTGGGTAAAATTACGTATCGTAGACCATTATTAAGGCTCGCGCTGGTCGTGTTTGATGGCATACTGATATCGGTAGTTTCGTACCATGTCGTTGGCCTATCATAGGCAAAGCTTGCAGGTGTAAACAATAAGGTCGCTGCAACAACAGCAGTTAGTAGGGATTTAGACACATTTTTCTCCGTAAACATAGATTGGTGTTTATTCCATGTCCATAACTCTCGGTTTAACGAGAGGAGTGTTTGTATCTATCCTTGATTAAGAAGCCCTTGATTAAGAAACGCGGGCATCGAAACACTCAAAAATATTGCGCGTAGCAATAGAACAGCTTTGAATAATTTGCGCGAATTTTCTACAAATTGAGCCAATTAGTCAACCGGAATTATGCTTGGAATGAATGTATCTTAATAGTGAGACACGATGCTTTTTCAAAGCATTAAATTTAATATCCATGGCCAGTTTTTGTTCGTTAGATAAGCCCGTGGGTGCGACTTGAGGGACATCGATGTGATCGATTCGCTCGACCTTTGGGTTAGGAGTAATACGGTTAATTGACTGCGACATGAATGTAGTAGCTACCTGTAAGCTTGGCGATACGCATCCAAAATGTTGTCCATCGTGCCGTCAGCTTTAATTGCTTTTAGTGCTTGATTAAAGCGGAGAACAAAATCCTCTTTGAAGTGAAAGCGATTGTTTGGGTCATGGGTGTAACCTAAGTAACCATGTTCGCTGCTAACCGATGTAGCAATCACGGGTGTCCAATCTTGCTCTATGATACCTTCGTCTTTCATCAATTTTAGCTCCCAAAGAATCGAGAGGCGATCATTCATATAGCAATCGATACGATGTTTATATAAGTTCGTCATACTTGCTCGATTACTCTTTGCTTCTTTGAGCAAGATATTGCCTTGTGCAATCGCTTGCCAGAATGCATTACCTCCAAGTGCGTACGCTTCGTTCACGCCAATAGTCAAATCATGGTAGTCAGCAGGCCAGTTCTCTGTGCGTCTGTTAGTAATAGTTTCAGGGCGACACATAACCACTACTTCTTCTTTTAAAATGGGCTCGGAATAAGGAGAAATGTATGGGCGTTGGTCTGAATAATAGTAGGGTGGAAAAAGTGCAAACCCTTCTCCGACTTCTAGCATTTTCAGGCCTCGTTTCCATGGAAGAGGTTCGATAGTGACAGAATAATCTGGCATACGAGTAAATGCTGCGGAAAGAATGTCGACATAAATGCCTTTAATTTTCTCTTTTTGAACATAACTGTAGGGTGGGTAAGCATCATCACCATATATGGTGACATTGACCTTGGGGTTATAGGCAAAGGCACTATCGAGCATAGAAATAGACCATACCAACAAAAGGCTCCATTTTGACATACCGTTCCTCAGCGTTTTTTCTACTTTTATTGTTAACTTTAGTTTATTAATCACACTTAAGAGATTAGACTCACGTTTTTGTGAACATTTCATTTAGGGTAACTTATGTCTGAAGACCATCAACAAGGCGAAGAGATTGAGATCGAAGCGATCGGGATCGAAGTATCATCTCAACCTATTGAATTGTACAAAGTGTTTAAAATTGCCAATTTAGTCGGTGGTGGTGGTGAAGCAAAGCATCTTATTGCGGAAGGATACGTGGCGGTGAACGGCGAGCTTGAAACACGTAAGCGTCGTAAACTTTATGATGGGGATTTTTTCGAGTTCAATCAGGAATACTATGTTGTTGTTTGTGACGTACCAGTGAGTGAGACGAGCAATAAAACTCAAACTTCAACTTCTGTAGAAACACAGCCAACTAAACATGTAGAAACACAACCAGCCAAACACGATCCGAACAATGTGGCTAGCGATGAAGAATCGACAAGTTCTTTAAACAAAAAGAAAGGCAACGGTCGAGCGTCTATCGACTTTTTCTAAGCGCTTCATTTAGTCAGTTCTTCAATGATGGGGCATTGACTACCAGAATCCCCCGGGCATGCAGAAACCCAGCATTTAAGTTGGGTTTCTATCTCTTTAAGCTGAGCAATTTTGTGTTCAACTTCACGCAGTTTTTCTTTTGCTTTGGCTTTCACTTCGCTACTTTTTCGATTGTGGTTCTGAGCGAGTTGAACCAACTCTTTACATTCAATTAATGAGAAACCTGCACTTTTAGCACGCGATACCAGCTTGAGTTCAACCACATGTTGTTGTGTGTAAACTCGATAGCCCGACTCGGTGCGTTGCGGGAAAGTGATGATTTTTTTTTCTTCATATAGACGAATCGACTTACTCGATAACCCGGTTAATTTTGCAATCTCACCAATATTCATGGCTTCGGACTCTGTCACGGTTTCTCTAATCGATAATTAGAATATCGATAGATATAACGAAAAACAATGACAATGTTTTTAAGTGACGTAACAAAAGCCTCCCCATTGGCTATAGGAGAGTGCTGGTGGCTAAATGTCCATTTTGTACAGATAGGTTTAGGTTTCTATCTAGGTAGTAACGACGACCGATTGGCCATTTTCCGATAAGTACAACGGCGTTGTAATCAATGCATCAACAACGACTGTTAACACTGTGATTAATTTCACGGGTTGAACTAAATCTTCGTTTGCGTTAGATCAACAAAAGTTTGCTTGATTTGTTTAAATGTTCTAATAAAAGTTGAAACATTCAAAAAATATTGAATAATGGTATCAACAAAACAACAGAAGCATTAGCTTCAAAACATTGTCGTCTGAAACAGGAACATACCCATGTCGAACGCGTTTGTGCTGGTTATCAACTCTGGTAGCTCATCGTTAAAATTTGCAGTCATCGATTCACAATCAGGAGAAGCAATTGTGAGCGGCTTAGGTGAATGCTTTGGTTTGCCCGAAGCGGTCATTAGCTGGAAATACCAAGGCGAGAAAACCGAGCAGGCAATAAACGCCCCGGACAATCATCATCAGCACGCCATTAATCGGATCGTCGATTTAATAGCGACGTTAGATTTGACCCAAGATATTGTTGCCGTAGGTCACCGCATCGTTCATGGTGGAGAAAAATTCACTTCCACCGTTCGTATTGATAGCGAAGTCTTGGCTGAAATCGAGAGTCTTTCTGATCTAGCGCCGCTGCACAACCCAGCCGGTGCTAAAGGTATTAAAGCCGCTATGCAGGCTTTCCCATCACTACCACAATTTGCTGTGTTCGATACCGCTTTCCATCAGACCATGCCGAAAAAAGCTTTTACTGGTGCGATTGCACAAGAGCTGTACACTGAGCTAGGAGTACGTCGTTACGGTTTCCACGGTACAAGCCACTATTTTGTTAGCCGTGAAGCAGCAAAAATGATCAATAAGCCAGTAGAAAAATCGAGCTTTATCTCTGTCCACCTTGGTAATGGCGCGTCGGTTTGTGCAATTAAAGACGGCCAGAGTATCGATACCTCGATGGGCTTCACTCCGTTGTCTGGCTTAATGATGGGTACACGTTGTGGCGACTTAGACCCTGGTATCATTGAGTACCTTCTTAAGAAAGGCTGGTCTCAGGAGAAGGTGTTTAACTCGCTCAATAAAGAGTCTGGTTTCTTAGGTGTGTCTGGTTTAACAAGTGATGCTCGCGGTATTCTAGATGCGATGGAGCAGGGCCACGAAGGGGCGACGCTGGCGTTTCAGGTATTTACTTACCGTGTCGCCAAATACGTCGCTTCCTATCTTGCGGCATTAGATTCGTTAGATGGCATCATTTTTACCGGTGGTATCGGTGAGAATGCACTGCCAATTCGCCGCGAGATCTTAAACAACCTTAAACTGCTTGGTTTCGTTGAAGATGAGGCAGGTAATGAAGCTGCACGCTTTGGCGCTGCGGGGGTCATCGCAAAATCTGAGATGCTCAACGCGGTAGCGTTAGTTATCCCGACTAATGAAGAATACGTTATTGCCCAACAGTCGGTAGAATTGCTTTAAGTTACTAATACTAAAATATTTTAAAATGAGACCAAGTGACTTATGCTTGTAAGTTAAGCATGACTAACTTCTTCTTTGAGGCCTTGTTGCATAGCGACAAGGCCTCTTTTATGCTTCTCGATTAAGATGTATAAGATGAAATTGAGTAACACTCTGGCAATCTTCACCTTCGCTGATTTCTCATATCACACTCTTTGTAACCAATTAGCTCTTATTTGATCTGTGGCTAAAGGTATAATCGAAAGCACTTTAAAACCAGTTGAGTAATGTTAATCAACTCATAGCAATGGATTATTGATGAAATTACAAAAAATCGACAAGCAGTTATACCGTTCACGTTTGAATGTCGTCATTGTATCGTGTATCGCTGTTTTTGCGGTATCTAGTCTGGCAATCTCTCAAGCGCTAATTTATGTTTTTCCATCAGAATCTGGTTCTCACTTTCATTGGAACCTACTCGGTGTCGTGGTAAGCGCAATAGGACTGGTGGCGACGTTAGTTAAGTTAAAAACACATCCGAAAATGCGTGAAGTATCGTATGTTTGGGATCTCAAACAGGCGCTGAACTTAATTTATCGTAAGAACAGAGTGCTTAAAGCTGCGGCAAAAGCGGGTAATGCCGATGCGATGTTAGCCCTTCAGTTTAGCTATGAAGGATCTCGCCAGCTTTGGCAATTAGACGACAACACTCTGACTTTAAATAGCTTGGAAAGCGCTCAAAGAGAACTCGATGACTGGGCTCAAGAGCACGGCATTATAATAGATATTTCAGGTTTTCGTTCGGAGATTCTAAAGTCGTTTTAGGCAGGGCGAGATCGCGAACGTTTTTAATCAAACTCATGATCAATTTGACGATCACATTTAGCTGTGATCATATACTCCCTTTTTCGGGAGGGCATCATGCACATTGACCACTTCAAAGAATATTTTCAAACGATTACTGACCAACGCCAAAGCCCAAAGGTCACTTATTGCCTGTTCGAAGTCCAGGGCGAGATCGCGAACATTTTTTAATCAAATCAATGATCGATTTGACGATCACATTTAG
>NZ_NIVQ01000038.1 GCF_002811245.1 Vibrio salilacus | reverse complement strand
AATCGAACCACCGACACGAGGATTTTCAATCCTCTGCTCTACCGACTGAGCTATCGAGGCAAAAGAATGGTGCCGACTACCGGAGTCGAACTGGTGACCTACTGATTACAAGTCAGTTGCTCTACCTACTGAGCTAAGTCGGCACACTAATATTCTTTGCTTATTTTGTTGCTATCTAAAGACACCAACAATTAAATTGTGGTGCCCGGAGGCGGAATCGAACCACCGACACGAGGATTTTCAATCCTCTGCTCTACCGACTGAGCTATCCGGGCAACGGAGCGCTATTAAACGGATTTTCCTCTTTGCCGTCAACTTGTTTTTAGAAAAAATTCAAAAAAAACGGCTAAGTGCTGATTATTTAATCAAAATAGGCAGTTATTACTTACTTGAATTGAAATCTTTTTTGAACTTGGTCACTTTTTGTAAGTAACGGCGCGCTTCTGCATTCGGATGCTTTTGGGTTAACGCCCAATAAACCTGATTCGGCTGTAGTGAGTTAAGATCGCGCATGGCACGTTTACGGTCACTACGGTTAAACGTATTCAGTACTCCACCAGTGCCGCCGTTGTAGGCGGAAATCATACTGTACTCCAGTGACATTGGATGACGGACCTCCTTAAGGTACCGATTTTTCAGGATGTAAAAATAAGCGGTGCCAGTATCAATATTATTCTCTGGATTGAACAGATATTCAGGACTTGGCTGTCCAGGTTTCTTCTTTACTAACTCGAAAACATCACGCCCAGCGGTTTTCGGTACAACTTGCATCAGTCCATAGGCATTGGCCCAGCTGACGGCGTAGGGGTTGAAACTGCTCTCGGTTTTAATGATCGCATAGATCAAATCTTCTGGTATGCCATATTTCTTTGATGCACGTTGAACGATGTCGGCGTATTGGTAACTACGAATTTCGAATTGTTCGGCCACCATAGGAATTTCGACATAGTAGGCTTTCTTGAAGTCGACATCTTTCACTTTGAGTTTGTTGGCAATCAGATAGTCTGCAAAGCGGTTAGCGCGCCATGACCATTGAATTGCCTTGTTATCTTGGTCGACAACTTGACGATAGAGAAAAGGTTGACCTTCTAAAGTAATCTCTTTCGACGAGAATAAATCGACATTAGCAGGATCGTCTGGAGTGAGTAACGTTGTGATTATGGCGTTTTTCAGATGTGCTTTGGGATCGGTGGAAGAGACCGTCTCAATCGTGATCAAGCCCTTGTCGAAGTTAACCTCAGATCGGCTAAGATAGTTATCGATGTATTTGACGTAATTGCTTTTACCGGCAAATTTGATCTCATTTCGCCCCCATCGCTTCTCAATATTGCCAGAAAAGCTACCGATTAATGAATCAAGAGCGGCGGTGTCTTTTTCAAACTGGCCAGGCAATTGAGCCAAATTTTTGGCAAAGCGATTGGTAGGTTCGTAATCAACGCGATAAATGTTTTCAATAAACTCACGACTGCAGCCAGTCAGAGCAAACGCCACCAACAGGTACGTTAACTTTCTCATAGGTTTCCTAAAAAAATGACATCACTGCGGACAATGATGTCATTTCGGTTGTGCTTCTCTTGGACCTAACCTTACTCGCTAGGTGGTGTATAGCCTTCGATATGAACGTCTTTGCCTTCGAATAGGAAGTTGACCATTTCGGTTTCGATCAACTTACGGTGCTCAGGATCCATCATATTCAGTTTCTTTTCATTGATCAGCATAGTCTGTTTGTGTTGCCACTCAGCCCATGCTGGTTTAGAAATGTTGTCAAAAATACGTTTTCCTAGCTCACCTGGGTAGAGCTGAAAGTCGAGACCTTCGGCTTCTTTTTGTAGTCGGGTACAAAATACAGTGCGGCTCATAACGATTCCTTAAAATAATTAACGGTGAAGTTCATGGGGTAGGCTTTGCAGCAGTTGTTTTACTGGTGCAGCCAAACCGATCTCTTCTGGTTGAGATAAGTTATACCAAAGACCTTTGCTTGCTTCCATTACCACATCGGGTTGCTTTGATAGGTCTAGCAAAATAGGTGTGATATCGAGGTGGTAGTGACTGAAAGTGTGGCGAAAGGCGATCAGTTGTGTTTGACGCTTGATCGTTGCAGAGGTGACGCCACGCATTTCGAGAGGATGAGACAAATCAGCGTGCTGATTTTCAGGAAAGCAAAACAGTCCACCCCAAATTCCGGTTTGCGGTCTTTGTTCAAGCCAAACGTAGCCATTGTAGTGCAGCATAGCAAACCAAGTCTCTTTAATCGGTTTGTCTTTTTTGGGCTTTTTCCCCGGATAATCTAATGGATTGCCTTGTTTATTCGCTTGGCATAACGTTACTACCGGACATAAGGTACATTTAGGTTTGCTGCGCGTACAGACCATGGCGCCCATATCCATCATGGCTTGGTTATATTTATCGACATCGACCTGAGGCGTATGGTTTTCTGCGTGTTGCCAGAGTTGACTTTCTACTTTCTTCTGTCCTGGCCAACCTTCTACGGCAAAGCAGCGCGCGAGGGTACGTTTGACATTGCCATCTAAAATAGCGTGTGGCTGTTTATAGACCGATGACAGAATCGCCGCCGCTGTTGAACGACCAATACCCGGTAAAGCATTCATCTGCTCGATATCGAGTGGAAACTCGCCGTGATATTGCTCTGCAACGGTCTTGGCGGCTTTGTGCAGGTTACGCGCCCGAGCGTAATAGCCGAGCCCGGTCCACAAATGCAACACTTCGTCTTGCTCTGCATTGGCGAGATCGACCACGGTTGGGAAGCGTTCAAGAAATCGTTGATAGTACGGGATAACCGTCGTCACTTGAGTCTGCTGCAGCATAATTTCCGACAGCCATACACTATAAGCGGTCTTATTATGCTGCCACGGTAGGCTTTTACGCCCATAATTTTTATACCACTGTAAAATGGCGTTAGCGAAAGGAGTCACGGTCTGCTCAACATTTTATATTTTTAATCAGATAAAATTGCACCACAAATATTGGGTAAAGTACAACCGATAAACAGTAAGGATAAACGTCATAAAGTTTGCAAGCCAAGGCTAATAAGCGGCGAATTGCGCTAAAATACTTGCACCAATGACGATTCTTTGGATAATCACAATCCCTTTCAGGCGAGACCAATTTTTAAACAGGCAAAATCATGAGTGAAGTGACCACTAACGAATACAACGAAGACGGTAAACTGATACGCAAAATTCGCAGTTTTGTTCGACGCGAAGGTCGTCTGACCAAAGGTCAGGAAAATGCGATGAATGAATGTTGGCCGACAATGGGAATTGATTACCAAGACACGCTGCTTGATTGGCAACAAGTGTTTGGTAACGACAATCCCGTGGTACTTGAAATTGGTTTCGGTATGGGCGCATCATTGGTTGAAATGGCGAAGAATGCGCCAGAGAAAAACTTCTTGGGTATTGAGGTCCACAGCCCAGGTGTGGGTGCGTGCCTTTCTGACGCTCGTGAAGCCGGCGTGACGAATTTACGCGTGATGTGTCACGATGCGGTTGAAGTGTTTGCTCACATGATTCCAGACAGCAGTCTTGCAACGCTGCAGCTGTTTTTCCCAGACCCTTGGCACAAAAAACGTCACCACAAGCGCCGTATTGTTCAGCTCGATTTTGCCGAAATGGTGCGTCAAAAGCTCATTGTTGGTGAAGGCATTTTCCATATGGCGACCGATTGGGAAAATTACGCTGAGCACATGATTGAAGTGATGAACCAAGCGCCAGACTTCGAGAATATTGCGCCAGACGGTGACTTTGTCCCTCGCCCTGAAGAGCGCCCACTGACGAAATTCGAAGCTCGCGGGCATCGTTTAGGTCACGGTGTTTGGGATATCAAATACAAGCGCGTAAAATAAACGACGCTTGTGGTAGCCGTAGCCGCGCTGCTGTGTTTGCAGTAACTTAGCGCTTTAAATGATGATTGCGAAAGCCAACACTTGATGTTGGTTTTTTTGACCCTAGAAGAAAATAATAATAACTAATTGATTTTTAAGGTTGATGATGAAACCAACACCAGAAATTCTTGCTGATATTCTCAACGAAGTACGGCCGTTAATTGGCCACGGGAAAGTGGCTAATTATATTCCTGCTTTGGCGAAAGTGCCGGCGCATAAACTCGCTATCGCGGTGTTTACCAACCAAGGCCAAGTGATACAAGCGGGCGATGCTAATGAAGCATTTTCTATTCAGTCGATCTCGAAAGCGCTCAGCCTCACTCTTGCCTTGGGCTTGTATAAGCCGGAAGAGATCTGGTCGAGAGTGGGGAAAGAGCCCTCTGGTCAAGCGTTTAACTCATTAATTCAGCTTGAGATGGAACAAGGCATCCCGCGCAATCCATTTATTAACGCCGGGGCAATTGTGGTGGCTGACTTACTCAATAGTCGCCTTTCTGCGCCGCGTCAGCGTCTGCTAGAGTTTGTGCGCCAGCTTTCTGGTGATACCCATATTTGCTACGACAAAACCGTTGCCGCCTCAGAAATGATGCACAGTGATCGTAACGCGGCGATTGCCTATTTGATGCGCTCGTTTGGTAATTTTGAAAATGAAGTTATCCCGGTGTTGAATAATTACTTTCATGCCTGCTCGCTGAAAATGAGCTGTGTTGATCTGGCAAAAACCTTTAGTTACTTGGCCAACAAAGGAACATCGGTACAAACGGGTAAAGCGGTGATTACCGCAACGCAAACTAAGCAGCTTAATGCCTTGCTCGCGACATGTGGCTTGTATGATGGTGCTGGTGAGTTTGCATATCGTGTCGGCATGCCGGGTAAGTCAGGCGTCGGTGGCGGTATTATTGCCATCGTTCCGGGTGAAATGACTATCGCGGTTTGGTCGCCAGAGCTTGACCCATCAGGCAACTCATTGGCGGGTACCAAAGCGTTAGAGCTATTGTCCGAGCGTATCGGCCGCTCGATATTTTAGCCTGAAGAGAAGGCTGCGCAGATGCTTGCGCAGCGTTATTATCTCATCACTCTGATCTTATTCTTCTTCCGCCATAAAGGCTTCGAGCAAGTCGTTTAAAAACAGTTTACCTTTCTCGCTAATTTGCCAGTGTGTCTGGGTTTGATTGAGGTACCCCATCTCAATTGCCCAGTTAATGGTCGGCTCAATCGAGCTAAATTCAAGCCCAGTCGTGTCAATGAAATCTTGTTTTGGGCAGGCTTCTATCAGGCGAAAGCGGTTCATAAAGAACTCGAAAGGCCTATCTTGCGCCGCAACCTCTACCTCACTATTTAGGTAGGGCTTGACCATATTATCAAACGCTGCGAGGTAGCCTCTAGGGTGCTTGATTTTAGTGGTTCGTATAATGCGCCCATCAGAGAAACTCAGCTTTCCGTGTGACCCGCAACCAATGCCTAGGTAGTCACCAAAGCGCCAATAGTTGAGATTATGCTGACATTGATAACCGGGTTTGCTGTAGCCGGATATCTCATATTGGACATAACCAGCCGCCGTCAGTTTTTGATGCCCTTGTGCAAAAATATCCCATAAGTCGTCATCATCAGGCAAAATTGGCTGCTTGTAATAAAACAGGGTATTAGGCTCAATGGTTAACTGATACCAAGAGAGGTGCGGAGGATTGAGTGCAATGGCTTGGTCTAAATCGCCTAGCGCTTGTTCAACCGATTGATCCGGTAAACCGTGCATAAGATCGAGGTTAAAGCTGTTTAAGCCAATTTGATGGGCTAATTTGGCCGCATTGACGGCTTCTTCCTGACCGTGAATCCGACCTAGTCTGATAAGCTTTTGTTGCTCGAAGCTCTGTACACCGATAGAGATGCGTGTCACTCCAGCGCGGCGATACCCTGCAAAACGCTCCGCTTCGATGGTGCCAGGGTTGGCTTCCATGGTGATTTCAATTGCGGGCTTGAACGGGATGCGCAGCTCAATGCCTTGTAGCAGATCTTTAATACCTTGAGCCGAGATAAGGCTTGGCGTTCCGCCACCAATAAAAATGGAGTGCAGTGGGCGCGGATTCGCATTTAATTGGTAGCGTTCAATGTCATTATCTAAATCTTGCAGTAACGCAGCGATGTAGGCTTGTTCTGGAATCTCCGCTTTGAGCTCGTGTGAGTTGAAATCACAATAGGGGCACTTTTGTACACACCACGGGATGTGTACATAAAGGCTCAAATCAGGGGGAGTTAGCTGGCCCATTATTGTTGCTCGGCCAGGATCGAAAACAACTGTTGTAGCGCTTTACCACGGTGTGATAGCTGCTTTTTACGCGCAGGTTCGAGCTCGGCAGAAGCGCAGTTCTCTTCAGGAACATAAAACACAGGATCATAGCCAAAGCCATTTTCGCCGTGTGCTTGAGTAAGTATACGGCCTTGCCATTGACCATGACACACAATCGGTGTTGGGTCATTTTCGTGGCGCATTAGAACCAATACGCAGTGAAAACGCGCAGTGCGTTTCTCTTCAGGTATATCTTGCATTGCTGCAAGCAACTTATTGAGGTTTTGTTGATCGCTCGCGTTTTCTCCTGCATAGCGCGCCGAGTAAATACCTGGTGCGCCATTTAGGGCGTCGACTTCAAGGCCAGAGTCATCGGCAATCGCTGGTAAGCCCGTTTGCTTTGCTGCGTGGCGTGCTTTGATTATGGCATTCTCGATAAAGGTGGTGCCAGTTTCAGCAGCCTCAGAAATGTTGAACTCGCTCTGCGCCACGACATCAAAACCAAATTCGGCCAATAAGCCGGCCATTTCACGAACTTTACCTTGGTTACCAGTGGCTAAAACAATCTTGCTCATGGGGATTCGTCTCCTAATGCGCACGGCATTACTCTTCTACATAAAATTTCTGGCTGAACTTTAATCTTCCCGTGCCTTTAATGCCAGCATTAACATCGATATCAAAGGTCAGTCGTTCCTCGTCAGAGATGGGAAATTCGGCGAGGTAGTAAATCGCGTCACCTTCTTTGACTTCTTTAAAACTCAGTTGGCGAGTTTGACCAATGAGATTTTTGCTGCTGCCAGAGACGGTCGCTGTGGTTGCGGGTTTGCCTACTTGAGAGTTATCGAGCACGCTGATATTCAGAATCGCCGAATAGCCATTGCGTTTAAGTTGATAGCTACGGGCAACTTGGGCGGTTAAAAACGTCGAGTTGAACGCTGAGTAGTGGACTTCGACATCTTTAATTGTTTTGAATTGGCCTGCCCATGCGGGCAGTGTTAGCGTTGTGACTAGCAATAATACCAACCATTGTTTCATGGGATTTCCTTGTGTTGTGTTGCTATAGAAGATACCAAAAGAAAAGCCATCATAGGATGGCTTTAATCTCTGCTGGAATCTGACTTGGTGAGCTAATCCTGACTTGTTTATGCCGTCCTAGCTGACCTTTTTCTATGTTGATGAACCCTTTGGCCACTTTAAATTGCTTGGCGAGGAATTTATTTAAATGAGCATTTGCTTTGCCATCGACCGGCGGTGCGGTGATGGCGACTTTGAGCTCTTCACCATGCTCACCAACAATTTTGTCTCGGCTGGCTTTAGGTTGAATATAGAGGCGAAGTACTAAGTCATCGCCATCAAACCAAGCCGCTTGAGACATTATAGTTGATGCCAAACTGGGCCGATCAAATCGCCCATTAAGAAATTGGCAAACTGCAATACAATAAACAGCACTAGGACACTGAGGTCAAAACCGCCCATCGCCGGAATGATGCGACGAATTGGCGCTAACATCGGTTCTGTTAGTTGATGGAATACATACTCAACAGGGCTACGACCTTGGCTTACCCAGCTTAAAATTGCGCGCAGCAATAATACCCAGAATAGTAACCCGCCGGCGGCTTTCAGCAATGAAAGCATACCGAGGAGCAAAAAGTCGGCACTGAATGAAACCGAACCGCCCGACGCGATCAAAATAAGGGCAACAAATTTAAGCACACACAAGACGTAAGCGAATAATACCGTCGCCAAATCGAGACTTCCCACTGATGGAATCACGCGGCGTAGCGGAGCGACCACAGGTTGTGTGACTTTGACAATGAACTGAGAAAACGGATTGTAGAAATCAGCTCGAGCCGCTTGTAGCCAGATCCGCAAGATCACTACCATGATGTAGAGATCAAACAGGGTGGATATCAGAAAACTCATTGAATTCATAGGTGACCCTTATTTTCTAGAGCAACATGCTCTGACAATTAAAATAGTTTTTCCATCTCTTCGGCGCGTGCCACTGCAGCTTGCATGGCTTTAGCGACTATATCCGAAAGTTGATGATCGTTGAATGTTCTTAGTGCTTCGGCGGTTGTTCCGCCTTTAGATGTCACGTTTTCACGCAATGTCGACAATTCAGTCTCAGGATTCTCAACCACCATACTCGCTGCGCCAAGCGCGGCTTGTTGCACTAACTGGCGCGCTGTCGGTTGATCGAAGCCTTGTGCCATCGCTTCAGCTTGCATTGCTTCCATAAATAAGAAGAAATACGCAGGTGCGCTGCCGGCTGCGGCAATCACATTGTTAATCCCTGATTCGTGCTCGACCCAGCATACTTTTCCTACCGCTTGCATCAGTTGTGCTGCAAATGCTTTGTCTTGCTCAGCGACGTGCGTCGGAGCAAACAGCCCACTCATTCCCAAACCCAGTTGAGAAGGAGTATTTGGCATCACGCGCACCAGATTGAGCTGGCTATTTAGCATCTGATTCAATCGTTCGCAGTTGATACCCGCCGCAATTGATATGACCAGTTTATGGCTAAAATCGATAGCTTGCAGCGGTTTGCACACATCGGCCATCATCTGCGGTTTTACCGATAGAACCACCACATCGGCTTGTTGTGCAGCCTTTAGATTGTCGCTGGTGGTGTTAATACCAAGCTGCTGCTCAAGCGGCAAACGTCGCGTTTCAGAGGGCGCCGTGGCAGTAATGAGCTCTGCTGGGTATCCATCGGAAACCAGGCCAGATACAATCGCACTAACCATATTTCCTGCACCGATAAAGGCAATCTTGTTGTGTTCCATGGGTGACTCTATCCTTAATTACTTGGGGTTTTGTTGCTCAATTCGTTCGCACCAGACCCAATTAGTTCACGCTCGAATAGTCACGAGCACCAAAAATAGCGGTACCAATACGTACCATGGTTGAGCCCGCTTCAATCGCTGCTTGCATATCGCCACTCATCCCCATCGATAGTGTATCGATATTGTGCTCTGGGAAGCGCTCAGCCAACTTATGTTTTAGCTGTGCCAATTGATTGAATGCTGCTAGCTGTGACTGATAGTTGCCCACATTGGCAGGAATCGACATCAGTCCTCTTAACGTGAGGTTGGGCAGAGAAGAAATCAACTCTGCAAGCTGAAAGATGTCATTATTACTGATACCTGACTTTGATGTCTCACCGCTGGTATTCACTTGGATAAGCACCTGTAGTTGCGGCATCCCTTGTGGACGTTGGTCATTTAAGCGCTGCACTATCTTGGCGCGGTCCACGGTATGGACCCAAGCAAAGTTTTCCGCCACATGGCGTGATTTATTCGACTGAATCGGGCCAATAAAGTGCCATTCTAATGCTAATTCAGGGTGGTGTTGGTTGAAGTAAGCTACTTTATCGGCTCCTTCTTGGACGTAATTCTCACCAAAGGCGCGTTGACCTGCCTGAGCGGCCTCGAGAATTGCCTCCACCGGTTTCGTTTTACTCACCGCGAGAAGTTGCACTGTGTCTAGACTGCGTCCACACTTTTGTTGTGCGCTTTTAATCTGTGAGGTGATCTGTTCAATGTTTTGTTGAATACTAGTCATAGCAGATTTTACTTAAGGATTTTAAATGGATATCACTGAGTTACTGGATTTTAGTGTAAAGCATAATGCATCAGATCTACATCTTTCTGCTGGAGTATCTCCTATGGTGCGGATTGATGGGGAAGTTCGCAAGCTTGGCGTACCACCTTTTAGCCATTCAGATGTACACCGTTTGGTGTTTGATATTATGAATGATGCTCAACGTCGTGAGTTTGAAGAACGCCTTGAGGCTGATTTTTCCTTTGAACTGCCAGATGTCGGACGCTTTCGCGTTAATGCGTTCAACCAATCGCGCGGCTGCGCGGCGGTGTTTCGTACTATCCCAACGGATATTCCTACCTTAGAGCAACTGGCGACGCCCCAAATTTTTGAAAGCATTGCCAACATGGAGAAAGGGTTAGTGCTGGTTACTGGACCGACAGGATCGGGTAAGTCGACGACGTTGGCGGCCATGGTTGATTACATCAATCGTAATCATAATAAGCACATCCTCACCATCGAAGATCCAATTGAATTTGTTCATAGCAACAATAAATGTTTGATTAACCAACGTGAAGTTCACCGAGACACGCACAGTTTCAACAATGCATTGCGTAGTGCTCTGCGTGAAGATCCGGATGTAATCCTTGTTGGTGAGTTACGCGATCAAGAGACGATCAGTTTGGCGTTAACAGCGGCGGAAACGGGTCACTTGGTGTTTGGCACACTGCATACTAGTTCAGCGGCGAAGACTATCGACCGAATTATTGATGTCTTTCCAGGCAGCGACAAAGAGATGGTGCGTTCAATGCTGTCGGAATCCCTTAAAGCGGTCATTGCGCAAAAGTTAATCAAACGTGTTGGTGGTGGTCGGATTGCCTGCCATGAGATCATGATGGCGACCCCTGCGATTCGTAACCTGATTCGTGAAGATAAGGTCGCGCAAATGGTCTCCGTTATCCAAACGGGTGCTGCACATGGTATGCAGACGATGGAGCAAAATGCCAAACAGTTGGTCGCTCAAGGTATGGTTGAACAAGCTGAAGTAGCGAAAAAAATCGACATTGAATCGAGCATGTTTTAAGAGAGGCGAAGATGGATATTGATACCTGCCTGCAACGAATGAACGATGATAAAGCTTCGGATGTCTATTTAACGGTTGGAGCGCCTATTTTGTATCGTATTGATGGTGAACTGCGCGGTGAAGGTGAAGTTCTCGATCGAACACGGCTTGAAGCGTTGCTCAATAGTATGATGGATGCTCAGCGTCAACATGACTACGTGACCACTCATGAGGCTAACTTTGCCATCGTGCGCGATTACGGCCGTTACCGAGTCTCAGCATTTTTTCAACGAGAGTTGCCTGGTGCGGTGATTCGTCGGATAGAAACGACCATTCCAACGATCGAACAGCTTAAATTGCCACAAGTGCTCAAGGATCTTGCGCTTACCAAGCGAGGATTGGTGTTGGTGGTGGGTGCAACCGGGTCGGGTAAGTCAACCACTATGGCCGCTATGACGGGCTACCGTAATACAAATCGCAGCGGCCACATTTTGACGGTGGAAGATCCGATCGAATTTGTTCATCCTCATCACCAGTGTATTGTGACGCAGCGGGAAGTGGGGCTTGATACCGAAAGCTATGAGGTGGCGCTAAAAAACTCATTGCGCCAAGCGCCAGATATGATTGTGATCGGTGAGATCCGTAGTCGTGAAACCATGCAGTATGCAATGATGTTTGCCGAAACTGGCCATCTTTGTTTGGCTACACTGCACGCCAATAATGCCAATCAGGCTTTAGAGCGTATTCTCCATTTAGTGCCCAAAGAGCAAAAAGAGCAGTTTTTGTTTGATCTGTCGATGAATTTACGTGGTGTTATTGGTCAACAATTGATTCGTGATAGCCAAGGGAAAGGTCGTCACGGTGTATTTGAAGTGTTACTGAATACGCCGCGGATGGCCGATTTAATTCGTCGTGGTGATCTGCATGAATTGAAAGCAGTGATGGCGAAATCGAGCCAAAGTGGTATGCAGACTTTTGACCAAGCACTGTATCAGCTAATCATCGAGGGTAAGATTGACGAACAAGAGGCGATGCACAGCGCCGACTCGGCCAATGATTTACGCATGATGATTAAGACTCAGCGCGGGACAGGTTTTTCGTCGGGGAGTTTAGCTGATGTAAAAATCGATATGGATTAGGCCATATGAAAAAACGCTGCGCTGCGAGACTTAATTGATTGCAAAACAGAAGAGCAGACAGTCATGCCCACCCTTCAAACATTGCTCGCTAACCGTACCGCGCTTCAAACCAGCTTTCCAAAATGACTACTGCAGATTGGCAATCAACATTACCTTTGCTGAGCGCCTTATAGCCCCCCATTTCGAACAGATCAGCACGTGCCTCTGTGGTAGAGAGGCGCTCATCGTGTAGCTCTACCGACACGCCAAAGCGACCATGTAGGCGGTTGGCAAACTTCTTTGCCCTCGGCGTAATCGTCTCAAGATCGCGGCCATGTAAGTCCGTGGGTAAGCCGACTACGACTAAATCAGGCTGCCACTCTTTGAGCTGTTTTTCTATTTCATCCCAGTTTGGAATGCCATCGTTGGCTTTAAATGCTTTCAGTGGTGAAGCCGTCCCTGTGATCTCTTGGCCGATGGCACTACCGATGCTTTTTGTGCCATAGTCAAAAGCCATAATTGTTCTAGACATTGTTTTCTTTCTTGTAGTTAACGTGGTTGCTGGTTAAGCGTGACCAATTTGACTCGACAACTGTGCGACATCAATGCCGAGCATTTGTACCGCTTTTTGCCAACGCTCATTGATTGGAGTGTCGAACATCACATTGGGATCCGCTTCAACGGTAAGCCAGGAGTTTTCTGACAGTTCCAGCTCTAATTGGCCGGGTTCCCACCCTGCATAGCCAAGTGCCACAATGTAATGGTTGGGCTCTGCTTCTGTGCCTAACACGCCCAAAATATCCTTTGAGGTGGTGACAAATATCTGGTCAGTCATTTTGATGCTCGACTCATACTTATCTTTCGGCTGGTGGAGAATAAACCCACGATCTTCAGAAACAGGACCGCCATTCAAGACAGGCTTGTCTAAGCTCTCGGTGAGTAATTTAGGATGCGCCGACTCTACGTCGACTTTCTCTAACATTTTACCGATGGTGATATCGATGGGAGTGTTAATCATCAAACCCATAGCGCCCTCTTCATTGTGTTCACACACATAAATAACGCTACGTTGGAAGTAGGGATCTTTCATCCCTGGCATCGCCACTAAAAAATGATTGGTTAAATTCATACAGACTCCCGCACAAAGTAAGGGCAACTATTGACGTGCCCTAATCATTATTTGGCTTTTAAGCGACGCTCGATGGCGTCCATTAACTTGCCAGTAATTGACACATCAAATGCGGCCTCAATCTCACGAATGCAAGTTGGGCTGGTCACATTGATTTCTGTCAGTTTGTCACCAATAACGTCGAGACCGACAAAAATGAGTCCTTTTTCTTTAAGTGTAGGCGCTACAGCCTCAGCGATCTGTTTATCTGTCTCACTTAATGGTCGCGCTTCACCTGTGCCACCAGCTGCCAGATTGCCGCGGGTTTCGCCTTTCGCTGGAATTCGCGCTAGGCAGTAGGGCATAGGTTCGCCATCAACCACTAGAATACGCTTATCACCGTTACTGATATCAGGGACGAAAGTTTGCGCCATCGCGTAGTTTTGGCCGTGATTGGTTAAGGTTTCGATGATCACAGAAACGTTAGGATCGTTCTCTTTAACGCGAAAAATAGAGGCACCGCCCATACCGTCGAGTGGTTTGAGGATCACATCACCATGCTCTTCACGGAACGCTTTAATTTTTTCGGCTTTACGCGTTACTATGGTGGTTGGAGTGAGTTCAGGGAACCATGCCGTGAACAGCTTTTCGTTGCAATCACGCAGACTTTGCGGCTTGTTGACGATCAACGTACCTTGTTCTTCTGCACGCTCGAGAATGTAGGTGGCGTATATATACTCGGTATCAAAAGGAGGATCTTTGCGCATTAATACTGCATCAAGTTGAGACAGTTCGATGGTTTGTTCTGATTTGAATTGATACCAGCCGTTTGGATCTTCTTTGAGCTCAACCACTTTGGTATCGGCAATCGCCACACCTTGATCAAGATGGAGATCGCTCATTTCCATGTAATGGATTTCGTAGCCGCGGCGTTGGGCTTCAAGCATCATAGCAAAGCTTGAGTCTTTCTTGATGTTAATGGACGAGATGGGGTCCATTACAATGCCTAGTTTGATCATTCTATGTGTTCTCCGTTTAGCCGAGGTCGCCGAAGCGAACTTGCAGGGCGGTAATTGCTGTCAGAGCCGCAGTTTCAGTGCGTAATACGCGTGGGCCGAGTAGCGTCTCTTCGAATTGATAGTCTTGCGTCATGTCGATCTCTTCACTGGATAATCCGCCTTCAGGACCAATCAAGAGACGAACTTTTTCAACGGGTGTCGGTAGTGTATTGATCGAGTACTTGGCCCGAGGATGCAAGTTGAGCTTTAGCCCATCGAATGTTTCGCTGCACCATTCTTCGAGCGACATGATAGGGCGAATAACGGGGACCGTGTTGCGTCCGCATTGTTCACAGGCGCTGATGGCGATCTTTTGCCATTGGATGAGTTTTTTCTCAAAGCGTTTTGGATCTAGCTTGACGCCACAGCGCTCTGAGATCAAAGGCGTAATCGTGTTTACACCAAGCTCGACCGACTTTTGAATAGTGAACTCCATTTTATCGCCGCGTGAAACCACTTGGCCTAAATGCAAATCAAGCGGAGATTCGCAACTGCGCTCGATGCGCCCTGTGAGTTCTACTTCAACCGACTTTTTGCTGACTTCGCTAATCACTGCTGGAAATTCTGCCCCACTGCCATCAAATAACAACACTTGTTGGCCCTCTTTCATGCGTAACGCGCGTCCGATGTGTCCGGCTGCATCATCACTGAGCATAACTTTACCCAATTGGGGGAGGATTTGTGGGTGATAAATTCGAGGGATTCGCATTGTTTTTCGATTTCCAGCAAGAGAATTGATTACCCTCTAACATGGATGCTTTGTCGTGAAAAAACAAGGGTTCAACTGGGTTTCCAGCTCAGAATTTCACACTCTACTTGGTGTTATATCGTTAGGTCCCTAGGGCGCCATAATGCTTGCGATTGCGTTGTGCGACAAAAGTTGGTTTTCCGCGTACTCATGGAATGAACGAAAATAGTCGGCTCCAAGTCAGTTTGATTAGGAGAGTTGCTTGCCGGTAAAGCTCAGGGATTGTTGGCACTGCTGGCAGTGATAACTGGCCTGATTGCGCATGACTTTATTGTGACGTCGGATCGACAATGAGTGATGGCGACAGTGACACCGATATTCGAAGGTTTTGCCTTGTACAGAAGCCACCTCGAAGTCATGAGTGGTTTTTGCTGGTAGATTAAAAACGGTTCCCATCACGCCTTGCCACTCTTTACCGTGCGGTCTTACGCGACCATATACTTGGTAAGTAATCAGGTGGGCGACTTCATGCGGGATCACCTCATCGAGGAATGCCGCTTGATTCTCAGTAAATAAAATGGGGTTAAGACGAATCTGATTGAGTTGCAGATACGCTTTGCCTGCAGCTTTGCCGCGTAATTTAAAATTTAAGCTAGGGACGGCAAAAGTGCGCTTAAATGTCATTTGAGCGGTTGCAATGCAGCGAGCAATTACCTTTGTTGCCCGATACTCCAGTTCTTGGTCTATTGTTGGCTGCACAAAAAATCGCCCCTAATCATCGTTATCAGGGGCGAATCATATACCGGAATAAACCTCAGTGCGACTTAAGGGGTTTGTTTCTTTTTAATGATTTCATGGTAAGCGTGCCATGTGGCATAACCTAAAATTGGCATGGTAAATAGCATGCCTATGCCGTAGGTGGCAAAGCCGACCAAGATACCGCCACAGATAAGCGCAGCCCAGACAATCATGGCGGAAATATTCGATTTGACCGCATTGAAGCTTGAGAAAACCGCAGTCATCACATCAACGCGTCGTTCCATCATCAAAGGAATGGAGAAGGCTGAAATGCTGAATACGACACAAGCTAAGATTAATCCGACCAAAGAGCCAATAATTAAGAAAGGCATAAAGTCAGTCAGAGGAGCACCTTGTACCGAAGGGTATAGGGCGTGGAGTAAAGCGGCAATCCGCATCCAAAAAATCATACAGACCGCTAACATCACAGCAAAAGCCCATTGCGATGTCGAGTTACGCCCAATGGCTTTCATTGAATGCAGTAAACTGGGCTTGTGGCCTTTTTCTCTTTCCCAACTCGCATCGTACAAGCCTAGAGCTAGGAAAGGCCCAATCAACATGTAAACAACCAGGCTTGGCATCACCACTAGATGGGTGCCTTGCCATTGGACTAATAAAACAATGCCAATTGCGGCCGCCATAAAGCACAAGCCGTAAAAGGCACTGATGAGCGGCATACGCACAAAGTCATGCAGACCGAGTGATAGCCAATGAAATGGGGCAGAGATACTGACTTGATTACACTTAATCGTGCGAGCGTACTCTGTGTCTTTCACTTCGTCTTGCTTAGCGTCGAAATTATCTGGATTCACCGTACGAGGCATACATCCTCCTTGATCGATTCTCTAACTACACCAACAGATTTAAGTTGTCAGTGAACGAAACTCGATGCCCGGCTTGGCGACGTCATAAGCGGTGCATCAGTTAATAATTGTTTACGAATGGAAACGCAACATCGATTGCTTTCGTTAACATATTTTTAACTATTGACCGCTTGGTGAGAAAATACAAATTTCTTAATGCATTTTTGCGCAGATAAAAAAAGCGCCTGACAGGTCAGGCGCTTGGAATGTTAGTTGGCTTAGGGCTTACTGAGATTACTTAAGACCTGCGAACTCGCGTAGTTGCGCAGCTTTGTCAGTTGCTTCCCAAGGGAACTCTTCACGACCAAAGTGACCATATGCAGCTGTTTTTCTATAGATTGGCTGGAGCAGATTGAGCATCTCTTGCAAACCATATGGGCGCAGGTCGAAGTGCTGGCGCACAGCTTCGATGATGATCTCTTGAGACACTTTCTCTGTGCCAAACGTTTCAACCATGATCGATGTTGGATCAGCAACACCAATAGCGTAAGAAAGTTGGATTTCACAACGATCGGCTAGGCCAGCGGCAACAATATTTTTCGCTACGTAACGCGCGGCGTATGCTGCTGAGCGGTCAACTTTTGATGGATCTTTACCAGAGAATGCCCCACCACCGTGACGAGCTGCGCCGCCGTAGGTATCAACAATGATCTTACGACCAGTTAGACCACAGTCTCCCATAGGACCACCGATTACAAAGCGACCCGTTGGGTTGATGAAGAACTTAGTCTCTTTATTGATCCACTCTGAAGGCAATACTGGCTTGATGATTTCTTCCATTACCGCTTCACGTAGGTCTGGTGTCGAGATTGAATCACAGTGCTGAGTTGAAAGTACTACTGCATCAATGCCAGCGATTTTACCTTGGTCGTATTGGAACGTTACCTGAGATTTTGCATCTGGACGTAGCCAAGGAAGGGTGCCGTTCTTACGGACTTCCGCTTGTTTTTGCACTAGACGGTGAGAGTAAGTGATTGGCGCAGGCATCAGAATTTCAGTTTCGTTGGTCGCGTAACCGAACATAATACCTTGGTCACCAGCCCCTTGGTCTTTTGGATCCGCTTTATCAACACCTTGGTTGATGTCTGGTGACTGTTTACCGATAGTGTTCAGGACTGCACAAGAGTTAGCGTCGAAACCCATATCAGAATGGACATAACCGATTTCACGCACAGTTTGACGAGTCAATTCTTCGATATCGACCCATGCAGATGTTGTGACTTCACCACCGACCATGACCATACCGGTCTTGACGTAGGTTTCACACGCAACACGCGCTTTAGGATCTTGTTCAATGATTGCATCAAGAACAGCATCAGAAATTTGGTCTGCAATTTTATCCGGATGACCTTCTGATACCGATTCAGAAGTAAACAGGTGCTTAGCCATGTGAGCTCCACTTTAATTTACATTAGGGTTCCGATTCGAGTTCAGAACACCGAAAAATAATACTTGAGTTTGTAGGTGTATCTACATCTAGACGTCTATTCTAATTTCGCTTGTGTGAATTACAAGCCTTTTTTCTACGCACCCCACAAGTTAATCGTTTGCTTAAGATTCATAAAAATATCGGCTTATTGATTAAAGTAGACGAAAATATCCGTTATACGAGGACAAATCCGATGGAAATCGTTTGCACAGCTAGCGGGGCTTTGAGAGAATTATCGTCCAATTTTTTGATTCGCTTAACGCATTCAGGAGCTGAAATGTCTTCTCGTCAACACCTCGCTAATGCTATCCGTGCCCTAAGCATGGACGGTGTACAACAAGCTAACTCTGGCCACCCAGGCGCCC
>NZ_NIVQ01000037.1 GCF_002811245.1 Vibrio salilacus | reverse complement strand
GCAACCATATTTAAATCAATAGCTTTGGCTGTTGATATGCGACACTAGCTCAGTTAGTAGAGCGCAACCTTGCCAAGGTTGAGGTCACGCCTTTTTGTTTATAAATAGGGAACCTCGTGTGTTGCTCCAAATCTTCCTCAAGTGAATCACTTGAACCGGCCTCAGGGCCACCGCTCTTTATCTAATGCTGAGAAGCATGAACCCCAAAAAGCCAATAGTCCTCCTATTAATTAGGTGGACATTTTTATGTCTGAATTTAATCTCTCAGCACGTAAAGTGTTTATTGTAGATTGATGGTAAGCACCATCCTAGCTAGGCCCTCATACATTCGTCAACAGACTTATCCACAGAATATGAATTGTGGATAACTTGGTGGGTAAGCTGGAATTTATTTATGCATAACACTTGACTAAAACGATCTTTTTGTTTTTTTTAAACAGATGATGATGACGATTATTTTATTAAGTTGCTGATTTTAAAAGGTTAATTTGTTTTTGTTTGTGTTTTTAACCAAATGGCACTCGATCATTAAGTCATTGTTTGTTGATCCTAGTCATTTATTTGATATGTGGTTAACTTCTCTAACCGCAAGCAAATAACCAATGCTGCTCTTTTTTTTCCACATTATGATTTTTGGAACTAAATCAAGTTCTGAACACTACGATCCGGCAAGCATTATGCATCCCTAGGCAAGCCTTTCTCCACGATTCTGATTAAACGCTGGGTTTGTGTCGAAGAGTAAGGAAGTTGACTTTGTTGCTGTTGCAAAGCCCAATGAATATGCTCATCAACTAAGCCACTAATGCCCAAACGCTTTATAAGTGCATCAACGATAGTCTGAGAGTAAGGGGCGTTACCCATCGCGATCGCGAGGTTTCTTAGCCATTGAATATGGCCGATACGACGAATGGGCGAACCTTGCATCTTGTTAAGAAAGGTCTCTTCATCCCAAAGAAACAGCTCGACAAGATCATTTTTGGTTAAAGTCTCACGACGATGAAAATCACTCTGTTCGGTCAGCTCAGCAAATCGATTCCACGGACAGACCAACTGGCAATCATCGCAGCCATAAATACGGTTACCCATCGCACGGCGGAATTGTTCAGGAATGACGCCATCAAATTCAATTGTGAGATAAGAGATGCACCGGCGCGCATCAACGATACCATCATCAATAATGGCTTGGGTCGGGCAAGAGGTAATGCATGCTTTGCACTTGCCGCATTGATTGCTGCTCGGCTCATCGACTGGTAGTGGTATGTCAACCAGTAGCTCACCAAGGAAAAACCACGACCCCGCGTCTTGGTCAAGAATCAGTGAATGTTTTCCTGTCCAGCCTAATCCCGCTTTCTGGGCCAGTGGACGCTCTAATATCGGCGCAGAGTCAACAAAAGGTCGATAGCCGAGTTTTCCCATTTCCTGTTCGATTTTTTGACCGAGCTTTTTAAGCTGATTACGCACCAGTTTGTGATAATCACGTCCGAGCGCGTAGCGACTAATATAGGCTTGGCTTGGATTGGCAAGGTTGGCGGCAAACTCAGCTTGCGGAGGCAGATAGTTCATTCGTACGCTGATGACTCGCAGTGTTCCGGGGAGTAGCTCCGCCGGGCGCGCTCTCATCATCCCGTGACGAGCCATCCAATCCATCTCACCATGAAAGCCTGCATCAAGCCATGCTTGTAGTGCTTGTTCATGTTCGGATAGATCGACATCGCATATGCCCACTTTCTGAAAGCCAAGTTCTTGGCCCCAGATTTTGATCTTGTCTGCGAGCTGTTGTTCGTTCATGCTGATGTGCTCCTTACTAAGGGGGGCGGGATCTTAACGGATCTTATATCAGGGATCTAGCGAGGAAAAATCGGAAAAGAGAGATAAATTGACGATTTTTCGTTTTACTAACACAAGATCGCTTGTCTCTCAATTCAAACCCAGTTTACTATTCCTGTTCTTTTGATTTTTATATAGTCACAGCGTAGAGATTGATCTTCATGACCACAAAACAATTTGCCCTTCAAGATGAACAAGCCACGATTCAACTGGGCACTGCTTTAGCGCAATTGTGTTCGCAGCAAACAACCATTTATCTGCATGGCGATCTTGGCGCAGGGAAAACCACGTTCAGTCGCGGATTTGTGCGTGCGTTAGGCCATGAAGGAAACGTAAAAAGTCCGACTTATGCTTTAGTAGAACCGTATCAACTGGCAGATTGGCAGGTTTATCACTTTGACCTCTACCGTTTAGCTGATCCTGAAGAATTAGAGTTTATGGGGATCCGTGACTATTTCACTCCAGATGCAATCTGTTTGGTTGAGTGGCCAGAGAAAGGCGTTGGTTTATTACCTGAAGCGGATTTGGATATTGTTCTGCGTTATCACGGTGAACAACGTATTGTTGAGCTTACGGCCAATAATTCATATGGATGTCAGTTATTAGAACAGTTGGAGCTATGTTGAAGCGCATTGTATTGAGGTTGGCGTTATTGCCCGTTTTCCTAGGGCTAAGTTTGTTGTCAAACTTGGCATTTGCCAATACTTTGGAAGGTATCCGAGTATGGCCATCTCCTGATGAAACTCGCGTGGTCATCGATCTTCAATCAGAAGCGGATTACAGTTTTTTTACCCTTTCAAGTCCTGATCGCTTGGTTGTTGATCTGAAAAAAACGTCACTTAGTACCCAATTACCGCTGACGGTTTCAGATAGCCCTGTATTAAAAAAAGTTCGTAACAGCTCGCCACCAGAAAAGAGCACTTATCGTTTGGTGTTTGAACTGAAAAAAAAATCGACAGCGCAAATTTTCAAACTCGCTCCCACGCCTGGTGGTCAATATGGTCATCGTTTGGTGCTTGATTTACCTCATCAAACGTCGTCAGCTGCGCCTGAAACCAAGAGCTCAACCAGTCAGGCTACTGTCAGCCGTGATGCATCTCAACTGCTAGGAACGGCTGATATTGTGGTGGCTATCGATGCTGGACATGGGGGCGAAGACCCTGGCTCAATCGGGCCAACACGTAAGTATGAGAAACATGCCACGCTCGCTGTCTCGAAAAAGATCGCCGCCCAGATTAATCTGATACCGGGTATGAAGGCGGTACTGACGCGCGGTGGCGATTATTATCTGAATCTAAATAAGCGCTCAGCCATTGCCCGTACAAATAAAGCGCATTTATTAGTCTCGGTGCATGCCGATGCGTTTCATTCCCCCAAGCCGCGCGGTGGTTCGGTGTTTGTCCTTAATACGCGTCGTGCTAACTCAGAAATTGCCCGTTGGGTTGAGAATCATGAAGAGCAATCTCAACTGCTTGGTGGCGCTGGGGAAGTGCTTGCTAAAAACAACAGCGATCGCAATATCAGTCAAACGCTACTCGATCTGCAATTTAGTCATTCCCAAAAAGAGGGCTATAAAGTTGCGACTAATATTTTACGTGAGATGGACCGTGAGGGAATCCACTTGCATAAGAAAGAGCCTGTTAACGCGAGTCTTGCAGTACTAAAATCACCAGATATTCCGTCGGTTTTGGTTGAAACCGGCTTTATCTCAAACCCGATCGAAGAAAAACTACTGTTTCAGCGTAGCCATCAAGACAAGCTAGCTCGCTCTTTAGCCAAAGCTATCGTGCAGTATTTTGAAGATAATCCCCCAGAGGGGACCTTATTTGCTAATCGCGGTAAAAGTATTAAGCATAAGGTATCGCGTGGTGAGTCATTATCAGTGATTGCCAGTAAATATGGTACGTCGACTAAAGCGATCATGCAGACGAATAAGCTCAAGAGCAGCAGTCTAGCGATTGGACAAATCTTGGTGATACCAGGTGCGAAGGGCGCAATCAAAGTGCCAGAGATCAAAAATCCAGTCGAAACTAAAACACTGACGCACGTAGTTCAACGCGGTGAATACTTAGGTAAGATTGCCAGTAAATATAAGGTCTCAGTTGCCGAGATCAAGCGCGAAAATAGCTTGAAATCTGATACCTTGAAGCTTGGGCAGAAACTCAAGGTCACGGTTAGCTTAAAGGATCAGCCACTGCGTAAGCATAAAGTTCAACGCGGTGAATTCCTGGGTAAAATAGCCTCTAAATATGACGTAAGTGTCGACAGTATTCGTCAAGCAAACAAGTTACGTTCCGATCAACTGGCGGTTGGCCAAGTGTTGATCATTCCGCATAACTAACATGAGTGGTCGCGATGACAATTAAGATCCTCCCAGCCCGTCTTGCCAACCAAATCGCCGCAGGAGAAGTCGTTGAAAGACCCGCTTCTGTGGTGAAGGAGTTAATTGAAAACAGTCTCGACTCTGGCGCTACTCGTATCGATGTAGATATCGATAAAGGTGGCGCAAAATTGATCCGTGTGCGCGATAACGGCAAAGGGATCATCAAAGATGAATTGGGGTTGGCGCTCAGCCGTCACGCGACGTCGAAGATTCATACCTTAGATGATCTTGAAGCGATTATTAGCCTTGGCTTTCGTGGTGAAGCGCTTGCCAGTATTAGCTCGGTCGCACGTTTAACCATGACTTCACGTCCTGCGACGCAAGATCAAGCTTGGTCAGCCTACAGTGAAGGGCGTGACATGCAGGTAAAACTGCAGCCTACGGCCCACCCTATCGGTACGACCGTTGAGGTGTTAGATCTGTTTTTTAATACCCCGGCACGACGTAAATTTCTTCGCACCGAGAAAACCGAATTTGCTCATATTGATGAACTTGTTAAACGTATTGCATTGAGTCGATTCGACGTCACGATCAACCTTAAACACAATGGTAAGTTGGTCAAACAATACCGAGCGGCAAAAAATGAGGCGCAAGCCGAAAAGCGTATTGCGGCAGTGTGCGGCAGTGCATTCGTACGTCACATGCTTAAGATAGAGCTTGAGCATCAAGGTCTTAAGCTGCATGGCTGGATCACTACGCCTGAGGGTGCTCGCCAGCAAAGCGATTTACAATATTGCTATGTCAACGGGCGGATGATGCGTGACAAGCTGATTAACCACGCGATTCGTCAAAGTTATGAAACCAGCCTTCGCCCTGATCAATTTGCTACCTATGTGTTGTTTATCGAGCTCGATCCACATCAAGTGGACGTGAATGTGCATCCGGCTAAGCATGAAGTCCGTTTTCATCAAGGACGCTTAGTTCACGACTTTATCTACCAAGCGTTAACTGATGCGTTAGCACAAAGTGCGCACATCACCAAAACTGAGCAAACCGCTTCGGCTTTTCATGTTGAGTCGCAGCAACAGCCTGAGCAACAGCTTGAGCCAAGGACTGATTCACCATCTCATTTTGCTCAAGAGCAGCAAGCGATCGAGTCGGTACCTGCCTATCCGGGACGTAATGATTACCAGCGTGACCGTGAGCATGTACGAGAGGCCAAGCCGCGCAGTGAATGGAGCGAATCTCGCTCAGCAAGTAAGCCTAGAGTCACCGAACGTTATGGTGAGCCTGCACCGAGTAAACAGCAAGTTCGTGCTTATCAAGAGCTACTCAAAACCCCATCGCAGCCGTCAGTTGAAGCGACGTTGAAGAAAAGTGCGCCGCAGGTTGAACAACCTGAGCTTGATGTGGTCGAATCGTTAGGTAAGGCGATAACCATCGTCCAAGGTCGATACTTGGTGATGGGTGATAAAAGTGGTGCTTGTCTGGTCAATTTAGCGCGCGCAGAATGGTTAAGGGTCAATGGGCAGTTAGCAACTCATCAAGGTAACTTAACCAGCCAACCTCTTTTGGTTCCTTTGTCGCTCAAGCTCGATGAATCACTACTTGGCGCGGCAGAGTGTTTTGCGCCGTTATTGAATCAGTTCGGTATTGAGCTTAAAGTGCGCAGTAACAAAGCCCTGATGGTGATGGGCGTTCCGCAGCCGCTGAGACAACAAAACTTACAACAACTGGTGCCAGATCTGCTATCTTACGCCGTCTCGCACACTGGCGAGCCACAGTCATTGAGTCATACTCAGTTAGCCAATTGGCTCTGCGATCATATTACCCAAGTGAAAAGCGACTACACTTTGTCAGAAGCGATTCAAATGGTGTCTGATATTGAACAATTGTGGCAGGGTCGGTTGCCATTGAGTGACACGACATTGGTTAGGCCGATAGATTTTTCTGCAACGATTGCAGCTTTAGAGTTATGAATAACGAACAATTACCTTTGGCGCTATTTTTAATGGGGCCAACCGCATCAGGCAAAACGGATTTAGCGATTCGTTTACGCCAGCAATACCCGGTTGAGATTATCTCGGTCGACTCCGCGTTGATCTACAAAGACATGGATATTGGTACCGCTAAACCCGATGCGCATGAGCAAGCACAAGCGCCCCATCGTTTGATTGATATCCTAGACCCGAGTGAGTCTTATTCGGCCGCCGATTTTCGTCGTGATGCTCTCCATGAAATGAACCAGATTGTTGCTGAGGGTAAAATTCCTCTTTTGGTCGGCGGCACGATGCTTTACTACAAGGCGTTGCTAGAGGGATTATCACCACTTCCTGCGGCAAACCCTGAAATTCGTCAGCAAATTGAACAACAAGCGTTGACTATTGGGTGGGATCAGTTGCACGATCAACTGAAGCAGATTGATCCTGTCTCAGCCGAGAGAATTCACCCCAATGATCCACAAAGGTTATCGCGGGCATTGGAAGTTTATCGAATTTCAGGTAAAACTCTTACTGAGTTGACTCAAACCAAAGGGGAAAGCCTGCCGTTTAGAGTCAAACAATTTGCTATTGCTCCCAAGGAAAGGGCAGAGCTCCATCGTCGTATTGAACTACGCTACGAGAAGATGATAGAAGCGGACTTTGAGAAGGAAATGCGCGCACTGTATGCACGCGGCGATCTTCATCCTGATCTCCCATCGATCCGTTGTGTTGGGTATCGACAGATGTGGGACTATTTGGAAGGGAAATGCACACTTGATGACGCTGTATTTAAGGGCATCTGTGCAACCCGCCAATTGGCCAAGCGACAAATTACCTGGTTGCGCAGCTGGGATAATTTAACTTGGTTAGATAGTGAAAACATTGAACAGGCACTTGAAACTGTCTCAAATGCCATAGCATCTGAAGGTTTTAGCTGTGTATAATGTGATCGCTTTTGCGTGAATCCATCCTGTGAAGGATCCGTTACTTGAAATTTGAGTGTTTAACCACCATAACAAGTAACAACAGGGTGTTATTTTATTCGTTTAGCTCAGAGCAAAGGGCACACCTTTTGTGCCGTGTACCAATAGCTAAATAACTAAAACAGAATTACAAAATAAGGAAAATAAAATGGCTAAGGGGCAATCTTTACAAGACCCATTCTTAAATGCATTACGTCGTGAACGTATTCCTGTATCTATCTACCTTGTAAACGGAATTAAACTACAAGGCCAGATCGAGTCTTTTGATCAGTTTGTGATCTTGCTGAAGAATACAGTTAACCAAATGGTTTACAAGCATGCTATTTCTACCGTTGTGCCTGCTCGTCCAGTGAATCATCACAACGCTGAGCGTCCACAAGGTGAGCGTCAACCAGAGAAATCAGAAGATTAATTATTCTAAATAACCTAAACAGTCCATTAAGGAGTTGATTGCTTGTTTGACCGTTATGAAGCCGGTGAGCGAGCCGTACTTGTTCATATCAACTTCACGCAACAAGGGGAGTGGGAAGATCTCAGCGAGTTTGAAATGCTGGTCTCTTCAGCTGGCGTCTCTGCGTTACAAATCGTAACTGGAAGTCGCCAGACACCACACCCTAAGTACTATGTCGGTGAGGGTAAAGCCCAAGAAATTGCTCATTCAGTGCAATTGATGGAGGCTGATATTGTGATTTTTAATCATGCCCTCTCTCCTGCCCAAGAACGTAACCTAGAAGCACTGTGCCAATGCCGTGTGTTAGACCGTACTGGTTTGATCCTCGATATCTTTGCTCAGCGCGCACGAACTCACGAAGGTAAATTGCAAGTTGAGCTCGCTCAGCTGCGACATATTTCTACCCGATTGATCCGTGGTTGGACTCACCTAGAAAGACAGAAAGGTGGGATTGGTTTACGTGGTCCAGGTGAAACTCAGTTAGAAACTGACCGACGTCTATTGCGTGATCGTATTAAAGCGATATTGCGCCGCTTAGATAAAGTGGCCAAACAACGTGAACAAGGTCGCCGAGCTAGAAACCGCGCCGAAATACCAACTATTTCACTGGTTGGCTATACCAATGCCGGAAAGTCGACCCTATTTAACCGTATCACCGAAGCGGGTGTGTACGCGGCTGACCAACTATTTGCTACTTTGGACCCGACATTACGTAAGATAGAATTAGCGGATGTTGGGCCCGCAATCTTGGCGGATACCGTAGGATTTATTCGCCATTTGCCGCACGATCTTGTGGCCGCATTTAAAGCAACATTACAGGAAACCCAAGAAGCTGACATTTTGTTACATGTTGTTGATGCCAGTGACGAGCGTTTTCGTGAGAATATTCGAGCTGTTGATGAAGTGCTTGAGGAAATAGACGCCCATGAGGTGCCTTCCTTAATCGTCATGAACAAAATTGATAATCTAGAAGGGCAGCGACCACGTATCGACCGTGATGAGGAAGGCATTCCACGAACGGTTTGGGTGTCTGCGATGGAAGGGATTGGTATTGAATTGCTGTTTGATGCGCTCACCGAGCGACTGGCCAGCCAAATGGTTCAGTATCAATTGCGAATTCCGCCACAATATCAAGGGCGGATTCGTAGTACATTCTTCCAGATGAAATGTATTCAACGAGAAGAATATGACCAAGATGGTAACCTGTTGATCGAAGTTCGAATGCAGCAGGTAGATTGGTCTAGACTTGAAAAAAGAGAAGGGGCAGTTTTTCGTGACTTTATAGTTACTTAAATGACTGCTAAAGTATAACGTCATATCAAATGATGGAGCTTTCTAATGGCGTGGAATGAGCCTGGTAATAACAACGGCAACAACGGCCGCGATAATGACCCTTGGGGTAATAATAATCGTGGTAATAAAGGTGGCCGTGATCAAGGACCGCCAGACTTAGATGAAGTGTTTAATAAACTAAGTCAGAAACTAGGTGGAAAGTTTGGTGGTAAGGGTGGTAAAGGCATGCCTACGGGCGGCGGTGGAGCACTAGGTTTTGGTGTTGTCGCTGTTATCGCAATTGCGATTTGGGCCTTTTCTGGCTTTTACACTATTGGTGAAGCAGAGCGTGGCGTTGTGCTACGTCTTGGTAAGTACGATCGTATGGTCGATCCTGGCCTGAACTGGCGTCCTCGTTTTATTGATGAAGTGACAGCGGTTAATGTACAAGCTATTCGTTCGCTACGTTCATCAGGCTTAATGCTGACTAAAGATGAAAACGTGGTCGAAGTCGCGATGGATGTACAATATCGTGTCGCAGAACCGTATGAGTACTTATTCCGTGTTACCAACGCTGACGACAGCTTACGTCAAGCCACCGATTCTGCCTTGCGCGCCGTTATTGGTGATTCATTGATGGATAGCATCTTAACAAGTGGTCGTTTGTCGATTCGTCAGAGTACACAAATGACGCTTGAAGAGACTGTCGCCAGTTACGACATGGGGATTGAAGTAGTTGCTGTTAACTTTGAAGATGCTCGTCCGCCTGAAGAAGTGAAAGCAGCCTTTGATGACGCAACAGCGTCACGAGAAGATGCACAAAGATTTAAGCGTGAAGCAGAAGCTTATCAAAATGATATTCTTCCTAAAGCTAAAGGTCGTGCGGAGCGACTTCTTAAAGAAGCTCAGGGTTACAGTGAACGAGTGACGAATGGTGCATTAGGTGAAGTAGCACAGTTTGAGAAGCTACTACCAGAGTATCAAGCATCACCAGAAGTAACTCGTAGCCGTCTGTACTTAGATACGATGGAAAAGGTTTACTCGAATACCTCTAAAGTACTGATTGATTCAGAGTCGAGCGGTAATTTATTGTACTTACCTATCGATAAACTGACGGGTGGTCAGAACGATAAAAATCGTTCAATGCAAGAAACATCAACCTATGATCAGATCGAGCTTGAGCCACAATCGAACAACCAGAGCAATGATTCAACATCTCGCTCTACTTCACGTCAAGGGAGATATTAAGAATGCGTAAGTTAATGATCCCTGTATTAGTCGTCGCACTAGTACTCATGCTAATGTCGCTATTCGTGATCCCAGAAGGTGAACGCGGCATCGTAATTCGATTTGGTCGTGTTTTGAAAGACAACAACGAGATCGCGCGAATTTACGAGCCGGGCTTGCACTTTAAAATGCCACTGTTTGATCGCGTGAAAACGCTTGATGCACGTATCCAAACCATGGATGGCCGCTCTGACCGTTTCGTAACGTCTGAGAAAAAAGATGTGATTATCGATTCCTACGTGAAATGGCGCATTGAAGACTTTGGTCAGTACTACTTGGCGACAGGGGGAGGTAACTCATCAACTGCTCAAGCACTACTGAGTCGTAAAGTGACCGATGTGTTACGTTCTGAAATCGGTTCACGTGACATTAAACAGATCGTTTCAGGCCCACGTAATGATGACATCCTGCCGGATAGCGCTGACAGCGAAGTCGTGACCACTGTAGCGGCGAAAGAGGCCTTAGAGGTCGATGGTGAGCGCGATATCATCATGAAAAACGTGTTGAATGATACGCGCAAAGATGCGATGGGAGATTTAGGTATTCATGTGTTCGATTTCCGCATGAAGAAAATTAACCTTCCAGACAGTATCAGTCAGTCAATCTATGACCGTATGAGAGCTGAGCGTGAATCCGTGGCAAGACAGTTCCGTTCTCAAGGCCGTGAACAAGCGGAAATAATCCGTGCGCAAGCAGAGCTTGAAGTCGCGACCATTCTTGCTGAAGCAGACAGAACCGCTCGAGTAACACGAGGTGGTGCGGATGCACAAGCGGCGAAGATCTATGCTGGAGCGTACAATAAAGATCCAGAATTCTTTAGCTTTGTCCGTTCATTACGTGCATACCAATCGTCGTTCAAAGATAAGAGCGATATCTTGGTCCTTGACCCGAAAAGTGATTTCTTCCAGTACATGAACAATGCAGCTGGTGGAACATCGAAATAAGCAACATATTACTAGCATAAAGGCTCCTCTGGGAGCCTTTATTTTTATTGGGATAACTATGTCGAATTCACTATGGCTAGCGTTTGGGCTAGTATTGATCGTCGAAGGGTTGGGGCCTCTGATTGCGCCGAATGGTTGGCGCACGATGGTAGCACAACTGAGTCAACAACCCGACACTCAATTGAGGCGGATTGGAGGGTGCTTAGTGGTCGTTGGGGCAGTAATCGCGTATGTGTTTAGCTAAGCTTGCCATTAGTAATGGGGAGGAGGCGTCTCTTGCGCAGCATCGGCTAAGTTAGAGCTATCGATGTTTTTCACTTTGCCAACCATGTACTTCATCTGATCTTGCATCTTAACAATCAGCAGTTGTTGCTGACTTAAGGCTTGATTCAATTCTTCAATGGTCTGCTCTTGGAAAGCTAATTGACACTCTAAGTCATTCACTCGGCCTTCCAACTGCTTAATTTGCTGTTCTGTCGTCATTGCTAATAATCCACATTCCAAGCTTGGGCGATACCCGCAGAGGTGCCCGAAATTACGCGGTTTTGCGTATCAAAGGCTGCATCATACACCACTGCACGGGGAGGGCGGGTATCTTTTAGTGGCTCAGCTTCAAATCCATCAACTTTCTTACCACTATGGCTATCCCATACCATAATTCGGCTGGATGGGGTGCCGGTGACCAAGTAACGCCCATCGTCAGAAAATCGAGCGGTAGAGAAGATCAACTGACGAGAAAAACTGCTTAATTTAGCGAGTTGCTTGCCGCTTGATAAGTCCCAGATGATGGACAGATTGCCACCATCCGAGGTAAATGCATAGTTACCATCACGGTGTAGTGCGACTCGATTGACTCTTTGCTCATGCTCAAATGTCTTCAGCACCTGGCCGGTTTGAGTATCCCATAAATAGGCTTTGTGATCATTGCCTCCTGACAGTGCGAAGCGACCATTCGGTGACAAAGCTACGGTATTGACTTTTTCATTGTGGGCAAGGAACTCTAAGCGCCTGCCGGTGACTAAGTTGACGTAGATAGCCTTACCGTTGGAGAGTCCAAGCAGAACCTTTTCGCCATTGCTGGCAATATCAATGTCTCGAATAAGGCCATCTGATATTGACCATAGTCCTTGTGCCTGAGCCCAGGCGAGGTCCCATACAGCGAAATTTACTTGTGTCGCGGTCACGGCAAAGCGGCCGTTGTCTGAAATACGAATACGTGACACGGTGCTAGATTGAGGATCTTGCGATCCCAGTTCAGCGAGCGGTTGGCTTTCGTACAGGTCCCACAAGACAAGTTGATGTTCTTTAGAGTAGAGCAGCGCAAAGCGCGCATCTCGGCTTAATGCGAAGCTTGTGGTTCCTTTGGGCTCGATTATCCAGCGTTGGTTGTCTCGAGTGGAGAAAAAACAGCCATTTAACGCGGTGATGACAATCGCAATAATAAGTGAGTTAAAAATTACACGCATTGAGTCCAAATATCTGCTTAGTTTAGTTTAATTACAGCGCATATTGGTTATATTGGTACAACATGCAACTGTGTACCAGTCTTTCTTAAAGATTTGTGCACAAAGACAAAAAGTCTCAACTGGAGAGTTAAATGAAATCGATTTTTAAAGTGTCACTGCTTGCTGCAACTGTTGCACTGGCTGCTGGCTGTCAGAAAGAAGATGAAACGAAAGTAGAAACCGCTGCTGCGGTTGAGCAAGTACAAACCGAAACAGGCAAAACGGTTGCTTTCAAAACAGAAGATGATAAAGCGGCGTACGCGATCGGTGTTTCATTTGCAAACTATCTAAGTACAAGTCTAGATAAACCAAGTGAAATCGGCATTACGCTAAATAAAGATTTGGTACTGAAAGGCATTGAACATGTATTTGCTGGTAGTGCAGAGCTTAATGAAGAAGAAACTCGTGCGGCTTTAGAAGCGCTAGATAAGCGCGTTGCTGCGACTATGCAAGAGCAAGCGGCTGAAAAGTCAGCAGAAGCGAAAAAAGCAGGCGATGATTTCCGTGTTGAATTCGAGAAGCAAGATGACGTAAAGAAAACGGATACTGGTCTACTTTACCAAGTAATGACGCCAGCTGAAGGCGAGCAGCCAAAAGATACCGATACCGTTCAGGTGCATTACAAAGGCACATTGATCGATGGAACTCAGTTTGATAGCTCGTACGATCGCGGTGAACCGGCCACTTTCCCACTTAATCGTGTGATTTCAGGTTGGACGGAAGGTGTACAATTGATGCCAGTAGGCTCTAAATTCAAGTTCGTTATACCGCCAGAGCTGGCATACGGTGAACAAGACACACCAACGATTCCTGCTAACTCCACCTTAGTATTTGAAGTTGAATTGCTAAAAATTGATAACGGTGAAGAAGCGGCGCAGTAGTCAGCTAAAATGATTTAAACCAAGGTCTAGCTTCGGCTAGGCCTTTTTTATTGTCATAAATCTGTTCTTTAAGCCATAATTTTTTGTCCTAAATCACTAGATAGCAGGTTAGCTAGGTGTGCTTATCAAAATTTCTGATAAACTTACACAAATTTGTTGATTTTTCGTGCGAAGGCTTAAAGAAGTGACAACTACAGAAACAGTAAACACGGATATGTTGCTCGAAATGGAATCTGTTCATGTGATGCCATTTAGTGAGCACGATAAAATTATTCTTAGATCGTATGAAGCCGTGGTTGATGGCATCGCGAGTCTGATTGGCCCGTTTTGTGAAATTGTGCTGCACTCACTTGAAGACCTCAATACCTCGGCGATTAAAATTGCCAATGGTGAAAATACCGGTCGCCAAGTTGGTTCGCCGATTACAGATCTCGCGCTCAAAATGTTACGTGATATTGAAGGTTCTGAGCGAAATTTCTCGCGGTCCTACTTTTCGCGCGCCAAAGGTGGTTTATTGATGAAGTCAATCACTGTCGCGATCCGTAATGGTGAAAACCGCGTGATTGGCTTGCTGTGTATTAACGTCAATCTTGATGCCCCTTTCTCTCAGGTACTGCAATCTTTCATGCCAACGGAAGAAGCCAAGCAAGCGGCGTCATCGGTCAACTTTGCGAGTGACGTTGAAGAGCTGGTGGACCAAACCGTTGAGCGCACCATTGAAGAGATCAATGCTGACAAATCAGTATCAAACAATACCAAGAATCGCCAGATTGTCATGGAGTTGTTTGATAAGGGAATCTTTGATATTAAGGATGCGATCAACCGTGTAGCCGATCGGCTTAATATCTCGAAGCACACCGTTTATCTGTACATTCGTCAGCGCAAAATTGAGGAAGATGAAAGTTGAATTCACTGACCTACACGTTGGTGGTTAACGGTTCTGTGTATGGTAGTCAGTCGGCGCGTCATGCTCACCAATTTGCTTGTGCCTTGATAGCCAAAGGGCACACCTTAGTCAGTGTGTTCTTTTATCAAGAAGGCGTGACCAATGGTAACGCCTTAACGGTGCCTGCCAACGATGAATTTGATTTGGTTAAAGCGTGGCAAGAGCTAGCCTTACAACATAATGTGCGTTTAGAAACCTGTGTTGCCGCCGCACTGCGCCGTGGCATCGTTAGCCAAGATGAGGCTAATCAGCATGGTTTAGCCCAAAGTAATCTTGCTCCTGGTTTCCAGCAAGCGGGATTAGGCAGCCTTGCAGAGGCGATGTTAGTTCAAGATAGAGTGGTACAATTTTGAGCCAGTTAATTTACCTTTTTCGCACCGC
The DNA here is from genome assembly GCF_002811245.1 of Vibrio salilacus. Lineage (GTDB taxonomy): Bacteria > Pseudomonadota > Gammaproteobacteria > Enterobacterales > Vibrionaceae > Vibrio > Vibrio salilacus. Next base: position 4,262 of record NZ_NIVQ01000037.1, on the reverse strand, counting down.
ACCTCACAACAAGGCTTCAGGTCGAGAAGGGATTGATGCCTTGCTCGCGGCTTCAGCCTATTGTGAAGACATCAGTGTTATTTTTACTGGCGATGGTGTCTATCAATTGCTGCAAGGGCAGCAAACGACAGGCATCCTTAGCAAAGATTACGCACCAATGCTCAAACTGTTCGACTTATATGACATTGAACAGGTATACGTCTGTCAGGCGTCCTTAGCGTTGCGAGGGTTAGCGCAAGCGGATCTTATTATTGCCGCTGAGCGACTCGATGAGCGGCAGCTGAGCGAGCAACTCCATCGCGCTGGTAAAGTGCTTACCTTTTAGGTTGTTTATGCTACACATTGTCAAAACCGATCAAGCGTTAACAGAAGCATGTCGTGTCTTCGCTCCGCAAGATGAAATGGTGCTTATTGAGCAAGCTGTTTTTGCGGCGAATCCTCAACATCATGCTTTTTCGCTGCTTCAAAGGCGCAAAGTTGCCGTGTTACAGAGCGATGCCCAAGCTCGAGGCATTGTGAATCGAATCAGTTCAAATGTCGCCATTATCGACTATTCTGGTTGGGTCGATTTGACGGCAACACACGCCAACTCTATCACGTGGGAATAGCCCAACCTGTTAACCTGCATTTCTCAGTCTTTGTTTTCTGCGCTTTTTACTCAAGTTGAGCAAAAAAGATTCGTATATTTCTTGACACACCTCTCACTGCTGAATAGAATTTTGCGTCCCTAACTGGCTATAGCCGTTGGGGCTAGATTTTTCACAAAGCTTACTTTCAAGTAATTCAGGAGCTAGTTAATGGCAACTATTAACCAGTTGGTACGTAAGCCTCGTGCAAAGCAGGTTGTTAAAAGCAACGTGCCTGCACTAGAAGCGTGCCCGCAAAAACGTGGTGTATGTACTCGTGTTTACACTACTACACCTAAAAAACCTAACTCAGCACTTCGTAAAGTATGTCGTGTTCGTCTAACGAACGGCTTCGAAGTGACTTCGTACATCGGCGGTGAAGGTCACAACCTTCAAGAGCACTCTGTTGTTCTAATCCGTGGCGGTCGTGTTAAAGACCTTCCGGGTGTACGTTACCACACTGTTCGCGGCGCACTTGACTGTGCTGGCGTAAACGACCGTAAGCAAGGTCGTTCTAAGTACGGTGTGAAACGTCCTAAGTCTTAATGCCCTTCTTTTGATAAAGAAGCGTTAAGTAAGGCCAAACACTAAAATTAAATTTTAATTTTTGAAGAAACTGAAAAGTTTTGGATAACCTGAAGAATAAGACAACGGAGAATATCCATGCCACGTCGTCGCGTAATTGGTCAGCGTAAGATCCTTCCAGATCCTAAATTCAAATCAGAATTGCTGGCAAAGTTCGTTAACATCCTTATGGTTGACGGAAAAAAATCTACTGCAGAGAAAATTGTTTACACTGCACTAGATGCTATGGCTGAGAAATCTGGTAAAGATCACTTAGCTGTATTTGAAGAAGCTCTTGAAAATGTTCGCCCTGCGGTAGAGGTTAAATCTCGCCGTGTTGGTGGTTCAACTTACCAAGTTCCTGTAGAAGTACGTCCGGTTCGCCGTAACGCACTTGCTATGCGTTGGTTGGTTGAAGCTGCGCGCAAGCGTGGTGAAAAATCTATGGCTCAACGCCTAGCTGCTGAAATGCTAGACGCGTCTGAGAACAAAGGTACTGCGGTTAAGAAACGTGAAGACGTTCACCGCATGGCTGATGCTAACAAAGCATTCGCTCATTACCGCTGGTAATACCTTTCAGTGCCACAAGGTTCCTTGTGGCACTTCTTTAGTTCCTTCGCGTAAGCCTAGGAACTATTGCTATTTTTAGGACATGAGTTTTTTCATGCTGCTCGACATAGCAATAGTCCCTAATTCAAGAGGATTCAATCGTGGCTCGTAAAACACCTATTGAGCGTTACCGCAATATCGGTATCGTTGCTCACGTCGACGCAGGTAAGACAACCACAAGCGAACGTATTTTGTTCTACACTGGTCTTTCTCATAAAATCGGTGAAGTTCACGATGGCGCTGCTACCATGGACTGGATGGAGCAAGAGCAAGAACGTGGTATTACTATCACGTCTGCTGCGACTACAACTTTCTGGCGTGGTATGGAAGCGCAATTTCCCGACCACCGCATCAACATCATTGATACTCCAGGACACGTAGACTTTACTATCGAAGTAGAGCGCTCATTGCGCGTACTTGATGGTGCGGTAGTGGTTTTCTGTGGTTCGTCTGGTGTAGAGCCTCAATCTGAAACAGTATGGCGTCAAGCTGATAAGTACCATGTTCCTCGTATGGTGTTTGTTAACAAAATGGACCGTGCTGGAGCTGACTTCCTGCGTGTTGTTGATCAAATTAAAAATCGTCTTGGTGCAAATCCGGTACCAATTCAACTCAACATCGGTGCGGAAGAAGAGTTTAAAGGTGTGATTGACCTGATCAAGATGAAGGCGATCAACTGGAACGATGCTGACCAAGGAACTACATTCACTTATGAAGATATTCCGGCTGACATGGTTGAAATGGCACAAGAGTACCGCCTAAACCTAGTTGAAGAAGCCGCGGAAGCGTCTGAAGAGTTGATGGAAAAGTACCTTGAAGAAGGTGACTTGACTGAAGAAGAGATCAAACAAGCGCTACGTACACGCACACTAAATAACGAAATCGTATTGGCGACTTGTGGCAGTGCGTTCAAAAACAAAGGTGTTCAAGCGGTACTAGATGCAGTTGTTGAGTATCTACCTTCACCCATTGACGTTCCTGCCATTAAGGGTGTGGATGAAAACGAAAATGAAGTAGAGCGTCATGCTGACGATAAAGAACCGTTCTCTGCATTGGCGTTTAAAATTGCAACTGACCCATTCGTTGGTACGTTGACCTTTATGCGTGTCTACTCTGGTGTTGTAAACTCGGGTGATGCAGTTTACAACTCAGTGAAGCAGAAAAAAGAGCGTTTCGGTCGTATCGTACAGATGCACTCTAACAAGCGTGAAGAGATTAAATCCGTTTGTGCTGGTGATATTGCAGCGGCTATCGGCTTAAAAGACGTGACCACTGGCGACACGCTTTGTGACCAGAACCATAAAGTGATTCTGGAGCGTATGGAGTTCCCTGAACCTGTAATTCAGATCGCGGTAGAGCCTCGCTCAAAAGCGGATCAAGAGAAGATGGGCGTCGCGCTAGGTAAACTTGCTGCAGAGGATCCGTCGTTCCGCGTTGAAACAGACGATGAAACTGGTCAGACACTGATCTCTGGTATGGGTGAACTTCACCTAGACATTATCGTTGATCGCATGAAACGTGAATTTAGCGTTGACTGTAATGTTGGTAAACCTCAGGTTGCCTACCGTGAAACGATTCGCGGCACCGCGGAAGTGGAAGGTAAATTTATCCGTCAATCAGGTGGTCGAGGTCAGTACGGTCATGTTTGGATTAAACTTGAGCCGGCAGAGCACGGTGAAGGTTTTGTCTTCGTCGACGCAATCGTAGGTGGTGCGGTTCCTAAGGAATACATCAGCTCAGTTGCGAAGGGTATCGAAGAACAGATGAACAGTGGTGTTTTAGCTGGCTATCCAACGCTTGATGTTAAAGCAACATTGTTTGATGGTTCTTACCATGATGTTGACTCTAACGAAATGGCGTTTAAAATCGCCGGTTCGATGGCCTTCAAGAAGGGGGCACTAGAAGCGCAACCTGTTATTCTTGAACCAATGATGAACGTTGAAGTAACCACTCCAGAAGACTGGATGGGTGACGTTGTTGGTGACCTAAACCGTCGTCGCGGTATCATTGAAGGTATGGACGAAGGTGTGGTTGGTCTGAAGATCATCCGTGCTCAAGTTCCACTGTCGGAAATGTTCGGTTACGCAACGGATCTTCGTTCTGCGACTCAAGGCCGAGCGTCTTACTCTATGGAGTTTAATGAGTACGCTGAAGTACCGAAAAACTTCGCAGATAAAATCATCGCGGAGCGTGGCTACTTGTAAAATGCTTTGATCGGAAAAAAGTCTAGCTTTTTTTAAAGATCAATGCGTCCAAATATTGCGCTGACTGACGTTGGCGCATAAAATAGCAATTTCTGGCGCGTCTCGATCAATAAGGATCGCGGCGAATCATAACTAGGAAGGAACACGATCGTGTCTAAAGAAAAATTTGAACGTACGAAACCGCACGTTAACGTTGGTACAATTGGCCACGTTGACCACGGTAAAACAACTCTAACTGCTGCTATCTGTACTACACTTG
>NZ_NIVQ01000036.1 GCF_002811245.1 Vibrio salilacus | reverse complement strand
GATGGTAGTGTGGGGTCTCCCCATGTGAGAGTAGGACATCGCCAGGCTTTAATTTTATTTTCACTTTTTCAAAAGTGAAGACGAAAGATAACGTTACACGTACAGACGCGTAACCACATCATCAGTGTACTAATCTGTTGATGACAATTTGTGGAGAGATGGCTGAGTGGTTGAAAGCACCGGTCTTGAAAACCGGCATACGTTAATAGCGTATCTAGGGTTCAAATCCCTATCTCTCCGCCACTATCAAAAAGCCCGTTGCTAATGCAACGGGCTTTTTTGTATGAGAATAAATATAGCGATCAATGTCGGTATAATCAATGAAGCTTTGATTTGCTAGATAGTATTGTATTAACCAACTCCATACTTGCTTATAGGGTTAAGCTCTGGTGAGATAAAAAAACCGGCACACAAAGCCGGTTTACATTTCAATGTGGACAAAAGAGCTAAACGCGGTTCGCTACTTTATCTTTCAGTGCTTGTTTTTCTAAATCAGAAAGAAATGAAAGCTCAAGGCCATTGATCTGCGCCTGACGGATTTGCTCTTGAGATAAGCCTGCTTGCGGCGCTGCAACTTCATATTCATACGGTAGCTCGATACCTTCCACCGCAGGGTCGTCAGTATTTAAACAAGCGAGAACGCCGTGCTCAAGGAATTGCTTAAGAGGGTGGCTCGTCAGTGACGCTACTGTGCTGGTTTGGAAGTTTGAGGTTAAGCATGACTCGATACCGATGCGGTGCTCTGCAAGGTAATCCATCAGTTTCGGATCATGAACCGCTTTGACGCCATGACCGATACGTGTCGCTCCAAGCTCTTGGATCGCTTGCCACATGCTCTGTGCACCAGCTGCCTCACCTGCGTGAACCGTGACCTTAAGACCTGCATCTTGTACTTGTTTGAAGTGCTTAACGAAGCGTTCACCGGGTTGACCGAGTTCATCACCTGCTAAGTCTACGGCCACGATTTTATCTTTCTGAGTGAGGATCGCATCCAACTCTTGTTGGCAAGCGTCAGTGCCAAACGTGCGGCTCATAATACCAATTAGGTTTGCCTTGATACCGAAATCACGTACACCCGCTTGCACACCATCGACAACAGCTTCAACCACGCCAGCAACAGGTAGCTTGTGCCTCATCGCCATGTAGTAAGGTGAGAAGCGCAGCTCTGCGTAATCGATTTGTGCATTGAGTGCATCTTCGACGTTCTCGTAAGCGACCCGACGACAGGACTCAAGATCACCAAGAACCGCGACTCCCCAATCAAGCTTAGAAAGAAATGCAACCAACGACGGTTCAGCTTCGACGATTTGAACGTGCGGAGTTAGAGATTCAACATCATAAGCTGGTAATGCCACCCCAAATTTTTGGCCTAACTCTAAAATAGTCTGGGTACGGATGTTGCCATCAAGGTGGCGGTGTAAGTCTGTCAGTGGAAGGTTCTTAGTTATCATTATCGTCATTCCAGTTAAATCGATTTTGCTAAGTATAAGAATCAATGAGGCCAGTGTCAGTATAATAAGCGCAGAAAGCCATCCATAAGCGTTGGTTTTATTTCATGTTAACCAAATTTGTTGGTCATCGACTATATCAATGGTTGCATTGGTTTTGCTCTGTTGAGAGCGCAAGAAAGTATTAAACGTATCCACTTTTATATCCATAACTCCCCCCTGGCATGCTTGCTCGTAAAATACAGGTGTTATTTGCGTCTTCACTGGCATCTTTTCTTCAATTACGCCAAGAGAGTGTATTTGTATACTCTAATAAAAATCAGCGAGTGTGCTGAGATGTTTTCTGATTTAAACTTCATCCTTAAATAACTTTTCTTTGTTCACTTAAGTAAAGCAGGCTCTATTTTGCGCCTGATAATCAGTGGTTAGTAGAGCTCTTTGAGCTTACGAGTGAGTGTATTGCGCCCCCATCCGAGCACCTTGGCAGCGTCTTGTTTGTGACCATTGGTATGCTCTAAAGCTGCTTCGAGCAGAATGCGTTCAAATTCAGGCAGTGCATAAGCCAGTAATTCAGTGTCGCCTTGTGACAGAGCAGCTCTTGCCCAGCCTGAGAGTTGTTGTTGCCATGAACCGTTCACGGACGCGTCATTGTGTTTTTTCTCTTCGAGTAACTCGGTCGGTAAATCACTTGGCAGAACTTCGGTCCCGCTTGCCATGACCGTTAACCAACGACAAATATTTTCGAGCTGGCGAACGTTACCCGGCCAGTTGAGTCGGTTTAGTGTCTCGATTGTGCTTGGATGCAGTGTCTTCACGTCAACACTAAGTTCTTCAGCGGCGAGGGCTAGGAAGTGCAGGGTTAACTTTTTAATGTCTTGTTTACGCTCGCGCAGTGCTGGTATTTGGATGCGTATGACATTCAGGCGGTGGAACAAATCTTCACGAAATTTGCTTTTATGAACCAATGTTTCAAGGTTTTGGTGCGTTGCAGCCACGATACGGACGTCAACTTTAATCGGAGAGTGTCCACCAACGCGATAAAACTGACCATCGGCGAGAACCCGCAGTAAGCGCGTTTGAATATCAAGGGGCATGTCACCAATTTCATCGAGGAACAGTGTCCCGCCATTTGCTTGCTCAAAGCGTCCTTGGCGCACGCTGTTGGCTCCAGTAAACGCGCCTTTTTCATGACCGAATAGTTCTGATTCGATCAAATCTTTTGGGATCGCTGCCATATTGAGGGCGATAAAAGGGTTACTCGCGCGCGGGCTGTGACGATGCAGTGCGTGTGCGACGAGTTCTTTACCTGTCCCTGATTCACCATTGATCAGTACCGAAATAGACGAGCGAGATAAACGCCCTATGGCGCGAAATACCTCTTGCATCGCGGGTGCTTCACCAATGATTTCTGGTGGAGTGTAATTATCATCGACAAGGGATGCTTGCTCTTGTTTTTGTTCATGACGATGGGTGATGGCTCGCTCAACTAGGGTTAAGGTTTCATCAACATCGAAAGGTTTGGGTAAATACTCAAAGGCTCCTTTTTGATAAGCATTAACCGCGGCATCGAGATCGGAGTGAGCGGTCATAATGATCACCGGTAAATCTGGAGAACGCTGGTGAACCTGCTTGAGCAGTTCGATACCATCAATGCCCGGCATGCGAATATCAGAGACCAGTACATCAGGCGTTTCTCGTTCTAGTGCCATTAAGACACTTTCCGCATCAGCGAAGGTTTCACATTTTATGTTGGCCGATGATAAGGTTTTTTCTATCACCCAACGGATCGAGCTGTCGTCATCGACGACCCAAACGTATCCTTTACTCATAGTCTACTTTCCTTACAGCAATGCCACTAACTTTGAATTGGCAAATAAATAGTAAATGTTGTTCGACCAGGCCAGCTTTCTACGTCTATTTTGCCTTGATGTTGGTCGATAAGGTTTTGCGCAATCGATAGTCCTAGCCCGGTTCCGCCTTCTCGGCCACTGACCATAGGGTAGAACAGGGTGTCTTGTAGATCGGTAGGAATGCCCGGGCCGTTATCGATAATCTCAATGCGCGCTGCGAGTTTGCAGCGTTGGCCATGAATATTAGCCTGATGCACCGTTCTGGTGCGAATTGTAATTTGTCCGTCGTCTTGGTTTTTGAGTATTTGCCCTGCGTTGCTGACTATGTTGAGCAGTGCTTGCTCTATTTGATCAGCGTCCATCACGATGTCTGGCAAGCTCGGATCGTAGTCTCGCTCGATCTGCACGCTTTGGTTGGCTTCGAGATCGACCAGTTGGCGTATTTTTTCTAAGATGAGGTGTAAGTTGGCTGGCTTTTTTTTGCCCGGTTTTTGCGGGCCAAGTAAGCGGTCAACCAAGGCGCGTAGGCGATCAGCTTGTTCAATAATTATTTGAGTGTACTCGGCTAAGCTGGCGTCAGGTAAGGCTCTTTCGAGCAGTTGCGCGGCGCCCCGCAGTCCGCCTAGCGGGTTCTTGATTTCATGAGCCAAGCCTCGGACTAACAGTTTCGCCGCTTGCTGCTGAGCATATTGGTTGAGTTCTTGCGACAGTCGACGCTGCTGGCCTATCTTGCGCATTTCGATCAGTAGCATTAACTCTTTATTCCAAGAGATAGGGCTGACTGTCACTTCAAGCATTAAAGGTTTGCCATCGACCACAAACGTCACATCGCTATCTGTAATGCTTTGACCACTTTGAAGCGGCTGAGACAAAAGCGCTAAATCCATCGAAGCATGCTGAATAAGGTGAGAGAGTGGATGATCAATAATGCGCTTGGCACTTTGCGAGAACAATTGCTCGGCAGAGGGGTTAGCATAACGAACTTGCAGCGCTTCGTTCATGATTAAAATCGCGGTGACTTGGTGATTTACAATAATGTCGTTGAGTTCGCTATCCACTGCTTTACCCTTTCCTTAAACCTGAATCGTGCAACGCACCAAAATGGTGCGTGGGAAAACTCAAGTATGGCGCATTGAATCGGATAACTGAAGGGAAATAGTCGCAGAGCGTAGTCTGAGCTGTTTATTTCACCGTATTGGCAGTTACTCGCAATAAATGCACCGTAATAGGTTGTGATAATGCAATAAGCTTGCCGTGTTGAAACGCTTGTACCTCTAATTTATGGGTTCCACGAGAAACATTGTTCAAGTGCCAGTGGGAAGCGGTTTGAGGTTGATTAATTGGTTGATTATTCATCATAAGTTGCAGCTTTTCATCAAGTTTAAGGGAGCGGTTTAATGCAACCATTATACTAAGTTGGCCAGAGTTGCTGCGGATAGTTTGTTCTTGAGTCGGCGCCTTAATCGTGATGGTTAATTTGCTAGATTCGTGTTGTGATGCGATAGGTGAAGGGCGCAGTGGATTGGGTAAAGCTTGCGTCGACACCTGTGGGGGATCAGGACGATGGATGCGACGTTGGCTGAGTGGTGTCGGCTGGTCGCTAAAATGTTCGACCCCTTGTTCATCGGTCCAATGGTAAATTGTCTTAGCTAAAATCTGAGCGGGAAAGAGGCTAAGGCAGAGCAGTAAAATAAACAGATTGCGCATTGGTTATCTCCAATCTTCGCCTTTAAGCTCCTATATTAACGCCAGTTCTATGTACTCTAAAATACAAAAGGCTCGCCTGAGAGGCGAGCCTTAAATTTATGCAACACAGTTGTGGACTGCGTAGGAGTATCGATTATACCGAGTAGTATAGTTCGAACTCTAGCGGGTGAGTTGCCATGTTCACGCGTTGTACATCGTCAGATTTCAGAGCGATGTAAGAATCGATAAAGTCGTCAGAGAATACGCCACCAGCGGTCAGGAATTCACGGTCTTCGTTAAGCGCAGCTAGAGCTTGTTGCAGTGATTCTGCAACTGTTGGGATTTCAGCTGCTTCTTCTGCAGGAAGGTCGTATAGATCTTTATCCATCGCTTCGCCAGGGTGGATCTTGTTCTTGATACCGTCAAGGCCAGCCATAAGCATTGCTGAGTAGCATAGGTATGGGTTAGCGGCTGGGTCACCAAAACGTAGCTCGATACGACGTGCTTTCGGGCTTGGTACTACTGGGATACGGATAGAAGCAGAACGGTTACGTGCTGAGTAAGCAAGCATTACCGGTGCTTCGAAGCCAGGTACAAGACGCTTGTACGAGTTCGTTGATGGGTTAGCAAATGCGTTGATTGCGCGAGCGTGCTTGATTACACCACCGATGTAGTACAGTGCCAGTTCAGATAGGCCGCCGTACTTGTCACCAGCAAACAGGTTTACACCGTCTTTTGCTAGAGATTGGTGAACGTGCATGCCGCTGCCGTTGTCACCAACGAGTGGCTTAGGCATGAATGTCGCTGTTTTACCAAACGCGTGCGCAACGTTGTGTACCACGTACTTGTAGATTTGAGTTTCATCCGCTTTTGCTGTTAGCGTGTTGAAGCGAGTAGCGATTTCGTTTTGACCCGCAGTGGCTACTTCGTGGTGGTGAGCTTCAACAACTAGGCCCATCTCTTCCATGACTAGACACATTGCTGAACGGATGTCTTGAGATGAATCTACAGGAGCTACTGGGAAGTAACCGCCTTTCACGCCAGGACGGTGACCTTTGTTACCACCTTCGTACTCAGAGCCAGTATTCCAAGCTGCTTCTACGTCATCAATCTTGAAGAAAGAACCAGACATATCGTTTGAGAACTTAACGTCGTCAAATAGGAAGAATTCTGGCTCAGGGCCAACTAAAACTGTGTCTGCGATACCAGTAGAGCGTAGGTATTCTTCAGAACGTTTAGCGATAGAGCGAGGGTCACGATCGTAGCCTTGCATCGTGGCAGGCTCAAGAATGTCACAACGTACGTTTAGTGTTGCATCTTCTGTGAATGGGTCAAGAACAGCTGATGATGCGTCTGGCATCATCACCATGTCTGATTCGTTGATGCCTTTCCAGCCAGCAACAGAAGAACCATCGAACATCTTACCTTCTTCGAAGAAGTCTGCGTCAACTTGGTGTGAAGGTATAGAGATATGCTGCTCTTTACCTTTAGTATCAGTAAAGCGTAGGTCAACAAACTTAACTTCGTTTTCTTGGATCAGCGATAGAACGTTTTCTACTGACATGTTGGATAACCTCCAGTGTTGTTAAATCGGTATTTAGCGTGATTTGCAATAAACCCAGCATTGATTAATTTCATTTCAAACTTATTAATCGATGCTAATTTTATTAAAGCTAAAACCATGCCAAAAAAATTAATCCATTAATTTCAATAAATTAGCGGGCTTGGTGACAAGGTGGTGCAAGTTATTGCACCAAAATGATCTTGTATTGCACTAATGTTGTGCGTTGGTGATATATTGCACCAAGATAAACAAAATCATCAGCCATTCAGCCCAGATTTAACGCTTATGTCAATGGGGATTTGCCTACACTTAGCTTACTATTGTCTTCAATCAAAAAATATCTGCTAATATTGAGCGAATCAGATCACATATTTCTAGGTTTTTCGCTAGAATCTGGTACATTATGGCCGTTTTTTTAATCAAATAGGTTTGCTGAAATTTTCGGCGGGCTGCTTATATCGAGTGAATCAAATCCATGGCTACTCCACAGATTGATAAATTAAGAAATATCGCGATCATCGCGCACGTTGACCACGGTAAAACTACACTGGTTGATAAACTACTGCAACAATCAGGTACTTTAGAGTCTCGCGGCGAAGCTGAAGAGCGAGTCATGGACTCAAACGACATTGAAAAAGAGCGTGGCATTACTATTCTTGCTAAGAATACCGCGATCAACTGGCATGATTACCGTATCAATATCGTCGACACGCCGGGACACGCGGACTTCGGTGGTGAAGTTGAACGTATCATGTCGATGGTTGACTCTGTACTACTTATCGTTGATGCCGTTGACGGCCCAATGCCGCAAACTCGTTTTGTAACACAAAAAGCGTTTGCGCACGGTCTTAAACCAATCGTTGTAATCAACAAGATCGACCGCCCAGGTGCTCGTCCTGATTGGGTTATGGACCAAGTGTTTGACCTATTCGACAACCTAGGTGCTACTGACGAACAGCTAGACTTTAAAGTCGTTTACGCATCAGCACTTAACGGTTGGGCAACGCTTGAAGAAGATCAAACAGGCGAAAACATGGAACCGCTGTTCCAAGCCGTCGTTGATACCGTTGAAGCGCCAAACGTTGACCGCGAAGGTCCACTGCAGATGCAAATTTCTCAGCTAGACTACAGCTCTTACGTTGGTGTTATCGGTGTTGCACGTGTAACTCGTGGTAGCGTGAAATCAAACCAACAAGTTACCGTTGTGAGTGCTGATGGTAAGAAGCGTAACGGCAAAGTCGGTACGGTTCTTGGTTACCTAGGTCTTGAGCGTCATGAAGTTGAGCAAGCTAACGCGGGTGATATTGTCGCCATTACCGGTCTTGGCGAGCTAAAAATTTCAGATACTATCTGTGATCAAAACCACATTGAAGCCATGACGCCGCTGTCTGTTGACGAACCAACCGTAACCATGACTTTCCAGGTCAACACTTCACCGTTCGCCGGTAAAGAAGGTAAGTTCGTTACGTCACGTAACATTCTTGAGCGTCTAGAGAAAGAATTGGTACACAACGTAGCGCTGCGCGTTGAAGAAACCGATAACCCAGACCGTTTCCGCGTATCAGGTCGTGGTGAACTTCACCTGTCTATCTTGATCGAGAACATGCGTCGTGAAGGCTTCGAGCTAGCAGTGTCTCGTCCTGAAGTTATCATCAAAGAAGAAAACGGTCAGAAGATGGAACCGTTTGAAACGGTAACGATCGATGTTCTTGAAGAGCACCAAGGCGGTATCATGGAAAACATCGGCTTACGTAAAGGTGAGCTGACTGACATGGCACCTGACGGTAAAGGTCGTGTACGTATGGACTTCATGATGCCTTCACGTGGTCTGATTGGCTTCCAAACTGAGTTCATGACACTGACTTCAGGTTCAGGTCTTCTTTACCATACGTTTGATCACTACGGCCCACACAAAGGCGGTAATATCGGTCAACGTAACAACGGCGTATTGATTTCAAACGCAACAGGTAAAGCACTGACTTACGCCTTGTTTAACCTACAAGAGCGCGGTCGTCTGTTTGCAGAGCACGCGGATGAAGTCTATGAAGGCCAGGTTGTTGGTATCCATAACCGCTCAAACGACTTAACGGTTAACTGTCTTAAAGGTAAGCAGCTAACCAACGTTCGTGCCTCTGGTACCGATGAAGCTCAAGTTCTGACTCCTGCTATCAAGTACACACTTGAGCAAGCGCTAGAGTTCATTGATGATGATGAGCTAGTAGAAGTGACTCCAGAAAGCATTCGTATCCGTAAGCGATTCTTGAGCGAGAACGAACGTAAACGTGCAAGCCGTCCTGCGAAAGCTTAATTAGCTACGGGCAATTACCAATAATAAAAAGGGTGAGAAGTTAACTTCTCACCCTTTTTTAATGCCTTATTTTTGACTCAGTTTTTGCAAGAATTTATCGGACTCTGCAATGGCGGCGTTCATTTGCTTAATTGCATACTGAATGTCTTGTTCTAGGCTTGAAAATTCGCCCTGCAGTGAGCCTATCGCGCTGGCATTAAGGTTATGCTTTAAATACAGGGTATTATCACGCAGCGTGTTCAATACTGGCGTCATTTTGTTTTCTGCGCGTTTCATGGCATTGAGCATGGTCGTGTAAGAGGTCTTAGTTTCGCGTAGTTTCTGTTCACTAGAGCGACGCAGTTTGCTGCTGGTGTAGAGTTCAAGTTCGTCTTGCCACTCAGTGAACAGCGCGCCAGAGACATCTTCAATGGCTGCAATTCGGTCTCGTACATCTTGCGCAGCGTTCTCGCTGTCTTGGTATTTTTCACTGATCTGGTTGTAAACGGTTTCCAGTTCACCACCGTCAAAGTTGGTCAAAGCTGACAGCGCCTCAAGTGCACTGGAAAACTCTTGTTGCGCGTCCTGTTGTGACTGTTTGGCGTCTTCAACGCGATCCACCATGATGTCACGTTTGTGATAGCCTACTTGTTCCATTGCAGAGTAATAGGCAGACTGGCACCCCGTTAAGGTGAAAATCGACAATACAATAGCCAGTAAGTGCGGCATGATGGGATCCTTTCCTTTAGAATTAGATTGTTAGGATGACTGAGTTGTTAGGGAGTTACAAGTTGAAAATCGAACCCTTGATCACGCAAGTGGTGTTGTTTACCCGTTATCTTTTCACACGAATGAAATATGACAGAGTGAATGTTAATGCCGGTTATCTGGCTTACATTACTTTGTTGTCCATTGTCCCTATGCTGACGGTATTGTTGTCGGTGTTGTCGTCGTTCGAGGTGTTTGATAACGCAGGTGACGCGTTGCAAAACTTTGTTATTACCCATTTTGTCCCTGCGGCTGGCGATGTGGTTCAAAAGGCACTTCTCGAATTTGTCGGTAATACGGGCAAAATGAGTGCGGTCGGGGGCGGCTTTTTGTTTGTTGCAGCATTAATGCTGATCTCCAATATCGACAAGAATCTCAACTATATTTGGCGAGTAGATAAAAAGCGCCGAGCGGTGTTCTCATTTTCGATGTATTGGATGGTGCTGACTTTAGGGCCGATTCTAGTCGGTGCCAGTATTGCAGGAACGTCGTATGTCACTTCACTCAACATTATCGATAACGAAGCGATTTCAGGTGTCTATAATCAACTGTTACGCTGGTTGCCATTTTGGCTGTCATTCTTTGCTTTTGTCGGCCTCTATCTATTGGTACCAAATAAGAAGGTGCGTTTTTCACATGCAGCATTAGGTGCTATTGTGGCGGCGCTGCTGTTCGAAGCAAGTAAGAAAGGCTTTGCGGTTTACATCACTCAATTTCCATCTTACCAGTTGATTTATGGCGCTTTAGCGGCGATTCCAATCTTATTTGTTTGGGTCTATTTATGTTGGCTTATTGTGTTGGTAGGGGCGGAAGTGACCGCCACACTCGGTGAAAGAGAGCGCTGGAGCGAGAGGCCAGAAATGGTAAACTCACCCTCAATCATTAATCGATTATTGGCAAAAGGAAAACGCAGTGATAGCACTGATTCAGAGAGTGAGTGAAGCGGCCGTCCACGTAGAGGGTGAAGTGGTCGGACAAATCGAGCAAGGTTTACTAGTGCTACTCGGTGTTGAAAAAGACGATGACGAGGCGAAAGCCAAACGCTTAATGGAGCGCGTTACCACTTATCGCGTATTTGGCGATGAACACGATAAAATGAACCTCAACGTAAAACAGGTCGAGGGCAAAGTGCTGGTGGTTTCGCAGTTTACATTACCGGCCGATACCAAAAAAGGTACTCGCGCAGGCTTTTCTCGCGGAGCACACCCGGCGGATGCTGAACGGTTATATGACTATTTTGCAGATCAGTGCGCACAGGCGTTACCGACCGAACGTGGTCGTTTCGCGGCGGATATGAAGGTGTCGTTGGTCAATGATGGCCCGGTGACTTTCTGGTTGCAGGTATGATGAAAGGCAATGGATTTGACGTTAAGTATCATGCCAAAAATTAAAAAAGGACTTTTATGTTTAAACTGATCACGCCGAAAACAGACAATCAACTCAATAAATATTATCACTTCCGTTGGCAGATGCTGAGGGAGCCTTGGCAAATGCCGATTGGATCTGAGCGTGATGAGTATGACCCGATGAGCTATCATCGCATGATCGTTGATGGCCGCGGGCGACCAATCGCGATAGGTCGCTTGTATATTACCTCTGATAGTGAAGGTCAGATCCGTTTTATGGCGGTAAAAAACAACCGTCGTAGCAAGGGGATGGGGTCTTTGGTGTTGGTGGCTCTAGAGTCTCTGGCGCGCCAAGAAGGCGCCAAACGTCTGGTGTGTAATGCTCGTGAAGATGCCATTTCATTTTACGAGAAAAACGGCTTTGAGCGTCGTGGTGAATTAGACGACGGACGCGGACCGATGCGCCACCAACAAATGGTCAAGCAGCTTGATCCGATGGCAAACGTATTGCGTAAACCCGAATGGTGCACCGAGCTACAAGAGCGCTGGGAGAATCAAATCCCGATCAGTGACAAGATGGGCATTAAGATCAACCAATACACAGGTTATCAATTTGAGTGCTGTGCGCAACTCAATCCCAACCTCAATCCGCATAATACTCTGTTTGCCGGATCGGCTTTTACATTGGCGACCTTAACGGGGTGGGGCATGACTTGGCTGTTGATGAAAGAGCGCAATTTAACTGGCGACATTGTCTTAGCGGATAGCCGAATTCGTTATCGTCATCCAGTGACATCAACCCCGGTAGCGTCGACTTCTCTTGATGGCATTAGTGGCGATTTAGACCGCTTAGCCGCGGGACGTAAAGCGCGTATCGTGATTCATGTCACCATACACAGCGGCGATTTACCGGCGGTCGAGTTCATCGGTACCTACATGTTAATCCCAGATTACAAAGCGGTGATTGACAGCGATGCTAAGTCTTAATCGGCGTTCTGCGGTACTGCCTTGTTCGTATCACCGCAGGTGGCGTTAATTACATTGGTTTTACTAAGAATATCTGACCAAAACTCAAGGCAGCGCTGCTGACTTTGTATCAACAAACTCGCATATTGGGGCTTGGTCAGATCAACCTGTCCCGCTAATTGAGTTTGGTTATTATCACCTGTGATGGTGATTCTTCCTCGATCGGCGTTCAGTTGGATATTGTCAATATCAAACCCCTGCTGGAATTGTTGTTCGCCATCGGCGCTGTTGGCGATGATCTCAGCCTGGCGTAAGCTCGCTGACATTCGCCCAGAGAAACTGTGCGCTAACATTGAGTAGTCACCAGAAAGTCCTGATAACTGCGCGTCGAGCTCGGCGAGTCCTGATAGCTCAAACGGTAACGCTTGTTGGCTGAAATAGTGCTTAAGCGGTAGGCCGTCGGCATGCAAAGTCAACTGCCAAGGTGCGCTAGGCGTTGTTCTATCCACTTGACCATTGGCTTCGATATAGCCTTGTTCAAGAGGAATGAATGCGCGTTGTATCACTAACTTACCTTGGTTGGCACTGGCGTTCATTTTAGCTTGAGTGGTGATTAAACGGTCGATATTGGCCGCACTGACACTGATCATCAGATCCCCCTGCCAAAGCCCGAGTCTTCCCTGCTCAATTAAACGCAGTTCACGGCCCTCAATACCCAGACCTGACACTTGCCAAAAAGGTGCACTCTCAACTTGAATCATTTGGCTGTTGGCAATGTCGAGTTCGTCTATCGTCAGGCTATTTATTGGCATCATAAAAGCGCGGATATCGGCGAGTAACGGTTGGGTCTCTTCTAGCCACTTGACGCCGCCAATTTTGAGCTGTTGTAGCGCAATGTTATGTTCGGAGACTGCTCCTTGCAGCTGAACTCTACCCTGTTTGAAATCAGCATCGAATTCATCAATCGACAGGGTGCGCTGCGCAAGACCGAGCTTGGCGCGTGTCGAGAGTAACACAAAGCGCTTATTGCTTATGCTGTCAGCGTCAAATGACGCGTAGCCTGAAGATTGTTGCCACAACGCTTGAGTGGGTGAAATGTTTTCTAACGACGCGTTGAGGTTCTCAAAGCGCCACTGATGGTAGCTAAACGAGCTGTTAAGTATGTCTAGACTGTTGATATGATGAATCGGTAGCGATAGATTGCCTAAGGTTGTCAGCAGCTTCTCCAGCGATGTTGATGAGGGGAGCATCAGTTTGTCGATAGTGACATTGACCAAAGACCATCCTTTGGTATATTGCTCCGCTTGGCCAGAAAATTCGCCGCCACGCCAATTAAATGAGGCGCCAAATAAGGTACTTTGCTGCGCTTGATAGCGCATATCGACCAGCAGGTTGTTGAGCGCTTCACCTTGCATATAAAATTGATCGGCAGACAGCTGAATGTCAGCGAAAGGAACCGACTGAGTGTCGTTGATCCAGTGCGGTTGCTCGATTTGCACATTGACGCCACGGGCGGACCATTTAGGCGCACTAATATCGACGTATTGCAATGCCAATTGATGGAGCTTAATTGATTTGAATAGCGGGTTGCCGAGCTGTTCTAGGTCAAGAGTTGCCCCCTCAACGAGGATTGAATCAAACGAGAGTTTTCCCTGTTGCCAGGGCATTTGGCTTAGCCAAAGTGTGAGTTTAGGGATTTGTAGGTTGTGGTCACCTTCGCTTAGCTCGACGTTTGCTAAGGTTAACTGCAATGGTGGTGTGTAGTGAACTTGTGAGGTTGTGATGGTGTAGGCAGTCAATTGATTGACCGCAGTCGAAACGATTTGGGGGGCATAACGACTTTGTATTAGACCGTACAATGAGGCTAACGACAAAACAACGGCCGACACGACCAAGATAACCAGCCACCACAGTGCTTTTTTCACCTTCACTCCCTGAACGAACCGAACCACGTTACTAGCTTGGAATACTTTTGCCTTTCAAGCAACAAAAAGCCCCTCACAAGAGGGGCTTAGCTAAACAAATGGTGCAGACGTCACTAATCTAGCTGAGGTCCTGCGCTGATCAAGGCTTTGCCTTCATCATTATCGGTATACTTCTCAAAGTTGTTGATAAAGCGTCCCGCAAGATCTTTAGCTTTGCTTTCCCACTGCAGTGGATCAACATACGTGTCACGAGGGTCGAGAATCGTTGGGTCGACATCGTGAAGTGCAACAGGAACTTCCAAGTTAAAAATAGGGATGTGCTTGGTTTCGGCATGTTCGATAGAACCATCAAGAATCGCATCAATGATCGCACGCGTATCTTGGATAGAGATACGTTTACCGCTGCCATTCCAACCAGTATTAACCAAGTAAGCTTGAGCACCCGCTTGCTCCATTCGTTTCACCAATACTTCAGCGTATTTAGTTGGATGAAGTGTTAGGAAAGCGGCCCCAAAACATGCTGAGAAAGTTGGTGTTGGCTCTGTGATGCCACGTTCAGTACCTGCCAGTTTAGCGGTAAAGCCTGACAAGAAGTGGTACTTAGTTTGCTCGGGCGTCAGTTTGGAAACCGGAGGTAAAACGCCGAAAGCATCAGCAGAAAGGAAGATCACCTTGTTGGCGTGGCCACCTTTTGACACAGGCTTAACGATATTTTCGATATGCTCGATTGGGTAAGAAACGCGGGTATTCTCGGTTTTCGAACCATCGTCGAAGTCAATCGAGCCGTCAGAACGTACGGTCACGTTCTCTAGAAGAGCATCACGACGAATCGCATTGTAGATGTCTGGTTCTGCTTCTTTCGACAGTTTGATGGTTTTTGCGTAACAGCCACCTTCAAAGTTGAACACACCATCATCGTCCCAACCGTGTTCGTCATCGCCGATAAGAGCGCGTTTAGGGTCAGTGGATAGTGTGGTTTTACCAGTGCCAGACAGACCAAAGAAAATCGCAACTTCGCCGTTTTCTTTACACATATTGGCACTACAGTGCATAGACGCGATGCCTTTGAGTGGCAAGAAGTAGTTCATCATCGCGAACATACCTTTCTTCATCTCGCCGCCGTACCAAGTACCGCCGATCAGCTGGGTGCGCTCAGTGAGGTTGAATACCGTGAAGTTTTCAGAGTTCAGACCATGCTCTTTCCACTTCTGGTTGGTACATTTCGCACCGTTCATCACCACGAAATCTGGTTCGAATGTCGCAAGCTCTTCTTCACTTGGACGGATAAACATGTTTTTAACGAAGTGCGCTTGCCATGCCACCTCAGTAATGACACGAATACTCAAGCGAGTATCTGGGTTCGCACCACAGTAACCATCGATAACAAACACGCGTTTGCCTGAAAGTTGGTTAGTGACCAACTCTTTCAGATCGTTCCACACGGCTTGAGTGATCGGTTTGTTATCATTTTTTACTGTCTCTGAAGTCCACCACATGTGTTCTTCAGTGGTGGCATCTTTAACAATGTATTTATCTTTTGGTGAGCGGCCGGTAAAGATTCCAGTATCAACAGCGACTGCGCCTAGCTCGGTGACGACACCTCTTTCATAGCCTTCGAGATCCGCGCGAGTCTCTTCTTCGAACAACACTTCGTAGCTTGGGTTGCGTAGAACCTCTTTTACGTTATGAAGTCCATGTTGGGTAAGATCAATTGTTGCAGCCTTTGTATGTTCCATAACGGTCATAGGTGCTCCTTGTAGGAATATTTTGTAGGGATTTTGTAATAATTTTTTTAATTTTATCTGCTCACCATGCTAGCAATGGGCTTTGAAGAAAACAGGGATATAGCTCAAAATTTATCCGTAATTTCCACTGGTGTTTAAGCGACACATCACATATTGGTGCCATTAGTTTATCGTGCGCGCAAAGCTTTGCGCTAGAGCAAAGTTATTAATAATTGATTAAAATTAATAGGTTAGTTTATTACGAGAAAAGTGAGGTTTATCGAGGGATTGGTCACAAAAAGGCCCGCATGTGCGGACCTTTTGATTGGTAAATTACAGGCTTGGTGTGCCGTAAAAATTAATGCAGCTTTTTATGTTCAGAATCAGCGTGATCAAACAGTTGCAAGACTTCGGTCTTGTTGAACGAATAATCCGTACCGCAGTAATCACAATGTAAAGAAATTGAACCCACTTCGGCTAAGATGTCATCTACCTCAGAGCGATCGATGGTGATGATCGCAGCGCCACTGCGCTCACGTGAACAACCACAATGGAACTCAACGGGTTGGGGATCAAACAGGCGAACTTGCTCTTGGTTATAAAGGCGGTAAAGCAACTCATTGGCTTCAAGACTAAACAGTTCTTCATCTTTTACCGTATTGGTCAGCTGTTCTAGATGCTCGAAATCTTCAGGTGTACCAGTACCATCAGGCATGACCTGAATCAGCATTCCTGCCGCATGCGCTTGACCATCGTGTTCACCGCTACGTAGCCATAAGCGAGTTTTAAGCTGTTCAGAGTTGGCGAAGTAGCCTTCGAGAATGTCTGATAAACTGTCGCCTTCTAGTCCTACGATACCTTGGTAGCGTTCGCCTTTCTTCGGGTCGATGGTGATGACCAAGTAACCTTTACCCATCATGTCATGAATGGTCGCGTCATCGGCGATATCGCCTTCGTAACGAGCAACACCGCGTACCTTTTGATCGTTGTCACCGTTAATCACGACCAATGACACCGGGCCATCACCTTGCAGTTGCATGGTAATTGAACCTTCAAACTTAAGTGTTGCAGTCAGAAGTGTGGTGGAAACTAATAGCTCACCAAGCAGCTTTTTAAGCGGCGCTGGGTATTCCTTGCTAGAAATCATACGTTGGTAAGCTTGATCCAGTTGTACCAATTCACCACGAACTGAAAGGTCTTCAAATAAGTAGCGATTCAAAACATTGCTTGCCATGTGGCGGGTCCTCGTTAATTTTCCAGCTTTATTGATGCTTAAATTTCAAGATGTCGCGACGCTGTTTTTTGTCAGGGCGACGCTCTGGGCTTGGGTTGTGCGCATGAAGCTTACGGCGTATCGCGTTTTCTTCTCGTTTACTCACGCTGTCGGCTGTTTCTGAGTATAATGTTTGGGCTTCTGGTGCCCCGCGTCGCTGATCTGAGATCTGTTCAATCACGACAGTTTTCTCTTCATTGCCTTGTCTTAGTGTGATCTGAGCACCCAATTCGACCACCTTACTCGGTTTACTGCGTTGGCCATTATAATGAACTTTTCCGCCATCGACCATATTTCGAGCAATGGAGCGCGTTCTGTAAAAACGGGCGGCCCACAGCCATTTGTCGAGTCTCACTGTTTCAGTTTGGGAGCCCATGGTGATTTGCCCTCTAAGGTATTGGTGCTTATAGTGCTTAGTTGGTGTAACAATGGTGACGTATGTGGCATTTTTCAAGCGAAATGGTAAAAATTATGCTGTGTTAAAGTGACGTGTAGCGGTTTAATGTATAGGTTGTTTCATGGTTTACTACAATCTTTGCTTTCCATTTTATACGGACAAAAGTAGCAAGCTTTGAACGATGAAAAATGAAGATCATGTAGAGAAATCAATCAATAAGGAATGTAAGTGAAACAACGTAGCGTCAATGCACTATACCAATTTGGTGAAGCGTTTAAGGATGTGGGAGTTCAACAGCGAGTGAGCTATGCCGTCATGCTACTCTTATTGGCGATGTGTGCATGGATTGCAGGTCAGATGATTTGGCAGCCGTGGAGTCAACCAGTGATTTCGTCATGGCAACCTGCCAAAGTGACGTTAGTTGGCAATCAGTCATCGCGGCTTGATATTTCTCAACTGCTTAACAGTAATATTTTTGGTCAATATCAGAACTCGGTTCCGGTTATTAAGCAACCTAAGGTACAAGATGCGCCAAAAAGTCGCCTTAACGTGGTATTGGTTGGCATAGTCACTAGTACTGAAGCGAATAAAAACTTAGCGGTGATAGCCAACCGAGGTCAACAAGCGACCTATGGCTTAGATGAAGTGATTGAAGGCACCAGAGCTAAGCTGATACAAGTGCAAACGGATCGAGTTATTATTGATAACTCGGGGCGCAATGAAACCATTATGCTAGAAGGGCTTAAGTACAGTAGGCCAACAGCGCCAGTGGCCCAACCAATAACTCACCGTCAAATTTCGACCGATACATTAGAGCAGATCCAAGAGGAAATTCGCCAAGACCCGAAACAAATCTTCCAGTATGTGCGCATGTCGCAAATCAAGCAGGATGAAACGGTTGTGGGCTATCGCCTTACACCAGGAAAAGACCAAGCGTTGTTTGAATCGGTGGGTTTGATCTCTGGAGATATTGCTTTGTCGATCAATGGATTAGATTTGACCAATTCCGGCGTGATGGGGGAGATTTTCCAGAGCTTATCTGAGCTAACGGAGTTAACATTGACGGTTGAGCGTGATGGCCAACCACACGAAATATATATTGAATTATAAGACAACTGTGTTAAGAGGCAGTTGGATCCTAGGAGTTAAGAAGTGAACCATTGGCTTAAGAAAAGCGCATGGCTTTTAACGGCAAGCTTGCTGAGCTCACCAATCACGGTGATGGCAAATGAATACAGCGCTAGTTTTAAAGGCACCGACATTCAAGAGTTTATTAACATTGTTGGCCGAAACTTAGAAAAGACCGTGATCGTTGACCCCTCGGTACGTGGCAAAGTTGATGTACGCAGCTATGACATGTTGAGTGAAGAGCAATACTACAGTTTCTTTCTCAACGTACTCGAAGTCTATGGTTTCGCCGTGGTGGAAATGGACAATGGCGTGTTAAAGGTGATTAAGTCCAAAGACGCAAAAACGTCAGCGATTCCTGTGGTTGGCGATGGAAACATCAATGGCGATGAAGTTGTGACTCGTGTGGTCGCTGTGCGCAACGTGTCGGTGCGTGAGCTTTCACCTCTGTTGCGTCAACTTAATGACAATGCTGGCGCTGGTAACGTGGTTCACTATGACCCAGCCAACATTATCCTTATTACCGGTCGCGCTGCCGTGGTCAATCGCTTAGCCGACATCATTAAGCGAGTAGACCAAGCAGGCGATAAAGAAATTGAGGTGGTTGAGCTAAATAATGCCTCCGCCGCTGAAATGGTGCGCATTGTTGAGGCGTTGAATAAAACCAATGACGCCAAAAACACGCCGGCCTTTTTACAACCTCAATTGGTCGCCGATGATCGAACCAACT
>NZ_NIVQ01000035.1 GCF_002811245.1 Vibrio salilacus | reverse complement strand
GAGCGCAACCTTGCCAAGGTTGAGGTCACGAGTTCGAACCTCGTGTGTCGCTCCAAAATATTTTTGATAGTGATTCGATTGAATCGGTATCTAGATGGTGTCTCCATCACAAATTTAGATTTGTGTGCCCTGGTGGTGGAATTGGTAGACACAAGGGATTTAAAATCCCTCGGCGTTCGCGCTGTGCCGGTTCAAGTCCGGCCCGGGGCACCATCTAATGCGACACTAGCTCAGTTGGTAGAGCGCAACCTTGCCAAGGTTGAGGTCACGAGTTCGAACCTCGTGTGTCGCTCCAAATAGAAAACCCTAGCTTTCAGCTGGGGTTTTTTTATACCTATTGAAAGCGTGAACTTAAATCACCGCCTGATCGGTTGGCTGTCACACTAGATGGTTTCACTCCTAAAGTCTTTGGCTGCACATATGCGTGCCTACCACTCTCAATCTGAATCGAGGGCGTGATTGAAATGGATCGTGACGATGAAATTGGTCAGTTGCCGAAGCCTACAATGGCCTGTTAAGCAAAATACAGATTCAGCTCACCAAGTCATATACCGATCCATTCACAGGTTTAGGTTCACGGCATAAGTACTCGCGAACTACTCTGCTGTTTATCAACGCGAACAGGGTGCTCAGTGACTCTGGCTTTTAAATTCCATTATGCTTAAACTGAGTTGCGCTAAAATTGGTTCTTGGCTTTTATGAATGTAATGATAAAGCTTTTCTTCTAATAAACTACCGCTAATAACTTTAATGTTAGGATAATGTGGCATGGCTAAAGCAACAATAGGAAAAGTAGTAATCCATACATCAGCTCGATTCTTACTTATGAATTCAGCAGCTTCTGCTGGTGTAGAGACGTAAAATATTTCATTTTTGAACGACAAGTTTTTTGTATATTGCATACCCAATTGAGCAACAACTTTTAGATCGCTGAGTTGATCAATATTTTCTATGCGGTAATCATTTAGCGAAACAGCTACAACATCTACAGTATAGAGCTCTGGCTCAACTCTCAGGAGGTTACTTCCAGTCTCAAGCGGTGCAGTCCGTAAATCGAGAGCATTATAGATCCCCATATTTGCCATCTTAACGGCTCTTTCGTCCGGTAAAAATACCAACTGTACTTCTTTACCCAACTTCGCATAAATTTTTGTTAAGGCTTCAGGCACGTAGACATCTTGTTGCTCCCCGATAGCAAAACGATTGGTGTAAATCTCGCCGACTGCGATCTCAAAAGAGTGCACTTTCCAGCTGGGCAGTGATATCAAGATCAGTGTCGAAGCCATCAAGGTCCGAAGCATTGCGTGGATAAACAAATCAATCTCCTTAGGGCGCCAAACAGCTACCGACAGTTGAAATTCGAACATCTGCCATATTAATTGGCTCGGATTAAGCGGTATATATTGCCACTATCGGTACTAAAAATAATATGACCGTCAGGCAGCACTTCGATATCCCGAATTCGTTCAGCTAAATGTTCCATCAGCCTCTGCTCAGTAACAGCGACGCCGTCTTGTAAAGTAACGACATTTATATGCGTCAGTTTTAAGGCACCCACAAGCCACTTACCAGATAGCTCAGGATAGCGATTCGCGTGATACACAACTAAAGAGCTGGGTGCGATGGAAGGTATATAGACTTTCTTTGGCGAGACAATCCCTTCTTTTTCTTCAGACTCACCCACATCAATTGGCCCCCAATACTCTTTACCATGGGAGGTGATAGGCCAGCCGTAGTTGCCACCTTTGACTATTAAGTTAATTTCGTCTCCCCCTCTCGGACCGTGTTCAACTGACCAAAGCTTGTTCTCTCTGGGGTCGAAAAATAGCCCTTGGGGATTGCGGTGGCCGTAACTCCAAATTTCGCCTCGGGCTCCTTTCTGCGCCACGAATGGGTTGTCTGGCGGTACTTGACCATTGGGTCGAAGGCGTAAAATGCTACCGGCGTGTGTAGAGAGGTCTTGTCCATTGTCTCGCTCTCCCCGATCGCCAACTGAAAAGTAGACAAATTGATCATCAAAGGTGATGCGGCTGCCAAAATGTCGTCCACCATCTGAACCTGAATGGGTGACGAGTAATTCTTGCCAATGGGACAATGAACCGCCATCAAACTGTGCCATTGCAAGGGTGGTTTCTATTGCTTGAGGTGTTCGCTTCGCGTAAGTGACGTAGATATGGTGCGGGTTGAATGGTGAATGTGCAATATCAAGCAAACCGCCTTGGCCATACTGGGCGACATTTGGTGAAGAGCCTATTCGTTGATACGTATTGTTGGTCAGATCCAGTAATCCGATATCACCACTTTTCTCACTGACAATGACTTTATTGTTTCCGACATAACTTAATCCCCAAGGGGTGGTTAGCCCAGACGCAATTTTCTCCGCATCCCACAGTGTTACTGCGTGCGAGTTTGTCGCCATCATAATGATGAGTAGAACCAGTAGCCGTTTGTCCATTGAATTTCCATTGATTGTTTAGGTTAGTGTCAGATTAACAATAGTTAATAAAGACAGTAGTCAATAAATATTAGTGTCATAAATGTTTTATCAAAAATTACTTGTCATGAGTAATAAATGCGATATTATGACGAAGTGTCAAAAATGACGATGCGTCATAAATGGTTTTATCAAGCGAATTGAATTCGTGATATACTCAACGAATTAAGGAGTCAACGACAGATATGGATTAAGTAATCATGTTTGGTTTGGGTTGTAGCAAAAGTGATAAAAAAGATCGGCCGGGTTGTTCATTTAGTTTGACGAAGAAGCAGCAAGCGATCGCAGACAGAGAAGTTGAATTGACTTTACTGGCTAAGGCGTTGGTGCAAGAGCAAGGATGGAGCAACTTGACGATGGACAAATTGACGTCAGCAAGTGCTTATTCTAAAGGGACGATTTACAATCATTTTTGCAGCAAAGAAGATGTGATTATTGCGCTGTGTATTCATTCTTTAAAGAGTGAAGCGGTATTATTTGCACGAGCGGCAGAGTTTGAAGGCAGTTCTCGCGAGAAAGTGATCGCCCTACATGTGGGCTATCGTGTTTATGCTCGTATGGAGCCAATACTATCAACTTGCGCGATTATGGCCAAAACGCCGTGGGTGTTAGAAAAAGCGTCTCCTGAACGTGTTAAGGCGCTCAATTATCTCGAAGAGCAAGTTATCGACCATGCAGACAAGCTGATCAATAACGGTGTTGAACAGGGAGACTTGAGATTCTCGCCAGGCATAGGTTCAGATGCGATCGTGTTTGCTAACTGGTCTATCGCTTTTGGTTCTAACGCGTTAACGCAAAATGCCTCAAACAGCACCTGTATCCATCGTTTACAAGATCCTTACTCGGTTCTAAACAACGCGAACATGTTGTTAGATGGGTTGGGATGGAAGCCTCTATCGACTGAGTGGGATTATCGCAAAACGTGGCAACGTGTTGAGCAAGAAATATTCTCCCAAGAGGTAGAGTTATTATCCTCAATCGGTCGCTAAGCGTGATAACTTGACCTGAAAGCCCTTTGCGGGCTTTTTAAATAACCATTTGTGACGATTCGTCAACTATGATGCATGCGCAATTCTCTGTTCAAAAAAGCAGAGAATGTCATTGAATAACCAGCACTCGGCTGGTTTTTAAATGACTTTTATTGACGAAACGTCACAAATGGAGAGTGTGATGAACACTAATCAACCCAATACTTCCCAATCTGTAGCTTGGTTAACCCTACCGACACGCCATAGCTGGTGGATCATGTCTATCTCTATTGCTTTATTGGTGCTAGCTGCATTTGGTGGGAAGAACTTATACTTCCGCGGCGACTATAATATTTTCTTCGATGGTGAAAATGCCCAACTGCAAGCTTACGACGAGATCCAAACGACGTTTGCCAAATCAGACAGTTTAGCGATTGTCATTGCACCGCAAAGTGGCAATGTGTTTGATGTAAGCAGCCTAACACTTATTCAGAATCTCACTCAAGATGCCTGGTTAGTTCCTTATTCGAGCCGAGTCGATTCGTTAGCAAACTACCAACACACTGAAGCCGAGCAAGATGACTTAATTGTGGAAGACCTGTTGCTTGACGAGTATCCACTGACAGAGCCACGTATTGAAAAGATCAAAAAAATCGCTCTAGCAGAGCCTGTGGTGCGCAATTCATTAGTTTCTGAGCGTGGCGATGTGGCGGTGATAAATATTACCGTGCAGACGCCCGAGGTTGATGAAACCGCCGAGGCGCTTGAGATTGTCGCGCACGTAGACCAGTTGATTGCAAAATATCAGGCTCAATACCCAAGCGTGACCTTCCATAAAGCGGGCATTATCGCGATGAACCATGCTTTTATGGTCTCCGCTCAGCAAGACAGCGAAATACTGATACCAACCATGCTTGTGGTGATTTTGTTATTCTTAACCGTCATGCTACGTTCAATCTTGAGTGTTATCGCCACGCTTTTCATCATTATCACCTCAGTAGCTGCAACCATGGGCTTATCTGGTTGGGCGGGTATGTTCCTCAGTACCGCAACGGTCAACATCCCTACGCTTGTCATGACACTCGCGGTTGCTGACTGTGTCCATGTGATCGCGAGCATGCGCCAGAATATGGCCAAAGGTTATAGTAAGGAATACTCAATTAATCAGAGCGTTACCATTAATGTTATGCCAATTGTCATCACTTCTGTGACTACTGCGATTGGTTTTCTGATGATGAATATGTCTGACTCTCCTGTTTTAAGAGACTTTGGTAACCTAGCCGCACTGGGTGTGATGATTGCCTGTTTGCTCTCCTTTACGTTACTGCCCGCATTGTTAAACCTTCTGCCGATTAAAGTAACAGAAGAGTCGCAGAAGACGTCTAATTTTATGGATAAGCTTGGCGATTGGGTTGTGAGTAACCGCAAAGCACTGCTTCCGATCTCTGCAATAGTGATTGCGGTTTCTGCAAGCTTATTGCCACTTAATCAGGTCAATGACGAATCAGTTAAATACTTTGATACCAGTAATGAGTTTCGCCAGGCTGCGGACTTTATGGAGCACCGTATCAGCGGTATGACTACGATTAGCATTGCGATTAAATCAGGCCAGTCGCAAGGTATCGCTGACCCGATATATTTGCAAACCATTGGTGATTTCTCTGATTGGTTGCGAAGCCAACCTGAAACCGACCATGTCGCGACACTTTCCGATGTGTATAAGCGTTTAAATATGAATATGCACAGCGATGATAGTCGTTTCTATTCATTGCCTCTTGACCGAGAACTTGCGGCGCAATATTTGCTGTTGTATGAGATGTCTTTGCCTTATGGGCTTGATCTAAACAACCAAGTCAATATTGATAAGTCATCGGTAAAACTGCTGTTAACAGTTGATAACCTTGGCAGTGCTGAATTAGTCGAGCTAGAAAATCGTCTCTATCAATGGTTCGAAAAGCACGCGCCTCAGTATCAAGTCATCGCATCGAGTCCCTCGTTAATGTTCGCTCATATTGGGGAAACCAACATGACCAGTATGTTGTCAACGTTGCCGATCACCCTGGTTCTTATTTCTGCATTGATGATTTTGGCGCTTCGTTCATTGCGTCTAGGTTTGATCAGTGTGGTGCCTAATATGGCGCCAGCAATTATAGGTTTTGGCTTATGGGCGCTGCTGTCGGGGCAGATAAACCTCGGTCTATCCGTCGTGGTCACATTGACACTAGGTATTGTGGTTGATGACTCGGTGCACTTCCTTTCTAAATACCAACGCGCACGTAAGCAAGGGCAAACTGCTGAACAAGCGGTTCGCTACGCTTTCCACACGGTTGGGCGTGCATTATGGATCACCACCGTCGTTCTGGTTGCTGGCTTCAGCGTCTTGGCGATGTCGAGCTTCCGGCTCAATGCTGATATGGGCCAGCTGAGTGCACTGGTTATTTTTATTGCGCTTGTGGTTGATTTTGTTTTCCTACCAGCGCTGCTGATGCGCTTCGATACAGCCAGCTATGTTGAGCAACAACCAACCGAATCTTTGCCATTGTCTACGAAAGTCCAAACTCAAAATTAAAAGGAACACATCATGAAAATTACGTTGAAATCACTATTTAATTTAGTTGCTCTGGCTTGCTTGCTTTCGTTTTCTACCCAAGGGGTGGCTAACGAAGAGCGTGGATTGGAGATTGCCAAGGAGCGTAAAGCGCGGGACAAGGGGTGGGGTGACTCGATCGCAACCATGGAAATGTTGCTAAAAAATGCGCAAGGAGAGAGCAGCACCAGAGAGATGCGCTTAAAGTCGCTTGAAGTTGCCAATGATGGTGATAAAGGTTTAACAATTTTTGACCAACCGAGGGATGTCAAAGGTACTGCGTTTCTTAACCATTCCCACAGCACATCACCTGATGACCAGTGGCTCTATCTACCGGCGTTAAAACGCGTTAAACGGATCTCTTCACGCAATAAATCAGGCCCTTTTATGGGCAGTGAGTTTGCTTACGAAGACCTGAGTTCGTTCGAGTTAGAAAAATACACCTTTAACTATCTCAGAGATGAAGCCTTAGATGGCACTGCGACGTTTGTGATTGAACAAACACCAACAGATAAAAACTCTGGTTACACCAAGCAGTTAGTCTGGCTTGACCAACAATTTTATCGACCACTTAAAATCGAGTTTTATGATCGTAAAAGTGCTTTGTTGAAGACGTTGGAATTTGATGACTACAAACAGTACCTCGACAAGTATTGGCGTGCTCATTCGATGGAAATAGTTAATCATCAAACGGGGAAAAGTACATTATTAACTACACGTTTGCTCGAGTTTCAAACTGGTCTTGAAGACCAAGACTTTGAGAAAAATATCTTAAAACGCGTCAAGTAGGGAGCTTTATGTCGACACTTATTAATTATGCTGGCCAGATTGTGGCCAGCTCATTGCTCACGATTATTGCAATACAGTGTCATGCGGTAGAAGTGTCTGGCCAAGTCAACCTTGAGCAGCGCCAGTTTTTCTCTCATGGAGCGCAAGGTCAGGACAAAGGGCAAACTTCAGTGGTGATTGAGCCACAGTTATATTGGACTTTGGATGAGCGCTCGGATTTTACTCTGACACCTTTTTACCGTCTCGATAGTATCGATGAAGAGCGTAGCCATATTGATGTCAGAGAAGCGCTCTATTTAACTTATTGGGACGATTACGAGCTTAGAGCTGGGATAGGGAAAGTATTTTGGGGGGTGACAGAATCGCAACATTTGGTCGATGTCGTAAACCAAACGGATGCGATTGAGTCGGTGGATGGTGAAGATAAATTGGGCCAACCTATGCTTCATCTTACCTCGCTCACCGAATATGGCACACTAGACGCACTTGTATTGCCATGGTTTAGGGAGCGGACGTTCGCTGGTGTGGATGGCCGTTTAAGACCAACAATACCAGTTTCTCGCTCAGCACTATACCAATCTTCAAGGCAAGAAAAGCATATCGATTTTGCACTGCGCTATTCGAAAATGATTGACGATTGGGATGTCGGACTAAGCTACTTCCAAGGGACAAATCGCGACCCTTACTATCGATTGGTTGGTGGCGAACTTAAGCCCTATTACGCGTTGGCAAAACAAGCCGGGTTAGATGTACAAGGTATAATGGGTGATTGGCTTTGGAAACTTGAAAGTATCTATCGTGATAGCGAAGACCACCATGTTGGCCTCGTGTCGGGTTTCGAGTACACATTAATTGGGGTTATGGGAAGCGTATGGGATCTTGGTCTTATTGGTGAGTACCTGTATGACAGCCGGGGTAACAATGCACAAACCATAGGCCAGAACGATGTGTTTGCTGGGCTGCGATTGGCGTTCAACGATGTAGATAGTAGTGAAGTCTTACTCGGGGTTACGCAAGATCTGGACAATCGTGATGTCTATAATGCCAAGATAGAAGCTTCAAGCCGTTTAAGCAATCACCTTTCGTGGAATGTTAACGCTTGGCTGTTTGAAAATGAATCACCCAACGATTTGCTCTATTTTGCCCGCAGAGATGACTTTATCGAATTGTCTCTAGAGTATTACTTTTAAGCGTTAGCCAGATCACGCTTATTCACTGTGATTTTTATTCCAAATCCATGGGGGCTGATCTAGCTCCCTATTATTTGCTTGATCACTTAGCAATCACTAATAATGCATGTAAAATCATTATTAAATTAATGGTAATTATACATTGCGACTATTTGACCTAGGTGGCAGTGAAATATGGACTGGGGTTAATGAATTCATTCGAGTGGGATAGTTGTTATGAGACGGGGTTAGATGATGTCGATGAGCAACACCAATATTTAGTAGAAGTGATCAATCGTTACGGTGGACTGATCGCGCAGAACAACATTTCTATGCATGATATCCGTATGGCGTTGTTTGAGATGTCCCGTTACGCCGAGTTCCACTTTAAGGAAGAAGAGAATTTAATGCGTGAAGTGGGTGTTTATCAAGGCCACATCGACGAACATATTCAAGTCCATCGTACTTTTATGGCTGATATTGTTAGCATGCAGGCGTTTATCAGCGAAGAAAATAAGAAGTCGTCAGAACATTTATTAAATTTCCTGATTCATTGGTTGGCCTATCATATTCTCGGTATTGACCAGAATATGTCACGTCAAGTTAAGCAGATTAAGCAAGGTGTAGATGCGAAAGTTGCGTGGCAAAATGAACAGACCAAGCAAGACAAGTCGACAGAACCTCTGCTTAAAGCGCTAAATGGTTTGTTTGAGCAAGTCTCGGATCGCAATAAAGAGCTGCTAGAGCTTAACCAGAGCTTGGAAGAGAAAGTGCTTGAGCGCACCAAGCAGTTATCAAAAGCCAATAAACAACTTGAAGAGCTATCACTGACGGACTCTCTCACTAAGTTGCCTAACAGACGTTGTGCGATTCGTAAACTTAAAGCTTATTGGACAGAGTCATTACACAGCAATGAACCACTTGTTTGTATCATGATCGATGCAGATTACTTTAAGCAGGTCAATGATAGCGCTGGTCACGATGCTGGTGACAAATTGCTCATCGATTTAGCTCAGACATTACAGCACTCGTTTCGCAGCGATGACTTAGTGTGTCGCTTAGGGGGAGATGAATTCTTGGTTATTTGCCCAAACACCGATTTACAAGGTGGGGCTCATATTGCAGAAATGACCCGAGATAAAGTCA
This sequence comes from Vibrio salilacus, assembly GCF_002811245.1. Taxonomy (GTDB): domain Bacteria; phylum Pseudomonadota; class Gammaproteobacteria; order Enterobacterales; family Vibrionaceae; genus Vibrio; species Vibrio salilacus. Next base: position 10,027 of record NZ_NIVQ01000035.1, on the reverse strand, counting down.
ATCAGATGTTAGTCCCCGTAGGAGGCAGTATTTGGCGCGGTAGCATCAGTGTGGGTGTAGCAGAGCGGTTGCCAGTGATGAAAAATTATAACGACCTTATCAAAGCGGCCGACAACGCCGTTTTTGAAGCTAAAGCTCAAGGTCGTAATAAAGTCGTATTAGCAGAGAACAACATCACCCTAGAGAATTTTTAGCATCCAAACATCGCAACGACTGTGTTCAGTTCCATCGAGTGGTTTATCTAAGTGGTTAAAACCGAGCTTTTCGTATAACAGGATCGCTGATGCCATTGAGGTGAGTGTATCCAAATAGCATTGAACATAGCCCTGTTGCTTGGCGAAGTCTAAGCATTGCTCGGCGAGGGCTTTTCCCAACCCTAAACCACGACTTTGTGGTAGCAAGAACAGTTTTTTTAATTCACATGTTTGCTTGGATTGAGCAAATGGTGCAATGCCACATCCCCCGACGATGTTTCCGTTCAGTGTCGCGACTAAATAAAGACTTTTGCTATCTTGCGAGTAGTGTTGACTCATCGCGAACACTTCAGGGTCGGAAGGGCCAAACCCTTCGCCTACTGCACCGAATTCTGCGCCAACGGCTTTAATAATTGCGCAGATCGCTTCGTCTTGCTGTGACTGGATAGGCTCTATGTTGACTGTCATTGCTATTCCTTTACAACGAATGAATACTGATTAACTTGGTGCAAAAAACATAATTATCAAGTGTTGAGGTGAAATTTTACCCAAAGGCGGTAAATAAGCTGATTTCAGTTTGGATTTGATCTTGTCATTCGTTACTATGTACAGCTATCTATAGACCAAAAATCCCCGTCGGGTAGTTGCTGTGAGCAACTTGCCCATAATGGACACTACCACTTATGCCTTGCATGTAGGTATAGGTAGATGAGGAAACGATGCAACATCTAGAAGAGATCATTGCTAACGCGAACGCTGCGATTCAAGCAGCAGATTCGTTAGTCGCACTTGATGAAGTGCGTGTTCAGTATCTAGGTAAAAAAGGTGAGCTAACCGCTCAACTTCAAAGCCTAGGTAAACTACCACCAGAAGAACGCCGCGAAGCTGGTCAAGAGATCAATAAAGCGAAAGGCGTGGTTCAGCAAGCTATTGCTGCGCGTAAAGATGCACTACAGCGTGCAGAGCTTGAAGCGAAGCTAGCCGCAGAAACTATCGACGTTACTCTACCAGGTCGTCGTATCGAGAACGGTGGTCTGCACCCTGTTACTCGTACTGTTGAGCGAATTGAACAGTTCTTTGGTGAGTTAGGCTTTAACACTGAATCTGGTCCTGAGATTGAAGATGCATTCCACAACTTTGATGCACTAAATATCGCAGAAGATCACCCAGCACGTACTGATCACGACACCTTCTTCTTTAACCCAGATCTAATGCTGCGTACACACACGTCTGGTGTTCAGATCCGTACGATGGAAAATGGTAAACCGCCATTTCGCTTTATCGCACCGGGCCGTGTTTACCGTAACGACTACGATCAGACTCACACGCCAATGTTCCATCAAGTGGAAGGTATGCTGGTTGACGAAAACGTAAACTTTGCTCAGCTAAAAGGTATCCTGCACGACTTCCTATGTAACTTCTTTGAAGAAGAAGTTGAAGTTCGCTTCCGTCCTTCTTACTTCCCATTCACTGAACCTTCAGCTGAAGTAGACGTGAAAGGTAAGAACGGCAAATGGCTTGAAGTTCTTGGTTGTGGCATGGTTCACCCGAACGTGTTGCGCAGCGTAGGTATCGATCCTGAGAAATACTCTGGTTTTGCATTTGGTATGGGTGTTGAGCGCCTAACTATGCTTCGTTACGGCGTAAACGATCTTCGTGCGTTCTTCGAGAACGACCTTCGTTTCCTAAAACAGTTCAAGTAATCCAAGGGATACATCACTATGAAATTTAGCGAATCATGGCTTCGTGAGTGGGTAAACCCTGCGGTATCGACTGACGAGCTTACACACCAAATCACAATGGCGGGTCTAGAAGTAGACGACGTACTACCAGTTGCTGGTTCTTTCACTGGCGTTAAAGTTGGTAAAGTCGTTGAGTGTGGTCAACACCCAGACGCTGACAAACTGCGTGTGACTAAAGTAGATGTTGGCGCTGAAGAACTTCTCGACATCGTTTGTGGCGCATCTAACTGTCGTCTTGGCATTAAGGTTGCGGTTGCAACAGTGGGCGCGGTTCTTCCAGGTGACTTCAAAATTAAGAAAGCCAAACTACGTGGTCAACCATCTCACGGCATGCTGTGTTCATTCTCTGAGCTAGGTATCGACGTCGAATCTGATGGCATCATGGAGCTAGCACAAGACGCAGCAATCGGTACGGATTTCCGCGAATTCCTAGGTCTTGACGATGTCACCGTGGACGTAGACTTAACGGCTAACCGCGCGGACTGTTTTAGTATCCGTGGTATGGCCCGTGAAGTTGGCGTTCTAAATCGTGTTGACGTGACTGAGCCGGCAGTTAACCCTGTTGCTCCTGCTATCGATGATAAAGTATCAATCGAAGTGAAAGCGCCAGCTGCATGTCCTCGTTACCTAGGTCGCGTGGTTAAGAACCTTAATGTACAAGCTGAAACACCACTGTGGATGCAAGAAAAACTGCGCCGCTGTGGTATCCGCTCTATCGATCCTGTTGTAGACATCACTAACTTTGTGCTTCTAGAGCAAGGCCAGCCAATGCACGCGTTCGATCTTGCTAAGATTGAAGGTGGTATCATGGTTCGTCTGGCAGAGCAGGGTGAGAAGCTAACTCTTCTAGACGGCAACGAAGCTGAGCTAAACGCTGATACTCTAGTTGTCGCAGACCACAACAAAGCACTGGCTATCGCCGGTATCTTTGGTGGTGAAGAGTCTGGTGTAACCTCTGAGACGAAAGACGTACTGCTTGAGTGTGCATTCTTCGCCCCAGATCACATCCGTGGTCGTGCCCGTAGCTACGGTCTACACACGGATTCTTCAATGCGTTTTGAGCGTGGTGTCGATTTCGCACTTCAGCACAGCGCAATGGAGCGTGCAACAGAACTTCTTGTTGAGATCTGTGGCGGTGAAGTAGCGCCTGTTGTTGCTGCAGAGTCAGAGGCTGACCTACCAAAAGCAAACACAGTTGCGCTTCGTCGCACTAAGCTAGACAGCCTACTAGGCCACCACATTGCAGACAGCGAAGTTGTTGAGATCCTAGAGCGTCTTGGCCTAACGGTTGAAGCAACAGACGCAGGTTGGACAGCGACAGCACCAACATGGCGTTTTGATATCGCAATCGAGCAAGACCTAATTGAAGAAGTCGGTCGCATCTACGGTTACGATAACATTCCTAACCAAAACCCAGCAGCAGCACTTAAGATGCACGACCACGTTGAAGCGAACATTCCGCTAAAACGCGTTCGTAACCTACTTGTTGACCGTGGTTATCAAGAAGCGATCACTTACAGCTTCGTTGAACCAGAGCAGCAAAAGCTTGTTGTTCCAGGTGTTGAGCCGCTAATCCTGCCATTCCCAATCTCTGCGGACATGTCAGCAATGCGCCTAGGTCTAATCCAAGGTCTATTAAACACTGTGGTTCACAACCAGAAGCGTCAGCAGCCACGTGTTCGTCTATTCGAATACGGCCTACGTTTCATCCCATGTGAGTCGGCTGAAAACGGTATGCGCCAAGAGCCTATGCTTGCAGGTGTTATTGCAGGAACTCGCAGCGAAGAGCACTGGGACATCGAAACCAATACAGTTGATTTCTTTGACCTTAAAGGCGACCTTGAAGCGGTTCTTGAGCTAACAGCAAACGAAGCAGCTTACTCTTTCGCAGCGCTTTCTGCTGAAGACAAAGCCGCGAACCCAGCGCTTCATCCTGGTCAATCTGCAGCAATCATTGTTGATGGCAAGCAAGTTGGTGTGATTGGTACGGTTCACCCAGAGCTTGAGCGTAAGTTTGGTTTAAACGGCCGTACTATCGTATTCGAAGTGGAATGGTCAGCAATCAACACTAAAGTGATTCCAGAAGCAGTACAGCTGTCTAAGTTCCCATCAAACCGTCGTGATATCGCAGTGGTTGTTGATGAAGCAGTTGCTTGTGGCGACATCGTAGAAGCGTGTATCGCAGCTGGTGGCGAATTCCTAAAAGGCGCGAAACTGTTCGACGTTTACGTTGGTAAAGGCGTTGAAGACGGTAAGAAGAGCTTAGCGATCGCACTGACACTGCAGTCAGTTGAGCGTACGCTAGAAGATGCAGACATCGCTGGTGCGGTCGACGCTATTGTTGCTCACGTGTCTGAGAAGTTTGGTGCGTCACTGCGTGACTAATCACTTCTGATTAGATAGAAAACTAAGGCCTCGCGATCGCGAGGCCTTTTTGTTTGGGGCAAATAAGGAGTAGGGTGATAACTCATAACTGGACAAAAGCTTCTTACGATTTCTGACAGATTTCGAGTCTTCGGATAAGATCCATTAGGGATAACAAGTAGCTCAGGCGATAGCCCAACTAAGCACCATCGCACATTTTTCATAAAGTAAGTGGCTTCGAGTTTGTTCAACACCTAGGTTTCAGAACTGACTGGTGTTTTTTGCCTTACCCATCAGTTTTCATAATGCAATTACGAGACATTACATACATATTCCCTATATAATTCTTAACCTATTGTAACGCTTATCAAAAGCAGTTGCTCCGCCTTCCATGATATTACAAACATGATCCCTCACCGTTTGCTCGCATAAACCACCTGACTCTAATACCTGAACCTGCCCTGCGTGGAAATGGAGCACATTTACAAACTCAGCATCACCATTAACAACAATATTAGGGTTATGCGTCACCATGATAATTTGCCTGCGCTTCTTATTCTCATGTATCTGAGACACAATCAGCTGGTAAATGAGGGCATTGTCTAAGTCATCCTCGGGCTGATCGACAATAATTGGATTATCACCGTGACTAAGCAAAAAGGCTAAAATGGCTGCCGCTTTCTGACCCGCTGAACCTTTTTCAATGTTCTCAAACTTACCTTTTTCTATGTCCTTAGCATATTCAACGACAAGTTGATCATCAGGCCACCATGTTTTCAATCGGTCAAACATTTCAGGTTGTTGTGAAAGCTTTTGCGTGAGCGAAGTCTTCAAGCGACTATCGATGCGATATGATGGTACATCGTCACCAGAAGCTAAGGATAGAGTCGCATCTTTTAACTTGCTGACCTCTGTTGCAATGCCCTTAAGGCTTAAATCCTTAGAAAGTAATTCATATAACAAGCTATTGGTTTGGTCATCCTGATAGATGGAAGTAGCAAAACTAACCTCTATCCCAATGTGCTCTCTGAACTTTCTCTCTATCGTAGTTGTGTTCGCAAACGGCAAAAGCTTCATTTTCACATAGCGATTTTCACCAATAACTTTCTTAATAAATTTTTGACGTTTTAGCTGAAGCCTTCTTCTTAACACATACAATTTTCTAAGTGACTTATCACAATGGTCTTGTCTGATATCTAGATTCGATTGTACTGTTTCTAGCTCTTCCAACTGAATGTTGATCTCATTGCGTTGAGTAAGCCAAGACTCATACTGCTCTGGGTTCAGTTCTTCCCCTTTTTCGGCATACTCTTGAACAACTTGTTCATACCGCTGTGTAGATTCTACACCTTTTAAATACCAACTTGATTTGCTGATTGCATCTTCTCGCTCTTGTTCAGCTTTTGTAATTTGCTCTTTTAGCTTTTCCAGTTCTGTCTGAACGGAAACTAAATTTCCTTTGAATGCCGACTGTATTTCTTCTAACTCTGCGACGTAAACAGGCTTGTCGTCACTTTTTTCTGTGAGGCTAAGCTCCGCAAACTCCTCAGACAGCATGCCGTCGATAGAATCAACTAACCCAGAGATACCAGCTGCCTTTTCAACTTTCTGTTTTTCAAGTGTAAAAGTTTGGTAGGCATTAAAGATATCTTTGTGGCCACCTTTCTCGAAGCTCTCGATATCGCTATTTAGGTCGTCTTTTTGTGATTCTAAGGTGCCTTTATTATCAAGCCGCTCCTGTAACTGACGTACTTCCCGACAAAGTCCTAAAAACTTATTGAGCTCAGCATCAAACTGATACTTCCATGCCGAAAAATTAACTTCGTTTGAGCGATCAATAATTTCTAATAAGCTGTTCGTGTTGCTTGCCAGTGCATTGATTTGTTTTTGGCTGTATAAGCTTACATGAAAACGCTCTTCTGGCCGTCCGTTATCAAGAGACCAATCGCCTGCTTGCATTTTATTAATATAGGGTGCTGTACTGTGTTTCCAAATCGATTGGTATGCCTCATCTCTTCGCTGTAGCTCAACGCATATTTTAGTATCAGATTTTGTTACTCCCTCTCTAAAAGAGTGAACATCTTCTTGGATCTGTTCAAGTTCTGCTACTTCATTTTCACGCCCTAATGCCAACCGAACAGATTCAATGAATGTCGATTTACCAGAGCCTCGGCCACCGATAACGGCATTAAATAGAGGGTGTAATTCAAATATCGCTGGCTGACCAGGAATGCGTCCACAATGACGCATTTGCGAAATATTCAATTTCTTTAAGAATAAATCTGGCGTCGCATTAGGATTATCAACACTGTTTTCGACACAAAAATCGTGATCATGCAGAGCTAACTTCAATCCATCTATTGATGGCTGGCTCATTTTTATCCACGAACACTTCTTACCTAATCGACCACATTCATGGGCATCTGAGCCTTGAAGTTTTGCTAAGTGCAGAGCCGCCTTTGACAGCTCAGGGTTAACCGCATCGAGAAAAGCTAAATTGACAAACTCAGCGGCTTCAATCTGATTGAGCCATGACTCAATCTCATGATTGGTATTTGTTATTCCGTCTAACAGTCCTTTAGGCCCATCAACATGCGCAGGTATCGCTGCCCCACCTGCTTGCTTTACAATAGAGATAACCTTGTCAACAGACTCTGTTGCACAGGTCTCTTCAGCATCACCATGCCCCTCAGTAATACCGCATTGACCTAAAACAGCGGCAATCTTTGCAGAATTACAGGAAGGATCGAAAATAGCCAAAATATGTACACGGGATTGACCTGTACTCACTGTTATTTCGCACCCTGGAAATAAGTAAAGCGGTCGATACCATTCCGCAGTCTTATCAAGTTCAGCGTAAGTTGCTTTTAGTCGGTCTACCCAATCACCAGATACATGGTCGGTAATAGCCACGCAGTCAACTTCTTCAGCCATTAAGGCTTTTAACCAATCAGTTTCAGTCTCTTCTGGCTTTTTGTAATCTGACGATGCTGGCGTATGAGTATGAAAATCAAACTTATACCAACGGCTTCCTAAATATTCATTACTCATACTTCTATTGCCCCTAAGATCAACTTTTTTAACATTGTATCATGTTGTTTTTTTGGCTTTAACTTTTCGTTTTTGCAGATTCAGAATCGAAGCAAGCTGAGGTCGTTTTATAAAAATAGTCTGGAATGAGTGGGGGCAGATCTTGACTTTTGCCCCACACATTAGCTTTCATTGTACAATTATGAGGCTATAGTAGCTTCGTTTCTGTCGGTACTGACACACTTTGGGGCATTAACGCGCCATAAAAGATGGTTTTGATACGTCCTTGGTTGATTATCAATCAAAGTCTTAATTTGTGGTAAGTTGTGGTAAATCATTTACCACAAGCCATTTTGGGGCAAAAATCAGTTTCAGCCCTGAATTAGCAACCAGTGCTCTAGAAAATAGAAATAATGAGGAGCTGTTCATCAGCAAGCGGGTTAAGAAGTAGTAAACCCCGTTGTATTGAGATGCTCAACTCAGGCACGATAAAGTAAAAGATCATGACTGAGTCTTTTCTAGCTTTATTTCCCTGTTTGCGGATCTAACGGGGCACTACGATAGTCATCACCAGCTAAAATATCGTAGTGAATCACGGTATCATCATTGAATTGAGAGAAGTCGAAGTAAACAGTTTCTGCGTTAAATTCTGAGCGTTTCGATATTTTTTTATCATTTATGTAAAAGTTACAACCTAAGCCACCAGACCAAGTGTTGTCTTTCCATTGGTGTAGAAAAGCGTCGCAACTTTTAGCTTGAATTGTTGAGTTTAAGTCTATTGGTTTATTGTTGTACTTTGTGCCTGATTGGTAAATACGTAATTGAGCAAACCCCACAGTATCAAACGCGTTATAGGCTTCGACTTTAATATCTCTCAATTCGACCACGCAGTTTTTGCTGTTTGTATAAGCGGAGTAAGGCACTTTAAACTTATAGCGGTCATCACTTCCAGCATCATCTTGAGTAAAGAATGTGGTGATCTTTCCTCCTTTGTGAGCCTTGCGGCCAAACATATCGTAAGAATAGGCTTCACAGTCGTCACCATGGACCCAATAGTTAGCCCATACTTTTACTGTTGCATCGATTGGCTTTGAACCAGAAACTCGAATCGATTCTTGTGGATTAGCATTTTGAGTTGAGTATAGGCCCCAAACGATACCAACAAGAGACAGAATCAATGCAATACTCACCCACAACATTTTTCGTTTAGCAGATAGGGTCATTTTAACTGATCCTTGATTTCTTCAGGTAATGATTGATTGGACAGCAACAGTAAACTCAATGGTAAGCGCTCTGGGCTATTCATGATATTGGCCAATTCTTGCTTTACTTGATGCTGGTTGTCTAACAGTTCTTCACTGACCGATAGCTCGTGTTTAAGTCGAGTGATATAGACTTGATTCACTGGAGAGTAAGGGGTGCCTAACGCTTTAGCCAAACTATTCTTTATCTCCAAATAACGGCGCTGCTCATTATTAATACTATTACTTAAGTAAGCAATTGAACCTTGATAGTTGCTATACAAGCTCTCTGTGCTCAGGGCTTGGAGTTGAGTCAATAGATTAGGAATATAAAACTCCATACCGTGATCAGTTATTGATGCATCAGCCAAACTGTCCACCAATGCGACGGAGTCATTTTCAGCCATCTTTGCAATATCAAGCATCGTGACTTGAGTTTGCCTTGGTGATAACAGTACCTGTTTAGGATCTGAATAAGTGATTAGCTGAGATAAGGAGCCATGGTGTAGATAATTATCATCATCGTCATCAGTGATCATTTTTTTGGCTAAACTCACAACACTACTGAAGATGTCAGAAATTTCGAGACCTTCGGTTATGTCTGTATTGGCCCAAGTCATTGGTATTTGGGGAATCAGGTCATGATTATTGACATGTCGGTAATGCAAAATATCGCGATAACGCTGGACAAAACTTCGCGTTCCTGTACGAGGCATACCATAAGAATACAAACGCAATCTTTTACTATTAACTTTGTCATTGATTATACAGCTTATAATGAGTGCGCCTGCACCACCTAAGCTGTGTCCACATACATATATACTTTTATTCTCAATATCACTTACGTTGAGCATCATTTTTGACCACAATGCCATGGCGTACTGATAGAACCCACGATGAACATAGGTTCCGCCAAATTCAGGAGGGGAAATCTGTGCCGCATCTAAATCTGTTTTAATCAAATCCTGCATACCCGGCGATCGAATTATATTGCCTAATTTATCTACCACCTGAACTTGTATTCCAGAGGCGGCTTTTACAACTTTTAATAGCTGAGAATCTTCTGTTCTATTACGGTCTTCAAAATAAGGCTCTGTGCCTCGTATTCCAATTATCGCAATATCCTCATTGGATAGAATATAGCCTTCAGCACCGACCGCGTCATCAGCATAATATCTGTACTTTAATGATTGACTGTATGGGATTTCTTTTACAATCCATTTAGTTTCTAAATCACTGCAGTTAGCAGGGACTTTCCGCTCTTTTAATTGCGTTATTACAGTATCAATAGAGCCGTTTATGTCCGCAGATTTCCCATCATCGACACTGAGTTCATCTGTTGCATAAGCGAGTTTTGAGAGCAAAGCAAAGGTGTAACTATTCACCAAGTTAAAGTCATCGGTATCCACAATCATGGGCATATAACTGCGCAGGGCTTTGATTTCAAAAACGTAGG
>NZ_NIVQ01000034.1 GCF_002811245.1 Vibrio salilacus | reverse complement strand
TCAACACCCCGGAGTTGCTGTGTCCAGACTTCCTTTATCTCCCGCCCAGATGGAAGGGGCTTACCGATTTATCCGTAATGAAAATATTCAAGCTAGCGATATAGCAGAAGCGGGTTTTCACGCAACCATGCAACAAGCAAAAGAACATGACACCTTGTTGGCACTTGAGGACACAACCTCACTCACTTACAAGCACGAAAGTGTTAGGGAAGAGCTAGGTCATACCAATCAAGGCAATAAAAACCGAGCCATCTTAGCGCACTCTATTTTGTTGTTTGCACCGCAAAGTCAGCAAGTCGTTGGGCTGATCGAACAACAGCGTTGGACCCGAGATATTACCAAGCGTGGACAGCGCCACCAACATGCTACTCGCGCCTATGAGGACAAAGAGAGTTACAAGTGGGAACAAGCATCCACCAATATGTCTGCCCGTTTAGGTGAGCATATCAATAAGGTCATTTCCGTCTGTGACCGAGAGGCGGATCTGTTTGAATATCTGACTTATAAAACCGAGCAGAAACAGCGATTTGTTGTCCGTTCGATGCAGAGCCGTTGTATTCAAGAGCATGCTCACAAGCTCTACGACTACTCGAACACATTGCCACTTGCAGCGACAAAATCCCTTTTTATTCCCCAGAAAGGGGGAAGGAAAGCCCGAGAGGTGATGCTAGAAGTCAGATATGCCCGAGTGACCCTAAAAGCCCCAGCGAACAAACGAACTCAGGCAGATATTCCACTGTCATACGTTAGTGTGATAGAGCAAAGTGATAGTGAAGAAAAACTGGCCTGGCACTTACTCACTTCTGAGCCTATCACATGCTCGAAGGAGGCGTTGAAGGTCGTCAGTTATTACGAGCGTCGTTGGTTGATTGAGGATTACCATAAAGCAGTGGCACGGCGGTGGAACAGCTTAGAATGCAGAGCCGTGATAACTTGGAGCGTATGAGTGTGATACTGGCATTTATCGCCACGCGCTTACTCCAACTTCGCTTTATAAAGGCGTGCAAGGAAGAAGTGGGTACACAATGTTGTGAGACGGTATTGGGTCAGAAAGCTTGGAAACGACTTTGGCTGAAAATGGAGGCGACTCCATTACCCAAACAGTGCCCTGATATGCTGTGGGCATACGACCGATTAGCTCGATTAGGGGGCTGGAAAGATACCAAGCGGACTGGTAGAGCTTGTGTAAAGATATTGTGGGAAGGATGGTTTAAACTACAAACCATCCTTGAAGGCTATGAACTGGCCATATCTCTTGAACACAATGACTTGTGATCAAGAGACAGGCGTTAGTGCTGGCTTTTGTTTCAAATATTTAAATCAGAATTGGTAGTCAAGTGAAACACCCCAATTTCGGCCCGGTTGACTTTTTGAATCGATACTGAATGTCTCACCTGTTGCATCACGGCCAGAAAGATCGTCGAACAGCCAGTATTTCTTATCAAACGCATTAAACAGACCTGCGCGTAGCGTTAAATCATGCATCGGACGGTAGTAAGCCGTGAGGTCAACCAACGTATAGCCCGCCACATCAACGTTTGTATCGCTGTTCCAATCTGATTTACGCGCAACCATCTTCACATTTGCCAGTGCACCGTAGGTGGCACGGTTTAAGCCTATACCAAAGTCAGCAGTAAGTGGTGCTACTGAATCCAATGCATTCCGTGTTTTCTTATCTTCACCATCAGCATATGCGATGGCTAAACGTGTGTAGACACCTTGGGGCGCATTAAATGCCTTATCCATCAAGGTTGTTGAGCTCAACTCAGCGCCGTAGATCTCTACTTCATCTAGGTTTTTCTTAGAGATGACGTCTTTATTACCTTGTCTACCTGTTTTCTCTTTTACGATAAAGTCTTTGTAATCAGAGAAGAACGTCGTAAGCTCGAATATCGCACTATCATACTGGCCACGCAGTCCCGCTTCATAAGAAATGCTCTTCTCAGATTTTAGGTCAGGGTTTGCGTCGATAATTGCACCTTGATCGTAGAAATAGTACAGGTCATAGACTGTTGGTGCTTTAAAGCCTTGGCTGATTTGACCAAACACAGACAGATTGTCATTCAGGTGATAAACCACACCGAGTTTACCTGTTAACGCAGTGTCTTCGTTTTTGTCATACGCCGTCTTATAACCTTCATCAGCCTTAGGGTTTGCGCTGAATGAATCGTAGCGAACTCCAGCGGTCATAACCAATGCTTCGTCTAGGAAGTAAACTTGATCTTGAAGAAAAACGCCCCATTGAAGGAGATCAGCATCCGGGACACCTGAACTGCCGGGACCCGAAGTGCCTTGGTCAAATTTATAGTCGGTATTCTCTAGGTTAAATATAGTCGAAACATAGTTCGCGCCAAAAGTCAGTTCATGAGGTGTCGATGCAAACTCAGCGAGCTTTGAGGCTTTAGCATTGAACTGGATCGACTTATCACCAGAGTCACGTTCGCGCATACGTTTGCCATATAACGGCGTCGTATCGTAGTTTTTAGACAGTGAGCTTGAGTCTTGGTAGTTAATAGACCAATCAAGTTTATCGGCTATCGCTGTAGCTAATAGCCACTCGTGCTCAAAACCAACTCTTAGGCGTTCGTTGGTATCTTTGTTAAAATTTTCCGTGTATGTGAGCGTCGGTGCCATTGAATAACCGTGATGGTTAAGCTCGTCTTCATTATACTGTTTGTTATAGTATTCAACTGTGACACCAAATCGATGAAAGTCACTCGCTTGATAGAACATTTTACCAAGTAAATTGCCTAGTTCGCTATCTGCTGGGTTAGCCGCACCGCGGTCAGGGCCTTCAACTTCTAAGCCTGTACCGTGTGTTTGTGTTTCGTGTCCATTCGCGTAAGTTGCCATTAAAAGGGTTTCCAGCTCACCTTTGCGCATCGCCCATGTTAGCGTGTTTTTAAACTCTTCGTTGGTAGATGCATAGCTACTTTTGATACCAAATCGATGTTCATCACCATCTGTGGTAACCAGTACATCTTCTGGATTCTTTGTGCGGAACAATACAACACCGCCTAGGGCATCAGAACCGTACAGGGTAGAAGAGGGGCCTTTGTTGATTTCGATTGCTTGCAAGGTATCGATCTCAATATTGTTAGGGTACTTACGTTGCTCCGTAGCGCCAGGATTGTATGGAACAGGCTGCTGAACATCATCTACCATGACTTTAACACGGCTGTTTTCCATACCGCGGATATTGAAACCAGAAATACCAAAACGACCAGAGCCTTGAGCATTCACGCCAGGCGTATACTTGAGTGCTTGCTTGACGTCTGTAGACAGGGTTTTGCTGATATCACTTGATGAAACCGTTTCGATAGAAGAACTCACATCCTCTTTGTTCTGTTCTGTGCGCGTGGCGGATACCACAACTTCGTCAAATAGGGCATACTCTTGTGCATATGCGGTTGACGTTAAAGCGAAAACAATTGAAGCTGACAATAGTGAACGTTTATACATTATGAGCTGCCTTAATCCATAAGTCGTTGTTATTAGGATAGGCGGCATTCTATTTGATCTTAATGATAATTACTATCGTTCGCATTCGCGTAATGGTTGGTTTTTTTGTTTTGCTAGCAATTGACTTAGTCATTAATAATAATAAATTCAATACGATAATATTTTTCAGTCACATTAGTTGATATCAAAATTGTTAATAATAACGTGACTTTTGTCACAATAATTTCTTGAGATAAGGGGCAGAGTTGCAAAGTCCAATCACTTTGGAAGCTTTACATATTCTTGATGCTATCGATCGCAGAGGCAGTTTTGCGGCCGCGGCAAATGAGTTAGATAGAGCACCATCATCGTTGAGTTATCAAATTCAAAAACTCGAACAAGAACTCGATATCATGATTTTTGACCGCTCTGGCCATAAAGCGAGTTTTACCGAAGCTGGACGACTGATTTTGGAGCGAGGACGCAGTATTTTGGTCGCGACAGAGAAGTTAGTCAACGACGCGAGTGTTTTGGCTAATGGCTGGGAGCTCGATATTACATTAGCCTATGATGGCATTATTCCCGTGCCTAACTTTTTTAACTTGGTCGCTGATTTAAGTAACGTTAGCTCGACTCGGATAAAACTCCAAGAAGAAATATTGGCCGGTTGTTGGGAAGCGCTCAACACGGGTCGCGCCGACCTTTTAGTTTGCCCCAAACTTGATACGCTACCGCAAGATGTGAAAGCAGAAGTGATCGGCAGTATGGAGATGATATGGGTCGCGGCCAGCAACCATTATGTACATAAACGCAGCGGTGCTTTTGATGATAAAGCGCGTGAAAAATACCGCATTATTGCCATCGCCGACACCGCCAGAGAGCAGCCAGCGATCAGTGTTAACATAACCCAACGTCAGCCGCGTCTTACTGTGACTAACTTCGCTGCCAAAGTCGATGCGCTCAAGTCTGGCCTAGGGATTGGTACTTTGCCAAAACAATTAGCACAACAGCTGATTGAGTCCGGTGAACTTACCGCCATCACTAAGACTGAGCCGCAACCAATCGATATTATTCTGGCTTGGAAGCGTAATAAAATCGGTGAGGCGAAATCTTGGTGTATTCAATACTTGATGAAAAACTGGAAATCGAGTGCAAAAATATAATCAAAATGAGGGGAGCCATTTTACTCCCCTTGAGATAAATGCTAGTTGAGTGGCAAAACCATGTCAGCGACACCATCTTCAAACTGAACATCCAATGTAAAGCCTAGCTTTTGCGCCAGCATTAACATACCTCGATTGGTTGGCATCGTCATTCCCGACATTTGTGTTGTTCCCTTGTGTCGACAGTATTGAATGACCTTATTCATTAATATCTTGCCTAATCCATTGCCTTTCAAATCTGAACGAATAAGAATCGCGAATTCTGCGTCGGTATTATCGTGGTTTATCAGCGCACGTGAGACACCGATAATCGGATTACCAGGTCGAGATTGACTGACGGCGACAAATGCCATTTCGCGGTCATAGTCAATTTGAGTTAAGTTGGCCAACGCTTCGTGATTAAATTCTCCGACATCCGAAAAAAAGCGTTTATAGAGATCTTCCTTCGATACATTATGAATAAAGTCAGCATGCAGGGGCTCATCTTCAGGAAGTATTGGTCGTAACAATACCTCTTCTCCATCTCGTAGAGTGATGATTTCTTCATATTCAACGGGATAGGGACGAATCGCCAATCTTTGTTGTGCATCGCCTTCGTAGCGTTTTAGCACCAAATCTGCATCGAGGATGGTAAAACTGGCACCATTTGCTAGCACTGGATGGATATCCAGTTCGTGCACTTGAGGGCAATCAACCACCATTTGTGAGATCCTGACCAACAACTCTGATAGGCCATGAATATCCATCGGTTCAGGTAGCTTTTGTAAGCGTATTTTACCGTTGTTGATTGCTCTGACAATCAGGTAACGGGCGAGCGCCATATTGAGAGGCGGTAGAGCAGAAGCCGCATCAATAGACTCATCCCATTCAGAACCGCCTTGGCCAATAAGGATTATCGGGCCAAACGTGTCATCAGTTTTAACCTTGATACGGATTTCTTCACCGCCAGCAAGCTTGGCCATCCCTTGAACCAATAAGCCGTGAATATGAGCAGAGGGATAGGAGAGCTTGGTTCGATCTAAAATCGCTTGTGCGGCATTTGCAACTTCATGGCTGTTGCGAAGATTAAGCATTACCCCCTGAACATCTGATTTATGGGCAATGTCTGG
This sequence comes from Vibrio salilacus, assembly GCF_002811245.1. Taxonomy (GTDB): domain Bacteria; phylum Pseudomonadota; class Gammaproteobacteria; order Enterobacterales; family Vibrionaceae; genus Vibrio; species Vibrio salilacus. The sequence continues at coordinate 15,541 of NZ_NIVQ01000034.1, read as the reverse complement.
TGAGCGTAGCTTCACCGCCACCGGATAACCTATTTGTTCTGCAACATGGACAGCTTCACTGGCATCAGAGGCGATCCACGTCGGCAACACATGAAAATTGAAATAGCGTAAAAAGGGACCTATTTGATGAGTATCAAGAGATACTGTGTTTTTATCCAGTAGCTTTCCTGCTATCCAACTTTTCGCTTCGTTAAGCTCGGCAATATGCACTGGCTCGGCAGTTGTTGGAGTCTCCATCAGTTGTTTCTGGTTTCGGCGATACTCGACCAAGTGCATGAAAGCGACGACAGCACTTTCTGGTGTGCGGTATGTTGGAATACCAGCTTGAGTAAAAATATCACGCGCAGGTTTAGCTGTGAGTTCGCCTGACCAATTGGTAAGAAAATTGAAGCGCTTGTGACGAGGATGAGCTTTTATGGTCTCGACAATCGAAAGTGCGGTTTGTTGTGAGTGAGCCACTGCTGATGGGCTGTGCATGATAAGAATTGCATCGGCGCAATCAGTATCCATCACGGCATTAAGTGTATTAACGTAGCGATGATGGTCAGCGTCTCCAACCATATCAATCGGATTGTTGTGGCTCCAACTGGGCGGCAAAATATCACTCAATTTATCGAGTGTCTCTTGGGATAAGTTAGCCAATTTACCACCGCGGTCGAGTAGGGTATCGACCGCCATGATCGCAGGCCCGCCACCATTAGTAATAATTGCTAGGCGCTCACCGCGCAAGGGTACTGAGTGGGTTAAAGTTTCTACCGCCGCGAAAAGCTCATGAGAGTTATTTACTCGTAACATCCCTGTTCTACGGATCGCTGAGTCATAAATAATATCAAGGGTGTTATCGCCCCCAGTATGTGCTTGCGCAGCGATTCGACCTGCGTGAGTTCGCCCACCTTTTAGCACCAGAATCCGCCGATTACGCGATGCTGCACGCGCGGCAGACATAAAACGACGCGCATCTTTGATGGTATCGACATAGAGCAGTATCGATTCGGTATGAGAATCCGTACTCAATTTATCTAGCAGGTCAGCAAAATCAATATCGAGAGCATTACCGATCGATATAAACGCAGAAAAACCGATATTCTTATCGTTAGCCCAATCGAGGATCGTCGTACACATCGCGGCCGATTGGGAGATGAACGCGATTTTTCCGCGCTTTGCCGTTACCGGAGAAAAAGAAGCATTGAAGTTGGCCCAAGGTAAAATTAAACCTAAACTATTGGGGCCTAAAATACGTATGCCGCTTTGCCTAGCAATATTTAAACATGCCGACTGAATACTTTCACCATTATCATTAGCAAAATGCATATCAGCAGAAAGTACAATGACGGTTTTAACCTGCTTATCGGCCAGTTGCCCAAAAATCTTTTGATTGTACTTAGCATGAGTGCATAAGATCGCGACATCAGGAATGATAGGGAGGTGTTCAATCGATGAATAGGCAAGCACGCCACAAACTGCATCATAGTTTGGCGTGACTGGCATAATTGCCCCTTCAAAGCCGCCATGCAATAAGTTTTTCATCACAATATTGCCCGCACGCATTGGCTTAGTCGATGCGCCAATCACCGCAACAGAACGTGGTTTTAACAGGTGGTTGAGTTGACTCATACAGTCGCTCCAGTAGGACTTATGGTTAACATCGTAACCAACCTTGGACAAGAATTCTCACCGATTTCGATGTAGTTTTAATCAGATCACTGATGATCCACTTAAGTTTGTGTCTTCTGTCACAGAGTATTGATATATAATTAAAATGTCGGGTTGATTATCCGTCTATCAAACGGCATGATTTACAGTAATTTCTAGTAAAGGCATTTGAAGATTTCATGAAAAGAGTAGCGATTGTTGGCTTATCAGTGGTGCTTTCAGCTTGTGTATCGAGCGACTACGTCACAGACGTTAGTTCAGAAAGTCATCGTGAGGAATACAAAACAGCGAAGCTAGAGCAGCCCGTTGTATCACAGCAAGGAACGACTAACGTTATCGTTGAAGACAATGTTCAGCCAAAGGTAGTTCAAATGTCTTCAGAGCAAAAACCGATAGCTAAGGTGACACCAAAGAGTAAACCTGCGGTGGCCATCATTCCACCGACCGCAAAACAAAAGGCAATGAACCCTCGCTACGGTTTTACCATTCAAGTAGTGGCTGTGGGTACTCAAACAAAAGTTGACCACTTTGCACGTAAGCTTCCGCGAGATAACCAACCTATTTGGGAAAACTACAAAGTCGTTAACGGCACGAAGTGGTATACCGTCTTATACGGGGATTACGCGACACGCACAGATGCAAAAGCAGCTATCAATGAGTTACCGTCAGAGTTCCAATCTCTTAAACCTTTCGTCAAGAGTATTGATGACATCAAGAATTCGCAGTATCCAACGTTGAATAAACTCAATTAAATCAAGGGGTGTTACGCCCCTTTTTTGTTGTCTAATAGTTAGCCACTTGAGCAAGGCTATGGGAATATATCAGTTAAAGCCGTGAAACTTATCCCGGTTTCTATTATTATTGATGCAATATTTCTTCTGCTGTATCACGGAAAGATCTCTTAATGACAAATACGACAATCTTGCTTCTTTGCGGTGGCGGCTCTTCTGAGCATGAAGTTTCTCTTATCTCGGCCAACTTCCTACAATCTCAGCTTTCTCTGATTGCTGAATTTACGGTCATACGTATCGAGATGAAACCTGACGGTTGGTACACCGCAGAAGGTGAGCTCGCGTATCTCGACACTAATTCAGGCACAATTAACACGAACCAAGATTCAACGAAACTCGACTTTGTAGTGCCATGTATCCATGGCTTTCCTGGTGAAACAGGCGATATCCAATCGATGCTTGAGCTGTCTGGGATTCCTTATCTTGGTTGCGGACCAGAGGCAAGCACTAATAGCTTTAATAAAATCACTTCAAAGCTTTGGTACGACGCACTAGGCATTCCGAACACGCCTTATATTTTCCTCTCAGAAAACAATGCTGAAGCTTTAGAGAAAGCCAAACAAGCCTTTGAAAAGTGGGGGCATATTTTTATTAAAGCGGCACGACAAGGCTCTTCAGTAGGGTGTTACAAGGTCACAAAACTAGAGCAATTACAAAGTGCATTGGATGATGCATTTGGCTACTCAGACCAAGTACTCGTTGAACAGGCAGTGAAACCACGCGAGCTTGAGGTTGCAGCGTATGAATTTGACGGTCAGCTTCATATCAGTAAGCCAGGTGAAGTTATCGCACCGGGAGACACATTTTACAGCTACGAAGAAAAGTACAGCGCATCAAGCCATTCAACAACCAAAATCGAGGCTGAACACTTAACTGACCAGCAACGTGAAATCATTCAAATCAGTGCCGAAAAAGTATTTACGCAAATGCGTTTGCGTCATTTATCTCGTATCGACTTCTTTCTAACACCTGAAGGTAAAATTTACCTTAACGAAGTCAACACGTTCCCAGGAATGACGCCAATTTCCATGTTCCCCAAAATGCTAGAGAACAATGGCCATAACTTTGCTCATTTTCTTGCCGACTGTGTACGCCGGTCACTTTAATCCCAAGGTTTAAATGTCTTAAACACCATTCTCTCTGCCGCTGCTTGTATTCTATTACCAATATATTGATAGGGCATAGCAGCGCTTTGCCATCGACCATAATGTTGAATGTCTTTGACCTTAACCCCTTTGTCAGCCATGTCTGCAACAGCACCAACGCGTAGTGATTGTCCTGAAAATTGCACATTGAGTTTGAGCTTATCACTCGCGGTGCGTAATATCCGGTAAATAGAAGAGTCATCGAGCGGCATTCGGCTTAAATTCCCGTGTTTGTCGATAGCAGAGAATAGGGCACCAGAAATATGCCCACGTAGTTGTAACCAATTATCGATAAACTTATAAGCACTATCGGACAAGGTGTAACGATTATTACTCATTTGAAGATACATAGTGTTTTTATCGACGACAAGCTGCTCATAAAACAGTTGTTTAAGTTCAGAACGTTTCAGCATACATTCAAACATCAGGTAGTAGATCGCCAAATTTCGAATATCAACAGAACGGGTCGAACGAATCAATTGCTGGGTTAATTTTTCAAGATGCTTGCGAGAAAAAGCGGTGGTTATCGTAGCATCTTGCTTTTTATCGATACGTAATTGAGTTAGTAAAGTTCGCACTACCGTACTTGAGGTAGGATCCGGGTAGGCCAACAACTTATGAACCAAAGACAAAGTAACAACGTAACGTTTTATAGTGGCATATTTACGATGATTTGATTCCTGCTGCAAAAATAGTCTAATGGCCGTCGTCGATGCAGGTAAAGGGCACACCCCTTTAGAGGAACAGAAATCGACAAACAGGTTCCAGTCTTTTCTCATCGCTAACAACGAATTATGAGAATACTGACTATCGGTTAATAAATTCATATCTCCAAGAGAAATCAGGCAGTTAAATATTTTTGTTAATTGAATGCGATTTTCTTTAGATGTGATGATGCGAACACTTTTTCTCATTATTATGCACTATAACCAAAAAACTTATCCTAAATATACTTGATAATGAGCAATTTACAATTACTATTAAACTAACGTATAACAACGATAATAATGCTTATGGCAGCTGCAACGTATCGAGGGTTCACCCTAAAAACTGCTGGGAATTCAACTGAAATCTGGCAAGTACAAATAAAGAATCATTTATTGTCTGGTAACATGGCGGCAGTAAAGAAAAGTATTGATTGGTTTTGCGATACTGCCTCTATTATCGAACCAAAAGAGTTCAACTCATTAGCCAACACTCAAAAATCTGAAGGTCAGCCCACACAGGAAAACTTTCATGGTTACACGATTAAGAACGATAGCGGTGAAACTAACGCTTGGTACTGTTTTTTTAATGGTCGACTAATCAAAGGTGGAAAACTTGCCATTCAGAAGCATATAGAGGCATACTTGGTTGCAAAGCAGAAAGCTCAACAGCAACAGAAAAAGTAAGTAATTTATATGACTCTTGTATATAGCACTGATTTAGGTCGAATCAAACCCGAAGAAAGCAAACCTCAACGCGACAAAGGCGATGGTATCGTCCGCATTCAACGTCAAACCAAAGGCCGTAAAGGCAAAGGAGTCTGCATTGTCTCTGGGTTAGATATTGAAGACTCTGCGCTAAAACTTTTAGCCGCAGAACTTAAAAAAGTGTGCGGCTGTGGCGGTTCGATCAAAGGTAGCACCATCGAAATTCAGGGTGATGCTCGCGATAAAATCAAAACCATACTTGAAAGTAAAGGCTATACCGTAAAATTAGCCGGAGGTTAAGCTAATCAACGGTTTGTAATCTTCGATTATTAAACTGTTGATTAGCTATTTTATGGTAAATCCCATTATGTTTAATCACTATGATTAAAGTTGCTTGATTAAGCGTCTGAAATACATGCATGGGACTCACTTCAGTTCCATGCCTTTACTTTGCGTCTTAATTGAACTATTATGGGTTTTGGAATTGTTCATGAGTTTTCGAACCTAAGAATAATATCTTAAGAGATTGTATTTAAATAATTTTTACATAAACTAAAAAATTGATTTTGCTCATGAACCTCATTTGACTTCATGAAATCGAACTTTGATGTATTAAATTTAATCGAAACCACACTTTAACTTCATGAAGTTGAGTTTATGAAATTTTGACACACGTGCATGAATTCCTCCACCTCTCGTTGGAAGCCACAGCCTATCATTAGGCTACTCGAAATGGTCTAGGTCGCACTTAATGCGCCTTAGTTTGATACGTTCCCTCTGACCTGTTCCCCGTAATCTAGTCCAGTCTACACATTAGTAATGTTCATCCAACTAAGGAGATGATGAACATGAAAAAGCGATTCAATGAACAGCAAATCATTGCCATTTTAAAGGAAGCGGAAGCGGGTATCCCCGCCAGAGAACTTTGCAGCAAGCATGGGATCTCGGATGCAACGTTCTATACATGGCGCAAAAAATACGCAGGCCTCGATGTCTCTGAAGCTCGTCGGCTTAAAGCACTGGAAGACGAAAACGCTCGACTCAAAAAGCTGCTGGCTGAGACGCTGTTGGATGCAGAAGCACTTAAAATCGCTCTTAGCCAAAAGTACTGACCTTCGAGGACAAGCGCAAGGCTATTAAAGTTATTCAGAAAGGCACCCAGCTTTCAGAACGCAGAGCCTGTCTGCTCGTCGGTATTCAACGCGCGTCACTGCGATATCAACCTCAAGCTAACCGCGAGGATGATAAGCTTCAGGTTCGTATAAAAGAGCTGGCATTGGAACGACGTCGATTTGGTTATCGTCGAATCCATCGCCTTCTGAGGCGAGAAGGTTTTGATGTTAACCATAAGCGAGTTTATCGCTTGTACAGCGAATTAGGCTTAATGGTCAGCAAACGGAGACGTAGAAAATCACAGTGTGTTGAGTGAGAGCCTCTCTTACTTCCTTCAGTACCAAATCACACTTGGTCTATGGACTTTGTGATGGATGCGCTTAGTAACGGTAGACGGATTAAATGCCTGACGATTGTGGATGACTACACAAAGGAGTGTCTAGATATTCCTGTGGCTACGGGGATCTCGGGGGATGAAGTCGTGATCACGCTGGAGTCTATCGCTGCGTTTCGAGGTTATCCAGAAGCGATTCGAACGGATCAAGGCCCAGAATTTACAGGGAAAGCGCTCGACCAATGGGCTTATCAGCATGGTGTGATTTTAAAATTAATCCAGGCAGGAAAACCGACACAAAATGCTTATATTGAAAGTTTTAATGGTAAGTTCAGAGATGAATGTGCGTATTTCGGTGATTGCGATCGCTCGTTTCCCCCCTGTGTCAGCATAGTTGTCGCCTAGATTTTTAAGGAGATAACTATGCCAGCTAATCCAGTTCCAATTGATGTGAAAACGAAAGGTCAAACTTGGCTGTTACCACCATATAATTGGTTTCATCGAAGAATTGCTAAAGAATTAGATGTGAGTCCTTCCGTGGTATCTAAGTGGAGAAATGAACTTGTTGAAAGCGGCCTATTGTCTACAGAGCCGCCGTTAGAAAATACTACTACTGATTATTCAGCGGAGCAGCGGTTTTTCATAGTGATTGAAACTGCAACAATGTCTGAACGCGAGTTAGCTGAATACTGTAGGTCTAAAGGGTTATTTGTCGATGACGTTAAAACCTGGCGAGCACTATCTATCAAGGCGCAGAGCGCAATATCAACTTCAATATCACACAAAGAAAATAAGCAACTACGTGAGGAACGCAGAAAGGTAAAAGCGTTGGAGAAGGAGTTGGCACGTAAAGAGAAAGCACTTGCTGAAACGGCTGCACTACTGGTTTTGCGGGAAAAGTTCAATGCCCTCTGGGAAATCAACGAGGAAGACTGATTCCTATCTCAGAGCGGCTTAAAATAGTCACGCTTGTTGATGAAGCTGTACGTAAAGGGGCAACAAAGACAAAGGCTTGTTCCACCGTTGGGTTATCAATACGAACGTTCCAGCGTTGGACACGGAACTCTGCCGAAATCACAAGTGATATGCGTCAGCATCCTCGGCAGCACGAGCCTCATAATAAGCTATCAGAAGCCGAAAGGCAGCAGATATTAGATATCTGCAATACACCAGAGTATGCCGATTTACCGCCGAATATCATCGTTCCAATGTTGGCTGATGAAGGCATTTACATTGCCTCAGAGTCCACATTTTATCGTGTATTAAAAGCAAACAATCAGCTAGGTAAGCGAACTCGTAACAAAGCTGGCATAAGTCCTTCTCGACCAAAGGTTCAAAAAGCCTGCAAACCAAATCAGGTATGGAGCTGGGATATCAGTTATCTGCCATCCAAAATACGAGGGAAGCACTATTACCTCTATTTGATAATGGATATCTTCAGTAGAAAAGTAGTAGGTGCAGAAGTGTATGATCAGGAGCTAGGCGAATATGCAGCGGAGTTACTCCAAAGAACAGCATGGCGGGAAAAGTGTGTGCAAGGCAACATTACTTTGCACTCTGACAACGGTGCTCCTATGAGAAGTTACACCATGCTTGCAAAGATGTATGACCTTGGGGTTGTAAGCTCTTACTCTAGGCCAAGAGTAAGCAATGACAACCCATACTCTGAGTCGTTGTTCAAAACAATAAAGTATTGTCCTTCATGGCCAATGGATGGGTTTTCTTCCATTGAAGACGCTCGGTGTTGGGTTGGTAATTTTGTTGATTGGTATAACAATGAGCATAAACACAGTGGCATAAAGTATGTAACACCTCAGCAGAGGCATTGCGGGGAGGATAATGAAATTCTCCGACAGCGCATGCAAGTCTACCGACGTGCTCAATTGACTCATCCAGGCAGATGGAGTCGGCAAACGAGAGACTGGAGTTATATCGATGAGGTGTACTTGAACCCTCAAAAGTGTGCAGCGTAATCATTGACGTTACTAAATTGTAAAAAAGACGACAACTTGCTTGAAAAACAGCGGAAATGACTGATCGGAATGCTCCGAAATATGCAGAATGTTTAAACGAGCACTGGTTTAGGGATTTGAATCATGCTCGTGACCTAATCAGCCTCTGGCGAATGGATTACAATGAAAATCGCCCCCACTCAGCTCTGGGTTACCTGACACCGTCTGAGTTTGCAGCGACAACAAGAACGGCACGAAACAGTGGTAATTTAACAAGCATTACTAATGAAGTTTTGGATTAGTTCTTGGGGGCAGATCAACAGAAGCGATCAAAATGATCGCTTCTTTTTGTAGGTTAGCTTAATTAACTCCAAGCGCCTTATAAACAGCATCCACAGGGTCACTGTAGAAACTTACTTGGAATTTTGTGAATGTCTCCGCTGGCACTGTAGGAATATCAGTAGCAGAAGCCATTGGAATAAGGATCTTTGTTGCACCAGCTTCAAGTGCTACCTGCATAGAACCTGCCAAATCTTGCAAAGGATTTAACACTCCACCAAGTGTCATAGAGCCGAGTACAACCATTGATTCCTGCATTGGTTTCCCAAGAAGGATAGAGCAGTTCGCAATCAATGATGCGAGGCTAGAACTATGTGAGTTACCTGACATCTGCAGGTCGACAAAGTGTAAGTGGAACTCATGATCAGAATATTGATTGTTTGCTGCGATGCGCGACAAGTTACCTTTGAAATACTCAAATCCCACTTTCACTTGCTCTTTTGCTTCGGTATCTGATCCTAAACCTGAAGTGGTTAGCTTACCATGGCCCGCCGTTTTTTGAGTTTCAATTCGGAATACGCCGAGCTTGCCAGCAGTACCAGGGCTAACGAAGTGAACAACGCCAGCATTAGGCATGCCTGGTGGGATAATCTGCGAACCACCTTGCTCTGGAACGTTTACAAAGAACTCTTCAAGCGACTCATTATCGATGTAAGAGAAGTTGACATCGAAGAACTCCATCCCACCAATTTTTTTGAGCTGTTCTTTCACTCGACGTCGCACTTCAAGGGCATACGTCAAACATGTACGTACGTCTTCTTTAGAGTACTCGCCATGAGGTACTAGAAGTTTTAATAGACCTGATGTTGTTCTACGAACGGCTATTACGTCACGTTGATTTAGGTTATTACCCAACTTAAAGAACTTATCGATAGCATCCGCAAAGCCATGTTTTCGCATCTCTCGCATGTACTCTGCGAGATAATCTGTGATTAAACCATAACGGTTGGTAAAGAACTCTGGTCTCATCTTAGGGATTTCCCAACCAGGAATATAGGCATGGAAGCGGTCAAAGAATGCTGAGTCAATCATCTCGGTAGGGAAAGGGGCCAGTAAGTGACTGGTTTTAACTAAAGTCTCAACGCTTTGGTCGATGTTGCCCACAAAAACCATAGAAGCTTTTGCCTCAATAGAGTCACGACCACGACTAAATGATCCTGAAGCCATATAGTCTTTCATGATCTGCACGCCATCTTTGTCTTTAAAACGAATCCCAGCGACTTCGTCAAAAGCGACGATATCCCACATGCCAACAAGACCGACTTGGCGGCTCGACATATTGTAGAAAAGGTTTGCCACCGTAGTTTGACCACCAGAAACGAGTAGGGAGTTTGGAGAACATTCTTTATATACGTGCGACTTACCCGTACCGCGAGGGCCAAGCTCACACACGTTGTAGTTGTTTTCGACAAAAGGAATCATTCGAGCAAGAATATGCCATTTTGCGCGTTGCTCTAAGTTAGTAGGCTCCATACCGATAGAACGAAGGAGCAAATCGAGCCATTGATCCATGGTAAAGTTACGTCGAGCATTAAACACTTCATCCATATTCATAGAAGGCATTTGAATTGCTTTTAGTCCCAGAACAGAAAATGGCGAGGTTTTCTGACCTTCTTCAAAGAAGTAGCTCAACGTTACGATACACCAGATCCCTCCAGTTAAGAGCTTTTCATTCTCTTTGACCATACTTGCAGGGATAACGGCATCTTTAATACCAAGGTTAGATAGGCTAGCCTCATATACGTCTTTCTTTTGGTTGAGCTTAACCGATATCTTATCAATGACTTTATGTGTACCGCGTTCACGTATGAGAGATTTAACTTTTTCAGCTTCATCAGGTCGAACGTAGTTATCCGTTAAGATTTTCTTAACGCGTCCCATTCCTGCTTCGATAAGATCGTCATCGGTTGCCGAACAGTACATACCAAGCAGATATTCAAGGACGTAAACGGGGACGTTTGCCCCTTCTTTAAGCTGTTTCGTTAAGTCTTTGCGAACAACGCGCCCTTTGAACTCAGTGGTCATGAGATCGTCTAAGTCGACATCTCGAACATCTTTGATTTCTTGTGCAATGACCTCTTCCTGAGAAAGGGGGCTTTCATCAGGTTGTGGAGACGTGTCATTTTCTTCATTGTCAAAATGATGGTAGTGATGAACTTCCGTTGCTTTACTATCGTTGTTATCGTCAATCATGAATAGGTTCCGTTAAAAAAGATCATCAAAATCGTCTTGGATTGCTAAGTCGATTGTTACCGAATGAGTTGCGTAGCGATCACCCTGCTCACTATCCCACATGATTAGTTTATATGGGGTAGTTCTATCGAAGTTGCTGCCGTTTAGCGTCAGTATCGCATTGCGTTTGCGTTCATCAGAATTTAAGGCTGAAGAGTCAAACAGTATCTGTGCTTTGTTTGAAACAACTGTGCCTTCAGGGTCTTCTATCCAAATATTTAGGTTACGTTCTTTAAATTGTTCGCCAACGGCATTTGTTTGTAAAAACTCAATTTTCTCACTAAGTGTAACAATACGAAGCCCATTACTAAGTGGCACTACACCTACTTTTTGTTTTGCGGTTGTCTTTTGCTTGGTCGTTTTCAAGTGCTCAATACGAAGAACTGGAACACAAATCTCTTGTGGCATTATTCCACCGTGAATGAACTTAGCACCACCCACAAAGTTAAAGCGGTTTGAGCCTCGAGGAACAATAAACTCGGCTTGGTCACCATTGGCAGACAACTTAGCCGTTACGGCCATGTCACCTTTCCAGTAAAAACTGTCTTCTGGAAGCTTCTGTCCGATGAGGTAGCGCTTTTTAGCTTCAACTGTGCCATGTGGCTTTACTGATAGTGCCGTCTTATCGGATTCAACAACATCACTAGATTTAAACAAAAATCCGTGGTCGGCAGTCACAAGGATACGATTACCGTTTAGTTTATTAATAACTCTTTCTACTAGTAATCTCACTTGCTCAATTCCATCTGCACAAGCATCAAATGTCTGGTTTTCTGTTGCGGCTTTATCGCCGATCGCATCAATCTGGTCGTGGTAAATATAAACAACACGAGCGTCTGAAACAGCTTTACGTCCTTCCTCATTTGTCCAATTGAGCACATCGGATGCTTTCACTGCCATCCCGTGATACTTCTCAAGAATAGCGTTGCGATTATCCAGACCATGTACACTCATCCCATCAGCTTTGTATTTAATATCCTTACCAATATGGGCAGTGAGTTCTTGGTGGGGAAGAAGCGATGCCATTCCAAGCTGGGTATAGCTAGGAACCACACCAAGCTGAGATTTAATGACAGACTTAAACCGTTTTTCTTTGTTTATTTTTTCATGTATTTCATGGGCAACTTCATAACGAAGAGCGTCACTGACAATGACAAATACACGTTTGATCTGGCTTGATTGGAATATACGTTCCACTTCATTCTTGTAGAAATCGTATTGGTTAAAGACGCCACTAATCTTCCATGTATCTAGTAGGTTTTCTTGATCGACATGTTTGCCCCAGGCGATCGCCAAATCGTGTAAGTACCAGTTGACATATAAGTCTTCGATATCTTCAACAAGTTTTAGCTTCTTCAAAATATCTGAGCCTTGATGGGCAACATGGCTCGCATTTTCAAAGAAGCTTCGGTAAGCGGTATCGAAAAGGAAAAGCTCTTGCTCATAAGCCCTGTAAAGTTCTTTTGCTGAGCTGAAATCAAATCCATCAATATACTTAGCTCGTAAGGTATAGAACTGCTTAGCCGATTTGATAGCTAAATATACATTCTTATATTTAGTATCCACAAATTCAGGCTTAACGTGACACCAATGCGTAGTAAGCCTATGTGATACAAGGCTGTTTATCTCTTCGCTACTTAACGATGAGATGTTGTTGACGAGTAAGATAGATAATTGCTTATCTGCAAACTCAAAGGTCTCAACAAGTTTTAGCTTTTTCGGGGTATCAATAAGTCTTAACTTGTCGGAAATCTCATAATCTCGCTCTATCTGACGAGTAAGGCGATTGTAGTTATCTTGATGAATGCGGCTTTCTCTTAGTTGAATAACGAAGCTAACAACTTGAGCACGTCTGCCTGAATTCATACCAACACGTTCTGCCGTATACCCAGCTTCAAGCTGTTCTTGTGTTGGCATTGGTAATAGGTGTGTTGTAAAACGAGTAACTACTTCGTCGGCATTTGAGCAACCACTATTGATTAGTGACTGATAGCATTCTGTATAGAGAAGCTTTACAGCCAATTCTTGAATCGATGGCGCTTTAATATTCTCATCTGTTGTTTCAACGATATAACCTAATTCTTCATAAGCAAATCTCCAAAATGGTTCGCTTAAATTGAATTTATCAAGTTCGGTTAGTAGTTCTTTGGATTCGAAATCATTAGCTAGTTCAGCAAGTAAAGCTTGTAAAATAGTAACAAACGTTGGAGTTTCGATTTTTAAAGTCGCGGCAATAAGTGCTAACTCTAGCTCCCTTTCGTTAGCTGAAGGTGGAAGGATCTTCTTCAATCGAGTAACACGCTGTTTATTGCCAAAAAAGGTTTTGTACTTAGCAATGACAGGTCGAAACTCCATGTTCATACCAATATCATTCAGGATCATAGAACTGCTATCGGCATAGAACTCTTGCGCATAAAGTCTAATGTCATATAACCAGTCGCGTGTTGGTTCGTTAGGTGCTTTATTGCTATAAAGCAGAAAAGCCGTCTCTGGTTCTAGCAGTTCAATACGGTGTTTAACTTCGAGGTGTGACAACGTATCTAGATGGATTATTTTCGTACTTTCGTAAGATGAGTCTAGAGAAAGCGATCCGATAAGGTCGTTGAACTCATTGTCCGTGTCCTGCCAAAAGACAAGTCTGCTTTTTTCAAATTTGGCTATTAGCCCGCTAGTGATCTGGTCAATATTCATTGTTGTTTTGCATCGCCTAAATGTTGGCTGTGAAAAAGTGCTAACTGTTTGGGAGTTTAACACTTTATGAAGCAAAAATCGCTGAGAGCTGAAGGGGTAAAGTGAGAGATTGGTGCTTGTGTAACTGTTGTTTACGTTGAGGCTAAACAAGCACCAAATTGCTCGATTAACTCGCCAACTCCAAAGATGGACTGACAAGTTGCTGGAGTAGAGCATTGTTGTTACTAGAGTCAAATAGAGCTTTCAAGTCATTCTTTTTATCGTGGAAGGTTAATGCTATAGGGTTTGCATCTCCACGGATCGTTGCTTTTGCTTTTGAGTTACACCAGTTTCTGTATTGCTGTAGCGTGTGGTTGTAGCGCTTTGTATTTTCTCGCATAAGATGTTCGGATAATTTAAATTTACCATAACGGTCACAAAGCTGACTTTCTAGATAGATTGCCTTTGGCATTATATCCAGAACCATGGTGATGAAATCTAGCATTTGCTCGAGGTGACGATCGGTAAGCTGATCTGCAAACGAGATAAGGTTATCAATCAATGATAGAACCTCGTTTCTCTCAATAGAAAGTTGAGAGATAAGGTTTGCGGCGATATCTTGGGTTTCAGAAACCAAAGATTTATCCAACAAAAGAACCCTTGTAGACTCTATCGCTCCAAAATACTTAGATAATTTTTCCATGTAAAACAATATATTTTGAGCGCTAATATCTGAAGAAATTAGATCCATTGTCTCTTGAAGCTTGTCTATTTTTCTTGCCAAATACATTGTTTGAACAACGATAGCACCAACAATAATAGTTGTAGACAGTCCAATAGCCGCCATTTGAGTAGCATGGCTTGCTTGTATTAGCTTACTGATCTCATTTAATTTTTCAGGATCGAATGCAACTTCTTTTAGCGGCATATGCTGCACGATCCCAGATTTTTCAGCCAGTTCTGTCCAGTAGGCGACCCCATCTCTTAGAGTTATTTTTCCGTTTTGTAGGCCTTCAAGGACTTCGGGGTAAACTTTTTCCCAGTCAAAAGTAAATATAGTTTCCATTAGAAAATAGGCTCCTCTTCATTGAGCATTTGCTGGCGCATTGCTGCAACTTGTACGACAGCGGGCAGGGTTACTCTAAAAGCTGGTCCACTAATAGCTGGTACAGTTAAAAGCACAGTAATTGCTATACCTATAGGCCCAGCTAAAACACCGATAGCACGCGCTAAACCAGCGTTGGCTGCTATGGTTAAGCCTCTTCCAAGCAGCGCTTTAGCTACTGCATTAGCAACAATCATAGCAACCTGATAGGACATAAATCCTCCCATTCGAATGGCTGCGATGATTGCAGTCAAGGCGGCACTGCTTGTTAATGACACATCGATTTTTAACTCTTTTCGTAACTCCTCTCGCTCAGCTTCAGACATTTTTTCCCAAGAGTCCGCAAATAGCTTTGCTAGAAGAGCCTGCTCAATATCAACGGCCTCAGCTTTGTAGTCTGTTTTGATGCTAAGTTTCTTGCAAACATCAATAAGAATTTCCTTATATTCAACCCCTGAACGTCTGAATAAATTAACCAGCGTATCACCGCCAAAATGCTGTAGTTCACCAGCAATTTGCTGCCACACTTGTTGGTAATCGCCTTTCGCAGCTTGGAACTGCTTGTCTCCTGTTAACGTCTCGGTGTAACGAGTTTTTCCATCTTTGTCAGTGGTAAGATAGTTAACTAAAACACCTAACATATCGTTATCTGCATAACGTAGAAGCTCTAAATCTTTATCTTGTTTGTATGTATTGCTCATTTTCTTTCTTCTAGATATTGCAAGTGAGTGTGTAGTGGTCAACTAAAATTGGCCACGGTTTTAGAGCTTTCCCAATACAAACGTTCCGATTCAT
>NZ_NIVQ01000033.1 GCF_002811245.1 Vibrio salilacus | reverse complement strand
AGCGACGGACTGTTAATCCGCAGGTCGCTGGTTCGAGCCCAGCAGGAGGAGCCACTTTTAGTGTGCCGACTTAGCTCAGTAGGTAGAGCAACTGACTTGTAATCAGTAGGTCACCAGTTCGACTCCGGTAGTCGGCACCATTTCTTCTTTTAAGAAGAAAGCTCGTAAACGAATAATTCCTCCTTAGCTCAGTTGGTAGAGCGACGGACTGTTAATCCGCAGGTCGCTGGTTCGAGCCCAGCAGGAGGAGCCACATTCAAAGCCAAGTCTTCGGACTTGGCTTTTTTGTATCCACTGATTGCCATCGCCCTCCCCTTCATTCCGTTAATAAAAGTCCGATGAATAGAAGTCCAGTTAATCAATCCTGAGTACAGTTAATAGAGTTGGCAAACAACGCTCAACCAATCACTTGTAGCACCTCACATCTTTATGGCCTCACAATAGGCAATAAAAAGCCCCAGTCTTTCAACTAGGGCTGTAATCCGTGTTTATAAGCTAAGTAGTCGCCGTAGTTTAAAGCTCCCCTCCTACGCCTTGACACCTTGCTGTTGATTGAGCATCGCGACTTCTTTGTCTAACGCTTCTAGCTTATCTTTCATCTGCTCACGGCAGAGATTCGCTAGGGCGCGAACATTGTCTTTACTGTAGCCTTCTACAGAGACTGGTGGCAACATTTCCACAATAACATGACCATTGTTCCAACGGTTGAGCTTAATCCCTTCGGTCGAGCTACATACAATAGGAATAATCGGTAGTTTAGCCCCAACCGCCGCGTGGAAGGCGCCGGTTTTAAATGGCAGTAAGCCACGACCGCGCGAACGGGTTCCTTCAGGGAACATCCACACCGAGACATCACTACTGTGCAAACTGTCCACGACTTGGTCTATCGTTCCTTTTGCCTTCGAGCGATTGCCGCGATCAATTAAGATATTACCTGTTAGCCAGTAAAGCTGACCAAATAGAGGCATCCAAGCGAGGCTTTTTTTACCCACAGTCACCACTTTAGGTGTCACTGCAGAAGAAACGGTAAACAGGTCCCAGTTATTCTGATGGTTAGCAACATAAACATGCTGACCGCGTTGGTAGGCGTCTGATGGAATACGTAGTTCAAGCTTAATCCCGAATACTCGCGACATCTTGCCAAAGAGGCGGCCAAAGGTAAAAACGTGCTTAGGGTTGCGGGGGCTTAACAAACAGTAGCCGCAACCAAACACAAACATCACAATTGCAAAAATCGCAACAGCCAATACACGTAATAGTGCAATCATTGGGGTCTCCAAGAACAGAGAGGATCAATCGTTGGTCGGAACTCTAACTGATCGGATAGTCATAAAAAAGCCGAAACTCGCGTTTCGGCTTACAAGCGTTAGCTCATTTTATCGTTAATCGCGAAAACGTTCAATCTTTGCGCCAAGAGCCGACAATTTATCTTCGATTTTATCGTAACCACGATCGATATGATAAATACGATCAACAATGGTTTCGCCGTTAGCAATACAGCCAGCAATAACCAAGCTGGCTGAAGCGCGAAGATCGGTTGCCATCACTTGTGCACCACTGAGCTCTTCAACATCACCACAAATCACGGTATTGCCTTCAATCTCGGCTTTCGCTCCCATACGCATAAGCTCAGGAACATGCATAAAGCGGTTTTCGAAGATGGTTTCAGTAATGACACCGCCACCTTTAGCCATCAGATTCAACAAGGTAAACTGCGCTTGCATATCCGTTGGAAAACCCGGATGAGGCGCAGTGCGGATGGTCACCGCTTTTAGTTCGCGATCGGTCATATCAACCGAAATCCAGTTTTCTCCAGATTCCACCAGCGCTCCGGCTTCTTCTAACTTTGCCAGTACCGCTTCTAGTAGATGCGCCTTAGTGTTACGGCACATCACTTTGCCACCAGAAACCGCAGCCGCAACAAGAAAGGTTCCGGTTTCAATGCGATCAGCAACAACGGAATGCTGCCCACCACTTAAACGTTCTACACCTTCAATGGTGATGGTATCAGTACCAGCACCCGTTACTTTCGCGCCCAGTTTATTGAGGAAATCCGCGGTATCCACAATTTCAGGCTCACGCGCTGCATTATCAAGTACCGTAGTGCCCTCAGCCAACGTCGCTGCGCACATCACTGTAATCGTCGCACCAACACTGACTTTGTCCATCACAATGTGCGCGCCTTTAAGACGACCATCAACGTGCGCTTTGACATAGCCGTCTTCTAGCGTGATCGTAGCGCCTAATTGCTCTAGGCCATGAATGTGCAGATCAACCGGACGAGCGCCAATTGCACAACCACCTGGTAATGAGACTTGACCTTGACCAAAACGTGCCACAAGAGGACCAAGAGCCCAAATAGAAGCTCGCATGGTTTTGACTAAATCGTATGGCGCACAGAATTCATTGATGCTACTTGGATCAACGTGCACTGAGCCGTTACGCTCAACCTTGGCACCAAGGCGCTTTAACAGCTCCATCGTGGTGTCAATATCACGCAAACGCGGTACGTTGGCGACTTCTACTGGCTCCTCAGCCAATATTGACGCAAACAAAATTGGTAGGGCGGCGTTTTTTGCACCTGAGATGGTGACTTCACCCACTAAAGGCTTTTTAGAGCCAATTACTCGAAACTTTTCCATTCTAAAACCTTACAGTGACATCAACTTCTTATCACGAGCCCACTCATCTGGAGTGTAAGCTTTGATAGAAACAGCGTGAATGTCATTTCTTTGGATGTATTCCATCAGTGGTGCATAAATTAGCTGTTGTTTCTTAACGCGACTCATTCCATCGAAACAAGCATCAACAGCAACTACTTCATAATGGCTGCCTTCACCTTTGACATGCAACTCTGCTAGATGTAGAGCATCATTCAAAATCTGTTGTACTTTTGCGTTATCCACAATTCACCCCTGTTGTATTCTTTAAATGCTCAGCAACGAACTGTTCAACATTGCTCAGCTGAAATAATGTGTGCAGTTCATCCGGCACGAAACTGAACATTATATGACAGTTTTGTTTTTTTGCATGCTCTATTAAATGAATCAGCATAACCATACCTGCAGAGTCGACACGAACCACCTGATCCAGCGACACGGCGACCTCACCTTGGGGAAAGATTTGCTGTTTAAGAATTCGCCATAACGCAGGGACACTATTGCGGTCTAAATCACCACTGAGCAGATAACGATGCTGGCCACTTGTTTGCCATTGTGAATTACTCATCACTCTTTTTCTCGAAACGAATCGGTTGCTTAGCCAATTGTTCAAGTTCATCAGCGACGGCAACAATGCCATCTTGACGTAACTTAGTACTCCACTCAGATTGCTTGCTCGACAGTAGGCTAATCCCTTCCGCAATCATATCGAACGCTTGCCACTCACCGGTATTTTTATCACGGCGCAGTTTAAACTCCAGCTTAATATTCGGTCGTGGTGGTTCAAGAATATCGACCTTGATGCTAGTGATACTCTTATTTGGATCAAGTTTTGGTTCAGGGGCGAACTCAATCACCTGGTCGCTATATTGAGTCAACACCTGAGCGTAGGACGTCACTAAATAAGCACGAAAGGCGACAATAAATCTCATCACATCTTCGCGCTTAGCGCCTTTTAAATTCGGACCTAACAGCTTTAGTGAGGCGTATTTTTCGTTTACATACGGCATCAACTCTTGCTCTACGATCTCCTTCAAATATTCAGGGTCTTGATGAATACGCTCTTGTTCGGCCTTCAAACGTTGAAACGCTTGCTCGGCAACCGTTGTCATCATCTGATATGGCTGTGTTTTGTCAACCTCTTGCGCTCTGATACCAAATGCCACCAAAAAAGTAAAAATAGTAAGCACTAACTTCTTTAACATATATTGCTCCTTATTCACTGTCCGAGCCACCGACGCTATACAGTACTTGACCAATCAAGTCCTCTAATACTAACGCCGATTTGGTATCTTCAATGTAGTCTCCATCGACCAGCATCCGCTCATCTTCAAACACAAAGCCTGGAATCAAACCGATATACTGTTCACCAATCAAACCTGAAGTAAGGATCTTGACGCTTGACGTTTCTGAGAACTGATCGTAGCGACGGCTAATTGCCATCGTCACCACAGGTAACAGTGACTCTGTATTGAGCCCGATATTAGTCACACGACCAATAACAACACCTCCAACCTTCACTGGAGAGCGAACCTTTAGGCTGCCAATGTTATCGAACTCAGCATTGAGGGTGTAAGTATCACCAGATCCAAGCCCTTTAACGTCAGCGACTTGAAAGATCATCACTAGAATTGCGCAAATTCCAGCAAGTACAAAGCTACCAACCCATAATTCTGTTTTTCTTGTTTGTTGCATGATTAGTTCCCAAACATCAATGCAGTTAGTACGAAGTCTAGACCAAGTACTGCCAATGACGAGTGAACGACGGTACGCGTCGTTGCTCGACTGATTCCTTCTGAAGTTGGAATCGCATCATAACCGTTAAATAATGCGATCCAAGTGACCGTAATGGCAAAAGCAAAGCTCTTGATCATACTGTTACCAATATCTTGGCCGAGCTCAACCGAGGCTTGCATCGCAGACCAAAAGCTCCCGTAGTCAATGCCTTTCCAATCGACACCCACCAATTGACCTCCCCAAATGCCCACCGCGGTAAAAATCATCGCCAGCAGTGGCATCGAGATTATCCCAGCCCAAAAACGTGGGGCGATTACGCGTTTCAATGGGTCAACCGCCATCATTTCCAGACTCGACAGCTGCTCTGTGGCTTTCATCAAACCGATTTCAGCCGTCAAAGCTGAACCAGCTCGCCCAGCGAAAAGCAAAGCCGTGACCACTGGGCCTAGCTCTCTTAACAAAGACAGCGCCACCATCTGACCCAGCGCCCCTTCGGCACCAAAATCCACAAGGATAACATAACCTTGTAGGCTCAATACCATACCAATAAATAGCCCTGACAAGACAATAATAAGTAACGACTGTACTCCAACGCTATACAGTTGCTTAACCAATAACGGGAAATTTTTAACCGGTTGTGGTCGACTAGATAAAGCGCCAAACAACATTAAGCTGGCGCGGCCAAAGGACTCACAAACTGACATGGATCGACGGCCAACAGAGGCGACGATATCAATTAAATTTACCATGATGAAAAGAGATCCTTAGCGAGCGGCTGGGCTGGATAACGAAATGGCACAGGTCCATCCGCGTTGCCTTTAAGAAACTGTTGTACCTGTGGATCAAGATTGTCACGTAACTCGTCTGGCGTCCCACACGCCACCACCTTACCGTTGGCTAAAATGTACACCCAGTCAGCGATACTCATCACCTCTGGCACATCGTGAGACACCACAATCGCTGTTACCCCCAGAGCTTTATTCAGTTTATGAATCAACTCAACCAGCACCCCCATCGTAATAGGGTCTTGGCCAACAAAAGGTTCATCAAACATGATAAGGGCGGGATCAAGAGCAATCGCGCGAGCTAACGCAGCACGTCTTGCCATTCCGCCCGATAACTCACTCGGCATAAGCTGCGCTGCGCCGCGCAGTCCAACTGCTTCAAGTTTAAGCAGCACTAAAGTGCGGATTAACGCTTCATCTAACTCAGTATGCTCTCGCAGTGGGAAGGCAACGTTGTCAAACACTGACAAGTCGGTAAATAACGCGCCTGACTGAAATAACATGCTCATTTTTTTGCGTTCTTGGTAGAGCTTACGCCGACTCAACGAGGGAATGTTATGGCCATCAAACCAGATTTCACCTTGCTGCGGATAAAGCTGTCCACCAATCAAACGCAACAGGGTGGTTTTTCCTATCCCTGATGGGCCCATAATCGCGGTCACCTTTCCTTTTGGCACACGCAAATTGACGTCATCAAAGACTTTGCGCTCTCCGCGAGAAAACGTTAGCTGCTTTATCGTCACTAAGTCTTCAGATTCCATATTGAACTCTTATTCGTTCCAGTAACAATGGGCAATCATAAGCACATTAATACAGAATTTAAAGCATGGCGTAATTAATTGAATGAACTGCTTCCCTTTTAATAGCCAAACCGTCAAAATTAGCGGTTTAATTCTCTCGAAGTATATAGATTAGGAATGATCATGCTCGAAGCCGTTGTGTTTCTCATTATTGGATTAGTCTTTTTAGTTTGGAGTGCTGACAAACTGGTATTTGGTGCTGCCGCACTCGCACGCAATATTGGTATCTCTCCTTTAGTTATCGGTATGACTATTCTAGCCATGGGCTCCTCTGCCCCCGAAATGATGGTTTCCGCGACAGCAGCACTGGAAGGTAAAACCGACACGGCTGTAGGCAATGTGTTAGGTTCAAACATCGCCAACATTGCACTGATCTTAGGGATTACTGCGCTGATTAAACCTTTATTAATCAGTTCGGCGGTACTGCGCCGTGAACTGCCTTTAATGATTGGAGTGACCATTCTGGCAGGCGTCTTATTGTGGGATAATCACTTAGGCTTCTACGAAGGCGTGTTGTTGTTTGTCTTGTTTGCCGCCTTTATTTTAGCAATGCTCCGCATCAGCCACAAAGAAAAAACCAGTGACATCGCTGATGCAATGCTTGAAAACCAAGCATTGGAAGTGCCTGATGACGTAAGCAATATTAAGGCTGCAGTGTGGGTTGTGATTGGCTTGATTATCTTGCCCTTTTCGGCTTCGATGTTAGTCGATAACTCGGTGATTATTGCCCAGTACTTCGGTATGAGTGATCTGGTGATTGGTCTCACAATCATTGCCGTTGGCACCAGCTTGCCAGAGCTGGCCGCTTCAATTGCTGGAGTCATGAAAGGCGAAGATGATATGGCCGTAGGGAACATTATCGGCTCTAACGTATTTAATATACTCGCCGTAATGGGCATCCCTGGCATCTTGAATCCCTCTATTTTGAATGAATACGCTATGGGGCGCGATTTCTGGGTGATGCTCGGTGTATCACTGTTACTAGTGGTGATGGCATTAGGTAAATCACGCAGCGTCAATCGACTGGAAGGTGGCGTACTATTGTGCTGCTTTTTTGCCTATCAAGGCTACCTGGTCATGAATATGACCGCATAATCTGAGTTTGGAGTTGTGTATGTTTGATTATCGTTCAACAGCCCTTGAAGTGCTCAACACTGAGGTCGCCGCTTTACAGCAGCTAGACCAGTACTTTAATGACGACTTTGTTAACGCCTGTGAGGTCATTCTTACCAATCAAGAAGGCAAAGTTGCCGTCATGGGGATGGGAAAATCGGGCCATATCGGCAAAAAAATCGCCGCGACATTGGCCAGCACAGGCACCTCGGCATTTTTTGTTCACCCAGGTGAAGCGGCCCATGGCGATTTAGGCATGATCGCGACTGGCGACATCGTCTTAGCCATCTCTAACTCAGGTGAATCTGCAGAAATTCTTGGTTTATTTCCCGTACTCAAACGCCGCAATATTACGATAATCAGCATGACGGGCAAACCTCACTCCAACATGGCAAAGCTGGCAGATATTCACCTGCAAATTACGGTTCCTCAAGAAGCGTGTCCACTGGAGCTGGCTCCGACATCTAGCACCACCGCGACCTTAGTGATGGGCGATGCGCTCGCCGTATCTTTGATGCAAGCACGCGGTTTTACCGCCGAAGACTTTGCCCTCTCCCACCCTGGTGGTTCTTTAGGTCGTAAACTTCTGCTCAAGCTCGCCGATATCATGCACACCGGAGAAAACTTACCTTTGGTAACGCCAACAACCGTGGTCCGCGATGCACTGCTTGAGATCAGCCAAAAAGGCTTAGGGATGACAGCTGTAGTCGATGACCACCAGCAGTTGGTGGGCATTTTTACCGATGGCGACTTGCGTCGAATTCTCGATAAACGTATTGATATCCATACCGCACTGATTGGCGATGTGATGACGATTAACCCCGCAACGGCAGAGCCGAACATGCTCGCGGCAGAAGGCTTAAATCTCATGCAAGAGAAAAGCATTAATGGCTTAATCTTATGTCAGCAAGGCGTCGTTGTTGGCGCACTGAACATGCATGATTTATTAAAAGCGGGAGTGGTGTAATGAGCGTGATGGTCGACACTTTATACCAGCCAGTAGACTCTGCCATCTTGGCCATTGCCCAACAGATCAAATTATTGATTTGCGATGTTGATGGGGTTTTTTCAGATGGGCTTATTTACATGGGCAATCAAGGCGAAGAGCTGAAAACCTTCCATACCCGTGATGGTTATGGCGTTAAAGCCCTAATGAACGCAGGTATCGAGATCGCCATTATTACTGGTCGTCGCTCGCAAATTGTCGAAAGCCGCATGAGGGCACTCGGTATTTCACTGATTTATCAGGGTCAAGACGATAAAGTAAAGGCGTATCAAGATATTTGCGATAAACTCAATATCGCACCACAGCATACCGGTTATATCGGTGATGACTTAATCGATTGGCCCGTAATGGAAAAAGTAGCACTTAAAGTTTGTGTAGCAGATGGGCACCCGCTACTGGCTCGCCGAGCCAACTATGTCACGGCAATTCGCGGCGGCTATGGGGCAGTAAGGGAAGTTTGTGACCTGATCCTGCAAGCACGCAACGAACTCGATGTTCATAAAGGTCTAAGTATATGAGTCTTTCTCGTATTGGTTATCTCATTCTGGCTTTCATTATTTGCTGGTCTGCTTACTATCTTTTCGAGCAGCAGCAGAGTTATGATATCCAAATAGATCCAGATACCGAGTTACCGATGTTTAGCGGCAAGGGGTTAATCAATACCTCATATAACGAAAGCGGTGTCCGCAGTTATGTGATTACCTCCGTCAAGCTCGACCACTACGCCAAAAGCGGTGATACGATTTTTGCTAATCCAGTATTGAAAGTGTTTAAACAAGGCTCCATTCAAGAATGGGAAATCACTGCTGTACGCGGCGTGTTGACCCAAGACCACATTCTGACACTTTATGACGATGTATTGGCCAACAACTTATTGCCTGATTCAGGTTTTGACACGCTGTCCACCGATATCCTGAATATACAGTTGGACAGCAGAGACTTTTGGGCAAACAACCAAGTGGTCATGGTTGGCCCTCAATTTAAAACAATAGGACAGGCGATGACGGGCAACTTTGCTGATAATCACGCCTCTCTATATAACCAAGTACAAGGTAGATATGAAACTCTCACACCTTAGTCTGATTTCTTGTTTATTCCTGTCTAGCCAAGCGTTAGCGCTATCGACAGACAGAGAGCAACCCGTCTACATCGATTCTGATAGCCAGCAGCTTGATATGCAGAGCAATAAAGTGACTTTCCTTGGTGATGTAAAACTCAAACAAGGCAGCATTAACATCAATGCAGATAAAGTCATTGTTACGCGTAATGCCACTGATGGCGCCATTCAAGAAATTGAAGGTTATGGCGACCTAGCGACCTTCTCTCAGCTCACTGATGATGGTAAAACTTTGTATGGCGAAGCAAAAGAGCTGTATTACAAGATGGTCGATGATCAACTGACCATGATCGACCAAGCGATGCTATCTCAAGATGATAGTGTGATTCGCGGTACTAAAATTCGTTACCAAATCTCTTCTCAAAAGCTCATTGCCGATGGTAAAGAGAAAGGCGACCGCGTTTCGACCGTTCTTCAGCCACAAGCAGTACAAGAATAATTATGGCGATACTAAAAGCGCAGCACTTAGCAAAAACTTACGGTAACCGTACCGTGGTTAGCGATGTCAGCCTGCAAGTTGAATCAGGGCAAATTGTTGGTCTACTCGGTCCTAATGGTGCTGGTAAAACCACATCTTTTTATATGATTGTTGGCCTAGTCGCTCGAGACCAAGGCTCGATCACGATCGACGATAATGACATCAGCATTTTGCCTATGCATAGCCGCTCTCGAATGGGAATTGGCTATTTACCGCAAGAAGCTTCTATCTTCCGTAAATTGTCGGTCGAAGATAATATTATGGCTGTTTTGGAAACTCGCGAAGAAATGACTCGCGAAGAGCGCCAAGACAAACTGGAAGATTTGTTGGAAGAATTCCACATTCAGCACATTCGCTACAGTGCCGGTATGGCATTATCAGGTGGAGAAAGACGTCGAGTTGAAATTGCCCGTGCTCTAGCGGCAAACCCTCAATTTATTTTGTTAGACGAACCTTTTGCCGGGGTTGATCCTATTTCGGTGATCGATATTAAAAAGATCATCGAGCATCTACGAGATCGTGGCTTGGGAGTATTGATCACAGACCACAACGTGCGCGAAACTTTGGATGTGTGTGAAAAAGCTTATATTGTTAGCCAAGGTCACCTCATTGCAGAAGGTACACCTGAGCAAGTGCTCAATAACGAACAAGTTAAACAAGTTTATCTCGGCGAACAATTCCGTCTATGATTAAGGGAAAGAACGTTAAGATTCTCCAGCATTAAGGCAAATAAGACTGAATGAAACCCTCATTACAACTCAAGCTAGGACAGCAATTAGCGATGACACCTCAGTTGCAGCAGGCGATACGCTTGTTGCAATTGTCGACGCTCGATCTTCAACAAGAGATCCAAGAAGCCTTGGATTCAAATCCTCTGCTTGAGGTTGAAGAAGCCAGTGATGAGTCAACAGCAGATGAAAGCCGCCAAACTGAAGAAAAAGAACCCACGGTCGAGCTGACCGAAATGGCAGAGCCTGAAGTCAAAGACAGCTCAGAATTGATTGAAACATCAGAAATCAGCAATGATCTTGAAATTGATACCACTTGGGATGACGTTTACAGTGCCAATACGGGTAGCACGGGGATCGCCGTCGACGACGATATGCCAGTCTACCAAGGTGAGACCACTCAATCATTGCAAGATTACCTGCTATGGCAACTGGATTTAACCCCTTTTAGCGACAATGATCGCACGATTGCGCTGGCCTTAATCGACGCCATTGACGACTACGGTTATCTCACTGTCACCACCGAAGATATCCTCGACAGTTTCAACAATGAAGAAATAGAGCTTGATGAGATTGAAGCGGTACGTAAACGCGTGCAGCAATTTGATCCGCTTGGTGTTGCCTCTGTAAACCTGCAAGATTGCTTGCTGCTACAGCTCACGACGTACTCTAAAGACACCCCTTGGCTCAATGAAGCTAAGCTTGTTTTGAAACATCATATCGATCATCTTGGTAATCGTGACTACAAACTGATCATTAAAGAGACTAAGCTCAAAGAAACAGAGTTGCGTGAAGTGCTGAAGTTGATCCAGCAGCTTGATCCAAGACCAGGGAGCCGCATCTCGTCTGAACACGCAGAATATGTCGTCCCAGACGTGTCCGTTTTTAAAGAGCACGGTAAGTGGGTCGTTACGATCAACCCAGACTCCGTACCCAAATTGAAAGTGAATCAGCAGTATGCAGCCATGGGAAAAGGCAACAGTGCCGACAGCCAATATATTCGCAACAATGTTCAAGAAGCAAAATGGCTGATTAAAAGTTTAGAAAGTAGAAACGAGACCCTGCTCAAAGTTGCTAAGTGTATTGTTGAACATCAGCGTGATTTCTTTGAGTATGGGGAAGAAGCGATGAAGCCAATGGTGCTCAATGATGTCGCTCTCGCGGTCGAAATGCATGAGTCAACCATTTCAAGGGTAACGACACAGAAGTATATGCATACCCCGCGTGGTATTTTTGAATTGAAGTACTTCTTTTCTAGCCATGTCAGTACAGACAATGGTGGGGAGTGCTCATCGACTGCAATTCGCGCGCTGATTAAGAAGCTGGTCGCTGCCGAAAATAGCGCCAAGCCTCTCAGTGATAGTAAGATTGCAGCTCTACTCGCTGACCAAGGGATTCAGGTTGCTAGAAGAACCATCGCAAAGTACCGTGAGTCATTAGGTATTGCCCCTTCCAGTCAGCGTAAACGCCTACTTTAGGCCAATAACCGAGAAGGAAAGTCTATGCAAATTAATCTAAATGGACATCACGTTGATCTCACCGATTCAATGCAAGACTACGTCAATGAAAAGTTTCAAAAGCTAGAACGCTTCTTTGAGCACATAAATAGCATTCATGTAGTACTAAAAGTTGAAAAAGTTCGTCAAATCGCAGAAGCTACCCTTCACGTAAATCAAGCTGAAATTCATGCCTCATCTGAAGATGAAAATATGTATGCAGCCATTGATTCCCTTGTCGACAAATTAACTCGACAACTCAATAAGCACAAAGAAAAGCTAAACGCCCACTAATTACCATGCAATTAAGCGAAATCCTAACATTGAACTGCGCCAAGAGTGCAGTTCAATGTACTAGTAAAAAACGAGCCCTTGAGATGATCAGTGAACTGGTTGCCGAGCAGACAGGGCAAAACTCTACCGAACTTTTTGAGTGTATGCTCAGCCGTGAAAAAATGGGCAGTACTGGCATTGGAAATGGGATTGCCATTCCCCATGCGCGTATGCATGCCAGTGATAAAGCCGTTGCCGTTTTGCTGCAATGCGCATCACCAATTGAATTTGATGCTATCGATAATCGCCCGGTCGACATCCTGTTCGCTTTACTTGTGCCTGACGCTCAGTGCAAAGAGCACCTTAAAACACTCTCTAGCATGGCCGAACGCCTCAACAATAAGCAAGTATTGAAGCAATTACGTAAAGCTCAATCTGACCAAGAACTGTACGACATTATGGTTAATCAATAATGCGTCTTATCGTCGTTAGTGGCCAATCAGGAGCGGGAAAAAGTGTCGCGCTTAGGGTACTCGAGGATCTCGGTTACTACTGTGTCGATAACCTACCGGTCGATCTTCTCGAAGTGTTTGTCCAATCGGTTCAGTCTAGTAAACAAAACGTGGCGGTGAGTATTGATATTCGCAACCTGCCGACAGAGCCAAACTTAGTTGAGGATGTGCTGCTCAAGTTGCAACAAGCATCCGATGTCAGCGTACTGTTTTTAGATGCCAATAAAGAGACTTTGCTTAAGCGCTATAGCGAAACCCGTCGCATTCATCCGCTGACTCTCAGTTTAGAAAACACCTCACTTGAGCAAGCTATCGAGAAAGAACGGTCAATACTATCGCCGCTTAAAGAGCGAGCTGATTTAGTCATTGATAGCAGTAACCAATCGCTGCATACATTAAGCGAAACCGTTCGTATGCGTGTTGAAGGTCGTGAGCGCAAAGATCTGGTGATGGTCTTTCAATCATTTGGATTTAAATATGGTCTACCGAGCGACGCCGACTATGTATTCGATGTACGTTTCTTACCAAACCCGCACTGGGAACCGGATCTAAGACCTTTAACCGGCCTAGATGCGCCAATCAAGTCCTTCCTCGAAAGCCACCCAGAGGTAATGGAACTCAAACAACAAATCCAGAAGTTTATTGAAAACTGGCTGCCATTGTTGGAAAAAAACAACCGCAGTTATCTCACCGTCGCGATTGGTTGTACTGGCGGTAAGCATCGCTCCGTTTACTTAACCCAACAACTTGGTGAGTATTTTGCCGAAATGGGTCATCAAGTCCAAATCCGTCACGCTTCACTTGAGAAAAACCACAAGGAATAGTGTTATGCTGCAGAGCCGCACCGTGTTAATTCAAAATCGTCTCGGGCTTCATGCTCGCGCTGCGGTAAAGCTGGTTGAACTGGCACAATCCTTCCAAGCTATCCTTACTATCCAAAATCATGAAGGCAAAGAAGCAACCGCAGATAGTGTGATGGGCTTATTGATGCTCGAATCCGCGCAAGGTGAATACGTGACCATCAGTGCAGAAGGAAGCGATGCAGAACCAGCACTCGACGCCGCCTGTCATCTGATTGAAGATAAATTCGACGAAGAAGAGTGATCGTCTTACCAGCCACAACTAAATGTACATCAGCCACATTAACTTATTAAATCCATTCTTAAATTAAGTTACTATGCTTAGCATTGTAACCACGATGAGTTAGGAGGAATTAATGGCAGAGCAAATAGAGTTCGATCAAGCTCACCAGGCCCTCCAAGAAGTGACTGAAGCCCTCGAGAATGGCCGTTTCGTTCATGTCCGCCGCCAATTGCAGGACATGGAACCGGAAGACATTGCTCATCTACTCGAAGCCTCACCCCGTAAAAGCCGTGAAGTACTTTGGCAACTCACCGATCCTGAAGATTATGGTGAAATCCTTGATGAACTCAATGAGGATGTCAAAGACGCCTTAGTGTCAAAAATGGCACCAGAGGTGTTGGCTGAAGCGACCGAAGGCATGGAAACCGATGACGTCGCCTACGTTCTGCGAAGCTTGCCAGATGACATATCGCGTGAAGTATTGGCGCAGATGGACTCCGCTGAGCGTTTATTGGTCGAGGCCGCTCTCTCTTACCCTGAAGACACCGCCGGTAGTTTAATGAACACCGACGTCATTACGATTCGTGGTGACGTTGATGTTGATGTTGTGTTGCGTTACCTACGTATGAAAGGTGAACTTCCTGATGCAACCGATGCACTGTATGTGATTGATGATCAAGACCGCCTGATTGGTGAGCTACCAATCACAACCCTTATCACCACGCAGCCTGATGTCAGAATCGCTGATGTGATGGAAGATGCGGATGAAGCGATTGATGTCACCATGAGTGACTCTGACATCGCTAGTCTGTTTGAGCGCCGTAACTGGGTTTCTGCGCCAGTGATCGATGAAAATCAACACCTTGTTGGTCGCATCACCATTGATGACGTGGTCGATGTTATCCGTGAAGACGCCGAGCACTCAATGATGAGCATGGCTGGTATGGATGACGACGAGGACACCTTCGCACCCGTAGTCAAATCAGCACGCAAACGGAGTATCTGGCTTGGTGCCAACGTACTAGCCGCATTAGCGGCAGCCTCTGTCTCCAACATGTTTGAAGCGACACTCGATCAAATGGCAGCCATCGCGGTGCTGATGACGATTGTCCCGTCGATGGGCGGCGTAGCAGGTAACCAGACCGTTGCTTTGGTTATCCGTGGTTTAGCGCTCGGTCATATTGGTGACTCAAACAAACGAGAGCTATTGATGAAAGAGGCCGCGATCGGCTTACTCAATGGCGTTATGTGGGCTTTCATCATTGGTGGTATTGTTGTCGCTTGGAAAGGCAACTGGATGCTTGGTGGGATTATTTCAGCAGCGATGCTGACCAATTTACTTGTTGCAGGTATCGCCGGGGTAACTATCCCTATCTTCTTAAAAAAATTGAATATCGACCCTGCTCTGGCGGGAGGCATGGCACTGACGACTGTGACTGATGTAATTGGTCTATCGGTCTTTTTAGGTCTTGCGACCATCATGATTTAGCGATCAATTCAAAAAAGCGCCACTTTTTACCAAGCGGCGCTCTTTGCTATTTAGAGCGGGAGCCTAGTTAAGATTTGGCCCTAACCATTTTTCCGCTTGCAAACTATCCCAGCCTTTACGCTTTGCGTAACTTTCAGCTTGATCGCGTTGGATCTGGGCGATGGCGAAGTAGCGAGAATCAGGATGAGAGAAATACCACCCCGAAACTGAAGCACCTGGCCACATTGCATAACTTGAAGTCAGTGACATATCGATCGCTTGTTCGACGTTCAGCATCTGCCATAACGTGCCTTTCTCAGTATGCTCAGGACACGCCGGATAACCGGGTGCAGGTCGTATGCCTTGGTATTTCTCACGAATAAGATCATCATTTGACAAGTCTTCGTCAGCCGAATATCCCCAAATCTCTTTTCTTACCTGCTCATGTAAGTATTCAGCAAATGCTTCGGCAAGGCGGTCTGCAACGGCTTGTATCATGATCGCATTGTAATCATCCCCAGCCGCTTTGTACGCATCAGCCAATTCGCGCTCGCCAATACCGCCAGTGACGGCAAAGGCACCAATCCAATCTTTCTTGCCTGATTCTTTAGGGGCAATATAGTCAGAAATACAGTAGTTAAATCCTTTTGGTTTCTCGGTTTGTTGGCGTAAGTTATGCAATACATGAGCAACTTGGCTGCGTGACTCATCAGTATAAACTTCAATGTCATCACCAATACTCGCAGCAGGAAACAGGCCGCAAATACCACGCGCCTTTAGCAAACCTTCACGCTCAACACGATCAAGTAACTCATTGGCATCTTTAAATAAAGACTGTGCCTCTTCACCGACCTCTTCATGCTTAAAGATGGCAGGGTACTTGCCAACCAGCGACCAAGTCATAAAGAAAGGCGTCCAGTCGATGTATTTACGCAGCGTTGCGACATCAAAATCATCAAAAACATGCACACCTGGCTTAGCTGGCACAGGCGGGGTGTAGTTGTCCCAATCAATCGCGACTTTGTTGGCGCGCGCGTTCTCTAACGTCACAGGCTTAGTGCGCGGACGTTTACGGGCATGCTGATCACGTACTACATCATAATCAGCTTGAAGTTTCTCTACAAAACCAGGCTTTTGCCTCTGCGACAGCAGCGCCGAACAAACGCCAACTGCACGTGAAGCATTATTTACATACACCACTGGGTGTTGATAGTTTTGTTCAATTTTAACCGCGGTATGCGCTTTCGATGTGGTTGCCCCACCAATTAAAAGAGGTAAATCGAAATCGAGACGTTGCATCTCTTTAGCAACATGGACCATTTCGTCCAATGACGGCGTAATCAGACCCGACAAGCCAATAATGTCGACGTTCTCTTCTTTGGCGACTTTGAGAATTTTCTCGCACGGTACCATGACGCCAAGATCGATGATTTCATAGTTATTGCACTGGAGTACCACACCGACAATGTTCTTACCAATATCGTGTACATCGCCTTTCACCGTCGCGAGTAAAATTTTACCATTGGTTGAACCGGCTTGTTTCAGCGCGTTGATATAAGGCTCTAAATGCGCGACGGCCTGTTTCATGACTCGAGCGGACTTGACCACTTGAGGCAAGAACATCTTACCTTCACCAAACAGATCACCAACCACGTTCATACCATCCATAAGAGGCCCTTCAATCACCTCTAGTGGTTTGCTCGCATTAAGTCGAGCCTCTTCGGTATCCTCAACAATAAACTCTGTAATACCTTTGACCAAAGCGTGCTCTAGGCGCTTTTCAACTGGCCAAGTTCGCCACTCAAGTAGACTAGGGTCCTCTTCTTTGCCCACGCCTTTGCTGGCATATTCAGCGGCAATATCAAGCAATCGCTCTGTGCCATCATCTCGTCGGTTGAGCACGACATCTTCTACCGCCTCACGCAGCTTTTCAGGCACGTTGTCATAGATTTCTAGTTGCCCCGCATTAACAATGCCCATGTCCATTCCGTTGCGGAAACAGTGGTAAAGGAACACGGCATGAATCGCTTCACGAACATAATTATTACCACGAAACGAGAAGGAAACATTCGACACACCACCAGAGATCATCGCGTGCGGTAAGTCACGCTTAATATCGGCCACAGCGTCAATAAAGTCGACGGCATAGTTATTGTGTTCATCAATACCCGTTGCGACCGCAAAGATATTCGGGTCAAAAATAATGTCTTCAGGTGGAAAGCCAACTTCATCGACCAAAATACGGTAAGCCTTGGTACAAATTTCGATCTTGCGCTCACGCGTATCGGCTTGGCCAATTTCATCAAAGGCCATCACGATCACTGCGGCGCCATAGCGACGAATCAGTTGAGCTTGGTTAACAAAGCTCTCTTTGCCCTCTTTGAGAGAGATCGAGTTAACAATGCCTTTACCTTGAATACATTTCAGACCCGCTTCAATAACGTCCCATTTAGAGGAGTCGACCATGATCGGTACTTTGGATATTTCAGGTTCTGATGCACAAAGATTAAGGAAACGGACCATACACGCTTCGGCATCAAGCATCCCCTCATCCATGTTGATATCGATGATCTGAGCGCCATTTTCGACCTGCTGACGTGCAACGTCTAACGCCTCATCGTAAAGCTCTTCTTTGATTAAACGCTTAAAACGTGCAGAGCCAGTGACATTAGTTCGTTCACCGACATTGACAAATAACGTGTCTTTTCCGATGGTTAATGGTTCTAGACCAGATAGACGACACGCTACAACAAGTTCGGGGATAGCGCGTGGCTTTACGCCCTCAACGACATTTGCCATCTGACGGATATGTTCTGGGGTAGTACCACAACATCCACCAATCAAATTAAGAAAGCCACTCTCGGCCCACTCTTTGACATGATCTGCCATCTCTTCTGCACCGAGATCATACTCACCAAAGGCATTCGGTAGGCCCGCATTGGGGTGAGCAGAGACAAAAGTATCTGAGATGCGTGACAGCTCTTCTACATACGGACGTAATTCATCAGGGCCAAGCGCACAGTTAAGACCGAAAGAGATCGGCTTGACGTGACGTAAAGAGTTATAGAAGGCTTCGGTCGTCTGACCCGATAATGTCCTGCCTGACGCATCGGTAATCGTACCGGAGATCATGACAGGTAAAGTGACACCTAGTTGTTCAAAAACGAGATCAACCGCGAACGCACATGCTTTGGCGTTTAAGGTGTCGAAAATGGTTTCAATAAGAATTAAATCACTGCCGCCTTTGATTAAAGCGCGAGTTGACTCAGAGTAAGCAATCACTAACTCGTCAAAGCTGACGTTGCGGTAACCAGGATCGTTGACGTCGGGTGAGATGGAACATGTTCGGTTTGTCGGACCAAGGACCCCAGCAACAAAACGTGGTTTATCGGGCGTCTTTGCTGTCCATTCATCAGCGGCTTCTCTGGCAAGCTTGGCGGCGGCGAAGTTAATCTCTTCACTCAAGCTTTCCATTTCATAGTCAGCCATAGCGATTGGGGTTGAGTTGAAGGTGTTGGTCTCAAGAATATCTGCACCTGCCGCTAAGTATTCGAGATGAATATCTTTAATCAACTGCGGCTGAGTTAGAACAAGTAAGTCATTGTTGCCTTTGACATCACACTGCCAATCTGCAAAACGTTCGCCTCGATAATCCTGCTCTTCTAATTTATATCCTTGGATCATGGTGCCCATACCACCATCAATCAGCAAAATGCGTTGCTTTAACTGAGCTTCAATCTGTTGCCTTACATTACTTCCCACGGTACAGCCTCATTCCTTTAACTATCTCTCCATCCTATCACAGTTCATTCAGGAGTCTAGACGTCTAAACAATGAAATTAATGACCAATCAATAACAAAAAAGTGTTTGCTATTTGAGCATAGTGATCCGAAAATCCTTATTCACAATTTGTTACAACCTGAGATTCTAATGTCGGTCTATTACACACTGTGCTTTTTATCCGCAGCGGCCATGCTGATTGCTTTTGTAAACAGCAAGATAGGTAAAATGCAAACCACCATCGCGATTACTGCAGGATCAATGATGCTCTCTCTATTGATTCTCATTGCGGGTCAAAACGACTGGTTTCATTTAACAGAGATTGCTTCTAAGACTGTCTCCAGTATTAACTTTGAAGATTTTCTCTTAAAAGGCATCTTAGGCTTTTTACTTTTTGCTGGCGGACTAGGCATTAAATTGCCTAACCTCAAGGATCAAAAGTGGGAAATCACTGTACTGGCCTTAGCAGCGACACTTTTCTCGACCTTCTTCATCGGCTTTGTTCTGTATGGCTTTTGTCAGTTAGTAGGCATTCACTTTGATTTGGTTTACTGCTTACTGTTTGGTGCTCTAATTTCTCCAACCGACCCAATCGCAGTACTTGCGATTGTAAAAAAACTCGACGCTCCAAAACGGATTTCAACTCAAATTGAAGGCGAATCACTGTTTAATGATGGTTTTGGTCTGGTGATCTTCGTTACTCTATTTACCATTGCCTTTGGTCATGAAGCACCTACGTTTACCAGCGTGACGTTACTCTTCATTCGGGAAGCGCTCGGGGGGATAGTTTATGGATTCGCACTTGGCTTACTCTTTCACTTTTTAATCAGTTCAACTGACGACCACTCCATGGAATTATTACTTACCATAGGAATTCCAACCGCTGGTTATGCTTTCGCTGAGGTATTGCATGTTTCTGGGCCTCTTGCCATGGTGGTCTCAGGGATTATGATCGGAAACTGGACACGCTTTATCGGCTTTTCGAAAGAGAGCGAAGACCATCTCGATCATTTTTGGGAGTTAGTCGATGAGTTTCTCAACGGCGTTCTGTTTCTTTTGATCGGTATGTCGATGCTGCTATTTAAATTTCACGAAGAAGACTGGATTGTAATGGCTTTCTCGGTACCCTTAGTCCTCGCGGCCCGGTATCTCAGCGTATTTATCGCCTACATCGGTTTTAAACGCTACCGTAGTTACAACTCGTGGTCAGTAAAAATATTAACTTGGGGTGGATTACGCGGCGGTTTAGCCTTAGCCATGGCACTTTCGATTCCTTCCGGAATCTGGGTAATCCAAGATAAGCTCATCGATGTAAAAGAAATTATTTTGGTGATGACCTATTCCGTGGTGGTATTCTCGATTTTAGTTCAAGGTTCAACGATTACCCCAATGATTGAAAAGGCCAAGAAAGAGGAAGCAAGTCGCCTATAATCAACGATACTAATGCCAATACGCCGAATATTTCCCATTGTTATGACGCTATTGGCATTTTTATATTTTTTCGATACCCCTATAGCCTAACCTCAGTCACAATCAACAAACTACTATTTTGTCAACACTCGCTGTAGTACTGACTAGGCATATCAATGGATGAGCTAACCCTAGATATAAGAACACTTAACTTTACCGTTATCATTTTTTCCTTCATTTATTCTGTTGGGCTTTTTCTTTATCAAACCAAACAGAAAGAGTTAGAAGGCCTAAAAACACTCGCAATTGGTGTGTTTCTGATTGGGCTCGGGCCAGCATTACTTGGCTTTCGTGGTAAAGCCCCAGATTGGTTAACTATCGTTATTGCGAACAGCCTGATCATGCTTGGCTTCCTCTACTTACTCTACGGCATTGGCTATGTAAGAGACTACTCTAGTCGTTTATTGCACCTTCTCGCTCTTGCATTGGTGGGCTGCTGTGTACTGTTATATTACTTCACCTATCTCGAGCCATCGATTAATGCACGAGTCATTGTACTCAGCGCCTTTATCTCCGCCACCAGTCTCACCAGTGCTTGGGCCTTGATAAAAGGAAAACGTGATGACGCACAATTCCCATTATTATTGATGGCGATACCATTTGTCGTTTATGGGCTATTTATGCTTGTACGAGCTATTGTTGGTCTGTCTGAGCCACGTATAACCGACTACATGCACGCAGGATTTATTCATGCCTTAACGTACCTATTTAGTCTCATTCTACTGATTACTCTCAGCTTAAGTATGTTATGGCTAAATAACGCGCGTTTGCTGCGCTCCATTCATCAATTGTCGCTCAAAGATCCACTGACAGGCCTGTATAACCGCCGAGTGCTTGACTCTGTCATTCCAGACCTTGTCTTAAAGGCGAGTGCTCAAACCAAGCCTGTGAGCCTGATAATGACTGACATTGATAACTTTAAGCAGATTAATGACGAACTTGGCCATATTATCGGTGATGAAACTATAGAACGAGTAGCACAGGTTCTTATCAACACACTTCCTCAGTCAGACAATGTTTTTTTGGTACGCTTTGGTGGCGATGAATTTATGATTCTACTGTTCGATAGCGATGCGGACCGTGCGTACTTAGAAGCAGAAGTGCTCAGATCAAGCGTTGCAGAAAACTTCAGTGATTATAGGTGCACCATGAGTTTTGGTATTGCAGAGCTGATTAACGGTAACTTAGACGATGCGCTAACTCACGCGGACGCCGCTCTCTATCAAGCCAAGCATCGCGGTAGAAACCAAGTCGTAATCGCCTAAATTAACAGATGTGATTAATAGAAGGAGGGTTGATGTGAACGCATCAATCTTTTTTTTGACCTGATGGCATGAGATTGAAAGACTGATCGCCACAAGGGTACTGTAAGATAAATCAGTAAATGTCTATTGCTAAAGACATTGATTGTCAACGATCACCGAAAACTGATCCACTTTTAGCTTAAAAACGATCAATCAAAATTGATCCACCCTTTTACTCAGGTATTGCTCCTGAGCGTCGTTTATCTTTCAATCGATAGCTATCACCACTTAACTGCAGAACATGGGAGTGATGAAGCAGTCGATCTAACATCGCTGCTGTTAATGTCGCATCATCGGCAAATGCGCTAGGCCATTGGCCAAACGATAAATTACTGGTCAAAATAATACTGCCATACTCATAGCGCTTAGCGATCACATTAAAAAATAGGTTCGCTTCTTCCCGTCCAAACGGCAGGTAACCGATTTCATCAATGATCAATAACCTTGGGGCCATCACAGAGCGAGAGAGGTATTGCTTCAGCTTGTTTTGTCGCTTAGCGGTCGATAATTGCAGCATCAAATCAGCGGCGGTGATAAAGCGCGTTTTCTTTTTAGCTTGTACGGCTTTGAGTCCCAACCCGATTGCAACATGCGTTTTACCGACACCGCTTGGTCCAAGTAGCACCACGTTTTCATTACGCT
>NZ_NIVQ01000032.1 GCF_002811245.1 Vibrio salilacus | reverse complement strand
TAATTCGTTCGTCTTTATTATTAAAGTCAGTCAAACTCATTCAAGAATTGATGATATAAGGCGAAGACTTCATGAGATCAGCATTGAAGACTAGCCTCAGCAATAGCAAAGTTGGAGTTACGGCCGCTGAGTATTACTGTCGAAGAATTGGAATTGGTAAATAAATTAGTTAAAGACGCAGAAACAACTAAATTAATAAAAGTTTACAACTCATCATCGAGTTCAGTTAAATTTGAATGTCTACCTCAAGAAGCTCAGACAGTTATTGCATCTGTTGCTTATCAGTATGGTCAGGTTGCTACACCAGCTTGCTCAAAACCTTATTGGATAAGCTCTGGACTAAGAATTTCAGAGTGTTTATCAAAGTGGTGGAAGGTATTACATGACCGAAAAATATTAGCAAGTTGGCTTTCTAAAGACATAAAAAAACCCGATATTAGTTTCCTAATATCGGATTTTGAAGCCTTTTGAGGATCGGTCAAATGATCCACAAACTTCTTAACTGATCGGCCTTACACACTAAGGTGGGGTTCGTTGATATTTAAGCTATTTTATTTGTTGTAGCTTAAGTTTTGGGTTAATGCTTGTTTATGCGATCAATCCTTTTTGGTGAACTACATCTGCCCACGCGGTGGTGACAACGACACGAGACTTGCTGTCTAGGCTATCGATAAATCCATTATCTCCCGCTTGAGGCGCAAAACTACTCATAGCCTGGACTAAAGCATCAATCGAGTTATCCGATAAAGCAGTATAATCCCGCTCACTGACTGCATCTTTATCCCCCATAGCGATCACCACTTGAGCTCGATTTCCGTCAAAGTAATCATTGAACGTCACCGAACCAATATGCTCAAACTTCGCTTGGTCACTGTCGCTTGCTGGATCACGCAGAATGGACAACGTCAGATCGTATCCGCTGCGTTCGAACCACAGTTTCTGCCAATCGATGCCATTAAAGACAATGTTGTCTTCGCTGCGAATGTCTTCAACAAGGTTGTCGATCACCTCACCACTGACCACAAAACTGTCTACGCCAGCATCGCCTTTGAACGTATTTTGGTAACCCCCAAGCACCATGACATCGTTACCTTCACCACCATTTAATGTGCTGAATTTTGAGATGGCGGCGGCAGTTAAGTAATCTTCGCCCTCGCCAGCATTAATCGAAGCATGATAACCCATCAGTTTGACTTCATCGTTTCCTTGGCCAGCATCAATTCGGTTGTGATTGCCAAAGACTCTCGCAAAGTCATTGCCTGCACCAAGATCAAGTTGGTTGTTATTACCGATGGTTACAGCAAAGTCTTGATCGTCTCCCATGTCCACACGGTTGAAGTTACCTGAAGTGACCGCATAGTCATTACCTGACTCCATGGTGATCTCACCACCTTCGCCAAAGACAAAGGATTGATCATCACCCGCGCCCATAAAGACGTGGTTAATGCGTCCGGCCACAACCGCCGTATCATTACCATCACCACCGAACATCATGTTCTCGCGACCCATTAAAACGCCCATATCATGGCCTTCACCGCCGGTGAAAATATTGGAAACTCCCGTTGCGTAGAACACATCGTCTCCACGTCCTCCCCAGAAGTTATTATTGTCGCCTAGATAAGCGCCGAGATCTTTACCGTCACCACCCCAGTTGAAGTTGTAATTGCCCAGAGAAACGTTCATATCGCCATCCCCTTGCAAATGCCCACTGTTACGAAGGAAATCAAACGTTTTATCCTTCATATTGAGCAAATCGGCGGTGAGATTCTGCTTCAGATTACTGACCAATGATGCCATCTCTGCCTGCTTATCTTTGCTAAACATGGTGGCAAATAAATTGGGCAAATTGAGCGCATTAAAACCAAATGCGCGCTCTGGTTTGGTTTCTTCAACAGTGGCTGATACGTTTTTCGTTGCCGCAGGTGCGCCATTGAAAGTCACTTGCGCTGTATCGTTTTCCTCTGGTGCTTTCTCTTTTAGTCCATGACTTTCAGCAAAGGATTGAAGACCATCGGCCCCCATATCGATTCCCGCTTTGAGGCTATCTAGCAATTTTTCTGGTTCAGTAAATGCGCTGAGCTGCTCACCACCAAACTCACCAATCACTTCTAGCATCTCTTTTAAAATGGTAACGCCATCTACCGCTTCATCAGTACGAGAGACTATTTTGCCATCAGCGGTGTAATTGACACCGAAGATATCACCTAAAGTCGTCTCTGCACCGACCTCAGCAAATTTACCCAGCAGCTTATTCTTAAGCTGACGAGGCAAATCTTGCGGATTATAGGTAAAGGTCGTTTGAGCCATTCCCGTTGCTGAGAATTGCTGGGTTAACACGCCAAACAATGAACCGAGATTGGTATCCAAAATCGCTTGGATGTTGTCTCCGAACATAAAGTTCCAGTTGCCCGTGGTGACCTGAATATCGGCTCCTTGGCCACCGACCGCGAAGTTAAAGGCCAACTTCTCGTTCATTTGACGGAACTTATCCGCGCGGCTCATCTTGTCAGTATCATGATTGCTGTTGCCACTTAACCACTGGTTGTACTTTTTATTCAACGTTGCTTCAGCGTCAGACTTCAAGCCGCGGCTGCTGCGCTCATTCTGAGAGTCCAAATCAACCAAACTGCTGTAGTCAACACTGCTGGTTTGATCGAGACCAGACATCTCTTTGACAAATTTTTTCGCACCAGAGAGTGTCCACTGCTGTTCTTGAGCCGCTAACCAATCCGCACCCTTTCCTGATTGTGCGATGTTTTGTAATACTCCTGAAATACGTGATGCACCATCAAATGGATTGACCAGTGGCGGTGTCGGGATCGACTTATCCATCATCACGATAAGGTCATTACTGCGACCCATATTGAAACTTACGTTGCGGTTACCCATAAACATTTGAGCACCTTCAAGCGCCTGATAACCAGCGATGTCGACACTATGTTTGCTGTCACCATTACCAATATGAACCATGACATTGTTGTCACCAAAGGCCAGCGACTTAAAGCCCCCCGTACCCACTTTAATACCAACATTTGACGTACCCCAGTTAACTGCGGTGAACTCACCATCACCAACGTTGACCTGAATATTGCCCGAGTAACTGAGCTTATTATCACTGCCCGCCGATGCCGTAGTATCCGTTTCCGTTTTACGCTTTTCAGGTGCTTCAAACACCTCACTGTTGTCGCCGATGGCACCACGTGCTGGCTCATTAACCTCACTCGCACCAACACGAGAAAGATGGATATCCCCTTCCGCCACACCGTTGCGGATATGTTCATCCTTGACGACAACTTCACCTTGATCGTTCCAGCTTAAGGAAACTTTGCTGTTTACTGCCTTGTTAATCCAAGTATCCTTGCCATCAAATGAGAGTTTTCGCCCCATTTCATCTATGTAAACTTTAGCACTGCGCACAGAGACATCGACACGAAGACCATTGACATCCATGGCATTGATAAACTGATGACCAAAGCCTTTTTGCTTGTCGTCACTGACCAAAGAACAACCCACCACACTGATATGATCTGGCTTGCTGCTAATATTTTCCGCTTGGTTAAACGTTTGCTGGAAGTTCGCCAATTTCACGGCCAGCTCATCAGCACTGTAACCACTTAAACGCGTGTTGTTACTTTCTGAGTTATCTCGACCATGACCCACTAACTGCCAACGTAGCTTTCCATCCAGTTTTGACGGTTCACCATACACCACGCGGTAGTTGCCGTCTGAATCAAGCTGCACCACCACACTGCTTTCAGCATGTTTGCCAGCTAGATTTGCCGCCGCTTTTGCGACGACTGGATCGTTCTCCATTTGCACGATCACTTGACCATCAAAACGAGTGTCTCCGCCGTCAACTACCGCAACTTCAGCCGTATGCCAGTCTTGTACATTATGGTTTTGAACATGATTATCAGCACCCAATGTGTTTTCTAAATGAGTACTGTCCAGTAAGGGTTTTGTTTTTAGTATGGCGGTGATGTCATCATGATCAAACGAAGTAATTACACTTTCATTGATGGTTGAAGTGTTTGGGTTGATCGCCATACCAATCGTTTTACCATCAAATAAATTACGTATCGTTTCACCCGCATGAAACGCTTCGGTGTACTTAGCAACGATGTGTAAATTTTGATCCGTTTCTTTCACCGCTTCAATACGTAGATGAGCACCTGGTTTGAGTAAGACTTCCGCTTGATTTAACTGCGCAAGCCCAGCAACGTTAGTTCCTTTGGCATCAAGAATGGTCAGAATAACTGTGTCTTTCCCACCTCGGAAACTTTTAGCCAATTCAGTACTGGTTGATGTAGAGGTAAAACCTTGATCGCTAAATAACTGGCCAGGAGTCACTTGTGAAGCAAGATCGCTCAAGCTTACTCCTGGCATGAAAGCTCTATAAACGGTACCTTCAAATGTCTCAAGTTTATTTAAACCTTTAACAGCATTAACAGCATTGTCTTTGACAAAATAGGTCAGCTTCTCTTCTTTTCTTAAAGCTTCATTTACATATTGGAAGCCTTCACTGGTATACCATTTAATCCCTTTTATCTCGTCATCCGACAGTTGTACGTTATTAACTACCGCTTCACCGGTCTCTCTTCCTTGTACTAGTTGTTGGTCTTGCAGCTCTTTATTAAAAGGAACCTCTTGTTTCGAAAGCACAGCGAAGCTCTCTTGACTGCTGTATTTTGTTCCATCGGCAAGATATTTAATATCAACAACGGAAGACTCCTTGTTGGTGCTAGAATGCAGTCGATGCAATAGATCCGCCGCTAAATCAATGCGAGTAGTAGACAATTTTGCGATTTCGACTCTCGTTTCTTGCGCAACGTTATTATAAAGGCTTTCACTCACGCGATTTTTGAGGCTCAGTAAAGCGGAATTACGACCTGATTTTTCATGGTGTGATACATAGTCATCAACTAAGTTATTGAGTATTAATGCTGCTTCGATTTGTTTATCACCTCGCGTAGCATGTACCAAATCCAGCTGCTCTAGGATCTTTTGATAAGACTCACCAATAGGCTTAGCAAAGACTTTCGCTTCATTTTTCAGTTCGTCTTTAGTTAACACTGATGATAAATCAATATTCAGCGTCAAACCCGGGCGACGTTTTGGTCCAAGCGCTTGAAGCCCATCTTTACCATTCAAACTATCTTTGAACGTGATCTTCGGTTTGTTGGCAACATCATCGTAGACAACACGTAGACTCACATCATCTTGCTCGATAGTGAACTGGTTCGAGTCGCTGACTTTAAGCGCAGGGAGATCAAGACGGTGCGTGATACCCGGAACAAACCCTTCAATTCCTTTGTGCGATTGCAAATGCGCTTTACCATAAATAGCGACAAACTTTTCACCATCAGGCAAGTTTTGTAATATTTCCACTGCAATATTGTTCGCGGCACCAGCACGGTACATCAAACCGTGTTCTGTCCCTTGAACATTTGGACGTGCAGAACTGTTTGCATCCAACGCAACAACACGCATGCCATTGGCACGTGCATTTTCAAACAGAGTGACATCGAGATGCTTAGTTTTCAGCATTGCGCTTAATTCACTAGACATCACACCAGTAGCAAGGTAGCTATCAATCAGCGACTGCGCGAGATCCGAGCGTAAGTGCTCGAGACCAATCACACTAATACCCTGTTTTTTCAGTGCATCCATCTGTTCATTGACAAAGCGTAAGCCATTAACATCACTGCCATGTACTTCACCAATTAATAAACCTTTGCGCTCATCCAGAAGAACCGAAAGCTGCTCCTCTATGCTATTTTTTTCTGCAAGTTTATTGCTTAACTCATCATACCCAACACCAGAGTAACGACTATCCCAAGCGTCAACGTCCGTCTCATGGCTACTGCGGTAGATACCTTCAATTTGATCCATACGGTCTAAATTAAGTTGAGTCAGATAGCTTTGATCAGCGAATTTCTTCAGCAGTATCATTTCAGCTGAATCGCCAGAAACGGGATCCGCTTTCTTCGCCGCTTCTTTCAAAAAGTAGAACGCCATTTGTACCGATTCAACACCCGTCAAATCCTGAAGCTCTTGATAGCTATAACCAAGATGAACAGTTTGGGTTGCCTCATCTAAGAGCGCTTTACTCAGTAGACCATTCGACTGAGACGTTTCTAGCCACTGTTTGAAATCAGTGTAATGATCGCCTAGGTCAACGTGGTACTTCGCATCAAAGGCAAGGTCACTTGGCGTTTCGCCTTTGTAGCCTTGCTTCGGCGCCAAGTATGGGTCTTCATTAGCCCAACGAACCATCATATCCGTCAAACCAGCATGTTTGCCGTTGGCTTCTTCAATTGCAACCATGTAGATACGCGTCGCAAGCTCAGGTCTTGTTTGCGCAATGGCGTCAATACCCACTTGCGCCGCTTGCATCTTGCCTACGAACAATGCGCTAGTTACTTGCTCTTTCAACTGTGCCAGAGCTTGATTGCGCCCAGAGGTTGGATGTTCAGCTAAATACGCAATGATCTTATTGTTAAGCTTAAAGCTTTCTAATACCAGATCACGGTCAACAGCCTTATGAACCAAATCAACTTGCCCTAAGATGGCTTGATAAGAAGAACCGATCTTCTTGCCAAACACGTTCGCACTTTTTGCTAATTCTTCTCTGGTGAATACCTCAGAAAAATCTAGTTGCTGCGCTACCATATTTTCTGTTGCTTCTGACTGCGTAGTCATTGCGTTTGTCTTTTCACCGATAAGCTTTTTAATCACCTCTTCCCTTGCATTTAGGAAATCATGAGACAGTTTACGCTCTGGTGTAAAAAGTGGGTCATCAAGGCCATCATTCCACTTATCATTGAGTGATGCTCGGTAACTGACATTAATCGCTACCTGCTGGAAATTAGAAAACTCCTGCGGATCACGAATCACCACCGCACCTTGCTC
Organism: Vibrio salilacus; assembly: GCF_002811245.1. GTDB lineage: Bacteria > Pseudomonadota > Gammaproteobacteria > Enterobacterales > Vibrionaceae > Vibrio > Vibrio salilacus. The sequence continues at coordinate 15,772 of NZ_NIVQ01000032.1, read as the reverse complement.
ATTCACATTGAAATACGTTTGGATAGAGCCCTTTCCTTCGCCTAAACCATCTTCCATAAAGAAGCTTTTAGGTACAAAGAAAGTCGCAGGGAAATTGTCGGCCATTACCGCATAAGGGTTTGCGTCGTCTGCACCATGATGCACCATCTCTAGGCCATCGGTTCTACCCAGGCTGGTATTGATCACATCTTTCAGAGTTTTTAAGCGATCGCTCACAACACCAAGGCTCGCCCCATCTTTCTTGTTATAAAGCTCTTCACTGCTGTATAGCTCTTGATACTTAGGCGTTAAGTCTTCGTAAGTAACAGACTCTTTCCACTGTTCCCAAGTTAATGGTTGCTTGATCTTATCTTGCGGCCCTAGATCAGCGTAGGAATACATCACAGTCAACAAATCATAGTCTGCTGTCATCGGCTGTTTAGATACAGGATCACCAATCACTTTGAACGGCGCTAGCTCGCCATCTTTCATGTAATGAACCTGCCACAGATCTTTGCTCTCAACAGTCACTTTATTCAGGAAGAAAGTGACTGTTTGATCATCATTGGTTGCCGTTGTTTTGTACATACCGCTTTCTGCATCAAACTCAAGAGCTGCCAGTGACTGATATTTAGACACCAACTCATCCATTCGAACCTGATTCAGATACAAATCGGCACTTATCGCATTACCAGACTCAATGGATTGTTCGGCATAGCCGTTAAATTTATCGAGATCTCTTCTCGCAGATGCTTTGGCAAATGACTGATCTACAGGAATAAAACCAGACATTGGACCCCAATCCGAGCTTTTCGCCTTAACGAATAAACCTTTACTGCTATAGAGCTTAGAATCAATCAGTGACTTCGACTTCTCATCAACTGGTCGAACACCGATAATGACATTTTCACGCTCAGCAACCTCCGCCAATATTTTCTGATCGATATCAGGCATACCAAGCTCGATGGTTTCTGGTTGCACGATTGGCTCGAGAACTAAATCTCGGGATTGATAACTCTTATGGCGAGAATCTGCGTTTGATATCGTCTCCGCATCACCCAATGCAGGCTTGTTTTTCATTAATGTGGTGATTTCATCGTGATCATTCACATTGCTTTCGATATAAGGCGCGGTAATTTTCGCCCATTTATCAGCATACTGCGTCATCAACCATTCGGCTTTGTGATTCGCAGAAGCACTGGATTTAGGGTTTTTAACTGGCGGCTGGCCCTTACTTGCCCGGTACTCCTGATACCAAGCATCGAAACCATCACTACCACTAACCAAAGCATTCACTTCAACAATGATGGCTTTACGGCTTGCAGAGTCAAAATGATCGAGTGCTTTCACATCAACTTTTGCCGTAGATTCTGTTTTAGGCACAAATTCACTTAAAACGCTTGGCACACTGCGGAACTCAAACAAGATCGCAGGTTCAGGCTGCTGCGCGTTTCCTGTTGTGGCGTTGTTGATACCATGCCCTGCCACTTCACCGCCATACTGGAAGTATTCAAATACATTCTTAGCGAGACTTTCTGAATGTGCACCTTTCAGCTTCTCAATAATTTGTTGTCGCACGTATCGTGAGTCGTCTGCGCTCAGAAGATCCAGCATTTTGACAGGCTTAGTTCTCGGCAAAATCTCCCAAGCATTTTTCACTTTCGGATCGGTTAACCCTTGAGCATTCGGCGAGAACCCCTCAGATGCAGGATCCCAATCATTGATGTAGATACCGAACTCTTTGGCCAGATCTGCCGTTTTTGAATACACCGATGTGAGATAGGCATACACGTTTTGCGCAGCTTCTGGATCATCTAGCTTGTGCTCATTAGAGTTAGCTAAAAACTCATCTCTAAGTCCCGACTGATACCAAGGCGCAGATTCTAGAAGTCTCACTTCCAATGACGAGCTTGAACCAAATTCTTTCGCACTGATGGCCATCGTGGCTTGTTGCCCACTAGGGGTCATTCCTATTGTCTGCCCTTGAGCTTCAATAGAAGTACCGTTACCCGCCGCGATGAAATGCTTCGAATTCGATATAACCAGCGTAAAACGCCCGTCATCACTCACCAACTGAGGCAAACTTTGGTGGTTTGACTGGTTGATGTGGCCTGTAAACTCTTTCGCTAACCAAAGCATTGCTTCTTTACGGCTTTCAATCGCCGTCGTATCACTGGTTTCACTAGGATACGTAACCAATTCAATTGTGTGCGTCTGCCAGTTGTTCAGTCCATTGATATCCGTAATACCAGCTGGATTGCTGTAACCGCCTTGATTCATATCTTTGGTTAACATGAACAATGGGTTACCCTGTGGATCATGCACATACCCAAACGTCTGCGCTGAATTCTTAGGCAGAACCACAACTAGACCAGATAGTTCGTTTTCAATACCAATTGATGTCGATGCAAAATGGCTTTGAAACCCAGGAACACTTTTTGAACTATGTGGACCTGTCGTTTGACTTCCTGGTCCACCACTTAACTCCTCTAAGTTCACCCCAGAAATGCGAATCTCTTTTCGAACCACATCCTGAGACGCAGTGGTTGGTACCACAATGCTGTCGGCGTTTGTTTCGGTGAACATCGGGGTGATCGTGCTACCGCTGTTCTTGCCGCGAATACCTGCGTTAATTTGCAGACGGTTCACTGCGTTTGTCGCACCTTCCAGCGCTTCTTGCTCTTGTTCGGTCAAGCCTTGGCTGAATCGACCATCGGCGTTGGTTGGACTGTCGGTGTTGACATGCCCCCCTGCTTCGCCAGCCCCTTCCACGCGATGAACGTTACCCGAAAGGCCGCTGCCAGCCACGCCTTCGCGGTCAGGGCGATCGTCTTCGTTTTGCTTAGCCCCTTTCGCATCATTCTGCGCTTGGTTGGCTTTATTTTCGGCATTCATTGCATCGCGATCAGCACGCGATTGCGCCTCGCTTGCTGCACTGTGTGCGTCAGATTCGGCTTGTTGCGCATCCTTGCCTTTTGCTAAAGCATTGGCTTTACGTTTTTCAGCATCGGCTTGAGCATCGGCAATGTCTTGCTCTGCACCCGCCTGGTTTTGCTCACCTTTTGCGACGCCCGCTTCCGATTGTGCAACCGCATCTTTGACTTTATTTTGATTGTCCGCGTGCGTCTGTTTCGCGGCAGCAATCTGCTCACCAGAAACCTGTTTTGCATTGTCCAATTGGGTCTGAACACCATCAAGCAAGCCGCCGGCAAAATTGTTGCGCCATTGGTCGCCCGACTCACCCGTATGCGTGGCTTTGTCATCGAGTACATCGAGACCTTGTGCCAGTTCGGTCAACTCAGCCGTCACGGCTTCCGACTCTTCTGTCACTGCATCGCGTTGAGCTTGGCCATTATTTTCCAAGGCTTGTTGGTCGGTAGATTCCAGCTGGCTTTGCGAACCTGCGACAGCATCGAGCTGTTTCTGCTTTTCTTGTTCTAGACGCTGGCGATCCGCTTCTGCGCGATCTTTATCGGACAAGGCATTTTGTGACGCTTGATTTTGTGTTGCGTGCTCACTCACTGCGTTGGCTTGTTGCGACGATTCCGATTTCGCCACCACATTATCTAGGATATAGCCCAGTCCATCATTGTGGCCTGTGCCTTTGAATTCGATTCGGTTACTGCCAGCATGCGTGGTCAGTTTTAAGGTTTTTTGCTGCCAAGCAGATTCGTCACCAGACGATGAGAAAACCACTTCGCCGTTCCAGAGAACGTCAATGCCTTCGTTATTAGAAATGCCTGCACGTTTTGCAAAATCAAAGCTCACAGCAATGACCTCGCCTTCCGTCAGGTTCTGAATATCTTGGTAGATAGTCGTGCTTTGATCTGTTGCCAATTCAGACACATTGTTACCGTGCCCATCCCTCTCCAAACCATATGAACTGGCAGAAAGATCAGCTTCGACACCATGCGTAGAACTCCAACCGAAATCACTCTGTTCAAAATCACCATTAACAATGAGATTTGGCCCTTGAACTTGGTCCGAAGAGTCGTCAACACTGAGCGCATTTTGCATTTGATTGAGATCAGGTGCGTCTACCTTGGTCACACTACCCGTTAGGCTGTCTCCCAAATCAGAGCCCACTTCTTCAATCGCCTCCATTTGGAAACCATCTAGCTTGGTAATTTCAGGTGTCGCAATCGCGCCACGGCCTTTATGCGTACCAGATGAGCTTGCCTCGTCACCCTGTACTAAATAGTTAATTGCTTGACTGCCCCCCACACCAAGTACGGTTTGCTTGATATTATCAAACAGTGCAGAGAGCTTGTTGCTGCTGGTGTTGCTTGACGCAACGGCCAAGGTGTAGAAATCACCGTTACCGATTTTGATTGCGACGTTATTTTGTGCGTAAGAAGCGTTAATGCCTAGGCCATCACCAATATGAATATTAGCGTTGGCTTTACCTTTCATAACCGCGACGTTCAAACCATCGCCGATTTTGGTATTGACGTTGTACTTACCCCAAGCAACATTGACCGAAATACCGTCACCAACCACGGTGTTAATATTGGCATCACCATAAGCGGCGGTGACGTTTAGGCCATCTCCCACTCGAGTCGTTACGTTCGCTTTACCTTTTGCAGCCGTCACCTGCATACCATCACCGACTTTGGTGACGATGTTGCCCTTACTCCAAAGTGCGTTAAAGCTATCGCCATCACCCACTTGAGTCACGATGTTGGCTTCACCTTTGGCTAGCACAACATTTCGGCCATTACCCACTTTGGTGATAACGTTGGCTTTGCCCCAAGTTCCGGTGTAGTCGTCGCCATTGCCCACATGGGTGATGATGTTGGCTTTGCCTTGAACGACAGAGACTTCTTGGCCATCACCCACTTTGGTGATGATATTGGCTTCACCTTTAGCAAAGTTATAGCGATCACCGTCGCCCACTTGGGTAAACACGTTGGCTTGCCCCCAAGCCACGTTAACACCCAAGCCATCACCGACTTTGGTAACGATGTTTGCCTTGCCCTTAGCAATACCGATAGTCGTGCCATCTCCGACATGGGTCATCACGTTGCCGATATCGGAAATCAACAAACCTACCGTGGTGCCTTCGCCCACTTTGGTGAGGATATTGCCTTTACCCGCCAAGACAGCGGCGGTGGTTGCATCACCAACATGAGTCACGACGTTGGCTTTCGCCGCGGCCACAACACCCATGAAATCATCACCCACTTTGGTGACGATATTAGCTTCGCCCAGTGCTAACACGCCCGTTAGACCATCGCCGACATGGGTCATAATGTTGGCTTTACCGAACATCGCCGCTAAGGTTGTACCGTTACCGACCTTAGTCATCACGTTCACTTCGCCTGCGAATATTCCTAGGCTGGTGCCATCGCCAACATGGGTCATGATATTCGCTTTGCCGACCACCAGCGCAGCGGTGAGATCATTGCCCACTTTGGTCATGATGTTGGCTTGACCAATCATTGCCGCAAACGTGCTGCCACTGCCTACGTGGGTGAAAATGTTGGCGTTTCCTACCATAGCAGCGAGTGTGGTTCCATTACCCACTTTTGTTGCGACGTTACCTTGGGCTAACATCAGTGCTACCGACATGCCATCGCCAATGTGAGTAAAGACGTTGGCTTTTGCCACCATCAGGGCAAGAGCATCACCGTTACCCACTTTGGTAAAGACGTTACCCAAGCCGCCCATAAGCGCCCAAGCATTCCCTTCGCCCACATGGGTAAAGATATTGCCTGCGCCAATCATGGCCGCAATGGAGGTTCCATCGCCCACTTTGGTGAAGATGTTGCCTACTGCGCCCATCACGCCAAGAGTTTGACCGTCACCAACATGCGTCAGCACGTTACCAACACCAAGCATAATGCCGGTCGTGTCGCCATTCCCGACTTTCGTTAAGATGTTCGCGCCGCCTACCATTACGCCAGTCGTGGTGCCATCACCGACATGGGTAAGTACGTTAGCGCCACCGCCCATTACAGCTAGGGCATTCCCTTTGCCTTTTTTGGTGAGAATATTGGCTCCGCCTAGGGCTACCGCTGTGGTATTCGAGGTTTCGTTGTCGCCGCTGATGTGGGTAATCACATTTGCGCCGCCCAACATACCTGCGGCTAGATCGCCGTCACCCACTTTGGTTAGTACGTTCGCGCCGCCAACCAGTACCGATGCCACATCACCTTTGCCCACTTGCGTCATCACGTTGAAACCGCCAGCCGCTAGCCATAGTGCATCACCACTACCGATTTGCGTGTGCGTGTTATAGCCGCCCAGCAGAGTAACTCGACTATTGCCTTGGCCTTTCTGTACCGAGATGTTGCCGTAAGCCAATAAGTGAGCCAGATAGTCACCGTTACCGACACGAACCAGCACGTTCAACGCACCACCCGCGTAAACATCCATCTTGCCTTGCTGACTTTGGTGCACTAATACGTTTGCCAAACCTGCGCCGCGGAAGGTGAGATCCCCTTCTTCGCCACTTTTGACAATCACGTTCGCCGCGCCAGCACCGTTAAATTCAGTGTTACCAAACTGAGAGCTATGAAGGATCACGTTGGCAAGACCGCCACCGTTAAAGTGAACATGACCGCGTGTTACATTGGATTTAATAACGTTACCGCCACCGACACCATTGAAATGCACATCACCGGAGCTTTCACCGCTATCGCTCGCTGGTTTAAACAGGGTTTGATCCGTGTATTCGTCGATATCTGCAACGGTTTCGCTCATGCTTCTTACCGCGTTAACGCTGTAATTCAGAGTACTGAGTGAGTAACCCCCTTTACCCATTGAGTGATATCCGTTAGCAGAGGAAATATCTTCGTTGGCTAAGTTTGCGGTATGATCACCTTCTTTATACCAAGAGCGAGCTTGATATTTCAGCGTGCCGGTTTCGGCATCGTTAGCCAGCTCAACCACTACAATTTTTGTGTAAGGCCCAAGCACTTTAGCGTAAACATAAGTGTTGGGTTTGCGGTTTGATTTCACCGCTTTGACATCAACCTTAGTGCCATCAGCATCAATCGCGTGCCCCCCCATTTTAGCATCCGACAATGACACATCTTTTGCATCAATCACCGCGCCATTGGCGTAGGTCACCCACTCATATTCAGTCAGGCTTTTTTCAACGGCATGAACGGTGACAGATTGTTGATGTTCAACTTTGAGATCAGATAACGTGTAGGCACCATTGATATTAACGGCTGTGAAACCACCGTTGCTGGAAATGTCTTGATTCGCTAAGTTGTTTAGATGGTTACCCTCTATATACCAAGCCGTAGAGTAATATCTCAGCTCTCCGGTTTGAGGATCATTACGCAACTGTACTTTGTTAATTTTGGTATACGTGGAGTCTGCGAAAGCAAAAAGATAAGTATTAGGCTCGTTAGCTGATTTTACTGCCGTGACTTGATGATTTTGTCCTATCCATGAACCACTCATCACCGCCTTAGTTAATACAACTTTATCAGCCTTGGCATTGGCCATGCCTTCTTTCGCAAAGTCATCCCCAGAACCTTTCCGAATAATGGTGTTGTGCGCACCGCCACCCGAGAAATGAATGTCACCATGGGCCACATCAGAGTAAAGACTGTTGTAACCACCGACACCTTCAAAACGAATATTGCCGCGGGTTTGTGTGTAGGCATCTTCGGCCTGATGGGTACGTTCAATGCGATTTGAAGCCCCAGCACCTTGCAGGGTAATATCGCCCACTTTACCTTTGCGGACTAAATGGTTATCAGCACCCGCACCACGGAACGTGATGCTGCCGGTTTCAACGCGTGAACTAATGCTGTTTGCCGCGCCAGCGCCATCAAACGTCACATCACCACGCGAGCCTTGATAACGGTTGAACCAAGTACGGTCTAGTTTATTGCCCGCTCCTGCACCAGCAAAAGAGAGATTACCTTGGTTGGTTTCATGCCAAAGGGCATTGTAACCGCCAGCTCCTTTAAAGGTGACGTTGCCGCTCAAACCTTTGCGGGTAATGCCATTATAAGCCGCGACACCGCCGTAACTGACATCACCATGATTACCCAGGTGATCAATCGACACACCGCCAGCAGCACCTGAGAATGACACATTGCCATCGCCACTCTTATTAATGTCGGCATATCCAGCCGCACCTTTGACAGTGAGATGACCTGTTGTGTCATTCACTCTTAAATATGCGGAACCACCTACAACGGTATCATTACCACTTCCCGTATACACGGTAGCGCCAATCGATCCCACCGTAACATGGTCGTCACCACCATAAGCATGAATTTCGCCGCCAAAACCGATAGCAACAATATTGTTATTTCCATCGTCGGCGGAATAGTTTCCGGTGAAAAAGTATTCAACACTTCTCCAAAATGGTTTTCCCATAGACTGTGGCTCTTATTATTATTTAAATAGAAAACCACTGTACCTTACGGATACAGCGGTCATTTTGAGCATCCACTTTGCCGCGGACAGTGCAGACTTTCTGCCCTTTCCACGGTAAAAATACACGGCGACGAAGATCGTTAACGACCTCACGACCATGCCCGAATGGAGCAATCATCTCTGGAATGTAGATATGCTGGCCGGAACGCCAGTCGGATGGAGATATTTCATGCACTCCAGATAACAGCTCATCTCGGATCTGCTCAGAGACAAACGCCCAATTACAAAATGCAATTGGGCGTCCGTGCTCATCTTCGTAGTAGCAAAACTGGTCTAGCTCAAAAGCAGGCAGAATACGCTGCTGCCATTCTGCAATCACGTATCGACGATGAAGGGGCGAGTGCTGGCTGAGCAGCATGACCCCACCTATCATCTGTTGCATTTGCGCTAATGTGAGATTTGCTGGTTGATGTGTAATAGACATCTGCCTTCTATCAACTAATATGCTGTTATTTTTTTGCTCGTGAAGTACGTTTTTTCGGAGCGGCTTTCTCTTCCACGAGAGTTTCCGCTGGTGATTCTTCCGCCTGGTTTACCTCAGCATCACCTGCTGGTAGAAAACCGGCTGCAACAAGCTTGTCAAATTCAGATTCCATTCTTGGATCTTCTAGCATGTTCTTAATCATTGATACCATATACATAAAACCAGAGGCTGGCATATGAACCACTTGTTTAAGTTCAAGATCATTATCGCTTTCAGCCATTACGCCATTCGCCATATTGTTTTGATCCTGGCCTACGAAATAAAGAGAAAAAACACCTTTATTGTAGTTAACACTAGATACTGTTTGAACAAACTTCTCAGTCATAAATTTCCCCTGCTCATTTTATATAGATAAGACGAAAATCGCTCCTTTTAAAAGAAGTTACTCTCCGCCTGAAAGGCTCAATTAAAAGGAAGAATATAAGAATTCAACCATAAATAATTATTGTAATGTTTATTTTTGTCGAAATACTACATCGTAAAACATGGACCATCAATAGACTTAAAACGATTAAATTAGAGCAATCATTCTATTTCCTTGCCGATTATTCACTCAATACCATATTCATGTAACAATTACATTTATTACTCATTAACGTGACTAGAATCATAAATTTCAATCATTTTTGTGCAAAAAACACACAATAAAGACCAGTAAATAAGTAAAACCGTTTGAAATTGATGATTGATCGTGTTAACAAGCGATGATAAGATTCCGCCCCTTCAAAAACGCTGCAATAAACATCGGCTAAGTAATTTAATTATGTCCAACAATGAAGGGTTGACGCTGATATGTATTCACTTTTATTTAAGTATCATCAGCGGTAACAGAGAACAATTTAAAGAAAATGCTAATTTAACAAAAACTAATAATTATAAAGAAGAACTCGAAAAAATAGAAAAAGAAAACAAAATAAGAATAAAAACAAAACATTCACCATTTAAAAGCATAGACAAAATTAAAACCCCTGCTATTTTATTTGACTCACAAGACACGCCATTTATTTTAGCAAGATCTAATAAAGATAAATGTTTAATACAAAGGCCTAATAAAGAAACTCCGGAAGTAATTACCTATAATCGATTAAACTCGATTTGGAATAAAAAATGGACTGAAATTAAACAGTTACAGTCACATTTCGATATAAAATGGTTCATTCCTGAATTTCTTCAACATAAAAAAGTGTTGGGCGAAATTTTATTGTTTTCTTTTGTGTTGCAAATCCTCGCCTTAATTTCACCTCTTTTTTTTCAGGTTGTCATGGACAAAGTTCTGGTACACCAGGCTTGGTCAACTCTTGATGTGCTCGTTTTTGGACTTGTTATCACTAGCATTCTCGAAGTGGTACTGCGCGGGTTACGCGAATATCAATATGCGCATACCGCCAATCGGATTGACATTCAACTTGGATTAAAGTTGGTAAAACACTTATTTGGCCTTCCACTGATATTTTTCAAATCACGTCAAGTGGGTGCCATCGTAACTCGTATACGCGAACTCGACACAGTTCGAGAGTTTTTAACTGGTTCCATGTTTACCTTAACTGTCGAGTTTTTGTTCATGTTCGTATTTCTGTACGTCATGAGCTTACTTTCAGCATCCTTAACTTGTTTATTTATCGCAACTATTCCTTTTTACGTATTGCTCGCTTGGTGGCTAACTCCTCGAATGCAAACGGCTGTTGAGGAACAATTTTCACACGCTGCAGCAAATACCTCATTTCTAACGGAGACAGTTGCTGGCAGCGAAACTCTAAAAAGTTTAGCGGTGGAACCACAATTTATACGTCGCTGGGATGAACAAACTAAAAAAATGGTTTCCACCGGCTACGTAGTTCAACAACTAAACAATCGTTCGAGCCATGTTGTCCAACTCATACAAAAAATAACGAGTGTAGGTGTTTTGTGGTTGGGGGCAACAGAAGTACTGTCACTAGAGATGACTATCGGCCAGCTAATAGCCTTTAACATGATGACAAACCACATCGCCCAACCTCTATCACGCATGGTTGAACTATGGGGGCAATTTATTCAAACCCGTATAGCATTAGAAAAATTAGCAGATATGCTCAATCTGCCAGTAGAACAGCATACCGGTAATAACCTTGCCAAAATCCATGGTGCTATCTCTTTCAAAAATATCGTCTTTCGCTATCAACCCGATATTCCCCCGACGATTAATAATTTATCTCTGGATATTCGAGCAGGAGAAACTCTCGGAGTTGTAGGCACGTCAGGATCAGGCAAAAGTACCTTAGCCCGATTACTACTGCGACTCTACAATCCAGAACAAGGTGTGATCACTATTGATAGCACTCCACTAAATCAAATCTGTATTCAGCAATTACGGCAGCAAGTCGGCATCGTGTTGCAAGAAAATTATTTATTTAATAAAAGTGTTAGCGAGAACATTGCCCAATCAAAGCCTGAAGCAAGTTTGGAAGAGGTTATCAAAGCGGCAAAACTTTCCGGAGCACACGAGTTTATTATGAAGCTGCCGATAGGCTATGACACAATATTGGCAGAAGGTGGTCAGTCTCTTTCCGGTGGACAAAGGCAGCGACTTGCGATTGCCCGAACACTCCTTTCTGACCCCAAAATTATCATTTTAGATGAAGCAACTAGTGCACTTGATGATGAATCACAGGCATTGATTCAATCCAATATGGCCAACATTGCTAAAGGGCGTACTGTTATCACTATCGCTCATCGATTATCTACCGTACGAGATTGCGACCGAATTATCGTTCTTCATCAGGGAAATATCGTCGAACAAGGTTGCCACCAGCAGTTATTAAAACTTGGTAAACAATACAAACAATTATGGCAGCTTCAGCAAGAGTTCAAACAAGAGGAACCTAATGCATGATCCACGTAATCAAGCGCTTCTTGAACAATTTTAAGATAAACCAAACCACCGAAAACCATTACGAGTTTTTACCTGCACATCTTGCTCTATCACAGCGCCCTCCTTCACCGTTTGCTCGTATAACAGCCATAACTCTCAGCTTAGGAGTCCTTGCCGTATTACTTTGGGCTTATTGGGGGACGTTGGATGTACAAGCTACAGCAACTGGCCGTTTCGTTGTGTCTGGTCGTTCTCAAGTAATTCAGTCTTATGAACAAAGCCGAGTTCTCAACATCCATGTTAAAGACGGTCAACGTGTTAAAAAGGACGCGCCACTTCTCACTCTTGATACCTTAGGCGTGAATCAAGACATTACGCGTTTGATCACCCAATCTGAATTTCAAACTAATGAGTTCATCCGCTATCGTGCCTTAATCAATAATAAACAGCTCTCTCATGATCCGATGTTTACAGTATTACCACTGGAACAGCAGACGTTGGTCAATGAAAATTATCTCAGTGAAAAACGGGAATTTGAATCAACTATCGCCAGTATCAATGCTGAAATGCAAGTGAATAAAACATCGCAGGCGGCTCGCCAGAGCGATATCAACGCCTTAACTCTTTTGACTGGAAATATTAGCCAAAGACTGGCCGCACGAAAAACGCTGAACACGATTAAAGTGATTGGGCATGTCGAATATCTCGAACAAGAAAAAGAACTCTTGGAAGCACAGCGCCAAGTCTCTCAGCAACGAGCAGAATTAGACATTCTAAAGTCGCAATATCACAGTCTCGAAGAGAGACTGACTGGTTTCAAAGCACAAAAACAAAGAGAATGGCTCGAAAAACGGAAGCAGGCTAAGTTGCAATTAGTCGCTTTGGATCAGGAACTTTCTAAGTTTCGTGAGCGTGAGCAACTAGAGATCATCCGTTCACCTGTCGATGGTACAGTACAACAGCTCAGTATCTACACTTTAGGAGCAGTGCTTCAACCTGCGCAAAACTTGATGATTATTGTACCTGAAAATGCGGTACAGCAAGCCGAGGTGCAGATCCTCAATAAAGATGTAGGCTTTGTTTATCCTGGGCAATCAGTAACGTTGAAGGTAGATGCATTTCCATATACCCGTTACGGCACTATTGAAGCAGAACTGTTGAGTATTTCGCGTGATTCAACCACAGATGAACGCTTAGGACTTGTTTTCCCAGCACAAGTTCAACTGAAACAAAACAATATTTTAATTGATGGTCAACGTGTTGAACTTACACCGGGTATGTCCGTTGTTGCTGAAATTAAAACAGATAAACGTCGTATTATAGACTATCTACTCAGCCCAATTCGAGAATACCAAGCTGAAGCATTAAGGGAGCGATAAGTATGAATATAAACGTATCACCCCAAAAAAACGGTGCCTCTCTCATTCCAAACAACTACGCAATCGAAGCTCTAGTTTATGCAGGTAACCATTTTCATAAAAAGTCGACCTGCACACAGCTTAAGCATGCATTAGGGGTCAATCATTCCAACTTAAGTGATATTCAAATAAGGGAGGCAGCAGACTACATCGGCCTAAAAAGTCAGGTAGCAAAGATACAAGCAACGGAGCTAAATACTCTCCCTCTACCTGTTTTGATTGAAATCGACCATGATTGGAAAGTTCTCACACAAGCTAGTGATGACTCATATCGTTTGTACGACCCAACCACTAAATCAGAGCAGCCTAGAAAATTAAGTTCAGATAATCTATTAAATTATAAGGTTATTCTGTTAGCCGATAAGAGACTAAGCAGCAAAGAAGTCAAATTTGGCCTTAGTTGGTTTGCGCCGTCAATCCTGCGACAAAAGAGCCAAATGCGCGATGTCTTCTTCTATGCTATTGCGCTACAAATATTCGCATTAGTCAGCCCGATGCTGTTTGAGAATGTTATCGACAAGGTACTGGTAGGCCGCAGTCTCTCCAGTTTACATGTGCTTGCAATGGCTATGCTCGCACTGGCCTTGGCTGAACCTGCGTATAGCTACTTACGAAATACCGTTTTTGGCCATCTTGCTAGCCAAGTTAATGCCGAGCTATCAGGCCGTCTTTACCGGCATTTGGTTGGCTTACCCCTCACTTACTTTAAACAGCGCCAGACAGGGAAAATCATCGCACGAGTGCGTGAAATGGCACAAATCCGCCAGTTTTTGACTGGTTCGACACTAATGCTGTTGCTCGATTTGATTTTTGTTACAGTCTTTATCGCAGTCATGTTTCACTATGCCAGTACTCTGACTTGGTTGGTTATCGGATCACTAGTAATCTATTTCTTACTTTGGCTTATAGCAGGTCCCTTAATAAGGAAAAAAGTTGAGTCTGAATATGAATCAGATGCCGATTCCACAACCTTTCTTACTGAAGCTGTCACTGGCATTGAAACCATTAAAACTACTGCAACTGAACATAGGTTCTTACATCAATGGCAACGGATACTTAGCCAACAACTTAACCGCAGTTTTGATGCTCAAAAATCAGGATTAATTGCAGGACAAGGCATCGCACTTGTTCAAAAACTCACGGCTGCATTATTACTGTGGTGGGGGGTCAACGAAGTGTTAAATGGTGAGCTAACACCAGGGCAACTGGTCGCTTTCAACATGTTAGCTGGCCATGTTACTCAACCCGTACTTCGACTTGCGCAAATTTGGCAAGACTTTCAGCATACTCTCATTGCGTTAAGGCGAGTGGGCGATATTCTTGACGAGCCAAGAGAAAATAGCAAACAAGGCTTAGCTTCTGTGCCAGAACTCGAGGGCGGTATTGAATTTAGTAACATTCGCTTTCGTTACCACCAGGAGGCGCCTGAAGTACTAGCCAACCTATCACTCGAGATCAAACCGGGGCAATTTATTGGTATCACAGGCCCTTCTGGCTCAGGTAAAAGCACACTTACCCGCCTACTGCAACGCTTGTATATTCCTCAACATGGGCAAGTATTGGTCGATGGAATGGATCTCGCTATAGCGGATCCCGTTTCTTTACGCCGAAATATGAGTGTGGTCTTGCAAGAAAGTATTCTCTTCTCCGGTAGCGTGGCAGATAATATAAGGCTGAGTAAGCCACAAGCTTCTGATGACGAAATTCGCTATGCAGCACAACTCGCTGGCGCTTTGAAATTCATTGAAGGTCTACCACACGGTTTTAGCCAACCCGTTGGCGAAAAAGGCAGCTCACTGTCTGGTGGCCAAAGACAACGTATTGCTCTAGCCAGAGCTCTGTTGGTCAACCCTAGAATTTTATTACTTGATGAAGCGACCTCGGCACTCGACTATAACTCTGAAGCGGCGATCATGAGCAACATGGATGAAATATGTCGTGGTCGGACAGTGATAAGTATCGCCCACCGACTCAACACCATTCGCTATGCTGACAACATTTTTGTGTTAGACCAAGGCCAAGTCGCTGAAAGTGGTACTCATGACGAGTTGCTTGCTCTGCAGGGACTATACGCTAAGCTCTGGAAGCAGCAAGTCGGTGAATAAATTGGTTGCTTGATCCCCGCCACAGTAAACTTGGATCCGCTTTGTCTTGTTCAAACTTACCATTAATTAATACATCAATATGATCGAGCACTTGACGTTGTTGAGCGTTCAATTCTAATAACTGCAACCCGTCCATAACCAAATATCTTTGCCTGGGCATTCCTCATTAACTCGTTGCACCAAGGCTTTGTTGCTTAATTCAGAGAAAAGGCATACCTAGCCCCGTAAGCTTGTTTAGCGCTTTGATCATTGCGTAAGTCTCGCCAACCTGAGCGTTGTAATTTCTTAGACTTAATTTCCCGCCTAACAACTGTTTCACTCGACACATGGCTGTCTCTGATAGAGAGCGCTTATGATAACCATACCGCTTTTTCCACTTCTTGTTTGAGCCGTAGAGCTTCTGACAACCTACCGCCAAATTTCGAGGGTGCCCTTGCTCCCAGAAAGTTGAGAATTCCGCTTAGAAGCTGTAGTGGGCAACTAAAATTGGCCACGGTTTTAGAGCTTTCCCAATACAAACGTTCCGATTCAT
>NZ_NIVQ01000031.1 GCF_002811245.1 Vibrio salilacus | reverse complement strand
CGAGCAGAGCCAACTAAGCTAAGCATTGTCGGTAAACAAAAGCGATGCATGATGAGCACAACCATGCTAGAGGCCGTATTAAGCGCTGGTTTTAGTCATATGGTGAAAATATAGACACTCATGCGGTCGCCCTGATAAATGCGTAGAGCTTGCAGAGTTTTTATATGTCGATTTTTCCTGATGGTCGCCAACTCAGTCCGACAGAGCCTTTGTTGCGTAATTCACTTTTGAAGCCGAGTCGTCCTATTTCAGATGGATATCAACTCACAGTCCTTTAGCGTAATGAATATAAAGAATTAATTCAAAGCGCTCCTTAATTTTGCTGCTTTGATTCAGCCCGGAATTCGTCAGTTTGATCATACATTATGGTTATTAAGGCACTTGCGGTAACTGTTGAGGGGCCCAAGTGCATATTCCAAACCACTTACCAACATCATCGTTGCTAGCGGCTTATTTGTATTCAAGGAGCGTTATTTTGATTAAGGAGCATATCTCTGCTCTCATTATATAAATTTTTATTACTAAATTCGCCAAGTTCTGAAAACAATAATGTAATTCTGATATCGATACATATTCTATAAATCAGCCTCATAATATCCTCAGTAGTTAAAGAATTTCAGAACATAACTTTGACGCCTTGTCACTATATTGCCACATATAATGCTTTAAATAGGTTATAAACAGATCATTGTGCTTGTAAAAATATAAATAATATCGTTATATGATATAAAGCACTATTTTGGTAACGATTATGTCTTATGCTCACTTACATGTCTCAAGAAATGGTCAACGTTCCCATATCCTGATTGATAACGCGACTACCCTACCCGTTATGTTCGTTTCGATTTATGGAATAAATAAATTGAGCAAAAAAGCGCTCGGCACGCAACGGAACATTCTTTCTTCTCTGCGATTCTTCCATGAGTATTACTACAAGAAGCACAAAACTACATTTGACTATGATTTCTATAGCAATAATTACAATATTGCGTATTTCATAGAAGAGCTTGATGGTTTCTTTCATTATTTTCTCACCAAGCAACATCTGCTTGATGAGCAAGATATTCAACCTATTGGTTTGTTACCGTCAGCAATCAGCAAGACGAACAAAGTCAGTTATGGGAGTCATATAAGAAACGTTGGTAAGTTTTTCAGGTACCTCAATGACCGATATATGAATTTGAAATATCAAGATATGTCACTAGCAGATGCTCATAATATCTATCAGTCCAATGATTTAAACCTAACGCGTGAAATAAAGACATTTGATAAAACGAAAGTGTCACAAAATGAACCCGCCCACCGTTACAAGAGTCTTGAAGAGCAGCAATCTATCGAGCTAACCAATATGCTCCTCCCTTCAAGTCCTGAGTTTGTGGACTCAGAAACAGGTGAACTATTTGAGGCTGTCACCAATCCTCATAATCCGTTTGCAGAAGGATTTCAACAGTACCGTAACTATCTGATTCATAGATTGATGTTCAATTATGGCTTACGTGTTGGTGAGGTGATGTTGTTGATGACAGACTGCATCGGTGAGTCTCTACCTGATGCTAATGGTAAGGTTTACTACATTTTGGTCGTTCAAAACTTGCCAGATGATGTTTTAGACCCAAGGAAAAACCCACCTTCTATTAAAACGATACATTCTTATCGGCAAATTGAATTGACAGCCGATGACTACATCATGCTGACTATTTATATGGAGCAGTACCGTGCTCCATTATATAGAAATAAAGGTGTAGATGATCATCAGATCCTGTTTATCAAAGGTTCAGGTAAGCTCCCTCCTTTAACCTATGACGCGATTAGAACCTTTTACAAAACAAAAATCGATCCAAGTTTTATTGCGATATATCCCCATTATCGAAATGAAATAAATCATAAAATCAACTATATGTGCAAAATAACTCCGCACGTTGGTCGGCATACGTGGGCTTACATTACGTTGGCGTTCGTTTACAACGAACTTCTCCAGGAGAATGTAATGCTTGCGCAGGATTATGGTATTTCCGCAAGGATGAATGGTGTATTGGAGCCTGCCGTTGAGCGGCTTCGTACCTTAGGTGGTTGGTCAGATACCAGTACGGTTCCTCTAAAATACGCTAAACGGTTTCTTGAGATCGTTAGCAACAGCAGCAACATAAAACGCACGCATCGTAATGACTGGCAGAAAGCTATTCATGATAAGTCAGCTACGTCAACAGAACCTACCTTTAATGCATTAGGAGACTACGGCTATGACGAAGATATCCCATTTGACATATTCGACTGATAGTCAATCTAAGGTTGACCACTTAAATACCCGATTTACTCAGGAACAGTGTCGGTGGATCAATGATATTAATTTACCTACACGGATCTACTTGACTAGCGCGACGGAGTTTGATGATCAGTTTCTGTATCTCAATGAGAATGAATGGCGTTTTCGTTATTCTGGTAAATACAATGCTATTCTCTTTAAAAATGGTAATAATTTTAAACAGTTAAATACTTTTGAAGTTAAGCTTCTGAAATACCTTACTGTAAAGTATATCCAAGAGAACTCGGCAGGTGTTGCAGAAAACTTTGCATATTATGTAGCGAGAACTGTTTTAGAGGTTGATGTTATCACACGCAATGAGTTGATTAATCAGTTACATACGATAGTAGAAAACCCTAACCGAAATTCAAGTCACAACCAGCAGTTCTATTTCACACTCCATGCTTTACGTACTCTTGAACGCTGTGGGTTCTTCGAAAGTACAGATGAGAAAGCAGACCTAGAAGATTTGTTGTTAGACGTACCTCGACCACGTAATGAAAATTGGGGAGTATACCAAAATCTCGATAATGTTATCCCGGATGAAGTGTGCGGTATGATCGAGAATGGAATTTTTCTGTGGTCAACCAAACTATGCCCCAAACTCAATACCAAAGAAGAGAAAATAGCTCATTTTGAAAGGCTTAAGAAACGTGTAGATATCGATGCCGTGCTTGATTGCATTATCACAGGCATTACGTATTACACTGGGGCGAGAGCTGTTCAAATTAGTAAATTTTCCGCTGGCGATTGCATCATTGACACAGAGAATAAGTACGGCATGCGTTACTCAATGCTGATTCCTTATGCTAAAAAAACTAAGCTCGCGATTGATCGAGTTCGTGTCGCTATCCCAGAGGAGCTTGGCAAACTCATAATGCTATATAAGTACTTGGCTAATATTGGTGATGAAGAGCAATTGTTTCCTACCACTAAAGCAACTCAGATATTAGTAAATTCAGCCATCAGCAACATTCTTCTTAAGTTCTCTTCTAAAGAGATACAAAAAGCTGTTCAAAATGGAGATCATACCCTACCAGTTTATACCTCAAGCCTATTCCGTCACAACGTTGGTCATTCAATGGCAATGAATGGCGCTTCAGCAGCCGAAATTGCTTATATCCTAGGTCAATCAACTTTAGTTGTTGCGGAGCGTTACATCGCTGCCACTCCTGAAATGGCAGATATTCGAGAGGCAGCTCTAGGTCGCAATCCCGTATTTACAAACATGATAGCTCTCATGCTGACAGGAAACTTAATTCAAAGTAGCGAATGGAAAGGCCGTCGTGTTGCCGCCTCTATTGGCGGCAAACTTCATTATCATCTTGGTGGATGCAGTTATGAAGAGAACATGTGCCCTTTTGCTCAAGGTCGCGCTTGTTATGGGTGTTTGTACTTTAAGCCTTTTGACAATGGAAAACACATCGAAGTCCTTGACTCTTTGAACGACGAAATTGCTGGGGTTCGCAACATAGCTGACGACTCTGGGCTTACGAACCATCCTCTGCTCAGAGAGTTAATACGACGTAAGCGGCATGTAATTCAAGTCATGGCTCGTGTTCAATTGTTTATAGATAAAGTCGAGGTGAACTAAATGTCACAAAATACAATGTTCAATAGACAAGCTAAAAACCTGCTTGGCTATATTGACATATATAAAGCTAAGTTCAATGAACTTTTAGAGAAATACGATGCGGTTGGACAGTTCGAATGGAATGATCCTTCGTGGCACTTTGGTGAGAAAGGCGCAGCGTGGCTGAAAGAACCTAAGAACCACGGATTCAAATGGAATGAAGTATCGAATAGCGTAAAAGGTTTGACTAAAATGCCTATCTCACCTGAATATCAAGACTTTATGCGAGCTTTCAATATACATATGGTGACGATCACAGACGGCATACCATCAGGTTCTAAACTGGATAAACCCTTACAAGTTATGAAACGCTGGTATTGGGAGTTGGTTACTCAGACAGGACAGACACATCCAATGTACCTAACTGCCGATATTATTTACGCTGCAATGGATCGACATAAAGCGAATTCGAAGAGTCCGGGGAATGTAAGCGATTATTGTGATGTTGCGGCTAAAATTATCAAACTACTCCGAAAACACGACTTATTCTTGGTTAGTATTGAGGTTGTTAACAAACACCCACTCCGCAATGGCACTAACAACACTAAAGAAAGGAAGATAGCTGATCAAGCAGAGCCTGAACAAACCACTGATAATAAACTTATTTCAATCCGAGCTTTCATGTGTGTCATTGAGCTGATGGTATTGGCTAAGAACGATTACCAGCGTATTTTTTACAATATGCTTCTTTTATCCATAATATGTGGTTTTCGCTTTCAAGAAATCATGTTGCTTAGAATGAACTCATTGATAAAACGGGAGATCAAAGATAAAGATAAGCGTAATCACGCAATCGCACAAGGTTGGCCTACATACAAGCTCGGAATTAAATATCTGGGAGCGAAGAAATCTGGTATTCGGATTCACTGGCTGGCGCCAACTTCTTATCCAGTAGTTGAGATGATTTATAAGTCAGTCAAAGCTTTGACTGCTGAGTTTCGTGACACTGTCACTAATCATAGAAACTCCAACTTCACTAATTTTTTACCAAAAAAAATAATTGAGTTTCCTGATGAATGGATTGAATGCAGAGATCTGCAACGCATTATGTTCAATGGTTCAGGGGGTATGCGAGGTGATTTTTCTAAATCAATCATGGTTTCGATGAAACGCTATGGCAACCATCTACCTAAAGTAATTCCCATTCATAAGCAATCAAAAAAATATTATTTCACTAAAGCTCAGTTGAATGATTATGTGTATCAGCGCTATGCAGCTACCAAAAACTTTTCAGACGGACATCAGTGTGTTCTCTCTGCTAAAGATGGCGGAAAAATAGTAAATTTCAACTACGAAGACTTGATGTTTATTCTACCTAAGGGTGCCTTTGACATTGAACGGGATCTTGTTTCACTGCAACACATTTTTCCACTAAACGAAAGTCAAATTGAGGCTTGGTTAGGAGGTTCTGAAACCCGCCGCTCTATCTTCGACCATTTTGAACTATACGAGGATGATGGCTCTCGTGTAAGCATTAAGAAACATGTACCTAGACACAATATCAATACATTTTTAGCTATCGCTGGAGTGACAGATCATGTACAGGCTATCTTAATGGGGCGCGTTGATATTACGCAGAACAAGCACTACCAGCACCAAGCCGAATCACAATCTTACCTGACCGCATCATTGGCAGTAAATATGTTGGAGAAAGCTTACGTTGAAAACAAGATAGCGCTAGCAAACGACGACCAACTATCACTGTTTGATGCTGATAGTGTGTCTACACATCAACCGAAGGGTTCCGTTCCAGTAGCCTGCAACCCAATAGAAAATGAGGTTAGTCGCCGTATGGCGGCGCTAGCCCGTTCTTGTAAGCCGATAAGAAATACAGGTGTCGCTATTGTCAAGTCATCCGCTTCAATGATGGTTGACCCCTCACTAGGTATGGAGCACAACCTTAAGCAGAACATGCAAACATTTGGTGAGACAACCACAGAGGTAGCACATTACATGGTAGGTGCTATGTCTGACCAATTTCTTCCAGAACTTAAAAGCGCTCACGACCGTTTAGTGAAGCAAAACTTGGCTGATAAAGCGAAAGAATTGGTAGAGCGACACGCTAAGTTACACCCTTTGGGTTTTGGTGCCTGTACCCGCAATGTTGCGCGTTGGGGGTGTCCTTATGCAATGAAATGTCAGTCTGGGTTGCCTTGTGGATCTTTCACTCTCACAGGAAGAATGGGTGAAGCAGAAGAAGCTACACGCCTTTTAGCGATCAAGCGAGAGGACGTCATCGTACTTCGAAAGCTAAATGCAGACAATCCGAGCTTCAATGTTGCTTTAGTAGAACAAGAAGAAGCGCTCGTGGTTTTGGAGGCGCTCGAAGCTAGCGCAATCCAGGCGAAAAGCACAAGAAAACTAGTGTCACTTCTTTCAGACGATCCGGATAACCCCTTGAGTCGAATTCTAGCGAGAATCAATGAACAAAAACTCGTGGGCAAAGCTCCGAAAACACTGGCAGACCTGTTTTTTATTGAACAGAAACGTATTGAGCGAAATAGAACAAGAGGAAGCAAAAAATGACGAAGACACCACGCAGTAGAAACCTAGATGGCAAAGTTATCCGAGGTAAAGAGTTGGATAACTACATTAAAGCTGAGCTACAGGCTATGGTACGCGAGGGGCTGGAAGCGTCACCGATTCAGCCTTCTACACTTCACGTTAGGCTTAAGGCTAAAGGTATTGTTAAAGGAGGCCTTAGTACCTTAAGTTCTAGAACAAGTATTATTAATGAGTACAAGGTACGACAACATATCAACCATGAACATAATAAGAGTGAGTTTACACCAGATGAAAAAGCCATGCTGGCACAAGGGCGTACAGGTGCAGCCTACATCAAAAAAGCGGAGCGTCTTGATAATGAACTTAAAAAATCACGAGCCAAGTACGAACGAAATATTCTTGCCATAACGGACATCATTGAGTATGTAAATAACTCAACCCCTATCAAAGTTGAAGACTTCTTTTCTGGAGACCTAATTCGTGAAATCGCTGAGCGAAAAACGAATGGGCAAGTAATATCTCAACAACTTACAAAAAAGTGATGTTTAAGACGTGCAACAGGATATCTGGCCATATACCAGTCACATTTGGTTTCACAAGATATGGGGATATGAAGCCATAGCCCCCACCACTAAAATAAACTTAGTTTGCTAAATAACTCAAGTAAACTCTAACTCGCCGAGCCACCGATTGGATAAGTCGTTCCAAGATCACTAGAAGGTGATGAACTCAAATGATGTATAGGCACGGCAAGAGCAATCAGTTTATCATGGGTATCCGATATACCATCACCATGATTCCAGTTATCCCAAATAGCATCAGTATAGGCGTTCAATATGCACCTGAAGTATGGAATATCGATATCATTAACCGAATGCCCTATCACAATAATTTTTTCGATATTTCCATAGCCTTCTAGCTGAGCGTGATACACTTCTAGTATCTCGGCTACTGGTTTGTGAAACTTATCTGTAACTTTGCATAACTTTTACTAAGGCAAGCAAACGAAAACGCAATATGAATGATGTTTTAAGGGAACAAAGGCGTGCTAGGTAGCATGGTTTATAACTTTCAAGAAGTATTCCTGCAAACCTACTTTAAATAAACGTGTTGAGCTTGCGGCATTTTTATAAATGCGACCTTTGGTGTCCAATTCCATAACCGGACAATTTTTCCAGTGTTTTGCATTCTTGCTGTAGTCAAGCTTCCCAAGTTCTAGCCCTGCATTTTTAAGTACTTTGGGCGACATACCATCCTTTACTAGTTGATGGATAACGAGACCTAATGCTTGCCACACTTGAGGGGACAGTTGATATCCGGAACGATTGCTGGCAAACGATTCTTTCAAAGGTTTCAGCCACCCTCCCATGAATGTAGAGATGTTATTTATATAACCACCTACAAGTATCGATGTTAGGCTCTCTCCCGACTCCAATACTATGTCTTTAGGCATCTTACTGTATTCTTGTGTGCCAGCTCCTGCTACCGCACCGACGAGCAACTTAAACAAGATAAATTGGGTTGTAATAGCCCTCTCAGATACCCTGACGTGCTTAGCATCAAAGTTGACTCCACCATAAGCCTCGATATTAGTATCTTCGATTAACTGAAGAATAAATGGACGTAATGGGAAGTCACCTTCACCAGATAGGTTATTGCCTTCACTAACATGAGGCAGATTTAGAGCTGTGTCGAAGAGAGCACTTTTTTTAAATAAATGAACGATATCTGCGACATTCAACCCTTTCTCATCATCAAAAATAACTCGAATCTCAACATTTTCCATTGCCAAGCGTTGTCGAGCTAGGCTTTTTTGATTGATTTCTTTTGCACTTAACCTTGAGCTAAACAAGAAAGTCTTAATTCCTAACATTCTACATATGGCAACGAAAGTCAGCACATTACCAACAATATGGGTACTGCTAGGATTAAAAGCCAAAGATGACAAGCTGCGAGAAGTGCCATCCAAGAAAGGCTTCCCCTCAATAGCAAACGTGATAGAAAGCGGCGCAAAAGCCTCGCCTTTAACCACTCGTTCCTCAAGCTCTGCTTGAATAGATTTTACTTTATCTAAGTTTGTAGCATTGGTTGCTGCATCAATGATCCATTTCAACTCCGATCTAACATTCTCAGCGGAAAAATATGCATCAATCTCAACCATCTGCATGGTTGTAATGAGGGTTTTACAAGTTTTTCCCTTAGCCGAAAGCAACATGCCAGTGATTTTTTGTTCTAAGGCTTTCAATTCTTTATGTCCAACATCGTGTTTATCGCAGTTTAATTTATAAATAAAAATTGATCCGACATGCGTGTCGGATCAATAATGTTCACTGAGTACTACCTAATTCGCAGTCAGCGCACTATGTTGCCACATACAGAGCAAAGGAAGAAAACATGACAGAATCACGTATCGGGGATACCGATGAAATTTCAAATGCAGATCTAGAGAACTCTATTGTAAGCAGTCTAGTAAGTCGCTTTGACGAAAGTGAACGAACAAGCTACGTAGCCAGTTCAACTAATCTGCTAAAAAACTCGAACGAAACACTTACCCCTACTCAGCTAGAAGAGATCTTCAAAGCGAATGCTAAATATTATGCAGGGGTAAAAGTCGTACAAACTACACTTAAACATACCACCATTTTCATTAGCCCTCAGTTGGCGAGAGATATGTTGACTTTTTCTAGTCGAGGGACGGTAAACAAAAAAAATAAAAATAGGCGACTTAGTAAGCCCAAAGTCAAAAAGTATGCAGAAGCAATGAAAAATCGGGAGTGGTGCCTAACTGGCGAGCCGATCATAATTTCTCATGAGGGGGAAATTCTTAACGGTCACCATAGATTGGAAGCCGCCTGTGAAGCTCGTGTAGGTTTTATAGCGCCTATAACTTATGGTGTTACTGATGATTTAAGTTTTGCACATATTGATGTGGGAAACATACGTTCACGATCACAAGTATTAGAGATGGCAGGAGTTAAAGTTAGTGCTTCAGTGCTCTCTCGCGTCGCCATGCTAGCCAAAGCGTTTGACATGACTAAGAACCCATTCGCTTTTCGTGGGACGCAAGGTACGTCGTTTCAACCCGCAGAGATTTTGGCATACGTAGAAGATCATAACGAGCTGGCACTATCTGTGCATTTCATCTCAGAGATATTTAAAAAACACCGACTTGAAAGCCAAGCTTCTGAAACAATCTATGCGTTTGCACACTATCTAATAAAAAAACAGCTTTCTGCTTGTGAATATGAGAATTTACCTCTTTGTCCAGAAACCTATCTCACCCGTATAATCTCATCGTTAGGATTAAGCTCTGAAGACGATATTGAATATCAGGTTAGGAACTACCTTCAATCAATCGTTCACGAATCAACATCGTATTCGCTCCTTTGCAAACTATCAGCGATCTTTAAGGGCTGGAACTCGCATCTCGGTCTTACGATTTCGGGCAACAGGATTGCAGTGCGTCGAGTTGCTCGCTATAAAAAAGATGAAAGTGGAAACAAAATCCCGCTGACCGCTGCTGGTAATATTAACGAACCATTTACTGTACCATGCGTATCCAAAGGCCCTACTCCAAAACGAATTCAGAAACAAAGCAATGTGCAAATAAAACAATAAAGATGGTTAGGCAGGCATGCCTGCCTTCTGTAAGGTGAAACATATGAAAGAGCTTATCCACGAACTGAGTCTGTTGAATGATAACGCTTTGTATCTGTTTACGGTTGACAATGTAAGGCTACAAGGAGACTTTGTCGAGTTTTCTCTAACTATTCATACGTCATCCCAGCTTTTGAGTCGATGGCGTATTACATGTAGGCACTGCCTTAAAGCCCACATAGATCGAACAAACCTAGCCCGAGAAGTGATGATTAAATACGACATATTTATTATTGGGAGCACCTATTTTTCTGGATCAAATTTTGATGCTATGAAATTAAGGTAGTCGCATTTATCAATTTACGTTGAAGATATAAACATGACCACAGAAGACATACTACACACAATACACGAAGAAGTGGGAGGGAAAATTATAGCGTCGGTCACACTAACTGATTCTGGAAATCTTATAGTCCAGTATGGCGATAAAGTGGTGGTCTATAAAAATGCCACATCCGCTATGCCTGCCTCTGAACTTTTAAAAATAGTGGCTGATTTCATCTAGCCGCATGAAGGTGAGCAACGCTACCACTAAACTAAACCAATGCGCCATAAACACGAAACCCAACGATGGAATGAATAATGCCAAACGTTGGGAATCACTCTTAGGTGCTTTGATATATTTATAACTTCTTCAGATTGTACGATTTACTTTATGTTAGAGAGAAATCGTGACGAAGATGAAGCTCTAAAGCTAATTTTTGCAAAGCGGTAAATGCCTGTTAATCTCTAGCGGCAGTCTTTGCATTGACTCTGATTAGTTACACCACCATCTTTTTGACGGAAGCCAAAAAGTTCTTCAAGTTCCTTGGTCGTCTTTGCTGTTTTGCCACATTTAGGGCAACTGTGTGGTAACTTAATTTTTCCAGACATTACATCATCCTCTTTGATAGTTGAGAATAACAATATACGCAATTAGTTGTATTTACAATTTGACTACAGTCATATAAGGCATACATGAAGAGAAGCGCTATAAACGGATTAGATCCAATAGTTAGATCTCTGAAAAAATATTCTCAAAGATGCTAAGCTAGTTGCCAGCTTTAGCGCACTGCTTGTGCTTTTAAATCTGAATTTCATTTTTCTTGGTTTTTTTCTTATCGCGTACCCAAATGATAGTGAGTTATGTCTGCCTGAGTCATATCTCAAATTGAAGTCTAACCCAAAATGGTTCATACTATGCCCAAATTAAAAATAGTATGAAATCCATGGATAATCTCAACTACGCACAAAAACAAAGGCTTGCTTTCATTGACTTTAAGTTGATGTTTGTTGGTCACTTTACGCGTTCCGAAGTTGTAGAACATTTTAAAATGGGGCTATCCAACGCGACTCGCGATATCAACTTATACAAAGAGCTAGCAGCCCACAACCTTACCTACGACAATGCTGAGAAACGGTATTTTCAAACAAAAGCATTTGTCCCACTGTTTAACCACAACACAAACGACACGCTCGGAAAGCTTGCAAACCAACTTTCAGGCGAAGACAGCGTCATCAATGGGTTAGGCATACCATTTGAAGTACCGAGCCAACTTAACGCGCCTGACACCAGCATTGTAGCTGTACTAACTCAAGCCGCGCTAAACAACAAAGCGGTGAAGATTCGCTATGTCTCTTTAAGCAGTGGTGAAAGCACCCGAATTGTTATCCCCCACTCTATCGTCGATAACGGACTACGCTGGCATATTCGTGCATACGATTGTCAGAGTAAGGAATTCCGCGACTTTGTTATTTCTCGAATTACCAAAGCTGAACTATCGGACAACACCGTACTTCAGACTCAAACCATGCTGGCTGATAAACAATGGATGAGGTTCGTACCATTAGAGCTAGTACCGCACCCAAACAATGTAAATTATCCAAAAGCGATTGAGCTTGATTACTCTATGAAGAATGGAAAATTATCAATCGAAGTTCGTGCCGCTTTAACTGGCTATTTACTGCGACGTTGGAATGTCGATTGCTCTGAGAATGCAACACAAACAACGCCCGAGCATCAACTTTGGTTAGCAAACCGACCGACTTTATATGGTGTTGAAAACTTGCACCTTGCATCAGGTTACACCGAAGCAGAACACTCAGTCCCTACACACAGCATTAAATAGGACGTGAAGATGAGCGAATATAAGAAATACCTTGGCGACCTAATCGGTGGCAGCCTTATGATTACAGAGGCTCAGCTAATTGCTGAGTTACTCCTTTCTGAACCAAGTAAAGAACAATGGGATGAAGCCATTGTTGAACAAAACATTCTGCAAAAACGTTCGCCAGCTTCAGCAAAGCGTAACGCGGCTACAATCAAAAAACGTATCGCAAATCTAGGTAACAAGTTCCTATCAGCACTTGTTAAGGCTAACCACGAGGAAGCGGCGCAGTTAATGATGGCTGCAACCCTAATTAACTCTCCACTGCTTGCTGACTTCATGCGCACTGTTGTAATGGATGCTAAACGTATGTACCGCGAAAACATTGACATGAAAGATTGGGAGTACTTCTGGGAAGATAAGTGCCGCATCTATCCTGATTTTGCCGATATGTCTGAATCCTCAACCTACAAAATTGCTCAAGTCGCTTTTAAAGTTATGACTGATGGCGGTTTCTTGGAAAGCACAAAAACAAAAGTACTCACCAATATTTACATAACCCCAGATGTTCGTGATCT
This sequence comes from Vibrio salilacus, assembly GCF_002811245.1. Classification (GTDB taxonomy): domain Bacteria; phylum Pseudomonadota; class Gammaproteobacteria; order Enterobacterales; family Vibrionaceae; genus Vibrio; species Vibrio salilacus. Next base: position 10,410 of record NZ_NIVQ01000031.1, on the reverse strand, counting down.
ACTCGTTGAGATGGATAGAGACGATATCATCCAGGCTATGGAGATCTACTAATGCTCCAGCTACAACAGCGTCTAGATAACATCCAATCTCGTTTAGAGAGCGACGAATTCCTTCAAAACAAAGAACTCGGTGGTGAGATTGGTTTTTACATTTTCGACTATAAACCTGAACATGAGCTAGCGGTTCGAGAGCATATCGAATTGCTAGAGAAAAAACTGTCAAATCGTGGCTACACATTCGCCAGCATTAACCTGTTTGAAATGATCATCAAACTACTAGAATCGCGGCGATTATTGGATAAGTCATTCAAAATGCAGTTTGCCAAAGGTGATGAAGCTCTGTTTAAAGCTCTCAAAGGGCCATTGGAGCAAAACCGAGTTGCAGAGTTCATTGTGAAAGAAGCAAATATAGAAAATTGTGACTTTATCATGCTTCACGGAATGGGAAGTGTTTGGCCGATTGTCCGAGGTCACGGACTACTCAATGCGTTGCACGCTAAAGTAGGCCAGGTTCCGACGGTCATGTTCTACCCTGGTGAATATGATGGCGCTTCACTTAAACCATTTGGTCGAATCGAATCAAACAACTATTACCGAGCCTTTAAGTTGGCATAGCGCACCATAGTGACGGTTAAGAAAAGGTAGCTGCCAAGCAAATGTAGTTACTGATAAAAACGTATGCTAAACAAGTAAATACTGAATCGAAATATTCTCATTAACAAATTGAGAAAGTTAGCTAGGAATTACCATGCAGTTAAAGCAGCTATTTAAAAAAGATATCTCACGCCCTATCAACGGCGTCGTTAAAGCCGACCAAGTCGGAAACGAAACCGTCTTCGTCGAACTTGATGAATATGTCATCACCGCTGAACTTAAAGGTCACATTGAACAATTCTTCAAATACTACATGCCGTCTGTTGATGACCCTAAAAAGGCGTCTGAAACGGGTAAATCTGGCATCTGGGTATCAGGCTTCTTTGGCTCGGGTAAATCTCACTTCATTAAAATCATGTCGTACTTGCTCAAAAACGTTGAGACATCTAATGATGGCGTAACAAAGCGAGCCATTGATTTCTTTGAGGACAAACTAGCAGAAGACCAAATGCTGTTAGGCGATATGCGTCGAGCGATCCAGAAAGAGAACAACGTTATCCTCTTTAACATTGATAGCCGCGCTGACACCGATGACAAAGAAGATGCGATCTTAAAAGTATTCCTAAAAGTCTTTAATGAGAAAATGGGCTACTCGGGCGACCATGCACACATCGCTGACCTAGAGCGTGACCTTGATGCGCGTGGCAAACTGCAAGAATTCCATCAAGCTTTTGAAGAGCTATCGGGTTCATCATGGTTAGAAGAGCGTGACTCTTATGACTTTTACCGTGACGATCTCGCTGAAGCATTTGCAAAAGTAACAGGCCAGTCCGAAGAAGCAGGTCGCCAAGCTATCGAGCGACTTGAAAACAACTTCAGCTTAGACATTCAAAATTTCTGTAAATGGGTTAAGCAATACCTTGATGGTAGCCCTGAACGCCGCATCAGCTTCTTTGTGGATGAGATTGGTCAGTACATTGGTCAAAACGCTCAAATGATGTTGAAGCTGCAAACTATTACAGAAAATTTAGGTACAGTCTGTGAAGGTCGTGCTTGGGTGGTAGTGACATCACAAGAAGACATGGACACTGTTTTAGGTCAAATGCAACAAGGTTCTCGTAAAAATGACTTTTCTCGGATCCAACAACGCTTTGATCGAATCTCGCTCTCAAGCTCAAACGTCAACGAGGTTATTGAGAAACGTCTACTCGCTAAAACAGAGCCTGCGCAAACTGTGCTAGCAGCATTGTATAATGAAAAAGGCGACATCATTCGAAGCCAGCTTAGCTTTGAGAAAACCAATAAGGCTGAGTTTTCTAACTTCACAGGTACAAACAACTTCGTATCGAGCTACCCGTTTGCACCGTACCAGTACAACCTAATCCAAAAAGTATTTTCTGGTATCTCCCAAGCGGGGGCAGCGGGTACTCACCTAGCAAAAGGTGAACGTTCTCTCATCGAAGCATTTCAAACGGCTACTAATCAGTTCGTTAGTGACGAGATTGGGCGTTTAATCCCGCTTTATAGTTTTTATCCTTCAATTAAGAAATTCCTTGATACTGCTGTAGTGCGTGACATTAACCACGCGGCAGAGAAAAGCTCTATTTCCGATTTCTCGGTTCAAGTTTTACAAACGCTATTTATGATCCGTTACGTAGATGAGATGAAATCTACCATCGACAACATCGTGACGCTTTGTATCTCGGAAGTCGACCAAGACAAACGCCAACTTCGTATTGATATTACTGAAAGCTTGGACGCATTGGAAAATAACCTTCTTATTGCTCGTCAAGGAGAAGAGTACATCTTCTTAACAAACGAAGAAAAAGAAATCGAAAAAGAGATCCAAAACACAGAGATCGAAACGTCCGATGAAACAGCGGAGCTAAGTAAAATCCTATTTGAAGAGATTTTACGCAGCAGCAAAACCTATCGCTATCCTGAGAACAAACAAGATTTCCCAGTTTCACGCTACTGCAATGGTCAACCGTTCGAGAAAGGCTCAATTGACAACGACCTGCACTTAAAGATTGTTTCGCCAATTGACGCTAGCTATGACGATATGACCGATGCCGTCTGCGGTAATGAATCTAAAGATGCCATCTTAATTAAACTACAAGATAAGGCGCGTCTATTTGGGGAACTACGAACCTATATTCGTACCGCTAAGTACACAAAACGTAATGCAGGTCGTGATGCAGATATGGAACTACTTATCCGAGCGAAAGCAGCGGAGAACAGTGCAAGACGTAAGCAGATTGTTTCTGAGCTAGAAGATGTTATTAAGCAATCAGACTTTTACTTGTTAGGGCAAAGCTATAAAACTAAAGGTGCAACAGCCACTGCTATCATCGACAACGCATACCGCCAGGTTATCGAAGACACCTTCAGTAAACTTAAGTATGTTACGCCCTATTCTGGTGATATTCGTCAACAAATTCAGCAAACTCTTATCGTTGACGACTTGAGCCAATTGAATATTGATTTGTCAGATGTTGAAGCAAACCCTCGCGCTCTGTTCGAGCTAGAGCAACACATCTCAATCAGTGATGAATACGGGCGTCCCCTGACCGCTGGCGACTTGGTGAAGAAGTTTTCTCGTCGCCCATTCGGTTGGAATGATTACGAAATCATCCTGATGATTGCTCGCCTAGCCGTCGCAAACAAAATTACGCTGCAAGCGAATCAGCAAGATGTGCCGTTGCGTAGTGCTTTTGAGCATTTAGACAAAAATTCCAAGCGTGCCAACTTACGAATCCGACGCATTCAGCAACAATCAGAAGCAAACCTGAAGAAAGCAGCCAAGTTGTACAAGTCTGTATTCCATAAGAATGCACCGACAACCGAAAAAGATCTTCATGAGCAAGCACTTCAGCTTTTAAAGAGCATGCTCGCAAAGCTCAAAGATTTTAAAGCGAAATCAACCACAGGTAAGTTCCCAGGTAAAACTGAAATCGAAGATGGCATTATCTCTATTTCCTCTCTTGTCGAGCAACAAGGAAGCTATAAGTTCATCGATGAATTCTTACGTCAAGGTTCTGATTTAGAAGAATTTGAAGAGGATTATGAAGAGCTTGAAGTCTTCTATGAAAAACAATTCTCAACATGGCAAAGCTTGGCGAATGCCTTGAGTATCGAGTTCGCGAAAAACCGTCACCTACTTAAAACGTCTGAAGTTGCCAATAATGCATTAGAGAAACTAGAAGCCATATATAACGATGAGCGTCCTTACGGAAAGATCCGTCAGGTGCAAGGCTTAATCGAAACGGTAAGAGCGGTAAACGATGAGATGCTGGTAGCTCGCCGTAAAGAGGTGGCTAGCAAACTAGAGGCTGCAATTGATGACGTCAAGCAACACGTTAGCGAGGCTAAAGCACCAGATACCATCAGTAATGATGCGCTTCGCCCGTTACAACTGTCTCTAAAACACTTAGAGCACCTTACTAGCATTGCTGAAATCAACGAAGAGCTTCGAAATTCAGAAAGTTTAGTAGAGCAAGCTGAAGAAATCATTAATGCCTTTATCGACCAGCAAATTAAAGCGGCTGAACGCCAAGTAGCGCTAGAAGCAGAACGTCGCAAGCAAGAAGCTGAAACTAATGCAGGCAATGACTCCAAAGGTGGTAACGGTACATTAGAGCTAGAACCTAACGACTCTAATGGTTATGGCCCATCATCTGCAACAATGAACGCAACCAAAGAGCCATTAAAAGTAGCTGAGCCTGTAGTCACAAAACCTAAAGCGAAAAAAGTGGTGACGGTCAAAGCTGGGGCCGTTTTCCAAGAACTAGGCGATACCACTTACCTAGAAACAGAAGAAGAGCTAGAAAACTATTTAGCGGCATTGAAAACGCAACTTTCCGAGTTGATTGCTTCGAATCATAAAGTACGAATCAAGTAAGTAAAAGCTTCTCTCACATAGAGAAATACCTAGCTGAACCATAAAGATAAATAGTGAACCACGCTCTTTGAGCGTGGATTTCTAAACGAATGAAATGAGTATTCAATGAACACCAATAAACTTAAAGCCTACGCACCAAAAGCTCGTGTTGCTTTTATGGAAGCAGTAAAGAGCAGAGCAGCAAAGCTCGGTATTTTCGAAGACCGAATTAGCGAGATCACGATTGATGGTGACAGCGCGATTATCGAAAAAGAAGTTTACACTCGCAAACAAGGTCAGCAACGTAACCAACTAGTAAAACGTATTGAAGCGTTAGGCACGCACGATGGTAAATTCGTGCATAAAGACGGCTTTAACCAGTTTATCAACGAAACGGCCTTTACTTGGTTTAACCGCCTAACGGCCATCCGCTATATGGAGGTTAATGAATACCTAGACCATGGTTTTCGTGTGCTAAGCAAAACCGAAGGCGCTCAGTTTGGTGAAGGCTTTGAAATCTTAAACTCAGCGGCTGACGTAGCTGATGAGCTTGGATTGAACAAAGACCAGATCATTGACATGGTGCTTGATGGTAACAAAGAAGAAGAGCTATACCGCACTCTCCTTCTAGCGCAATGCCACCAGCTAAGCGAAGCCATGCCATTCATGTTTGAAAAGCTAGACGATGCTACTGAACTACTACTACCAGACAACTTAACTAAAACTGATTCAATCCTAAAGGATTTGGTCAACAACATTCCTGAAGATAACTGGAAAGATAGTGAAACGGGTAAAGGGCAAATCGAGGTTATTGGTTGGCTGTACCAGTTCTACATCTCAGAGCACAAAGACGCGGTTATAGGTAAAGTCGTCAAACGCGAAGATATTCCAGCAGCCACCCAGCTATTTACACCCAACTGGATTGTTAAGTACCTAGTTCAAAACTCACTAGGTCGTAAGTGGCTAGCGACCTACCCTGACTCTGAGCTGAAAGACAAAATGGAGTATTACATCACGCCTGCTGAGCAAAGTGATGATGTTATTGAGCAACTAAAAGCGATTACGCCAACCAGTATTGATCCAGAAGAGATAAAAGTGCTCGACCCTGCTTGTGGTTCTGGTCACATTTTGGTGGAAGTCTATGAAGTGCTGCGTGAAATCTACCTAGAACGTGGCTACCGCCTTCGAGAGATCCCAGAGCTAATTCTAACCAAGAACATCTATGGCCTAGATATTGATGATCGTGCGGCACAGATGGCTGCGTTTGCTGTATTAATGAAAGCCCGTGAAGATGATAAACGTATCTTCACACGTAATATCAAGCTCAACATCCACTCAATTCAATCAACTGAAAACCTGAACATTAACCAGCTTTGGGCAGACTTGGATCTTGATGGCAACAAGCAAACAGGTTCAATGGGTGACCTATTTTCAGAACCGCAGCTAGAACTGGCTGAGCTATCAGCAGGAAACAAAGTTTACCTTGATTTACTTCGCTACCTAAAAGAGCAGTTTATTGATGCCAAAAACTTAGGTTCATTGGTAGAAATTGACAGTAAATACCTAGAATCTCTGACTACGTTGCAAGAAAAACTAGCTGAGAAAGCACGAGGTAATGAACCAACGGCAAAAGAAGCAGCACAAGCACTATTGCCTATTGTGGAACAAGCCATTGTATTAGCAACTAAGTATGATGTAGCTGTCGCAAACCCACCATATATGGGTACCAACGGAATGAACAGTTCCTTGAAAGCATTTGGAAGGAAGTTCTTTAAATATTCTAAATCTGATCTTTTTGCTATGTTCATGGAGCGTACTTATTCTTTATTAAAAAGTAACGGATACAACGCTCAAATAAATATGCAATCTTGGATGTTTCTATCCACATATGAAAAATTAAGAGACTATTTGTCATCATTTAGCTCTATTGTTACTTTGGCTCATTTGGGGCCACGAGCTTTTAGTCAAATTTCAGGAGAAGTTGTCTCAGTTTGTGCCTTTGTGTCAAGAAATAACCACATGCCAAGTTATAAAGGCACTTTTTTTGACCTTTATGATAAATCGACTTCTGAAAAACAAAACTGCTTACTTAGCAAGGCAAATGTTCACACAGCATCAGGTCAAGACTTTAGCAAGATACCAGGTAGACCTATCGCATACTCTGTCCCTGATACTATTCGAAAAGTGTTTTCAAGTACGATGCCCCTTGGAGAATTTGCGCCATCAAAATGTGGCATGAATACTGGAGACAATGCTCGCTTTCTTCGTCATTGGAGTGAGATTAAATACTCAGATATCGGCTTTCTGTATGACTCACAAAAGAACTTCTTAGAAAGCGGTTCGTCTTGGGTTCCTTACAATAAAGGAGGAGCCTTCAGAAGATGGTACGGTAACTGCGAAACAGTTTTACACTTTGATTTGAAGCATCGAAACATCCTTAGTCAGATGGGGAATAACTTACCATCTGAAGAGTACTACTTTCGTCCGTCATTAAGTTGGTCAAAGATCGGCGGTAAAACGTTTTCGTTACGTTGCTACGAAAAAGGCTTTGTTTTTGATGGTGGGGGCTCATGCGCATTCCCCAATCAAGAAGATTATTTTAAAGTTGCAGCTTTCTTGTGTTCTACCACAGCATCCGCGCTTGTACGCATAAAAAATCCCACTACTAACTTTCAGTCTGGTGATGTTGCGGTGTTACCTTTCAATCCGAGCAATACACCAGAGATATTAGAAGCTTCAGAACTAGCAAAGACCGCTTTTGAAATATCCAAAAAAGATTGGAATGAATATGAAACCAGTTGGTTCTTTTCAAAAAACCCTTTGTTATACGATAAAGTTTCAACAATCAAAGAAGCATTTAAGCATCACCAAAGTAACTGTGAGAACACCGTAAAAAAATTGTTAGACATTGAAACAAAAAACAACCTCCTTGTCGCTAGACATTTTCAATTAGAAGAGGAAATTGAAACATCCGTAGAGCTTAAAGATATAACATTATTCTGCAACCCAAGTTTCCGCTATAAAAGTGACATGTCAGAGTTTGAAAAGCTGAAAAGGTTTCAGTCAGATACAATTTCAGAACTTGTATCATACTACGTCGGCCTAATCGTAGGGCGTTTCTCTCTCAACCTTGACGGAATGGTTTACGCCTCTTCTGAAAACGTAGGCTTCGACGAACTGATTAAAGAAGGTGTATACGATGGCTTTCCTGTAGATGACGATGGAATTGTGCCTTTAGCAGATGAAGATTGGATATTTGAAGATGACGCCACTACCCGCTTCCGTCAGTTTGTCAAAACCGTATGGGGTGAAGATCACTTACAAGAGAACTTGGACTTTGTGGCTGAAAGCCTGTGCTTGGATGCCATCAAAGCTAAAAAAGGTGAAAGTTCGATCGATACTATCCGTCGTTACTTCTCCACTCAGTTCTACAAAGATCACTTAAAGACTTATAAGAAGCGCCCTATTTACTGGCTGTTTAGCTCAGGCAAAGCAAAAGCATTCGAGTGTTTGGTTTACCTACATCGCTATAACGAAGGTACGCTGTCACGTATGCGCACAGAGTATGTCACACCACTTATGGGTAAACTTGAAAGCCGCAAGAACATTCTTGAAGACTCAAAAGCAACAGCGTCTGGTGCAGAGCTACGCGCAATCGACAAAGAGCTGAAAACGATTGAGAAGAAGCAAGCTGAACTGGTCACTTTCGATGAAGAGCTAAAGCACTTAGCTGAAATGAAGATCAGCCTAGACCTCGATGACGGCGTTAAGGTTAACTACGGCAAGTTCGGTAACCTACTTGCTGATGTGAAAGCTATTCACGGCAAAGCGCCTGATAAAATTAAGTAATTGATTCATGAGCAGCCTTTGGGCTGCTCTTTTTCTACTTTTCGAGAACAATAATAATGAAATTACAAAGTCTAAACGATATTTTTGAACGACGAATACTCAGGATTCCTGATTACCAACGTGGCTATGCTTGGTCTTCAATCCAACTTGATGACTTTTGGGAAGACATCATTCAACTTGATCCAAGACGAGTTCATTATACTGGTGTTGTGACACTAGAACCTGTTGCACAAAAATTATGGCAAAAGTGGGAACAAGACGAATGGATTATAGAGGGCGTTGGCTTCAAACCCTTCTACATTGTCGATGGGCAACAGCGCTTAACGACATCAATGATTTTGATTCAAGCTATTTTGGAGTCAGTAGGCGAAGACGCTCAACTCAACTATCAATCGCTTGAAACCATACGCAGCCGCTATGTATTACACAAAGCAGACGACGGACAGCGACAAAGCTTCATCTTCGGGTACGAAAAAGACAACCCTAGCGATGAGTACCTTAAAACCATCATCTTTGGTGAACACTCACATAGTAACCAGCACCAAGAAACCCTATACACGCAAAACCTCAAAGTGGCTAAATCTTATTTCAAAGGTAAATTATCGACTCTTTCTGAAGACGAAATTGCACTAGTTTTTAAGAAGCTCACTCAAAAAATTAAATTTAATCTCTACGAGATTGACGAAGAGATTGATGTGTTCGTCACATTCGAAACGATGAACAACCGTGGTAAGCCTCTGACTAGTCTTGAGCTGCTAAAAAACCGCTTAATCTACCTATCTACTCTTTTCCACAATCACGAAGGGCATGAAGTTTTACGTAGTAAAATTAACAGTGCGTGGAAAACCATGTACGAATATCTCGGTAAGAATCCTGAGCGCCCTCTTGATGAAGACATTTTCTTACGTAACCATTGGACAATGTACTTTAAGTACAGCCGTAACAAAGGCGACGATTACATTAAATACCTTCTGAACGAGAAGTTCACCGCTCGTAATGTCACTCATCCAAAGGATGAAAATGAGCGTGTGTCAGTAGAAGAAATCAGTGATTACGTCGAAAACTTACAAGAATCAATTCGTCATTGGTTCTATATTCACAACCCATACTTCTATCTTCCTAACTACAATGACGATAAGAACAAGTTGCTACTTGATAGATTGCAACGTCTAAGCTTCCGTGCATTCAGACCTCTCCTACTCGCCGCGTTTGTATCCAAGCAGCCGTTGGAAGAGATTAACGACCTACTTTCAGCAGCGGAGCGCTATAACTTCACCCTATTTTCGCTATGTCATCGTCGTTCTAATACTGGCGATTCTGAGTTTTTTGGCATGGCTAGAGAGTTGTTAAAGGGTAATCGAACCATCAATTCAGTCATCGGTACGATCAATGAATGGGCCGATTACTACTACGACCCTGCTCGCTTTTACAGCTACATTGCAGAAAAGTATGAGTTAGGACAACAAGGTTTCTTTAAATGGGATGGCTTGCGTTACTTCTTGTTTGAATATGACGCTTGGCTAACCAAACGTGGCAAACAAGAAACCATGAAACTTGGTTGGAATGATCTTAAGGCAACAAGCAAAGATAAGATCACCATTGAGCATATCTTCCCACAGACACCTTCTAACCAGTATTGGCAGGATCGCTTTGGAAGTTTAACCAAAGAGCAAACAACATGGTTAGCTAACTCATTGGGTAATTTAGTACCATTAAGCCGAGCAAAGAACTCCAGCCTGCAAAACGATGGATTCGATGATAAGAAGAATAACGGTTCAGGCGTTGGCTATTACAACGGTTCAGCATCAGAAAATGAAATCGCTCAATTAGAGGAATGGTTACCTGAGAGTATTCTTTCCCGAGGCCTCGCATTGTTCGAATTTATGGAGAAACGCTGGAAAATCCCACTCGGTGATGATCAGTTTAAAGCCAAATTACTTCACTTAGACTTTCTCGTAGAGAGTGAACAACAAGAACAACAGATCGCATAAAACAGTAATAACGTGTTGCCGAGCGTTGTATACACTCGCACTGTAGTGGTACAGTAAATTTGGCCACCTAAATAGAGGTGTTAAAATACATCTCAG
>NZ_NIVQ01000030.1 GCF_002811245.1 Vibrio salilacus | reverse complement strand
GTTTCGCAATCCGCGAAGGTGGCCGTACAGTTGGTGCTGGTGTTGTTGCTAAGATTTTCGCTTAATTCTAACGAATTAGCTAAAGTCTTCGGAAAATCTTGGAATAAGATTTGACGAAGCAGTAGCAAAAAGGGCATCATTTGATGCCCTTTTTCTGCACTAAAGATAATGTCTGTTGATTTCTTATTCAAATAGTCATTTCGCAGGTTTTTTGGTTGAGGTGTTGCGTTTCAACCAATAAAAGAGTACGTCAATTAAGTTTAATTGCCGTTTCATGGATTTGCCCTGCAACAGCGGGGTTGTTGTCGTCTATATTAAGACTTAGACAGGTTGGTTTTATGAAAGCAAATAATGCTGAAACTCCTGATAGCTCAAATGGCGCAGACATTTTTAAGTGGATTGTCACTTTTACTCTGCTAACTGCCGCTGTTGTGGGTAATTACCTGTATGGTGAAATGTCTGTAGTGATTCGCGCTGCAGGTGTTGTTGTACTAATCGCTGGGGCACTGGGTGTCGCGGCTACAACAACTAAAGGTAAAGCTGCGATTGAGTTTGCAAAAGAATCGCGTATGGAAGTACGTAAAGTGGTTTGGCCTACACGCCAAGAAACGATGCAAACGACATTTATCGTTTTAGCTGTAAGTATTGTAATGGCTCTAGTGCTGTGGGGCATTGACGGCATTATGGTTCGTCTTGTTGCATTTGTGACTGGGGTATAGAGGGTTTTAATTCATGAGTGAAGCTCCAAAAAAACGCTGGTATGTGGTTCAAGCCTTCTCTGGATTTGAAGGCCGAGTAGCTCAATCGCTTCGTGAGCATATCAAAATGCACAGCATGGAAGAGCTGTTTGGTGAAGTTCTTGTCCCTACAGAAGAAGTAGTGGAAATGCGTGCAGGTCAGCGTCGTAAGTCTGAGCGCAAGTTCTTCCCAGGTTATGTGCTTGTTCAGATGGTTATGGAAGATGAATCATGGCACTTGGTTCGCAGTGTGCCGCGCGTCATGGGCTTCATTGGTGGTACCTCTGATCGTCCAGCTCCTATTACTGATAAAGAAGCTGATGCGATTCTTAACCGTCTTGAGAAAGCAAGTGAAGCGCCTCGCCCACGTACTATGTACGAAGCGGGTGAAGTGGTTCGTGTTACTGACGGCCCATTTGCTGACTTTAACGGTACCGTTGAAGAAGTCGATTATGCTAAGAGCCGCGTTAAAGTGTCTGTTTCGATCTTTGGTCGAGCGACACCTGTTGAGCTTGAATTTGGTCAGGTTGAAAAACTTGATTAAAAAAACAGCTTTTTAGGCTTGTGTAAGGCGCGAATTATGACTATAATTTCGCGCCTTTTTACTTCTTGTGAAGTAAAAAGTTTTTGTTGAAACGGGGAGCTGATCAGCCGATTAGCGTTCGTACCCAAAATTAGGAATAATCATGGCTAAGAAAGTTGAAGCTTATATCAAGCTACAAGTTGCTGCTGGCGCTGCAAACCCAAGTCCACCAGTTGGTCCTGCTCTAGGTCAACACGGTGTTAACATCATGGAATTCTGTAAAGCGTTTAACGCAAAAACAGAATCTATCGAGAAGGGTCTTCCTACTCCAGTAGTTATCACTGTATACAGCGATCGCTCTTTCACGTTCATCACTAAGACTCCACCTGCTGCAGTTCTTCTTAAGAAAGCGGCTGGCGTTAAGTCTGGTTCAGGTCGTCCAAACACTGAAAAAGTGGGTACGGTAACTGACGCTCAAATCCAAGAAATCGCAGAAACTAAAGCTTCTGATATGACTGGTGCTGATATCGAAGCAATGAAGCGTTCAATTGCGGGTACTGCTCGTTCAATGGGCCTAGTGGTAGAGGGTTAATAAGATGGCTAAACTAACTAAGCGCATGCGCGTAATCCGCGACAAAGTTGACGTAACTAAAGAATACGAAATCAACGAAGCTGTAGCTCTTCTTCAAGAACTAGCAACTGCTAAGTTCGTTGAATCTGTAGACGTTGCCGTTAACCTAGGCATCGATGCTCGTAAATCTGACCAGAACGTACGTGGTGCAACTGTACTACCTCACGGTACTGGCCGCGACATCCGCGTTGCAGTGTTCACTCAAGGTGCAAACGCTGAAGCAGCTAAAGAAGCTGGCGCAGACATCGTTGGTATGGAAGATCTAGCTGAGCTAGTGAAAAAAGGCGAAATGAACTTTGACGTAGTTGTTGCTTCTCCAGATGCAATGCGCGTTGTCGGTCAACTAGGTACTATCCTAGGTCCTCGCGGTCTAATGCCAAACCCTAAAGTTGGTACTGTAACTCCTAACGTTGCTGAAGCAGTTAAGAACGCGAAAGCTGGTCAGGTTCGTTACCGTAACGACAAGAACGGCATCATCCACACTACTATTGGTAAAGCAAACTTCTCTGCTGAGCAGATCAAAGAGAACCTAGAAGCACTTCTAGTGGCTCTGAAGAAAGCTAAGCCATCTTCTGCAAAAGGTACATTCCTGCAGAAAGTAAGCATCTCTACTACTATGGGTGCTGGTGTTGCTGTTGATCAGGGTAGCCTGAATACAGTTGCGTAATTAGTTTTACGAAACACTTATTTACTTAGGCGCAAAGTTTATGTATAATTTTGCGCCTAATATTTGTGGTTGGGGCTGAACTTTGGTTCATCGAATTCGTTAAGAATTCACTGTGAATTATGACCCAGTCTCCGTCCAAGACCGTAGGTGTCTGTTTTTTAAATAGGCTTAATCCTCCTACGTAGATGGTGCCCGAACTGACAGAAAGCTCTATGTAAATAGTTACCTTTCTTCTGGGAAGCACCTCAATAGCTCTCACTGTTGTGATAATAGTGAGTGGTGTAACGACAACCAGGAGTAAATCCAAGATGGCTTTAAACCTTCAAGACAAAAAAGCAATTGTTGCTGAAGTCAACGAAGCTGCCAGTGGTGCACTTTCTGCAGTTGTAGCTGATTCTCGTGGCGTTGAAGTGGGCGCGATGACTTCTCTACGTAAACAGGCTCGTGAAGCCGGTGTTTATGTACGAGTGGTTCGTAACACTCTAATGCGTCGTGCAGTTGAAGGTACAGACTACGAGTGTCTAAAAGACACTTTCACTGGTCCTACTTTAATTGCATTCTCTAACGAGCACCCAGGTGCCGCAGCGCGTCTTTTCAAAGACTTCGCTAAAGAGAACAAAGACTTCGAGATCAAAGCTGCTGCATTTGAAGGCGCGCTAACTGACGCTGAAGTACTAGCGACACTACCAACTTACGACGAAGCTATTGCACGCCTAATGATGTGCATGAAAGAAGCTTCTGCAGCCAAGCTGGTACGTACCTTCGCTGCTATCCGCGATCAAAAAGAAGAAGCTGCGGCGTAAGCCTTGCTTTTTTCTGGTTGCTTAATAAACTTATTGTTGATTTAAAAGAGAATTGTTATGTCTATTACTAACGAGCAAATCCTAGACGCAGTTGCAGAAATGTCTGTAATGCAAGTTGTTGAACTAATCGAAGCAATGGAAGAGAAATTCGGTGTTTCTGCTGCAGCTGCTGTTGTAGCTGGCGGCGCTGCTGGTGGCGAAGCTGCTGCTGAGCAAACTGAATTCGACGTTATCCTAGAGTCTGCTGGCGGCAACAAAGTTGCTGTAATCAAAGCAGTACGTGGCGCAACTGGCCTAGGTCTTAAAGAAGCTAAAGGTCTTGTAGACTCAGCTCCTGCGGCTGTTAAAGAAGGCGTAGAGAAAGACGAAGCTGAAGCTCTTAAAGCTCAGCTAGAAGAAGCTGGTGCAAGTGTTACTGTTAAGTAATTATTGCATAGTTTCTTAGCCTAACGGCTAATGGCTGGTGGTTTTATAACCACCGGCCTTTTTGCGCTGTAGGGGTCGGGTGATTTTTCCGCTGTTTGAGCACCTAATCTCTAGCAAAAAACATTTCATTAGCTCTTAATGCAATGTCACTACGATCAAACAGATATTCAGTCACTGTCTCATAACGATTGGAGACAGTTTGGGTCACTTATCAGCGAGCTGAGGAACCCCATGGTTTACTCTTATACCGAGAAAAAGCGCATCCGAAAGGATTTTGGTACTCGTCCACAAGTGTTGGACATTCCATACCTGCTATCGATCCAGCTCGATTCGTTCGAGAAATTTATCGAACAGGATCCTGAAGGTCAATATGGTCTTGAAGCTGCTTTCCGTTCTGTGTTTCCAATTCAGAGCTATAACGGCAATTCCGAGCTGCAATACGTTAGCTACCGTCTTGGTGAGCCAGTTTTTGACGTTAAAGAATGTCAAATTCGCGGCGTAACTTATTCAAAACCACTACGCGTAAAACTGCGCCTAGTTATTTTTGATAGAGACGCGCCAGCGGGTACTGTAAAAGACATTAAAGAACAAGAAGTCTACATGGGCGAAATTCCGCTTATGACAGACAATGGTACCTTCGTTATCAACGGTACCGAGAGGGTTATCGTATCCCAGCTGCACAGAAGCCCAGGCGTTTTCTTCGACAGCGATAAGGGTAAAACCCACTCATCAGGTAAAGTTCTTTATAACGCACGTGTTATTCCTTACCGTGGTTCATGGCTTGATTTCGAGTTTGATCCTAAGGATAACCTGTACGTTCGTATTGACCGTCGTCGTAAGCTACCAGCATCGATCATCCTGCGCGCTCTAGGTAAAACGACAGAAGAGATCCTAGACCTCTTCTTCGAGAAGATTAACTTCGAAGTCAAAGACCAAACCCTAATGATGGAGTTGGTCCCAGATCGTCTACGTGGTGAAACTGCCTCATTTGATATCGAAGCGAACGGTAACGTTTACGTTGAGACTGGTCGTCGTGTAACTGCACGCCATATCCGTCAGCTTGAAAAAGATGGCGTTGATCAAATCGAAGTACCAGTAGAGTACATCGTAGGTAAAGTTGCATCGAAAGATTACATCAACGAAGCAACAGGCGAAATCATTGTCGGTGCGAACCACGAGATCAGCCTAGAAGCGTTAGCGAATCTGTCTCAAGCGGGTCACAAAGCGCTAGAAGTTCTATTTACCAACGATCTAGACCACGGTCCATTCATGTCAGAAACCGTACGCATCGACAGCACCGTTGATCGTATTTCTGCACTGGTAGAAATCTACCGCATGATGCGCCCTGGTGAGCCGCCAACGAAAGAAGCGGCTGAGTCTCTATTTGATAGTTTGTTCTTCTCTGAAGATCGTTACGATCTATCGACTGTTGGTCGTATGAAGTTCAACAGTTCAATCGAACGTGAAGATGCTCAAGAGCAAGGCACGCTTGATGAAACTGATATCATCGAAGTGATGAAGAAGCTAATCGCTATCCGTAACGGCATCGGTGAAGTGGACGATATCGACCACTTGGGTAACCGTCGTATCCGTAGTGTTGGCGAAATGGCAGAAAACCAATTCCGTGTTGGTTTAGTACGTGTTGAACGTGCGGTTAAAGAGCGCCTAAGCCTTGGTGATCTTGACGCTATCATGCCTCAAGACCTAATCAACGCTAAGCCTATCTCTGCTGCGGTTAAAGAATTCTTTGGCTCTTCACAGCTGTCACAGTTTATGGACCAAAACAACCCATTATCAGAAGTAACGCACAAGCGTCGTATTTCTGCGTTGGGTCCTGGCGGTCTAACTCGTGAACGTGCAGGCTTCGAAGTTCGAGACGTACACGTAACGCACTACGGCCGTCTATGTCCGATCGAAACGCCGGAAGGTCCAAACATCGGTCTGATTAACTCTCTGTCTGCGTTTGCACGTTGTAACGAGTACGGTTTCCTTGAGACGCCATACCGTCGTGTCGTTGATGGCATAGTAACAGACGAAGTAGATTACCTATCTGCTATTCAGGAAGGCCAGTATGTTATCGCTCAGGCGAACACGGTTCTTACTGAAGAAGGCACATTCGCTGAAGAGCTGATCACAGCTCGTCAAAAAGGTGAATCAGGCCTTCACCCACGCGAACATGTTGATTACATGGACGTTGCAACTAACCAGGTTGTATCTATCGCTGCATCGCTTATCCCGTTCCTAGAACACGATGATGCGAACCGTGCATTGATGGGTGCCAACATGCAACGTCAGGCCGTTCCAACACTTAGAGCGGATAAGCCGCTTGTTGGTACTGGTATTGAGCGCAACATCGCTGTCGACTCGGGCGTGACTGCTGTCGCCAAACGTGGTGGTATGGTTCAGTCTGTAGATGCATCTCGTATCGTTATTAAAGTTAACGAAGACGAATTGATTCCTGGCGAAGCCGGCATCGATATCTACAACCTAACTAAATACACTCGTTCTAACCAAAACACGTGTATCAACCAGCGTCCATGTGTGATGCCAGGTGAACCAGTCGCACGTGGTGACGTTCTTGCTGATGGTCCTTCAACAGACCTTGGTGAGCTAGCGCTTGGTCAGAACATGCGCATCGCATTCATGCCTTGGAACGGTTACAACTTCGAAGACTCGATCTTAGTTTCTGAGCGCGTTGTCCAAGAAGACCGTTTCACGACTATCCACATTCAAGAGCTTTCTTGTGTGGCGCGTGATACTAAGCTTGGTGCTGAAGAAATCACAGCTGACATTCCAAACGTAGGTGAATCTGCTCTGTCTAAATTAGACGAGTCAGGTATCGTTTACATCGGTGCGGAAGTGAAAGGCGGTGACATCCTTGTAGGTAAAGTAACGCCTAAAGGTGAAACTCAGCTAACACCTGAAGAGAAGCTACTGCGTGCTATCTTCGGTGAGAAAGCGTCAGACGTTAAAGACACGTCTCTACGTGTACCAAACTCAGTGTCAGGTACGATCATCGACGTTCAAGTATTTACTCGTGACGGTGTTGAAAAAGACAAGCGTGCACTTGAAATCGAACAGATGCAGCTGAAAGAAGCGAAGAAAGACCTAACTGAAGAATTCCAGATTCTTGAAGGTGGCCTTCTAAACCGTGTTAAAGCGGTACTTCTTGATGGCGGGTACACTGAAGCTAAGCTAGATGCTATCGATCGTAAGAAGTGGCTAGAGCTAACGCTTGAAGACGATGCTCAACAAACTCAGCTAGAACAACTAGCCGAGCAATATGACGAGCTACGTTCAGACTTCGATAAGAAGTTTGAAACTAAGCGTCGTAAGATCACTCAAGGTGATGATCTTGCCCCTGGCGTACTGAAGATTGTGAAAGTTTACCTCGCGGTTAAACGTCGCATTCAGCCTGGTGATAAGATGGCTGGTCGTCACGGTAACAAGGGTGTTATCTCTAAGATTAACCCTGTTGAAGACATGCCTTACGATGAGAAAGGTCAGCCAGTTGATATCGTGCTAAACCCACTGGGTGTACCGTCACGTATGAACATCGGTCAGATCCTAGAAGTACACTTAGGTCTAGCAGCGAAAGGCATCGGTGACAAGATTAACCAGATGGTTAAAGAGCAGCAAGAACTGGCTAAGTTCCGTGACTTCTTACAGAAAGTTTACGACCTTGGTGATACGCGTCAGAAAGTTGATATTGCATCACTAACTGATGGCGAAGTTCGCACGCTAATCGGCAACCTACGTGGTGGTCTACCGATCGCGACGCCAGTATTTGATGGTGCGAACGAGACATCAATCAAAGAACTACTAAAACTAGGTGACTTACCAGAATCTGGTCAGCTAACGCTGTTTGATGGTCGTACAGGCGATGAGTTTGAGCGTCCGGTAACCGTTGGTTACATGTACATGCTGAAACTAAACCACCTTGTTGATGACAAGATGCACGCTCGTTCAACTGGTTCGTACAGCCTAGTAACTCAGCAACCACTTGGTGGTAAAGCTCAGTTCGGTGGTCAGCGTTTCGGTGAGATGGAAGTATGGGCACTAGAAGCATACGGTGCTGCTTACACGCTTCAAGAAATGCTAACCGTTAAATCGGATGATGTTAACGGCCGTACTAAGATGTACAAAAACATCGTAGACGGTAACCACAGCATGGATCCTGGTATGCCAGAATCGTTCAACGTATTGTTGAAAGAGATTCGCTCGCTAGGCATCAACATCGAGCTAGAAGACGAAGAGTAATCCTTTCTTTTTAGAGAATGCGATTATTTGGTAGAAGGCGCTCACTTTTGCGGGTGAGCTCCTTTTAACTCCTTACAGGAGCTGATTGTGAAAGACTTATTAAACTTTCTAAAAGCGCAGCATAAGACCGAAGAATTTGATGCAATCAAAATCGGTCTATCTTCACCAGACATGATCCGTTCATGGTCTTTTGGTGAAGTTAAGAAACCAGAAACAATCAACTATCGTACGTTCAAGCCTGAGCGTGATGGTCTGTTCTGTGCGCGTATCTTTGGTCCAGTAAAAGACTACGAATGTCTTTGTGGCAAGTACAAGCGTCTAAAACACCGTGGCGTTATCTGTGAGAAGTGTGGCGTTGAAGTTACACAAACTAAAGTTCGTCGTGACCGTATGGGCCACATTGAACTTGCTTCGCCAGTTGCTCACATCTGGTTCCTAAAGTCGCTACCGTCTCGTATCGGTCTACTGATGGATATCCCGCTACGTGATATCGAACGTGTTCTTTACTTCGAAATGTACGTAGTAACAGAACCAGGTATGACGGATCTAGAAAAATCGCAGATGCTGACTGAAGAAGAGTATCTCGATCGTCTAGAAGAGTGGGGTGATGAATTCACGGCTAAGATGGGCGCGGAAGCGATCAAAGACCTTTTAGGGTCTATGGATCTGCCTGCTGAAATCGAAGAAATGCGTGAAGAGCTTCAGTCTACTAACTCAGAGACTAAGCGTAAGAAGGTCACTAAGCGTCTGAAGCTAGTTGAAGCGTTCGTTCAATCGGGTAACAAACCTGAGTGGATGATCCTAACTGTGCTTCCGGTACTTCCGCCAGATCTACGTCCTCTAGTACCTCTAGATGGCGGTCGCTTTGCGACGTCTGATCTGAACGATTTATACCGTCGTGTGATCAACCGTAACAACCGTTTGAAGCGTCTATTAGAGCTAGCGGCTCCGGACATCATCGTACGTAACGAAAAGCGTATGTTGCAAGAGTCTGTTGATGCGCTTCTAGATAACGGTCGTCGCGGTCGTGCGATCACAGGTTCGAACAAGCGTCCTCTGAAATCTCTTGCTGATATGATCAAGGGTAAACAAGGTCGTTTCCGTCAGAACCTTCTTGGTAAACGTGTAGACTACTCTGGCCGTTCTGTAATCACAGTAGGTCCATACCTGCGTCTGCACCAGTGTGGTCTTCCTAAGAAGATGGCACTTGAGCTATTCAAACCATTCATCTATAGCAAACTTGAGACTCGTGGCCTCGCGACGACAATCAAAGCTGCTAAGAAAATGGTCGAGCGTGAAGAAGCGATTGTTTGGGATATCCTAGACGAAGTTATCCGTGAACACCCAGTACTATTGAACCGTGCACCGACACTTCACCGTCTCGGTATCCAAGCGTTCGAACCAGTACTAATCGAAGGTAAAGCGATTCAGCTACACCCACTAGTGTGTGCGGCGTATAACGCGGACTTCGATGGTGACCAAATGGCGGTTCACGTGCCTCTAACTCTAGAAGCACAGCTTGAAGCACGTACTCTGATGATGTCGACCAACAACATTCTGTCGCCAGCATCGGGCGATCCGATCATCGTACCTTCTCAGGACGTGGTATTGGGTCTTTACTACATGACTCGTGACAAGATCAACGTTAAAGGCGAAGGTATGTACCTTGCTAGCTCAGCTGAAGCTGAGAAGGCATACCGTACTAAGAGCGCTGAGCTACATGCTCGTGTTAAAGTTCGCATTACTGAGACTGTTGTCGACGAAGATGGTAATAGCACTACAGAGACTAAGTTAGTTGATACAACGATTGGTCGTGCAATGCTATGGCAAATCGTGCCAAAAGGCCTTCCGTACAGCATCGTTAACCAAAAGCTAGGTAAGAAACAGATCTCTAACCTACTTAACGAAGCGTATCGTAAGCTTGGCCTTAAAGACACGGTTATCTTTGCTGACCAAATCATGTACACAGGTTTTGCTTACGCGGCACTTTCTGGTGTGTCTGTTGGTATCGACGATATGGTTGTTCCAGCGGCTAAGTACACTGAGATCGAAGAAGCAGAAGCAGAAGTTCGCGAAATTCAAGAGCAGTACCAATCTGGTCTTGTCACTGCGGGTGAGCGCTACAACAAAGTGATCGATATTTGGGCATCGACCAACGATCGCGTAGCGAAAGCGATGATGGAAAACCTTTCATCTGAAACGGTCGTTAACCGTGACGGTGAAGAAGAGCAACAAGAGTCATTCAACAGCATCTACATGATGGCTGACTCGGGCGCTCGTGGTTCTGCCGCTCAGATTCGTCAGCTTGCCGGTATGCGTGGCCTGATGGCGCGTCCAGATGGTTCGATCATCGAAACGCCAATCACTGCGAACTTTAAAGAAGGTCTAAACGTACTTCAGTACTTTATCTCAACGCACGGTGCTCGTAAGGGTCTTGCGGATACCGCACTGAAAACAGCAAACTCGGGTTACCTAACTCGTCGTCTAGTAGACGTTGCTCAAGACGTTGTAGTACACGAACATGACTGTGGCACGCATGAAGGTGTTGACATGATGCCTCATATCGAAGGTGGTGATGTTAAAGTTGCCCTTTCTGAGCTTGCACTAGGCCGTGTTGTTGCAGAAGACGTTCTTAAACCAGGTACTGATGAAGTTCTTATTCCACGTAACACCCTGATCGATGAGAAGTGGTGTCAGATCATGGAAGAGAACTCAGTGGACAGCATGAAAGTGCGCTCTGTGGTTACTTGTGATGCAGACTTCGGTTGTTGTGCACAGTGTTACGGTCGTGACCTAGCACGCGGTCACCTAGTGAACCAAGGTGAAGCAGTCGGCGTTATCGCTGCTCAATCTATCGGTGAACCAGGTACACAGCTTACCATGCGTACGTTCCACATCGGTGGTGCAGCATCGACTGCAGCCGCAGAGAACAGCATCCAAGCTAAGACAACCGGTACGGTTAAGCTACACAACGCTAAGTTTGTAATTAATAAAGATAAGAAGCTTGTCATCACTTCTCGTGCCTCTGAACTTACCATCATTGATGAGTTTGGTCGTACCAAAGAGAAGCACAAACTTCCTTACGGTTCGTTACTAAGCAAAGGCGACAACGACGCAGTTGAATCTGGTGATACAGTGGCAAACTGGGAAGCACACACCATGCCAATCATCACTGAAGTGGCAGGTCGTATCCAGTTCGTCGACATGATCGATGGTGTCACGGTTTCTCGCCAAACAGATGACCTAACGGGTCTATCTTCAAGTGAAGTGAGTGAGCCAGCCGCTCGCCCAGCAGCAGGTAAAGATATGCGTCCAGCTATCAAACTTGTTGATGCGCAAGGTAAAGATGTAATGATCCCTGGCACTGATATGCCAGCTCACTACTTCCTACCAGGTAAAGCGATCGTGAACATGGAAGACGGTGCAGAAGTAGGTGTCGGTGATACCCTTGCTCGTATTCCTCAGAAGTCTGGTGGTAACCGAGACATCACGGGTGGTCTACCACGCGTAGCGGATCTATTCGAAGCACGTAAGCCGAAAGAGCCTGCGATTCTTGCTGAGCACACAGGTACTGTGAGCTTCGGTAAAGAGACCAAAGGTAAGCGTCGTCTAATTATCACTCGTGAGGGTGGTGATGCGTACGAAGAGATGATTCCTAAGCACCGTCAGCTTAACGTCTTTGAAGGCGAGAAAGTGGAACGTGGTGATGTAATCGCAGATGGTCCTGAGTCTCCTCATGACATTCTACGTTTACGTGGTATTCACGCTGTGACGCAATACATCGCGAACGAAGTTCAAGAAGTATACCGTCTGCAAGGTGTTAAGATTAACGATAAGCACATTGAAACTATCGTTCGTCAAATGCTACGTAAGTGTACGATTACGTTCGCTGGTGACTCTGATTTCCTAGCGGGTGAGCAAGTAGAATTTGCTAACGTTAAGATTGCTAACCGTGCACTTGAAGCGGAAGGCAAAGAGCCTGCACGCTTCGAACGTGAGCTTCTAGGTATTACTAAAGCGTCGCTAGCAACAGAATCGTTCATCTCTGCTGCATCGTTCCAAGAGACAACTCGAGTACTAACAGAAGCTGCGGTTTCTGGTAAGCGTGATGAGCTACGTGGTCTGAAAGAAAACGTAATTGTAGGACGTCTAATTCCTGCAGGTACTGGTTTCGCTTACCACCAAGAGCGTCAAGCTAAACGTGTAGAAGTGAAAGAAGGTCCGTCTGCTGAACAAGCGACAGATAACCTTGCAGCACTACTAAACGCTGGTTTTTCTTCGGATGAATAACTCTTCAGGCGAGTAATTGCTCTGTAAGACATGATAAAAGGTACCTTCGGGTGCCTTTTTGTTTTTAGAGAAAGGGGAAGTCTCGTGCTTAAAGACGACGATTATAGTCATTGCTGGAAAGTGACATTATTTTATAGAGCGACGATGGAGCGAGTGGGAATCTGTATGAGCGGGTTGGTACATGACCACCCTAAAACAAAAAGGGTTGACGAACATACGTCAACCCTGAAGAATTATATCGCTTTGTTACGCGCCAGGAGGTACGGCTAAACTGTCGGCGATTAATTGAATCAAATGATCTTCGACTTCAAAGCGTGCTTCAAGGGTTTCACCGATCAAAGACAAGTCGCTATCAAACGCTTCGAGGTCGTTATCTTCATCGATGGCTGCGTATTTATCGGTGAAATCCAATAATGGCTCGGTGGTTGCCACGATTTTGCTGTAAGTGCTATTGATTTCGTCGGTGGCTTCGAAGCCCGTGGCGCTCCATTTGTCCATGACCATATCGTAAATCTTGAAATGACCTTCGGAAATGTAATCGACCACATGTTGGCAGAAATTTTGTAGCTCAGCAGGAGTCGGAAGAGATGAAAGTGCTTGTTTCGATGCGCAAGGTTTCAGGGCTGCAAGCTTGCAGTACTGAATGATCAGTGACTGTCTGGTGTCAAGCCAGTGGTCGATGACTTCATTTGAGCCACCCCATTGTTCTTGTGTTTTTTTGAATTTATTTAGCATGACCATATCCTCATGATCGGATCACGGCTCCGGTGATCGTAACGCTTTGAATCACAAAGCACCTACAGAGATATAACCTCTTGTCCTTACAAAAATTTATAGTCACAAATTTACGTAACTACAAACTCTGGTATGAATTTAGATTGCCAGTAAAATAGAACAACTGCAAGCGAAGAGGTGAGCTCATGTTAAAGAAAGGTGACATAAACCGTACGAAGGCGGCTTATTGGTGCGTGGTATCAGGAAGTGACATTTTGCTCAGTCAAGATGCGCTTCCTTTCGGCACTGCCGAGGCGTTAGACTTACCTTACCAGCAAGCGATCGAAGTGGGGCGCTATCAAGATTTCCCAGTATTGTGGCTCAATGAGTGTGATGTTAAAAGACCGCTAGAGTTAGTCTCGCTGCGCGAATGTTTAGACTTTCCTCAATCGTTATTTCTGCTGATGAGCAAAGCGGTGCAATATGGTCATATGAGCCAAACCATGCGCTTTTGCCCTCAGTGCGGCGGACGTAACCATCTTAATCACAATCAACTGGCTATGCAGTGTAGTGATTGCCGAACCTTACATTATCCACGCATCTTCCCGTGCATTATTGTTGCGGTCAGAAAGCAACAGCAGATCTTATTGGCTCAACACCCACGTCATCGTAATGGCATGTACACGGTGATCGCCGGTTTTGTTGAAGTGGGAGAGACGTTAGAACAGTGTGTTGCACGAGAAGTGAAAGAAGAGACCGGTATTGATGTGACCAATATTCGCTACTTTGCTAGTCAGCCTTGGGCGTTCCCATCGAGCATGATGGTTGGTTTTGTTGCTGACTACCATTCAGGTACACTCAAACCTGACTATAGCGAATTAAGTGATGCATGTTGGTTCGATGTCGATCAGATACCACTCGTGGCGCCATCGGGCACCATTGCACGCGAGTTGATTGAGCACACCGTAGGCGAAATTAAGCGATCTCTCTGAAATAAAGCCCAAAAAAAACCCTCCAAGTAGGAGGGGGTAAGTAAGATGTCGTTATGAGATGCCAAGCACTGAATGCTCGGTTTATTATTATAGTTTTCGCTAGCAAACAAATATTTAACACTAATACAGAGTGGGTGCAAATTAAGCACTAATTTAAAAGTTAATAACTTGATCTCGGTTGCAAAGCACGCCGCTTTTGCGAGCTAAACAGTGTTAGAATAGCCGCCACAAAAAGTAAGCCTAATAATTGGAAAAACGGAATGACTGAATTAAAAAATGATCGCTACCTGCGCGCGTTACTAAAACAGCCAGTTGATTGCACTCCGGTATGGATGATGCGCCAAGCAGGTCGCTATCTGCCAGAATACAAAGCCACACGTGCACAAGCAGGCGACTTCATGTCGTTATGCAAAAATGCCGAGCTTGCATCAGAAGTAACCCTTCAGCCGTTGCGCCGTTTTCCTCTTGATGCGGCGATTTTGTTTTCTGATATCCTGACGATTCCTGATGCGATGGGGCTTGAGCTTCGTTTTGCGGCTGGTGAAGGTCCGGTATTCGATAAGCCAATCACTTGTAAAGCAGATGTCGAAAAAATTGGCATTCCTGATCCTGAAGGTGAATTGAAGTACGTGATGAACGCGGTACGCCAGATCCGTAAAGATCTCAATGGCGATGTTCCTCTGATTGGTTTCTCTGGCAGTCCATGGACATTAGCCACTTATATGGTTGAAGGAAGCAGCTCAAAAGCCTTCACCAAGATTAAGAAAATGATGTACGCTGAACCACAAACGCTGCACCTTCTGCTCGATAAGCTTGCTGATAGTGTGATTGACTACCTCAACGCACAAATTAAAGCCGGCGCTCAGTCTGTGATGGTATTTGATACTTGGGGTGGTGTATTAACTCCGCGTGATTACAACCTGTTCTCATTGCAATACATGCACAAGATTGTCGATGGTCTTATTCGTGAAAATGATGGTCGCCGTGTTCCGGTTACGCTATTTACTAAGAACGGCGGTATGTGGCTTGAACAGATCGCAGCAACTGGTTGTGATGCAGTCGGCCTTGACTGGACCATTAATATTGCGGATGCCAAAGCACGTATCGGCGATAAGGTGGCACTGCAAGGTAACATGGACCCATCGATGCTGTATGCGTCACCAGAACGTATTCGTGAAGAGGTTGCAAGCATCCTTGACGGTTTTGGCGATCAAGGTACCGGTCATGTCTTCAATTTAGGCCACGGTATTCACTTAGATGTGCCGCCAGAAAATGCGGGTGTGTTCGTTGAGGCCGTGCATGAATTATCTAAGCCATACCACAAATAATTGAGTAATCTATTAAAAGCGCCTGATATGACCAGGCGCTTTTTCATTATCAGTTATACTAACTGCTGTACGCTGTAATAATTATTAGGGAATCCGGATCATTCATGAAAACTCGTGACAAGATAGTACTAGCCGCACTGGAACTTTTTAATGAACACGGTGAGCGCAATATCACCACTAATCACATTGCAGCGCATATCGATATCAGTCCAGGTAATCTGTATTATCACTTTCGCAATAAGCAAGAGATAGTGCGTGAAATTTTTACGCTTTATTCCAATGAGTTACTGGAACGTTTTACGCCTATTCAAGGTCAACAAGAGAGTTTAGTGCTACTCAAGCACTACCTAGATTCCATTTTTACCCTGATGTGGAAATACCGTTTTTTCTACGCTAATTTGCCGGAAATTTTACAGCGTGATGAGCAGCTACACGAAGAGTACATTCAAGTACAAGATAAGCTACAAGGTAACCTAGTCAAGATTATGCGTGCGTTTGTTGAGCTCGAATTAGTCACCGTTGATAACGACGACCTCAAGTCACTGGTAAAAACATTGCATATGATTGCAACAAGTTGGCTTGGCTATCAGTCTGCAATGTCACCCAAAACCCAGATTACCGAACAGGTGATCCATCAGGGTATGTTGCAAATGATTTCTGTGGTCAAACCACAAGCAACAGTCCAGGGCCTTGAACAATTGCAACTGCTTGAAGATGGCGTTAAAGCGATCCATGCTTAAGCCATTTGCTTGCATTGAATCTTAGCTAAGATATAACCAATTCACATTGTTCCCCGTTTGCTAACCGATTAAAGTATCGAGAGGTATGTTAATCGGTTTATTTTATGCACTATGATGTTTTTAATGGTGATGCAGATGGCATCATCGCGCTGCTTCAACTGCGTTTGGCTCAGCCAAAAGTCTCAACGTTGGTAACTGGGGTTAAGCGAGATATTCAACTGCTTGAGAAGCTCGCTGTTGCTGCTGGAGACACGGTGACGGTATTAGATATCTCGATGCATAACAACAAAGCGGCGCTAGAAAAGCTCCTCTCAGCTAGCGTGCATGTGTTTTATGCCGATCATCATAAATCTGGCGAGATTCCCTCTCATCCCAATTTAGACGCGCATATCGACTTAGATGCCAATACGTGCACCGCTTTGATTGTCGATACGTTACTAGAGGGGCGTTTCCATACTTGGGCGATTACGGCCGCTTATGGCGACAACTTGATCGCGAAAGCCGATGATTTGGCGGCAGATGCGGGTTTGAACTCAGAGCAGAAATCTCAGTTAAAAGAGTTAGGGACCTTGATCAACTACAATGGTTATGGAACCGAACTTAAAGACCTACATTTTGATCCTGCCGTCTTGTTTAAACAGCTTTTGGCTTATGATGATCCTTTTGCTGTCATCGCTGATCCACATTCGCCCTTTGCAGCGCTGCAGTCCGCTTATCAGCAAGATATAGCGAAAGCGCTTGCTGTCGCACCTCGATATCAAAGCGAGTTGTTAGCCGTGTTTGAGCTGCCTAATGAGGCTTCCTCACGTCGTATTAGCGGTGTTTATGGCAACTTGCTGGCGAATCAGGCCCCTCATGCTGCACATGCGGTCCTTACCGAAAATTCAGATGGTACTTATACCGTTTCGTTGCGAGCGCCTTTAAATAATAAGCACGGAGCTGGTGATATATGCTCACAGTTTTCATCGGGAGGCGGTCGCGCGGCAGCGGCGGGTATCAATGCGTTGGCGAAAGATCAAGTCTCGGCCTTTATCGATGCGGTAGAAGGTTATTACCGCTAGCTAGGCTGGCATCAGCATGCTGCACAATAGGCCATGATGCGGCAGTAAAATCACCATGATATGAGGCTTAGCGTGTGAGCCAAGACTTTGGATTTTGTGTTTTACTGTTGCGGCGAATTTCAAAGTAGAGTGAGGGTTGTGGTTGGCCGCCTGTGTCTCCGGCTAGGGCAATGGTTTCTCCAGCCGTGACTTTGTCGCCCTCTTTTTTCAGCAAGCTTTGGTTAAAACCATAAAGCGTCATATCGCCCTTACCATGGTCAAGTAACACCACTAAGCCATAGCCGCGTAAGTAGTCAGCAAACACCACAGTGCCTGAATAGACGGATTTCACTGCCTGACCATAGTTTGCGTCAATCACCATCCCTTTCCAATTAATTTGCCCAGTTTGGCGCGTGCCGTAGTTGTGCAGAGTTTGCCCTTTTAACGGCCATGGTAGCTTGCCTTTTTGACGAGCTAAACCATCCATAGGGACTGAATTGCGTTTGGCGGCTTTGGCTATTTCCGCTTTGAGTCGTGTTTCATTACGTTGCAACTCTGATAGGTAGACTTTATCGTTGGAAATGCTGTTGCGGATTTTGGAGACAGTGCCTTTGCGTTGTGACTGAGCTTTGGCTAATTGATCGCGCTTATTGGTTTGCTGTTTGAGCAACGTCGTGATCTGCTGTTTTTCGAGACCCAACTGCTCACGACTATTGGCCAGCTCAGTCACTACGGTTTCAAGTTCGGCGATGGTTTTGGCGCGTTGTTTGGCCAAATTTTGGAAATATTGGCTGATCCTATCTTCCTCGACACCTTGATTGAGGATCTTGGTAGAAGACTTAGCTCTTTGAGTGACATAATAGGTTTGCAGTAACGCGGCCAGTTTGTCGCTTTGTGCCTGTTTTTGTTGCTCAAGATTGATAACTTTACTTTCTAACTGGTCGATATTGCTGTTGGTGTTGGCTAACGAGGCTTTAGTCTGCTTAATTTCGTTTTCTATGCGGTTAATAGAGATCTCTTGGTTTTTAAGCGATTTCTGTAGCGTATCAAGCTTGTTTTTCTGGCTCGACAACGACTGCTTTTGACGAGAGATTTCGCTACTTACGCCTTTAAGCTCATCATTACTAGCCGAATAGCTAGGAGTTAGGTAACAGGTGGATAGTATCAATCCGAGCGCAAAAGCTGTTCTTTTGGCTAAGAGTATCCGGTTTGCAATCACCACCATTGAGTAAGCATGTCCTAACTATCTGAGAGAGAATCAGTATACCCAAACCTCTTGTGTAGAAGAAAGGGGAAAGTCAAAACTTGTCGAGGTGCAAGGTATTTCACTTCAATAAAAAAGCCCGAGCATAGGCCCGGGCTAGAAACAGAGAAGACAGGGTTACTTAAATAACACGTCGCCAGTCATTTCTGATGGGATCTCTAGGCCGGTAAGCGCTAGCATCGTTGGCGCAAGATCAGACAGTTTACCACCTGATTTGAACTCAACCGCTTTGTCACCAACGTAAATCAGTGGAACAGGTAGGTTGGTGTGCGCGGTGTGAGTGCCACCCGTTTCCGGATCGACCATCATTTCTGCGTTACCGTGGTCTGCCGTGATCAGCATTTGACCGCCAACTTCTTCGATAGCAGCAACGACTTTACCAACACAGGCATCGACAGCTTCGATGGCTTTTTCTGCCGCTTCATACACGCCAGTGTGGCCAACCATGTCTGGGTTCGGGTAGTTACAGATGATCGCATCGTATTTACCAGATTTGATCGCGGCAACCATTTTCTCGGTCAGTTCTTCAGAACTCATTTCTGGTTGAAGATCATAAGTAGCCACTTTTGGTGAGGCGACAAGTTGACGCTCTTCACCTTCAAATTCGTTTTCAACACCGCCATTGAAGAAGAAAGTCACATGAGCGTATTTTTCTGTTTCTGAAATACGTAGTTGAGTTTTACCCTGTTTAGAGAGCCACTCACCATAAGTGTTTTCCAGTGATGCTGGTGGGAAAGCAGTAGCAAGAGGGATGTCAGCTGCGTATTGAGTGAGCATCACGAAATGAGTGCTAGGGAATACCGCGCGTTCGAAACCATCAAAGTCAGCAACGAAAGTGCGAGTAATTTGACGTGCACGGTCAGCACGGTAGTTCATGAAGATAACGGCGTCACCATCGCGGATCGCGGCGTCTTCTTCACCTTGTGCTTTGATGGCGGTCGCTTTAACGAATTCATCATTCTCTTCACGTGCATAAGCCGCTTCTAGGCCTGCAACTGCAGAGTCGTAAGTAAATTCAGCTTTAGCTTGAGTTAGAAGATCATAAGCAACTTGTACGCGATCCCAGTTGTTATCACGATCCATCGCATAGTAGCGACCGACAAGCGAAGCCACTCGACCTTTACCCAGCTTTGCAAACAGATCTTGGAAGCGTTGTAGCGAGTTTTGTGCGCTACGTGGCGGCGTGTCACGGCCGTCTAGGAAACAGTGTAGGTAGATTTTCTCAGCGCCACGTGCTGCTGCCATTTCTATGGCTGCGTAGATGTGGTCTTCGTGAGAGTGAACGCCACCTGGAGACATTAGCCCCATAATGTGAACTGCTTTATCTGCTTTGACGGCAGCATCGACCGCTTCAACCAATGCTGGCGTGTGAGCAAATTCGCCATCTGCAATCGATTTAGTGATACGAGTTAGATCTTGATAGACCACACGACCAGCACCAATATTAGTGTGACCCACTTCTGAGTTACCCATTTGACCGTCAGGCAGACCTACGTCCATACCAGAAGCTGAAATAAGAGTGTTCGGTTTGTTAGCAAAAAGGCCGTCTAAAACAGGTGTTTTTGCATTTGCGATCGCGTTGCTTGCGGTATCTTCACGGTGACCGTAACCGTCAAGAATAACTAGAGCCATTGGCTTCTTAGCTGACATAGTGATGACCTCGTCAAATTTCAAAATAACTTTAGAAACAAAATTAGCGTAATTTTACTACACTTTTTAACCAAAACTGTAGGTTAAGATCAATTATTGTTTGGGAAATATCGTTGCTATCTTTCACTTTACTCGCTATTGGCGTGATTTCAACTCGTTTGCGTCGAATACCGATTAGTGGTTATTGTCTCATCTGGTCAGAAAAAATAAATTCGGTTTTGGCTATTAACTTGATAGCCGTTAAACGACCAGAATTCCTGTCCCTGCGACCGCCATCATCGCGCCTATCCAAGCGAAGCGATTGGGCCGTTTTCCTGAATAAATCCAAAGTATAGGCAATAACATAATCGGTGTAGTCGATGAAAGTAACGCGACCATTCCTACATTGCCTTGTTTTAGAGCGTAGAGAATCAGCGTCATTCCTACTGCCATGGCTAAAAAACCGTTGACGGCGGTAATAGCAAAGATTTTGATATTCATCGGCAAAGTGGCTCGGGCCAGTTTAACGCCACTGATGAAAAGTAGGCAGTGGGCGGCAAAGGCGGTCATCATTCGGATTGCAGAGGCGGCGACCGGGTCAATATCCGTTTGCATCACTGGTTTGGCGATAATCCCGCCCAGAGCTTGGCATAACGCCGCAAGGAGGCCGAGGGTGATTCCTGCCCACACATTGCCTTTAATCGATTCAAGTTGATTGGCCGCTTGACCTTTGCGGCCGAAGAAAATCGCTGTCAGTACGCCAGAAAACACCAATAGCGCGCCAATAAACTCGATGTGAGTCATGGTTTCGCTAAACAGGAAGTAGCCAAGAATCGCGGAGAAAACAGCATGGCAAGAAAACAGCAAACCTGCTTGTCGCGGCCCCATACGATTTAGGCAAGCAAACAGCGCCGTGTCACCAATAAAAATACCAATAACACCAGAGAGCATCATGGCAGCAACACCGCTTTGTTCAACACTCGACCACCCCCCGGTATAGAGCGCCATCGAACCGAGGATAATTGAGGTACAACCCATACGCCAACGGCTATAGGCAAAGGTGCCTAAATGTTGCGCCGGAACGACAGAGAGGAGGCTGGCCACCGCCCAGAGAAAGGCCGCAGCCAATGCCAGCCATTCATAACCCATCGACACGTTATCCTTGTGAATATGGAATAGTAATGGCTGACAATATGCATTAAAAATGCGTTAAAACAAACCTTAAACTTTGAAGCGCCCGACCTCTTTACGCATTGTCTGAGCAGACTCACGCATGTTATCGGCACTGTCACTGCTTTGCATTGCTTGTGCAGCTAGTACGTCAGAGGCGTCTTTGATCCCTTGTGTGTTACGACTGATGTCTTCACTGACCGCACGTTGTTCTTCAGCTGCGCTAGCGATTTGCAGCGCCATATCATTGATTTCGGTAATCGCATCGGTGATACGGCCTAGGCTTTCTGCCGCTTGTTGTGCGTAATTGACACTGGTATCGGCCAAGGAGGTACTGCTCTGCATGCTATTGACCGCTTGCTTGGTGTTGTTGTGCAACGTCTCTATCATGTTGCGAATCTCTTCGGTCGATCCATGGGTTCGTTGGCTCAAGACTCGAACTTCATCTGCGACCACGGCAAAGCCACGTCCTTGCTCTCCTGCACGCGCCGCTTCGATGGCTGCGTTGAGGGCAAGCAAGTTGGTTTGCTCGGCTATTCCCTGAATAGTAGACAGAATTTGGTTGATGCTCTGAGTGTTACTTTCAAGCTCTGAAATGACACTCGCAGCGGCCATAACTTGGTCAGCCAAATCAACAATCGCTTGACGGTTTTTCTGAATCACTTGTTGGCCATCTTGGCAGGCAAGTGAAGAGGTCTGTGCAGCGTTTGCCGTCAGCTCAGCGTGGCTCGCAACCTCAGCGGCCGTTGCTGACATTTGATGGATCGCGGTGGCAATTTGATTGACATCATTTTGCTGCACTTCAACTTGATGTGATGATTGCTGCGACAGTTGGTTCGCTTGTACCGCTTGGGCTGCCAGTGTGTCACTGTGTTGAATAATACCGCTGATCATTGCTTGCATCTGCGCGAGAAATTGATTGACGTGTTCTGCGACTTCGCCGATTTCATCGCGGCGTTTAATTTCAATACGCTGAGTTAAGTCTCCTTCCCCTTTTGACAGCTGTGATAAAGAAGCCGATAAGTCTTGCAGTGGTTTAAGGAGCTTGGTGATGGTGTAGGTGCTAAAGGTCGCAATCACCAAATACAGTATCAGTGAGGCGAGCGCTGTAAACTGAATCTGTTCACTGACCGATGCAAAAGCGAGTGTTTTATCGACAACGATGCCCAGTGACCAATCCGTCGAAGGGACGCTGATCATGTAGATCAACTTGTCACCTTGATTGGGCCATTCAATCGTCGAGATTTGCGCGCTGTCGATCAGTTGCCCGATGGTGTTGCTCGTTAATGTTGGGTTTAGCTCGGTGACGGGCTTTTGGCTCAATTTTTCATCTTGATAGGCGACAATGTTGTTATTGCCGTCGATGAGAAAGGTAAAACCATCGTTGTCGAGCGTGACGTTCAGCACTTCATCGATAATATTAGTGACGGTAAGGTCAGCCGCCAGTACGCCAGATTTTTGGCCAGCAAAAGCTTTGGCAAAACTGACGACGATACTGCCATCAAAGTCTTGATAGGGTTCGGTTAAGATAAGCCCTGAGGCTTTCATTGCATCTTGATACCAAGGGCGAGTGCGCGGGTCGTAATCGACAGGCCAATCTTCGTTTTTATCGCCGTAGGCTATCGAGCCATCTTCAAAGCCTGCGTAGACCGAAAGAAAGTTTCCGGCGCGCTTGGTGACTAACATCTCACGTTCAGGGTTTTGCGCTGCTACGATGACTTTTTCGTTTGCCAGCATCATGTCACTGCGAATCTCTAACCAGTCACTGATGTAACGTGCGGTCGCATGGCTGACATTGGCCATTTCACTATTGAGGGCTGAGGTTGTCTCGTTTTTGAGTTGGCTTACCGAGATCCAAGCTTGAACGCCACTAACAATGGCGATGACGATTGCTATCGCAATTTGTATTTTTAATTTAATGGTATTTCTCATTGCCTTTCCTTTCGTTACTAGACAATCAGTCGAGAAGGACGGTGTGACAGTAAATTTGCCGCATCTGCATTGGACCGTTGATGAACAAATTGATCTGCGCCGCCAGAATGACCCACGTTGAAAAGTGAATTGGATACAATTGTTATGATTGGATTATTTTATATGTATTATCGATGGATTAGGTTGATCTAAGTATGGAATTGCAGATTCACTGCGTGGCGGCTTAGCGACATTTGAACAAAATGTGACCTCTAGTCCATAAACCAGAGATCACGATTATTCTAGGTGAGAATCAGTCCCGCGCTGTAAACCAGCATTAAGCCAATAATACCGAGAATCATGCCTGTTTTTGCCATGTCTTTACTCTCAATAAGGCCGGTAGAGTAGGCCAGAGAGTTGGGGGGGGTCGAAACGGGCAGAATCATCCCTAATGATGCAGAGAAGGCGAGCACTACTAACAAGCCTTGCAAACCGCCAATACTGACTAAGCTCTCCATCGAGGTGCCAATAGCCGCAGCAATCGGCATTAATAAGTTGGCCGTGGCAGTATTCGACATAAAGTTCGCCATTAGCCAACAAACGAGTGACAAGGTTAACACGACCGCGATTGGTGACAGAGACTCATAGTCGATCGCATGGGCTAGCGCCGATGCCAAGCCTGTTTTGTCAAGACCAATCCCAATAGCAATCCCCCCTGCAACCAACCACAACACATCCCAGTTGATCTGCTTCAACTCTGCTTTACCCATAATGCCAGTCAAGGTGAAAACCGCGAGAGGAATAATGGAAACCACATAGGTGTTCATGCCATGAAGTTTGGTCGTCATCCACAATAAAATCGTTGCGGAAAAAGTGATGTAGACAACAATAGCGCGCCAATTTTTTTGAAATTGACCGTCGAGTTTCAACGTCATGGTCGGCTGTGAAGAAGGAAACAGTTTTTGCAATAAGAACCAAGCGATCGTCAACTGAATAACAACAAAGGGCAGCCCCATCATCATCCATGTTAGAAAGTCGATGGCGTTTTCGCCGGTCAAATATTGCAATGCGATCGCATTTGGCGGTGTACCAATGGGTGTCGCAATACCACCAGTATTGGCCGCTATCGGAATACACAACACCAGAGCTTTGATGCCGATGTCACCTTTCGGAGCTGAGGCCACAATCGGGCCAAGTAGCGCTAACATCATCACTGTAGTCGCGGTATTGGACATAAACATCGAAAATACAGCAGTAATTAACATCAACCCGAGCATGATGAATTTCGGCTGGTGGCCGAAAGGTCGCAGTAAAACGCGCGCTAGGTTGTTGTCGAGTTCGTATTTAGAGGCCGCAATCGCTAGGGCAAAACCACCCATAAATAGAATAATGATCGGCGATGAGAAGGCGCTAAAAATGTCGGTGTAATTCATCAACTCGCCGAGCTCGTGGCCCGAGGGAGGCGTACGAAACAGGTGCAGCCCTTTATTCGAGATCATCACCAGTTCTAGTGCGATGATCAGAATCGACGTTGCGAACACCGGAACAGGTTCAAGCACCCACAATAATGCCGCGAGCAAGAAGATAGCCAACAAACGATGCTGGATGAGGGTTAGATCATCAATCGGAATCCAGTCGATGGGCATAAATAGTACCCCAATAGGAATCGCGAAACTGATTAAAAGTTTTATTAGAATTCCAGACTCAACCTTGAGCATAGCGGATTCTACCTCGTGATAAACAAAAGCCAATACATAGATTAATTTACAATCATATTAAGGTCTTCGACCGAGCCTAGAATTGTGATAAACAGTTGAATTTGTTCACGTGGATTTGCTTTGAATCAAAAAAGCCCCGCATAAGCGAGGCCAGTATTAGAGCTTTGGTAGAAAAAGGCAGTTAGTCTTGTTGAGACTCTGTGGACGTTACATGAGCGTATGGTGTACCCATCACAGTGACCTGACTATTTTGCA
The DNA here is from genome assembly GCF_002811245.1 of Vibrio salilacus. Classification (GTDB taxonomy): domain Bacteria; phylum Pseudomonadota; class Gammaproteobacteria; order Enterobacterales; family Vibrionaceae; genus Vibrio; species Vibrio salilacus. The sequence continues at coordinate 3,886 of NZ_NIVQ01000030.1, read as the reverse complement.
TCGTCTTATCAAACTCAATCGCGCCTTTGGCAAACAGGTTTATCACCGTTGAACCTAGTTTGAAGCGGCCCATTTCTTGACCTTTTTTGAGAATAACGGCGTTATTCCCTTGAGCTGGGTAGTCCCATTTGTACACGCTGTTACCACGAGGCGGAGTCACGGTGCCTGTCCATACTTGCTCGATACTGCCAACAATTGTGGCACCGACGAGCACCTGCGCCATAGGGCCAAACTCAGTATCAAAGATAGAGACGACACGTTCGTTACGTGCGAACAGGTTAGGCACGTTTTCTGCGGTGAGTGGATTAACCGAAAACAGGTCGCCAGGAACATAAATCATCTGACGTAAGGTACCATCACATGGCATGTGCACACGGTGGTAATCACGTGGTGACAGATAAAGCGTGGCAAACTCGCCGTCTGCAAATTCAGCGGCTAATGCACCGTCGCCACCTAAAAGCTCTTGTGCGCTAAAGTTGTGGCCTTTTGCTTGAATCAACTGACCATCAGTAATCGGACCGAATTGGCTCACGCAAGCGTCTGCCGGGTGGGTGATCACAGACTCATCATCTGTAATTGGTCGTGCGTCAGGCTTGAGCTCACGAACAAAAAATTCGTTAAACGTCTTGAAGTGCTTCGGATCTGAGTGTAAGGCCTCTGCCATATTGACGTTATATTGTTTAATGAACCAGCGAATGACTGCTGTTGTCAGACCGCCAGCTTGCGTGGATGCGAGCTTGCCCATAAGGCGTGTTAGACCATGCTGTGGGATCCAATATTGCAGTCCAACTTTAATCTTATCCATTGTGTTCAATTCCAATGTTATGTGTTCGATTGACGAGTTTCTGGGCGCGAGATGTTACTCAACTTGCTCGTAAATGTCAGCAGTTGCGCGTGTTTGCTTACAAATTTGCGGCTACAAATCGGCTTTTTTGTTGCGTGAGTACTGTCGGTTTGCCTTCATCTCAGCCATGCTTTCTAGAATTCGGTGATAGTTTGCAAAGCGATTTTTGTTAATCTCACCGTCTTCGACCGCCTGGCGTAGTGCGCAACCAGGATCGTCATTGTGTTTACAATCACGGAACTTACAGCCACCAAGGTAAGGTCTAAATTCAATAAATGATTTGGTAATTTCTTCGGCTTCTAGGTGCCATAAACCAAATTCACGCACCCCGGGTGAATCAATCAGATCGCCCCCGGTCGGAATATGATACAAGCGAGAGGCGGTGGTTGTGTGTTGGCCTAAACCAGAGTTGGTTGAAACCGCGCCTTCTTCAATGTTGAATTGTGGCATTAACGCATTGACTAAGCTTGATTTGCCCACGCCAGACTGGCCAACGAAAATATTAATGCGATCGGCCAGTTCGGCTTCCAATTCAGCAATGCCTTCTCCGGTTTGTTTACTGACAAACAAAACCTTATAACCGATCCGTTGGTACTCACTTAGCGCCTGTTTATACTCACTCAACTGCTGTGGTTCAAGTAAGTCGATTTTATTTAAAACCAACAGCGGTGAAATCTGCAGTGTTTCTGCGGCAACGAGGTAGCGATCGATGATATTAAGAGAAAGTTCCGGAAGTACCGAAGAGACAATGACAATCTGATCAACGTTCGCTGCAACGGGTTTTAAGCCATCGTAATAGTCAGGACGAGTTAGCACTGAGGTTCTAGGTTCAACCGCTTCCACAACACCACTGATGCCTTCCATCGATTCTAAACCCGCGCGCCAAATCACTTTGTCACCCGAGACCAATGTTTCGATACCACGGCGAAGATTACAGCGTTGAACTTCACCAGTGTCGAGATCTTCGATGTCAGCGTGTTGTCCAAAACGAGTGATAACCAGGCCTGCTTTGCTACTCCCCAACATGGACTCATCCCATTGAATGGTCTCTTCTTGTTTGAGTTTGCGTCTTTGGTTATGACGTACACGTCTGACCTGACCTTTGGTTAGCTTTTTCTTTTTAGCCACGTTTCTCTACTTCAATTGTTTAATTTATCGAGTGAACCCTGAGTGACAGCTTCTATCTCAAACTATCTTGGGGATCGGAATTTGGGTATAGTACCTCTTTTAGCACAAAACCAATAGGCAACGATTTATGTCCTTTAGCGATCAAAATTTAATTTGGGTGGACCTAGAGATGACAGGGCTAGACCCGGCAACTCACAAAATTATCGAAATCGCCACCATAGTCACCGATAGTGAACTGAATATTTTAGCTGAAGGACCAGTACTTGCTATTCATCAACCTGAACAAGAGCTGCAAAAAATGGATGAGTGGTGTACGACAACTCATACAGGTAGTGGGTTGGTGGAACGTGTTCGAGCCAGTAATATTGATGAACAAGAGGCGATACGCCAGACGATCGCGTTTCTGGAACAGTGGGTACCCAAAGGTAAATCGCCAATTTGTGGCAATAGCATAGGCCAAGATCGTCGTTTCTTGTACAAACATATGGCGCAGTTGGAGCAGTACTTCCATTATCGCTACATTGATGTCAGCACTCTGAAAGAGCTGACACGTCGTTGGAAACCAGAGATTTTGGACGGATTTAGCAAGCAAGGTAGCCACCTAGCGCTGGATGATATCCGCGAGTCGATTGCAGAGCTGCAGTACTATCGAGAAACGATTTTCAGCATCTAGTCGTCGTGTTTCAGTCTGTTAGGCAGATTTAAATTGCTCACAAAGCCGCACCCCATAATGCGGCTTTGCGTGTTTTTAGGGAATGGGCAAGAAGACAAATTGTGCAACGCCATGGGCGACTTTGGTAATGCTACGATTGGTTTTGTCAGCCACAATCAACGCCATCATGTCTTGGATCGTGATCATTTTGGTAAACAAGCGATCAAAGCTAAAATCGCCGCCTTGTTCATCGGTGTCATTGGTAAAGATGAGTGGATTGCCCAATGCGTCCCTGCGGTGATAGAGACGCCAGACAAAAATTTCGATGTTTCTGGCACTGTTGTACAGCGTTTGCTCGTCAAGTGAGTCTACAATAAAAAACTCTTGCTGGTGGTCGTAAGATCGACGGAGCATCTCAGTTAACCCTACCATCGCCGCAAACACGCGATCACCTTCGTAATCCTGCTCAAAGCTCAGCAAGATGGCATCAATGCTAGTTAACCCATTAAGCTCATCAAAAACCAATGGCGGTAGTTCGATTTGGTCTTTAGGCCCGAGAATCTGCTTAATCCGACTTTCAATGGTCGCGTGTTGGTTTTTACTCAGTTGAATTGGGTTACGTACGTACAGCTTACGCGTTAGCTCGGCAATGTGTATTTTGAGTTGACGCGCATGGGTATCCATTACAAAGTCTACATCGCTTTTTCCAAGGTTTCGCACAGGCTTGGGTAGAGATCCGCATCCTGAAACCGCAAGCATGACTATGATGAGCAAAGGTGTTTTGAAACGAAAACTGCAAAAGTGCATACCACATCACGTCCATGTTAATGATTGAGCGCATCAAAGAGAGAGCTGTCCGTTATATATAAAATTACTCAGCACTGCGATGGAGATGATTAAAAAGGCAGGTCAACATCCCATTTTGTTACTTGTGAGCAACTGAGATGATTTTCCATCGCGTATTTTGTGTGAATTTCAAGCTATTTAAGCAGTTGCTGTGCGCTTTTTGCTCACATGCAAAAAAAAAGCATTTTTTTTGCATGAAGGACTTGCATCACAAAAAAATGCTCTTATAATTCGCAGCCCTGAACGACGGAAACGTTGTTGATGCGACACTAGCTCAGTTGGTAGAGCGCAACCTTGCCAAGGTTGAGGTCACGAGTTCGAACCTCGTGTGTCGCTCCACTTTCTTTATTAGAAAGTCAGGTTTTCATCGTACCGAACGGTGATACAATTCGGACGCGGGGTGGAGCAGTTTGGTA
>NZ_NIVQ01000002.1 GCF_002811245.1 Vibrio salilacus | reverse complement strand
CTAAATGTGATCGTCAAATCGATCATTGATTTGATTAAAAAATGTTCGCGATCTCACCCTGGGTTCCATCTAAGCCTAATGCGTCAATCATCTCTTGAAAAGCTTGCTCTTCTTCTTCAGCTTGAGCGCTAGTGATGTAATCCCTGAAGGTTTTACCCGCATCGATAATAATATTCCCCAACTGAATGTCGATCAGTAGCTTATGCGCTTGCTTTTGTTCTGCCTGATTTAACGTTGCAAATGACTTATGTAATTCATCTAATGTTCTCTGCATTTGTTCTGGTGTCACGTTCGGTTGATCAAGCTCTTTCAAAAACTTAGTGAACTGCGCATTCATATAGTTATGATCTATTCGCCCCGTATTTTGCTCAGTCAAGTAGCCAGATATAGCGTATGGAACCGCAGGAGAGTTACTATTGTTTCCATTTGAAGAAGATAGTTCCTTATATCGTTGAAGCAGAGCTTGGAACTGAGATTCATCGAAATCGACATCAACTACTTTACCCGTGTCATCAAACGGATAGCTATCTTCTTGCCAGTTGAAACCTTGTACTTTCGCAGCTTCTAAATATTTATTGAACTCATTGAATAAACTAGCAAATTTGCCACATGCTGCATCGTCTGCTGGCAACTGGTTGAAGTTGCTTATTTGTTCATTGTTAAATAGAGCCTCGATTTCAGAAAATACGTCATTTAGCTTGTGTAAGTTATCTTCTAGCCGATCAACAAATAAACCATACGGACGGTCGCCAGAATAAAGCTTAATAGCTTTATTAATGTTCTGTTCCATGGTGTGTGGCTTGCGATAGTAGCGAATATTGCCAAAAGGCTTATCTAAGCCAAACAAACGGTTGGTACGCGAGAAAGCTTGAATGATGTTCGCATACTCAAGAGTTTTATCGAGATATAAGGTGTTCACCCATTTAGAGTCATACCCTGTCAACATTTGATCCACCACTATTAAAAGATTTAACTGTTGATCAGGATGGTGCTCGATATATTGATATGGTTTCTTGTGAGCAAGGCGAGCAGCAATGTCTTTTTTGAAGTGTGCGTGAGTTGGTAGCGTATAAGTCGTGTTAAATGCTTGATTATAATCCGTTATTATATCAACTAATGCCGCTTCTTTAACTACAGCTCCACCTTTATTGTCTAGGTTGGGGTCAAACAGCGCGGTAATTTTGAGCTGCGGTGCTTGCTGCTTGAATAAACGGTAGTACTCTAATGCGTCAGGAATGCTATGAGTAGCAAATATTGCGTGAAACTTACCTGCACGACTAAAGCGAGGCCAGTTGGCTAGAATATCATCAATAACTTTTTGCTTATGCTCGATGCTATCATATTGAGTTGATGGAAGTAAATCCTCAATCCCTCTGACGGTTTTCCCATTAATTTCACAAGTTGCCATTGGCACTCGTGCACTATCCATATACTTATCGTAAATTTTAGTTTTGGCTGGATCTGCAAAAACTTCATTCACGTCTAGTGCTTTGGCTTTCTCTAATGCAATCGCTTGGCGTAAGTGGCTATCTAGGTACGTCATGATTTTATAGGGGTCAAAGCCTAAAACGTTACCATCACGGATGCCGTCAGCAATACTATAGCGATGGAGTTCATCACCAAAAATCGTACTGGTTGTACTGTCTTTTTTCTGGTTTTCTTCTTGAATCGGAGTCCCAGTAAAACCAAAGAAGACGGCATTAGGAAAGGTGGCTTTGATCGTGGTGAGCATATCGCCGAAAGTGGAACGATGGGCTTCATCAACAATAAACACAATACGTTTCTGATTGATTAAATCGATGTCAGCAGTCTGCAACTGGCCTTCATCATGAATGTTGCTCATCTTTTGAATCGACGTAACAATTAAGCAGTTGCTAGGCTTGGTGCTCTTGAGTTTATCGATCAAGACATAAGTATTCTCAGTGCTTTGAATATCGTCAGTGGCTTCTGCGAAGCTTCGGTATTCTTCCAATGACTGTGTGCCTAATTCAATGCGATCCACCAGGAACACAACTTTATCAGCATCACCTGAATTGGCGATAAGCTGCGCCGATTTAAAACTGGTCATTGTTTTTCCTGACCCTGTGGTATGCCAGATGTAACCGCCTTTGTTCTTGATTGACCAGTCAAGGCTACTGACCTTTTTCGAAATGGCATTCGCGGCATAATATTGATAGCTACGCATCACTTTGAGAATACCATCAGCGTTATCTGCAACGGTATAGAAGCCTATCAACTGGTGAGCCATAGGGATAGACAATAAATCAGCAATGACATCATGCCAGCGGTTAACAGGCTCATTGTTACTGTTTGCCCACTGAAAATAGTAATCATGGTTAAACGTGCCATCGATACCTGGGTTGGCAAAATAGAGTGATTTTTCTGGGTTCATGGCGACGAACACTTGCACTAACGCCATGATACCACTGCTGAAGTGGCCTTCTTGTGTATACTTCTCTACCTGATTACAAGCCTCAATCACAGGTACGCCAGAACGTTTTAACTCCAAATGGATAACAGGCATACCATTAATTAACAGTACCAAGTCACCTCTTCGGTCGTGCTGCACTGCGCTTTTACGGGTAAAGCGAGGTTGTTGAACGATTTGGTATCGGCTTTTTCCTGCGGCTATTTCTTGGCGATCATAAATATGTAAGCTGATTTCTTTGCCGTAATGCAGTTCATCTGCGGGGTTATCACGTTTGATTGAAACCGTTTTACCATTGATAAAGCCATTGAGCTTGAGCGGCGTTTTTAACTGAATGATTTGTTCAACAATCTGTTGCATCTCACTTTTGGTCAAAGGTGCATTGTTGAGACGGTCAATCGTGTTGTTATTTTGAAACAGGATATTAGCCCAGTTGTGCAGCAGGTCATCTTCAGTAAGATTCCTAAGCACATGATCTTCCCATCCTTTTTTGCAAAGTTCGGTAATAACATCTTGTTCAAATTGGGCTTCACTGGTGTAGGTCACAAGGTTTCCTTACGTATAGGGCGGCTTATAAGCAGGGCTCAAACTGGAAAATAAAATCATAAAGAGATCACAGCGCGATGGCTGTGATCATTTAGACATTTACATCTTAAAGTGTTGTTAAACAAACATTTTTCCAAGGCAGGCCTGTTTAATGTTCTTTAACTTATCGATCTTTTGTTGCTGGAGCGCAATTAAGTTATCGAGATTTTGGAAATATTGGCCAATTTTTTCTTGTTCTTCTATGCTAACTGGAACCATAATGCTATTTGATAGTAATTCATCTTTGGTTATTCCTTTAATTGAAGTTCCTTGCACGGAATGTATTATTTTTCCTAGCAACTTTTTGAGCGAATACGTAGCAAACAAACCACCAATTTTTAAGTTGCTTAAAGATAAAAAATCCTGACTTGTTGCATAAGGTTTATCCATTAAGGCCAGTTTACCGACACCAACACGTGTTATAATTGCAATAGAATTAGAAGGGACTAGCTTAGTGGCAGAGTTTTTTAAACCAATATATGTTATTGATTTTTTAGGTTTTGATGTAATTGACTTTTCATTTAAATCTGAAGATTGAATCCAAGGTATTTCACCTCCCCAATACGAAGAGTTGGATGTAGTTGGAGTTCCTCCTCCATATGTTCTGGTACAAATGGCTGATAAGAGCTTTTCTTCCCAACTATCACTAAACCCAGCAAAGCGTACTTCTGGTACTTTTTGTCCAGCTTTCGGGAACATTTTACTTAACATAGCCTGTTTTAACTGCTGTAACTTATTGTGTTTGTCTTGATGCAGTTTTATTTGTTGGTCTAGGTTTTGGAAGAAATCGGTGATTTTCTGTTGTTCATTTAGCTCTGGAATTAGGATAGATCTTTCTTTCCAGTCAGCGATATCAAAAACTAGTTTTTCAATATCTACACCGTATGAGCTAATGAAATACAGTTTTTTGATTTCTGGCCTTTTGGAAATCGTGCTCCAAAATTTAGCAGTTATTTTTTGATTGTCTGTTACTACAAGATATTCGTTTGATACAACGGCATTATCCAAAGATTCTGGAACAATACCGTTCGCACCGTGAACAACTTGACGCTTTGAAATTAGAAAGTCGCCAGCCTTAATAGCAAAATAGTTTTTTACTAAAATATTTTTACCTTTGACAACAGACCTAGGTACAACGCCTTCATTGCGGCGCTTTACTGTAACTAACTGATATAACTCATTGTCTAGCAACTGAACTGGTCGAGATATATCCGTAAGGATGGAGCCAATTCGTTGCTGAGTCCAATCATCATGAAAGTCAACAAAACGCAAGCGAGGTTGTAGTAATTTCACTTCACTCACCATGCGTATCACCTTTTAGAAACTGTTGTAGTTCTTTTAAGCCTTTCACATCAAACTCATTACCTTGAAGTTCGCCCATCATAGTAACCAAACGCTGTTCGACCACTTTAGCTTCACGAACAATATCGCTGTAAGTTTGAGCATATTTTCCAGCTAGTGCTTGTAGCTTGCTCGTGAGTTGCTGCAACATCAGATCAGGTAGTTGGTTTAATGATTCCACTATCGGTTTTACCCATTTAAGCAACAGCAAGTGATCTATCTCGTCTGGAGTTAGGTTAAGAATTTTAGTACGAGTTGCCTCTAGAAGCGCTTCACTTTGCTCTTTGAGGTTATTTTTCAGCGCTTTTTCTTCTGTCTGGAGTTTAGCCACTGTCAAGAGCTTGGTTTCGAAGCTATCTTTAGCAAAAGTCTCGCCTTTTTTCTTATCATCCTTAATCTGTTTTACTTCTTTGTTGAGAAGGGCATTGATAAAGCCTGTTTTATCTTCATTGACACACTCAGCTTCTTTTTCTTCTTCACTTAATGAATCAAACAGTTCTTGAATCTCAGCATCGATACTTTGCAGACGTTCATTTATCGCTTGGATTTTGGCAGCCTCCTCGGTGAGGTAAGTCTTCTCTACCAGCTCAAATGGGAAAATGCGACCAAGCCATCCATCCTGTACTTGAACGTCTTTACCTTTTTGTTTTTTAGTCACCATATGAGGTTCAACGACTTTACAGGTTTCTATACCTTCTGTTTGGATCATTTCAAGGTCAGCATTGAGTAGCTGCCATTGTAGTGGTCATCTAACAATTGGTAAGCGTCGTATTTGTCAATTAATGGAATACCCTTTAAGCGTGTAAATATCTCGGTACTTAAGATATCTTGTTGCTGAGAACGCTTAACCTGTAGCAACTCCGTAATCAAGCTTTGTTTAAGGTAAGCTTCAAAACCTCCAAACGCTTGGTGATACTGCGCTTTGAATTGTTTAACATCGCTATGGCGATCAATTGCTGCTTTGACGTCGGCGACTTTTAAAGCCGAGTACTCACTAGACGTTGGCGAGAATAAACTCTCTTTAAGGTTAGGCATCGCTTGCCAATAGTGAGCCAAGCTTTCCAACTCATTGTTAGGAATCCCCCCAAACATTGAGGCATAGATATCCCAGCTTTCAGTTTCTTCAGAAGAATCAACATAACGAGGGATATTAAGGTTGTAGCCATTTGCACGAATAGTATCGCGGCTGACCAATGCTGCATACTTTTCTTGGGGCTGGCGTTCACTCACGGTATCGACAATGCGCCTGATGTCACAAGCACGTAGTTTGTTATTTTTACCGTCTTTAATGAAGCCTTTTGATGCATCAATAATCAGTACATCATCACTTGTTCGAATCCGCTTTAGCACCAAAATAACAGTTGGAATACCTGTACCAAAAAAGATATTCGAAGGTAAACCTATAATGGCATCAATATGGTTTTTCTCAATTAAGTTCTCGCGGATCTTACCTTCATCACCGCCACGAAATAGGACGCCATGCGGCAAAACGATGGTCATGATACCATCTGGCTTGAGGTGATACAGATCATGCAGTAAGAATGCATAGTCAGCTTTAGTTTTTGGTGCTAAGCCAAACGGTGCATAACGGGGGTCTTTGTTTTTAAATTCAGGATCCCATTTTTGCGAGTAAGGAGGGTTTGACACCACTGCATCCACACGCATCGGTTCATGGGTTTTCTCGTTATCAATCGGCCAATCATCTTCCAAAGTATCGGCATTACGAGTGATTATGTTGTTTGGCAAAATTCCGCGCATGAACAGGTTCATGCGAGTTAAGTTGTAAGTGTTTTGCTTTAGCTCTTGAGCGTAATAGCGAATGTTGTTTTGCGCATCAAGGCGTTTTTCTACTGATTGACCAATGTTAATCAATAATGAACCAGAACCACTTGTTGGGTCATATATCTGAATATCTTTACGATTTTTCAGGTGTTCAGCCATGATCTCAGACATCAGGACGGAAACCTCATGAGGCGTATAAAACTCACCTGCTTTTTTTCCCGCATTTGCTGCAAAATGGCTGATTAGATACTCGTAGATAAAGCCAAGCACATCATAATCTTGCTTACCTTTCATCGGGATGTCATTGATAAGATGGATTAAGCTCATTGCCGCTTTGGTTTGCGCTGCGGCACTTTCCCCCAGTTTACTTAAGCCTGTTTCGAGAGTGGTAAAAATGCCATCAAACAAGTCTTTGTGATCAGGGTTAATCAATCGACTAAAAGCAGACAAAGCATCACGAACATACGCAATGTCAAAGTCTTTACCGTCATTGACCCACGTTGAAAACAGGTTGTCATATGCAATGAAGTAACCTAGTTCATCTTGGACAAACTTAACTGTGTCGGCATCCGCTTCACTTACCTTTGAAATCAATTCGTTATCAAAGTCATTTTGGAGTAAGAACTGAACTTGTTTATCAGACAAGAACTTATAGAAGATGAAGCCCAAAATGTAATCTTTGTAGTCGTTGGCTTCAATTTTAGAACGCATCTGGTTCGCCGATTCCCAAATTTTGGCGGCAAGCTGTTGTTTATTCATTTTTTACTCTAAATGGTTGTTATCATTGACTTCGCAATTCGTTTAAATGAAGCAAAGCACGTATCAAAATCGTGTGGTTGTGGGTTAAATACCATTGGTTTTACAAAGTCATCAAAACGTTGTCGAAAGAGGGGATTACTCTCTAATTCTTGTAACCCGAGATTCAATTCATTGACAGGATCTGCAACAAACTCGGCATGTTGGTTGCCAAAACGTTGGATGTCTTCTTGTAAAACCGTGTGAAAAAGTGGTGCGAGTGTTTCGCTAGTAGTTTTTTCCGCGATATCGATACAGTGAACATCGTAAATGTGACGAACCAAAGTGGCATCATCGTTTCGCTCCGAGTCACGCTTGACCAACATGGTACGGCGGAGCATAGAAAGAACTTTTTCCACCAAAGTTGCCTGAATAGAAACGCAAGCAAACGCGTTGACTTCTCTTGATTGCTGGTAAAGTTCTGAAACCAACGATTGTATGGAGCGTTCTTCTATCGCATGAAGAGAAATCGTTTCCATTAACTCAAGCTTGATAATTGGACGCAAGCAAGGAGCTTGGCTAAATTGTTGAGGATATTTAAGCTCATATTCCACATATCGATATTCGTCACGTACTAATTTATCTTCGATAGCAAAGTGACCTGATTGTGCGATTCTCGCTTCGATTTGCTCAACCAATGCTTTCCGTAAAGCCTTTTTTTTACCACGGCTTAAGGCGACAAACTCCTGTGAAGGAATGAGTTTAATATCTACATCTTCTGACATACGGAGTATTTTGACATCAGATTTGGCAAGTGCCGTACCACCTGAGAAAACCAGTTTGTGTGTTTCAACTGAGAGTGCTTCAAGCTCCGCAAGTAAAGCGACGACCCAATAATCTTTTTCAATGATCGCTGGGTTTCCGAGTGCTAAAGCATCGGAAACCTCTAAGAATTGTTGTTTTAGTTTTTTCATCGTCAATTTTGTGAATTAAGTACTCTGTTACCTACGACTAATTTGCGATTAAATTGCTTTGGGTTCCATGAGTACTGGACGGATGAAGGGATTTGAGTACTCTGACCTGAAAGGCTTTGCCAAGAGAGGCTATCCATTTCAAAATCGACGCCTTTCATCTTCAAAATTTCACGCATCAGAGCATCAGTACCGCCAGGGTGTGTAGGCATAGGTTTACCCGTTAGGCTGTTGAGTTTGGCTTTGGTATACAGACCGTAGCCAATCTTAATCAAATCACCTTGTTTAACTAGTTGTCTTAGCGCTCGTCCAACCTGGTCGTAGCTTGCTACATCATCAAAGTCTTTACGTTCAAAGACGTAACGTCTAGAGCGTTTTATCTTTTGATAAATACATTCAACGGCTGTCATTTGAACCTCCTTCGCTTACATATTGTCTTCAGTATAACTTACCATGTTGCCAATAGGAATAAATACGGCATTTCAACAAGACGAAATGCGGCATAAAAGCAAAGTGGAGTGATTCTAACTAATTGTATTTTAATAATTAATCTTGATCTTGTAAATTATCACCTTACTCGAAATAGTTTATGTCACTTTATTTAGGTTCTGAACGGCTAGATTCTGTATTATTTTAAAATAGGCGGCAGAAGCCGCCATGTATCGATGTTACTACTCTTGTCTATTCAGCTCTTTTGCAATGACTTTAAGTACTTCCGCCGTGATATTTGCTGCTTTCGCTCTGGTAACGATTTTAATATTGTCACCATATTGAACCCAAGCATCCCCATCGTTCACAATTCTAACCATGGCAAAAGTATCTAAAGTCAGAGCATTGTCTATTAGTTGATTATCATCCATAACAACTCTCTACATCAAATTGACGAAAACTGAGAATGGTACTTGGATTCCATTCGTTTGAAGTCGCATTCCATGCTGTTCAAGAAAGTGCATTAGGAACAGAAGCTTATCCTCACGTTCTTGTTCATCATCTTGCAATTCATAACCCAATATTAGTTTTAGCTGGCTAAATGACTCTATAGTGGAATAAATTAAATAGACACTGTCTAGTTCATCAAAAATCGTTCTAGAGGGGTTACGTTTTAAGGACAACTTAAGGCGATAAACTCGGCGGATATGTTCGATGTTTATTCCACAACTGACTAGATGCGTAAAATCATATTCTTGAGTGAAATCTGCATGTTCCAACGCTTCTGTCACGGCTTGAAGCTCAAAATTCGCTAGTTTACGCATCGCTCACCTCCAGACATGGGAATTTGTTAACAGCATCATGTAATTGCTGAATTTGAGCTTGTTTTCCATAGCGACCATACGTAATGTTAGGGTGAGCATGACCAACGATCTCCGCAACGACATGCTCAGGTGTATCAGCAATCTTTAACTCATCGATAAAAGTGTGTCGGAATGAGTAAGACGTTGGTCGAGCATTCGGCTTCATTCCAATTGCTGTTTGTAATTTTCCTAAGTTAGTGCGGTATCGAAATGACCAATCTTTATTCTCGCCATGTGGTTTATAGTTAAACAACTGTTTCTGCTTTTGCTCTCGGCGCTCTTGCACATAATCAAGAAACCCTTCTTTTATCAATTGATTGTGCAAGGGGACAATGCGGAAAGCATTGGTCGTTTTTAGCCTCTGATCTGCTTCGGAATCAGAAATCGAGATGCATGGGACACCATCAATCATTTGGATATTATGGGTTGTTAATTGACAAACCTCTGAAGGGCGGCATCCTTGGTAAATTTGCAGTTTAGTTGTCCACTGAAACTGAGCGTCTTTTTTACGAAATTCAGAGCTGGAGAATAGCTTTTTGATCTCTTTCAACTGCCAGCGGTCACGTTGCTGTGATGCTTTTGTACCACGAGTCTTCGGTGCTTTTATGGCTTTGAAGACATTTTTATCAATGAGTTCGATCTGTTCGCAGTAATCAAAGAACTGTTTGTTAGCTGAAATGTATTCTTTTACCGTTTTGCAGCTTAATCCTTTTTCAATCAAGTGATCTCTGTAGGTGGTGGCAGCTTTGGCAGATAAGCTGACGTTTTGCTTGGTCAGATAATCCAAGAAATTGGTACAACGCTGATTCAACTGCGTCAGAGTCAGTGGTGTCACTTTTTCCAAGCGTTTACTATGGATAAAGTTGCCTAACTCGGTGATGAGTACTTGTCTGTCAGCCAGATTACGGTTTACGCTTACTTCAGGAGCAGGAGCAGGAGCAGGAGCAGGAGCAGGAGCAGGAGCAGGTTGAACCTTTATCCTTGCCTCATTATTAATGCTAACTATTGTACATTTTGATTGTGGGTTATCCACCTTGAGAAGGTTAGAGCTAAACTGCTGGCGAACCTTTGCTACTTGAGCATCAAGGTCCATTTTAAAACTGGCGTAAGGAATCCTCTCAGTGAGTGCTTGCTCGTACAAAGTGTGGATTACGCCAGAAAGTTGAGAATTCCGCTTAGAAGCTAGCCTACGGTGTTTAGTCAGAAGTGAGAGACGAATTTCCCTCGGATACCCAAGAGAAGTTTGTAACATAACGGGAGTTGAAATACGTGTATAAAACACGTTATTGCTCAATTTAATCAAATACATATGTATCACCTATGTGTATTAGGTGACATTTGATTGTCTTAAAACGAGAAAAGCCCTTGATAAATCAAGGGCTTGAATGTGGCGGAGAGATAGGGATTTGAACCCTAGATACGCTATTAACGTATGCCGGTTTTCAAGACCGGTGCTTTCAACCACTCAGCCATCTCTCCGTATGGGGCGGATAATATAGGGGTTGAGAAAACTTGTAAACCCCTATATGTAACGATTGATTCATTATTAAGCGCTTGGCTTTAAAAATGAGTTCGAATGACTAATTTTTACACTTTTCCTAGTGGATTTGGGCGAGAGGCGGCGTTGAGGCTCATTACGATGATCGACGCTACAAATAAAATATCGTGGTGATCGTCGCAATTATGCTTGTGCGCAAATGCTGATCCTCGAAAAGCAAAAAAGAGAGCCGAAGCTCTCTTTTTCAGGTGTGATTGGTCGGATATACTGGATTCGAACCAGTGACCCCCACTCCCCCAGAGTGGTGCGCTACCAAGCTGCGCTAATATCCGATACCTATAATCTAAACATAAAGTGGCCCTGGGTCAATCCCATAACATTATGATTTAGTTGCTTTTAGCGTAAAAACGTTGCAGTTCAGTCAAACCTTGCATTAAGACCGGCAAGGTCGGGTTATCATCTTGTAAGCGCTGATAGTTGGCATCGTATAATTTGTAGTTACCAAATTTATCAATTACCGTGGTGTTCTTGGTCGTAATCAATGCCAGCTCACGTGAATCACCAGCTAAAATCCAACGACGATTACGCTCATCAAACAGGTTACGTCCACTACTAAAATCGTTTGGATTCGATGAGACGCCTAATAAGTCTTGCAGAATCGTTACCGATAAATCGAGATGACTGGTTCTGTGCTGATATTCGGCGGCGATTTTTCCTGGCCATTGAATAACCATCGGGACTTTTAGCTGATATTGGCTGAAATTGGAGTTTGACCCCCAGCTATTAGACCCTGTTTCGTTAAATTCCGTCGCATGGTTGGATGTGATAACCACCACGGTATTGTCTTCAAGCTCTAACGCTTTAATCTGCTCAAGAACGGTCTTGATTTCAAGGTCGGCTGTCGCCACGGACTTAAGATATCCCGCTTTCAGTTTCTCTTCAGCAGACTGATTTTTATTGGTGTCACTGTAAGCCGTAAAACTGTCGACGGTGGTGAGCTCTAGGTAACTAAACCAAGGCTTTTTACCTTGTTGCTGTGCCCATTTGGCCCAAGCATTGATGGCTTGCGAGTCTGCTGATTCGGTATCGTTAAAAGCGATACCGTTGAAGCTCATGCCACGAAATACGGTCTCGCCATAGAGAGGCTCGTCAAAATTATCGCCGCTAAATAAGCCGAATTGATAGTTCTTATCGATCAGTGTATCGATAAGAATGGGTTTCGAGCCTTGAGTCCTAATGCTGCTCGCGTAGCTACTTGGTAGGCCATAAAATAGACCAAATATACCAAATGAGTCATTGCTCGAACTGTAATGATTAGTGAAATTCTGGTGGCTATTAGCGAACTGATGCATGGCGGGCATCGATGCTTCGGTTAATACATCGCTACGCAGGTTATTGACACTAACAATCATGATATTGAGTGGGTTAGCGCGGCGGTTAAATTCAATGTGTTCTAGCGGGTAACGAACCAACTCGATACTGTCTTGATTTTGCTCAAGACGCTGCAGATACTCTTCGCGATCAAGCAGTCCATGGCGTTCCATGAACGACTTTGCTGTCATCGGATAAGAGAGCGGGAAGTTGGCGCGTTGGGCGGTAATTGGATTGTAAAAATAGGCGTCAGCCCAAACGTAAACTAGGTGACTGGCGATAAAGCTGACAAAAAACAGTGCAGAGATAGGGCGTCCAACATGTTTGTGAGACAGTTTACGTTGTTTACGCCATACCCACTCTGATAAGGCCAATTGCAGTAAAAAGATCAGAGGTAGTACAACAAACAAGTGCTGAAGATCGGTGCTTATTCTTGAGCTTTCATCGCTAAACAAAACTTCCCATACCACAGGCGTTAGGTGCAAGTTAATGGTTTGATAGGTCTGAGTGTCGACCAATAGTATCGTTAAGCCAACGGTAGCAAAACAGACCGCCAGCAAACGGAACAGCTTGCGTGACGGTATGACGAATGTCAGCGGGAATAGAACTAGCAAGTAAAGAGCGAAAACCAGAAAGCCAAAATGACCAACCCAAGATACCGCAAGATAAAGCTGGCCGAGCAAAGTTTCTGGCCAGGGTGACTGAGTGATATAACGGGTTCCAATAAGCATTGCCGCAATGATGTTGAAAAAGGCAAACCAATGCCCCCAACCCACTAAACGCGACACGCGTTCGCCGTATGTGTTTCCGTTATCGACCATGTCAGTGTTCTATTATCCGTTATTATTGTGGTGTTTTATTCTTCAACTGAAGAAACAAGTGCTTGTGCGAATTTTTCAGCAATTGCTTTGCGTTGTGAAGCCCCAACATCTTGATTTAAGACATTGGTAGCGATATTGCCTGCAATCATTAACGCAAGATCTGGACCAACTGAATGTTTTTCAAGTACAGCAGCAACTTCCGCTAGGATGCGTTCTACTTTTGCGTCACTGTATTTAGATGTAATCGGCATAAAGACTCTAATGATGATAGTAAAGCGGCTTATGATAACCTACAATGCCACGCAACTGAAACCTACGCAGCGATAAATTTCATCATGAGCCTTCATCTCTCTAACGTTATCCTTCACCAATTACAAAAAAACGATTCAGATGAACTCGTTGTCAACTTTCGTGCTGAATCTCTTGCCAATGATGCTGCAACTGAAAATCTGGTTGCTGAGCTTCATCGAGTATTTCATTCAAAAGCCGGCAAAGGTTTTGGCAGCTTTAAGTCTGACAGCGAATTTCAGTTGTGGTTGCAAGATTTACGTCAAGAAAAGCAAAGCTTTTATGACTTCTCACAATTAAGTGCCAATCGTCTCAAAAACGAGCTAGCCAAATACCCATTTGCTGATGAAGGTATTCTCGTCATTGCGGAATATCAATCTTTAGCCACGGACTATTTATTCGTGGCGATTATCCCATCGAACCAGAGCTTGAAAGTGACCGAAGGCCTAGATATTAGCGCGACCGATCACCTTGATTTGAGCAAGATGGACATTGCCGCACGCATCGATTTAACCAGTTATGCTACCGACAAACAATCCAATCGTTACTTGGCTTACATTAAAGGTCGTGTCGGCCGTAAAGTGGCGGACTTCTTCCTAGATTTTCTCCAAGCGGAAGTTGGTTTAGATACCAAACAACAAAACCAAGTATTGATGCAAGCTGTTGATGATTTCTGTGCCGATTCAAAGCTCGAAAAAGACGAAGTGATCAGTTACAAGAAACAAGTTGCGGATTATTGCAATGAACAGATCAAAGTGGGCGATGAAGTGCAGGTTCGTGAATTGTCCGGTGGATTACCACCATCACAAGATGGCACAAGTTTTCTCGACTATACCCAAGCTCAAGGCTATGAGTTGGAAGAGAGCTTTCCTGCTGATCGCGCCACGGTACGTAAACTAACAAAGTATGTCGGAGCGGGCGGTGGCTTAAATATCAGCTTCGACAGTTTGCTGATGGGTGAACGTGTATTCTACGATCCAGAAACCGATACCTTAACCATTAAGGGCACACCACCTAACTTGCGCGATCAACTGACACGCAATAAATAACCTCATCACCCAAGGACTAACCGCAACATTTTTGTCGTTAGTCCTCCACTTCTGCGCCACAATGTATATGCTTGTATTAAAGGGAATTTATATTTTTTAAGGATGAGCATGGGTGGCAAGACACTCAAACTTGGAGCGGGGCTAGTGATCCTTTGGCTGATCAGTATGTTACTGATTGCCAATAATTACCGTTCTACGTTCACAACCAAAGAACAAATTTATGAACTCGATAGTGCTCTGCAAGGCCTTCGTGAGTCATTGTCACTTGATGCACCGTCACGAATTAAGCGTGCCGATGTTGAGTCTCTCGACCTGCAATTAGTCTATGCGCTTCGGTTGCAAATAGAGGCTCACGGCCAAGACTACTGGTTCGTGCCTGATACACAGCAGCTGTTTTACACCACAGATCGCTATATTGAGCAGACTCAAATCTACTTGGATAACAATATAAATCTATTGATGTTGGTCGAAGCGATGCGCACGATGCGCACAAAGTATCAATTTGAGCCTGAGATTTTACAGCTGTATCTTAAATTGGCCACTAACGTACTGGATGCCATTTTTAGTGAAAATGACTCTAATCCCGCAATTTATCGTGAGCTTGATGATATCTATACTTTTAGTGAAACACTGCCTGCTCAGCAGGCCGAAGATTTGCAATCAGCATTGGCGCAGGTTTCGCAAGTACTGAGTGGTTATGCTCAGAGTCAGTACATATTAAAAAAACTCATGAATCACGATGTTTACGCTCAGGTCAACGCACAACGTATTGCGTTCAATAGTTTGCTCACTAATTATATTCTGATGGCTGGTGGGATAACTTTACTGACCCTTTGTCTGCTTGTTGGTTTGATGGCTTATAGCCTACGTTACTCCCAGCCTGTAAAAAAAACCAGCAAGTCACTTGTAACGACACCACCACGGTTTGAGGCGGTTGAATCTGTGTCTGAAAATGTGGAGAAGATGGCGATGACGGAGTTAAAAGATCAAACGGAGATCGATTTTGATAAAATGCTTGATTCTCTAAGCAATGATATCGAGTCTGTTTGCATGTTATTGGAGGTCTTCATCGAAGATCATACTGGTGACGCTGAAAGAATACAGCAATTACTCAGGGATGCCCCTCAAGATGCACAGCGCAAGGCACATAGTTTAAAAGGGGTAGGGGGCAATTTGGCTGCGATGAAGTTACGTGAAGTCGCTGGAGAAGTAGAACTTGCGATCAAATCGGGCCAACAGCCGAGCGATTCGGTGATGAAAGAGCTTAAGCTGCGACTTGATCGAGCGATTGATGAAAGTGAGCAATTTTTACAAAGTCATCAATCCTAAAATAACAAAGCGCCTCATAGGAGGCGCTTCAGATATTAAACGGTTTGATTGGCTAATTGCGTTTGCTCTTCTTCACTCGCCTCAGCGGTTGGTTCACATTTATCGACGAACCAGCCCATGTATGAAGTGACGATAGTGACGATAATACAAACGAAGCTCAACCACATAAACGGAGCATAAGACAGCGTCGCCACACCTAAAATACTCGCCATGTATATACCATTATCACTCCAAGGCACCATGCCTGAAGTCAACGTGCCGCCAAATTCAGCATTGCGCGATAGGTTTTTACGTTTGTAGCCCAAGCGATCGTAGTTTTTAGCGCAAATTTTTGGCGTTAAAATTAAAGATACATACATTGCAGAACCAAAAACGTTACCCATAAACGCAGTTCCAATCGTGCTGGTGGCCAGTGAACCGGCGCTTTGAACTCTTCTCTCAAACAGTTTAGCAATGGTTT
This sequence comes from Vibrio salilacus, assembly GCF_002811245.1. Lineage (GTDB taxonomy): Bacteria > Pseudomonadota > Gammaproteobacteria > Enterobacterales > Vibrionaceae > Vibrio > Vibrio salilacus. The sequence continues at coordinate 257,540 of NZ_NIVQ01000002.1, read as the reverse complement.
CAAGCACACCGACTTTATCAAGCAGACCACCAAAACCAAGACCAAATACGATCACTGCGACAGAGCCAAGTATTGAGGACATGCCGCCACGGTTTAGAATAGAGTCAATAAAGCCAATGCCAGATTCTATTTCAAACGGTGCCCATGCGGTGTTGAATGCTTGAAGGAAATTGACGTCTTGGATCATCACCGCCCAGATAATACCTAACAGAGAACCAAAGCTAATCACTGGGAATGAAGGCATACGCATGGCCAAAAGACCCAATACGATAATGACTGGAACGAACGAATAAGGCGTGATGTAGAATTGTTGTTCCATGGCTTGGATAACCGATTGCACTTGGGACATATCTACGTTACCTGCATAGTGGAAACCAAATGCGGTAAACATAATACCAGTGATGATGTAGCTAATTAGCGCCACTGGCAGCATGCCTTTAATGTGCTCCATGACCTCAACATTTGACATAGAAGAAGCCAAAATTACTGAATCCGACAGTGGAGACATTTTGTCGCCGAAATAACACCCTGACAGTACGGCACCAGCGGTAATTGGTGCAGGGACGCCAAGGCCTTGACCAATACCCATCATGGCAATACCAGCAGTACCAGCAGCCCCCCAAGAAGTACCAGTTGCCAGTGCAGTCAACGAACAGATAATCATAGTCGCGAGAAGGAAAATAGAGGGATGAATCGCTTTCAGACCGTAGTAAATGATGGTCGGCACAATACCACCCGAAATCCAAGTGCCGACCAAAGCACCAACTGCCAATAGGATCAATACTGCGCCTAAACCGTTTGATATACCATTAAGTGCCGCCGCTTCGAGATCTTTGTATTGATGACCTAAACGAATGCCAAGAACGATAATGATGAACCAGCCAATATACAAAGCCAGTTGAATTGGGAGATCAAGCTTCGCGGTGAACGAGAACGCAAGCAGAAGAAATAACCCAAGTGAGACAACAACCTGCAACAAGCTAGGCAGGCGTGGGGAGTGTTGTGTCATGAGGAGCCTCTTAATTAGTGTTATGAGTGCATACAAGCAAATGAGTTTTATGTAGAAAGGGTGTGAGCCCATTTTTTTAGTAGGATGCACTTTACAGTAGCTAGGATATTATTTCGAGAAAATGTCCAATTGCTGTGATTTGAGTCTTTTTTATGTTTAAAATGCAGACTAAAATGTCGTATTAGGTTAAATTTAATAAAATGAAATGTTTTGTAATGTAAATGACTTGTGGCACGAGTTTTTCGGCGTTGTTTCATCTTGATGCTTTTAGGTAAAACCAGATAACAACGGCGATAAAATCAGCCAAATTTATCTTTGATCAAGTAAATGATTAGATGTGACTGAAATTTGACCGTTTAACGCGATTTCCCTTGAGATTTTGTTTCGAACAATGAATATTGGTGTATTCCCTTTGAATTAGATTACATGGAGAGTTGAGAATGAGAGTAGGTTTAGTCGGTTGGCGCGGCATGGTAGGTTCGGTCCTGATGCAACGCATGGTAGAAGAAAAAGATTTCGATCTTATCGAGCCGGTATTTTACAGCACATCTCAAGTTGGTATCCCAGCTCCAAATTTGGGCAAAGATACTGGATTACTACAAGATGCTTTTGATATTGAGAGCCTCAAACAGCTAGATGCAGTGATCACTTGTCAAGGCGGAAGCTACACAGAGCAAGTATACCCAGCACTACGTCAAGCAGGTTGGAAAGGTTACTGGATTGACGCGGCATCAACACTGCGTATGGCGCAAGATTCAATCATTACGTTAGATCCTGTTAACCTAAGTCAAATCCAACAAGGTATTCATGCTGGCACCAACACGTTTGTTGGCGGTAACTGTACCGTTAGCTTAATGCTAATGGGCCTTGGTGGTTTATTTGAAAAGGGCTTGGTTGAGTGGACAAGCGCGATGACGTATCAAGCCGCCTCTGGTGCGGGTGCGCAAAACATGCGTGAGCTGATTTCTCAAATGGGAGTAATTAACGACTCAGTCAGTTCTGAATTGGCAAACCCTTCAAGTTCTATCTTGGATATCGATAAGAAAGTCGCAGATACCATGCGTTCTGCCCAGTTCCCGACGGACAAGTTTGGTGTTCCTTTGGCGGGCTCATTGATCCCATGGATCGATGTGAAGCGCGATAATGGTCAGAGTAAAGAAGAGTGGAAGGCTGGCGCGGAAGCGAATAAGATCCTTGGTTTCCAAAATGCACCTGTACCAATCGATGGCACGTGCGTCCGAATCGGTGCAATGCGCTGCCACTCTCAAGCCCTTACCATTAAGCTCAAGCAAAACGTACCGATGGATGAGATTGAAGAGATGATCGCTACGCACAATGATTGGGTTAAGGTTATTCCAAATGATCGTGACATCACGGCCGTCGAACTGACACCAGCCAAAGTCACTGGCACGCTATCAGTCCCTGTTGGCCGCTTGCGCAAAATGGCCATGGGTGATGATTTCTTAAATGCCTTTACCGTTGGTGACCAATTGCTGTGGGGTGCGGCTGAGCCACTTCGTCGTACTTTGCGTATTATTCTTGCCGAGAAAAGTGAATAGTGCGAGGTTGTGTTAGTGTCGGAAATGCTCTAATTTCTGATCCGGCACTTTAGTAAAAAGTAAAGGCTGACGTGAATACGTCAGCCTTTTTAGCGATCATCATTACAACAAAGAGGACGCTCCCCACTGCTAAAGCCTCTTTCACCAAATGATTAAGCTAACCCAGGAAAGAGGTTACGTAGACCATTGGCGATAAATTCAATGCCTAAAGCGCCCAAAATCAAACCCATGATACGAGTAATGACGTTAATGCCGGTTTGACCTAAGAATCGAACAATTAATGGTGCTGAGCGAAACAGCAACCAAGAGCACAAGCAGAAAAGGCCAATCGTCAGCGCAATGCCAACAGTATCGAGCATGCTTGGGTAACGTGCGCCGTAGACGATAGTTGAACTGATTGCGCCTGGACCAGCCATTAGAGGCATTGCCAATGGAACCACACCAATTTGTTCGCGGCTAACGTATTCACTTTTTTCCTGTTTGTTCTGTTTATCCTCGCCCAACTTACCGCTCATCATTGAAAACGCAATACTCAGCAATAGCAATCCGCCAGCGACGCGGAATGAGTCTAGTGAGATGCTGAACATGTCGAGCAGCATTTGCCCCGCGAGTAATGACATAATCAAAATAATCGCAACGGCTAGGTTAGCGGTTGTTGCTGTTTTGTGTTTTTCTTCCATGGTCATGTGGCCAGTAAGAGAAACAAAAACAGGCATGATACCCACAGGGTTGACCGCAGCGACTAAGCCAAGGAAAAACTGCAAGAAAATAGCAGCATCGAAAGTTTGCATAAACGATACCTCCACTAAGGTGAGATAAAGAACAGGTGATTTGCGGAATATAGTCTAAATTATGCTCATGAACGAATGAAAAAAACTAACGTCAAAGGGATTTCATTACTGAGAAAATCTTATGCCTGAAAGGAATGTAAATATTAACGTCACACTTTGTTGCGTAAAATGGCACGGTCAGGCCTGCTTGTGTACACAAACGTTAACATTCGCACACTTTCAATAAAAATTGAGTATTACGCTAGAGGAATTTGGTCTTCAGATATACTCTCAGTGGCACAAGGTTTGCGGACTACATGTAAGTTTGTAGTCAAAAAATGAAAACTTTTTACAAAATGTTGTCGTATTTCAAGAAAATTGTTCTAAGTGGTGATAATTTGTTCAAATGCCACAACTGTTGATAGTCTTTAATATTCAATGTGTTAGGTCTTAAAATTCACAGAGACCGACACGAGATGAGTAAATAGTTTTCCAGAACTGATCTGGGTCAATTTTTTTCACAACCTGAAATAATATACTCAGCCCTGAAAGCAATTTACTAAGACGTCTGTTTTGAAGATAACAGTGACCTTAATAAAAAGTTTTTAATATTTATTAATTTAGGAGATTCACTATGCCTGTAACTAATTTGGCTGAACTAGACGCTCTCGTCGCTCGCGTTAAAGCGGCTCAAGAAGAGTTCGCGACTTTCTCACAAGAGAAAGTGGACGCAATCTTCCGCGCAGCATCTCTAGCAGCTAACCATGCTCGTATCCCGCTAGCACAACAAGCGGTTGCTGAGTCTGGCATGGGTATTGTTGAAGACAAAGTTATCAAAAACCACTTTGCTTCAGAGTTCATCTACAACAAATACAAAGACGAAAAAACGTGTGGCATCCTAGAAGAAGATGACAACCTAGGCACAATGACTATCGCTGAGCCTGTCGGTATTATCTGTGGTATCGTTCCAACAACGAACCCAACTTCTACAGCCATCTTTAAATCTCTTATCTCTTTGAAGACTCGTAACGGTATCATCTTCTCGCCACACCCACGTGCAAAGAACTCAACTAACGACGCAGCGAAACTGGTTCTAGATGCAGCAGTAGCCGCAGGTGCACCACAAGACATCATCGGTTGGATTGACCAACCATCTGTAGAGCTTTCTAACGCGCTTATGAAGCACGACGGTATTGCACTTATCCTTGCTACTGGTGGTCCAGGCATGGTGAAAGCAGCATACTCTTCTGGTAAGCCTGCTATCGGTGTTGGTGCAGGTAACGTTCCTGTTGTTATCGATGAAACGGCTGACATTAAACGTGCTGTAGCATCTATCCTTATGTCTAAAACGTTTGATAACGGTGTTGTCTGTGCTTCTGAGCAAGCTGCAATCGTTGTTAGCGAAGTCTATGACGAAGTTAAAGAGCGTTTCGCTTCTCACAAAGCTCACGTTCTATCTAAAGCTGACGCTGATAAAGTACGTAAAGTGCTGCTTATCGACGGCAACCTAAACGCTAAAATCGTAGGTCAACCTGCTCCAGCAATCGCTGAAATGGCGGGTGTTAAAGTTCCTGCTGATACAAAAGTGCTTGTAGGTGAAGGTCTTGGTAAGGTGTCTTACGATGACGAATTCGCTCATGAGAAACTGTCTCCAACGTTAGGTCTATTCCGCGCAGACGACTTCGAAGATGCAGTTGCTCAAGCGGTAACTATGGTTGAAATCGGTGGTATCGGCCACACATCTGGTCTTTACACTAACCAAGATACTAACGCAGACCGCATCCGTTACTTTGGTGACAAGATGAAGACGGCTCGTATCCTAATCAACATCCCGACGACTCACGGTGGTATCGGTGACCTGTACAACTTCAACGTTGCACCTTCTCTAACTCTAGGTTGTGGTTCATGGGGTGGTAACTCTATCTCTGAGAACGTAGGTCCTAAGCACCTTATCAACAAGAAAACTGTAGCGAAGCGAGCTGAAAACATGTTGTGGCACAAACTACCTAAGTCTATCTACTTCCGTCGTGGTAGCCTTCCAATCGCAATGAGCGACCTAGAAGGCAAGAAACGCGCATTCCTAGTAACTGACCGTTTCCTATTCAACAATGGTTACGCAGATGACGTAGTTAACCTGCTTAAAGCACAAGGCATCGAAGTGCAAACTTTCTTCGACGTAGAAGCGGATCCAACGCTATCTGTTGTTGAGAAAGGTGCTGAAGCAATGAAGAGCTTCCAGCCTGACGTAATCCTTGCTCTAGGTGGCGGTTCTCCAATGGATGCGGCTAAGATCATGTGGGTTATGTACGAGCACCCAGACACTCACTTTGAAGAACTAGCAATGCGCTTTATGGATATCCGTAAACGTATTTACAAGTTCCCTAAAATGGGTCAAAAAGCTGAGCTTGTCTGTATCACTACAACTTCAGGTACAGGTTCAGAGGTTACTCCATTCGCTGTTGTTACAGACGACAAGACTGGTGCTAAGTACCCACTAGCTGACTACGAAATTACGCCAAACATGGCTATCGTTGATGCCAACCTTGTTATGAACATGCCTAAGTCTCTAACAGCGTTTGGTGGTTACGATGCAGTAACTCACGCTCTTGAAGCTTATGTATCTGTTCTTGCTAACGAATACTCAGATGGCCAAGCTCTTCAAGCGCTTAAGATGCTTAAAGAATACCTACCATCAAGCTACAAAAATGGCGCAAGCGACCCAATCGCTCGTGAGAAAGTACATAACGCAGCAACCATCGCTGGTATTGCTTTTGCGAACGCATTCCTAGGTGTTTGTCACTCTATGGCTCACAAAATTGGTGCAGAGTTCCACCTACCACACGGTCTTGCTAACGCACTACTTATCTCAAACGTGGTACGTTACAACGCGAACGATAACCCAACTAAGCAGACTGCATTCTCTCAGTACGACCGTCCACAAGCACGTCGTCGTTACGCTGAAGTTGCTGACCACCTAGGCCTAAGCCAAGCTGGTGACCGTACTGCTCAGAAGATTGAACGTCTACTGACTTGGTTAGAAGAGCTTAAAGTTGACCTAGACATTCCACTGTCTATCCAAGCTGCGGGCGTTGCTGAATCTGACTTCATGGCGAAACTAGACGAGCTAGCGGTTGAAGCGTTCGATGACCAGTGTACAGGTGCTAACCCACGTTACCCTCTAATCACTGAGCTAAAAGAAGTGCTAACAACTTCTTACTTCGGCCAACCATACGTTGAAGGCGAAACGTTTGAAGGTACGACTGTAATCAAAAAGAAAGCAGATCAAGTTGCTCAAGACGCACCAAAATCGAAGAAAGCAAAAGCTAACGCATAAGTAAAATGTTAGTGATGAGATAGGCTTTCGCTAGCACGAAACCTACTAAACATCGGGAAAAGAACAAGCCCCAGTCGAGAGACTGGGGCTTTTTTTAGATGCGAGAGTGGACTTCGACCTTCTAGATATTATAACGCTTCGCTTCGAGATCTGCTCTGCTAGAGGAACATCCCTCAGTACCGAGTTAAGTTTTTATTAGAGGCTAACATCTAGAATGCAGAAAAAAGGTTGACGCCTGAACGTCAACCTTGCGGGATTTTATCGCTTATCGCTTATCGCTTATCGCTTATCGCTTATCGCTTATCGCTTATCGCTACTTTTCTTCGTCAGGTAACTTGACGTTTAGCTCAAGCACCGAGATATCATCGTCTTTGTGTTCGAAGGTTAGGTCGACCATTGATGGATCTACTGCGACGTACTTAGCGATCACTTTAAGAATATCTTCTTTCAGTTGAGGTAGGTAGGAAGGCGCAGGATCGCCCTCACTACGACGCTCGGCGACAATAATTTGTAGTCGCTCTTTGGCTAAGTTGGCCGACGTTTTTTTCTGCGGGCGGAAAAACTCTAGTAATGACATGCCGTGTTAGCCTCCAAATAGTCGTTTGAAAATGCCTTTTTTCTGTTCAGTCAGAAAGCGGAAATCCACTTGCTGGCCAAGCAGACGTTCGACGGTGTCGGCGTAGGCCATACCAGCATCAGACTGTTCATCAAAAATGACTGGAATACCTTTGTTTGAGGCATTCAATACCGCTTGGCTTTCTGGAATAACACCAAGCAGGCCGATGTGCAAAATCTCTTCAACGTCTTCAACGCTGAGCATCTCACCTTGCGTTACGCGCAATGGGTTATAGCGGGTCAACAGTAGGTGCTGTTTTACCGGTTCTAACCCTTCCTCGGCACGGAGAGACTTCGAGTCAAGGATACCTAAGATACGGTCCGAGTCACGGACAGACGAGACTTCTGGGTTAGTGGTGACAATCGCTTCATCTGCAAAGTATAGTGCCATTAATGCCCCTTGCTCGATACCAGCAGGGGAATCACAAATAATAAAGTCAAAGCCCATCTCATCGAGTTCGTCGAGAACACGGCGCACGCCTTCTCGAGTCAGTGCGTCTTTATCGCGTGTTTGTGAGGCAGGCAGAATAAACAGGTTTTTTGTGCGTTTGTCTTTGATCATCGCTTGATTGAGAGTTGCTTCACCGTTGATGACGTTAACAAAGTCATAAACGACGCGGCGCTCACAGCCCATGATCAAGTCGAGATTACGTAAGCCGATATCAAAGTCGATCACTGCGGTTTTTTTACCTTTTACCGCTAGACCAGAAGCGATCGCGGCACTAGATGTGGTTTTACCCACTCCGCCTTTACCTGAAGTAACAACAATAACGCGTGCCATTATCCGTTCCTTTTATTTTTAAATTGTTAACAACTCAAACTTGAGCGAGTCGCTGTCCAAACTGAACATTATTTTTTGTTGCCAGAACTGCTCTGGGAATTGCTCGGTCAGCCAGTAGTGTCCGGCAATTGACATCAGTTCTGCATTAAGTTTGTTGCAGATTATCATGGCTGAAGTATTGCCGCTTGCTCCAGCGATTGCGCGGCCACGCAATGTGCCATGGATATGGATCGAGCCATCTGCGATCACCTCAGCGCCTTCGCTGACATGATTGAGCACAACTAAGTCAGCGTCCTTAGCATAAATTTGCTGGCCAGAACGGACCGGAGTGCGAATAACTTTTGTCGGTGCCATTGTCGCCGGGGCTTGGGACGGCGACTTACTGGCTGACATCACGGCAAATTTAGCTTCAGAGGCTAGGTTTTGCGTCCGTTTATCTTTACAGCCAGTCACCCCTACGGGAATCATGCCCGCTTGGGAAATGCCCTGTTTTAGTCTCTGAAAATCTAATTCACCCTCGACTTGGGCAATATTGATCACCACTGGCGCATGGGAGAAAAATGCTGGTGCTTGCTCTACCTTTTGCTGTAGAAAATCGATTGTTCTGTCAATATCATTGTCAGAAAGGTGTAAAACTGACAAAGTAAAGCTACTGCCTTTTAGGTCTGGGGTATGTGGCATCTTTTACTTACAACCTCTTAAGGGCGTTGCTTGAGACTAGGGGTGTCATGTTATATTCCCATTAAAAGCACAGCAAGTTATCTTGCGCTCAATTGACCGTTTTGCTCTCAAAAATAGCGAAACATTAACGTTCCACCCAATAATCGGACTAAAGGCTCACAATGCTTTGTGCAATATACAAAAGTGCTAAAAAAGAAGGCGCTTATCTATACATTCCTAAAAAGGATGATTTTTCACAAGTTCCTGACACATTGATGCAGATGTTTGGCAAACCTACTATGGTTATGGTGGTCAAATTAGACGGACGAACGTTAGCACAGGTTGATATTGAAAAAGTGAAGCAATCGCTACTAGATGATGGTTACTTTTTACAGCTTCCACCACCACCAAAAAATTTATTAGACGAATACAAAGAGCACAAACAAACTCGCCAGCAATCTAAACAATAATAACGCTATAACTAAGGTTGCCGATTCTATTGCTCAAGGAGGGCAATGTGAAAAAACTACTGTCAGTCGTATTAGGTCTCGCTCTCGCCAGTTCGGTGAATGCCAACCCAGCGAGCTTCGAACAATATGTCGAAGGCTTAAAACAAGAAGCCCGTCAAAAAGGTATTTCAGAACAAGTGCTCAACCAGGCATTTTCAGATGTCAAGCATAAACCGCGTGCGGTTAAAGCGGATAAAAACCAGCCAGAGAAAAGGCTCACTCTTGATGAGTACATTCCACGCGCTGTGCCAGACTGGAAAGTCAAACAAGCCAAAGATCTCTACCAGAAGCATTACGCTGATCTGAGTCGGATTGGCGACCAATATGGCGTTCAACCACGTTTTATTGTCGCACTTTGGGGAGTCGAGAGTAACTTTGGTACTTTTACTGGTCACTACCCAGTGATTGATGCTCTGGCGACCCTTGCTTACGATGGGCGAAGAGAGGCCTTTTTCCGCAAAGAAACTATGGCTGCGCTGCAAATCCTTGAGGAAGGGCATATCGATTTCAACGATTTCAAAGGCTCTTGGGCTGGCGCGATGGGGCAATGTCAATTTATGCCGAGTTCGTTTCTTGCCTTTGCCGCTGACGGCAATGAGGATGGTAAGAAAGATATTTGGAACACTGAAGCGGATGTTTTTGCTTCTGCGGCCAATTATCTCAGTCAATCAGGCTGGAGTGATACATACACTTGGGGGCGTCAGGTTAAACTGCCGCAAGGGTTTGATACCAACATTCAAGGTCGTAGTGACGAGAAAGGTAAGTATTTACAGCAGTGGAGTGAGCTTGGCGTCACTCGCTACGATGGTCGTCCGCTGCCCAAACTTGATAAGGATATTAAGGCTTGGTTGATCGCTCCTGATGACGCTAATGGTCGTGTTTATCTGGTGTACAATAACTACAATGTTTTAATGAAGTGGAATCGCTCTTACTACTTCGCTCTTGCCGTCAGTCATTTGGCGGATAGAATTAGTTTATAAATAAACAATATATTCAAAGGAGTTCAATTGAGCTCCTTTTTCATTTTGGAGAGAATGTGCTTTCAGAACGTGCTGCGCAAATGGTGATCTTTGCCGCTTTGCTAAAACATAAGAACTTTACTTTAGCTGCCAAGAGTCTTGAAGTGTCGGTTTCTCATGTCAGCAAACAATTGGCTCAGTTGGAGTCCTCATTAGGTGTAAAGCTTGTACAACGTACTACCCGCAGTTTTACGCCAACAGAAGTGGGACAGAAGTTTCACCAGCATTGTGTTCACTTAGTGTCGGTTGTCGGTGAGGCAAATCTTGAAGTGGAAAGCCAGCGAGACGAAGTCGCAGGTTTGGTTAAGATCGGCTTATCTCAGTCGTTTGGGACGTTGCATATCATTCCTGCTATTGATGAGTTGCGGCAACAGTATCCCAATCTGCAAGTTGAAGTTCATCTTTTTGATTACAAGGTGGACATGCTAGAAGAAGGGCTAGATCTTTGGATCACCAACAATGAACATTTACCCGAAGGATACGTGGCTCAGCGTTTGGCTGACTCGCAATTTGTGGTGGCTGCGTCTCCTGATTACTTAGTCAAGCATCAAACCCCCATTCACCCCAGTGAGCTAATCGATCATAACTGCTTGATCTATCGTAGTTGGGAGAGAGATTACACTCGATGGGCGTTCAGCAACCATCAAGAGCAACTGAATATCAAAGTGTCGGGCAACTACTCGGTAGATTTGGCTGAAGCGGTTCGCGATGCAGCGGTGGCAGGGTGGGGGATTGCATATCTCGCAACTTATCTGATTGGTGACGAGTTTAAGCGTGGGCAACTGATTCAGTTGTTTCCCGATTGGTGTGCTTGCCAAAGTATGCCGTTTTATGCGGTTTATCCAAGTCGTCATTATTTGCCTAAGAAGACAGTCGCTGTTATTGAGTTTATTAAACAAAAAATCGGTAATCCGTGTCACTGGGATAAAAAGCTCGCGCCATATGTACAACGACCTTGATTAGACAGGTGTTCACTAATAAGTTTTTCCTATTCCATAAACATAATTTCCAAATAGAAAAGTTCGATTTAAGCAAACGTTTATATGTATTTTAATCAACGAGTTAAGGTGGTGGTGTTTTTTTGCTCGGCATAAAATACATCCATTTAACAACTGTGACTTGCATCTCGTTTTTAAATCCATAGACTCCGACGCCACTCTTGTTCCCCCTTTTTGTCGGATTCATTTTATGAACTCAATATTTGGTATCGTCGCCATACTATTCACCGCTTGGCTACTGTCTACAAATAGAAAGCAAATCAACTTTAAAACCGTTTCACTGGCGTTTGTTCTGCAAATTACCTTTGCCTTGTTGGTACTTTATGTTCCGGCGGGCAAAGAGGCGTTAAGCAGCGTTACGGGCGCAGTGTCTAACCTGATTAATTATGGACAAGAAGGTATTACTTTCTTATTTGGTGGTTTAGCTACGGGGGGGTTTACTTTTGCGATCAACGTGCTTGGTATCATCATTTTCTTTTCTGCTCTGATTTCAGGCCTTTATCATATTGGGTTGATGCCCAAAGTGATTAACTTCATTGGCGGTGGTTTGCAAAAACTACTTGGTATTGGCCGCGCTGAGTCGCTTTCGGCAACGGCGAACATTTTTGTTGGCATGATAGAAGCCCCGTTAGTGGTAAAGCCTTACCTTAAACAAATGACAAATTCACAATTTTTCGCAGTGATGACTGGTGGACTGGCGTCTGTAGCTGGTGGCACTTTGGTCGGTTACGCGTCATTGGGCGTGGATCTCAACTATTTGATTGCTGCAGCGTTTATGTCAGCGCCAGCAGGTTTGTTAATGGCCAAAATCTTAGTGCCAGAGACCGAAACGATCGATAGTGTCACTGAGCTTGATAACGCAGAAATGCCCAAAGCGACTAATGTTGTTGAAGCTATGGCAGATGGTGCGATGTCGGGTTTACGAATTGCGGTTGCAGTTGGTGCAACGTTGCTGGCATTCATCAGTGTGATTGCCATGCTTAACGGCATGCTTGGCTGGATTGGGAACTTAATTGGGGTTTCGTTGAGCTTTGAACTTATCCTTGGCTACTTGTTTGCGCCAGTCGCGTGGTTACTGGGTATTCCTTGGCATGAAGCGGTTACCGCAGGATCTTTAATTGGCAATAAAATTGTAGTTAATGAGTTTGTCGCTTTTATTCAATTGATGGAAGTGCAGAGTCAATTAAGTGAACACTCGCAAGCGATTGTTACCTTTGCATTATGTGGTTTTGCTAATATTTCAACCATGGCGATGTTGATTGGTGGGCTAGGTAGTCTAGTGCCCGAGAAACGTCCGTTTATTTCTAAATATGGATTCCGCGCCATTGCAGCGGGCGTGATGGCCAATTTAATGAGTGCCTCTATTGCAGGTGTTATTCTTAGTTTGTAACAAGGCGTATAGGGTATAAGCGGTTAGGCTTGTGCGCTTTGAGTTGAATCTAAATAAAACGGGCAGCCCAATGAGCTGCCCGTTGCTTTATCTCGATCTTGTTGGAGATTATTTTTTGGTGTGGAACTGCTCACAGGCGAGCATGGTGTTCTCAATCAAGCTAGCGACTGTCATTGGGCCAACACCACCAGGGACTGGCGTGATGAAACTTGCGTGCTCTTTTGCATTTGCGTAGTCAATATCCCCGACAAGCTTGCCAGACTCTAAACGGTTAATACCAACATCAACCACGACTGCACCATCTTTAATCCAGTTACCAGGGATGAAGTTCGGCTTACCTACCGCAACTACCACGACATCGGCTTGACGAACATGGCCTTCTAAATCTTTGGTAAAACGGTGACATGTGGTTGTCGTACAACCCGCAAGCAATAGCTCTAAGGTCATCGGGCGGCCGACGATGTTGGAAGCACCAACAACAACCGCATGTTTACCACGTAGATCGATGTTATAACGGTCAAGTAGGGTAATAATGCCTTTTGGCGTACATGAGCGAAGCTTAGGAATGCGTTGTGCTAGGCGCCCGACATTGTATGGGTGAAAGCCATCGACATCTTTTTCAGGGTGGATGCGTTCGAGAACGTGAGTGGTATCGATGCCCGCTGGTAGCGGAAGTTGAACTAAGATACCGTCGATCTCAGCGTCGTTGTTTAGCTCATCAATTAATGCGAGAAGGTCTTGTTCACTTGTGCTGGCGGGTAAATCAAATGACTTGGATACAAATCCTACCTCTTCACACGCGCGGCGCTTGCTACCCACATACACTTGTGATGCGGCGTCTTCGCCAACTAGCACTACTGCAAGTCCTGGGGCACGTAACCCCGCTTCTTTGCGAGCCTTTACTCGTGCCGCAACTTCAGAGCGCACAGTTTGAGAAATAAGAGTTCCATCGATATTTTGAGCTGTCATGACTTTCCTTAAGAAATGAATGGCGACTTATTTGCCGCGCATTGTCGCAAATTATTTAATGAACATCTATAAGCAAACGTTTGCTTCGTGGTAAATTTAAGCAATGAATGCTGTGGTGACTTTTTTTTGTTCATTCAGGATAGATTGTTAACAAAAGCTCTTGTGTTAACAGTTTGAACTCGTATAATTCTGTCCCTGTAGCGCGCCCTTAGCTCAGCTGGATAGAGCACGTCCCTTCTAAGGATGTGGTCGTAGGTTCGAATCCTACAGGGCGTGCCATTTATTTCGGGGCGTAGCAGGTTAGTACTTGCTACGCCCTTTTTCGTTTTTGCTATTTTTAGTCAAGTAACTAGTCAAGTAACTAGTCAAGTAAGCGTGAAGCTTAATGTAACTAACTGAATTACCATGCTTACTATTCCCCTTTCAATGTTAGTACGTGCTTTGTTTACATTGGGGAGTTGGGCATCGATGTATTGCCAAATCCTAGTTGATACCGAAGGAGTGCTACTATGGTGTGGATATATCAAGTGCTTTATAAACTCATATCAAAGGCAATACAGGGCTGATGTTGACTGTACTTTGAACATGCTCATGAAAGATCTTAGTTTTATCCATGTAATGGTCAGGTAAAGCGATAGAATACACGCTCGGACAATGGCCGAAACTTATTCGCTACATTGACGACAGCCACTTAACTATCGACAATAACCGTGCTGAACGTGCAATTAAGCCGCTGGTCATTGGCAGAAAAAACTGGCTCTTCTCGACCAACCCAAATGAGGCTGAAGTGAGTACGATACTTTACAGCATCGTCGAGACAGCGAAAGCTGAGCCTAATATAGATGCGCTTCTACCATGGAACTTCAAACATTAGCAAACCGCCCCGTAGGTTCATGGGCGCTTACGTCTTAGCTACCTAGTTTTAGTTTTTCAGTCATATTAAGTGAGTTGTTGAAGATAGAGTCAGCAATTTGAGTCGGGAACTCTTTAGGTAATCTGGATTTTAAGCGCTCAATAGCTTTAGGCATTTCAACTTGCATTTCATCAAGAATCGCTTGCATTTTTTCTTGGTCAAAACCTACATGCTTAGCTGTATCAATAAAGTGACGAGGATAGATTTTACTTATCTCATACTTTTTACCCTTGGTTGCTTTTAACCCCATAGCAAGCTTTAACTTCCGAATGTTTAGGCCTTTTCCTCCTAGTACTGGGTATGCTGATAAAATGTCGTAGAAAGGGGTTAGTCTGTAGCTTCCTCCTTTTTCTATAAAGATAGAAAAGTTTTTAGCATGTCCATCTGTTGCGCCGATTGCCCATTGAAAAACTTGGAATTTCATAAAGTTATATTGATCTTCGATTGCATTGTTAGAACCCATTAATAGATCCATTATTTCTGCAATTCCAGGTCCACCTTGAGATTCATATTTGATAGATGAGGGCATCCCTTTTACCTGGCAAATATCTTCCTGTGGCAAACGCAATAGTTTTGTTTTATCACGGTTCCAACGTCTATCAAAGCGCTCTACTGCTAATGCTTTTACTTCACTTGTTTGGATGATTTCAACTTTAGGTACTTGAAAACCAAGCTCCCGAGCTAACTCAATACATAAGAATTCATTTTCAACACTATCTGTTAAATCCAATGTTGCTTGAGCTTGCTGTATCTCACCGATAGGTAACTTTATAATGTGTGTTGTTGGTGTATTACCTTTTGGTATACACCATTGTTCGTTGAAGCGAAGTAGAGCTGTTTTTTCTTGGGCGCCTGCTACAGAAATCCTAAAATCATCTTCCTCTTCTAGCATTCCTAGTGGGATGTCCGACTTGTAGGCGAGAAGTACATTTTCAAGTTTGTTCTCGTCTAATATTTTATAGCTAAGAGGCTCTTCTTTGTAAGGTTGATCTGGAGGCAATAATGAGATTGCTCCAACACTATCTTTCCCAACTTCTTTGAGAAGATCAAATGGCTGTTTAGATGCTGCCTTGTATCTTGCTACAATTCTGTCTCGAACTTTTGGGGCGTCAGGCAAAAGGTTATCAAAGTAGTTGATGACTGCGTCTGACTTTATAGAATTTAGTTGTAGTTTTAATGATAGTGATAAAGGGCGGGCTTTATCACTATCAATCCAGCTAGGGTCATATTTGAAAGAATGTGCTCCATTTGTTTGTTTTTGTAATCTACCAACAAGCTCTCCGTTCATATATGCGACTAATTCTTGCATCACCAATCCTCATCACTATTAGTATTGCTCTCTGGCTTATGATTTTTTTCATTAACACTTACTGTCAACTCCATCGCTTGGAGCAGCTTGAAAAAGGTTGAAAGTGTTGTTCCACTAGGATTATTTTCAAAGTTAGAAATAGTCGATTGTTTTAAACCTACTTTTTTTGCTAGCTCACTTTGACTCCAGCGATTTTTTTGCCTGATGAGTAGCATTCTGTCTGCGAGTTGTTTTGGGCTATATATCATTTGTACTACCCCCGAGTAGCCTGTTTATCTAGTGAGATCCGCATAACCTATTCGACCTATATTCAAAATTTGCTATAGATTTTTAGTGATATTATCCCTTACAAGCGATAATAACATGACTATCCTTTTCAGGGGATAGATAATGCACTATCCCTTCTGGGGGATAGATAGCGCATTATCCCTTTTAGGGGATAGATAGTGCCTTATCCCTTTCGGGGGATAGATAATGCTTTACCCCTCTATAGGATATATCTATTCAGGCATACATCTTTGAGTCCTAAACAAGATCTCAAATAGTCTAATAAAACTTGGTTAGGGGATCTGAGTCTGTTACTTTTTCTTTTATGTTATTACAAATCAAATGCTTAATGTTTGGTTTCTGTTTTTGCATATCTAATCTGGTAGCTATTTCTGGATCAATGATTGGTTGACTCGACATTAATACCCGCCATTTGATTAAACCGAGCGTTATGTTGTATTTCGCGCTCATTGCACTTTTAAATTACCAATTCTGAAGTTTCCTAAACAAGACTCTAAGTCGAGCTAGCTTGGTTAGTTAGGGCGTATCACATCATTCAATTACTCCATACATGAGAATGTGGTTATTACATAGGGTTGTTTAACCCAATTAAATTTCAAGATATGAAGGTCAGACAGCCATTCCCACGCATGGGAATGCGCTTATAACGTGGGAGTGTTTAATGAATTGGGTGTGACGATATCGAAATAACGGCACTATTCCCACGCATGGGAATGCGCTTATAACGTGGGAGTGTTTAATGAATTGGGTGTGACGATATCGAAATAACGGCACCATTCCCACGCATGGGAATGCGCTTATAACGTGTGCGTATTTCGGTGATTGCGATCGCTCGTTTCGGTTTATTCCGATCACCTGATCCTACCGTTTTTCTCTCTTCCTATTTTTACTCTAAGTGATCGGATTGCGCCAGTTTTCTCATTGACTCACCTCCCAGTTCTATTCGATGACTATTGTGAACGAGACGATCCATGAGAGCGTCAGCGACGGTGGCGTTGCCGATCATGTTGTACCACTCTTTGACAGGTAGTTGACTGATGACGATTGTGCTGCTGTTTTGGTAGCGGTCCTCAAGCACTTCTAACAAGTGACCTGCATGCTCTTGAGTCAGTTTCTCCATCCCCCAGTCGTCGAGGATCAGTAGGGCTTTCTTAGCCAACGATTGAAGTTGCTTTTGATAGCTACCATCCAGACGACCTGCGGTCAGGTCATCAAGCAGGCGAGTTAATCGGTAGTATCTGACCGTGTGTTGTTGGTCGCAGGCGCTGCTTGCCAGTGCGCAGCCAAGATACGTTTTGCCTGCGCCTGTTGGGCCTGTGATCAAGATGTTCTGGTGCTTGTGAAGATAACTGCCCATCAGCAGTTCGCTCATCTGCTTGCGGTTGAGGTTTCGTCCCTCCTTGTAAATAAGTTGGCTTGGCTGAGCATCCAGTCTCAGCTTGGCTTGTCGTTTTAAGCGTTGGATTTTGCTCTGATTGCGATTCAAGATTTCACTTTCCAGAAGTAGGCTTAACCTCTCCTCGAAGTCCAGCTCTGCGTAGGTGGTCAGTTGCTCTTGTTGCTGCTCTAACGCTTTCGCCGCATGACTTAAGCGCAGGGTTTTGAGTTGGTCGTTCAGTGCGTTCATATCCTTTCTCCTAGTGATAACAGTTCGGGCCACGAACATTGCTGTGAGCAAGGTTCGGTGTGCTTGAGGTGTCTTTATTCAATTGCCCCTCGCGATTGTTTTTCAGCAGATTATTGATGAAGGTGTAGTTCGGTTTCGTCAGCATCAGCGCATCTTTACAGGCTTGTTCTAGGCGCGACTCGCCATGGTTTTTACTCAGATTGAGCAGCCCAAGACAGGAACGATAGGCCTGCTCTGGATGAGGTTTGGCGTTCAGCATCTTATTGACGACTTCTCGTGTGGCTGGGCCGATATTGGCTCCCCAGTTGAGCAAGCGTCCAGGCGACCACTTTTGATGTTGATGGTTACTCGGCATGTGCTCTGGTTGAGTGCTGTTTCCACGTTCCCTTTGGCTGCGTGGATGTTGCGCGATCAAGTTACCTTGGTGGTAGATCTGCACCAGACGGTTGGAGGCTTCCAGCTCGACATGGTGGCCAACCAGTTGATGGGGAACCGAGTAGTAGTGACGGCGATATTCGATGTGATAATCAGGCCCAACTTTGGCTCGCTTGGTTTCGGTATAGAGATATCGCTGCTTAGGAAATGGCTTTAACGCGGGTTTATCGAGTTTGTCGAACAGTGCTTTGCGGCTCGCACCATACTGCTTCATCTCACGTTCGTTTAAGTCATTCATAAGCTCACGGATGGCGAGGTTCAGCTCTTTGAAGGTATGGAAGGTTTGATGGCGAAGCCGCATCATGATCCAACGCTCCACTAGGAGCACCGCATTCTCTGCCTTGGCTTTGTCTTTTGGTTTGTAGGGGCGAGCTGGCATTACGGCGGTTTGATAGTGATTGGCCAGTTTCTGATAGCTGTCGTTCAGTCTCGGCTCATAACGATTCGCTTTGGTGACCGCGCTGCGTAGATTATCGGGGACCAAGAGATGGGGGACGCCACCGAAGTGCTCGAAGGCATTGGCATGCGCCTCTAACCAGTAAGACTTCCCTTGGCTGGGGAAGGCTTCCATATAAGTGTAGTTGGACGCGCCTAAGGTCGCCACGAACACTTCGGCTTCGCGCACTTCGCCTGTGTCAGGATTGACTACCTGAAGCCGAGGCCCACAGTAATCGATAAACAGCTTATCACCTGCCACATGGAGCTGACGCATACTGCGCTTTTGGGTTTTGAACCAACGAGTGAAGTGTTCACAGAACTGAGTGTAAGCGTAGGCTTGCTCTTGATATTGCTCATGATATTCCTGCCAGAGCAGCATCTTCGTCATGCCTTTGCGTCTGAGTTCGACAGCGTATTGCGTAAAGTCTGGCATCACCTTATCGCGACTGGCTTTCTTGCCGTGATATAGCGCCTGCGTGAGATCAGCATCGCTGCAACCTTCGGGTAGAGGCCAGCCAAGTTGGCTTTGTTTAAAGCGAGTGAGGAGTTCCGAGATGGTGGAAGGGCCGAGTTTCGTAAACGCCCCATTGTAGTAGCTAAGTGAATTTGGCCATTACATTAAAGGTTTTGCTATACCTAAAGTAATCCGTTAAATGCTAATTTAACAATACATATAACACAGAACTGTCCAGAGACGTGCTATAGCAGAAGTGCGTAACACCATCAGTCATCAACTAAGCGATGTAACATTAGTTATGAATCCTTGCGAAAGCTGACTACCTTCAATCCCCCCTGACATTGTCCATACCTATCTTTATAAGGGTAATATAATGGACTTTTAGTGGGTAAAAGGCTTGACCACTCAAAGAATCTCAAAGAAATGACTCTAAATAAAGAGAAGTAAGCACGGATTAAACTCGGTGTATATATTGGCTCAGTGGTGGGCTCTGCTCGAACTAATACTGCGGACTTTAATGATGACAAAAAGGGCAGAGAGTTAAGCATCCATGATCGTTAACACTCATTGTTAAGCACGTGTTATATCTGAGATAGATGAGAGATACGAAGTAGCATTATTTCTGATCTACGCTTGCACTCGGATGCACTAATTGAGAGTTCCACGTTTGCACTTCAGTGCATCAATAAATTGTCGTGGATGGGATGACGGAAAGCTCTGCACTTTATATATTTGAGTGCATACAGGGAGGGCAAGAATCCCCGTCATCCCGGTGTTCAGACAAGTTGTTCCGATTGAGAAATGGTAATTTGTGGCGGTGAGATTACTCACCCACCCACCGAGTGGATATAGGATTTATACTCTATAAGGGTTCGAATCCTACAGGGCGTGCCATATTCTATAAGGCCTGACAGCTTATCAAGTTGTCAGGCCTTTGTCGTTTCTGAGGTGCCATGGTGGTGCTTTTGTGATCATTTAAAACAGCCTACTGTACTTACGCAAAGCTTTTCGGTAGCATATCTCTCCTTCTAAAACAAATAGACCAAACCTAAGTTTGGCTCTTTACGTTCAGAGAACATGCGCAGTATCCATACCAATATTAAACCAGAGTTTGAACCTTTGCTGGCCGAGTTAGCCCTGCATGCTTTACTTCACCTGCGAACGAATCATGTAGGTAAGGTTTTGGTGCGTAAGCCACGTTCAGACATCAACGATATCCTCTCTGCGTGGTTAAATAAGGCCGCCAACAGCAAGAAATACAAACCCTTGAAAAAGAAAGTGCGCTCACTTGTGAGCCACGCCCGTGCTCAGCGTTTGGATATGGAAGGTATGCTGGGTAACTTACTCACGCCATCGGAAGGGGATGAGCTTCCTCACCTCGACAGCTTTCTACTGTTAGTGAATACCTTAGAGAAAGAACTCAATACCACCGTTTTGGTATCAAGCCCAGAATCTGTTGATCTTAAACATAACAGCAAAGGGTGTTTGTTGTGTGTACTCTCGCAAGATTTAAATGCGCATTTTAACCACCGAAATCGACTGGTTAATGATATTTCGATGCTGTTTCGTGGTACGTACGGCGAGAAAAATGCGTTCTTACGTATCATCTATTCTTCATCGTTGTTTGACCACAAACTTGAGTTCGAAGATGGTGATTTTGTGCGTATATCCTTAAGCTTGAGAAAATAACGGGCAATAAAAAGTGATGTTGGCCCTTTTTTGTACAGAAAGCTCGTAAACTTAGCTAAATCGCTTCATCATTGTTCGTTTGCACAGCCTGTTTTCTATTTTCTTTGCTCGCTATATTGACTATATTTTTCTTTTTATGATGTTGTGTTTCGGCTTATAACCTTGGTTTGAATATGCCTTCTAACGAAGATAAAAATTTACCTAATGTTGCGTTTTAAGCAACAGTGTTGCTAGATATCGTTAAACCAGTGTGCTAGCGTCAAACTATTATTTGGTTAATAGTTTGTATGTCTTAATGTTGTCATCACTTACACATCGTTTCTCTCTACTACCGAGTCAGTTTTACTCTTATGTCACTCCTCAGCCATTAGAATTGACACGTTGGGTTATTTGGAACGCTCAGCTAGCTGATACCTTTGATCTACCTCAATCCGCGCCACAAGGTGAGTTAAAATGCCTTTTTACCGGAGAAGTGTTACCTGACGGTACTTTACCTTTAGCGATGAAATACGCAGGTCACCAGTTTGGTGCTTATAATCCGGATTTGGGTGATGGGCGAGGCGTATTACTTGGTGAGTTGAGTAACCGCGAAGGTGAATGGTTTGATTTACACTTAAAAGGCGCAGGTCTAACGCCTTATTCGAGAATGGGCGATGGCCGTGCTGTGCTGCGATCAACGATTCGAGAGTATCTGTGCAGCGAAGCGATGGCCGCTTTAGGTGTTCCAACCACGAGAGCACTTGGTATGTTGGTCAGCGATACGCCGGTATATCGTGAAAAATGTGAGCAGGGTGCCTTATTACTGCGCACTGCACGCACGCATATCCGTTTCGGCCACTTTGAGCATTTCTTCTATACCAATCAAATTGACCAACTCAAGCTGCTCGCCGATAAAGTCATCGAATGGTATCTGCCTGATTGTAAAGGGCAGCAAAATCCTTATGCGGCGATGTTTCATCATATTGTAACGCGAACGGCTGAAATGATCGCCTGGTGGCAAGCGTACGGCTTTGCGCATGGGGTGATGAATACTGACAATATGTCGATTCTTGGTGAAACCTTTGATTATGGGCCGTTTGGCTTTTTGGATGACTACGAACCTGGCTACATTTGTAATCATTCTGATTATCAAGGGCGTTATGCGTTTGATCAGCAACCGCGTATTGCATTGTGGAACTTATCTGCATTGGCACACAGTTTGTCCCCTTTGATTGAGCGCGCCGACCTAGAGCAACAACTAGCGCAATTCGAACAGCATTTGAGTGACTGTTTTAGCCAGCGCATGCGGGCAAAATTGGGCTTATTGAGTAAACAAGCGCAAGACAGCCAGTTGTTTGCGGAAATGTTTGAACTCCTCGAAACACACTCAATTGATTA
Organism: Vibrio salilacus; assembly: GCF_002811245.1. Taxonomy (GTDB): domain Bacteria; phylum Pseudomonadota; class Gammaproteobacteria; order Enterobacterales; family Vibrionaceae; genus Vibrio; species Vibrio salilacus. Next base: position 235,394 of record NZ_NIVQ01000002.1, on the reverse strand, counting down.
TACGCGTTTCTTCCGCGAGCTCTCCTGTGTCGATCGTCACGGCATTGCGGCGTTACTGGATCTGTTTATTGACCGCCAAGCGGCCCAGCCATGGTTAAATTCATACTTATTACGCTGTGAATTAGAACGAGATGAGCAAGGCAATCCATTAACAGCCGAGCAGCGTTGCCATAAGATGCGAACGGTGAATCCGAAATACATTTTACGCAATTACCTAGCACAAATTGCGATTGATAAAGCTGAACAAGGGGACTTTAGTGAGGTGGAGCGCTTAGCTCGATTATTGGCCCAGCCTTATGATGAACAACCCGAGATGACAGCGTACGCGAATTTACCGCCGCAATGGGGCAAAAAGATGGAGATAAGCTGCTCCTCATAACAAGTGTTAACAAAATGTGACGAGGGCTGGTCAAGTTGCGTCATGGTCATTTGGTTTGTCTTCTTTATATTTTTTTTAAATATGTGTCAATTGACCCGTCTTGGTTTTTTTGATGGGTACGTTTCCACCCATTTGTGTTGCAAGATGTGATCTCAAACAGAGCGCAAAAATGCGAGGTTTTCATAAATTATTGATTTATAATTATTAATTGTCTTTTTTCTAACTTGGCTTGGTTATTGCCCTTATATAAATATCAACACCCAGTGATGGGGTTGTTCATTTAACAAGGAGAATAATAATGCTTAAGCCATTGACCTTACTATCTGCTTCAATTCTTGCTGTGACCAGTTTTAATGCTGCGGCGAACTGTGACCCGGGTGAAACGGTCATCAAGTTCAGCCATGTAACGAATACAGATAAACACCCGAAAGGAATCGCGGCTTCATTACTTGAAAAGCGTGTCAACGAAGAGATGAATGGGAAAATGTGCATACAGGTTTTCCCAAACTCAACGCTTTATGATGATGATAAAGTGCTTGAAGCGCTGCTTAATGGTGATGTGCAACTTGCTGCCCCTTCTTTATCAAAGTTTGAAAAGTTCACTAAAAAATACCGTATCTTCGATCTGCCTTTCTTGTTTGAAGATGTTGAAGCGGTTGACCGTTTCCAAAATTCACAAGCAGGTGAACAGCTCAAGAATGCAATGCGTCGCCGTGGCCTTCAAGGCTTGGCGTTTTGGCATAATGGCATGAAGCAGATGTCGGCTAACCAGCCACTTATCTCTCCCGAGGACGTCGGGTTTTTTAATTCAGCATGTTCTTGGCTTATATCCCCAATAAGATTCATTGAACGAATCGGTTGATCTAAGTACTGACGACTATTAAGAATGGCCAAACGATCTTGTTCAGAAAGAGGGGTTAAACTTTTAAACAACCAGTTATCGTTGCTTGACGCAATGGTATTGTCATATTCATCAAGCAGGTAAGCGTCCGTCGACTGGAGAGCGGCAACTAGAGCGGGGTTTTTGGCGATTAACTGCGGTAAATGCACATACTTATCGAGTTTACTAGAAATGTACTCCGCAAAACGTTCTAGTTGTTCTTGATGGTTTGCTAACTGCCTGTTTTGACTTGATTGCCAAAACCAAATTGAGCCACCGATAACGACAAAAACGTACAGCACCAGCAGAGTAAATTTGCTGCGACGAAACGTTAGCATTTCAATCCCTGAATGACTTCTTTAACTGGCTATAGCGTAAAGGGTTTTGTTACAAATGTGTTTAGGGGCATTGATAAATTGAGGGATAAAACCGGACTTAGATCGACTTTTGTCTTTAAACTCAAAAAAAACATTAGTTTCTCTTGAAAAAGACTTTAATGTCCCCATTTCTGAGTGCAAAGAAACCGTAATTGGTGTTTTTTTTAGCAGTTAAGTGAGTTTTTAGGGTTATCGCGTGGCGATCTCTGCGATCGGCTCGACAGCTATCGATCTGCTCGGTAGAATGCTGCGTCTAAATTTTTAATCCTGAGGCTAATCGGAGATACCTTTAGCGACGATTGTTCGAGAAGATATCGCTGATTAGTCCGGTAACTAAGATGGCTTAGTTTCCGATACTCGATTTATCAAGAGTACTCATAGAGTACATACAAGGATGGGTTCTCTCTATAATACGAGTGGAGCACATAAGCTCAGTAATCTGAGCCAGTTTTGAGGTTAATGAATAATGCAAGTTACTGTTGAAACGCTAGAGGGCCTACAGCGTCGTCTAAACATTACTGTTCCTGCTGCAAACATCGAAGATGCTGTAACAGCTGAACTACGCAACATCGCAAAAAACCGTCGTTTCGATGGTTTCCGTAAAGGCAAAGTGCCGCTAAAAATGGTTGCGCAGATGTACGGCAAAGCAGTACGTCAAGACGTGATGGGCGAAGTAATGCAACGTCACTTCATCGAAGCGATCGTTAAAGAAAAAATCAACCCAGCAGGCGCACCAGCTTTCGCTCCAGTAGAGAACAATGAAGGTCAAGACCTAGTTTTCACTGCAACTTTTGAAGTTTACCCAGAAGTTGAGCTGAAAGGTCTTGATAAGATCACTGTTGAAAAACCAACAACTGAAGTTCAAGATGCTGACGTTGAAGAGATGATCGACACACTTCGCAAGCAGCAAGCTGCTTGGGTTGAAGTTGAAGAAGCTGCTGGCGAAGGCAAGCGTGCGACCATTGATTTCGTTGGTTCTATTGACGGTGAAGAGTTTGAAGGCGGTAAAGCTGAAAACTTCCCACTAGAAATGGGTGCAGGTCGTATGATCCCAGGTTTTGAAGATGGTATCGCAGGTAAGACTGCTGGTATGGAATTCGAAATCGATGTGACATTCCCTGAAGATTACCACGCTGAAAACCTAAAAGGTAAAGCGGCTAAGTTTGCTATCAAAGTAAACAAAGTTGAAGCGCGTGAGCTACCAGAACTAAACGACGAGTTTGTTTCTAAGTTCGGTGTAGCTGAAGGTGGTATTGATGCACTTAAAGCAGAAGTTCGTAAGAACATGGAACGTGAGCTTAAGCAAGCGATCAAAAACCGTATCAAAGAGCAAGCGCTTGACGGCCTAGTGAAAGAGAACGACATCGATGTTCCTACCGCACTTATCGATCAAGAGATCGGTACGCTACGTCAGCAAGCTGCGCAACGCTTTGGCGGTAACCCTGAAGCAGCAGCGCAGCTTCCACGCGAATTGTTCGAAGAGCAAGCTAAACGTCGCGTAGTTGTTGGTCTGCTTCTAGGTGAAGTGATCAAGTCTGAAGAGCTAAAAGCGGACGACGAAAAAGTGAAAGCTATCATCGAAGAGATGGCGACAGCATACGAAGATCCAGCAGAAGTCGTTGCTTACTACGAGCAAAACGAGCAAATGATGAACAACATGCGTAACGTTGCTCTAGAAGAGCAAGCAATTGACGCTATCATTGCGAAAGCTCAGGTGACTGACGCGGCCGTTAGCTTCAACGAGCTAATGAACCAGCAGCCAGCAGCGTAATAAGCAATATAGTGCTTAGAAGGTTGACTTAACGTTAACTATTCTGCTAACAATGGTCCGTATGAAATACTTCATCCGGGCCATTTATTTTAGGGACATAACAATATGAGCTACCAAGAAAAAAATGCAATGTCACCAATTTTAGACGCGCTAGTACCAATGGTGGTTGAACAGACTTCCCGTGGTGAACGTTCTTACGACATTTACTCTCGTTTGCTTAAAGAACGTGTCATATTCCTAACCGGTCAAGTAGAAGATCAGATGGCAAATCTTGTCGTGGCTCAGCTACTTTTCCTTGAATCTGAAAACCCAGACAAAGACATTTTCCTCTACATTAACTCGCCAGGTGGCAGCGTAACAGCAGGTATGTCTATTTACGACACCATGCAGTTTATTAAGCCAAATGTAAGCACGGTTTGTATGGGACAAGCTTGTTCAATGGGTGCTTTTCTGCTCGCAGGTGGTGCTCAAGGTAAACGTTACGTTTTACCTAACTCACGTGTGATGATTCACCAACCATTGGGTGGTTTCCAAGGTCAGGCATCTGATATCCAGATCCATGCCCAAGAAATTCTGACCATTAAACAAAGACTCAATAAACTTCTTGCTGAGCATACCGGCCAGCCACTAGAAGTGATTGAGCGTGATACTGACCGCGATAACTTTATGGCAGCAGATCAAGCTGTGGAATACGGTTTAGTCGATGCAATTCTGACTCAACGCGGCGAATAACTAGCAAGATTGGGGTATATTGATATACACTCAATTTATATCAGTAAAGGCTAAGAGGTTAGCGAATGACAGATAAAAGCAAAGAGAGCGGTAGTAGTAAGCTTCTTTACTGCTCTTTCTGCGGCAAAAGCCAGCACGAAGTTCGCAAGCTAATCGCTGGTCCGTCAGTCTATATTTGTGACGAATGTGTCGATTTGTGTAACGACATTATTCGTGAAGAAATTAAAGATGTTCTACCAAAGAAACAATCCGAAGCGCTTCCTGTGCCTCGCGATATTCGTGAACATCTTGATGACTACGTGATCGGTCAAGATTACGCTAAGAAAGTGTTAGCAGTAGCCGTTTATAACCACTATAAGCGTTTACGAAATGGAGACACAACGAGCGAAGGTGTTGAGCTTGGTAAAAGTAACATTCTTCTTATTGGTCCAACTGGTAGTGGTAAAACACTGTTGGCAGAGACTTTAGCTCGTTTCCTAGATGTACCATTCACAATGGCTGACGCAACCACGCTAACAGAAGCGGGTTACGTTGGTGAAGATGTCGAAAACATCATCCAGAAATTGCTGCAAAAATGTGATTACGACGTCGCTAAAGCGGAACGTGGTATTGTGTACATCGATGAAATCGACAAGATTTCTCGTAAAGCTGAAAACCCATCGATCACGCGTGACGTGTCGGGTGAGGGTGTTCAGCAAGCGCTATTGAAATTGATCGAAGGCACGGTTGCTTCGGTTCCACCTCAAGGTGGTCGTAAGCATCCACAACAAGAGTTCCTCCAAGTAGATACCTCTAAGATTCTATTTATTTGTGGTGGTGCTTTTGCCGGTCTCGATAAAGTGATTGAGCAGCGTGTTGCGACAGGCACAAGCATTGGCTTTGGTGCCGAAGTTCGTTCAAAAGACGAAACCAAAACTGTGGGTGAGTTGTTCACTCAAGTCGAACCCGAAGATTTGGTTAAATATGGCCTTATCCCTGAGTTTATTGGTCGTCTGCCTGTAACAACGACGTTGACAGAGCTCGACGAGGACGCACTGATTCAGATTCTGTGTGAACCCAAGAATGCCCTGACCAAACAATACGCAGCGCTGTTTGAACTAGAAGATGCTGAACTCGAATTCCGTGAAGACGCCCTACGTGCTATCGCCAAAAAAGCGATGGAGCGCAAAACAGGTGCCCGTGGTCTACGTTCAATTCTAGAAAACGTGTTGCTTGAAACCATGTATGAACTGCCATCAATGACAGACGTAAGTAAAGTCGTTATTGATGAGTCAGTGATTAAAGGTGAATCTAAGCCTCTGCTGATTTATAGCAACTCAGATAATCAAGCTGCAGGCGCAGAATCATAATCTAAATCACAGATTTAGATACGGATAAAAAGGGAGTAATCATTTACTCCCTTTTTTTTATTCTTTCATTGAATCCAATTAATTAGCCCCCATATACTGCTCATAAGACTAAGCGGAAGAGAGAAGCATATGAACTTGGAACGTTCCGAACGTATCGAGATCCCCGTACTACCTCTAAGGGATGTAGTCGTTTACCCGCATATGGTAATTCCTTTGTTTGTTGGTCGTGAAAAGTCGATCGCCTGTTTAGAGGCGGCGATGGATAACAACAAGCAAGTGTTATTAGTAGCGCAAAAAGAAGCGGATACTGATGAGCCAAATCAGGCAGATATGTTTGAAGTGGGTACCGTTGCCACCATCCTACAACTACTGAAACTGCCAGACGGCACGGTGAAAGTGCTAGTAGAAGGTCAGCAACGCGCCAAAATTAACCACTTTATCGAAAATGACTTCTTTTACGCTGAGGCTCAGTACCTTACAACGGCTGAGCTGGATGAGCGCGAGCAAGAAGTGATTGTTCGTAGTGCTATTAATCAGTTTGAAGGCTTCATTAAGCTTAACAAGAAGATTCCACCTGAAGTGCTAACGTCACTCAATGGTATTGATGAAGCAGCGCGTCTGGCTGATACCATCGCGGCGCACATGCCATTAAAGTTGGCTGACAAACAGAGAGTACTTGAGCTGGTTGAAGTGAGTGAGCGTCTTGAGTTCTTAATGGGTCAAATGGAGTCTGAAATCGACTTACTTCAAGTTGAGAAGCGCATCCGTACCCGCGTTAAGAAACAGATGGAAAAATCTCAACGTGAGTACTATCTGAATGAGCAAATGAAAGCGATTCAGAAAGAACTGGGTGAGAGCGAAGATGGTGTTGATGAATTTGAAACGCTTAAGCAGAAAATCATCGATGCTAAGATGCCAAAAGAAGCGCGCGAGAAAACCGAGCAAGAACTGCAAAAGCTGAAGATGATGTCGCCGATGTCGGCCGAAGCGACAGTGGTACGTGGCTATATTGATTGGATGCTTGGCGTACCTTGGAACAAACGCTCTAAAGTGAAGAAAGACCTCGCCAAAGCGGAAAAAGTGCTTAACGAAGATCATTATGGTCTAGAGCGAGTCAAAGAACGCATTCTTGAATACCTCGCGGTACAAAGCCGAATCAATAAGCTCAAAGGGCCGATTCTTTGTCTTGTTGGGCCTCCTGGTGTCGGTAAAACTTCATTAGGTCGTTCAATTGCAGCAGCAACAGGTCGCCAGTACACCCGCATGGCACTTGGTGGCGTGCGTGATGAAGCGGAGATTCGTGGACATCGTCGTACTTACATCGGCTCGATGCCTGGTAAACTGATTCAGAAAATGTCGAAAGTTGGCGTTAAGAATCCGCTGTTCTTACTCGATGAGATTGACAAAATGTCTTCGGACATGCGTGGCGATCCTTCGTCTGCTCTATTGGAAGTACTTGATCCTGAACAGAACAATGCATTTAACGACCACTACCTTGAGGTTGACTACGATCTCTCTGATGTGATGTTTGTTGCGACGTCTAACTCGATGAACATACCTGGCCCACTGCTGGATCGTATGGAAGTGATTCGTCTGTCAGGTTACACCGAGGACGAAAAGCTCAATATTGCTAAGCGCCATTTAGTAGAAAAGCAGATTACGCGTAATGGCTTGAAAACGGGTGAAATCGAAATTGAAGACTCAGCCATCATTGGCATTATCCGTTACTACACCCGTGAAGCTGGGGTACGTAGCCTAGAGCGTGAAATTTCTAAGATTTGTCGTAAAGCGGTTAAAAACATTCTTCTGGCACCAGAGCTGAAGAAAGTCACAGTCAACATGGATAACCTCAAAGAGTACTTAGGGGTCCAACGCCACGACTTTGGTAAAGCGGAAGACAGCAACCGTATCGGCCAAGTTACTGGTCTAGCTTGGACGGAAGTGGGCGGTGATCTGCTGACTATCGAAACGCAATCAATGCCAGGTAAAGGTAAGCTCACTCAAACAGGCTCTCTGGGCGATGTGATGCAGGAGTCGATTCAAGCTGCGATGACCGTGGTTCGCTCGCGTGCTGAGAAGTTAGGAATTAACACCGACTTCTATGAGAAGCGTGATATTCACGTTCACGTGCCGGAAGGTGCGACACCAAAAGATGGTCCAAGTGCGGGTATCGCAATGTGTACCGCTTTAGTATCGAGCCTAACTGGTAATCCGGTTAAAGCTGAAGTCGCAATGACTGGGGAAATTACCCTACGTGGTGAAGTGCTTCCGATTGGCGGCCTTAAAGAGAAGTTGCTAGCGGCACACCGTGGTGGCATCAAAACGGTGCTTATTCCAAAAGACAACGAGCGTGATTTGGAAGAGATTCCAGACAACGTTATCGCTGATCTTACTGTTATTCCAGTACGTTGGATTGACGAAGTCTTGAAAGTTGCATTGGAAAAAGATCCGTCAGGTGTTGAGTTTGCCATCGAAAAATAGTGATGTGCAGCAAAAATAAGTAAAAGATTACGCTGATAAGCATAAAAAGGCTTGTCAGCGTTTTTTTTGGGCGCTAACGTTAGCGACTATAGCTTCAAGCCTTGTATTGTAAGGGTTTGTCGCTAATTTGAAACGAAATGGAACGTATAGCCACCTATAAAAATACAACCAGGTGGCGCAAAGGGGAATCACAGTGAATAAAACACAATTAGTAGAAAAAATCGCAGAAAATGCAGATCTATCTAAAGCTTCTGCAGGTCGTGCTCTAGACGCATTCATCGAAGCAGTTGGCGAGACTCTGCAATCAGGTGACCAAGTTGCTCTAGTTGGCTTTGGTACATTCAGCGTTCGCACTCGTGCTGCACGCACAGGTCGTAATCCAAAGACGGGTGAAGAGATCCAAATCGCTGAAGCAAAAGTACCAGCATTTAAAGCGGGTAAAGCTCTAAAAGATTCTTGCAATTAATCAAAAAATCGTCATTTAGACGTATTTTTTCGAACCTTTTTAAATTATGCGCATCATACTGATGCGCATTTCTTTTTCTGATATTATCGCGCTATCCAGATTTTTAATTTAGTAATGTACGTCGCACTGGCTAAAGCAGCATTTGAGTGCGTTGTATAAGCGGAGAGTAGTTTAAGTATGATGGACCGATTACGCGAAGGCGTTAATAGCATCGCGGTTAAAATTATCTTAGGGCTTATCATCCTGTCTTTTGTGTTCGCGGGAGTTGGTAGCTACATTATCGGTGGCTCTAACAATGCAGCAGCAAAAGTAGGTAATGTTGAGATTGGTCGTGGTGAGTTTGAGCAAGCTTATCAAAATGAACGTAATCGTATGCAGGCTCAGCTTGGTGATTACTTCTCTAACCTGCTTGCCGATCCAAGTTATGTTGAGTCTTTCCGCAAGTCTGTTCTTGATCGTATGGTTGACGATTTATTGCTAGAACAGCATGCAGAGTCATTAGGTTTACGTGTCAGTGATTCTCAGGTAAGAACGCTGATCCTAGAGATGCCTCAATTCCAAGTCGACGGCCAGTTTGACCAAGACATCTACCAAACCGCGTTGCGTCGTGCGGGGTTCTCTCCTGAGAGCTTTGCTGAGTACCTTCGTCGTGATTTGGTACGCAATCAACTGCTAACGGCTATCCAAGCGAGTGACTTTTCACTGCCTGGCGAAGTGGAAGCGCAAAGTAAACTACTGACTCAAACTCGTGACATTAAGAAAATCACGTTATCACGTGCAGATTTTGCCGCTAAAGCGGAACTGTCTGAGCAAGAAATTGAACAGTATTATCAACAAAACGCTGAGCGTTATACTCGTCCGGCACAAGCCAAAGTTGCTTACATCGAACTTTCTGCGCAACAGTTGAAACAAGCGTTCGAAGTGTCAGACGAAGAAGCTCAGCAATACTACCAAGAGCATCTAGAAAAATATTCGTCTGAAGAGCAGCGTAGTGTCAGCCATATTCTGATTGAAGGTGATGACCAAGCAAAAGCGCAAGCTATCTTAGATCAGTTAAACGCGGGTGCCGATTTTGCCGCCTTGGCTGAAGAGAAATCCGATGACTTTGGCAGTGCGTCACAAGGAGGATCGCTAGGTTGGATTGAGCGTGATGTCATGGACCCTACGTTTGAAGAAGCCGCATTTGGTCTACAAAATGTTGGTGATACCACAGGCTTGGTTAAATCGAGCTTTGGTTACCACATCATTAAGCTTGACGAGTTGAAAGATTCAGTGGCTAAGCCATACCAAGACGTTGCCTCCGACATCAAGCAAGAGCTTAAGGATCAGCGCGCTGTTGATAAGTTCTATGAACTGCAAAGTGAACTTGAGCGCATTGCTTTTGAATATCCAGACTCTCTCGACGATGCAGCAATGGCGATTAATGCTAAGATCCAAACGACAGACTTTATTTCTGAATCTGATGCCCCTGAGCTATTGAAAGCGCCGGCGGTGATGCAGGCGATTCTAAGCCCTGAAGTCAAAGAAGATGGGTTAAACTCTGAAGTGATTGAAGTTGCACCAGAGCACGTGCTCGTCTTGCGTGTAGAAGAGAGTCGTGATGAAACCGTGCTTCCATTTGAAGAGGTTCGTTCACAGGCGACTCAATCACTGGCGAATATCAAAGGTGAACAAGCTGCGATGGAGTTAGCGCAAACGGTGATTGAAGACCTTAAGCAAGGTGAGCAGTCTTCTCTTGTTGAGAACGATTTGGCGTTCAGCGAGGCTGAAACGCTTGATCGCAGCTCTCCGTTAGCCGATGTTATCTTCTCTATGGCGAAACCTGCAGAGGGACAAGCTGAGTTCGCGTCAGCCAAGGATCTTAATGGTGACATCGTTATCGTTGAGCTAACTAAGGTTGCTGCTGATTTTGATCCGCAGTATAACCAGCAGATTGGTGCTCAGATCACTCAGGTCAACTCTCAGCAAGATGTATCGGGTCTAGTCAGTATTTTACGTAAGACCATCGATATCGAGTACTACGTTGTGAACTGATCGCAATAGATAATGTAATTGATACATCGATAAAAAACGGACTGCTTCGGCAGTTCGTTTTATTTTGTCTCTCAGACGTGTTGCTTTTTCACCAATCAGGATAGTCTCAATGGACTTCACACCAAAGAGGAATATCCAAATGATTAAAACTGTTTTGCTGGCTTTTGTTTTGTTCTGTGTCAGCCCGTTAAGCTTCTCGCAACAGCAGGATGTAGACCCTAAATATGATGGTATTGAAATCACGGTCAACATTAATCAAGCCAGTGCGCAAGAGTTAGCGGATCTGTTAAAGGGGATTGGACTAAAAAAAGCGCAAGCGATTATCGATTATCGTCAGCACAATGGTGACTTTACCAGTGCTGATGCACTCACGGCGATAAAAGGGATCGGGCCATCCATCGTTGAAAAAAATCGCAACCGGATTGAGCTATAACTGTACGTAAGAGCGCGAGGGCGCTCTTTTTTTTAATTCACTTCGATCCTGCCTAGAACCTACACTCGTTTACCTCTATAATTTCACGCCGAACAGGGTCTCAGCATTAAGCTTTGACGCGCAACCAACATGGAGTAAAACATGTCGTCTCATACACCGGTGGTCACCGTTGATGGACCGAGCGGTGCCGGTAAAGGTACGCTTTGTATGCTACTAGCCAAACAGCTAGGTTTTCACTTACTAGATTCTGGTGCGATCTATCGCGTACTTGCGCTTGCAGCCATTCACCATGGTGTCGATTTAGAGTCTGAAGATGCACTGGTTCCTCTTGCGACCCATTTAGATGTTCAATTCATTGCTGAAGGTGACTTGGTAAAAGTGATCCTTGAAGGTGAAGATGTCTCGAGTGAACTGCGTAAAGAAGTTACCGGTATGGCGGCATCAAAAGTGGCGGCACTACCACGTGTAAGAGAAGCGCTACTGCGTCGTCAACGAGCGTTTGCTGATGGCTCAGGTTTGGTCGCGGATGGACGCGACATGGGCACAGTGGTTTTTCCACAAGCAGAAGTAAAGATTTTCCTTGATGCGAGTGCGCAAGAGCGTGCGAGCCGTCGCCTTAAACAGTTGCAAGGCAAAGGGTTAGATGTTAGATTTGACGACCTTTTGAGCGAGATCCAAGAGCGTGACGATCGAGATCGTAACCGCCCAGTAGCGCCATTACGCCCTGCTGAGGATGCGCTTTTGCTTGATTCTACTACGATGAGTATCGACGAAGTGGTAGAAAAAGCACTACAATATATCGAATCGAAGCTAGTAGCATAGGCTGCTAGGTAAGAGCGTTGGTCGCAAGGATGATGACTGGCGAATTTAATAACCCCACGCGGTAGGATACCCGTGGACGTTTAATTTATTGAAGATTAAATAATGACTGAATCTTTTGCTCAACTCTTTGAAGAGTTTCTAAACGAAACCGAATTCCAACAAGGCAGTATCGTTAAAGGTACTGTAGTCGCTATCGAGAACGGTTTCGTTCTTGTTGATGCTGGTCTTAAGTCTGAATCTGCTATCCCTGCTGAACAGTTCAAGAACGCTGCTGGCGAACTTGAAGTTGAAGTTGGCGCTGAAGTAGACGTAGCTTTAGACGCTGTTGAAGATGGTTTCGGTGAAACTCAACTTTCTCGTGAGAAAGCGAAGCGTCACGAAGCTTGGATCGTACTTGAGAAAGCTTGTGAAGAAGCTGAAACTGTTGTTGGTATCATCAACGGTAAAGTTAAAGGCGGTTTCACTGTTGAACTAAACGGTATCCGTGCTTTCCTTCCTGGTTCTCTAGTAGACGTTCGCCCAATCCGCGACACTGCTCACCTAGAAAACAAAGAGCTAGAGTTCAAAGTTATCAAACTTGACCAGAAGCGTAACAACGTAGTTGTTTCTCGTCGTGCAGTAATCGAGTCTGAGAACAGTGTTGAGCGTGATGAGCTTCTAGAAACGCTACAAGAAGGCGCAGAAGTTAAAGGTATCGTTAAGAACCTTACTGACTACGGTGCATTCGTAGACCTAGGCGGCGTTGACGGCCTGCTACACATCACTGACATGGCTTGGAAGCGCGTTAAGCACCCTTCTGAGATCGTTAACGTTGGTGACGAGATCCAAGTTAAAGTTCTTAAGTTCGATCGTGAGCGTACTCGCGTATCACTAGGTCTTAAGCAACTAGGCGAAGATCCATGGGTAGCAATCGCTAAGCGTTACCCAGAAGGTCACAAACTATCTGGTCGCGTTACTAACCTAACTGACTACGGCTGTTTCGTTGAAATCGAAGAAGGCGTTGAAGGTCTAGTACACGTTTCTGAAATGGATTGGACTAACAAGAACATTCACCCATCTAAAGTTGTTAATGTTGGCGACGAAGTTGAGGTTATGGTTCTTGAAATCGACGAAGAACGTCGTCGTATCTCTCTAGGTCTGAAACAGTGTAAAGCTAACCCATGGCAGTCATTCGCTGAAGCGCAAGCTAAAGGCGATAAAGTAACTGGTAAGATCAAGTCTATCACTGACTTTGGTATCTTTATCGGTCTAGACGGCGGCATCGATGGTCTAGTTCACCTATCTGACATTTCTTGGAATGTTGCTGGTGAAGAAGCGGTACGTGAGTACAAGAAAGGCGACGAAATCTCTGCAGTTGTTCTAGCAGTAGACGCTGAGCGTGAGCGCATTTCTCTAGGCGTTAAGCAAATGGAAAATGACCCATTCAATGCTTACGTTGCAGACAACAAGAAAGGTGCTCTAGTTAACGGTACTGTTACAGCAGTAGACGCTAAAGGTGCAACTATCGAGCTTGAAGAAGGCGTAGAAGGTTACATCCGCGCTTCTGAAGTTGCTCGTGACCGCATCGAAGACGCTTCTCTAATCTTGAGTGTTGGTGACAGTGTTGAAGCGAAGTTCACAGGTGTAGACCGTAAGAACCGCGTAATCAACCTATCTATCAAAGCTAAAGACGAAGCTGACGAGCAAGAAGCAATGGCTTCACTGAACAAAGCAGATGATGCTTCATTCGGTAACGCTATGGCTGACGCTTTCAAAGCAGCTAAAGGCGAATAATTGTTTCGCTTTTAAGTTAAAGGAGCCGTAAGGCTCCTTTTTTATATTTTAATTTTAAATAGTGGTAATACCAATCTCTACAAGTCGCTCAAGAAAAAGCACTTTTTCTTTGCACACATTGCTCAAATATTGTCTAAAATGTAAGTCAAGTGTTTGTTGGAACTGGTATTACTTACTATAATAAGTGATAAATTACTCTATGAGGACAACTATGACTAAGTCTGAATTGATCGAAAGACTCTGTGCTGAACAGACGCACCTGTCTGCAAAAGAGATAGAGGATGCTGTAAAAGATATTTTAGAGCATATGGCGTCAACACTAGAAGCCGGTGACAGAATCGAGATTCGTGGTTTCGGCAGCTTTTCTTTGCATTACCGAGAACCGCGTGTTGGACGTAATCCGAAAACGGGTGAAAGGGTTGAATTAGAAGGTAAGTTTGTTCCTCACTTTAAGCCTGGTAAAGAGTTACGTGAACGCGTAAATCTTGATTAAAGAGCAGTAACATACTGATTTGAGAGCGGCATACATAACGTATGCCGCTTTTTTATCCTTCGAATTAGCAGAGATAACCATGGTTTGTTTGGCGCTTTTCCTGCATAATCGTAACGGCGGAATTTATCTTAGGTGATGGACTATGAAAATTATAAAAATCGTTCTCGTACTGGCCCTATTTTTAATTGCACTGGCACTCGGCTCCCAGAATCAAGTGGTGGTGACTTTTAACTACCTACTTGCACAAGGTGACTTTCATCTTTCAACACTGTTGGGTGTCGTGTTTGTCGTTGGCTTTGCGTTAGCATGGTTGGTCTTTGGTAGCTTACACCTAAAGTCTCAGCTTCAAGTGCGCAAGTTGAGGAAAAAACTCAATAAACTTTCTCCAGCTACAAGTGAACCATCTCAAGGTAAAGCTTAGCAGTCGTATTTAGGTAGGCTATTACTCGATGTTAGAAATTCTCTTCTTGCTATTGCCAATCGCCGCCGCATACGGCTGGTATATGGGCAACCGAAGTGCTCAGCAAGACAAGCAGAAACAATCCCATCAGATTTCTCGACAATATGTAACGGGCTTAAACCTGTTGCTATCGGATCAGTCTGATAAAGCGGTTGATCACTTTATCGAGCTTCTTCAGGTCGATAATGAGACCATCGATACCCATCTCGCTCTTGGCAATCTTTTCCGCTCCCGGGGTGAAGTTGATCGCGCCATCCGTATCCACCAAAACCTTATCTCTCGTTCTGGTTTGACTATCGATCAGAAAAACATCGCCTTACAACAACTGGCAAAAGATTATATGGTTTCCGGCTTTTTGGATCGTGCTGAGAAGATTTTTGAACAGTTAGTTGAAGAGCCTGATCACAAAGAGGCCGCGCTGCAGCAATTAGTCGCTATTTATCAGCAAACCCGTGAATGGAGCAAAGCCATCCATTATGCCAATTTGTTGGTTAAAATGGGTCGTAAGCGCATGCGGAACAGCATTAGTCATTTCTGGTGTGAATTGGCAATACAAGAGAAGTCTGATGGTAACGACACTATGGCTATTCAGCACTTTAAACGTGCTTTAACGGAAGACCCAAAGTGTGTCCGTGCGAGTATTGCGCTCGGTAAGTTATACCTCGACTCAGAAGACTATCAAAATACCATTAAGCACATGGAGCGAGTGCTTGAGCAAGACAGTGACTTTATTAGTGAAGTACTACCAACACTGGCCGAGTGTTACCACCTTATTGGTCAAGAAGATGAATTACTTGGCTTTTTACGCGAGTGTATTGTCAGCAAAGCGGGAGTTTCGGCAGAGCTAATGCTCGCGCAGCTTGTTGCACAACATGATGGGGTGGGTGCGGCACAAGAGCTGTTAACTCGACAACTCGTTAAGAACCCAACCATGAAAGGTTTCTATCGTTTGATGGATTATCATTTGGCAGAAGCTGAAGAAGGCCGTGCTAAAGCCAGTCTCGGTACACTGCAAAAACTGGTGGGTGAACAATTAAAAACGAAGCCTCACTATCGTTGTCGTAAATGCGGATTTTCTACCCACTCAATGTACTGGCATTGTCCTTCATGCAAAGGGTGGGGAACCATCAAGCCAATTCGAGGACTTGATGGTGAATAGGCAAATAATTGGGTCTATCCCAGAATAAAATGGCAGTGGTGACCCCGCTGCTTTTTTTCGA
Source organism: Vibrio salilacus (assembly GCF_002811245.1). Taxonomy (GTDB): domain Bacteria; phylum Pseudomonadota; class Gammaproteobacteria; order Enterobacterales; family Vibrionaceae; genus Vibrio; species Vibrio salilacus. Next base: position 219,724 of record NZ_NIVQ01000002.1, on the reverse strand, counting down.
TTTTTATAAATATAGTAGGAGATGAGATGATCGATCAAAAAGTAATTGTTGCCCTTGATTATGATAATCAAGCCGACGCACTCACTTTTGTGGATAGAATTGACCCACGCTCGTGCCGCCTGAAAGTGGGCAAAGAGATGTTCACGCTATTTGGTCCTGATTTCGTCAAACAGTTACACCAACGTGGTTTCTCGGTATTTTTGGATCTAAAATTTCACGATATTCCCAATACGTGTTCAAAAGCGGTGCGTGCGGCTGCTGAGATGGGCGTGTGGATGGTTAATGTTCACGCCAGTGGTGGTGAACGTATGATGACGGCTTCACGTGAAATACTCGAGCCTTATGGTACAGATCGCCCGTTATTGATTGGTGTTACAGTGCTAACCAGTATGGAGCGAAGCGATTTGTCAGGAATAGGTTTAGATATTGAGCCGCAACAGCAAGTCGTTCGCTTAGCTAACTTAAGTAAAAACGCAGGATTAGATGGTGTGGTATGTTCAGCCCAAGAAGCGTCAACGTTAAAACAACAGTTAGGACAAGAATTTAAGCTTGTTACCCCAGGTATTCGACCTGTTGGCGCTGATGTTGGTGATCAGAAGCGTATCATGACGCCGTTTGATGCCATTCAAGCTGGATCGGATTACTTAGTGATTGGCCGGCCGATCACGCAAGCCGTCAACCCTGATCAAGTGCTTGTCGATATTAACGCTTCACTCGCGTGATGTCTCAAAGTACAGCTTTGGATAAAAACCAAGGTCAGCTCAGGCTGACCTTTTGTTAGGCAGGAATACCACTGTGGAATTTAAAGTCCGAATCTGGCGATGAGATGAGATCCGCTTCTAAGCGGCCAAAGTAGGCGATACGCTCATCAATATTATGACCTGCAATGTCTTCGGCAAGAGCCAAATAGTCTTGATAATGACGTGCCTCTGAACGTAGCAACGAGATATAAAACTTCGCGATATCTTCATCCATATGCGGTGCCAATTTGGCAAAGCGCTCACACGATCGCGCTTCTATATAAGCACCAATAATTAGTTTATCGATCAAGGTTTGTGGCTCGTGGGTGGTCATATGACTTATTAAGCCCTTGGCATAACGACTTGCAGGAATCGGTTCATAAGCAATATCACGTGTTTGCATAATCTCTAACACTTGGTAGAAATGATGCAACTCTTCTTTAATCAGCAGTACCATCTTATCGATTAAGTCCTGACTGTATGGCGAGTCAGACTTTGCCATGATAGCTTTGGAGATATGACTTTTGCCTTTTAGAGTTTGCAGATTACCGACTTTGCGATAGGCGAAATCTTCGTAAGGCTTAAACCAATCGAGTAGATTAGACGTACTCGATGTGTCGACGGCATATTTACGAATTAAATACATCGCAGACTGTCCAGCCTTCAGCTCACACAGTAGGTGATCGGTAAGAATTACCTCTAGATTTTCAGCTTTGGCTGCTTCGGTGACCCACTGCTGTGGGGTTGGGCAATAAAGAAATTCATTTATCGGTGCGAGTAGCGCTTGGTATTGGTTCAATTCAATCATTTTTGGTCTAATAGCTTAATTAAAAAGAAAAGGTCGCAACAGCGACCTTTTCGAATCTGGTTTGCGGCGATTATATTACCACTTTTTCTTTTCACCAAAGAGGGCGTCCATGTCCTCGGAGCGCTCATCTTCTGTCTGCTGATGAAGGTTTTCAGCGTTTTTAGTTTGACGTTTAGACTCCAACTCATCGTACATAGTTTGTAGTCTTTCTCTGGCTTGATTGGAGTAGGCGTCATTTTTGGTACTCAGAGCATCGAGACCTTTTTTCAACAACTGAATTGCGGTTCCAGGTTGACCACGTACGATGGCATCATTTGAGCGCTTAATAACATTTTCTATATTGATACGAATTTGGATTGTTTCTAGACGCGCATTCTCAGCAACATAAGCTTGGGTTTCAAAGCGGCCTTTATTATGCTCGCTGCGAACTGTATCACGTAAACGCTTAACGAGCTTAAGCATGACGATGGCTTGCTTATCACTACTCGGCACTTTAAATGGAGTGCTCTCGCCGCCCTGATGGTTTTCGCTAAGATGCTTGATCTGCTGTTTCATGTTCTCAACGCGTTGTTCAAGCTGTTTGTTGCGAGGATCGAGTTCAGACATGTTTTGTAGCGCATCTAAAATGCGGTTATTTAAACAGAGCAACAAGTCTTTGCTGTAAGGCATGTTGTGCGCATGACCGATTAACTCTTCGGTCGCGTCAATAATTTGTAGATAGCGAGAGCTTTCCTGCTTTCGAGCAGTTTCAGCTTTAACTTTATACTGAAGCATAATGTTATAGCCAAGAACCAAGACGAGTAAGATGGCGACTAAAGCTATGATTAACCCAATATTCATAAATTCCGTATCTTAATATTTTCTAATGGTTAGCAGGTTAGCATACACGAATAGTAAAAGCCCCTGCACCTACTTTGTATTATCGCTTAACCGAGCCATTTTATTAATCAAAAACGTCAACCCAACGCTTATTCTGAGTAATTGATTGCAAAACGGGCAGCGAATACCAGATTGTCTCGCTTTTCTAACCCTTAAATGCGATTGGGCTACCAATTTGATCACAGAGACGTTATAACTAAATATTATAAACTATTTCTGCTCATTGTGGGGCGCCGATAAGGGATTACGAGGTCAAGAATGAAATTACAGCAATTGAAGTATATTGTTGAGGTCGTCAATCATAATTTGAATGTTTCAGCGACGGCAGAAAGTTTGTATACTTCGCAACCCGGTATTAGTAAACAAGTGCGCCTTCTTGAAGATGAGCTTGGCATTCAAATTTTTGAGCGTAGCGGTAAACACCTGACTCAAGTCACCGGTGCTGGCAAGGATATTATTCGAATTTCTCAAGAAATTCTTGCCCGAGTAGAAAGTATTAAAGCGGTCGCGGGTGAGCATACTCATCCTGAAATGGGTACCTTGAATATCTCAACCACCCATACCCAAGCGCGTTATGCATTACCAGATGTAATCAAAGGGTTTACTGCGCGTTACCCTAAAGTATCATTGCATATGCACCAAGGTACTCCATCGCAAATGTCCGAGGCGATTGCCAAAGGCACGGCAAATTTTGCCATTGCGACTGAAGCCCTGCATCTATACCAAGATGCGATTATGTTGCCTTGTTATCATTGGAATCGTTCGATTGTTGTGCCTAAAAATCACCCACTGGCGCAGAAAGAAACAGTGTCGATCCAAGATTTGGCTTCTTATTCTTTGGTCACTTATGTGTTTGGTTTTACTGGGCGCTCTGAGCTCGATACCGCATTTAATAAATACGGATTGACCCCAAGAGTCGTTTTTACTGCCACCGATGCTGACGTGATTAAGACTTACGTACGTATGGGGATTGGTGTTGGTGTTATTGCTAGTATGGCAATTGATCAAGAGTTAGACACTGATCTTGTCGCAATTGATGCCAGCCATATCTTTGGTGCCAGCACGACCAGCATTGGTTTCCGACGCGGTACTTTCTTGCGTTCATACATGTATGACTTCATGGAACGTTTTGCGCCGCATTTAACTAAGCCAGTGGTCGAACAGGCACTATCGCTTAAATCGAATGCTGAAATCGACGCGATGTTTAAAGACATCGACCTACCTATACGTTAAACGCTATCATCTCTTTCCACTTCCCTCTAAACTACGCTTTCTAGGGGGAAGTCATGCAACACCAATTTCAATCACTTGATCAATTTCTACTCGATAATCAATCGTATTGGCGCTTTGAGCCATTTTTTTCGAGCGCACAACTCTCGCTACCTTGGTTAAATGATAACCCTCAGCTTTGTCAATGGCTCAACAGTCTCAACGCCACAGATATTGAGTGGTATAAGCAAAATAATGTTGAGCTAATAACAGTTATGCAAGCCTTTGTTCCTGCGCTTTCAATGCTCAGTCGCGCCATGCGGTTAAACCCTAGTAACAAACGTTCATTGTGCTTACCACGTGGCATCGATAACGGCATTCCCGGTCGAAAGTTAACTCAAATTCGTGCTCTAGGTGAAGCCTTGGTGTGTGATCATCATGGTCAGGAGTGGTTAGAGTGGTGCTCAGGCAAAGGCTATCTAGGCCGAATCTTGGCCAGTCAAACACAGCAGCCTGTCACCAGTTTTGAGTTTCAGGCCGAGTTATGTGCAACAGGTCAACACGACGCTGATAAGCAAGGCCTGCCGATGCGCTTTGTCCAAGGCGATGCATTTTCTTCAGCAGCAAAAAATGTGTTTAACGCTCGACAGCATGCGGTTGCGCTGCACGCTTGCGGCGATCTCCACGTCACGATGATTAAACATGCGTCACAGTACCAATTACCAGCCATTACTTTTTCTCCTTGTTGTTACCATTTAATCAACAGTGATCACTATCAGCCGTTGTCTGAGGCTGCGATTGACTCTCAACTGGTACTCTCAAAAAATGAATTGAGAATTCCGCTGCAAGAAACGGTCACGGGTGGCGAGCGCGTCAAACGACATCGGATGGAAGAGATGTCCTACCGCCTTGGTTTCGATATTTTACTGCGTGAGGAGTTAGGACATTCACAATATGCACCAGTACCTAGCATCAAAAAGTCTCAGTTAGCCGAAGGTTTCGCCGCGTTTTGTTTGTGGGCAAGTGACAAAAAAGCGCTGACGTTGCCCACGCTTGATTTTGACCACTACCATCAGCTCGGCATCGAGCGATACTGGCACATGGAACGTATCAGTCTTGTTCAACAACCGTTTAGGCGTGCACTTGAGCTGTGGCTTGTGCTCGATAAAGTGCTCTATTTGCAACAGGCTGGCTACCGGGTTTCCGTTTCAGAGTTCTGCCCACGTGAAGCAACACCGCGAAACATACTGCTCCATGCTGTTAAAGAGTAAATACTCACCAGTCTCTCTTTTTGTTACCTTTATGTTAAAACCTGCTTTTCTTTTGTACAGCTTACTGGTAATAATATTGATTATGTACACCGAATGTGTAAATAAAACGATAAATTAAACACAACATACCATTGCTTATACCAGACCAAGAGTTGCCAGCGCTTTATGCACAACACAGGCGCGCTGTCAGCTCAATGACGTTGCTTGCTTAATCATAAATGTCTACTGAGTTTTTATCATAGGGCGTTGTGATCGGGGCTTCTCAATGGAATGGATATTACATCAAGGAGTTAAGATGAAAGCAGGAAAAGTCATTGCGACCGCTGTACTCGCAGGTGCCGCGTTACTCTCTTCAACCTCTATTATGGCTAAAACAGCCAAGGTAGCGGTGTCACAAATTGTTGAGCATCCGGCGCTAGATGCAACCCGCCAAGGTTTGATCGATGGCCTAAAAGCTAAAGGTTATGAGCAAGGTAAAAATTTAGATTTTGATTTTAAAACCGCGCAAGGAAATCCTGCAATAGCGGTTCAAATCGCGCGTCAATTTGTTGGTGAAAAGCCTGATGTTTTGGTCGGTATTGCAACGCCAACTGCGCAAGCGCTGGTTTCTGCAACGCGTTCTATTCCGGTTGTCTTTACCGCCGTTACGGATCCAGTCGGTGCAAAGTTGGTTAAAACGATGATACAACCAGGCAAGAATGTGACAGGCTTGTCTGACCTATCACCCGTCAATCAACATGTTGCCTTGATTAAAGAGATCATGCCTAACGTCAAGTCCATTGGTGTGGTGTTTAATCCGGGCGAAGCCAATGCGGTTACCTTGGTTGAACTGCTTAAACAAAGTGCGAGTGAGCATGGGATTAAGGTTGTCGAAGCCACGGCACTGAAGAGTGCTGATGTTCAATCGGCGACCCAAGCGATTGTTGCCAAATCAGACGTGATTTACGCACCGACAGACAATACCGTTGCCAGCGCAATCGAAGGCATGATTGTCGCGGCGAACCAAGCTAAAACGCCAGTGTTTGGCGGCGCTACCTCATATGTTGAAAAAGGCGCCATTGCGAGTGTCGGTTTTGATTACTACCAAGTTGGTGTGCAAACCGCCGATTACGTTGCGGCAATTATCGAAGGAGCAGAACCGGGTTCACTGGATGTAAAAGTGGCGAAAGGTTCTGATTTAGTCGTCAGTAGCAGTGCGGCGATGAAACTCGGCATAACCATTCCTCAAGCTGTTCTTGACCGCGCAACTAGCGTCAAATAATCCACCGCCCCAAAGGCCAGTTGATGGGATTTGGGGCTGCTTTTTTTTAGCACAGAGGGAGTGGGTATGTCTGCTTTTGCTTTTTTTGGCGCACTGGAGATCGGGTTGCTTTACGGACTCGTTGCTCTAGGTGTGTATATCACCTTTCGGGTACTTGATTTTCCAGACTTGAGTGTCGATGGCAGTTTTCCTATGGGCGCGGCAGTCGCGGCAACGGCAATTGTGGCAGGCATTAACCCGTGGATTGCAACCATGATGGCGGTGGTCGCTGGCGCAGCAACCGGCTGGGTGACGGCGTTTCTCGCTGTGCGCTGTGGGATCTTACATTTACTGGCTTCAATACTGACTATGATCGCGGCGTTTTCGATCAATATTCGCATTATGGGGCGGCCCAATATGGCATTGCTCGGTGAAGAAACGATTTTAACGCCGTTTGAAACCCTCGGCGATCCGATGCTCGTTCGTCCTTTGATTGTTGGGCTGCTGGTTTTAGTCGCTGCATGGTTAGTCGTGCGTTTATTGAATAGTGACTTTGGACTCGGACTTCGTGCAACTGGCGTGAACGCGCGAATGGTCTCGGCGCAAGGTGCAAGCACGGCTTTTTACACTTATTTTGGCTTGGCGCTCTCGAACGGTTTTGTCGGTTTTTCTGGTGCGTTATTCGCTCAAACCAACAGCTTTGCCGATGTCACATCAGGGGTAGGGACGATAGTAGTTGGTTTAGCCGCCGTTATTTTAGGCCAAACGCTGATTCCTGGCCGCAAAATTTGGGTTGCAGTATTGGCAGTGATCGTCGGGTCGGTGTTGTATCGTTTAGCGGTCGCGTTTGCCCTCAGTACGGGTATGTTTGGTCTGCAAGCCTCTGACCTTAATTTAGTGACTGCGGTTTTGGTTGCTATTGCACTAATAGCCCCCAAGATAAAAGGCAACTTAAAAGCAAAAAAGCGTAATGCTCCTGCTCCAAGTAAAGCAGCGCTAAAGCGAGCCAATGAGTCAGGAGAAACCACATGATCCATTTAGAAGATATTCAAGTGACATTCAATCCCGGCACCATTCTCGAAAACCGCGCCTTGAGAGGCGTGACGTTAGAGGTTCCAGAACACCAATTTTTAACCGTGATTGGTTCCAATGGTGCCGGTAAGTCGACACTGCTTGGCGCCGTAACGGGTGAAACTCCTATGGCGGGTGGTAAGGTGATTATCGACGACCTTGACGTCACTAAGCAGACGGTCGACCAACGAGCAAAGCAGTGTGCTCGAGTGTTCCAAGATCCGTTAGCCGGAACGTGTGGCGATCTCACGATAGAAGAGAATATGGCTTTGGCTTATATGCGCGGTAAATCGCGCGGGTGGAGTCTATCTTTGTCGGCTAAGCGGAGAAAGCGGTTTCAAGAACGAATTAGTATTTTGGGATTGGGTTTAGAGGACCGCTTAGGCGACAGCATTGGTTTGCTCTCGGGTGGGCAACGCCAGGCGGTAAGCTTAGTAATGGCGACATTATCTGACAGCAAACTGCTGTTACTTGATGAGCATACCGCTGCACTTGATCCACGCATGGCCGCATTTATTATTGATTTGACCAAAAAAATTGTCGCGGAGTTTAACCTTACCGTGATGATGGTGACTCATTCAATGAAAGACGCCCTCGCATGTGGTGATCGCACTGTTATGCTCCATCAAGGTGAAATTGTTCTTGATGTCGCAGGAGATCAGCGAGCCAATATGCAAGTCCCAGATTTGCTTGAAATGTTCTCTAAAGTGCGTGGCGAAGAGCTTGCTGATGACAGTTTACTGTTAAATTAATCGATAGGTGCGGTTGCGTTGTCGATCTGCATGCTATCACGATAACGAGTCAGATAATCAACAATAGGCGCGGCTTTGTTGAAGATGCGTATCTCGCGGAAAAGTTCGGCAGCTTGTGGATATTGCTGACGCAAGTAAGAAAACCATTGTTTAACGCGGTTAGGGTAGTAGAGTCCTTTATCCCCTTTCATCTCATATTGAGAGTAGACTAACAGCAGTTCAACCACCTCAGCCCAAGGCATAACCGAGTGATTGTGTTTGACCACGTTACCAAGGTTTGGCACATTGAACGCGCCTCGACACACCATTAAAGAATCTACGCCAGTCGTTTCAATACACGCTTGGCCGTCTTGATAACGCCATATTTCACCATTGGCAATCAATGGAATCGTGAATTTCTGGCGTATTTGATTGATGTAGTCCCACTTAATTTCACTGGCTTTGTAACCCCCGGTCTTAGTTCGAGCATGGACAGTCAGTTCGTCGGCACCTGCCGATTGAATGGCATCGACAATTTCAAAACAATCCTCTGGATTATCCCAACCGAGACGAATCTTGGCGCTGACGGGGGTTGCTTCAGGTACGGCTTCACGACATGCTTTGACCACATTATGAATCAGCTCTGGGTGCTGAAGCAGCGCGGCCCCGCCCTTACTTTTATTCACTAGTTTCGCTGGGCAGCCAAAGTTGAGATCGATGCCTCGAGCACCAAGTTGGGCGGCACGACTTGCGTTTTGCGCCATCCAGTGCGGGTCTTGTCCCAATAATTGGACGTGGACGGGTACGCCTGACTGAGTTTTTGAGCCCTGTAATAGTTCTGGGCATAAACGATAGAACACGTGGTCAGGCAATAGCTGATCAACGACGCGTACAAACTCAGTGACACATAAATCGTAGTCATTGATGTCGGTTAAGATCTCACGCATCAAATGGTCTAGCACACCCTCCATCGGGCCCAAAACAACTCGCATAATAAAACGTCTCCAATTCGGGAGGCGTGATTTTAGAAGCTTGAAGGGTAAATGTCATCCTCAATCGTCGATATCATTTAATCACAGGAAAATGAAAGGTGGTTGATGGCGAATTGGTGGGAGGTGAATAAAGTCTCGAAGTGACCCGGCGGCATGCATCGGGTTATAATGGCCTCAAGTCCTCGCTAACTCTAGAAGTAGATCATGAACTACCGATTACTGACACTTGCCGATAACATTACTGAAGAGTCACCTTTGTACCTTGAAGGCGCGACCCTTGCTGCCAATCTAGCGACCAAACCGCTTGCGCCAGAAACTTGGTTGCCAACCTTATTGGGCGAGCAATTCGGTGCGGCGAAAGCAGACATTGAGAATCATATTAATCAACAGTACGGCTATTTAAAGCGTAACGAATATTCAGTGCTCGCATTACTCGGTGAAGATCGTCAACAAGAACAATTGGCTGATTTTGCCGAAGGCTTTATGACTTTATGGCCAACGATTGAACAGCAGTGGATGGAAACCAGTATTGGTGACGGTACCTTGCGCATGTTGCAAGCGATGTTAACGACATTCATGCTAGCGGTTGATGAAGCGCAAACCCAGGCGCAAATGAAAGCGTCTGGTATTGAACAGCCGCCAGTGCTTAGCGATCTTATACCACAACTCGACTTAATGATTGCTGAAGTGGCACAAGCGGCTGACGAAGCCATGATTGGCGCTAAATCCCAAAGTGTTAACCCTTATAAAAGCATCGGACGTAATGATCAGTGTCCATGCGGCAGTAGTAAAAAATTCAAGCAGTGCTGCGGTCAATAGGGGGTTATATCGAACAAAGTTAACCTTTTTCGGTCAAAGCGAATAGTGCAGCAAGCTATAAATAACCGAATAGCGACGAATTTAGGAAAAATGAAATGAAGAGATTGACGATACTGTTACTGATGAGCTTTACAGCCGTCGCAGCACCTAAAGATGATTTGAGCCAAAGATTGCAGATAAACGAGGGCTTTAGCGCCGACTTTACTCAGCAATTAGTCAGCCCCGAAGGCGATGTGGTCATGGAAGGTGAAGGGAAAGTAGACATTGCCAGACCGAGCCTGTTTCGTTGGTCAACCACTACGCCGGACGAAAACGTACTGGTATCAGACGGCGAAAGCTTGTGGTATTACAGCCCTTTCATTGAGCAAGTGAGTATTTACTCACAAGAACAAGCCACACAACAAACCCCTTTTGTATTGTTAACACGTAACCGAGCCAGTGACTGGGATAACTACCGTGTTGAGCAGCAAGGGGATGTGTTTACCCTCACACCGACGGCCGTTGACAGTAATCAGGGCCAATTTAAGTTAGAAATTGATGCCAAGGGTGCAGTCCAAGGTTTTAGCGTTGTCGAGCAAGATGGCCAGCAGAGCAATTTCACATTTAACAATATCGATCTGACCAAGCCGAGTGCCGAGCGATTTAAGTTTGTCATTCCAGAGGGCGTTGAGGTTGATGACCAAAGGAACTAACTGTGAGTAACTACTCGTTAGATTTTTCCGGTGAAGAGGACTTTCGTCCTTTGGCCGCGAGAATGCGGCCTCAAACGCTAGATCAATACATTGGACAGCAGCATATTCTCGGCCACGGTAAGCCACTGAGGCGCGCTTTAGAGGCCGGTCATATTCACTCGATGATTCTTTGGGGGCCTCCCGGAACCGGAAAAACCACTCTTGCAGAAGTGGCGGCCAACTACGCCAATGCTGAAGTGGAGCGTGTTTCTGCGGTGACATCGGGTGTCAAAGAAATCCGCGCGGCGATTGAAAAAGCGCGTGAAAACAAATTGGCCGGCCGCCGGACTATTTTGTTTGTTGATGAGGTGCATCGTTTCAATAAGTCTCAACAAGATGCGTTTTTGCCCCATATCGAAGATGGAACGGTGACTTTTATTGGCGCCACCACAGAAAACCCATCATTTGAACTTAACAATGCGCTCCTATCACGTGCTCGTGTATACAAGTTAACCTCACTAGCAAAGCAAGATATTCGTTTGGCACTGGACCAAGCCATATCAGACAAAGATCGTGGGCTTGGCCTTGTGACCGTCGCCTTCATCGACAATGTATTGGATCGCCTAGCTGAGTTGGTCAATGGCGATGCGCGAATGTCACTCAACTACCTTGAGCTTCTTTATGATATGGCCCAAGAAGATGAGCAGGGCATTAAACAAGTGACGTTGCCGTTACTTGCTGAAGTCGCTGGTGAGAAGGTGTCACGCTTTGATAACAAGGGTGATATTTGGTATGACCTGATTTCTGCTGTACATAAATCGATTCGTGGTTCAAACCCAGATGCGGCGCTGTATTGGTCAGCGAGAATGATTGCCGCAGGGTGTGACCCGCTCTATATAGCCAGACGTTTACTGGCGATCGCTTCAGAAGATATTGGCAATGCGGATCCTCGAGCCATGCAAATTGCACTTTCAGCCTGGGATTGTTTTACGCGTGTTGGGCCGGCAGAAGGTGAGCGAGCGATTGCTCAGGCGATTGTCTACCTCGCTTGTGCACCAAAAAGTAATGCGGTGTACACCGCATGGAAACAAGCTTTGGCCGATGCGCATAATTTAGCAGAGTACGAAGTTCCGCCTCATTTACGTAATGCGCCGACTCATTTGATGAAAGATCTTGGTTACGGCGCTGAATATCGCTATGCCCATGATGAGCCCGGTGCCTACGCCGCCGGCGAGCGTTATCTACCACCAGAAATGGCAGATAAACGTTACTACCAACCGACAAACCGAGGTTTAGAAACTAAAATTGGTGAAAAGTTAGATTACTTGGCTAGTTTAGACGCAAAAAGCCCACAAAAGCGCTATGAATAAGCGTCTATTTTAGATACATTTATTCAATTATCCCTTCATACTTGAAGCCGCAGCTTTGTTAACTGCACAAATTCACCCTAATCACATAGAACTCCTATGCTTATAGGGCTGAATTGGTTTGTTGCCGCGCTGCAACTCCAATTATTTTGGGAAACATTTTTTTGCGTTTGAGCATGATGTTTGGGCGCGAGTTTACAACTAAAAAAGCATAGGATTAACAATGCTGGATTCTAAATTACTTCGTACAGAGCTGGATGAAACAGCTGCAAAACTCGCACGTCGTGGCTTTAAGCTCGATGTAGAAACAATCCGTACACTTGAAGAACAACGTAAGTCGATTCAAGTCGAAGTTGAAAATTTACAATCCACGCGTAACTCCATCTCCAAGCAAATCGGCCAGAAAATGGCAGCAGGTGATAAAGAAGGCGCAGAAGAGATCAAGAAGAAAATCGGTACTCTTGGTAGTGATTTAGACGCGAAAAAGGTAGAACTTGACGCGGTAATGGCGCAACTTGATGAGATAACTCTGTCTGTTCCTAACCTGCCTGCTGACGATGTGCCAGACGGTAAAGATGAAAACGACAATGTAGAAATCTCTCGTTGGGGTGAGCCAAAAACTTACGACTTCGAACTTAAAGATCACGTTGACCTAGGCGAAATGGGTGGCGGTCTTGATTTCGCCAGTGCAACTAAGATCACTGGTGCACGTTTTATCGTCATGAAGGGCCAATTTGCTCGTCTACACCGTGCCATTGCTCAGTTCATGCTAGATCTTCATACCGAAGAGCACGGCTACACTGAAATGTACGTGCCATACCTAGTGAACTCTGACAGCTTATTTGGTACTGGCCAGTTGCCTAAATTTGGTAAAGACCTATTCCACACTGAGCCGCTTGAAGAGAAAGTGAACGACGAAGAGCCGCGTAAACTGTCGCTTATCCCAACAGCAGAAGTACCAGTGACCAACATGGTCCGTGACACCATTTCTGATGAAGTAGATCTGCCACTTAAGATGACAGCGCATACACCATGTTTCCGCTCTGAGGCGGGTTCTTATGGTCGCGATACTCGCGGTCTCATTCGTATGCACCAATTTGATAAAGTTGAGCTAGTACAAATCACTAAGCCAGAAGATTCAATGGATGCGCTCGAAGAGCTAACTGGCCACGCTGAGAAAGTGCTTAAGTTGTTAGAACTGCCTTATCGTAAAGTTGTACTGTGTACAGGTGACATGGGCTTTGGTTCTCGTAAAACCTACGATCTTGAAGTGTGGGTTCCAGCTCAAGAGACTTACCGCGAAATCTCATCATGCTCAAACATGTGGGACTTCCAAGCTCGTCGTATGCAAGCGCGTTTTCGTCGTAAAGGTGAGAAGAAGCCTGAGCTTGTTCATACTCTCAATGGTTCTGGTCTTGCCGTTGGTCGTACTATGGTTGCAATTCTCGAAAATAATCAACAAGCCGATGGTCGCATCGAAATTCCAACAGTACTTCAGAAGTACATGGGTGGCGCGACGCACATCGGTTAAGTTAAGGTTGAAACAATGCAAAGCGGCTCAGTGAGTCGCTTTTTTTGTACCTTAATTTTGTCGGGAGAAATATAAAGTATTGACTTTTATTATTTTATTTTCAACGTCAACAATAGTTTACTCAAATGTCGATAGTCAACTAGTTGCTTATTTGTGTTCAGCGATTATGTTTGTAGTGAAACCACAACACTGAAAGGGAACATCAATGAAAAACATAATACGCAACGTCACTCTGGCTTACTCTTGTCTCATTTCTTCGCTGGTGTACGGGCAAACAGAATTGCCTGTGATCGCAGAAGAAATACCGTTAGCCTTGTCTTCTCATCAATCAGAATCGACGGTCATGGAAATACAACATCATGGTGCAGAGTTCATAAAAATTCACTTCAAGAATTTGATATTACCCAAGGGCAGTTTGATTCGATTAATGTCCAATGATGGCTCGGAAATGGTTGAATATACCGAGAGTCAACAAGAATGGTTTGCGCAATCACTATTTGGTGATTCGGTGAAGATTGAATTAGTGCCTAATGCCGAAGGACAACTGGGGCAGTATGAGATTGATTATTTTATGGCGGGTAATGAAAAGGCGAGAGCTTTCGAGCCGAGCAGTACTGTGCTATCGACGTGTGGCGTGAATGAACGCAAAGACGTTGCTTGTTGGCAAGATACGCATCCAGAGCAAGTGGCATGGTCTAATCCTGTAGCACGGCTGCTGATCAATGGCCGTAGCCTTTGTACGGCTTGGCGGGTTGGACCAGATAATAAACTCTTTACCAATAACCATTGTGTTGGCAGTGAGTCTGAGCTTAGAAACACCGAGGTATGGTTTAACTATCAACGTAATACATGTGGTGGAGCATTGTCGACAACGGTAAAAGTGATGGGTAACGAGCTATTTAGTACCGATTATACCTTAGACTATACCTTGTTCTCTGTTGATGATTTTAGCAAGATTGAATCATTTGGTTACTTAGGTTTAGATGCCTCTGAACCAGTATATGGCAACGGTATCTATATTCCTCAGCATGGTGCCGGAAACCCCAAAGAGCTTGCAATAGAAAGTGATCAAAATGGTTCGGGTTTATGCCAGATCGATATTGCTTCTACCAACGGGCGCGGTGCGGGGACAGATACTGGCTACTTGTGCGACACGATCGGTGGTTCATCCGGCTCTCCAGTGTTGAACTCTTCAGACAATAAAGCGATTGCGCTTCATCACTTTGGTGGTTGTGAAAACCAAGGAGTCAAGATCAGCAAAATTTGGCCGAAGGTAGCGACATTCTTTAATAATACCTTACCTGAAGGCTCTGTTGGTCGATCAGTGCCTAGCGTCGAAGAGCTTATTCCAGGCACACCTATTTCGGCAATAGCCTTGTCGAAAGGGGAACAACGTATGTTGGTTGTTAAAGCCCAAAATAGAACCTCTCCACTGACTATTAGCATCAGTTCAGGTACAGGAGACGCCGATTTGTATGTGCGTTCAGGTAGCGAACCTACCACCGGTGTTTACGATTGTAGACCGTATCGTTCTGGCAATAATGAAACGTGTTCTGTTTCATCGGCTGATGAGGATCTCTATATCATGCTAAAAGCATTCAACAGTTTTTCTGGTGTTGTCTTACGCGCAACTGAAAACTAGAGTCTATTGACCTTCCGAGCTGATTTTTTGCAGCACTTTGTGGGAAATTTATACAAGGCATCGGCTTTGACGTGTGGTTACTCTACACGATGACACTGAACTAATCGATGGTGTAGAAAAAACCAACCCGGGCGGATCGCGCTCAATGCATCCACTCAATAGGCAACAATCACAGAGGCGAGTAATTCGCCTCTGTGATTTGCGGATTATTTGTTTTGATGCGCCTTGATCAGTACCGATGTATCCATTCGTCCCAATCCTTGTGCTTGCAGTGATTGATACATTGCATCGACTTGTTGAGTCATAGTCAAATCTAGATTATTTTTCTCGGCTTCATTGAGACATATCCCTAAGTCTTTTCGCATCCAATCAATCGCAAAGCCAAAATCAAACTCGTCACGTGACATAGTCACGGCGCGGTTTTCCATCTGCCAAGAACCGGCAGCACCATGTTTAAGCACGTTAACAACCTGCTCTACATCAAGATTTGCTGATTGAGCAAGTTGCAGGGCTTCGCTCAAACCCTGTAAAATCCCGGCAATGCAGATTTGATTGACCATTTTGCAGCGTTGACCTTGGCCATTAGCACCAAGCAGTACCGCTTGTTTGCCATAAGTATTGAAGAGTGTAGAGAGGGCTGAAAATACGTTAGGCTCGCCACCGCACATAATGGTTAGCGCACCATTTTCGGCTCCTGCTTGACCACCAGAGACAGGAGCATCGACAAAATGAACCTCTTTCTCTACACAAGCTTGCGCGATCTCTTGCGCCAGTTCGGCAGAGGTGGTGGTGTGA
This sequence comes from Vibrio salilacus, assembly GCF_002811245.1. Classification (GTDB taxonomy): domain Bacteria; phylum Pseudomonadota; class Gammaproteobacteria; order Enterobacterales; family Vibrionaceae; genus Vibrio; species Vibrio salilacus. The sequence goes on along the minus strand of NZ_NIVQ01000002.1, from coordinate 203,958 downwards.
TCAACAAGGATTGAACCTGCTTTCATCCCCGCAAGAACCCCTTTTGGGCCGAAAACAACGCTACGAACATCGTCGTCATTACCAACGCAGATAGCAACCGCATCGCACTCCTTTGCTGCTGCATATGGGGTGTTTGCAGACTTACCACCGAATTCATTTGTCCATTGTATTGCTTTGGACTCAGTGCGGTTATAAACGCGAGTATCGAATCCCGCTTTCGCTAAGTGGCCCGCCATTGGGTACCCCATGACACCTAAGCCAATAAAAGCGACATTGTTAATTTCCATCATTGCTCTCCATAAATAATGATTGCCAATCCTCTGATCTACAACCTTTTACGTCAAGTGTAAAAAAACCGGCCTGAGCCGGTTTTTATATCATTATCTATTAAATTGTCATCTCACCGCGCAACACTTGCTGCATTTTTACTTTTACTTGCTCATAGCTTAAGCCTTGGCTGAGTAGGTAGTGCAACTTAGCTAGTGCTGCTTCAGGCGTCATATCATAGCCACTGATCACTCCGGCTTCAGCTAATGCGCATCCTGTTGCATATCCACCCATATTGACTTTTCCTGCGAGACATTGGGTTAAGTTAACCACGATAACGCCGCGCTGTGAGGCATCTTTAAGGTGCGCAAGCAGTTCTGGGTTTTGGGGTGCATTACCGACCCCAAAGGTGAGTAAAATCATTGCGTTAACCGGTTGAAGTAGAGTGTTACGAATCACTTCATGGGAAATGCCTGGGTACATGGTGATCACACCGATTGGCTGTGGCGTGATGTCATGGATGGTAAAGCTACCCTCAGGTTGTGCATCTACTTTAATATCATTGCTGATTTGAATGTTAATCCCGGCTTCGAGCAACGGCGGTAAGTTTGGAGAAGTAAAAGCATTAAAACCATCGGCGTGCGATTTGGTGCTGCGGTTACCGCGCATTAGCTTATTATTGAAAAACAGAGTGACTTCATTGATTGGGTAATTCGCAGCGATATGCAAAGCATTAAGTAAGTTGGCTTGGCCATCAGAGCGCAGTTCCGCAAGGGGAATTTGCGAGCCGGTGACAATAACTGGTTTAGCGAGGTTCTCTAGCATAAATGATAAAGCAGAGGCAGTGTACGCCATGGTGTCGGTACCATGTAAAATCACAAAGCCATCGTATTTGTCGTAGTTATGACGAATATCATCAGCGATTTGCTGCCAATCTGCCGGAGTCATGTCAGATGAATCAATCAGCGGTTCGTACTCGTGAATAGTGAACTCTGGCATTTCAGGGCGATGAAACTCAGGCATGCTTGCGAGTTGTTTTTCCATGAAACCTGCTACTGGCACATAGCCGTGGTCATGGGATTTTTGCATGCCAATGGTACCGCCAGTGTAAGCGATATAAATATGTTTTCTAGCCATTGCTTGAAACCGGTTATTTTGTAGGGGAACAGAGTGGCGAATTATAACGTAATCGAGGCCAATAAAAAGGGGGATTTCGCACAGGAATCCCCCTTAATTATTGACTGTTCAGCAGTGCAGTGATGTTTGTCGACTAGTGTTATTGAATCTGACAGTTAAGGCAGAATGCGTAGTGACCTTTAGGGTCATTAAAGCTTTGCAGCATATCGGCATCTTGTAACACTTGAGTGGCGATCGGCTGTAGCGCTGCTGGTAGATAGGTATTTACATCAAAACCAAATTTAACCTGAACTTGATTGATGAAGTCTTGGATAAACTGCTGTGCTGGTGACAGAGGCTCTTCAACCCAGTACAGGTTGTATTGTTCAACATCGGCAAGTTGCGCGGCTAACGCAACCGCATCATCAAAATCACCGATTTTATCGATTAAGCCTAATTTAAGTGCATCGTGGCCAGTCCATACACGACCTTGCGCAATATCGTCTACTTGTTGCAGCGGGATGTCTCGTGATTGACTCACTAAGCCAATAAAGCGGCTGTAGCCATGCTCGATGCCCATTTGGAAAGCCTCAGCTGCCCCTGCAGATAATCCGGTGGTAATACCGACATCTGAGAATGGCGAGGTGCCGATACCATCAGTATAGATACCGAGCTTGTTTAAGCCTTTTTCAAAGGTAGTGATAACACTGAAGATGCCAATCGAGCCAGTCAATGTTGTTGGTTGAGCGACAATGCTGTCTGCACTCATGGAAATCCAGTAACCGCCCGATGCCGCGAGACTAGACATTGACACCACAACCGGTTTTCCGGCCTCTTTTAATGCATCGACTTCGTTACGAATTACCTCTGAAGCAAAAGCGCTCCCGCCCGGGCTATCAACGCGCAGTACCACGGCTTTGACTTTGTCATCCGTGCGAGCTTGGCGTAGCAGTGCCGCGACAGTATCCCCACCAACCGTACCACGTGGTTGAGAGCCATCCATGATCGCGCCACTTGCCACTACCACTGCAATATCATCGTTGGCGTGGTTAAAATCAGGCGTCATTGTGGTTAGGTATTGGTAGTAATCGACATGGTTATAACTGTCTTCACCATTACTACCAAACACTTCCACTAGCGCTTGACGAACTTGTTGGCGAGTGGCAAGGCTATCGACCAATCCTACGTTCAGCGACAGAGCGGCTAAATCTCCGTTGTTTTGCTTAAGTAAGGCTAAAAATTTGTCCATGTCAGGAGTTAAGGCGTCAGGGGCAAGTTGACGGTTAGAAGCGACATCATCAATGTAGGAACCCCACAGTTGACCTAACCAATTAGAAGCGGACTCTTTGGCCGCTTCTGACATGTTATCGCGCACAAAAGGTTCAATTGCCGACTTGTAAGTGCCAACTCGAAAAACGTGAGTGTTAACGTCGAGGTTCTCTAGCAAGGTTTTGTAATACATTGAATAGGCGCTGTAACCTTTAAGCATGACCGCGCCATCGGGCGCTAGGTAGATCTTATCAGCGTAACTGGCCAAATAATATTGGCTCTGATTATACATATCCCCAACAGCGTAAATCGGTTTACCAGAGGCTTTAAACTCGTTCAGTGCTTTGGCAATGTAGCGCAGTTTGGTTAAATTTGTTTCTGGCATGTCGCTCAGTGCTAATACGATACCGCTGACCTTACTGTCATCTTTGGCGTGGCGAATCGTATCGACTATCTCGAACAGTACATTCTCTCTAGGTAGGTCTTGGCCGAATAAAGAGCCAGTTACTGAGTCCATTGGATTAACATAACTTGATTGTTCAACAATTGGCCCTGAAAGGTTGAGAATTAAAGCTGATTTGGTCGGTACAGTGGGAACCGGCGTTTCAGCGCTAGTGTACAGAAAATAGATAGTGCCGATACTGGCTAGAAAAACCAGGTTGACGAGAGCAATACGTACAAAGGAGAGCAGTTTCCACAACCCTTTAAAAAGCATGCCAATAAACTTAAAAATATTTTTCATTATGTCTCCGCTGCGTATTGTGCAGTTTAAGGCTTATTCGCTGTAAGACCTTATAAAATCAGATAAGTTACATCCTACTCAAACTCGTATAGGCAAACAACTGTTAGATTGATCGGTGTTACAAAAATGTAAACGACTGTTTGATTTTTAATGAAGATGATTTTATTGTGGTCTGACCACAATAAGAAAAGAGTGAAGTGATGTCTGCCATGTACCCAAACCTACTTAAGCCATTAGATCTTGGATTTACTCAATTACGTAATCGAGTGTTGATGGGCTCCATGCACACCGGTCTCGAAGAGCACAAAGAGGGGCTAGGTAAGCTGGCTGCTTTCTATGCAGAGCGCGCTAAAGGCGGCGTCGGGCTTATTGTTACTGGTGGTTTTTCACCTAATTTCCGTGGGCGACTGCATCCGTTCAGCGCTGAGTTTAGTAAACCAAAACATGCTAAGGCGCATAAGGTAGTCACTCAAGCTGTGCACGAACACGGTGGCAAAATCGCGTTGCAATTATTGCATGCCGGTCGTTATGCGATGCACCCTTTCGCCCAAAGTGCTTCTGCGATTAAAGCGCCGATTGCCCGTTTTGCGCCAAGCGAAATGAGCAGTCGTCAAATTAGGAGTACGATTGACGCTTTTGCGAATAGCGCTTCGCTTGCTCAGTTGGCCGGTTACGATGGCGTCGAAGTCATGGGCTCAGAAGGCTACTTGCTCAACCAGTTTATCTGTAAACGCACCAACATGCGCTACGACGATTGGGGCGGCAGCTATGAAAATCGCATGCGCTTTCCTCTCGAAGTGGTCAAAGCCATTCGTCAGGCGGCTGGCGATGACTTTATCATCATCTTCCGCCTCTCTATGCTAGATTTAGTCGAAGAGGGCAGTACATTTGATGAAGTCGTTACACTGGCAAAAGAGTTAGAAAAAGCAGGTGTTACCATCATTAATAGCGGCATTGGTTGGCATGAAGCACGTATTCCTACTATTGCCACTCAAGTTCCGCGCGGTGCGTTTACTTGGGTAACAGAAAAAGTGCGACCACATGTTAACGTGCCGATTGTGACCTGCAATCGAATCAATACACCAGAAGAGGCTGAAAACATTCTAGCCAGCGGTCATGCCGACATGGTATCGATGGCGCGTCCGTTCCTCGCTGATCCACATTTTGTCATCAAAGCTGAACAGAACCAATCGCCACTGATCAACACCTGTATTGGTTGTAACCAAGCGTGTCTTGATAATGTCTTCAAAGGCAAACGCGCAGGGTGTTTAGTCAATCCGTTGGCTTGCCGAGAGACAGAACTTATCGTCACCGAGGCCGCGACCAAGAAAAATATTGCCGTTGTAGGCGCAGGCCCTGCGGGGCTAGCCTGCGCGACCACCTTAGCCGAGCGTGGTCATCAGGTTGACTTGTTTGAGCGCAATGACCGTATCGGAGGCCAATTCCGTTTGGCCATGCAAATTCCAGGTAAAGAAGAATTCAGAGAAACGATTCGCTATTTTGCTAATCGCATTGACCAAACCGGTGTTAAATTACACCTTGAGACCGAAGCGGATTATGACTTACTGGCAGAGTATGATGAAGTGGTGATGGCGTCTGGGGTTGAGCCGCGTAAAGTCAATATTCAAGGTTTGGATACACCAGATAAAGTGGTTGATTATCAAACACTGATCAAAGAGAAAACCTTTGTCGGTAATAAGGTTGCGATTGTTGGCGCTGGTGGTATTGGTGTTGATGTCGCGACAATGTTGACCGAGCCAGTCGGGCATAATTTGGACGATTGGCTGCACGACTGGGGAATCGACAAAGAGATAGCTTACCCAGGAGGACTTTACCCTTACCCAGATTCAGTCAGCGAAAAAACCGTCTGGGTGCTGCAGCGTCGTAAAGGGCGTGTAGGTAAAGGGCCAGGCAAAACTACAGGCTGGATCCACAAGCGTACGTTGGAAAAACGCGGCGTCAACCTATTGGGTGGCGTGAGCTATGACCAAATAGACGAGCAGGGACTGCATATTACTATTGATGATAAGCCACAACTGCTTGATGCCGATAAAGTGGTTATTTGTGCAGGGCAGGAATCTGTGCGCCCATTTGAAAGCCAATGGCCCCTGCTGGGTGATAAGTTACACGTGATTGGCGGTGCCGATTATGCGGGTGAATTAGACGCGGTGCGCGCGATCAAGCAAGGCGTTGAGCTCGCAGTTAAACTGTAATTTCAAGTCAATGACAAAGGCTTCCGAGTGGAGGCCTTTGTTTTTGTGTGGAGACGTTACAAAATGACGGTTTTATTACCGTAGACAAAGACATGGTCATTAAGCACTTTATTGAGTGCTTTACTTAGGACATTTTTTTCGACGTCACGGCCTGCTTGGGCCATATCTTGAGCGCTAAAGTTATGATCGACGGGAATCACGTCTTGTTTGATGATTGGGCCTTCATCAAGATCATTGGTCACGAAGTGCGCGGTTGCACCAATGATCTTTACGCCACGCTCATACGCTTGTTGATAAGGTTTCGCCCCGATAAACGCAGGTAAAAAGCTGTGGTGGATGTTGATGATTTTATGATGATACTTTTCAACAAAAGAGGGGGTGAGGACACGCATATACTTGGCCAAGACTAAGTAATTCGGTTGATACTGTTCAACCACTGCCAGCAGTTTCTTCTCATGTTCTTCACGATTTAAGCCTTGATGAGAAACATGATGGTAAGGAATGTCGAAGCGCTCAGTAAGGCTCTGTAATGTGTCGTAGTTGCCGACGACTGCCGCGATTTCTACATCAAGGCTCCCATCATAATTTTTCATTAAAATATCACCTAAGCAGTGTGCTTCTTTGGTGACGAGAATAACGATGCGTTTACGGTCTGAACCCATCAGTTGACGCTTAGTTCCTTGTGGCAGTGCTTGATCAAGATCGGCCAGAAAAGTGGTATCGTTAAAATAGCCTTCAAGTTCAGTGCGCATGAAAAAGTGCCCACTGGTATTATCGACAAATTCGTTGTTGTGTACGATATTGAGTTGGTGTTTGTAACAGATATTGGTGATCTTAGCGATAAGACCGGGCGCGTCTGTACAGTGCGTTAGTAGTGTTTTCTTTTCCATTTGGTCAGAACTTCCGTGAATTATTTTTTTCGACTTGTGAATTTTTACAGGGGACTCGAACGGTGAGCTCTCCCTCATTATTGAAGCTACAATTAAACTAATATCGAAAAGGTTTCAACAAATAATCTAAGTTAACCGTTTGGCTTAGTGTTTTGTTTGAATTTTATGCTCTGTTTAGCGTGTTTATAGGTGGTATTTATGGATAAAGAGCTATTAGCCCGTAAGCTTTATTCTGAGCGAGTCAGTGCTCTAACTGGCGGAAAAGAATTAGACGAAGAAATTCTCGATCAAATGTGGGAAAACAAAGCATCCCCAAGTGAGGCGGCACGCGCAATGACAGAAGTAGAGCCAGATGGCTTTTCTGGGCCTGCGTGGCTAAGTCGTTACCTTAATAAACGTTAACCTTGTCAAATTACTTGGGCGCGAAAATCTCATTCGCGCCTTGGTATGAAAGCTGCCATAATTACCCATCTCTTGTTCAACCTCATACTGTTTGATGATTTCAAAAACCTTCTCGGCGCAGGGAGCGCTAGGTAAAGCGATTCCGGGCTTTCAACCGCGTCAGGCGCAAGTCGATATGGCCGAATCGGTTGCCAAGGCAATTAAAGAGCAGACTCAAGTGGTGGTCGAAGCTGGGACAGGTACTGGTAAAACCTTTGCTTATGTGGTTCCTGCACTGCTGAGTGGTAAGAAAGTCATTATCAGTACAGGTTCGAAAAACCTCCAAGAGCAACTTTTCCATCGTGATTTGCCGTTAATGATCGACGCATTAGGTTTTTATGGCCAAGTAGCTCTATTAAAAGGGCGTGCGAACTACTTGTGTCTTGATCGGTTAAGTCGCCAGATGGTCGAAAGTCACAATCAAACTTCCGATCCAACATTGCTTAGCCAGTTGATCAAAGTCCGCAGTTGGGTCTCAGAAACCAAAAGTGGCGATTTGGGTGATTGCGATGCGATTGCTGAAGATAGCCTAATTATTCCCACCATTACCTCAACTAACGATAATTGCTTAGGTAAAGAGTGCCCAAGTTACCAAGATTGTTTTGTGCTTAAAGCGCGCAAACGGGCGTTAGACGCCGACGTGGTTGTGGTCAATCACCATCTATTTTTGGCAGATTTGGCGATCAAGGAAACGGGGTTTGGTGAACTGATCCCTGAAGCAGAAGTGTTTATCTTTGATGAAGCCCATCAGTTACCTGATATTGCCAGCCATTACTTTGGCCAATCCTTGTCGAGTCGTCAAATTCAAGACCTCAGTAAAGATATCGAAATTGCGTATCGTACTGAGGCTAAGGATATGCGTCAGTTACAGAAGGCGGGTGAAAAACTGTTGCAAACTGCCATGGACTTAAGAATTGTATTGGGTGAGCCGGGTTTTCGTGGTAATTGGCGTGAAGCACTGGCGTCACCCTCGATCGGTCGAGAGTTAAGACGGTTGGAAGAAGCGCTAGAGTTTGTCATCGAAGTGCTTAAATTAGCGCTCGGCCGCAGCCAATTGCTCGATAGTGCCTTTGAACGTGCTAATACAATTAAGGCACGTCTCGACCGAATTTGTGACGTATCGATTACCGGTTACTCATATTGGTATGACACCACTCCTCGGCATTTCAGTTTACACATCACGCCGCTCAGTGTGGCCGATAAGTTTCATGAACAGATCGAGATGAAACAAGGCGCGTGGATTTTTACTTCAGCGACATTGGCGGTTAATCATGATTTTGGCCATTTTACTTCCCGCTTAGGTTTGAAGCCTCAAGCGCAAATGTCATTACCAAGCCCATTTGATTACCAAAGTCAGGCGCGTTTGTGTGTTCCTCGCTATCTACCTGAGCCCAATAGTCCTGGAATAGCTGATAAGTTAGTGACGATGTTGAGTCCGGTGATTGAACAAAACCAAGGACGATGTTTTTTCTTATGTACCTCTCACAGCATGATGAAAGAGCTGGGAGAACGCTTTAGGCACACCCTGACTGTGCCGGTGCTGATGCAAGGCGAAACCAGTAAACAGAAAACCCTTGCAGAGTTTATGGAACTTGGTAATGCGTTACTGGTCGCTACAGGTGCATTTTGGGAAGGGATCGATGTTAGAGGTGATGCCCTTAGCTGTGTTATCATCGACAAACTGCCGTTTACCGCCCCCGACGATCCTTTGCTGAAAGCACGTATCGAAGATTGCCAATTAAAAGGCGGTGACCCTTTTTCTCAAGTTCAGATCCCTGACGCGGTGATCACTTTAAAGCAAGGGGTTGGGCGACTGATACGCGACAAAAAAGATAAAGGCGCGCTGATTATTTGCGATAATCGCTTAGTCACTCGCGACTACGGTGGAGTATTTATTGCGAGCCTACCGCCGATACCACGCACAAGAGATTTGGCTGTGGTACAAGACTTTCTTGAACATTAATCACACATCAATAATTAGAGATATCAATGAGTGTAAAGATCCTTGCTCTAGATACAGCAACTGAAAACTGTTCGGTTGCTCTTTTAGTCGACGACAAAGTATATGTGCGCAGTGAAATTGCACCGCGCGATCACACAAAGAAAATCCTACCTATGGTCGATGAGGTGCTGAAAGAAGCCGGTTTGACCTTGACTGATCTCGATGCATTGGCATTTGGACGTGGGCCTGGCAGCTTCACTGGAGTACGGATTGGCATTGGTATTGCACAAGGTTTATCATTTGGCGCTGATTTACCCATGATTGGCATTTCAACGTTAGCAGCTATGGCACAAGGCGCTTACCGTAAACATGGTGCAGAGCAGGTTGCAACAGCGATTGATGCGCGCATGAGTGAAGTGTATTGGGCACGTTATCTTCGTCAAGAAGATGGCACTTGGTTGGCAGTGGATGAAGAGGCGGTGATCCCGCCTCAGTTAGTGGCACAAAACAGCCACTCTGATGAGCATCAATGGTATAGAGCAGGAACAGGTTGGCAGGCATACTCAGAGCTACTTGACCAAGTCAAGTTTGTCACGCAACAAAGCGACGTGCTGTTTCCTGATGCGGAAGATATTGTTCAGCTGGCAAAATTTGAGCTAGCGAAAGGCAATACCATCGATGCAGAGCAAGCAAGCCCAGTTTACCTTCGTGATACTGTTGCATGGAAGAAGCTGCCTGGCAGAGAGTAACGGAGTCATACGACTCTTAAGATAAGCGGATAGTATGGTATCAATTAACGGGTTACCTCCTTCGATTCCTGGCCCCAACCGAGCGAATAAGGCCAACAAAAAGAATGAGGCAAATAAGTCGCAAAACCAGTCACCAGTTAGTCAACCTAGTAAGGTGGCAAACGCGGTGGCCCATTCTATCCGTCACGTTAACGAGTCTGATATTCATAAAGCGCAAGTCCAATATGATCTGCCTGAAGGGCGAGGTCGCAAAGCCATGCAAGAGTACCTCAACGTGTTGAATCAGAATAAGCGCGAGGAACTTTCTCAGATGCTTGGTGTCGATATTTATATCTAAACCGCTACGTAAGTTTAAGTTTTTGATGAATAAATACACATCCCAGCTACTGATCGTCTTTTTGGGTCTGTTTACCCTCAGTGCCTGCAGTACGCTTCCAGATAGCCTTAAATCAGATAACCCTAATATCATCTCTGACTACCAAACTTGGCAAGCGAACCCTGACTCATCAAGTCTAGTGCGCTTGGGTGGTGTCATTGCCAAAGTGACTAATCTTGAGCAGAAAACTCGAATTGAAGTCGTCAACCTACCGATAAGTTCTGCGGCCAAGCCAGATATTAATCAAGAGCCGCAAGGGCGTTTTGTGGCCTATGTTGAAGGTTTTTCTGATCCTGTTACCTTGTCAGAAGGTCGTCTCATCTCTCTGATTGGTGAGAGCAAAGGGCGCGAAAAAGACTTGGTTGGAGAGTATCAATATGACTTTCCAGTGATGAAAGTCAATGGTCTCCATCTTTGGCGAGTGGAAGAACGGGTTATAGTTCATGAGATAAACAGCTATTTAGATCCCTGTTTTGGTCTCTACTGTCGAGACTCAAATTTTAGTAGCGGATATGGCAAAGTGATCAAAGAAGTGAAGTAATGCGGGTAGAAAGATGTCACAGCATCGATGCCGTGCAGATAGCAACGATAGAATATGGCGAAAGTTCTAACGCCGATGTTTCGTTGCTATTCATCCATGGTTGGTTAGATAACGCCGCTAGCTTTGAGACAGTGATGTCGGAGTTACATGCACTTCAACCCTCATTGCATCTTTGCGCAATCGATTTACCAGGGCACGGCCTGTCGAGCCACAAAGATAGCCACAATTTCTACCCATTTCATGACTATATAGATGATATTTATCAATTATTGGCTAAGTTATCACCAAACAGGCTGGTGTTAGTAGGTCATTCACTTGGTGCTTTGATTGCAAGTTGCTATAGTGCCGCCTTTCCAGAGCAAATTAGCGGATTAGTTCAGATAGAAGGAAATGGGCCTTTAGCCGAAGAACCTCATTTAAGCGTGTCACGTCTACGCGATGGGGTACTGAGCCGACAACGAATTCGTCGTAAACCTGTTCGCACTTTAACATCGCCGCAACAAGCGATACAAAAACGAGCAAGAGTGAATGACATCGACAGCGATTTAATTGCCCCTGTTGTGTATCGCGGTATACGTCAATGTAATTCTGGTTGGCAGTGGCGGCACGATAATAAGCTACAAAGTCAATCACTGTATCGACTGTCATTCCAACACGCTGACACCTTTCGTCAACATGTCTTGTGCTCACAATTAATTATTCTCGGTGAGCAGGGTTTTGAATCTTTGCAATCAATATCAATCGATGCTCGCGCCTCGACGCAAATAGAGTCGATTCACGGCGGTCATCATTGTCATCTGCAAGCTCCTTCTAGAGTAGCTAGTCTAATTTTTGGCTTAGTTAACAAAATTTAAACAAGTGTTTGAGTGTTTCGTGCCCAAACTGCCGCTCTGTGCTGTAATAGTCGAGTTTGAAAATAGAGCTTTCACATTGATGACAGCCAGTTAATTTCGAGGAGTTTTACCGTGGATAAACCTTGGTTATCGCGTTATCCAAGTGATGTGCCAGAGCACATCAACCCAGATCAATACCCATCTTTAGTTGAGATGTTTGAACAGTCAGTACAAAAGTTCGCTGACCAGCCTGCATTTATGAATATGGGCTCGGTAATGACTTTCCGTAAGTTAGAAGAGCGCAGCCGTGCCTTTGCAGCCTACTTGCAAAATGATCTTAAATTAAAGAAAGGTGACCGTGTTGCCTTGATGATGCCCAACCTGCTTCAATACCCAGTGGCGTTATTTGGTGTGCTGCGCGCTGGACTGATCGCGGTCAATGTCAACCCACTTTATACGCCTCGAGAGCTAGAACATCAGCTTAATGATGCGGGGGCAACGACCATAGTGATCGTATCAAACTTTGCCAATACGTTAGAGCAAATCGTTGATAAAACACCCGTTAAACATGTTGTCCTGACCAGTCTTGGTCAAATGTTACCCCGAGCGAAAGGAACATTAGTTGATTTCGTGGTTAAGTACGTCAAAGGCATGGTACCAAAATATGACTTGCCGGGTGCAATCTCAATGCGTCAGGCGCTGCATAAAGGGCGTCGTCTCCAGTACGTTAAGCCCTTTATGTCGGGCGAAGATATCGCTTTCCTACAATATACTGGCGGAACGACCGGCGTTGCCAAGGGAGCGATTCTTACTCACCGTAATATGATTGCGAACGTTTTACAGGCTAAAGGCGCTTATGGTCCGGTGTTGTCTGAAGGACGTGAACTGGTTGTGACGGCACTGCCGCTTTATCATGTGTTTGCGTTAACGGTGAATTGCTTACTGTTTATTGAAATGGGTGGACAAAACTTACTGATCACCAACCCACGTGATATTCCAGGTTTTGTTAAAGAGCTACAGAAATATCCGTTTACCGCGATTACTGGTGTCAACACGCTATTTAATGCCTTGGTCAACAACGAAGACTTCCATGAACTTAACTTTAGCAAACTCAAGCTAGCGGTAGGTGGCGGTATGGCGGTTCAGCGAGCAGTTGCAGAACAGTGGAAGAAAACCACAGGTATTCACTTACTAGAAGGCTATGGTCTGACAGAGTGTTCGCCATTAGTTGCTGGCAACCCTTACGATCTTGTCGACTATACCGGCGCGATTGGCTTACCAGTGCCATCAACAGAAGTACGCATTGTCGATGATGAAGGTAATCCACTGGCGATGACAGAAGTAGGTGAGTTGCAAGTCCGTGGCCCTCAGGTGATGCAAGGGTACTGGCAGCGCCCTGAAGCGACTAAGGAAGTGATCAATACTGAAGGTTGGTTGTCTACTGGCGATATCGTTAAATTCGATGACGAAGGATTGCTGTATATCGTTGACCGCAAAAAGGACATGATTCTTGTCTCTGGCTTCAATGTTTATCCAAATGAGATAGAAGATGTGATCGCTCTACATGGCAAAGTGCTTGAAGTTGCGGCGATTGGTCAGCCTCACGAGGTCTCAGGCGAATTGGTAAAAGTTTATGTGGTCAAGCGCGATCCGAGTTTAACCAAAGAAGAGATCATTGCGCACTGTCGTCAACATTTAACCGGTTATAAAATACCGAGATTAGTTGAGTTCAGAGAAGACTTACCAAAAACCAATGTGGGTAAGATTCTACGCCGCGTACTACGTGAAGAAAACGATGCTAAGCTTGCTCAATCTTCCCAAGAGTAACTCAGTTACCTGAGCAAGATAATCTGTTTAATGGTAGAATGCCGACTCATGTAGTCGGCATTTTTGTTCGCCGCCAAAGACCGCTAATAGTGAGAAGTTAGTGAAATATCAGATTATTACCAAATCCGAACACCTCGACATCGTGATTAATCGTGCACGCGAAGCTGATGTCGTGATGCTAGACACCGAGTTTGTCCGTACCCGTACTTATTATCCGCAATTAGGCTTAATACAGCTGTTTGATGGTCAAGAGCTATCCTTGATAGACCCGACGGTTATCGATGATATGAGCGCTTTTATTCAACTGTTGCAAGATACCTCTGTGTTGAAAGTTCTCCATGCATGTGGGGAAGATTTGGAAGTGTTTCACAATAGCTTTGGCTGTTTGCCATACCCAATGGTAGACACACAATTGATGGCTGCTTTCTTAGGCCATGGCTTATCGACAGGCTTTGCTGCACTAGTCGCCGAGTACTTAAACGTTGACCTTGATAAAAGCGAGTCTCGAACGGATTGGCTTGCCAGACCTCTAACCCAGAAGCAATTAGAGTATGCAGCCGCTGACGTCTACTACCTTGAGCCACTATATCAACAACTGTTTGCAAAAATTACCCAAGCAGGCTGGTGGCAAGCGGTGCAGCAAGAAAGCGACTTACTCGCCAGTAAGCGTATTAAGAACCCGAATCCAGAGATGGCCTATCTCGATATCAAAGGGGCGTGGCAGTTAAAGCCGAGTGAGTTAGCGGTGTTGAAGCCACTAGCAACCTGGCGGCTAACCGAAGCGATTCGCCGCGATTTAGCGCTCAACTTTGTCTTTAAAGAAAACGACTTGCTGACCATTGCTCGAAAAGGGGTTCAAAGTCGCCAATTGATGGAGCAAGAGGGGATGGATATGCGCGCTGTGCAGCGTCATAGTGCACGTCTCATCTCATTAGTTAAATCCGCTAAGATGACACCGGCCGATGACTACCCAGAGCCAATAGAGCGTCTGATGGATGCTCAAGGTTATAAACAGACGTTCAAAATCCTTAAAGATGAAGTGAAGAAAGCTTCTCAAACCAGTGGATTGGCGACCGAGTTTTTAGCATCAAAGAAGCAGCTTAATCAGTTCATTAGTTGGGTATGGAAACAACAACGTAACCCAGCGAAACTACCTGATGTGATGCAAGGTTGGCGTCTGGAACTCTTTGGCAACAAGCTTAATAAATTGCTTTAAGCGACGGTCATTTGATACAAAAAGGGCTTCCAACTGGAATAATGCTGATTGTTTAGTTGCTTGAACGATCCTACAGAAGCCTCATAATCGGCCGTAACGAAAGTTACGGCCGATTTTTTATGTCTGAGCTTTCAAAAGAGTTACAGGTTACTGCAGAGTTTTGCCACGAGCGCCCAATCGCAGCCAATGATGACGACATTGCTGTGGTGAACTTAGGTTAGAAATGAATGATTGGAATGGCTAATAGCGGTGTGATAAATAAAAAACAGCCTCTTGTTTAAGAGGCTGTTTAATCGGGTTTACTCAGAGATTTAGTACTGAGGTTTGGTCATTACTGCGCCCGCTTGACTACGCGCAACTTGACTACCTGCACCACGAGCGTCGTAACGCTCACCTTTAAGCGGTGCTGCCACAACCGTGACCTCTTTGACTTCAGTGTTACCTGAGGCTTTCGCCATCGGTGCTGAAGCGTGACCTTTAAGGTTTGGTGGTAGTACAATTGCTGTTTTCTCAGGCTTGCTAACTTCAACTGTCGTTTCGGCTTGCACTGGCTCAATTTCAACAGAAGCTTGCTCTGTTTCTACCGTTGTTTCTACTGTCACTGCTTCTACTACTGGCTGTACGGTTTCAATCGCAGTTTGTACGGTTTCGACCACAGGTTCAGTTGTTTCAACGGCTTCAACCGGAGCTTCAACGATTGGAGTGATTGGCGCAGTATCAACTACTGGCTCAACAATCGCGTCTTCACGGCGAACAATCACTTTACCCATTGCCATTTCAGGGCACGCGAATCCACCTAACGTTGGGCTCGTCATTTCAGCGTTATCGTCTGCAACTACATCGGCTGCAGCTACAGGCTCAGCTTTTGGCTTCTGCTTTGGCGCTGGTTTGGTAATACCGTAACTTGGCATCACTTTACCCATTGCCATCTCAGGAGAAGCAACACCACCTTTGCGAAGGCGGAATGGGTTAGGGCGGCGATCACGTCCGCGACGGCGGCGCTGGCCACTTGCACGCAGATGACGTGGTGAGCGACGGTTACGACGTTGTTTAGGTTGCTCTTCTGATTCAGCATCTTGTGCTGCTAGCGTTTTCTCTTCAACAGTATCCGCTTTTGCTTCAACTGCGATTTGTTTCGCTTTTTGCTCTGATTCAGCTTGCGCTACCTGATCTTTAACTCGAACTTGCTTCGTCATCTTGCGACGTTGGCGACGCTCTTTAATTTTGACCGTTTTCTCTTCAACACGCTCTTTGCGTACTTCAGGTTGGTCACTTTGTTGAGCGTCGGTGGCAAGTTTCAGACCTTCTTCAGCGACTTTGCTTGCTTTAGCATCATCACGTTTATTGCGCGGTTCTTGCTTCGGCTTACGGTTTTGCTGTTTGCGGTCGTTACCTTTTTTCACTTCATCTGGTGTGTCGTCGCGAGGCGACGTTTTACGCTTGTTGTCGCGTTTCTCATCCGGTTTTTCGTTGCGAGTATCGCGGTTGTTACGACGACGATTATCGTTACGAGGACGGCGATTGCGATTGTTGCGGTTACCTTCGCGACGCTCTTCTTTTTCTTTAGGTTGCTGTTCTTGCGGCTGTTTCTCTTCTTCTTTGGCAGAGCCAGACAAGAAGCCGCCTAACGCTTTCAAAAAGCGTGTTACTAGGCCTGGCTGTGATTCTTGCTCTGCAACAGTCGCCGCTTTTTTCTCTGGCGCTTTTTCTGGTGCTTTTGGCGCTATCGCTGTTGGCGCAGGAGCAGATTGACTTGGCGAGGCAAAACCTTTTAACGCAGGTTCTTCCAGACGCTTTGGTCTCGCTTCGCTTTCAACTGGCTCCTTACCTTCCGCTTCCTTCATCGCATCAATCTTTTGCGGTAGAAGATAAGAGAGAAGATCGAACTCTTCGCCATCACGAACACGGACCACGTCAAAATGCGGTGTTTCCATGTCAGAGTTTGGAACGACGGTAATCTTAACTTCTTGAATGCGTTCAATATGGTTAACTGAACGGCGTTTTTCGTTAAGTAAGTAAGAAGCGATAGGGACAGGAACAACCGCCAATACTTGGGTTGTGTTGTCTTTGAGCGCTTCTTCTTCGATAAGACGAAGTACAGACAGAGCCAGTGATTCATTGTCGCGAACGACACCAGTACCGGTACAGCGCGGACAGATATGATGACTTGCTTCTGCAAGTGATGGACTCAGGCGTTGACGTGACATTTCAAGTAGACCAAAACGAGAAATTCGGCCTATTTGAACACGAGCGCGGTCCATTCTTACTGAGTCGCGAAGACGGTTTTCAACTTCACGTTGGTGACGGACGGGTGTCATATCGATGAAATCGATAACAACAAGACCACCTAAGTCACGAAGGCGAAGCTGACGAGCAATTTCTTCAGCGGCTTCAAGGTTTGTGTTTAATGCGGTCTCTTCGATATCACCGCCTTTTGTTGCACGAGCAGAGTTGATATCAATAGAGGTTAAGGCTTCCGTTGGGTCAATGACTATTGAACCGCCAGAAGGCAAGCGCACTTCGCGTTGGAAAGCCGACTCGATTTGGCTCTCGATTTGGTAGTGGCTAAATAGTGGTACTTCGCCATCGTATTTCTTCACTCGACTCACGAAGTCAGGGCGAATTAGACGAATATGCTCAAGCGCACGTTCATAAATCGTGTTGCTATCGATCAGGATTTCGCCAATGTCGCGACGTAAATAATCACGAATAGCGCGAACAATAACGTTACTTTCTTGGTGGATTAAGAAAGGTGCTGCATTGGTCTCAGAGGCTTGTTTAATCGCGCCCCAATGGTTAAGCAACACGTTAAGATCCCACTCAAGTTCTTCAGCGCTTTTACCCACCCCCGCAGTACGTACAATCAAGCCCATGCCTTGCGGCAGTTCCAGAGTGCTTAATGCTGCTTTGAGTTGAGTTCGTTCATCGCCTTCGATACGGCGAGAAATACCGCCAGCTCGAGGGTTATTTGGCATCAGAACAAGGTAGCTACCTGCAAGAGAAACGAAAGTAGTAAGAGCTGCGCCCTTGCTGCCACGTTCTTCTTTTTCGACTTGTACGATTACTTCTTGGCCTTCTTTAAGCACTTCTTTAATGCTTGGACGACCTTGATAAGTGTAACCTTCAGGGAAATATTCGCGGGCAATTTCTTTTAGAGGGAGGAAGCCGTGTCTTTCTGCACCGTAGTCAACGAAAGCCGCTTCAAGGCTTGGTTCGATGCGTGTGATACGTCCTTTGTAGATATTTGCTTTTTTTGATTCATGTCCAGGGCTTTCGATATCCAAATCGTACAAGCGCTGACCATCAACCAAAGCAACACGCAACTCTTCTTTTTGAGTTGCGTTAATTAACATTCTTTTCATTGATAGATCTCGTTGTCATTCTTCGTTTTGTGTTCTTATCGTTTCTATCACTATCACGGTGCCTGATCCCATGGCTTAATCAGTGCAGCCTCCCGGCTGGAGGGATGCTCTCGGGCACGTCAGTCTCACAAGCATTTCTCGTACGGCTTGTGAGCCACATTTGTGGCGTTAAAACACTCAACATGATGAGTGATGAGTAGGACGATAAGGTGTTAATTCCAAAAATGTCTTACGCCGTGTGCTGCATTTTGGTAGATTAACGGGCTACTCGATTTTTTGCTCAAGTATGAGTTGGTTTGTTTAAAATGCAACCACATCATAGTTTGCAGGTGTGAACTATAGCAGTACCCACTAAACTCAGCAATCTGCTTTATAATAAAACGCTAAAAAATTCGTTTTTATCATTTATAAGCAACTGTTTTTTCGGGTTAATCGGGCTTCATCTTGATATTTGTAAGAAAATTGATGAATTTCTGTTCGTAGCGGATTTGCAAGCCATTCTTAGTCCGCCAATTTTCCAATATGTTGCGTAGAAAATGTGATTTTGCGCAACTTTGAGTGTTAGAATAAACCCATGAGTGAAATTAGAACGAAAGTCCAGTTCGTCGATATTGACGATGATATGGCGGGTCAGCGTATTGATAACTTCCTACGCAACCAATTGAAAAGTATCCCCAAAAGTATGGTTTACCGAATCGTGCGCAAAGGTGAGGTTCGCGTCAATAAAAAACGCGTTAAAGCTGAGTACAAACTCAAAGCGGGCGATTTGGTCAGAATTCCACCAGTGACAATTGAGGAACAGGCCGATGAGGTTGCTCCGAGCACTAAGCTTAATAAGGTGGCAGAGCTTGAGCATATGATCATTCATGAAGATGATCACATGCTCATTCTGAACAAGCCGTCTGGTACAGCGGTGCACGGAGGAAGTGGACTGAAGTTTGGCGCGATAGAGGCACTGCGAGCATTGCGTCCTGAAGCTCGGTTTTTGGAGCTTGTGCATCGTATTGATCGCGATACTTCTGGCATTTTGCTGGTTGCAAAAAAACGTTCAGCGTTGCGTCATCTGCAAGCTCAATTTCGCGAGAAAACCGTCAAGAAATTCTACTTTGCACTGGTTATGGGCGAATGGAAAAGCAGTTGTAAAGTCGTCAATGCGCCATTACTGAAACACGAAGTGAACAGTATTGTACGAGTTCACCCTAATGGGAAAGCGTCGGAAACACGCTTCAAGATCCTTGAAAAATTTGCTCAAGCGACGCTCGTTCAAGCAAGCCCTATTACAGGCAGAACGCACCAGATTCGTGTCCATAGCCAATATGCAGGTCATCCGATTGCGTGGGATGATCGTTACGGGGACCGACGTTTCGATGCGTACACCAGTAAAGTTGGTTTAGATCGATTGTTCCTTCACGCGGCAAATATTAAGTTTCAGCACCCATCAAATGATGAGTGGGTGGAGATTAATGCTCCAATGGAGCCCAAATTAGAGCAAGCATTAGCGGGATTACGTAAAGGTTAACAACGCAAATCGTGCCTGTCGCGATGGCAATGACCATCGTCACTAAACTGTGATAGCGGTTGACGAAGCAACGTCAATCGTTACTCACTGTCTCGCTAAAGCACTTCAAACCCTTGCGCTTGCAGCATATCTATCAAGTCAATCAGAGGCAGACCAATTAATGCGTTAGGATCTTTACCTTCTAAACGCTCAAATAGGGCAATACCTAAACCTTCACTCTTAAAACTGCCAGCGCAATAGAAAGGTTGCTCTTTATCAACGTAGTGCTCGATCTGTTGTGGACTCAGTGATCGGAAGTGAACCGTGAAGGTATCCATTTTAACCTGAGTTTGCCCGGTGACGCTGTTGTGCAGTGCTAACCCCGTGTAGAACTGAATCGACTGTCCGCTTTGCTGAGTCAGTTGATCAATTGCTTTATCGCGAGTAAGTGGCTTACCGATGATATTACCGTTAATAACGCACACTTGGTCGCTGCCAATGACAAGGCTCGCGCCCTCGGTTAGGCAAGACTGGGCTTTTTCCTGAGCTAAACGCTGGACCAGTTCGACTGGAGATTCACCACTAAGCGGTGTTTCATCGCAATCTGGTGACGCAGTAACAAAGGGAATTGCTAGTTTATTGAGCAATTGCTGGCGATATGGTGACGTAGAAGCTAAAACTAGTTGGTAATTTTGCATTTTAATTTACAATTGAATCATGAGTTAGAACGAGATTGATCGATATTATCGCTTTGATACTAACTCCGAAACTGATAAGGAAAAAAAGTCTAACTTTTTCCCCTTTTTCTTTGACTCTAAACGATTTGGAAGATAGAATTCGCGCCCTATGCAAAAGGTAAAAATACCGCGTACGATAGATCCTACACGCGCTGCTCAAAAGCGACTTGATGTTGAAGGTATTATTCAAGTCAGTCTCTTTAAGCGTTTAGAGGAATCAGTCGAAGGCGTTAAACGCGACGCCCAAGTGTCACTGTCATTTGACTTAGATGAGCAGCGACTCGTTGTTATCTCTGGTAAAGCTAACATCGTAGTCGACTTAGAGTGTCAACGCTGTAATGAGGTTTTCGCACATCAGTGCGATGTCCAATTCACTTACACACCGTATCACGGTGAAAAGACTGATGAGGAAGCACCGGAAGAGTACGATTTGGTAGATCTGAACGAGTACGGTGAGTTAGACCTAATTGAGTTAGTTGAAGACGAGTTCATTTTAAATTTGCCTCAAATAGCAATGCACGATGAAGCGGACTGTAGCGTTAATCCAGATAATATGGTGTTTGGTGATATTCCAGAAGAGATTGTGGAAGAGCAGAAGCCGAATCCATTTGACGTTTTAAAAAGCTTAAAGAAGTAATTCTTTAAGAACTTACATAGGAGTAGGGTCAATGGCCGTACAAAAGAGCAAGAAATCACGTTCAATGCGTGGTATGCGTCGTTCACACGATGCCCTAACTACAGCAGCACTTTCTGTAGACGCAACTTCAGGTGAAACTCACCTACGTCACAACGTAACTGCAGAAGGTTACTACCGTGGCAAAAAGGTTATCAACAAGTAAGGTTGACCTTTGCACAATATAACCGTTGCACTTGATGCAATGGGCGGGGATTTCGGTCCTCGCGTCACAGTGCCTGCCGCCGTGCAGGCACTGTCGCATTTCCCAGAGCTAAAAGTGACCCTAATCGGTGATCAAGCTTCGATCACATCTCAATTATCTTCTCTTGGTTATCAGTCTGATACTCGTTTGAGTATTGAGCATACTGACCGAGTGATTTCCAACTCAGAAAAACCTTCCCTCGCGCTGAGAAATAGTCATGGTAGCTCTATGGGCACCGCCATTGACTTGGTCGCTGCCAACCGAGCTGATGCTTGCGTAAGTTGTGGCAACACTGGCGCATTGATGGCGTTATCCCGTTTTAAATTGAAACTGCTCCCTGGTATTGAACGCCCCGCGCTTACCACTGCTTTGCCGACGGCATCGGGCAACCGAACTTGGATGTTAGACTTAGGTGCTAATGTTTCTAGTGACGCTGATTCGCTGTTTCAATTTGCCGTCATGGGCAGTGCATTAGCTGAGCAATATCTGCAAAGACCGCCGAGAGTGGCAATTTTGAATATTGGCGCAGAAGAAATCAAAGGCAATGATCTTGTCAAGCGCTGCGCAGAAATGTTATCTCAAACTCAATCGGTCAATTTTGTTGGCTATATTGAAGGTAATCAGTTACTCCGCGATGCTGCAGACGTTGTTGTTTGTGATGGCTTTGTGGGCAATGTGTGCCTTAAAACATGTGAAGGTACTGCTCAACTCTTTATTGACAAGCTAAAATCAAGCATGATGGCTTCATCGATAAAGGGTTGGATTGCAAGAAAATTATTTTCTGAGCTATTTAACGAGCTAAAAACATTGAACCCCGACCAGTATAATGGCGCAAGTTTGCTAGGATTGCGCGGCATTGTCATAAAAAGCCACGGAAGTGCTGATGTAGACGCAGTCATCAACGCGATTGGTGAAGCACTGCATGAGGTCAAACGACAAGTACCCACCCGTATTAGTGATCGTTTGGAAGCGGTTTTACTCGAGAGGCATTATTAGTCTTCATGTATAGCAAAATTTTAGGTACTGGCAGCTACCTGCCATCTCAGGTGCGTACTAACGCAGATCTAGAGAAAATGGTAGATACCAGTGATGAGTGGATTGTCGCTCGCACGGGTATTAAAGAGCGTCGTATTGCTGCTGAAAACGAGACAGTTGCCGACATGGGTTATATCGCTGCAAAAAATGCTATCGAAATGGCAGAAATTGACAAAAATGCGATTGATTTGATTATTGTCGCAACAACCAGCAGCAGCCACACGTTTCCATCTGCTGCGTGTCAAGTTCAAGCCAAACTTGATATTCAAGGGTGTCCTGCATTTGATCTGGCAGCCGCATGTTCAGGGTTTGTTTATGCCTTGTCTGTTGCCGATCAACATATCAAATCGGGTATGTGCAAAAATGTGCTAGTTATCGGCGCTGATGCTTTGTCTAAAACTTGTGATCCTACCGATCGCTCAACCATTATTCTGTTTGGTGATGGTGCGGGTGCGGTGGTGGTTGGTCAAAGTGAAGAGCCAGGTATCATCTCAACTCACATTTATTCAGATGGTCGATTTGGCGAATTGCTTAGCCTACCAGTGCCTATTCGCGGTCAAGATGCGAATAAATGGTTACATATGGCGGGTAATGAAGTCTTTAAAGTGGCGGTTACTCAATTGTCGCGACTGGTAAAAGATACGCTGGCTGCCAATGGTATGCATAAGTCTGAATTAGATTGGCTGGTTCCACACCAAGCGAACTATCGCATTATCTCAGCGACAGCCAAAAAGCTTTCAATGTCGCTTGACCAAGTGGTTATCACGCTACATAAGCACGGCAACACTTCAGCAGCGACAGTGCCAACGGCACTCGATGAAGCCGTGCGTGATGGTCGAATTCAGCGCGGGCAAACTTTGTTGCTTGAAGCATTCGGTGGCGGATTTACTTGGGGTTCAGCATTGGTTAAGTTCTAACCTGCAGCAGAATAGTTACAATTGAAGGTGCCAGTATTGGCATCTTTTCTTTGTTCTCTTTTATGAAAGAAAATGGTTTAAGGAATAGATAATGAGCAAGTTTGCTATCGTATTTCCAGGTCAAGGTTCTCAAGCAGTTGGCATGCTAGCGGAGCTTGGCGAACAGTATGACGTAGTTAAACAAACATTTGCTGAAGCGTCTGACGCTCTTGGCTATGACCTTTGGGCTTTGGTTCAAAATGGTCCTGCTGAAGATCTCAATCAAACGCATCGTACTCAGCCAGCATTACTAGCATCATCCGTTGCTATCTGGCGCGTTTGGCAAGATCTTGGTCTAGAACAACCGGCTAAACTAGCGGGCCACAGTTTAGGTGAGTACTCAGCACTAGTGTGTGCTGGTGTGATTGACTTTAAACAAGCGATCAAACTGGTTGAACTACGCGGTCAGTTAATGCAAGAAGCGGTACCAGCAGGTACTGGTGCCATGTATGCCATCATCGGTCTTGACGACAGTGCGATTGCTCAAGCGTGTGAAGACGCAGCTCAAGGCGATGTTGTTTCGCCAGTCAACTTTAACTCACCAGGTCAGGTGGTAATTGCGGGTAGTAAAGCCGCCGTCGAGCGCGCGGGTGCATTGTGTAAAGAAGCGGGTGCAAAACGTGCTTTACCGTTGCCCGTTTCTGTTCCCTCCCACTGCGCATTGATGAAACCTGCGGCAGATAAGCTTGCTGTGGCGCTTGAAGAGATTGAATTTAATTCCCCTCAGTTGCCTGTCATCAATAACGTTGATGTGATTGCTGAGACGGAACCGGCGAAAATTAAAGATGCGCTTGTTCGCCAGTTGTACAACCCAGTACGTTGGACTGAAAGTGTACAGCTAATGAGTGATCAAGGCGTAGAAAAACTATTAGAGTTGGGCCCAGGTAAAGTACTGACAGGCCTGACTAAACGTATCGTGAAGACACTGAGTAGCGCTGCTGTGAATGACATCGCTTCGTTAGACGCTGCAAAGTAACTTACAGAGCATAGGAAAGAAGAATATGATGAATCTAGAAGGCAAAATTGCTCTAGTGACAGGTGCTAGTCGCGGAATTGGCCGTGCTATCGCTGAACTGTTGGTTGAGCGCGGTGCGACGGTAGTCGGTACTGCGACTTCTGAAGGCGGCGCAGCTGCGATCAGTGAATACCTTGGTGATAATGGCAAAGGTATGGCGCTTAACGTGACGGATGTGGCATCCATTGAAGCAACGCTGAAAGCGATCAATGAAGAGTTTGGCGTGATTGATATTCTAGTGAACAATGCGGGCATCACTCGTGATAATCTACTGATGCGAATGAAAGATGATGAGTGGAACGACATCATCGATACAAACCTAACACCTATCTTCCGTATGTCAAAAGCAGTATTGCGTGGCATGATGAAAAAACGTGCAGGTCGTATTATCAACGTCGGCTCTGTTGTGGGTACTATGGGTAACGCAGGTCAAACTAACTACGCTGCCGCTAAAGCAGGTGTGATAGGTTTCACTAAATCGATGGCTCGTGAAGTAGCGTCTCGTGGTATCACTGTCAATACGGTTGCGCCTGGTTTTATCGAAACAGATATGACGAAAGCACTAAACGATGAGCAACGTGCAACGACGCTTACCAATGTACCAGCAGGTCGTTTAGGTGATCCGCGTGAAATCGCTGCAGCTGTTGTCTTCCTTGCTTCACCGGAAGCGGCGTATATTACAGGCGAAACTTTGCATGTAAATGGCGGTATGTACATGGTGTAAATCGCTTTCTTGTAGAATTGAGGAAAATTTTCATTAATTTTCACTCAAATTTCTGCAACGGCAGTGAATTTGTCTATAATGTCGCCAGCTATGCTACTTATTGTCATTAAAATAGCCTATAGTTTGTGATAATTGACATAGAGTTGCGCAACATTTGTGCATGATTTAAGTCAAAAATGTATTGAATTTCGGTTAAAATCGCTAAAATTGTGGTTTGACCAGCAAGGTCCCTCTTGCAACTTTCAGTAGTTCTAATAAACTACGGAATCATCGCATTGAGCGAAATCTGTAAAGGAAAAGAAAAATGAGCAACATCGAAGAACGCGTAAAGAAAATCATTGTTGAACAGCTAGGTGTAGACGAAGCTGAAGTTAAAAACGAAGCTTCATTCGTTGACGATCTAGGTGCTGATTCTCTAGACACTGTTGAACTAGTAATGGCTCTAGAAGAAGAATTCGACACTGAGATTCCAGACGAAGAAGCTGAGAAAATCACTACTGTTCAAGCTGCAATCGACTACGTAAACAGCGCTCAGTAATATCTCTCCCAGGCGGCCTTCTGGCCGCCTGTGTTCTTTTAAACACTTCTATCCTTCCATAGAATCATTTCAATTCCGGAGAATAAAATCGTGTCCAAGCGTCGTGTTGTTGTCACTGGCATGGGTATGTTGTCACCGGTAGGCAACAGCGTAGAATCATCTTGGAAAGCCCTGCTAGCTGGTCAAAGTGGTATCGGTAATATCGACCATTTTGATACCGAAAATTACTCAACTCGCTTTGCGGGCTTAGTGAAAGATTTCGACTGCACAGAATACATGTCGAAGAAAGATGCTCGTAAAATGGATCTCTTCATCCAGTACGGTATTGCAGCGGGTATACAAGCTTTAGATGACTCTGGTTTACAAATTAACGAAGAAAACGCGGCACGTGTTGGTGTAGCGATCGGTTCAGGCATTGGTGGCTTAGAGTTGATTGAAGCAGGTCACACCGCGCTAGTTGAAAAAGGCCCACGTAAAGTTAGCCCGTTCTTCGTTCCATCAACCATCGTTAACATGGTTGCAGGTAACTTATCTATTATGCGTGGTCTACGTGGTCCGAATCTTGCGATCTCGACGGCGTGTACAACTGGCCTTCATAACATTGGTCATGCGGCTCGTATGATTGCATATGGCGATGCAGAAGCGATGGTCGCAGGTGGCTCAGAAAAAGCATCTACACCGCTTGGAATGGCTGGTTTTGGTGCCGCTAAAGCACTTTCGACTCGTAATGACGAACCACAAAAAGCGTCTCGTCCATGGGATAAAGATCGTGATGGCTTCGTCTTAGGTGACGGTGCTGGTGTGATTGTGCTTGAAGAGTACGACCATGCTAAAGCGCGCGGCGCAAAGATTTATGCAGAGCTTGTTGGTTTCGGTATGTCTGGCGATGCTTACCACATGACTTCACCAAGTGAAGATGGTTCAGGTGGCGCATTGGCAATGGAAGCGGCAATGCGTGATGCAGGTATCACTGGTACTCAGGTTGGTTATGTAAACGCTCACGGTACATCTACGCCAGCAGGTGATGTTGCAGAAATCAAAGGTGTTAAGCGTGCTCTTGGTCAAGAGGGTGCTAAGCAAGTTAAAGTTTCTTCAACTAAATCTATGACCGGTCACTTACTAGGTGCTGCAGGTTCTGTAGAAGCGATTATTACTGTGATGTCTTTGGTGGATCAAATTGTCCCACCAACCATCAATCTAGATAATCCTGAAGACGATCTCGATATCGATCTCGTTCCACATACCGCACAAAAAGTGTCGATGGATTACGCCATCTGTAACTCATTTGGCTTTGGTGGTACGAACGGCTCGCTTGTGTTCAAGAAGATTTAATTAGACTTGGCAAACTCAATAAAAACGGCTTACTGCTTTGGCATTAAGCCGTTTTGTTATTTAATAGCCTCTAATAGTCAGTTTGTTGTGTGTTCATAAGGAAATGATATGTTGCTTAATGGTGTTCGCGCTGAGTCAATTGCATTGACCGATCGCTCATTCCAATACGGTGACGGCTGTTTTACCACCATGCTCACCCGTGATGGTGCTATTCAGCACTGGTCCCTTCATGTTCAGCGAATGAACGATTGTTTGGATGCACTGTACATTCCCCATCCTGATTGGCTGTTGGTTGAAAAATGGCTGAGTAGTGTGATTCGCGATGATCACAAGGCCGGGTTAAAGTTACATATCAGCCGCGGCGAAGGCGGACGTGGATATAGCCCTACTCAAGTCACCTCACCAAATGTTACTATTAACGACTTTATTTATCCCTCTCACTATGAACAATGGTGCCAAGAGGGGTTGACGCTAGGTATATGTGCAACGCGACTGGGTCATAATCCAGTGCTAGCCGGTCATAAGCATAACAACCGCCTCGAGCAAGTCTTGCTTAAAGGTGAGATGGACCGCCGTGGGTTTGCCGATGGCGTTGCGTTGGATATAAAAGGCAACGTGGTCGAAACGACCATAGCGAATCTTTTTTGGTGGCAAAATAACACCCTGTTTAGCCCTGATTTATCCCTTTGTGGTGTTTCCGGTGTGATGCGTCGTGTCGTACTGGATTGGGCACAAAAGCAGGCGATTAAGGTTGAGGTAGGCCAGTTTACTCTCTCGGACTTAATCCAAGCTCAAGAGGTGTTTATCTGCAACTCTTTGCTTGGCGTTGCACCTGTTCGTCAAATAGGGTCACAACGCTTTGATATTGGAATCATAACTACACGAATTCAGGAGATGGTCGAGTCGTGATTAAAAAAATCGCTCTCTTGTTGCTCTTTGTCGCTGTTTTTCTAACGGCAGGTTACTCATACGTGACCAAACAAGTCGAGCAGTACATTACCCAGCCGCTTCAGCTTAAAGAAGCACAAATTTTTACCATTGAACCAGGAACCAGCTTTAACCGCGTTCTCATCAATCTTACCCAAGCTGATCTAATCAATCCAAGTGATTGGGTGAAGTTAGTTCGTCGTTTTTACCCGCAACTAACTCAATTGAAAGCGGGGACTTACTTACTTGAACCTAACTTAACGTTAGCTGAAGCCTTAGCGGAATTTAAGCAGGGTAAAGAGCATCAGTTTGCGATTACTTTTATTGAAGGATCGACTTTTAAACAGTGGCTTGAGATTTTGCATAGCGCCCCGTATTTAGAGCACGAACTGCAAGGGCTTAGTGAAGCTCAAATTGGGCAGAAGCTTGGATTAGAATATAGCAAACTAGAGGGACTGTTCTTAGCGGAGACTTATCATTACACGTTTGGTGCATCTGACTTTGATATTCTTAAACGCGCTGCGGATAAGTTGCAAATCGTGATAGATCAGCATTGGGCACAGCGTCAAGAAAAGTTACCACTAAAATCGGCTTACGAGGCCTTAATACTGGCTTCTATTATTGAGAAAGAGACCGCCATCGACTCAGAGCGAGAACGGGTGGCGTCAGTGTTTATCAATCGACTTAATAAACGGATGCGATTGCAGACAGATCCGACAGTTATTTATGGTATGGGTGATAAATACGATGGCAACATTCGTAAAAAAGATTTGCGCACGCCGACGCCATATAACACCTATACGATCGCGGGGTTGCCACCGACGCCGATTGCGATGCCGGGAGAGGCCTCTATCGCTGCTGCTCTCAACCCAGAGCAAAGTGACTACCTCTATTTTGTCGCAAGTGGCAACGGTGGGCACGTGTTTTCTAAAACACTTGTCGAGCATAACCGCGCGGTTCGCGCTTATTTAAAACAATTAAGAAGTAACCAATGAAAAACGCACAATTCATCGTCATCGAAGGCCTAGAAGGGGCGGGGAAAAGTACCGCAATTAATGCGGTTCTAGACACGCTGAAACAAGCGGGGGTTGATCGCATCCGCAATACCCGTGAACCTGGTGGAACTGCTTTGGCCGAAAAGTTACGCACTTTGGTCAAACAAGAGCATGAAGGCGAAGAGTTGCAAGATATGACAGAGCTGCTGCTGATGTACGCCGCTCGCGTTCAGTTGGTCGAAAATGTTATCAAGCCTGCTCTAGCTGATGGTGTGTGGGTGGTGGGTGACCGCCACGACATGTCTTCTCAAGCTTATCAAGGGGGCGGTCGTCAGATCTCAAGTGAGACGATGGCTGCACTTAAGCAAACTACGTTAGGTAACTTTAAGCCTGACTTAACCCTCTATTTGGATCTTGACCCGCAAATTGGCCTTGAACGTGCCCGTGGACGTGGTGAGTTAGATCGCATCGAGAAGATGGATATGAGCTTTTTTGACCGTACCCGTGCGCGTTATCTAGAGCTAGCGGAAAATGATGACACGGTTGTCGTGGTTAACGCCGAACAGTCGATTGAGCAAGTGGCGAAGGATATTCGCCTCGTTATCACTAACTGGTTAAATACATAGTCTATGAATGAGCTTTATCCTTGGTTAACTCATCTGTGGAGTGAGTGGCAGACAAACTTGCAAACGGATCGCTTTTCAAATGCAGCACTGTTGGTTGCTGAGCAAGGGATGGGGGCTGAACAGTTAGTTGATCAGTTTAGCCGTGCAGTAATGTGCCAAAACTACCCAGCAGAGGCGTGTGGGTTTTGTCATAGCTGTCAGTTGATGAATTCTCAAAGTCATCCTGACTTTCACATCATTAAGCCTGAAAAAGAGGGTAAAGCGATTACGGTCGACCAAATTCGTCAATGTAACCGCTTAGCGCACGAATCTTCGCAGCTGTCTGGTTTGCGTTTGTTTGTCATTGAACCTGCTGAGGCGATGAATGAATCCGCGGCCAATGCATTATTGAAAACGTTGGAAGAGCCCTCCAAAACCTGTCTGTTTTTATTGGTCAGTCACCGTTCAAGTGCCTTATTACCGACCATTACTAGCCGTTGTCAGCAATGGCACTTAACGGCGCCTGAATCACAGTTGGTTGCCCAATGGTTGAGTCAGCAGTTTAATGGTTCGGTTCCTGAATATGCGGCGCATATCAATGGCAATGCGCCCATTACGACGCTCGCATTTATTGAACAAGATAAAATGAGTCGTTATTTGGCTTTAGAAGCTCAATTGACTGCTTGGTGCCAGCGCTCCGGCGATGTGGTTAAGTTGGCCAAAGAACTTGCCACAGAGCCACACGAGCAACTCAATTGGATGTGGTATCTCTTGTCTGATGCTCAAAAAGTGCATTATGGTTTAAACATGGCATTTTTTACGCCGGGGTCTCAAGCACTTGCCAGCGTAGTTGCTTATCAGCAGCTATACTCACAATCACAAGCTTTACTGGCTTTGATGGAACAACTTCGCCAGCATTCAGGTCTCAATGCTGAACTGCTTATCTTGGATTGGTTATTTAAATTTAACGAGGAAACATGTTCGTAGACTCTCACTGTCATTTAGACAAACTCGATTTTCAAGAACTTCACCAAGGCATTGAAGATGTGCTAGATAAAGCCAACGCTGCAAATGTCCGAGAGCTATTGTCTGTTGGGGTTACGCTTGACTCGTTTCCTAATATGCTCGCGATGATCGAGCCTTATGAAAACGTCTATGCTTCTTGTGGCGTACATCCACTCGATGTTGAAAGTGACTTTGCCTTAGATACGTTGCATGAATACGCGTCACACCCACGTGTTGTCGCTATTGGTGAAACGGGGTTAGATTATCACTATCAACCTGAAACGGCGCAATTGCAAAAACTGCGATTTGAACAGCAAGTAGAGTTGGCGGTTAAGTTAAACAAGCCACTCATCATCCATACTCGCAATGCTAGAGAAGATACACTCGACATTTTGCGCAAAGGCAGTGCGGATCAATGCGGCGGAGTGATCCACTGCTTTACCGAAGATCTTGCTTTTGCCAAGGCGGCAATAGAGCTCGGTTTTTATATCTCAATTTCAGGTATTGTCACGTTCAAACAAGCGACTGAACTAAAGCAAGTTGTTCAAGCTTTGCCGTTAGAGTGCCTATTGATTGAAACTGATTCGCCCTATCTTGCCCCCGTTCCTCATCGAGGGAAGCAAAACCAACCTGCTTATGTTGTTGAAGTCGCCGCGTATATCGCACAGCTAAAAGGTTGTTCGTTACACGAAGTTGGACAGAAAACTAGCGAAAACTTCAGAAATCTTTTTTTGAGATAGAAAATGAGATTTGATTAAAAGATAACCACATGGATGTTTTTTTATGCCAAAATTCATAATAAGTTTAAAGTTGGCTATTATTTACTAAATTTGTTGAACTTTAGAGCCGATAAAGTCATTTTGTAAATTTGTTACAGAAAATAACAATGCCATCTATTTTATTTACCCATCAAAATTAATCGGCCATGTTGTTAAATGCAATTAAATCAATAGCTTAAGCATTTGAGGTCCGTTTCAAATTGAGGTGTGGATTGTGATCTATCTATTAGTTTGAAACTAAATTCCGTAACTAACTAGAAAGTTTGATTACTCGCAATATATATTTAGAAGCAGAAAATATACTGTCATATGTGGTTACATTTTCTTAGGGTGCTAACATTATAGGCTACGGGGGTGTGCCGTTAGAACCCAAAAATTCTTATAATTTATCAGGAGCATAAACATGTTTAAGAACCTTTTTGCAAACCTGCAGAAAGTTGGTAAGGCTTTGATGCTACCAGTATCAGTTTTACCAGTTGCAGGTATTTTGTTGGGTGTAGGTGCGGCAAACTTTAGCTGGCTACCAGAAGTTGTTTCACATTTGATGGAGCAAGCGGGCGGTTCAGTCTTTGGTCAAATGGCACTACTATTTGCTGTAGGTGTAGCACTTGGTTTCACTAATAATGATGGTGTATCAGGTCTATCTGCTATTGTCGGTTACGGCATCATGGTTGCGACGCTAAAAGTAATGGCGGGCGTAATGGGTGTTGATGGTATCGAAACTGGTGTTCTCGGTGGTATCCTCGCTGGTGGTGTTGCGGCTTGGTCATTCAACCGTTTCTACAAAATCCAGTTACCTGAATACTTAGGCTTCTTCGCGGGTAAACGTGCAGTGCCAATCATTACTGGTTTTTTAGCGATTGGTTTGGGTGTAATCCTATCTGTAATTTGGCCACCAGTAGGTTCTGCTATCGCAGCATTCTCTGATTGGGCTGCCAACCAAAATCCAGTAACGGCATTTGGTATTTACGGTATCGTTGAGCGTTCATTAATTCCATTTGGTCTTCACCATATCTGGAACGTACCTTTCTTCTATGAAGCCGGTAGCTGTGTAAACAACGCTGGTGAACAAGCTAATGGTATCATGACTTGTTTCTTGACGGCTGATGACGCCTCTCGTGCTGCGGGTAACGGTTTTGGTCAGCTAGCGGGTGGTTACCTATTCAAAATGTTCGGTCTTCCTGCTGCTGCTATCGCAATTGCGCACAGTGCTAAGCCTGAAAACCGCGCTAAAGTAATGGGTATCATGGCATCTGCTGCTTTGACTTCATTCCTAACCGGTATTACTGAACCTATTGAATTCTCTTTCCTATTCATTGCTCCAGTACTTTACGGAATCCACGCAGTACTTTCTGGCCTTGCATATGTGTTGACTAACTCACTAGGTGTTGTTCACGGCCACACGTTCTCGAACGGTTTCATTGACTTTGTTGTTCAATCTCCTCGTGCTGAAAACATGTTGCTGCTCGTTGGCTTGGGTGTTGCTTACGCAGTACTTTACTACGTCGTGTTTACTTTCGTTATCCGTACTATGGACCTTAAAACGCCTGGTCGCGAAGATGAAACAGAAGATTCTTCTACTGCTACAGGAACAGAGCTTGCTGGTGAACTTGTTGCTGCATTCGGTGGTAAAGAGAACATCACTAATTTAGATGCTTGTATCACTCGTCTACGTGTTTCTGTTACGAAAACGGAAGCGGTTAACCAAGAGAAGTTAAAACAACTTGGTGCTGCAGGTGTAGTTGTAGTATCTGGTGGTGTTCAAGCTATCTTCGGTACTAAGTCTGACAACCTGAAAACAGAAATGGATGAGTGGATCCGTAACAACGGTTAATCCCCACTAACTCATCATTGATAAAAGGAGGCCTCGGCCTCCTTTTTACGTTTGTTGAGAGTACAGTTGACACTTTAGTGGTAACCGTGGGTTTGATTTTCCTTTGTCGCGGTCTTGACTGGGTAATGACATAGAGGTCAATAATGCTTGGATAATGTGTCGCTATTAGGATAAGTCAAAGGATAGGGTAGTGGTTAAACAACCGAGTTTGTTCGTCAGTGTAGTGTTGCTAATCAGTATTAATGCAAGTGCGAAAGAGGCAAGTGATATTGAGTTGGGTGTAGCTTTCGATCAAGGTTTAAGTGTCGTTGCAGAGTTGACTAAATGCACAGTCACACGATAGATAGAGTGATGAAAAGGACTAAAATGGCTTTATGCCTAGGTTGCCCCTCACCTCAACCGGTGGCATACGCAGTAATTGTGACGCTAACACCATAATTTTGAGCAAAAAAAGTGTATATATTGAAAATACATCGGGTTGATGTTGTTACTTTGTTACACAACTAGGAGGTGTTTATGCAACACGATCTTAAATTGGCGCTACTGATCACCGCGTGCACTTTTGCGATGATACTTGGCTTTGCTATTACTGCTGTAATTTCAGCGTAGGGCTCGGTATGAAAAACTGCGGTGTTATTACCAACGCTGCTGTACATCTCGATAGAGGACGACTCAAGCGCTACACTGGTGGTAAAAATGCGCTGGTCGCTCAAGGTGGCGGCCAGCGAGGTATTTTTACTGCTGGTGTCTTAGACGCCTTTCTTCTTTCCAACTTTGATCCTTTCCACTCTTTTTATGGCACGTCAGCGGGTGCGCTAAATCTGTGTGGGTTCTTATGTCGCCAGCATGGGATAGGGCGTTCCTTTATCTTAGATCTAACTACAGACCCTGAATTTTTTCAATTGTTCCGTTATATCCGCCGCAAGCAGTTTCTTGGTCTTGATTGGGCATTAGATAAAATCAGTGATTACCCCTATCGGCTTGACATTGATATGGGGCGAAGAATGCTGCAGGGACGAGAAGCATTTGCTGCGGTTACAGATACAACACGTTTACATGACCACTACTTACCCATGCTACAAGACGATTGGCGACAAGTGTTAATAGCAACTTGTGCAATCCCTCGTCTTTATCATCAGCCGGTGAAATTTCCGCATGGGGAGTATGTGGATGGTGGAGTGTCGGCATCAATACCCGTACAAGAAGCCTGGCGCCAAGAGGCGCGTTGTATTGTTGTGATTCGTACCGAAGAGCATGATTTAGCAACGGGCACCGTTGCGCTAAATCAGGAGCCTCAGGTTACATGGTTGAAAGATTCATTTAATGTTATCCAAGGGCAATGGCAAGAGAAGCTAGGCCAGTGGAAGCAAGATTGGAGTACTTTTTTTCATTATCAAATGCAACGTGCGGTTCAACAAAATAGTCTTGATGGTAAAACCGAATCACTCAATGGTGGTCGTTGGTTATTTGGTGCAGATGAAGTCTACCGTTTGAGCCATTTAATCGGTGATAAGTTTGACTCGAGCTTGGCGGACATGCTGATGGTTCACTATCAAACTTACTCGTTAACCCAAGACTTCTTAAATTCGCCACCCGATGATTGTTTTATTATTCAGATTCGACCTGAACAGCCATTGAAATCGAATTCGTTGATGAGCGAGAAAGAAGACTTGCTCCATGACTATCAGCTCGGCGTAGATGCTGGTTATCGTTTTGTTGACCAGTTTAGTCAAATCAGTCCAACACTGCATATTAGTTAGACATCATTAATATGCAGTGTTTATCACATGTTAATACCGCTATTCAATGGCGCAGGATTATTCAAATACAGCTAATATTCGCATGCAGTTAGTTGACCCCTCAACATCCATAATGTCACCTTGAGTAATAATCACCAAATCGCCAAATTCTAAGAGCTTTTGTTGTTTCAGGGTATTTAATGCAGCCGCTGCAACATCAAATCCGGTATCAGCGCGGGTATCAAAATACACCGGAGTGACACCACGAAACAGCGCACAACGGTTTAAGCTTTCCTTGTTCGGTGACATCGCAAAAATAGGCAGCTCTGAGTTTAAGCGAGAAGTCATTAACGCTGTTCGCCCCGACTCCGTGAGAGTTATCATCGCTTTAACACCCTCCATATGGTTGGCTGCATAAATTGTAGACATAGCAACGGTTTCTTCGGCAGTCACAAATGAGGTACTAATACGGTAGTTATATTGGTGCGCCTCCATCATTTTCTCTGCGCCAATGCACACGTCAGCCATAGAGCGAACCGTTTCTATTGGATACTTACCTGCAGCGGTCTCACCTGACAGCATTACCGCATCAGTGCCATCAAGGACCGCGTTGGCAACATCCATTACCTCTGCGCGCGTAGGCATGGGGCTTTCCATCATCGACTCCATCATTTGTGTCGCCGTGATGACAACCCGGTTGAGCTCTTTTGCTCGACGAATTAATTTCTTTTGAACCCCGATTAATTCTGGATCACCAATTTCTACTCCTAAATCACCACGAGCGACCATTACCACATCAGAGGCCATAATAATATCGTCGAT
Source organism: Vibrio salilacus (assembly GCF_002811245.1). GTDB lineage: Bacteria > Pseudomonadota > Gammaproteobacteria > Enterobacterales > Vibrionaceae > Vibrio > Vibrio salilacus. The sequence continues at coordinate 168,755 of NZ_NIVQ01000002.1, read as the reverse complement.
ATTGCTATCGGTTGCGACTGTCTCTGCTCGCTCAACTTTGGCAACCAGGCGTGCTTTTAGGCCCGCGTCTACCGCAAGGCGACGAGCGTAATTCATGTCTTCACCGTTACGTGGAAAAGAGACAGCCAGATAATCCACTTTTATCTCTGCTGCGAGTATAATGTCTTGCTTGTCTTTTTCAGTAAGAGCATCTGCCGACAATCCTCCGCCTTTTTTATTGATCCCTTTATTATTTGACAGCTGACCACCAATCGTGACTTTGGTTTGCACTTGAGTCTCGTTCACACTGATCACTTGCAGTTGTACACGCCCATCATCAAGCAGTAAAACATCACCGGTTGACACATCATGCGGCAGTGCTTTGTAATCAAGGCCAACGGAATGTTGATTTCCTTCCCCTACTGCAAGTTCGCTATCTAAAGTAAAGATATCGCCGATATTGAGCTGAACTTTTCCTTGTTTAAAGGTTGAAACACGAATTTTAGGCCCTTGCAAATCACCTAATATTGCCACGTGAGTGCCTAATTTAGCCGCAATATTACGGACGCGAGTCGCCCGCTCACGATGATCATCTGCGCTACCGTGAGAGAAGTTCATGCGTACTACGTTGACACCTGCTTCGAGAATAGATTCAAGTACACCTGGTTGATCGGTTGAAGGTCCAAGGGTTGAAACAATTTTGGTTCTTCTTTGGATTGCAGTCATTCGGTTCTCCTTGAGTTGAATCTGCCAAGTCCACACTCTAAAAGGCGAGCACGGATCTTACTACCTAATCATTATTACTGTTAAGGTTAAGTATATACCCGCGATGCCACCGTGTTTTGAAATCGCCAATTGGCGGTGATTAAAGCGATGTAAGTATGATTATAGACATAATTATTAACGCAAAAAAAATTAATCTAGATTGGGATTAATAGTTCGCTATTTGATTCACAACACAAACAAAAATGTTTATACGTGACCCTTGTCACGGCGATTCATCAAAGCTCTTCACAATTACTTCGCAAAGTAAAAAAATTACTAGGTTATTGATATTCGGAGCACTCTATGTACATGGCTCAACCAGGCCATATTGATCACATCAAGCAGGTCAATGCTGGCCGTGTATATAAACTCATTGATCAACAAGGCCCTATTTCTCGAATAGATCTCTCGAAAAAAAGTACGCTTGCACCGGCGAGCATTACCAAAATTACCCGAGAGCTTATCGAGGCGCATTTGATCCATGAAACCACGGTACAAGAAGCAACCAGTCGCGGTCGACCGGCTGTTGGCTTACAAGTCAATAACGAGGGGTGGCAGTTTCTGTCTATGCGTCTTGGTCGTGGTTATTTGACTATCGCGCTGCATGAGTTGGGTGGAGATGTACTAATCGACACCAAAATTGACATACATGAAGTTGATCAAGATGACGTACTAGCCCGTTTATTGCATGAAATTGATGAGTTTTTTCAAACTTATGCCGACCAACTCGATCGGGTTACCAGTATTGCGATTACTTTGCCAGGTCTTGTCAATTCGGAACAAGGCATTGTGTTACAAATGCCGCACTACCATGTTGAAAACCTGCCGCTTGGCCCTGAGATTTATAAAGCGACGGGGTTACCGGTGTTTGTGGCGAATGATACTCGCGCTTGGGCTTTGGCTGAAAAACTGTTTGGTCACTCACAAGAGAATGAAAACTCGGTGTTGATTTCTATCCACCATGGCTTGGGGGCGGGCATCATATTAGATGGACGCGTTCTGCAAGGGCGACATGGTAATATTGGTGAGCTAGGCCATATTCAAATCGATCCAAGCGGAAAACAGTGCCACTGTGGTAATCGAGGCTGTCTTGAAACAGTGGCGAGTTCTCAAGCAATTCGTAATGAAGTCAGCGAACGTATTGCACGAGGCGAAGAGTCATCACTGTCTGCTATCGAAGAAGTTTCAGTTGAAGACATTTGTGAAGCAGCGGCTAGCGGCGACCCATTGGCGGTTGATGTGATTGAGAAACTCGGCCGTTACCTAGGCTCGGCGATAGCGATCGTTATCAACCTATTTAACCCAGAAAAGGTGTTGATTGGCGGCGTCATCAATCAAGCAAAAGATGTGCTCTATCCTGCAATTCAGACTTGCATTGAAGAGCAGAGTCTGCCCGTTTACCACCAAGATTTAGAGTTGGTGGAATCGCGTTTTTATAAACAAGCCACTATGCCTGGTGCTGCCTTGGTTAAGCAAGCGCTCTACGATGGCCTTTTATTGATGAAGGTAATAGAAGGGTAGCGTTTCTGAGCTTTAGATCTCCTTTATATTTAAGGTGAACCCATATAATCTGAAATGATATGTGGGTTTATTTTTATCTTAGTCTTGCTATAGACTACCTTTGTTATATACACACCGGTTGAGAATGAGTATGTCTGGAGTTTTAAATACCGTTGACCAACGAACAAACCTTGTCGGTGAAAACCGCCTTGAGTTATTGTTATTTAGTTTAAACAGCAGGCAACTATTCGCGATTAACGTGTTTAAAGTCCGCGAAGTGATTAAAGTGCCACCGATGACGAAAATGCCCGGTTCGCACCATCATATTAGAGGTGTTGCGTCATTACGTGGCGTGTCGGTGCCAGTGATTGATCTCAGAGCTGCGATTGGCTTTCCGCCATCACGCCTTGAAGATCAAGAAGAGAACCTGATCATTACCGAGTACAACCGCAGTATACAAGGCTTCTTAGTCGGTCAGGTGCGTAATATTATCAATACCACATGGACAGAGATTCAGCCACCGCCAAAGACTGCAGGTCGTTCAACTTACTTGACTGCAATTACTCATGTTAAAGAGGATAAGCGGCAGGAGATTGTCGAAATTATTGATGTGGAAAAAGTACTCGCTCAGATCATCGATTACGATGTTTCGATTTCTGAAGGCGTGCTTGATCAGGAGCTAGTTAATCAAATGGTCGGTCGAAACGTCTTAATTGTAGACGATTCATCGACAGCCCGTTCTCAAGTGCGCGGTACGCTTTCTCAGCTAGGGTTAAATATTATTGAATGTCGTGATGGTCTTGAAGCTCTTAATCTACTGAAATCTTGGTGTGATGAGGGTAAAAACGTGGTTGAAGAGTTATTGCTGATGATCACCGACGCGGAAATGCCAGAGATGGATGGCTATAAGCTCACGCATGAAGTGCGTAGTGATCCACGAATGAAAGACCTTTACGTCACATTGAATACATCGTTAAGTGGCAGCTTTAACGATGCTATGGTTAAGAAAGTTGGTTGTGATCGATTCATTTCTAAGTTTCAGCCGGACCTTCTGGTTGAGGTTGCACAAGACAGATTAAGGCAAATTCTTAATCGCTAGGTCAATTGAACGATCTTACCAATAAGGCTTTGTTGAATAATTAGGGCGTAAAGCAAAACGCCTTGCGTGTGACTGAAGTAGACGCAAGGCGTTGTATATTGGGAAATAAAGGGATTACCAGCTATTTCGGCTGAGCATCAATACATTGGCCATTGACGCTGTTGCTCTCAGGTGCCATCAGGTAGAGATAAAGTGGCATGATGTCTAGAGGTGTTTTAAGCAGATCCGTATCTTCAGCAGGATATGCTTTTGCTCGCATTGCAGTACGTGTTGCCCCTGGGTTGATAGCATTGACTCGAATGGTGCTGTCGCTTAACTCATCGGCCAAGACTTGCATCATACCTTCGGTAGCAAATTTAGAGATGGCGTAGGTGCCCCAGAATGCACGACCACGATGGCCAACGGTCGATGAAGTAAATACAATACGCCCATCTTGTGATTTATGCAGCAATGGCAGTAGTGCTTGAGTCATCAAAAACTGCGCTTTGACGTTGACCTGCATAATATCATCGTAAGTATCTTCACCAATTTGGTCAAACGGGCTGATAACACCCAATAGACTAGCATTATGCAATATACCGTCTAAACGACCGAACTGGCTCTCAATCGTATCGGCCATGTCGACATAATTCTGTTTGGTTGCGCCTTTCATATCGAGAGGGATGATCGCAGGTGTCGGGTAGCCTGCCGCTTCAATTTCATCATAAGTCTGTTCAAGCTTGTTTACAGTACGCCCCAGTAGAATCACGCTTGCACCATACTGAGCGTAAGAGAGAGCGGCTTGTTTACCGATACCAGCGCCAGCGCCAGTAACCAGAATAATTTTCCCTTTTAGGGCATCTGAAGAAACAGCATATTCCACGATGTTTATCCTTTTGTAATGATCTGCTTTATGAATACATAACTTGGTGGTTACAATACACCAATTCGCATATGAGGGGATATCACATTGGAATTTTTGTTGGACTACGGGCTGTTTTTGGCCAAGATTGTGACTGTCGTGGTTGCCATTATGGCGATTTTAGTTATCGCCAAAGCATTGGGTGGTAAGAGCGGAGCGGCGAAAGGTGAGTTAGAAATTACTGACTTAACTGAACAACACAAGCGAACGGTTGAACAGCTAGAGCATCATTTGCACGACAATACTTTTCTTAAGGCGCGCGATAAAGCGGAGAAAAAACTCGATAAAGAGAAGAGCAAAGCGCGTGAGAAAGCGATCAAAAAGGCTTCAAAAGAGGGGGATCTTGATAGCAAACGTGAACCACACCTATTTGTACTCGACTTTAAAGGCAGTATTGATGCCAAAGAGGTTGCGTCATTGCGCGAAGAGGTTACTGCGATTCTGGCGGTGGCACGTGAAGGTGATGAAGTCTTACTGCGTCTTGAGTCTGGCGGCGGCATGGTGCACGGTTACGGCTTAGCCTCATCGCAACTGGATCGCATTAAGTCAGCTGGGTTGCCTTTAACTATTGCCGTAGACAAAGTGGCAGCCAGTGGCGGTTATATGATGGCTTGTATTGCCGATAAGGTCGTGTCAGCGCCGTTTGCTATTGTTGGCTCGATTGGGGTGATTGCTCAATTACCTAACTTCCATAAGGTATTGAAAAAATATGATATTGAGTATGAGCAGCTAACAGCGGGCGAGTATAAGCGCACCTTAACCATGTTTGGTGAGAACACGGATAAAGCGCGTGAGAAGTTCAAACAAGAGCTTGAAGAAACCCATGGCCTGTTTAAAGACTTTATCCGTGAACGTCGCCCACAACTTGTCCTTGAGAAAGTGGCGACAGGTGAGCATTGGTTTGGCACGACAGCCTTTGATCTAGGCTTAGTAGATGAGATCACAACGTCAGATGACTTGGTTGTGGCAGCATGTAAAGAGAAAACTGTGCTAGCGATTCACTACGTCGAAAAGAAAAAACTGACTTCTAAGCTGGCTGGTCTGGCTGGTGAAGCGGTAGATAATGTACTGATGAAACTTATCGATCGTGGCCAGCGCCCGATTGTTTAAGTTACATAAAAAAGCGCTCATCAAATGATGGGCGCTTTTTTTATGCTTGATGTGGCGAGCTTAACTTCTCTACGAGACTTAGCTGCGAGCCGCTTGCGGTTTACTTGGTCGACGGCGAGCCGGCTTGCTTGTCGAAGGTTTATTGCCGTCGCTTCGTTGGCCGTTTGGCTTGTTACCACCGAAGTGACGTTTGTTCTTACCTGCCGGTTTATTGCCGCGTGCATTATCACCTGAGCGCTGACCGTCTTGGTGTCCTACTTTTGGCTTCTTCGGTTTCTTTGGTTTAATCGGGCGTGTATCTAGCCTTGATTCTGGTAGCTCGTTAACGGGTTTAAAACCTTCAAGCTCCATACGCGGCAAGATTTGTTGAATCAAACGTTCAATACCAAATAGGTCGATGGCTTCATCTGCCTCAACCAGGGAGATCGCTTTACCCACTTCACCTGCGCGGCCAGTACGACCGATACGGTGAACATAGTCTTCAGAGACATTGGGTAACTCGAAGTTAACCACTTGTGGGAGTTGTGGTATATCAATACCACGCGCAGCAATATCGGTGGCGACTAAGACGCGAACATCGCCCGATTTAAAATCAGCCAGTGCACGAGTTCGAGCACCTTGGCTCTTGTTACCGTGAATCGGTGCCGCGGTAATCCCTTGCTCATTAAGGTAATGCGACAGACGGTTGGCACCATGTTTAGTACGAGAAAAGACCAGTACTTGTCTCCAGTTACCATCGTTGATCAATTTCACCAGCATTGGCGCTTTTTTGCGTTTGTCAGCTGGGTAGATGCATTGTTCAATTGTTACGGCTGTCGAGTTTTCAGTATTGACCGACACTTCAACCGGGTCGTTCACTAAGCCTTTCGCCAATTGACGAATTTCAGCCGAGAACGTCGCAGAGAAGAGTAGGTTTTGGCGTTTTGCTGGCAACAAGTTAAGAATTTTTCTGATGTCGCGGATAAAGCCCATATCGAGCATACGGTCAGCTTCGTCCAGAACCAATACTTCGAGTTGGTCAAATTTAAGCGCGTTTTGCTGATAAAGATCGAGAAGTCGACCTGGTGTCGCCACCAATACATCACACCCTGGGCGTAGCTTAAGCATCTGTGGGTTGATTTTAACTCCTCCGAAGACTACTTGAGACGTTAGGCGTTGGTAGCGGCTGTACTTAAAAACATTCTCTTGGACTTGCGCAGCAAGCTCACGAGTGGGTGTTAGAACTAAAGCGCGAATGTGATTGTCTTTCACGCGCTGGCCATTGTCTAAACGTTCTAAGATAGGCAAGGTGAAACCAGCCGTTTTACCGGTACCTGTCTGCGCGGCCGCCATGACATCTTTACCTGCTAAAACGGCAGGAATTGCTTGCTCCTGAATAGGAGAGGGAGTGTCATAGCCTTGCTCTTCAATTGCTTTAAGAATCGGAGCAGAAAGGCCCAAGGAGGTAAAACCCATAGTATGTTCTCTAGATGGTAAAATCGGACAAATCGCGAGCAAATTGAAACTACGCGAAAAAGGGCGTCATTCTGCGCCCTTTAACGAGGAACATCAACCAAATTATCACGAAGCACGCTGAAGTCTTGCTTTATTTTGGTATACATACAGTGCGGTTGCGAGAACGATACCTGACAGAGTGCCATAAAGGTGAGCGTCAACAGCCACTTGAGCATTGATCAGGTCTTGAGTTGACTGTGATGCGCCCATGGCCAATTCCCAAGCAACTTTCACACAGACTCCGCCCACAAGTAACCAACTGCTCTTGCGTCCATTCAGCGCTTCTTGGAGGGCAAAATAAACAAATAAGCCGTGCAAGGTACCTGATAGGCCAACATAACTATTCATACTGCTAAAGAAATTGAGCATGCCGATAGCGGCGCTGGTCATGAATAGACAAAATAGCAACGCTTTGTCACTCGGTTTAAAAATCAAACCGATCATCCAAAGTCCACCTAAATTCATGGCTAAATGGGGGAAGTTGGTATGGGTGAAGTTTCCTGTTAGGATTCGCCACCACTGGCCATCCAAAATAAGATAACGCTGCCAATTAACGAAAGAGGCCTGCGGATCGAATTGTAAGCCGATGCAAACTAAGCTAATAACGATTAACAGAAAAAATACACGCACACTATGTCCCGATACTGTTCTCAATGCAAAAAATCACTCAAAGCTTGTATCTGTGAGTGGGTACAAAGCCTAACATCGAACGTTGAGTTGGTCATCCTCCAGCATCATAGCGAAACAAGCAAGCCGATGGGGACGGCAAGAATTTTGCAACTCTCATTAGCGAACTGCCACTGTTTAGTCGGGGAAGACTTCAGTGATAACACACAGCTCAACGTGTTGCTCAGCGATCCGCACTATTGCCATTTTGTTCTCTACCCAGGAGAGTCAGCCCTTGCTCACGGCGCAGTCGGAAAACGGAGTCAGGACAAAAAAGTCCGTGTTATTTTGCTCGATGGCACTTGGAAGAAAGCGTATAAAATGTGGCAGCTTTCAACCAACTTGCACGCTTTGCCTCTGATCCGTTTACCCGATCACCTACAAGGCAATTATCGTATTCGTAAAGCGCCAGGTGACAATAGCTTGTCAACGGTTGAAGCTGGTTATCATATTCTTTCGCTGCTCGAACCAGAGCAAGACTTCTCAGCGTTGATTCACACGTTTAATCAGATGATTGAGTTTCAAATCAAGCAAATGCCGCCTGGTGTATTTGAGAGTAACTATCTGCGTTAACCTGAAAATAGCGCAAAAGAGACTAAACTTAAGTTCAAAGGCATAGTTGTCAACCCGCCCTATGCCTCTTTCTACACCTCAACAAGTGAAATGCTGACGAACAGCGGTATGATCTATTCTTTACATTGCTGCTCAAAGATGCCGGGTGTAGTAACAAGGCTGTGCGTATTTGTGAACGCTACATGAGCGATGATCGTTCCTTTAAGCGCAACTACAAAATTAGTGAGAAGAGAACAGTTGTTGGTGCAATCTTTGAGCGTGCCCATCAGTCATGGATGAAATGTAATCGGCTATCACGCGGAAACCTGCGCTATTATTCTCGCACACTGACCATTTCTGCCGTACGTTGACTGGCAGCAAGCGTTCAGGATCGGCGCTCAGGGCTTCAAAAATATCCATAATGATTTGTTGGCCTTTGTATTCGACGACTTGAACGTGCGGGACTTGAATGACATAGTCACTAACGAAGCGTTTCAAGATGTTGAGCGCTTTATCCATGGTCGGTTCGAGTACGGCGCTGAATGCGAGCAGTTCACAATCAAATGGGGCCTCAACGGGTTTTATCGATATACTGGTCAGTAGCGCATTAACCATACCTCCGATGGCATCCTTACGTTGATAGTGTGTACCAGAAAAAAGCATGTCTGTAATCGAATCAATATGTTTTTCAAACCAGACATCGCCACATTCGGCAAGTTGACCTGCGGCCCCCTCTGTCCATTGGTGACGATTAATCATGCCGAGTACGAGGGCATCTTCAAGATCGTGAACGCCGTAGGCAATGTCATCAGCAAGTTCCATAATCGAACAATCAATGGACTTAAAGCGAGTTTTTTTATGCTGGTATTCAGATAGCGGTTCATCACGCATCTGACTAAACAGGATTTTGTCTTGCTTGCTCAATGGCGCTAATACCCAATCGAACAACGCTTTATCACAATCATATAAACCTTTCGCTGGCGCCCAATCGCGAGCACGCAGTTGACGTTGATGCGAGACACTTGCAGGAATGATAGCAGCACGAGTATGGCTAATTAACGCAGGGTATTTGATCAAACCTAACAAGGTACGGCGCGCAAGGTTCATACCGAACAGTTCTGTATAGGGCTCTAATTTGGTCACAATACGAAAAGTTTGTGCATTACCCTCGAAGCCGCCGTGTTCACGCATCATGTAATTAAGAGCGACTTCTCCACCGTGGCCATAAGGTGGATGGCCAATATCGTGGGCGAGGCAGATTGAGTCGATTAAGCTGTCACTCGGCAGCAAGTCACGAAATTTTGGTTGTTTCTTTTTAAGTTGCGCGACAATGCCAGTACCCAATTGAGCCGCTTCCAATGAGTGGGTGAGACGGGTGCGGTGAAAGTCATCAAAACTGTTACCGTGAACTTGGGTTTTAGCTTGCAGACGGCGAAAGGCCGCCGAATGGAGAATGCGTGCACGGTCTCGTTGGTATGGGCTTCGATGATCATCACGACGAATTTTATGTTCATCATCGTGACGGTCGTGCCATAAATCGCTGGTTGATATAACCATGGTTAATCTCTTTTCCTTGGATGCTAAATGAAAAGTAGAGGTTGAAATAACTCTATACTGAATAGCAAAGGATTGAAAGGATCGTTGGTGTCACAGGGATTATTAGGTGAACGAATAATCTGTACAAAGCATTAATATTCAATTGCCCCAAGCGAACGAGTAGGGAAATGAATATCAATATTAAAGAAGAAGGCGTGGTTAACCACATTGTTCGCTTTTTATTGATCTAAAAACTATTCCCACATTGGAGGTAGACGTTGTCAGAAAAATAAGGCATTAGCTAAAAACTTGGCTAATGCCTTAATGATAACTAGAAATGATATTCCACATTAGTCATGATTAATGTTTCATCATCGAGTTTCATTGATGCTGAACCATACTCATTGTTTACTTCGAATTCGCGAGTGTGATGTAAGTAACTGAATTCAGTTCCTACGCTCAAATCATCAGCAAGTCTATAAGTCAATCCTGTTTGAGCACCAACTACAATACCGTTTAGCTCTTTGTAATTACCATCATTGTCGCTAAACATTTCGTAGCCTAATTTACCACCAATAGTCCAGCCTAAGTTCTTAGAAATAGGCACAATATAGTCATATTTGCCGAATACGGTATTAATATCCGCATCATCAGGGTTATTATGCTCGTAAATAAGACGGCCGTGGTCGTATCCAATGCTGAACTTGTGTGTATTATTGACAATGGCCCCCCCTCGGACTCCATACACTAAGGATGCACGTAGGTCTTGCTTATTTGAACCAAACTCCGAGTCATAAGTGTCCATTTGGCCACTGATTCTCGCCCCTAAATCAAAACCAAGGAAGTAGTCATTAGTATTTCCTGCGTTGGCACTAAATGAAGAAAAAGAAGCTGCGATTAATCCTAAAGCGAACAGTTTTGAAGATAATTGTGTCATAATATAGAACCTAAAATATTTAATGCATGTGGTTGCAATCTTTATGATCTAGCATTTCTTTTTTTGATGGTAGTGAATTGCGAGGAAATGAAAGGAAGATTTGTTGGTTTGTGTTTTTTTATCTTTAAGCATCTGTATTTTAAGTATTTATTTATAAAGTTTTTTGATGTGCTATCTTGTCAGGGCGACCGCATGAATGTCTACATTTTCACCACATGACTAAAACTAGCGCTTAATACGGCCTTTAGCATGGTTGTGCTCATCATGCATCGCTTTTGTTTACCGACAATGCTCTTCAACCCTTTCCAGCAAGAGAAGTCACCATCAAGGTTGGTACTTGCAAAAACATAGCATTGGCGAGACTCTATACGTCCATACCCTGTTCAAGGCTGACAGTAGTATCTGCCACATTTGCTCGCTGAGATGAGAATGCTTTTTCCATCGCTTGTCGGAGTTTTTCTTGATTGCTCTTTACTGCAAGCAAGTAATCACCACCTTGCTCTACAATGGCTTTGGCTATATTAGTCTGACAAGCCATTGCATCAATGGTGACTAGGACTCCCTTGATATCAAGCATCTTTATCAGCTCAGGAATGGCCATTATTTCATTACTCTTTTGCTCAGTTTTTAACTGTCCCAACACAAGTTTGTTTGATGATGCATAAGCACTGATCATATGGATGGTGTTCTCCCGAAAAAGGGAGTGTATGATCACAGCTAAATGTGAGCGTCAAATTGATCATGAACTTGATTAAAAAACGTTCGCGATCTCGCTCTGGAGGTAGGTAGATGTTGTCAGGAAAAATAAAGCATTAGCTAAGTTTTTAGCTAATGCTTTAATGATAACTAGAAATGATATTCCACATTAGCCATGATTAATGTTTCATCATCGAGTTTCGTTGATGCTGAACCATACTCATTGTTTACTTCGAATTCGCCAGTGTGATGTAAGTAACTTAATTCAGTTCCTACGCTCCAATCATGAAATCTATAATTCAGTCCTGTTTGAGCACCAACTACAATACCGTTTAGCTCTTTGATGTAATCACCATCATTGTCGCTAAGCATTTCGTAGCCTAATTTACCACCGATAGTCCAGCCTAAATTTTTAGAAATAGGCACAATATAGTCATACTTGCCGAATACGGTATTAATATCCGCCTCATAAGGGTTGTTATCGTAACTAATACCTCGATAATCGTATCCAATACTGAACTTGTGTGTATTATTGACAATGGTTCCCCCTCGGACACCAAACGCTAAGGATGGAGCTAGGTCTTGCTTATTTGAACCAAACTCCGAGTCATAAGTTTCCATTTGTTGGCCAATGACCGCGCCTAAATCCAAACCAAGGAAGTAGTCATTAGTATTTTCTGCGTTGGCACTAAATGAAGAAAAAGAAGCTGCGATTAATCCTAAAGCGAACAGTTTTGAAGATAATTGTGTCATAAATAGAACCTATAATATTTAATGTATGTGTTGCATGTGCTTGCAATCTTTATAATCTAGCATTTCTTTTTTTGATGATAGCGAATTACGAGGAAATGAGAGGAAGATTTGTTGGTTTGTGTTTTTTTATCTTTAAGTTTCTGTATTTTAAGTGTTTATGTATAAGTTTTTTGATGCGCCATCTTTTAACTTTAAGTGTTGGCCTTCTCATAACAAGAGGTTTTTTATATTGATTTATAAATATCTTAGTAACAAGTGATTAGTAGTTGATAAAAATATTCTTATTGCTACAATTGAATAATGACCAATATTTACGCAGTGTAGAGTGTCAATTGAGAAAGAACGTTAAGAAAATATGTCGCAATGTCTACTTTGACTTTAACGGTCATAAAGTTGTTATTGATGACGAGACGAACGATTTAAACTATAACGAAGTCTTATTACTTGATTACATGTTAAAGAATGAAAATACTATTTTAGATAAAAGGACGTTAATCAAGATAGGATGGCCAGAAAATGTAGTGACAGAGTCATCATTGAATAAATCTATTAATAGGATTAGATCCATCTTTGAAAGTAAAAAATCAGTAAAAATAGAAACAATTACTGGTAAAGGTTACGTGTTAAGAATCGTTGAAAACCGCGCGTTAGACTTTATTTATAATAAAAATTTTTCTATTGTTATTTATGCTATATCGTTTTTGCTGGTGGCAAGCGCTTTATACATTTATTTAACTATCCCTAGTAATGATTATTATATGAGTGATGATTACCATTATATAGAATTTAATGAATCTGATTATAATAAACGCGTAATCTTACCAAATGATCAATCTCTTCCTCCCTATATATTGTCTAAAATTGAAGAAAATAAATGTGATTGTACTTTCCTCTACATTACCACAGTTGGAAAAAAATATGATCAATTGTCAGTATATGATCCTAAGAATAACGATGTGGTTAACTTTGTTTTTATGGAAGGTGAGGGAAAATGAAATTTATAACACTGATTTTATCATTGACTCTTTTTTTGGTTTCTTTGTGGATGAAAGGGAATGTTAATGTTGATGGTCGATATAAAAGTAAAACATTAGTATACCTTAATGAAGATTTAGTGGCAGAAGAGGATATAGATATCACGCTTGACCGAAAAAAGTTTGAGTCAATTTTATCGGTGAGTGGGAAAGGTATTGATGGCGTAGCGATATTTTCTAATTATGGCATCGTAGAAAAAAAGAGTGGTTTTGACTATAACATTTCTGCTCAATCAGAAGAGTTGCAACGTGTTAGTATCACGAATCAAGCGATGCTAGAACGTTACAGAGAACTTCACCTTAATTCAAAGTTAGCAGATAGTAGTTGGATAAAGTTTTTATATATCAATGATAATATTGTTCTTATTCAACAAAGTGAATCTAGCCGTGAGTATCTACTCTTTGTTCGTAATTCTAGATAAAAACGTTTATTTTCCTAAAATATTATCGTAAGCGTTCCCCCGACATTTCGCAGCCAAGTTAGGAATAAACCGCCTCATATACTGTCCAAGCATCGGTGTGGGTTACTTTTTTATCGTAAATGATAGTACAGAATGGGATGTAACCATAGGTCCTGCTTATACCTATACCAAGTTCGTTACGGTTGAAGAAGGTAATTCATCAAAAGCAAACAGTAGTGCATTTCAGCTCGAATCAAAGCCATCGATGCTACTGGTTTTAAGGTTTCCGTTGAAGGTGAATAGGAGGTTAAGAAGCATAGTTCTGACGGGCAGTGTCGAGTTTGGCGTAAGTTTCCTAGCGCAGTAGATACGCTTATCACAAACGTTCGCTCTCTGAAACAGCCATTTAATGAGTGACGCAGTTGCTAGTTGGCTAACTAAGCCTTATCGGTTAGCTGATCTCATCAAGAGAAAGCTCAAAACTTGGCGCGAAGGTATTAAGGAAATAGTCCATCTCTTCGGTGTAACGTTCTTTCAGCGTCACGTCCAAGCGCTTTTTAGCCAATGCATATTCATGGTTGCCCGCGCTGAGTTCTTCAAGACATTTTAAATAGGCGCAGATGGTATCCGCTTGCTTAACAATGGCTGCATCTTGAGGATGCGCTGACTGAGAGACCAAGTAAGGAGCAAAGTCTTCGCGAAATTCTTCAGGCAACATAGAAAGCAACTTTTGTTCTGCTGCCGCTTCAATCTTTTTGTACTCTTTGGCAATGTCAGGATTGTAGTATTTTACCGGAGTCGGCAAATCACCAGTGAGCACTTCGCTGGTATCGTGATACATGCCTAAAATAGCAATGCGTTCTGGATTGAGATCGCCACCAAACTTTTTGTTTTTGATCACGGCCAAAGCATGGGCTACAAACGCCACCTGTAGACTATGCTCAGAGATATTTTCAGTCGACACTGAGCGCATCAAAGGCCAACGCTGGATGAGTTTCATGCGAGCAAGGTGGGCAAAAAAATGGCTTTCCTTTGGGTTGGTATTGGGCATGGATGACTCCTAAGCGTTAAAAATAAAAGGGTGCTCGATGAGCACCCTTTAAGCATATGAAAAATAGCGTCTAATTACTACTGACTGTATGTTGATAAGAAACGTTCAAAACGACCAATCGCCATTTCTAAATCTTCAACATGTGGCAGCGTAACAATGCGGAAGTGATCTGGTTTCGGCCAGTTGAAGCCAGAGCCTTGAACCAACAATACTTTCTCTTGAATCAAGAAGTCGAGCACCATTTTCTGATCGTCTTTGATGTTATACCGTTTTGTGTCGATTTTCGGGAACAAGTACATCGCCCCTTTCGGCTTAACACAAGAGACCCCGGGGATCTGATTGATAAGCTCAAAGGCGCGGTCACGCTGTTCAAGCAGACGCCCGCCAGGTAATAGCAGCTCGTTAATACTCTGGTAACCGCCCAGAGCGGTTTGAATGGCGTGTTGCATCGGTACATTGGCACACAAGCGCATTGACGACAGCATGTCGAGTCCGTTGATGTAGCCTTGTGCTTGGTGTTTTGGTCCAGTTAAGAACATCCACCCGCCACGAAAACCACAAACACGGTATGCTTTTGACAGGCCGTTAAAGGTCACGACTAAGACATCTTCAGTCAGTGTGGCAACGGACGTATGAGTGGCGCCGTCGTAGAGCACTTTGTCGTAGATCTCATCAGCAAAAATAATCAGTTTGTGCTGACGAGCGATTTCGATCACTTCGAGTAAAAAATCACGACTGTAAACCGCGCCCGTTGGGTTGTTTGGGTTGATCAACACAATACCACGTGTCTTGGGCGTGATTTTTTTCTTGATATCGTCGAGATCTGGATACCAGTCGGCCTGTTCATCACACAAGTAATGCACGGCTTTGCCACCAGAGAGTGCGACCGAAGCCGTCCACAACGGGTAGTCGGGTGCTGGGACCAACATTTCGTCGCCGTTATTGAGTAAAGCTTGCATTGCCATGACAATCAATTCAGAAGCGCCGTTACCGATGTAGACATCTTCAACATCAAGGGAGCGTATTCCTTTACGTTGGTAATGTTGCACTACGGCTTTACGTGCTGAGTAGATACCTTTCGAGTCACAATACCCTTGTGAAGTTGGTAGGTTACGAATCACGTCGACCAGAATTTCGTCAGGGGCGTCAAAGCCAAATGGTGCGGGGTTACCAATGTTTAGCTTTAGTATTTTATGCCCCTCTTCCTCCATGCGCTTAGCATGTTTAAGTACTGGACCCCTAATGTCATAGCATACATTGTCGAGTTTTGACGACATCCCGATATTTTGCATTGAATAAAACCTGAATTTATTGACATTCCTTTATTAAAGTAACTTAAAATGAGGTTGCTTAGAATAAAAATCTGAGCCAATGGCGATAATTCCTGCTTTGTAGCACGCCCGTTATCACAGGAATATACAAAACATGACTGACACCCTTGATTTGAGTAAGGTCTATAAATAGAGTAGCGAGGTAAAATAATTAATAACTCCTATGCATACGAGGCTGATTTGTCTGACTTTCATCAAGCCGTTTCTGAACTGATTGAACGCGCTAAGGAAGCGCAACAGGGTGTAAACCGTCTGGTTCAAGTTCTTGAAAAAAAACCGGACTTTGCATTTATCGACTGGTTGGACGCTCAACCAGTGTTCCCAAAGTTTTATTGGCAGTCTCGTGATACTCGTGAAGAAGTGGTCGCCTTAGGCCAATTGCACACCTTTGTCGATCCCGCTCCTGCGTATACTATTTTGGCTGATGATCAACGCGTTTGGGGTGGGCGTTCGTTTGACGGACAAACGGATAAAAACCGCCGCTGCATGTCGTCATTTTTTTTCCTCCCGCAAATTGAGCTGATTCGCTTTGATGACCAATGGTCACTTGCGATCAACTTGAATAGCGAGAAGCAGCGTACTCTAGCGAGCTTGTCTAAACTTGAGTTTGATGTTGCACCACTGCGAGCCATTTCATCGCATATTGAATCAATTCAACATATTCCTGAGCAACACCAATGGTCTGATTTGGTCAACAAAGTGTTGCAAGGTATCGAAAATGAACAGTTTAAGAAAGTGGTATTAGCACGTAAAACGACCTTAACTTTGGATAAGCCCCTATGTGCGGCACAACTGCTAAAGTCGAGCTATCTACAAAATCATCACAGCTTTCATTTTTTGCTCGCCCTTGATAGAAAACACTGTTTTATCGGTTCCACACCTGAGCGACTTTATGCCCGTCAAGGGCAAGAGCTCAATACGGAGGCGCTGGCTGGCACCATTGGGCGTGGCCAAAATGCCGCTCAGGATATGGCGCTGGCCAATTGGCTTACGAGTGATAGCAAAAATCTCAACGAAAACCAGTATGTTGTCGATGATATTATTGACAGACTGTCACCACATTCAGATCAGGTGTCAGTAGAACAAGACACAAGATTAGTTCGATTGCGTAAAGTCCAACATCTCAAACGCAACATTCGTGCTCATCTACATAAAGGCACTAACGGTGTTCAATTGCTTGAGGCGTTACAGCCGACGGCGGCTTTGGCGGGTTTGCCACGTAAAGCGTCGATGGCGTTTATTCAGCAGCATGAACCGTTTGCACGCGGCTGGTATGCAGGTTCAATGGGGTTCATTAGCCATCAACGCGCAGAGTTCTGTGTCGCGATTCGCAGTGCCTTGGTAGTGGATGATCAAGTTCAGCTGTTCGCTGGTGCGGGCATAGTGCCGGGGTCGATAGCCGAACACGAGTGGCAAGAGCTGGATAAAAAGATGTCGACGCTGCTGTCACTGATTTCAGACCATCCTTCTTTGGGAGTGGCTTCATAGATGATGACCAAGGCAATAGAACAGGCGGTGATCAATCGTATTTGGTGTCAAACCTTGCTTGAAGAGCTAACCCGTTTCGGTGTTAGCGATATTTGTATCGCTCCTGGTTCACGTTCGACACCTTTAACTTTGGAAGCAGACGAGAATCAAAAGCTCACCCTGCACACTCATTTTGATGAGAGAGGTTTAGGCTTTCTTGCGTTAGGGTTGGCCAAAGCCAGCAACAAACCGGTCGCTATTGTTGTGACTTCAGGTACCGCCGTAGCCAATTTGCTTCCGGCGATCGCAGAAGCTAAACTTACCGGTGAGAAACTCGTGGTATTAACCGCAGATAGACCACTTCAATTGGTCGGTTGCGGTGTTAATCAGGCCATTGTTCAGTCGGGGATATTTTCTCACCATGTCACCGCAGCGCTGGATCTGCCGAGTCCAAATTTACTCACGCCGCTTAAATGGTTACTGACTTCGATTGATCAGTTGCTGATTCAACAGAACAAGCAGGGCAGTGCGGTACACATTAATTGCCCCTTCCCAGAACCGCTTTATAGTGAACAGCCAAAAGCGCTTTATCAAGACTACCTTGATGAAGTGGCTCGATGGCAGCAAAGTAAGCGCCCTTACTGTCAGCAGTGGTATGCCGAGCGGCAAGCGGCTGTACCGACTGCAAGCTTTGTCGATAAGAAAGGCGTCATCGTGCTGGGTAGTGTGACCGTTAGTGAAGCTAAAAAAGCGCAGCAATTGGCACACAAACTGGGTTGGCCACTATTGTGCGATCCCCAATCTGGTGTTTGTTCTGATTGGGCGCACTATGACTTGTGGCTGCAAAATCACCAACGAGCCGAGATCATTAATCAATGTCAACTGGTGCTGCAAGTGGGCGCGCGAATTATCTCTAAGCGGCTAAATCAATGGTTAACCGAACAAGTTGAATGGCGCGATGCTGATTATCATTACCTTTCGCCTAATGGCGCGAGAAACAATCAAGCGCATTTAATGCAGGTTCATCATCAGTGTGAGATTGGCTGTTTTTTTGACTCATTAGTGGCGACATGGCCAACTATAGGCCACACCACAACCGGGTGGGCTGATAGCTTGACTGAAGTTGCGGAACAGATTGCGTTGCTGGCTCTTACCCATTTAAATCGTAACGCTAATGTCGATGAAATTGCATTGGCATTGACGGTCGACAAACTTCCAAAATCAAGCCAGATCTTTTTCGGTAACAGTTTATTTGTTCGTCTGGTTGATATGTTTGGTCGCCTTGATGGTTATGAGGTTTACTCAAATCGAGGGGCGTCAGGAATTGATGGCATCATTGCCACTGCAGTGGGTGTAATGCGGGTGACAAATCGCCCGACAACGCTATTCATTGGTGATACTTCAGCGCTGTACGATATTAATTCGCTCGCCCTGCTCACCAAACAAACTACCCCTATGGTTATCGTGGTCACCAATAACGACGGTGGCGCGATATTTGACTTGTTGCCAGTTCCAGAGCAGCAGAAGCAAACTTTGTATCAGATGCCACATGGTTATGGCTTTGAATTTGCGGCGAAGCAATTCAAATTAGGTTATACGCGGCCACAAACCTTGGCAGAGTATCAACACGCCGTTGAGGTGCATTTGAGTAGCGGTAAAGGGGCGTTATTAGTCGAGATCCAAACGCCGGCCAATCAAGCATCAAGCCAACTTAAAGAGTTTGTGCGTCAAGTTCATGCTTTATAGTCGCGCCAGTGCCAACATTCATACCACTCACCAAGCTGTGCTGGTGTTTTTGCACGGTTTATTGGGTTCAGGACAAGATTGGTACTCAGTGACCGAGCACCTAAGCCCACGGCCATATATTTGTCTTGACCTACCGGGTCATGGCATGAGCGCTCTTGACGCTTGTTGTCATTTTGGTGATTGTTGCAAGCAAATTTCTGACACACTCCTTACTCATATTATGCCGCACCGGCCTATAGTGCTGGTGGGCTATTCACTGGGCGGTCGGATTGCGATGTCTGGGGTTGTAAATGGCGACTTTTCCCAACTCAATGTGCAAATGTTGATCGTCGAAGGGGGAAATTTTGGCCTTTCGCATCGTGATGGAAAGCAAGCGCGATGGTTAAGCGACTGTCAATGGGCGGCGCGGTTGCGGAATGAACCGATTGAACAGGTGTTAACCGATTGGTATCAACAGCCGGTATTTAGTTCGCTAAACCATGAGCAAAGACAACAACTGGTAACGAAACGCAGTGCTAATCTTGGCCCGTCGGTGGCGAATATGCTCGAGGTGACCTCGCTCGCTAAACAAGATGACTTACTTGATGGACTAAAACGTACACGAGTAAAAGCACATTATATTTGTGGCGAAAAAGATCATAAGTTTAGTCAGTTGGCTAAGCTAAGCGGTTTGTCTTTTAGCCAGGTAGTCAATGCTGGGCACAATGTTCATTTAGATCAGCCACAAGCATTTGCAGACATAATCAATGCTCAGTTGAAGCTTAATGGTTTGAGCTGAGTCACTAAGTAACAGAATAGGAATCACCATGGCAAAAACAGTCGGTATCTCAGAAGAAGAACTTTATGCACCCGTAAACTGGAATGACTGCAGCGGTGAATATGAAGATATTCAGTACCACAAATCGGCAGATGGTATTGCCAAGATCACCATCGCCCGTCCGCAAGTTCACAATGCATTTCGGCCACAAACTGTCAAAGAGATGATTAATGCGTTAGCGGATGCTCGTTATGACGAAGGGGTGGGCGTTATTATCCTGACGGGGCTTGGAGAGAACGCATTTTGCTCTGGTGGCGATCAGAAAATCCGTGGTGATTACGGCGGTTACCAAGACGATTCAGGCACTCACCACCTCAACGTGCTCGATTTTCAACGTCAAATTCGTACCTGTCCTAAACCTGTGATTGCTTCAGTAGCAGGTTGGGCTGTGGGTGGCGGTCATGTATTACACATGATGTGTGATCTTACTATAGCCGCTGAGAACGCTCAGTTTGGTCAAACTGGGCCTAAAGTAGGCTCATTTGACGGCGGTTGGGGAGCGTCGTACATGGCGCGTATTGTTGGCCAGAAAAAAGCGCGCGAAATTTGGTTCCTATGCCGCTTTTATGACGCCCAGGAGGCGTTAGATATGGGGTTGGTTAACACGGTTGTGCCCATTGAATTGTTAGAGAAAGAGACCGTACGCTGGTGCCGAGAGACCTTGCAACATAGCCCAATGGCGCTGCGTTGTCTTAAAGCAGCGCTGAATGCTGACTGTGATGGTCAAGCCGGTCTGCAAGAGCTAGCGGGCAATGCGACGATGATGTTCTACATGACGGAAGAGGGGCAAGAAGGCCGTAATGCGTTTAATGAAAAACGTCGCCCTGACTTTAATAAGTTCCCACGTAATCCTTAATGCTTGTCGATTTGGCTAATTTCGCGTTACGCGCCAACTAGACGGGCGCGTAATGCAATAGTGATACTTCCGAGCATCACGGATTGGCATTGGGTGGAAACAAAATCAATCATCATCAATCTAACTGCTAAGGTTAGAGGGTGATAATAATGATAAAAGAAAAGGACTAAGCTATGAGATCAGCCAAACTCTATCGCTATGAATTGCCGATGGACAGTGGGGTGATTTTGCGAGAGCAACGATTAACGGTGCGAGAAGGGTTTATTGTTGAACTGGCACTGGATGACAAAATAGGTCGTGGTGAAATTGCGCCGTTGCCAGGTTTTAGTCTCGAGAGCCTCGAGGAAACTTACGCTCAAGTGGTTGAGCAACTTGCTCTGTGGTCACAAGGTGTTGAACTTGATTTAGAGCCACTGTTTCCTTCCGTTGCATTTGGTTTGTCGATGGCGCAACTTGAGCTTGATGGTATTTTGCCTGAGCAAGGCTGTTATCAAGCCGCGCCGTTATGCTCAGGTGATCCTGATGAACTGTTGCCAAAACTCAATGCGATGACCGGAGAGAAAGTCGCCAAGATTAAAGTTGGCCTTTATGAGCCGATTCGTGATGGTATGCTTGTTAGTCTATTTTTGGAGTCGATTCCCGATTTAACATTGCGTTTAGATGCCAATCGCGCGTGGACGTCAGAAAAAGCACTGCAGTTCGCTAAGAAAATCGCCCCATCACTGCGTCAACGTATTGCGTTTATTGAAGAGCCTTGTCAGTCGCCGGGCGACAGCTTTTCGTTTGCCATCGCTACCGGTATTGCCATCGCTTGGGATGAAACGTTGCAACATTCTGTGCGCAAAGATGACTTTAAACTGCAAGATTACAATGGTGCTAAAGCGATCATTATTAAACCTACTTTGATTGGCTCAATTGAGCGTTGCGCCGAGTTAATCGCCACTGCCAAATCGCTAGGCATTAAAGCCATCATTAGTTCGAGTATTGAGTCGAGTCTAGGCTTAACTCAGCTTGCACGGCTTGCTGCATGGCAATTACCGCAAGAGACCCCAGGATTAGACACGATAGGGTTGTTTGCTCAGCAGTTGGAAGTCGCGTGGCCAGGCTGTGAGCTTCCTGTCGTACCACTTAACCAACAAGCGCTTATCTGGCAGTCATGAGCTCCTTGCTTAAACACTGGGCTCATCAGAGCCCTTTATTGCCTGCTTTGATCACACCGACACATCAATACACTTGGCGTGAGTTAGCCGATAAGGTTGATCAAGTGGCCGCAGGGTTAACACAGCAGGGAATCGAAGCTGGCCATGTGGTCACCAGTGTTGGCAAGAATAGCGTTGAGCAGTTGATGGTTTACTTAGCGTGTCTTGAATTAGGCGCGATTAATGCGTTGACCATGCCGCAGACAAAAAGCGAACTTGACGTTAAATTAGCGACCCTCTATCAAGATCCGCGCGAGTCCCATGTTTGGTTTACTCAGCCATTATCATCCGCGTCTTGTACGGCCACTATTACTCTTGAAGCCGAGCATATTTTTCAAACCGATCATGCGCCGATGTCGTTACACCCTGATGTGCAAAGCCGCTATGATCAAGATGCATTAGCCTCGATTGTCTTTACCTCTGGCTCAACAGGAACGCCGAAAGCGGTGGCGCACACTTCTCGTCAGCACTTTGCTTCTGCGCAAGGGTTATTGGCCGTTTTCCCGTTCAAGCAAGGTGATTGTTGGTTGCTCAGTTTACCACTTTATCATGTGTCGGGATTGGCGATTGTCTATCGTTGGTTATTGAGTGGTGCAGGTCTTAAAGTTGGTAGTGGCGAGTTAAGTCAAGATATTCAAGGTGTCACACACGCCTCGTTAGTGGTGACTCAATTGCGAAGACTGCTCGACAGTGCGCAGCCGTTACAATTACAGCAAGTGTTGCTTGGTGGTGGCCATGTTGATCATAGGTTAAGTCAGCAAGCGGCGCAGCGAGGGATTGAGACCTGGCTGGGTTATGGCTTAACCGAAGTCGCCTCTACGGTAACGGCTAAGCGAGTTGATAGCACGTATAGTGCAGGTCGTCTGCTAGCAAAACGGCGTTTAAAGCTAGAGGGACAACGAATCTACATTGGAGGTGAAACCTTAGCGGCGGGTTACTATCAATGTGGACAGTTAACACCCCTAACCGCCAATGGTTGGTTTGATACTAAGGATTTGGGTGAGTGGTTAGGAGACGAATTAAGCATTATTGGTCGAGCTGATAATCAGTTTATTTCTGGCGGTGAAAACATTCATTGTGAAGAGATTGAGCAAGTATTAAATCGGCATCCTATGATTGATTTCGCCATCGTTGTGCCAGTTGAAGATCTCGAGTTTGGTCATCGCCCGGTGGCGGTCATAATAACGGCCGATGGTTTTGATAGTGGCATCATGCCTGAGTATCTTGATAGTCATCTAAGCCGATTCAAGTGGCCCATCGCCTACTATACGATGCCAGCGGGTTTAAACGAGAATGGCATTAAAATCTCACGCTATGCCGTAAAGCAGTGGTTGACATTGAATTATCCAACTCAGTGATAATACGGTGTGATCAAAAATGTGTTATTGCTGCCATACACTGTCCTTGCAAGACCCGACTCGTGTCGGTATAGAAATTGTTGAATCTGAATAAATTCATGACTTTGAGCGGATGAGCGAAGTCTGTAATCATTTTAGAAGGATGGAGGTGACGATTATTGTTGATGACTTGCAAGGTTTCTATCTAGGAGAACTGGCAACACTCACTTAGTTAATTTGGTAATTTCATAGTGCCAATACGAATTTAGTAATCATATAACCCTGATTCATAATAAAGCCAATATAAAGGGGATTAGGGTATAACGATGTTAAGAGTCGGCTTGATCGTAGCGATTATAGTGCAAATTATAATCGCGATTAATAGTGACGGTTTGCTTCGTTCATTAATGGAGTTATCAGCGTTTGTCTCAACCCTAGTGCTAGTGCGAAATATCAAGCTTGCGAGCCGAAGCAAAAGTGTCCACCAAGCCAGAGAGCATTAATGCAGTGTTAACCACGCCAGCGAACTGGCCGAAATCAATCCCCACAAGATCACGCCAAATAGCAAGGGCTTTGGCCCGGCGCTTTTTAGCTTCCCGAAAGAAATACCACAGCCAATCAAAAACAGACATACCACCAATGCACGTTTTGCGATGTCGAAGATCGCTTGGTACACCAACTCAAACTGTGGTAGAAAATCACTCACCGCAATAGCCGCGCAATAAAAGAAAATAAAGTAAGGTATGGTTATTTTCTTCGAATCATTGCGAAACAAAAAAGCGCTGAACAGGGCCACTGGAATGATCCACAATGCACGAGCTAATTTTAACGTGGTTGCGGTAGTCAGCGCTTGCTCACCGTAGGAAGACGCAGCACCAACAACCGAAGACGTATCGTGAATTGCAATCGCCGCCCAAGTGCCAAAGGTGGTTTGGTCTAGATTGAGTGCATGGCCGATGACCGGAAACACAAACAAGGCAATGGAGTTAAGAATAAACACCGTTGCTAGTGCTAATCCTACTTGGTCATCTTTGGCTTGAATCGCGGGAGCAACGGCGGCAATTGCACTGCCGCCACAAATCGCTGTTCCTGACGAGATTAAATAGCCCGTTTCCCGGTTCAATCCGAGTAACTTTGCTAACCACCACCCCATCAATAACGTGCCCATGATCGTTGCAACAATCAGACCTATGCCGTCTGAAGTCACGGCAAGGGCTTGTTGAAACTGGATACCAAACCCTAAACCTACAATCGAATACGCAAGTAGCTTTTTGGTGATCTTGGCAAGGTTAACGGTGGTGGGGACTAGACCTAATGAGGCTAACAAGAAACCGATCACTAGCGCCGTTGGTGATGAAATAAGTGGCGTTAAACAGATCGTCGCGGCAATCCAAAAGGGTGATGACTTAGAAAGTGAGTTCATAATCAGTAAGATATTTTATGTGAGGACGCAGTGTATCTAAAACAGCGCGCTAAAGAGAGCCGATTGTATTGAACAAGCGTTAAGAAAAACTTAACGCTTGTGGTTAGCAAATGGTCGGTGGTTAACGCCAATCGCCGCGCAGTTGTGCAACTTTTTGTTGCATCATTGTAGTAGACGCTAATTCGGGAGGGACAGGTTCGCCCACTTCTATTTCAATACGAGACCAGTAACGTCTTGGCAGCCCCTGACACGCCTTGCCTTTGTGTCGACTGAAATAGCTTCCCCACATGCCTTTTAACGCAATAGGAATAACAGGTACTGGGCTGCGTTTCAAAATGATGTCCATACCGCGCAGAAAAGGGTGGATTTCGCCGTCAGGGGTTAGGCGACCTTCTGGGAAAATACACACGATGTGCCCTTGCTTAAGGGCATGTTCAACTTGATTGAAAGCGCGAATGATCGAGCGGCGGTTGGTGGCCGAAATAGGAATGACTCCTGCGCGGCTAAGAAAATTTTTCAGCGCTGGCGTATTGGCGTACTCTTCTTCCATGACAAAACGAATCAAGCGTGGACAGACGGCACTAAGCAACAGGGCATCCATATAACTGACGTGGTTACAAATCAGTAATGCGCCTTGTTTTTCTGGTAAGTAGTGCAAGTTCTTATGCGATACACGGTACATAGTATGGGTCAGCACCCACAGCAGAAAGCGTACGACAAAGATCGGCACTTGAATAAACAAATAACTCGCAACAAGGAAGTTCAATATTGCCAGTAATAGGAAGAGTTGAGGAATCGTCAGTTCTAAAAGTGACAAACAGACGATACCCAGAACCGCACTGCCGACCATAAACAGTGAATTGAAAATATTGAGTGCGGCAATCACTTGAGCGCGTTGTTTTACTTGAGCGCGTTGTTGCATGAGGGCGTAAAGAGGCACAATGAACACGCCACCTGACACTCCAAGTAGTAATAGGTAAGCAAACAGTGGCCAAAGTGGTGAGTAGTGAATCAATTCACGAAAGCTCGTTATGTTCGGCATAGTCTCAGGTGTAGAGGTGGCCATTAAAGCGCCAAAGACGGTAATGCCTAAGCTACCCAAGGGGACGATGCCCACTTCGATACGATGATTGGATAATTTGTCGCAAGCAAGCGACCCTATCGCAATTCCGATAGAAAACAGGGCCAGCAGGAAGGAGACTGCACTTTCACTGCCGTTGAGGTGTAGCTTGGTAAAGTTTGGGAATTGAGTTAAGTACGCCGCGCCTAGAAACCAAAACCAGCTAATCGCCATCAGTGCTTTAAATATAGTAGGGTCAGCCTTGGCAATGGCGATGGTTTGTTTGGTCTGTTTAATTGGCTGCCAGCGAAACTTGAGGTTAGGGTTGCTTGCTGGCGCACAAGGGATCGAACAGCTTGAAATATAGCCCAGAAGAGCAAATACAATGACGCACGCGGCGGCAACATATTTAGCATCATCGGCTGAAGCAATCACTCCAGCGCCCAGTGTGCCAAGAAGAATCGCTAAGAAGGTACCTGTCTCGACTAATGCATTACCAGGTACTAATTCATTGGCTTTTAATTGTTGGGGTAACAGGGCATATTTGACCGGACCAAAGAAGGCGGATTGTGTGCCCATCAAGAACAGTAATATCAGCAGAATAACGTAGCTCTCGGTGATAAAGCCGATAGCGCCCAGGCACATGATGCCAATTTCAGCCAATTTAACTTTACGGATAAACCAGGATTTTTCGTATTTATCCGCTAATACCCCAGCCGACGCAGAAAAAAGGAAAAAAGGTAAAATGAACAGTCCGGCGGCGAGGTTAATAAATAAATTGCTTGATACGGGTAAAGCCCCAACACCTGCGAAAGCCACAAACAACAACAACACATTTTTAAAGATGTTGTCATTAAATGCGCCAAAAAACTGGGTGATGAAGTATGGAAGAAAGCGCTTTTGCTTCATCAAAGAAGCTTGATTTTGTGGCATTGTTTAGCCTTAGTCGTTTAATTTACCAGTTGCTTAAGTAATGAGACAAAAGATTACTAATCAATTCTTTACCGTCGATAGGCTCAGCGGAAAAAAATTTATCGTCGACGCTTAAGAGCGTAATACCATGTACGCCAGACCACAGAACACGGCTCGCTCTAAGCACATCAGAAGCGCTGCGTTGTGGCGCGAGTGTTTGAAGTAAGTCCTCTAACATATTGGTCATGGCGTTAATTCTTTGCGCCTGCCACTCTGGCAGTGGGTCGCCATTCATGTTGTGCTCGAAAATTAATTGCCAGCGATGAGGATGACGCAGCGCAAAATCGTGATAGCAGTAAGCTAAATCATACAGTGCAGTCTCAGCATCTTGGCTGCGCTTTACTACGGCGCTTGCGTCGGCTGAAAGCTCATCCAAAGTTTGGGCAACGGTGTGCAATAAGAGTAGGTTATAGCTGCCGAAAATATTGACTAGAGTACTTGGTACATAACCAATCATATTCGCAATTTTTCTCAAGCTTAACTCATGATAAGAGTGGGTTGTCAAAAACTTTTTGACGGTATTAAGCGTGAGCGCCACCAGTTCTTCTCGAGTATGATCGTTTCTTCTAGCCATGATAAAAATCTGTAATGAACAACGTTCAATATTTTATGAGCGAAGTGAGAGAGCGTCAATGTTGTCGATCATTATTTGCAATATTCTGATACATCAAACTGCAATGTTTTAGTTGAAACTGGTGAGCTGGGCGTTACTATGGTGTGATAAATAAAAGACTTAATCCGATTAAGAACCTTAAGGAAGAATATGAAACGACTCTTTTCCCTTGTTGCACTACTTATGGTCTCAGTCGCGATCACCCCGATCGCTGAGGCTAAAAAGTTCGGAGGCGGCAAATCTTTTGGCAAAAGCTTTAAAACAGCGCCTGCGCCAAAACAGCAACAACAGAACACCAATACGCTAGGCAAAGACCAAACCACAAAAACTCAATCAAGCAAGAAGGGGTTAATGGGCGGGTTAATGGGCGGCCTACTTGCAGGCGGTCTACTTGCGGCCTTTTTTGGTGGCGCGTTTGAGGGTATCCAATTTATGGATATCTTGATCATGGGCTTGATTGCTTTTGTTATCTTCAAGTTGATGCGCAGCATGCTTGGTGCTAAGCAAGGTAGTATGAACCAACATCGTCAGCAACCTGCGTTTGGCGGTTCTGCGTCTAAATTTGAGCAACCGAACATTCATAACTTTGAGCAACCGCAAGTAGGCGCTAACCAAGGTGGCTTTGGTTTTGGTGCTCAAACGGACGTTCCGCACCGTTACCCTGAAGGATTTGATCAAACTGCCTTTATCAACGGTTCACGTGAACACTACCGAATTTTGCAAGGTGCGTGGAATCACAACCAGCTTGAGACGATTGAAGAGTACGTGTCACCAAGCTTGTTTGCCGACCTACAAGCGGAGCGAGCTAAGCTTGAAGGTGAGCAGCATACTGACGTCATGTATGTCGACGCAGAAATTGTTCGTGCTGATTGCGATGCAAACAAAGCACAGTTGAGCCTGCAGTTCAGTGGTCGTTACCGCGACTCAGTGGAAGGTATCGAAGAGAACATCGAAGATATTTGGCACTTAGAGCGCGACTTAACGGTACCGAATGCACCGTGGCTGATTGTTGGCATTCAAGGTTAATCACCATCGATTTAAACAACGCCTGAGCTCATAGCTTGGGCGTTTTTGTATTTGAGTAGATAATAGTGAGGCTGTTACACTTTACCCACTAAAACAATAATTGAAAGGTAATTAAAGTGGCTGAATTTAAATATAAAAATTTATCTCAACAAGAACAAGACAAACTCGATGCAGCGGTATTTCGCCGTTTGCTGGCTCACCTAGATGACAACAAAAACGTGCAAAATATCGACTTGATGATCTTGGCCGGTTTCTGTCGTAACTGTTTTAGTCAATGGTATAAAGCAGAGGCTGACAGCCAAGGCGTAGCGATCGAGATTGACGATGCACGTGAGCGTGTTTATGGCATGACTTACGACGAGTGGAAACACAATCACCAAACGAAAGCAACACCAGAGCAATTGGCGGCTTTTGAGGCACGTCAAAATAAACAATAAATAAAAACGCCATTGATGATAACTCAGTGGCGTTTTTTCTATCGAGTCTTCAAATGCTTATGCGCTCAGCTCACCTGTGGCTTCAAAGGTTTCAAGTTTTGCGAGATAAGGTTGCAGATCGCCAATATTGTCTTTGATCCACTGTTGGTTGTAATAAGTATCCAAATAACGCTCACCGCTGTCACACAGCAGTGTCACAATAGAGCCTGTTTCACCACGTAATTTCATTTCACTGGCGAGTTGTAAAACGCCATATAAATTGGTGCCCGTGGAGGCCCCCACTTTACGTCCTAATATTTTCTCTAGCCAGTGCGCTGTGGCTACCGAGGCCGCATCTGCGATAGTACGCATTTCATCGACCACACCAGGAATAAAACTTGGCTCGACACGAGGGCGGCCAATCCCTTCAATTTTGCTGCCACATTCGCCGATAAGATTTTTGTTGCCAGTGCGAAAGTAGTCATGAAACACTGAATTTTCAGGGTCAACGACGCACAGTTTCGTATCGTGCTTTTGATAACGAATAAAGCGGCCAATGGTTGCTGATGTACCGCCAGTTCCTGGGCTCATGACTACCCACGCTGGAATAGGATGATCTTCTAATTCCATTTGGCTAAAAATAGAGTTAGCAATATTGTTATTACCGCGCCAGTCGGTGGCACGTTCAGCGTAAGTGAACTGATCCATATAGTGGCCGTCGAGTTCTTTCGCAAGGCGACGTGACTCAGCGTAGATTTGATCCGAGCGGTCAACTAAATGTGCCTGACCACCATAAAATTCAATTTGTTCGATTTTTTTACGTGCGGTGCATTTGGGCATCACTGCAATAAACGGCAGCCCGAGAAGTCGTGCGAAGTAGGCTTCAGAGACGGCAGTACTGCCAGATGATGATTCAATAATCGTGGTTTCTGGCCCGACCCAACCATTACAGATGGCATAGAGAAACAGCGAGCGTGCCAGACGATGTTTGAGCGAACCGGTTGGATGGGTACTTTCATCTTTAAGATAGATATCAATGCCGGCAACACTGGGTAAATCAAGCTTAATTAAGTGAGTATCAGCGCTACGCTGGTAATCGGCTTCAATTTTACGTACCGCGTTGTTAATCCAGTCATGATCAGTACACATAGGTTTTCTCCTTAGAATCGTTATAGAACTAATTTATCGATTTTTTCAGAGAAAAACTTTGCTTTTTTTACTTCTATTTGCTTTATTTGGAGAATATTTTTCTCTTTTATGTCTGTATGAAAATTGAATTAGATAAGATTGATCGAAAAATACTCGATCTATTACAAAACGATGCCACCTTGTCATTAAATGATCTCGCGGAGGCGGTCAATCTAACCACGACACCGTGTTGGAAGCGGCTTAAAAAGCTTGAAGAGGCGGGAGTGATTCAAAAGCGTGTCGCTTTGCTTAATCCAGAGAAATTGGGTCTGTCTTTCACCGCTTTTGTACTGGTCAAAACCAGCGACCACTCCCACGAGTGGTATCGTCAATTTGTTTCTACCGCGAGCGAGTTTCCTGAAGTGATGGAATTTTACCGTATGGCCGGTGAATATGACTACATGTTGAAGGTGTTAGTGAAAGATATGCACTGTTTCGATCGTTTCTACAAAAAATTGGTTAATTCTGTCGCTGGTCTGTCGAATGTGACGTCTACTTTCGCTATGGAGCCGCTGAAGTATACGACGGCGCTACCGATTAATAGTGAAGGCTCACAGTAACCACATCGAATAGCCTATCAACACTGCGCCCACGAGAATGAGCGCAGCAGTATTGATGCTATTGGTTAAAACGCATAACGCCTTCTTGCACTGCTGAGGCGACTAAAGCACCAGCACGATTATAGATCTCTCCTCGTACTAAACCACGCGTGTTCGATGCGGTCGGGCTCTCAATCACATACAGTAGCCATTCATCCATCTTGAATGGGCGATGGAACCAAATCGAGTGGTCAATAGTGGCAACCTGGAATTTAGGCGTCATTAGCGAAACACCATGCGGAAGCAGCGCCGTGACTAAAAAGCCCCAGTCAGAGGCATAACCGAGCAAATACTGGTGAATTAACTGATCATCAGGGACTTCACCATTCGCCTTGATCCACAGATATTGTTTTGGCGCTACTTTTTCTGGTTTAAGTGGGTTAACCACGGTCACCGGGCGCATTTCAATCGGCTTCTCACCGCAGAACGTCTTCTTCAACTTTTCTGGTAAGAACGCCTCGATTTGAGCGGCTAACTGTGATTCTGACGCAAAATTCTCTGGCCCGGGAATATCTGGCATGGTGTTTTGATGTTCAAAGCCCGGGGCTTCACCATGGTACGAGGCGGTGAGATAGAAAATTGGCCGACCATTTTGAATCGCTTTGACACGTCTGGTACTAAAACTGCGTCCGTCACGCAGGTTTTCAACATCATAAATAATGGGCTTTTCTGGATCGCCAGGGTAGAGGAAGTAGCTGTGAAACGAATGTACTGTGCGGTCGGCATCAACGCTATAACGAGCAGCCGAAAGCGCTTGGCCAATGACTTGCCCACCATAAACTTGAGGCAGTCCCAAGTTTTCACTTTGACCTCTGAAGAGGCCCTCCTCGAGCTTTTCTAATTGCAGTAAGTCTAATAACTCATTGAGAGGTTTACTCATTATTGAACCCTTGATTTGATATTATGCGGATATTCTACGCCTATTAATGACAATTAAAACAGCAGGTGAGATAAGATTGCTAGCGTAGCGTAATATGGGTCAGAGCCTTGTTAATTCAACATCACTAGCATGACATTAGTATAGCGGCCATCTATAATTAATTATAATTTAATAAGTTAAGTGAGTTTTTATGAAAAAGGCATTAGGTTTGATTCTAGCCGTTGTGTTCGGGGGCGTACTGGTTGGCTGCCAAAATTTAGAGCAGAAAGTGCCGCAAGCGAAGATCGATCATGTTACTGGTATTGTTGCTTATCGTGAGCGTATTGCATTACCTGATGACGCCGTCATTACCATCAAACTAGAAGATGTCTCACTTGCCGACGCTCCGTCTAAAGTGATTGCTAAGCACCGGTTTGAAAGTAACGGCGCTCAAGTTCCATTCGAATTTTACCTTGCTTACGACACCAGTAAAATTGAAGCACGCCATCGCTATAGTGTGAGTGCGCGAATTGAAGTTGATGGTCAACTGCAGTTCATTACTGACACGTCATACCCCGTTATTACTGACGATAACCATACCGAAAGCGTTAATTTGCGCTTGATTAGTGTAGGTAACTAGTCATAACGCAGGTGGCAGCTATTAAGGTTGCCATTGATATTGCCGCAGCGCGATTTTTCCATCTGGTGATACGGCCACTCCTTCTGCTATCAAGGCTTGCCGTTGCCGATTAAGATCTTGTCCTTGCAAAGAAATACGCCCTTGGCTGTTAATGACCCGAAACCAAGGCAGTTTGCTGCCATTGGGCAAGTGACTTAATGCTTTACCAACATGACGGGCGTAACCAGGGTAACCCGCCATTTTTGCGATTTCACCATACGTGGTGACTTTACCAAACGGAATTTGGTGAATTACAGCAAAGATTTGGATTAAAAACTGATCCATAATGAAAGGGTCCTAGTTCAAGTTTCCAAGGAATGGATAAGGAGAGGGCATGATATTTTCAACATTTCAGTTCGTTATTACTACACTGCTTGCCATCGTATGTGCACGCGCTATGAGTATAAGTGCGGGTGATATTCCTGTCTTGGCTCTGATTATCCCTGCGTTATGGATTTTACCACAAGGCGGTGTTATCGGCCTGACGCTTCTCGCCGCCATGACTAGCTATGGTTTAACTTTACCTCATCAACCTTTTACGTTATCGGTTAGCTTATGGATTCTATTTCCTTTACTGATGGTGGCATTCTCAAAGCGTAGTAGTCTCACCGTAATTTTCACCAGCCTGCTGATTGTTAGCACGCTCTTGGTCGGGATCATGGTGACACAGTCAGCGGGAAAGTTAAGTGGTGAGCCGATCGTCACTATTATTCAAACCTTAGCCATTGCCGTTATATGGTGGTCTGCCTTTCGCTGGCAACCTTCACGCAAACACAGCTGGTGGGCGTTAGGTTTAGTACTGCCACTTTGGATGGCTGATTTACCCTATGCGGCATTAATTGCGTTATGTGTAACGGGTATGATTGCCTCAATGGAAAGCCTATTACGCTTGAAAACCTTCCGCTGGAGCAAGTTATTGTGTTGGACTTTGCCTACGGTCGGATTTGCAGCCTTGGTTGTGACGCCGGGTATTGAAGTGCCTAATCCGGTATTGGTGGTCTGGTTATGTTTGCTTGCTACCGCGTGGATGACCGATTACATTTTACGCAGCATTGAAGGGCAGCAAGAAATTTAACTTACCGATAACAATACTGATTTGATTGGCTTGGAATATGAGTACTTTTGTGTCAATATCGGCCAAATTTTGCGCGTTATTAGTAAAAGAACACTGGTAGTAATAATTCGCAGAAACAGGGCTAAATAATTATTAAAACAGGACGACAGTACCATGGCTCTTTTTTGGCGGACGGTTGGGTTTCTTCTCTCCTTCATCGTGCTTCCTTACTCTTATGCAAGCATGACTTACAAAGTAGGGGTAGAGGCTGATGATATCGTCACGCGGATTCTGTTTGATGAGGCGGCTGAACACTTTGATCTGAATGTTGAGTACATCTACTATCCAAGTTTTGATGCGATCTTAAAGGCAGTTGAGCGTGGAGAAAGTGATTTTGCCGCTAACGTCACTTATACAGACCAACGTGCTACGCGCTTTGATTTTTCTAGCCCGACTAACATTGAATATACCTACCTATATAGTGTAACCGATGCAACGCTTGATACAGCGCATGTTATTGGTGTGCCGAAAGGGACTATTTACGCCGATTTGGTTACAGCCAATTTCCCCCATATTAAGCAAATAGAATATAGCGGTCATCAACAAGCCAGAGACCTGATTGAATCTAGAATGGTGGACGGAGTCATTGATGCCATAAACCACCTTAAGCCGATGTTGATGGCAGGGTTTGATGCTCAGTTACTCAATCATCAACTGTCGATAAAGCCAGTTTCTATCATTGTACCAAAGCACCAACATCAAGCGTTACTGACCAAAATTGTTGAATACGTGCACAGTGCCGAAATGCAAAAAATGTTGCGTGAATCTGTTAAAGCGTATCAGTTTGAGATCCGGCAACAAGCGTTGAGACAGTCGGTCATCGACAGTGAGCTTAATATTCACCGTCAGTATCGAGTCAAACTGCATAATGTTGGTCAATATGCCGAGTATCATAGTAATGGTGAGATTAAAGGGATTAGCGCCGATGTGGTTCTGCAAGCCTGTGACATTCTACTTCTCAACTGTGACATTGTAAGTACTGCCGATGAAACTTGGGAAAGTATGTACAGTGATCTAATTGAACAACGTATCGACATTCTTGGTCCAATCGTTATTTCTGAGCAGCGTAAAGCGTTAATCGAGTTTAGTAACCCATACTACTTCCCTAAAGCGATCATGATTAAGCGCGAAGGCTATAAGAATGGTGTGTACAGTAATGTGTCAGAATTGATTGTTGAACAGATCGGGGTGATGAAAGATGATTTTTTTGAAGCACTCTTGTCTCAGCTATTACCCAATAAACAACTTAAGTCTTATTCCAGTACAGCGCAAATGTACAATGCGCTACTTAACGGTGAAATTAGTTATATGGCGATCAGTCGCGCCAACTTCAATAAAATGATGCGTGAATCAGGCGACATCATTCCACTTGAAGAAGATGTGTCGATTGGTCACTTTTATCAGTCAAATATTGCGATTGGCTTTGCGAAAAACCGAGTTGGAGAAGCGTTGGCACCCCTGTTTAGTCGCGCGATAAAAATGATCGATACCGAGCAAATTATTGATAGGTACGATTATCATCCCAATTGGAAAGCAACCTTACAAGCGGAGCAGGCTTTCTCACGCCAACGCCAAATTCTGTTTATGCTAGTGCTCGGGTTCTTGATTGTGGTTGCGATATATTTGCACAGTCAGTCCAATACTGATCCACTAACGCGAATGAAAAATCGTCGTTCAATGCATCAAAAATACCGTAGTGGCGTGAACGCTGATAACACGGTGATCTATCTTGATGTGAATCGTTTCAAGCATATCAACGATACCTATGGTCATGAGATTGGCGACCAAGTACTTAAAAGTGTTGCGACTTACATTGAGCGTGTGTGGCACGGGCATAGCTTTAGGATCGGTGGCGATGAATTTATTTTGATTGGTAAAATCAACCAAACTCGAGCCAATGAACTATCCAGCAAGCTAAAGTTAATTCCTTTTGCTTCAGACGACGGCCAGCTTTGTTTCAATATTTCGATTGCGCTAGGAGTTTCTATGCCGAGGGTCTGCTTTATGAGCTTGCAAGAAGTTTTGAATGCAGCGGATGAAGCGATGTATCGACATAAACAAGACTCAAGAGGGGAGCCGCTCGCGATGTCAGCTGATGAGAAAATCGTTCATTACCTACGATAACGGTTATTGACTAAGCAGTTGAATAGAAAAGGTAGACTTTATTGCTTCGAGGGCTTGAAATAGAGCCGCGTATGGCTGATAATCCCCACACTTCTTAGCCACGCTAAGAAAACAGAATCTATGGAGGCCCTGGTCCTCCCGCAACAATAACTTGTGAACTCGGTCAGGTCCGGAAGGAAGCAGCCGCAGCGAGTGACTTGTGTGCCGGGATGTGGCTGGGGCTTCCACCCATTTAAAAAGCCGCTCTTAATGAGCGGCTTTTTGCTATCTGTAGCTTTAAAAAAGTGAACAATACTTGTAAGTAGTGAAGTTCACTTTTTACGCTAGTCTATTCGTAAATGCTGTACGAAAAGTATTTGCTCGCAATTTTTTGGTGCTGACCATTGTCAATCAGCCTTTGTAGCCCGCTATCGATAAGATCTTTCAATTCGTTATCTTGTTTTCTAACAGCGACGCCAATACCTCGACCAAACCACTTCTATTCTGTAAATTTAGGGCCGGTAAAATGATAGTCCTTGCCTTGTTCCGTTTCAAGGAATCCTGTGTTGAGTCCCATTGAGCCACCAAACACAGTATCAAGGCGACCGTTCAGTAAATCAGTCAAGGCTTCATCGAATGAGCATTTTGAGTTTGAAGTTCTCCAAAATTCCTGCTTGGTGGATGGTACTTATATTGATGACAGCTTAAAAGATGTTACTTTCTCGTCGAATAACAGGTGAAGTTGTTATTGGGTTTTATTCATGTATTTCAACGTGCCCGAATTCAACTGCGAATTTCATCACGGTTTATTATTAACAAAACCATTAGAATAATCAGCAGCTGTATATATAAGAGTATAAATTACCGGTTTATCAGCTATCCCCCATTATCATAAAAAATCCAGTGACTTGGCTGTTTCTAGCTCAAGCTACATCGGGTTACCAAGATCATAGCTATTAAGTCATCTTTACCGTTAAACAGTTTTCCTCTCTAAGTAACCTGAGAGTACAAATCGTCAACGAGTAAAAATGTAGCTTCTGTTTTTGGCGCAACACATAAAACTTCCCCACCTTATTTTCTGGCTGACTCTCATGTGATTGTCATCTGATTTATACCCAAACAACTTGGAGTTGTAGGAAGGCGGCAAGTGATTCACCCCCATGAGCATAGACAGACTCTGTGATTGGGGTGAACGAACGTAGTCAACATTCCTGAACTTCAAGTAGGAAGGGTATAGTATTTTTAATTTTCAAGGCTGAAATATATGCACTACCCATTAACCTTCTTAACTCGCGTACCGAGAATAGGTATTTTGCTTATTTTAAGTACATTATTACTAGGCTGTAATAACGATATCGAACCATCACAAGATGGCAATCTAACCAGCGAACAAAGTACTGTCGAATCACCGCCTGATGAAGGCAATCCCGGTGATGATAGTGATAGATCAAAAAAACGGGTAGAGGATGAGCAGCTTGCTGACAACGATAACGACACTGCTGAGGAATCAGTTACTTTTGATCCGCCACAGCCACATACCGCCATGGTGCACTTGTTTGAATGGCAGTGGCAGGACATTGCTAAAGAATGTGCATATTTAGGGCAAAAAGGTTTTAGAGCCATACAAGTATCACCACCCAATGAGCATATTATCGGCGGCACTTGGTGGACACGTTATCAACCGGTTAGCTACCGTCTTGAGTCACGCAGTGGTAATCGCCAGCAATTTATTGAGATGGTAGAGACCTGCCGTCAGCATGGGGTCGATATCTATGCTGATTTAGTCATCAACCATTCCGCTGATATCACAGGTGAGATGCACTTCCCTGATTGGGGTGAGAATGGTATTGACGTTGGAGTAACCGATGAGAATGGCAAGGCTATTGGTACTGCAGGTAGCCAATTTGAGCGCCGCGAACATCCCCAAGGCATGCTTCAAGCTAACCATAAGTTTTTTGACGGTGATAGCCGCTTCTCCACACAGCTTGGTCATTATCATCAATATCACATGCCTGACAATGCCGATCGTAACTGTACGATTGATGGCAAAGATTACCACAGTGGTGAGAATCCAGTAGATGGTGCGTGGCGCGTCCAGCATTGTGACTTAAGCGGTCTTCCAGATCTGAACACCAGTCACCCTCACGTGCAGCAAGTAATAGCCGCCTATATTGATGATTTAATAGCTCTTGGCGTGAAAGGCTTTCGGGTTGATGCCGCCAAACATATCGCAGTGGATGATTTAAGCGCCATCTTCGACCAAGTCACACAGCGTGAACAAGCCTACTTTTTCTCTGAAGTGATCGACACACGTAATGAAGAGTCGGTCCGCTCACAGCAATACACGTCGATTGCTGCAGTTGAAGAGTTTCGTTATGGCCAACAAATTGCGCGAGTATTTAGCGAAGGTGATTTACATTGGTTAAAACAGTTTGGTGACCGTTGGGATGAGATTTATACCCCTAGTGATAAAGCGATCGTCTTTATCGATAACCACGATAACCAACGCGGACACGGAGCGGGTGGTAATATTCTCACCCATCAAAGTAATAGCGAACATGCCAATATTTATGATCTCGCTAATGTCTTTATGCTGGCTTGGGATTATGGCTACCCTCGGGTAATGTCCAGCTATGCCTTTACTGAAAGTGAAGTGGGGCCACCAGAGAGCACAGTGTATCAAGCTGATGGTAACTTAGCTTGTTTTGCCGATCAGCCTTGGGTGTGTGAACACCGCTGGCGGCCAATTGCTAACATGGTGGCGTTTCGCCAAGATGTACAACAAGCTCCTGTGAACCACTGGCATGAAGGCGCGAATAATCAAATCGCCTTTGCCCGTGAAGGACGTGGATTTGTTGCTATTAACCACAGTTCTGCCCCTTATCATCTGACTAACCTACAAACTAGCTTACCAGCGGGTCAGTATTGTAATGTGATTGCCGCTGAGATTGATGACTGTGAGATTCATCAGGTCACGGTCAATAAGCAAGGTCATATTGAGACTCTAGTCTTACCTCATCAAGCTTTGGCTATTCATCTAGCAAGTCGCATTGGCTCAACAGAGAGCGATACGGATGAACACGAAACCAATGATCAAGACAATAGCGACCAAGATAATCATGATCAAACAGGCAGTGATCGAACAGATAATGAACAAGGCTCTGATGGCGATCAAGATGATCAAGGTGCTAGTGACAACGATCAGCTCACTGGCGATGAAAAGCCGACTAGCCCAACCGTTAATCCATTAAGCACAGCGCTGGCTCGTGGTCATTGGGTCGATAGTGAAACTATCGTTTGGCACACGCTTGACCCTAACTCGATGGATAAAGTCACCTTGTATTACTCAGCTAATGCCACGTTGAACATCGAGCAAAATACGCTGCAAGGATACGATGGTAAAATAGAGTTAACCCCAATCTCTTATGCGGGCACTCACTGCCAGCCAGTTGAGGATAACTGCCCGTTTGGTTATCTCAATGGCCCAGCCTATCAGTTAAGCTTACCTGAAGGTTTATCCTTACCAGCACTATTAAAGCAGCAGCACTTATTAGTGGGTTATCAAGCAGAACAGTTAATTCACTATGACAGAGTGCAATTGGCTGGCGTGTTAGATGCGGTGTATGCTGATCGCAACGATAAAACCAGTGCTTATCATCAAACCTTAGGCGTGAGTTATCACGGTAATAAGGTGGAGTTTGCTCTATGGGCACCTCTAGCGCAGCAAGTGAGTTTAGAAATTCGCCCACAATTAAGCGAAACTAGCCGTGAAATCGCGCTAGTAGAAGACGCAAAGACTGGAATTTGGTCAACCCGTTTACCAATCGATGACGCGGATTGGCACTATTATCGCTACCAGATTGAGCAAGTTCGCTTTGATACCCAGCGTATACAGCAAGTGGTGGTCAGCGATCCTTACTCGGTCAATGTGTCTGCTAATGGTGAATTTAGCCAAGCATTAAACCTCGCCAACCCACAATTACTCCCAAATGGCTGGGATTCAGTCAACCGCCCAGTCGTCGTTAATCCGACCGATCTCAGTATTTACGAAGCCCATGTGCGCGACTTTAGTGCCCGTGATAAGTCAACGTTGACGCTTTCTCCGGCAGGAAAAGACTACCGAGGACAATACTTAGCGTTCACTTTGCAAGACAGCGTACCTGTTCAGCATCTACAAGGTTTAGCGGATGCCGGTTTAACCACGTTACATCTATTACCCATTAACAACCTTGGTTCAATCAACGAAGACCCTAACCAACGCATTGATGTTCATCAGACTCTTGGTCAATTATGTCAGCTGCTAGAGGTACAACCAGAACATAATGATGCCTTTGGTCAGCAGTTATGCGCCAGCAAAGAAATCAACCAACCACTGCTTGAGGTATTTGCAAGCTTTGATCCCGCAAGCCGAGATTCCAACGATCTTTGGCAGCTCATGCGCCGCATCGACAGCTACAATTGGGGTTATGACCCATTCCATTTCAATGCCCCAGAAGGCAGCTATGCCAGTGACGCCAATGGCTCAGCGCGAGTCATTGAAGCGCGGCAGATGATCCAAGCTATCCATAATATGGGATTAACCGTGGCATTGGACGTAGCCTATAACCACACGTATGCCGCCGGCCCGGATAGTCAGCACTCAGTGCTAGATAAAGTGGTGCCGAGTTATTACCATCGTCTCAACCCATTAACCGGCGCGATAGAAAACTCAACCTGTTGCGACAACACCGCCACAGAATGGACGATGATGGAAAAACTGATGATCGATTCAATCAAAGTCTGGGCGGAACATTATCGTATCGATGCCTTCCGTTTTGACTTGATGGGTCATATTCCACTTCAAGCAGGTTTAAGAGCACGAGAAGCCGCGCAAGCGATTTACCCTGCAACGTATTTTTATGGCGAAGGCTGGAATTTTGGTGAAGTGGAAAACGATGCACGCTTTAAGCAAGCCAGCCAGCTCAATAAAGCGGGAACAGGAATAGGCACCTTTAACGATCGCCTGCGTGAAGCATTGCGAGAAGGAGGGGTATTTGCAGCGCCGTGGGAGCATGGTCACGCATTGAATGTAGCACGTTATGGCTTAGCGGGTAACTTACGTAGTTATCAGCTACCGATTAATAGGGGGATTCGTGGTGAAGATTATCTCTGGAACGGTCAGATCACCGGTTACAGCTTAGAGCCAAGCGAAACCGTCAACTACGTCTCTAAGCATGATAACCCAACCTTATGGGATAACTTTGCAGAGACCTTACCCAATATGGATACAGTGCAGCGGGTACAAGTGCAACAAGTGACCATGGCTTATCCTTTGTTGGCACAAGGCATCCCCTTTATCCACATGGGACAAGAGCTATTGCGTTCTAAATCAATGGATCGAGATAGTTATGACTCAGGAGACTGGTTCAACTACGTTGATTTTACTCAGCAAATCAATAACTGGAACGTCGGCTTACCCTCATGTGAGAAAAACAGTGCCCTCTGTGGTAGTGAGCACGATCGCTGGGACATTATCAGCAACCGAATAGCACAGGACCCACATGGCCCAAGTCCAGATGATATTGCGCAAACCCACGCATGGTTGAAAACCTTACTGCAAGTGCGCAGCACAACGCCGTTATTGCGTTTAGCCACCGCTCAGCAAATTAATGATCAAGTACGTTTTCATAATGTCAGTGGTCAGAATGGCTTAGTGGTAATGCAAATTACCGCCAGCACAGTGCCAACGGAAAACCAACAGGATCAGCCCCATCAAGCGGTGGTGGTACTGATCAATAACAGTGCAGCAGGGCAAGATTTTGACCTAGCTAATACGCAAGGTCAGCCTTATCAGTTACATCCAGCGCTTGCAGCGAGTCAACACGCCTCAGCGCAAGCAAGGTTTACCGATGGCACCTTTAGCATACCTGCGTTCAGCGCCAGTGTCTTTGTGGTTGAAAAAGGACAAGAAGTCACTGATTGTTCTCAACCGCTCTATCTACGTGGCTCAATGAATGGTTGGTCAGTGGAAAATAATGCTCAGTGCGTAGGCGTTGAGCGTTATCGTAGCGCGCCGATCTCTGTCAATGCTGGTGAAAGCCATGAGTTCAAATTTGCTGGCGCTGATTGGTCTAATGAAGTCAATGCTTCGACTTATCAATCGCATCTGCAATCTTTACCTTTAGCTAATGCGGGTAATGCTAACTTTAGCGTTCACTTTGCCGAAGGTGGCGACTATGTATGGTGGTTAGATAGATCACAAGCAACGCCATCTGTGGGAGTGTTTAAAGTGAATCCATA
The DNA here is from genome assembly GCF_002811245.1 of Vibrio salilacus. Taxonomy (GTDB): domain Bacteria; phylum Pseudomonadota; class Gammaproteobacteria; order Enterobacterales; family Vibrionaceae; genus Vibrio; species Vibrio salilacus. The sequence continues at coordinate 127,197 of NZ_NIVQ01000002.1, read as the reverse complement.
AGTCACTACTCCACCCCATCACGTTGTAAAACCAACAGGGTCAGGTCTTGCCTTTTGCCTTTCAAGAGAAATGGTCTAGCTTTTCGCTAGGCCATTTTTGTTTAGGGAAGAAAACTGACTAGACCACTACGGATAGAATATGTAGGTGCTTTGTATCATGTTACCTTACGAGGTAATGCTAGGCAGGCGATTTATGTAGATGAGCAAGACTTTGCGTTGTTTATTGAAGTTTTAGGCCAGGTGTGCGAATGATTCAACTGGGTCATACACAGCTATTGCTTGATGACCAATCACTATCACTTGTTAGTCGAAACGCCCGATGGCAACTTAAGCAAAGGGATGAGGCAACTGAATGGCGTTTATACCCAAAAATTTAATCGCAAACACCATCGTGTTGGGCACTTGTATCAAGGGAGATACAAAGCCATCTTGGTCGACAAAGACTCTTACTTGCTTGAAGTAGGGCGATATATCCTGTTAAACCCAGTTCGCGCTCATATGGTGGACTGCCCCTCGGAATATGAATGGAGCAGTTGGCCCTTTTTGATGGGCTCCAAAGAGGCACCGACTTGGCTTGCACTATTCAAGAATCAGCCGGATAGTGCCAAAAGGCAAGACCTGACCCCGTGAGCGCTTTTAAAAAAAAACTTAGAATGCTCTCCAGGTCAATGGATAAAAAAATAAAGCCCGATTTTAGTAAATAGAGAGTGTTGAATACATTGTAACGCTCTTGTCATAGTCTTTAGGAATAATCCATACCATCACACTAAGGCGGTATGGATTGCTTACGTGGCTTATAGCGAGCGATCTGAAATACTTCTTCTGTATGACGTTGGCAGAGTGATTTGGTTCCGGTTCCGTCTTTGGTTACGGTTCGGCGGTGAGTTACTTGATACGGCCATTTCATATTGTTTGGTATATATCGCCGACTTTTCTGTTTTTCAGAGCGATTATCGGCATGTTCAGATTCAACCAAGTCAAAATCAGTACGCGCTTATTTTGCTTAAGCGCGCTTCCTATCATCAGTTTACTGGTGGCACTTTTCCTCTCTTTTCAAGTGACACAACAAAAAGATCGTTTGTTTGATCGTCTTTACCAGCAACACCTACTGCCTCTAAGTGAAATCCTTGCGACTCATTCATTACTCAGACAAACTGGCCTTGATGATTTAAGGCGTTATCGAACCGGGTGGGCTGGCCAAAATGAAACGATAGATAAGATTGAAAGCCTATTAGCTCAAGTTGGAGAACACTGGAGAGCTTATCAACAACAAAGGGGAGAGGCTGTTGATCCGCTCAACCAATTGGCTGATCAACAGTTAGAGAGCGCCATTCACCTCTATCAGCAATGGATATCTCGCGCAGGGAGTGATGCAATTACTGTGCGAATCTTGAATGAATCGACTTTTAATAACGAGATTAATCATACTCTTGTTCCACTGGGTGAGACGTTAAACCAACTGGTCGCACAGCAGATTGGTATGGCTGGGGAAGTACAGACCGAGGCGGCTAGCCTTACTCATACCATGGTCCAATTTTATCTGTTTGGTGGAGCGATTTGGATTAGCTTATTAGTGTTACTCGGTTGGTTAATTCAGCGTTCTATTCAACGGCCACTGCGTCAGTTACGTGCAGGCATACAACGATTAGCCAACTCTTCTGATCTGACCACGCAAGTCGTTGTACAAGGTCGAGATGAAATCGCTCAAACGGCACAAGCATTAAATAGGATGGTAAATCACTTTTGTCACTTGATTATTGAGATAGAGAATAAGAGTGTTGAACTAAGAAAAAATGCCAAGCGTATGTTGTTGGTTAGCGAAACCGTAGAAGAAAAATCCAATAACCAATCTTTACAAACCGAGTCTGTTACCCAAGCTATGGAAGAAATGGGCCAAGCGATTAGTGCGGTAAGTCAACATACCCAATATGCACAAACGGTGGTAACACAAGCTGATGAACTTAGTTTTCAAGGTGTAAATACCGTTCAACAAGCCAGTATGCGGATAAAAAACTTAGCCAGTGCAATAGATCATTCTGCTCAAATTATTCGGCACTTACATCAAGAGTCGACAGAAATTACCCAAGTGTTGGGTGTGATACAAAATATTGCTGAGCAAACCAACTTATTAGCGCTTAATGCCGCGATAGAAGCCGCACGTGCTGGCGAGGCCGGGCGAGGATTTGCGGTTGTCGCTGATGAAGTGCGTAATTTGTCGGGTAACACAGCAAAAGCGACTCGCTCGATTAGTGATGTTTTGTCGCGTTTACAACAAGGCGCGGATAATGCGGTGAATGCCATGCAGTCTGCGAATCAACAAGCACTAGAAAGTGTCGATTTTTCTAATCAATCGGAACAAGTTTTAAATCATATTCGGCAAGCATTTGAAGACGTAGCACAAGTGAATCGTTCGATCACCACGGGCAGTGAGCAGCAGGCTTTGGTTGCTCAGCAAACGAAGCAAAGTATCCATAGCTTAAGTGGCGATACACAGGATTTAGAGCTGCAGGCAAAGCAGGCTCGAGAAGTGAGCGAAATGTTGAGCCAAGCCTCTGGTGAGCTGCGAGATAAGGTTCATCACTTTGTCACCGCATAAATGAAACTGGCTCTCTTGATCATTGAAACGATCAAGAAAGTTTGTTGGCTGGAAAAAGGCCAACAGAAAAGACAACAGGGTCAGGTCTTGCCTTTTGCCTTTCAAGAGAAATGGTCTAGCTTTTAGTTAGGCCATTTTTGCTTGGTGGGGAAGAAAATGAGTAGACCGCTAAGGATAGAATATGGAGGTGCTTTGTATCATGTCACCTCGCGAGGTGCTGCTTGGTAGTCTGTTTATTTTGTAAGAGTTGACCGCAATTGTTCACTCAATTGACCGCGTTTGATTGAAAATCTTGATTCAACTCTTGTCTATTTGTTTAAATCGGAAACATATCGGATATATACAGCCTATAATCAAAGCGTTTACACTTTCTTAAAAAGAGAGTATATGATCACCGCTAGATATGATCGTCAAACCGATTATGCTGAGTGGTTAGAAAACGTTTGCGGTCTCGCCCTGGCATGATGAGAGAGGTATGCGCCAAACGGTGTTTGAGCTCATAGAGGTTGATTATAATCGAACAAGAAAGCACATTACTCTTGAGTATATAAGCCCCATTAACTTTGAAAATCAAAATGTCGCTTCATGAAGTGCCAGGCATTACTGGTGCAGATCGCACATTTGCTGACTACACTTGACAGTGAATATCGAAGAGAAGGGAAACAATATTATGTTACAGCATGTATTTAGAGTCGGTTTGATGGTTGTAGTTTGTATGACCAGCGCACTTGCCTCTGGGCAAGAGGTAAAATATCCCAATATAGATGGAATAGGCAAAGAGTCGATAGGTTTGGCAGTGCTGGAGTTGGCGCTAAGTAAATCCGGAACTGACTACACGGTAACAGTAGATAAAAGAAGTGTTAACCAAAATCGGGCACGAATTATGGTTGAAGCTGGTGAGCTGGATGTGTTCGATACGGGCTTTCAAAAAGAGCTTGAACAACGCTTTTTACCGATTTACTTGCCACTTGAAATGGGATTGTTGGGCTGGAGGGTTCCGATTGTACACAAGGATACAGAAGCGAAGCTTGCGAATGTCAAAGATCTTAAGCAACTGACTCAATTTAGTGTTGGGCAAGGGCAAGGATGGGGAGATATACCCATATTAGAGAATGCGGGCTTTAAGGTTGTCACCGCATCTCAGATAGAAAATCTGATAAAGATGGTTGATGGTCAGCGCTTTGATTTATTTCCTTTGGGGGCAACGGAAGTCTATCAGTTTTTGCAAAAATTTGGTGCCGATAGCAAAAACCTAGTCGTAGATTCTAATGTCACCATTGTTTATCCTTATGGACGATTTTTTTATGTGACCCAGAATAACCTTAAACTTGCTGATGCCATTTCAACAGGTATGGAAAACGCACTCGCAGATGGTAGTTTACTTGACCTACTAAAACAGCATCCTTTTTCTAAAGACGCGTTTGATAAGGCCGGTTTAACTAATCGAGTTAGAGTGAATATCGACAGCCCAGAGACTAAAGAAATTTTTAGCCAAATTGATAGTCGATGGTTGTATACGCCATAGTCTCAGATTGATATGGTAGATTTAGTCAAAACCAACAACCCAACAGGGTCAGGTCTTGCCTTTAGCCTTTCAAGAGAAATGGTCTAGCTTTTAGTTAGGCCATTTTTGCTTGGGGAAGAAAATGAGTAGACCGCTAAGGATAGAATATGGCGATGATGAGTTATCAAAAGGAATGACCATGCAACAGGTACAAAACCAAAGCCTTGTTTCGTTTATGGTAGCGAATCCACAACAGGGCATTGCCGTTACAAACCCAGCGACCGGAGAGCTACTCGGCTACGCACCAGTCTCTAGCGAAAATGACATAATAACTGGCATTGAACGCGCTAGTACAGCACAGAAAGAGTGGGCAGTGCTTCCCGCGAAAACGCGTGCTGGTATGCTCAATCGTTGGTACCAACTTGTGCTAGAAAATAAACAAGATCTTGGTCGTCTGATGACCTTAGAACAAGGTAAACCGTTGGCAGAAGCTGAGGGTGAAGTGCTGTATGGGGCAAGCTTTATCGAATGGTTTGCCGAAGAAGCGAAACGTACTTACGGCGAAACCATTCCTGCACCAAGTGCAGATAAGCGCTTAGTTACCATCAAGCAGCCGATTGGTGTCGCTTGTGCCATTACGCCTTGGAACTTTCCGGTTGCAATGATCACGCGTAAAGCAGGGCCTGCATTGGCCGCAGGCTGTAGCTTTATCGTTAAGCCCTCTGAATTAACGCCACTGTCTGCGTTTGCTGTGGTAGAACTTGCCTACCAAGCCGGTATTCCACGTGATGTGCTGCAAGTGGTATTGGGTGAGAGCTCACGTCAGGTTGGTGCTATTTTCACTTCGCACCCACTGATTCGAAAGCTCTCATTCACAGGTTCGACGCAGGTCGGCAGCGTGCTGATGCAGCAAAGTGCGGGTGATATCAAACGTACGTCAATGGAGCTAGGTGGCAACGCGCCATTTATTGTATTCGATGATGCGGATATCGATGCCGCGGTGGTTGGCGCAATGACTTCTAAGTTTCGCAATGCTGGTCAAACGTGTGTATGTGCTAATCGTTTCTATGTCCACAGCAAAGTGTATGACGAATTTGTCGTTAAGTTCGATGCTGCGGTTCAGCAACTGAAAGTTGGCAATGGTTTGGAAGAGGGCGTGAATATTGGTCCTGTGATCAGCGAGTCGGCTAAGCAAGGTATTCAAACACTTATCGATGGTGCGATTGATCAAGGTGCGAAGCCAGTATCAGAGCTAAAAGAACTCGATGGCCTGTTCATGCAGCCTGTAGTGCTGAAAGACGTCACTCACGACATGAAAATTGTTTCGCAAGAAATCTTTGGCCCAGTCGCGCCAGTGATTCGCTTTGACAGCGATGAGCAACTGATCGACATGGCCAACGATACCATCTACGGGCTTGCTTCTTACTTCTACAGTCAAAACATTCATCGTGTTTGGAAAATAGCTGAAGCGCTTGAATACGGCATGGTCGGGATTAACGAAGGCATGCTCTCGACTGAAGTGGCTCCTTTCGGTGGTGTTAAGCAGTCCGGCATCGGACGTGAAGGCGCTAAACAAGGTATCGATGAATACTTGAACGTAAAATATCTCTGTTTTGGCGGCAATTAAGTTGATTAGACAACCTACAGCGACACCAAAGAAAGAAGCCATGCAATCACACTAGGCATGGAGGTATTTCGATCCCGTTCGCATCGAGAGTGTTGAAGGATCGCACTCTCAACTCAACAGTCGCAGCGGTGCGATTGGATTTTTTACGCTCGTATCAATATTTCTACAACACCGATAATAGTAGGGATAGAGATTGAGTTCTGTTAGAATCCTCGGCCACTATTTTCGTTACCCCACATTGAGCTTTGTCTTAATTGTGCCTGCAAAGCGTATGGGGCCACCAACCTCGGTAAGTTAGATATTTAGGAACCCCTTATGATGACTGATGAAGAAAGAATTGAATTACAACAGAATAACCCTCTACACGGTCTGAAATTAGAAACGATGCTGCAAGAACTGGTCGACTTCTACGGTTGGGATATTCTGGATACGGCAATGCGTTTTAACTGTTTCCATACCAACCCTTCGGTGGTGAGCAGTGCAAAATATTTAAAGAAAACCGAGTGGGCAAGAGAGAAAGTCGAGAACTTTTACCTGTATCGTTTTAAGCGTATGCCTCGTGCATCTGCTGAAGAGTATGATCTACCGCCACGGGCACGTACCTTTCCACATGGGCTGGAACCGAAAGAGCCGATGAAATTGACGGTGGATTCCATTTTGAATTCACAAGCAAAAGCCGCGTCTGCTCACAAGGCGCGTTCATCGCGCGGTGGTCGCTAATAATAACGTAGTGAATGCTGAGGGTTGTTGCCCGTTGAACTTTTTGAATGGCCTAGTTATGACTAGGCCATTTTTTATGGCTGCGGTAAGAACGCTGCACAATAGAAGGTCACTTGACGTTTAAGTATGTGTCATGTCGTTGATTCAAACTCATCATATTCACCATCGTTTGTAGGACAATAGTCGATTAATTCACGTCGCTTGTGAATGTCGCAACAAGCTTAACATCTTCAAAGTGTCGGTAGCCACGTAGCATAATGTTAAACTCCCCGGCAGGCTTGTCGAAGACACATTGCTCATTACTGCCATTTTGATATGGCCTACAATCAAACTTTGTTTTACTGACCTCATCGTTGTACTTGACGTACAAATCCGCATCGCCAGAATGAGGGCCTGTCATGGTAATGGTGACTCGTCCTGCTTCTGTTGTCTTGAAAATGAAAAACTGTTCATCAGCATAAGCAGAGGTGAGTTGTTCGGCGGGTACGCCTTCACGCAGTTCGGTGACATCCGATATGGTTGAATCTAAGCTAGTTTCGACTAAATAAGCGATGGCCAGTTTAACAAACTTAGTGGCATGCGTTGCCGTTGGATCGGAGTTTTGTAGTGTGTCATGCTGAGTATGAATGTTGGGGTTGTAGTCACCAAACATACTTTCGAATGGCATTGCTGCAGGGTATCCCTCATTGTGCCAAGATGCGTGATCTGAACAAGCGTAGCCACAGCGGTCAAAATTGTATGTAATCTCACTGGCATAGGTATCAATTAATTCCGCTAAGAACGCGTTTAAATTACTATCGGTGTAATCGCTGATGAAGGTAATATCATGCGCCGAGCCATTATAGTTGGTCATATCTAGCTGCAATGCAGAAATGACATTGGCGTTGTCAGCTTTGAGTCGTTGTGCAATGTCTTGAGACCCTCTTAGGCCAACTTCTTCTGCCGCATAACCATAAAACTTAATCGTTCTATCTGGCTGAATGCCACTTGCGATCATTAGACGAAGAGACTCGGTCACGCTTGCAATCCCAGAGGCATCATCGTCTGCTCCAGGAGAGATTGTACCCTCTGATGTCCATGAGCCAACGGTTGAATCTAAGTGGCCCCCGATCACAACAATTTCATTTGGGTACTTTGCACCTAGTAGTGTTACTTCAACCGACTTTTGTGGGTAATCGGTATGAGTAATTTGTTGTGCAGATGCATAAGGGACGTTTTCTATTTCTGATTGCCAACGTTCTAGTAACCAGTTAGAAGCTTCTACACCAGTAGAAGTTGTGTAAAAACGATTGGTAAAGCGGGTAAGCTCTTCGATTGTCGAAACTATATTGTTGGGCTCAACTTGGGCAATCAGATCATTAACGGTTTCTTTATGGCTAACAATAGGTTTTTCAAACGAGCTGAGTGTTAAAGGCATCAATGATGCTTTTAATGCGCTGGCTTTGTCTGGATGCACCATATAACCACCGCAGCGATGTTTCTCGTCATGCATGTGGCTCGATAGGGCGGCGAGTTGTTGTTGATTGACTTTCGCTACAACCGAATGTTTGCTGTCTGTAAAGCCAGACAAGACGGTCGCGCCGTGTAGGGTAATGAGATGTTGAGCGTCGGCATCGGTCGTGATCCAGACCTCATTTTCAGCTAATGGCAAGAATGTTTGTGATGCATATACAGATACGCTACTAAGTAGAGTCAAAGCCAAAAGCGTGTGTTTGATAGCCATTGGGAATCCTTGTATTGGGAATTGACGAATAAGAGCTCCGTTAGGAGCCCCCATATTTAATTCACTACGAATTAATTTGCTTTGATAAAGCGATAGCGTTTGGTTTCAGAACACACGTCATTTGAGGTACAGACTTGGTACTCCACATCGATTGTGCCGTTATGGTTGAACTTATCCACATATGAGTGATAGTCTGTCGCACCGACGTTTTTACCGTTACGTTTGATAATAAAGTAGTCGTTGGTTTGATATTCCCAAGCAAGCTTGACGCGAGCAGTTCCATTCGGATGCTTGTTACCAAACTTAAGTTTTAATGGGAATGCTTCGGTTGAGTTATCTTCTATCGTGATCATTTGACTGATTGATGTAAGTGCGCCCGAATCATCAGTCACGGTTAATGTCACAACGTATTCACCTGCTGCAGTGTAGGTGTAGTTCACCACTTCACCGTTTACTGTATTACCATCACCAAGGTTCCATTGGTAAGACACGATTTGTCCGTCGTTGTCACTACTTGTACTGCGTAGGTCGACATCGTTACCACGGACGGTATATTCAAATGCAGCTATAGGTGGAAGATTAGTCGTTCCCTCGTCAAAGGTCGCGGTTAGGTTGGCGTCGGTATATTCAGAATAACCAAGCACGTTAATGGTGTAGCGACCTGAGATCGGGTTTTCGATAATACACACCTCATCGGTAACACTTTCACTCTTACAGATATTCTCCAGTGGGCTTGGCGCGTAGTCGAAACCAACATAAAGATCTGGGTCGCCCGTTGCCACAGCAAGATCAATCGTCAGTTTTTCTTTGCCATCGGGCACTTCAATATCAAAGTAAGTTTTAGAGCCTGTGCCACCAGCAACTGTGGTTACTTGCCCATTTTCAAGACGTTGATATTCGGGTTCTGGCGGTAGTGGTGGCTCTGCACAAGGTTCGACACCAACAATGTTGAATGCTGCGACGACATCACTGGTTTGATAACCAAGATCGGCTGCAGAGTTTTTTACCCCACAGGCACCTTGCCAAAAATCACTGTTTTGTGACCAATAGATTTGGTTGGCGAGCACGAACAGTTCGAACGCTTTCTTAGTATCCCAACCCTGAGTGGTTGCTAGGTGATAAAAGGCTTTATTGAAAACGCCAGAACTATAGTGGACATTTAAGCCGTCATAATATTCAGACGCGTTGTTGATAGAAGAGCCGTCACGTGAAGGATCATCCATGTAACGAAGCGCGCCATCTTCTTTAAAGATATCACGCCCTACCATCCAGTCGTTGGTGCCTTTCATGTAATATTCTGCCGCTTCACCAGCAATATCAGAGAATGCTTCGTTGATACCACCAGATTGGTTAGCGTAAACTAAACCGGAGTTTTGTTCGGTAAATCCGTGGCTCACTTCGTGCGCAGATACGTCCAAACTGACTAATGGGTAAAAGAAGTCTTTACCATCGCCAAAGGTCATTGCCTGACCGTCCCAAAAGGCGTTCTCGTAACCGTCACCATAGTGAACGCGCATCATAAGTTTGAATGACAGTGGCGCAGTATCGAACCAGTTTTTGTACATGTCGAAAACAATGTTGCCAAAGTAATGAGCATCGTTTAGGGGGGAATAAGCCCCATTGACTTGTTTGTGAGTGTTACGTGGACAATCGTAACTGTGCGGTGTTTCACCTTCTGTGGCGCCATTTAGATCGACGGTGACGACGTTTTCTGAGTTGAAAACACACTCAGTTCCATTTTTAACCACATCAAGGTAATGGTAGTCAGTACCATATTCATACATGCCAGTTTTTTGATTTCCGCCAGGTCCGGTACCAATTTGTGCGTGAGCAATGCCCTCCCAACGATCAATAATCTCGCCAGTGTGTGCATCTAACATAGTGAACGGTCGTGTAGGTTGTTTGCTGCCTTGAACTAGATAAGACACGACGTAGATCAGTCGGGTTTTGTCACCATCTTGGTAAACAAATAGGTTGTCCTGAACGTTTTCTAGTGATGCGTTGCTGGTTAAGCCTGCGTTGATATCCTTACTCGCGAGCGCTAATGCCTGTGTGCGGTTAATGGTAGGTTTGACAAAAGCACGTTCTATCGAAGAGGTTTTGAGATAGTTACCTTGTAGCGATTTAAGTGCGCCACCTTTGACACTTTGTGTGGCGTTGAGAGAGTGGCCCCATACAGGGATACCCCATAGGTTCTGCTGTACCTTAACTTTGTATATACCACGCTTCTTAAGCTCTACTTCTTTAACTACCTTAAAACTAGACGCATTGTTAACGCCGAGTTGGGCATTAAGCCCAGAAAAGTTAGTAAAGTTAATCGGTTGAGTAAGAGTCACTGACTCTCCCGCATATACCGATAAAGTCATTGCACTAGAAACGGTTAGTGCGATCAGACGTTTGTTTATTTTCATTGTTGTTATCACTCTTGATGATGAAATCACCGAGAATTTAACAAATTTGCTAACAATAATTTACATTATTCGTATGAACAATTTAGTTTCGAGGTGCAAGGTACTAAGTCGCTGAAACTAATGTTTTACATAGTTACATTTGGTGGTGCCTGCTGAATTTCTTGAACGAAGTTAGGATTTTGATCGGTAAATCATGATGAGTTTGTTAGTTGCTATTTTCCGACAGAAAGAAAGGTTTTTTGACTGATTTTTCTTACATGCTCAAGCTGTCAAATGAATTCGGGGGTAACTGACATTAATACACATGAGTGATGACGTGACTTACTCAGCATGTATGGAAACCGAATCAAATGGTTGAGGTGACAATCAGTCGGCAATCAATGCAATAACATAGTAATGGCGTTACTGCCTTTAGCTGTTGTGATTTACTGGGAATCTTAGCTAGGAAGTTAGCTAGAAGAGGTGGGAATACAACCCTGTGCTATTCGGTAAGAACGTCAATGTTCATATAACAAGGTGTGGATCATTTCTGGAAGCAATGCTCCGTTTTGGGGAGTTGCGTGCGGTTATTGTGCAACTGAGTGACTCGCTTCACAGAATGTTTTATTGGTAAAGTTAAATGTAGTTAACTGTTAGCGAGTTTGTATAACTTTTGTTAGTTTTCTTGCACTATCTCTAGCACAAGATGCTAAAAATGATCATCTTGATAGAGAATATGGCACTTCAATCTACTGCGCAAAGGGTTCTTATTTTAATAAACTAAGATATTCACAATTAGCAGTGATTTTTACTAATTTATTGACGTAATCACGGTGTTATACCACTTTTTGCTACATTTTTATGGCAAATGACGTCAATGATTGCTAATGTGTGCCGCAATCTTTGTATGTTTTTAGGTTTTTATGCTTATTTTTTGAGCTAAACAGATCTAAATCACTGTCTGTTCTGGTGCTGTACAAAGAAGTCATGGATGCAAATAAAAAACTTGGAGTTTTACACATGTATAAGAACAAAATCACACAAGCCCTTCTTCTGGGTACTGGTCTAGCAGTGGCCGCAACCTCTACCGTAACTCTAGCAGCAGATGTTCCAGCAGGAACTAAACTAGCCGAAAAACAAGAACTTGTTCGTGGTAACGGTACTGAAGTTGCAACTATCGACCCACACAAATCACAAGGTGTACCAGAATCTCACGTTATCCGTGATCTTCTCGAAGGCTTAGTGAACCAAGATGCAGATGGCAACACTATTCCAGGTGTTGCAGAGTCTTGGGAAACAGCAGACAACAAAACATTCACTTTCCATCTTCGTAAAGATGCTAAGTGGTCAAACGGCGACCCTGTAACGGCAGAAGATTTCGTATACAGCTGGCAACGTGCCGTAGACCCTGCAACAGCATCACCATACGCTTGGTACATGGAATACACCAAGATGAAGAACGCGAAAGAGATCGTAGCGGGTGAAAAGGATAAGAGCACGCTAGGTGTTAAAGCCGTTGACGACCATACATTAGTGGTTGAGTTAGATACCGCTGTACCATACTTCGTTATGATGACAGGTCACACAACGGTTAAGCCAGTTCATAAAGCGACAGTTGAAAAGTTCGGTGACCAGTGGACTAAGCCCGAGCATTTTGTCGGCAACGGTGCATTCGTAGTAGACCGTTGGGTACTGAACGAGCGTATGGTTCTTAAGCGTAATGAACAATACTGGGACAACAAAAACACCGTTCTTAATCAAGTCACCTTCTTACCTATCGAGAATCAAGTTGCGGAAATGAACCGCTTTTTGTCTGGCGAGCTAGATTTTTCATCTTCAGCACTGCCAGTAGAGCACTTCAAGCGCTTGAAGAAAGAATATCCTGAATCAGTGTCTGTTGAAGGCAGTCTGTGTACTTATTACTATTCTTTCAACACTAAGCAAAAGCCATTTGATGACGTACGTGTTCGTAAAGCGATCTCTTACGCTATCGATCGCAGCATCGTGACCGACGCCATCTTAGCGCAAGGTCAAAAACCGGCATACTTCCTCACTCCAGAGATCACTGCTGGCTTCAACCCAGAGCTTCCTGAATTCGCTAAAATGTCACAAAAAGAGCGTAATGCTGAAGCGGCGCGCCTTCTTGAAGAAGCTGGTTTTGGTAAAGATAATCCACTAGAGTTTTCTCTCCTTTACAACACCAACGAAAACCATAAAAAGATTGCGGTTGCGTTAGGTTCAATGTGGAAGCAATCTTTGGGTTTAAAAGTGACACTTGAGAACCAAGAGTGGAAAACGTACCTTTCTTCTAAAGACCAAGGTGACTTTGAAGTCTCACGCGCCGGTTGGTGTGGTGACTACAATGAAGCGTCTTCTTTCCTAACACTTATGGTTAGTAAGAACACGACTGGAGGTCAGCACTGGGGCAATAAAGAGTACGATGCGATCATCGAGAAGGCTCTAAACTCAACGTCTGAAGCAGAGCGTACTGCGCTTTACATGCAAGCAGAAGAGTTGATTGCGAAAGAAATGCCAATCGCACCTATCTACCAGTACGTACGTGCTCGTCTTCTTTCTCCACAAGTTGGTGGTTTCCCTGCTAACAACGCGGAAGAGAAGATCTACTCAAAAGATCTATACATCAAAGCTCAATAATCTATGAGCCTATAGAACGATAAAAACAAGGCCTGCATGTGAGAACTTACATGCAGCGCCTTACTCAACTCAAAATTCGTAGAAATTTGGTTGAATTCCTTTATTTATTAAACTGTCACAGACTGAAAGAGTGAGTTTATGCTTAAATTCATCGCGAAAAGGATATTTGAGGCGATCCCAACCATGTTGGTATTGATCACGGTATCTTTCTTTCTCATGCGCTTCGCGCCTGGTAACCCATTCTCGAGTGAGAAGCCGCTACCACCTGAAGTTATGGCTAATATCGAGGCGAAATATGGTCTAGATAAGCCTGTATTTGAACAATACACCACGTACCTGACTAATGTTATTCAAGGTGATTTTGGTCCTTCCTTTAAGTACCTTGATTACTCGGTAAATGAACTGATCTACGGTGCACTACCAGTTTCGGCCAAAGTGGGCTTTATCGCTTTTATCTTTACCATCATTATGGGGGTAAGTGTCGGAACCATTGCGGCGTTGAAGCAAAATACGTGGGTGGACTACACCATTATGTCAACGGCGATGCTCGGGGTTGTTATGCCATCCTTCGTACTCGCACCGGCATTGATTTATCTATTTTCTCTTCACTGGAACCTTTTTCCTGCTGGTGGTTGGCAAGACGGTGGTCTGAAATATCTGGTTCTGCCTGTGCTTGGTATGTCACTGCTTTACGTTGCAACGTTTGCCCGTATTACACGTGGTTCGATGATCGAAACACTTAACAGTAACTTTATTCGTACCGCCCGTGCCAAAGGGTTAAGTTACCGTTATATCGTTATTAAACATGCTCTTAAGCCGGCGCTACTTCCTGTTGTTTCTTACATGGGGCCTGCGTTTGTAGGTATCATCACCGGCTCTGTTGTTATCGAAACTATTTTCGGTCTTCCTGGCATTGGTAAGCTGTTTGTTAACGCTGCCTTTAACCGTGACTACTCGCTTGTAATGGGAGTGACCATTTTGATTGGTTTCCTATTTATCTTATTCAACGCGATCGTAGATATCCTACTTGCAATGATCGACCCGAAAATTCGCTACTAACAGGGAAGTTTGGTTATGTTAACGAAAAAAGAAAACCTGGCCGCGATCGAGAAGTTCTCTGAGAACTTAGAAATTGAAGGTCGTAGTCTTTGGCAAGATGCCCGTATCCGCTTTATGCGTAACAAAGCGGCGATGGTCAGCTTGATTATTCTCCTTATTATCACATTATCTGTGATTGTCTTACCGATGATGGCGCCGTTCGCTTATGACGATACCGACTGGTATGCAATGCACGTTGCACCGAACGCAGATCATTGGTTTGGTACGGATAGCCTTGGCCGTGATATTTATGTCCGGACCCTTATTGGCGGTCGTATTTCATTGATGGTCGGTGTCATGGGCGCCTTTGTTGCGGTACTGATTGGTACGCTGTATGGCGCGGCTTCTGGGTTTATCGGCGGTAAAGTCGACCGAATTATGATGCGTATCCTAGAGATCCTTTACGCGGTTCCGTTTATGTTCCTCGTGATCGTACTGGTGACATTCTTCGGTCGTAACATCATTCTTATCTTCGTTGCGATTGGCGCAATTGCTTGGCTCGATATGGCCCGTATTGTTCGTGGTCAAACGCTGAGCTTACGTAGCAAAGAGTTTATCGAAGCGGCGCATGTTTGTGGTGTCAGCAACTGGAAGATCATCACTCGCCACATCGTTCCAAATGTACTGGGTATTGTTGCGGTTTACTCTACGCTTTTAATCCCAAGCATGATTTTGACTGAATCTTTCCTTTCATTCCTTGGTCTTGGTGTTCAAGAGCCGATGACAAGTTGGGGTGCACTGTTACAAGAAGGTGCCCAGACAATGGAAGTGGCAATCTGGCAGTTGGCTTTCCCAGCCGCGTTCATGGTTGTGACTCTATTTTGTTTCAACTACGTTGGCGATGGTCTACGCGACGCGTTGGATCCAAAAGACAGATAATTGAAAGATAAGATTAAGGAAGCAATGATGAGCTTATTAGATGTCAAAGATCTGCGCGTCGAATTTACCACTCAAGATGGTATTGTTACCGCAGTAAACGATTTAAACTTTTCCCTGAATCAAGGTGAAACCTTAGGTATTGTTGGTGAATCTGGCTCAGGTAAGTCACAAACGGTATTCGCAATCATGGGCCTTTTGGCCAAAAACGGCATTATTTCAGGCAGTGCAAAGTTTGAAGGTAAAGAGATCCTTAACCTGCCAGAGAAAGAGTTAAATAAGGTTCGTGCTGAACAGATTGCCATGATCTTCCAAGATCCAATGACGTCGCTTAATCCTTATATGAAGGTCAGTGATCAGTTGATGGAAGTGCTAATGCTGCACAAAGGCATGGGTAAAGCAGAAGCTTTTGAAGAGTCTGTGCGCATGTTAGAAGCGGTAAAAATCCCTGAAGCGCGCAAGCGTATTACCATGTACCCACATGAATTCTCAGGCGGTATGCGTCAGCGTGTCATGATCGCAATGGCGTTGCTATGTCGTCCAAAACTTCTGATTGCTGATGAGCCAACAACCGCACTTGATGTCACCGTTCAAGCGCAGATCATGGATCTGTTGAACGAGTTAAAATCTGAGTTCAATACTGCCATCATCATGATCACTCATGATCTGGGTGTAGTGGCAGGTTCGTGTGAAAAAGTATTGGTTATGTACGCTGGCCGTACGATGGAATACGGTAACGTTGACGAAATTTTCTACCATCCAAGCCACCCATATTCGGAAGGGCTACTGAAAGCGATTCCTCGCTTAGATACAGAAGGCGAGATTCTGCCGACTATCCCAGGCAACCCACCTAACTTACTGCGTCTACCACCAGGCTGCCCTTACCAAGAGCGTTGTCACCGTGTTATGGATCGTTGTAAGCAAGAAGCACCAATTTTAACGCCGTTTGATACCGGTCGTCAGCGTGCCTGTTTTTCGCAGTGGGAGGAATGGAAAAAATGAGTATAGATAAACCATTACTACTTGATGTAAAAAATCTTAAAGTGCATTTCAGCATCGCGGCGAAATCGGCGTGGCCTTGGAGCAAACCATCCACTCTCAAAGCGGTAGACGGCGTCAATGTGCGTCTTTACGAGGGTGAGACCTTAGGTGTGGTTGGTGAGTCTGGTTGTGGTAAATCGACTTTTGCTCGTGCGATCATCGGTCTGGTTGAAGCCACAGATGGTGATGTGATGTGGCTTGGTCAAGATTTGACTAAGATGCAAGCCGTTCAGCGTCGTGAAACGCGCAAAGAAATTCAGATGATCTTCCAAGATCCGCTGGCATCGCTTAACCCGCGCATGACGGTCGGTGATATCATCGCTGAGCCGTTACAAACCTTCTATCCTGAGTTGTCTAAGCAAGAAGTGAAAGACCGCGTTAAAGAGATGATGGCTAAAGTCGGTCTATTACCGAACGTGATCAACCGTTACCCACATGAGTTTTCAGGCGGTCAGTGTCAGCGTATCGGCATCGCTCGTGCCCTTATCTTAAAGCCAAAAATGATCATCTGTGACGAACCTGTATCGGCACTTGATGTGTCAATTCAGGCTCAGGTAGTCAACCTGCTTCAAGAAATCCAGAAAGAGCTTGGTCTGTCTTTGGTCTTTATCGCACATGATTTATCTGTGGTTAAACATATTTCAGATCGCGTGTTAGTGATGTACTTAGGTAATGCCGTAGAGCTTGGGGAAGCGAAAGCACTGTTTGCTGATCCAAAACACCCTTATACTCGCGCTCTGATGTCTGCGGTCCCAATCCCAGATCCTAAACTTGAGCGCGCTAAGAAAATCGAGATGCTTGAAGGTGACTTGCCTTCGCCAATCAATCCGCCATCGGGTTGTGTGTTCCGTACTCGTTGCCCACAAGCGACAGAGGCTTGCGCACAAACCAAACCGACGATTCAAGGTAACGATGTGCATGCGGTATCGTGTTTACACGTTAGCATCTAAGTTCAGCCTGTGACGGGCTTAAGCGCGACATCCTTTTGGGGTCGCGCTTTTTTTGTCGTTTTTATTAATAGTTCAAATTATTCGAACAACTAAGCCAATACTCTCTACTCAAGCTGAGGCCCTTTTTGAATATACTGATTAAGTGAATTTATTGCTTAGGAGGTTTTTATGGGTAAGTTAGTGGAAGGTGTGTGGCATAATGTCTGGTATGACACAAAATCGAACAAGGGCAAGTTTGTTCGAGAGGATGCTGGCTTTCGTGACTGGGTTACCAATCAACCTGACGCTAAGTTCCAACCCGAGTCAGGACGTTACCACCTGTATGTGTCGTTAGCCTGTCCTTGGGCTCATCGAACTCTTATCTTTCGTCAATTAAAACAACTAGAAACGCACATCGATGTCACTGTTGTGTGCCCGGATATGATGAGTGAAGGGTGGCAGATGGGCTTACCGGAACCTCTGTTTGGTCATACCTGTATGCACCAAATCTATACCCAAGCGAAACCAAATTACACCGGGCGAGTCACGGTTCCCGTGCTGTGGGATAAAAAACACAACACCATTGTGAGCAATGAATCGTCTGAAATTATTCGTATGTTTAACTCAGAGTTTAATGAACTCACCGGTAACCATGACGACTATTACCCACAAGCGCTTGCCGATGTCATTGATGAGTGGAATGAGTTTATTTACCCAAATATCAACAATGGCGTTTATCGCTGTGGTTTTGCCACCACTCAAGAGGCGTATCAAGAGGCGTTTGATCAACTGTTTTCGGCGCTCGATAAAGTGGAAGCGCACTTAGCCACTCATCGTTACTTGGTTGGAGCGCAGATAACCGAAGCCGATTGGCGTTTGTTTACTACCTTGATTCGTTTTGATGCTGTCTACGTTGGCCATTTTAAATGCAACAAACAGCGTATTGCCGATTATCCGAACCTCAATGGTTATATGAAAGAACTCTATCAGGTGCCGGGTGTCAAAGAGACCACAGACTTTTATCACATTAAACGTCACTATTACTTTAGCCATACTGGAATCAACCCGACTCAAATCGTGCCAAAAGGGCCTGAGCTTGATCTTGAATCCGCGCATGGTCGTGATACGTTATGATGGCAATGAGCTAAGCATTAACTAAGCATTAACTAAGCTAAGTAATAACCAAACTAAGCCGCGAAAAAATGACCAATAAAAAGCCCTCGATCAACGAGGGCTTGTTTGATTTTCAATGCAGACCAGAAAACTAGTTCTTTTCTTGGTCTGCTTGAATCGCCGTTAGGGCAATCGTGTAAACGATGTCGTCGACAAGTGCGCCGCGAGATAAATCGTTTACTGGTTTACGCATGCCTTGCAGCATTGGACCGATAGACACTAGGTCTGCCGAGCGCTGTACTGCTTTGTAAGTTGTGTTACCCGTGTTTAGGTCTGGGAATACAAAGACAGTCGCTTTACCTGCAACAGGAGAGTTTGGCGCTTTAGAAGCGGCAACGTTTTCCATGATAGCTGCATCGTACTGTAGCGGACCGTCGATGATTAGGTCAGGACGTTTCTCTTGAGCTAATTTTGTTGCTTCACGGACTTTATCAACGTCTGCACCCTTACCAGATTCACCAGTAGAGTAAGAGATCATGGCAACGCGCGGTTCGATACCAAATGCGGCGGCAGAATCTGCCGATTGGATAGCGATTTCAGCAAGCTGTTCGGCGTTTGGATCTGGGTTGATTGCACAGTCACCGTATACGAGGACTTGATCCGGCAGTAGCATAAAGAACACAGAAGATACGATAGATGCGTTAGGTGCCGTCTTGATGATTTGGAACGGAGGAACGATAGTGTTCGCCGTAGTGTGAATTGCACCAGAAACCAGACCATCAACTTCGTTGTTTTCAAGCATCATCGTGCCGAGGAACACAGAATCTTTCAGTTTTTCACGAGCAACCACTTCGGTCATGCCTTTCGCACCGCGAAGTTCTACCAAGCGCGCTACGTAGTTCTCACGAACCGCATCAGCGTCGATGATTTGAACGCCAGCACCTAACTCAACACCTTGTTGAGCCGCAACACGACGGATTTCGTCAGGGTTACCTAGAAGCACACACTCAGCGATGCCACGCTCAGCACAAATAGCGGCCGCTTTTACGGTGCGTGGTTCATCACCTTCAGGAAGCACAATACGCTTACCGGCTTTACGTGCCAGTTCAGTTAGTTGGTAACGGAACGCCGGTGGGCTTAGTCGACGTGACTTCTGAGTACCTTCAGTCATTGACTCAATCCAGTTGCCGTCGATATGGCCAGCGACGTGTTCGTTAATGAACTCGATACGCTCTTTATCGTCAGCAGGGACTTCAATACTAAAGCTTTGTAGATTAAGAGACGTTTGCCAAGTGTTACCTTGTGCCTTGAAGATCGGTAGACCTGTATCAAATGCTGGCTTACATAGACCGGCAATCTCTTGTGGGATGTCGTATCCACCCGTTAGTAATATGGCACCAATATCAACGCCGTTCATTGCCGCAAGTGCAGCCGCAACAATAACGTCTGGGCGATCCGCTGAAGTCACAAGCAAAGAGCCAGGTTTAAAGTGCTCAATCATGTTGGGTAGCGAACGCGCACAGAAAGTGATGCTTTTGATGCGACGCGTATTGATATCACCAGGGTTGATGATGTCAGCATTGAGGTGTTTTGCCATATCGATAGCGCGAGTCGCGATAAGATCGATGCTCCATGGCACACAACCCAAAACACGAATTGGAGACGTATTAAAGATCTCCATCACTTTCATCTCGTTCTGCTTCGCACTGTCGGCATCGTCAAAGATTTCAGATAGGTCAGGGCGAGTACGGCCAGCTTCGTCAACAGGCGCATTGAGCTTATTGATGATCACGCCAGAGATGTTTTTGTTTTTAGTGCCACCAAAGTTTGAACACGCGACTTCGATACGCTCTTTGAGTTGCGTTGGGTTGTCAGTACCTGGTGTCGCAACAAGGACAATTTCCGCACCCAGTGTGGCTGCAATTTCAGCGTTTACTTGGTTAGCAAATGGGTGTTTACGAGTTGGGACTAGACCTTCGATAAGCGTTACGTCTGAATCTTTATTGATTTGGTTGTAACGTTCTACAACCGTCTCGAGCAGTTCGTCCATGTTGTCGTTACCGATAAGGTTTTCAGCAACAGACATCGCCATTGGTTGGCCAATCTTCATGTCGCTGTTGTGCGCGACGATCGTAGACGTAAGATCCGGCTGATCACCACCACTGCGCGGCTGACAGATAGGCTTGTAGAAAGAAACTTTAACGCCCTTGCGCTCCATTGCGCGAAGAACACCCATACTTACGCTAGTCAGACCAACACCAGCACTTGTAGGGATAAGCATAATAGTACGAGACATTCGTAGAGTACCTTTAGCTATTGAGATAAAAGCATAACTTCGTATTCCGTTGTATTGGAATAGGAGTTAAGCCCCTTAATAAGAAAACCGGCTAACTGCTTTGTATTAAAAAGCGTCAACCGGTTAAGTCAATTAAAGACCAGCGAGACGTGCAGTGTCTTCAGCGATGACAAGCTCTTCGTTAGTTGAGATGACCATCGCAGGGATACGGCTGTTTGCGGTTGTGATTGTGCCTTCACCACCAAAACGTGCTTTAAGGTTTGCTTCGCTATCTACTTCGATACCGAAAATACCCAGACGGTTCAGTACCATTTCACGGATAGGGCCAGAGTTTTCGCCGATACCGCCAGTGAAAGTGATAGCGTCAACACGGCCACCTAGCGTTGCTGTGTAACCCGCTACATATTTAGCTAGGCGGTGACAGAAAACGTCCATCGCGCGAGTCGCTTCTTCTTTCTCACCGTAATTGTCTTCAACGAAGCGACAATCAGAAGTCACTTCAGTTAAACCAGCAAGGCCAGACTCTTTAGTTAGCATAGTGTTGATTTGTTCAACCGAGTAGCCAAGAGCGTCATGTAGATGGAAGATGATTGCAGGGTCTAGATCACCCGAAC
The DNA here is from genome assembly GCF_002811245.1 of Vibrio salilacus. Taxonomy (GTDB): domain Bacteria; phylum Pseudomonadota; class Gammaproteobacteria; order Enterobacterales; family Vibrionaceae; genus Vibrio; species Vibrio salilacus. Next base: position 106,015 of record NZ_NIVQ01000002.1, on the reverse strand, counting down.
GCGTACCCATTACAAGACCTTCAAGAGGAGTTAGACCCATTGATGTATCAACAGATTTACCGTTCTTGATTGCACATACAGATGCGCCGTTGCCTAAGTGACAGTTGATGATGTTAACTTCTTCAACTGGCTTGTTAAGTAGGCCAGCTACTTCACGAGTGATAAATAGGTGAGAAGTCCCGTGCATACCGTAACGACGAATGCCGTGATCTTTATACAATTTGTACGGTAGAGCGTATAGGTATGACTCTTCAGGCATTGTTTGGTGGAACGCCGTGTCAAATACAGCAACATTTTGTAGCTCAGGGAAGTTGTGTTTCGCCGCTTCAATACCGATGATGTGAGCAGGGTTGTGAAGCGGTGCGAAAGTCGCAGCGTCTTGAATACCCTTAAGAACGTCATCAGTGATTAAAGCCGATTGAGTGAACTGTTCGCCACCATGAACGATACGGTGACCGATTGCGCCCAGGTTAGCTTTAAGTTCTGGTTTAGAAGCAAGAATAGTTTCTACCATGAATGCTAGCGCTTCTTCGTGAGCTGCACCATTACCTAGTTGAGCTTCGTGTTTACCATCAAGCTTCCACTTGATGCGTGCTTCTGGAAGATGAAGACATTCTGCAAGACCTGATAGGTGCTCGTTGCCGCTCACTGCATCAACAACAGCAAATTTGAGAGAAGAACTACCGCAGTTTAAAACTAAAACTAGCTTAGACATGTGTGACTACCTGTAATAATCAGTTAGGATGAAAATTAACCAAAATAATAGACGATGCAATTAAAGTTGCGCACTAATCTTGGTCAAAAAAACTTCGAATTCCGTATAAAAGATAGTGATGATACTTCTCATCACTCATGCATCCGCTGCAGAAAGGCCTCAAGAGTTGCTTAAATTGTAAATAACAGCAACAATGAGATTGTGGGTCCGCAGAAGGATAACGATAATAGGCAATAATAACAAAAAAATTTGAAAGAATATTAATTTCTATCAAAATTTTGTCCTAATAGTTGAAACTTTCAACTTATTTTTAGTTTTGACCTATTGCTAAGTGAAGTGAGAGAGCCCTATGAGTAATAAAGTCGGTTTAGTTCACAGCCTACGTGATGGACAGAAGTACATGGATACTTGGCCAATACGCAAAGAGTTGACGATGTTGTTCCCCGAGCAGCGTATTATCAAAGCAACTCGGTTTGGCGTAAAAGTGATGCCTGCGATCGCGGCTATCAGCGTGCTGACCCAGATGGCGTTCAATAACTACCCCTCCATGCCGCAATCGGTCATTATCGCCTTGTTTGCGATCAGTATGCCAATTCAAGGTATGTGGTGGTTAGGTAACCGTGCCAATACTGAATTACCTCCGTCACTTGCGGGTTGGTATCGCGAAATTCACCAAAAAATCGCGGACAGCGGTTTTGCATTGGAACCTTTGAAGTCGCGCCCTCGCTATAAAGAGCTTGCACAGATATTGAATCGAGCTTTTCGTCAGTTAGACAAGAGTGCGTTGGAGCGTTGGTTCTAACGCAGCGTTATCAGAACAGCCGCTGTATCTTTTATATCGCACCTCGAGCAATATATGGTACTCAGATAAAAAAAGCGCCCACCGTGTGAGCGCTTTTTTATGTTTTCGGCCATTCAATTTTAGTTGAACATAGCGATAGCATCAGCCGGTGCAACGTATTCAAGTTCAAAGCTCTCAGCGACTTCTTTACAGGTCACTTTACCATGAATCACGTTTAGGCCTTCTAGGAAACCTTTGTCTTCAAGAAGTGCTTCGCGGTAGCCTTTGTTGGCAAGCTTAACAATGTAAGGCAGTGTCGCGTTATTAAGGGCAAAAGTAGAAGTGCGTGCAACCGCGCCAGGCATGTTAGCCACACAGTAGTGAACAACCTCATCAACGATGTAAGTTGGGTCAGCATGTGTTGTGGCATGTGAAGTCTCAAAACAGCCGCCTTGGTCAATTGCAACGTCAACAACCGCCGCGCCAGGTTTCATCTTCGCGATATGCTCTTTAGTGACTAGTTTAGGTGCTGCGGCACCTGGGATAAGAACAGCGCCGATCACTAGATCTGCTTCTAGAACATGCTTCTCGATAGCATCTTCCGTAGAATAAACCACTTTAGCGCGGCCTTGGAACTCTTCGTCCAAACGACGCAATGTATCAACGTTACGATCCAGAATGGTTACGTCAGCACGCAGACCAACAGCCATGCGGGCCGCATTAGCACCAACCACGCCGCCACCAACGACAACGACTTTAGCTGGCTCAACGCCAGGTACACCACCCAGAAGTAAACCGCGACCACCGTGAGATTTCTCCAAAGTTTGCGCGCCCGCTTGAATAGACATGCGACCTGCAACCTCAGACATTGGCGCAAGTAGTGGCAAGCGACCCATATTATCTGTTACAGTCTCATACGCTATACAGACAGCTTTGCTCTTGATTAGCTCTTCAGTTTGTGGAAAATCTGGTGCTAGGTGCAAATAAGTAAATAAAATTTGCCCTTCTCGAAGCATAGCGCGCTCGACAGCTTGAGGTTCTTTGACCTTTACAATCATATCTGCTTGCGTGAAAACGTCAGCAGCAGTAGGAAGAATGGATGCGCCTACAGCGATGTAATCATCGTCTGAAAAACCGATGCCTGAACCGGCATTAGTTTCAACAAAAACTTGGTGACCTTGAGACACTAGCTCGCGAACGCTGGCTGGGATCATACCAACACGATATTCGTGGTTTTTGATTTCCTTAGGTACGCCAATAATCATCCTGAATCCTCATTTTATATTGGTTGTATATACTATATTAGTTGCTTTAACTGTTTGTAGGGTAATTCTGTCGAATTAACATCTAGTATAGATAGGTTTTATTAAAATTTGATACTGAATATTAAAAAGTTGTAGTATATTTTTTTGCAAGGAAGTAATAAGGTGGAATAAAAAATGGCAGACAACAATAAAAAGCCGTCCAAGGATCTAGACCGTATCGATCGCAACATACTTAATGAGTTGCAAAAAGATGGTCGTATTTCGAATGTAGAGCTCTCTAAGCGTGTTGGGCTCTCGCCTACACCGTGTTTGGAGCGTGTACGTCGACTTGAACGTCAGGGCTATATTAATGGGTATACAGCATTACTAAACCCTCAATATCTTGACGCTTCTCTGTTGGTATTTGTTGAAATTACGTTAAATCGTGGTGCGCCAGATGTATTTGAGCAATTCAATACCGCTGTGCAAAAACTAGACGACATCCAAGAGTGTCATCTTGTGTCCGGCGACTTCGACTATCTCTTGAAAACTCGCGTATCAGATATGAGTGCCTATCGTAAGCTGTTAGGGGACACCCTTTTACGCTTACCAGGTGTGAATGACACCCGAACCTACGTTGTTATGGAAGAAGTGAAGCAAACTAACCAGTTGGTGATCAAAACCCGCTAGTTTTTATAACTTAAGCTTCAAGTTTCAATAGCTTTCCATATTCTGACTTTAAGCAATTGGGTTTTGGCCCTTGATATGGTTAAATCGATAGTCCGAGCAGAGTACTGCTCGGGCTATTTTTTTTCTTATTATTCAGACCCTATTCGGGATAGATTCGGGTCATCTAAAGATTAAGTTGGTTATGTTCAAAGAGACCAAAGCTAAAGTGAAAACTATCATTAAAACAGGTGAAGACTCTCAGCCTTCACGTCTTAATGGGCCGCAGCGCCTGCAAGAGTGTAGCCTGATTGTCGTGGTGCTTGCGTCGATACTTTTATCTGTTGCCCTGTTAACCTATAGCGCTGCGGACCCCTCGTGGTCTCAAACTGCTTGGGGAGGAGAGATCGACAACGCTGGAGGCGTAGTTGGCGCTTGGCTTGCGGACAGCTTGTTTTTCACTTTTGGCTCTTTGGCTTATGCATTACCTTTGGTTATCAGTGCGACCGCATGGGTGATGTTACGTAAGCGTGACGAAGATGAGCAGCTTGACCTAATGTTGTGGGGCACGCGTCTACTTGGGTTGACGGTATTAATATTGACCAGCTGCGGATTAGCAGACATTAACTTTGATGATATCTGGTATTTTTCCTCTGGTGGTGTGATTGGTGATGTGCTGACTAGCCTAGCTCTACCGACACTTAATCTTTTAGGCACCACTTTGGTTCTGCTATTTCTGTGGGGAGCTGGATTTACGCTTTTAACTGGTATCTCTTGGTTGAGCATTGTTGAGTGGTTAGGAGAGAAAACCATTGCACTACTCACTGCATTGGTCAACAAAGTGCGTGGTCATAATGATGAAGTGATCGAGGCCGAATTAAACCATTACTCAGAAATACACGCTGAAACCCCAGTCGCATCATCGGTCAAAAATGAACCATCAGCATCACCTTTGACCAATACGCAAGGGGATGATTTGCCACGCCGTTTCAATATTCATATGCCAGAAGCGGCGGCAACGGTATCGCCACCAAAACCCGTTGAAACGCGAGAGATAACACCCCCCCCCGAGTATACCGTTGAACCTGATCGTAACATCCAGTTAAACGCCACAATTGAAGAGTTAGAGCAGGCGGCGTTTAGTCAAGGTGACTTCGCGGCTGAGCAACAAGCGTCTCAAAATGTACCGCAAGCGCTATTTGAATCACCTCAAACCCATACTGAGTCTATTGCAGCAAAAGGTGACGAAATCTTAGTGGATGAGGGAATGCCATGGCATCAAGATGAGGTTGATGAAAGCGTCTACCAACCGAGCATTAGTGATACTGAACTGGACCAAATTACCACTGAGATAGAGCCGGAATCAGAGTTTAAACAGCCAACGATTTCCTCTTTCGATGTCGTTGAAGAGCAAGCGGCTGACCACGATGCGTCAGCATTACATAGCTTAGTCGAAGAGGCGCAAGCTAAAGTCGCCGCACAGCAAAACCCATTCTTGGTTCAGCAAGAGCCAAACTTGCCTAAGCCCGAAGAACCAATGCCAACGCTAGAACTGCTTTATCATCCAGAGAAGCGTGAGAACTTCATCGATCGCGACGCGCTCGAACATATCGCACGTTTGGTCGAAGCTAAATTGGCCGATTATAAGATTCAGGCGACGGTGGTTGATATTTTCCCAGGGCCAGTGATTACCCGTTTTGAGCTTGATTTAGCGCCAGGAGTGAAAGTCAGCCGTATATCGAGTCTTTCGATGGATTTGGCACGCTCATTGTCGGCTATGGCGGTGCGAGTGGTAGAAGTGATTCCCGGCAAACCTTATGTCGGTTTAGAGTTGCCGAATATGAGTCGTCAGACCGTTTACTTCTCAGATGTGATCGGTAGTCAGCAATTCATTGAAGCTAAATCGCCAACGACGGTGGTTCTTGGCCAAGATATTGCCGGTGAAGCGGTCGTGGCTGATCTGTCGAAGATGCCGCACGTGTTGGTGGCGGGCACCACAGGTTCGGGTAAGTCAGTTGGTGTTAACGTTATGATTCTGAGTATGTTGTACAAATCAACGCCAGAAGATGTTCGCTTTATCATGATTGACCCTAAGATGTTGGAACTGTCTATTTATGAAGGTATTCCTCACTTGCTGTCTGAAGTGGTTACCGACATGAAGGATGCGTCCAATGCACTGCGTTGGTGTGTAGGGGAAATGGAGCGCCGTTATAAATTGATGTCGGCACTTGGTGTGCGAAACATCAAAGGCTTTAATGACAAACTCAAGATGGCGGCAGAAGCAGGTCACCCAATCCACGATCCGTTATGGCAGGCGGGTGACAGTATGGATGAGCAAGCGCCCTTGCTTGAAAAGCTACCTTATATTGTGGTGGTGGTGGATGAGTTTGCCGATCTTATGATGGTCGTGGGTAAGAAAGTAGAAGAGCTGATTGCTCGCTTAGCGCAAAAAGCACGCGCAGCAGGTATTCACTTGATCTTGGCAACCCAGCGTCCATCTGTTGATGTTATTACTGGCTTGATTAAAGCCAATATTCCAACCCGTGTTGCGTTTACGGTATCCACCAAAACAGATTCTCGTACCATTCTTGATCAAGGCGGTGCAGAGTCGCTATTGGGCATGGGTGATATGTTGTACTTGCCGCCAGGTTCTAGTCATACGACTCGAGTCCACGGTGCCTTTGCTTCAGATGATGATGTTCATGCTGTGGTCAATAACTGGAAAGCACGCGGTAAGCCAAACTATATTGATGAGATCACCAATGGTGACCAAGGGCCAGAAGGCTTGCTACCGGGTGAAAAGCCAGAAGGTGATGAAGAAATGGATCCGTTGTTTGATCAAGTGGTGGAACACGTGGTTCAGTCGCGTCGCGGTTCAGTCTCAGGTGTTCAACGCCGCTTTAAGATTGGCTATAACCGCGCTGCACGCATTGTTGAGCAACTTGAAGTGCAAGGGATTGTCAGTGCTCCGGGGCACAATGGTAACCGCGAAGTATTGGCGCCAGCACCTGGTCGTGAGATGAACTAGGGGTTGACATGATATCAACCCTTAAATATTTACTCGCTACTCGTTTTTACCTTTAACAAACTGAGCGATCACAATAAAGGCGAGCGCAATCAGATTAGCGGCAAAGATGACCACGAGCCATTGTGGCATCGAAAGCGTCAGGAACTGCCAAACCACTTTGCTACAATCACCGTAAGCTTCAAACATCCATGGAGCCCACTGATTAAGGGGCGCCCAGTCAGGGAAGACGACAAACAAGTCACAGGTTGCAAACGGAGATGGATTGAACTGGTAGTCGACGTGCTGCATTGATAACGCTAAGCCTTTGTAAGCACTTGCGGCCCATAAACCAAGGCCAAGCCAACGCAGAATAGGCTGCTCTGGTGCTATTAAGCCAATCAGGGCTGCACCACCGATACCGAGCATAGCCACGCGCTCATAGATACACATAACGCAAGGTGACAACATCATAACGTGCTGAAAAAACAGGGCGCATGCTTCAAAGAAGACAACGAATAAAAGCAGCAGTGCCCACGACAGACGTTGTTTTGAAAAAGTGTTTAAAGTGGAAAAGATAGTCACACTGGTTTCCTGTAGTAATAAAAAAGCTCTGACTTATCAGAGCTTTTTAGCGTGGAAAAGTTTCGTTCGCAACAAAAACTTTGCAGCGTTTAACGATTAATGGCTGTTAGAGACCGCGTGAGTCACATCACTTGTGTGGTGCACAATCCAACCTGCATCATAAAACCATGTGGTCATTGGGTCGACTAAGAACACAATACCGGCAAAGCCAACAACAGCCAGTACTACGGTGTAAGGCAGAGCCATAATCACCATTCGTCCGTAAGAAAGACGAATTAATGGCGCGAGTGCGGAAGTGAGCAAGAATAAAAACGCAGCTTGGCCATTTGGCGTTGCAACTGATGGAAGGTTAGTTCCGGTATTGATGGCCACAGCGAGTAGGTCAAACTGGTCACGAGTAATCAGGCCTTCAACGAGGGCTGTTTTTACTTCATTGATGTAAACCGTACCGACAAAGACGTTATCCGACACCATAGACAGCAGCCCGTTTGCGACATAGAACAGGGCTAACTGAGTGCCTTTGTCTTCAACGTGCAGTACCATATCAATGACGGGTTTAAACAGTTGTTGGTCAATAATCACTGCGACAATAGAAAAGAACACGGCCAGCAGGGCAGTGAAGGGCAGTGCTTCTTCAAAGGCTTTACCCATTGCGTGCTCTTCGATAACCCCGGTGAAAGAGGTTGCGAGAATGATGACTGACAAGCCGATCAAACCAACAGCAGCAAGGTGAAGAGCGAGTGCAACGATTAACCACATTGCTATGATACCTTGAATCCACAACTTGGCAACGTCCTGTTTGGTTCGATTTTTACGCTCTTCAGCATCGAAATCCACTAGGATCTGGCGTACATTATCAGGCAGTTTTGCACCGTAGCCAAAGACTTTCATTTTTTCGACCAGTACACAGGTTGCTAAGCCACAAACAAACACCGGGGCAGTCACTGGTAACATACGAATAATAAATTCACCGAACAGCCAACCTGCTTGATCGGCAATAATCAAGTTTTGCGGCTCACCAACCATAGTCATAACGCCACCAAGAGCAGTACCAACACCAGCATGCATCAACAAAGAGCGTAAGAAGGCGCGATAATTCTCTAAATCGTCACGGGTTAGTTCTGAAAGGTGGTCATCTTGTGTGTGGTCATGAGAAGACTGTGGCGTCTGGCCTGAAGCGACTTTGTGGTAAATCGCATAAAAGCCCACCGCGACACTGATCACGACAGCGATGACGGTTAGTGCATCAAGGAAAGCGGAAAGAAACGCCGCCGCGAAACAGAACGCTAGTGAGAGCATACTTTTCGAGCGAATACCAAGCAAAATCTTTGTGAAGATAAACAGCAACAACTGTTTCATGAAGTAGATGCCAGCCACCATAAAGACAAGTAACAATAACACTTCAATGTTAGCGACCAATTCATGTTTGACTTGCTCTGGACTGGTCATGCCAATTGCAATGGCTTCTATCGCCAATAAACCACCAGGCTGTAATGGGTAACATTTTAGTGCCATTGCCAGAGTAAAAATAAATTCGGCAACCAGCAGCCAACCAGCGACAAAGGGATCAACAAGGAAGAAAACAATTGGGTTGATAATAAGAAATGAAATGATGGCAATTTTGTACCAATCTGGGGCTTTACCAAGAAAGTTCTTAATAAATGCATTCCCGAGTGACATCGGCATGATTTAGATACTCTTAATGTTGTTATAACTAGACACTGCTTATGCTTGCATCCATTGTCGGGCAATGTGAGACAAATACGAAACGAAAGGCGTTTCTGCGTCGAAAACGGGTCCGATGCAACAGTGACTTAGAAAAACAACATTCTTTCCACAACCATGTGGTCTTGCTAAGTCACTCCCTGAGAAAGACAAGCACTCCTTTTTCGGTCGTCACTCTACTCTTCAGCGAAATTTAGTCAATTAGAAAATAAGATTCATGATTGAGACGGTAAACTTTTGTTTAAAAACGCGATCAAAGTGGCGTTACTCACGATTGAGAGTGGTTAAAAATGAGCGTTGGTGGAAACAAGGTGCTGAAAGCATTGAATAAGGATCTCTATGTAATATTATCGAATGGAAATAGTGGTTTATTTTGCATTTTTTAAAACTAACATTTCATACATGATGTGACAATTGACGGAGTCTAGGGCGTGTTTTAACTTTGTTAAATTGATAAATAGCTGCATTTTGTCTTGTGAGCCACACCTATCAAATCTAGCCATACTTAAAGTTTTTACTCTATCGTGTTTGAACATTATGTTGACTGACTCTTGGTTTCCGATATTTTATAAGTAGTGGTATGATGAGTTTCATTAGACCCATAAAAACAAGTTTGGATAAGATATAAATGGTCATTAAGGCAAAGAGCCCCGCAGGATTCGCAGAAAAATACATTATTGAGAGTATTTGGAAAGGGCGTTTTCCACCTGGTTCAATTTTACCAGCAGAACGTGAGCTCTCTGAACTAATTGGCGTAACACGCACCACACTTCGTGAAGTACTGCAGCGACTTGCTCGTGACGGCTGGCTTACGATTCAGCATGGTAAACCAACTCGTGTTAATCAGTTTATGGAAACGTCTGGTTTGCATATCCTCGACACATTGATGACGCTTGATGCTGAGAATGCTACCTCTATCGTTGAAGATTTGCTTGCAGCACGTACCAATATCAGCCCTATTTTTATGAGTTATGCGTTTAAAGCCAATAAAGAGGCGTCTGAGAAAACCATCAACAATGTCATCTCGTCGTGTGAAGCTTTGATTGCCGCGGAGTCTTGGGATGTGTTTATGGAAACATCACCTTATGCCGACAAAATTCGTCAGCACATCAAAGGTGAAAGCGAAAAAGATCACACCAAGCGCCAGTCCGCTTTAATCGCTAAAACGTTTAACTTTTATGACTATATGTTGTTCCAACGCTTAGCATTCCACTCTGGTAACCAGATCTATGGTTTGATTTTTAATGGTATTAAAAAGCTTTATGATCGCGTCGGCAGTTACTATTTCTCCAATCCAGAAGCACGCGAGTTAGCGCTAACCTTCTATCGCGATCTTCTTGAAGTATGTCAAACTGGCAATCGAGAGCAAGTTCTGGCTGTGGTGCGTCATTACGGGATTGAGAGTGCGCAGATCTGGAATCAGATGAAAACCACTTTACCAACCAACTTCACCGAAGACGACAGCTAAAAGATTGTTTTATTGATATAAAAAACCGCCTTCTGGCGGTTTTCTTATATCAGAGGTTAACAATCTGGATACGCTTCGTCGCTGCCTCCGGCTTCTTTAAACCATTTGGTTAAGTAATGTTTCAAATTTTTGAGTTCATCAGGACCAATCAGCGCTAAGCCTAAATCTTCGGCGCGAGTGATGTCGTTATGACGTAAAGGGCGGAAACTGACCAACATCGCGCGCGCTTGAAGACCACCCAGAAGATCACGCAAAGATTCAAGCTTATACAGGGTATCGTCGCCATCGTCGCGCATGCCTTTGGTCTTGCACTCGATGATGTGAAGTTTGTTATTGACCACTGACGCTACATCAAGTTCATTGCGTATTTCTTTCTCACCACGTTGACGATAAACCTGAACATTAAGCGAACGGTCTTGTATGGTCGGCATGTCTTGTTGGATCTGACGTACGGTACTATGTACTAAGGTTTCTAGCCATTCGCCGTTGGAAAAGCGGCGTGCGTCTTCGTTGATAAAGGTTAAAACGCCACCTTGATAGCTGGCAATGTTCGTTTCGACCAAGTCGTTGAGCAACATGTTCAGCTCGCGATACCCCTGCTGCTTTTCAGACAGAGCGACATCAAGACGTTGTTCTTTGCGACAAGTGGTAGCTAAGTAGTTTAGGGTCGCAAGACCGGGACCAAGCTCCAGAGCATTGCTGGCCCAACGTTCACCTAATTGATATAGTTTCTGATCCAATAACGCTGGTAGTTGATGATCACTGAACTCACCGCGAGCGCCAAATATCGTCAAGTAGTCAGAAATAGTGATGCGGTCTTGAACTTGGGTATCTTCTTTGCCGTCGGGATAGAGCCAGCATAAACGGTCACTACTCGGCTCGACTACGAAAATAGGCCAGTGATAGGTGCGAAAAATCTCGTAAACAGACAACAAACGATGACGTAGGCCACAACTGGCGTTGAGTTTCACTTCTTCACCACGTGTTTTTAAATCTTCAGCGAGAGTGTAAACCGCTTGTTTGATAGTTGAAGTGGTGGCGACGTTAGGGACTTGAAAAAATTCAGAGGTAATATTTCTCTTTGCTAGCACGCTATGCAAGCGCAGGAACATGTCCTTTTGTGTTGCAACGCCAATAAATACGATATGTTTACTGATGGAACGGTTGTCAAGCAGTGGCGTGACCAGGCGAACTGGGTCTTGGTCGATAATGCCAACATGAACTGCCATATAAAATCCTCATGATTGGCTTGCGAAAAGGTGACAAAGAACGGGCAAGCCTATTAACCATATAATGACATGGGATATAAAAAACAAGGGCGACTAAGAAAAATAGTCGCCCTTTGTCGATAAATGACACTGTACTGACTTTCTAGAGCTTAAATCGATGCACCAGCTCACCTTGCTGATTGGCGAGTGAAGATAGATTGCTGCTGGTTTGGGCGATTTCAGCCATCGCTTGATAACTGCTGTCGGCAATGAGGTTAATCTCTTCAATATTGCGCGCAATATCGCTCGTGGTTTCGCTTTGCTCGGCAGCGGCTTGGGAAATATGTCCGCTCATTTGGCTGATCTCGACAATCAAGCCTTGGATCTCTTCCATGGCGCCATTAGCATTCGATGCTTGCTCGACTGACAGATCCATATCATCCATACAGCTTTGAATTACTTTATTTGCCGACGTTGAACTAGCTTGCAAGTTGCTAATCATACTTTCAATCTCACTGGTCGACTGTGTGGTCCGTTGAGCCAACACGCGAACTTCATCGGCAACGACGGCAAAACCACGTCCCTGTTCGCCTGCGCGAGCCGCTTCAATAGCGGCGTTAAGAGCGAGTAGGTTGGTTTGTTCGGCGATATTACGAATGACATCGAGAATTGTACCAATCTGGCTGCTCATTGCTTGAAGGTCTTTAACGGCATCGACTGATTGGTTAAGGCGCGTCTCTAGTTGGTTAATGGTGGTAATATTCGTTCCCATGATTTTACGACCAGACTCTGAGGCTTGCTCAACACGCTCGACCATCTGCTGAGAGCTTTGTGCGCTTTGTGCGACTTCATGTACTGAGTGCGCCATTTGCGTCATCGCGGTCGCGACATTCGCGGTTTGCTCACGCTGTTGGCTAAGTTGACTCTGCGCTTGCGAAGAGGTTGTTTGGTTGGTGGTCGCCGTTTGGGTCAAATTATCCGATGCATCATTAAGCTTGACCAAAATGCCATGAAGGTTGTCGGCCAGTGAATTGATGTGATTGCTGACGCGACTAAATTCGTTGTTGTAGCGGATGTCGATACGCTTGGTCATATCGCCTTGGGTTAGAGATTCGAGCGTCCGCAAAATACGAGTAAGTGGTTGACGAACGCTTTGAGCAATGTGGTAACCGATCGCAAGCGCCATCAAGATAACAAGCGCACCAATGACGATTGAACGTAAAACACCTTGCTCATAAACATTCCCCGCTTCTTGGAGAGAGTCAGCCAGCCCTTGCTCTGCGTACCCACTGAATGACTCAAGCAGCGTCATAGTGGCATCGACTTGTTCGGTAAGGCTGGCGATGTTGCCATAAAGCGCATCTTTGGCCATTAGGTAGGTATTGTGCTGATCAAGTACCCCGTTTTTTTGACCAACGTCACGAGTAAACTGTTGGACAGAGTCATCAAATGCTTTTTTTATTTCTGGCATTTGTGTCGTCAGGCCACGATAAGCGTAGTTAAGGTGGGTCACCGCTTTTTTGTTTTTCGCGACGGCTTGCGAAACAAATTCGGTGTCACTGCTGGCTAGTGCGTCGGATGTAGTGACCTCAGCGTCTTTGAGTTTAATGAAATAACTTTTTGCCATCACTTTGACTGAAATGCTGCTTTGGTCATCAACATACTCTTTCATGCCCACACTTAATTCAGAGTGAAGACGTTGGAATTGACGCGTGGACTTTTGTACTTGTGCCTGCGCTTCAAACATGGCGCGGTAATTCGCCATGGCTTGTTCTGCTTCAGCGAAATAACCCGCTTCCATTTCCTTCAGTTCAGAAATGGATTGTTCTAATTGTTTGTGGCCAATACTCACTTGCTCAAGTGCTTGTAGTTGCTCCGTGTAGGCCTGCTTCATGGTGGAAAATTGCGACGCCAATTGGTCCATGCGTTCGAAACTTTGTGTGGTTAAAAAGTCTTTAAACAGTTTATCTGCCGACAATAGCGCAACGCTGGTTTGGTTGGATTGATTCACCAATGGTAAGGAGGTGCTAGAAACGTCCTCAAGGTTACTGTGGATTTGCTGCATTCCTCGTATCATCATCAATGTTGTGACAATGAACATAATGATGATCAATGCAAAGCCAGCGTACATGCGTCTAATCACTGAACCTTTCATGGATCTCTCCCTAAATAAATAATGTCTTAAAAATGTAACAAAAAGAAAGCTATTGTATGGATAGTGAGACATACATTTTTTGACGCACAATACATATTTTATTATTGATAGATTAGCGTTTAATGATTAATTGACATGAACACTGTTTTTTATTGTGATTTTGCGAAGCTTGACGCATACTCGATGCGAAAGATTCCACCAGCACAAATATCTATGGAGCACTTCATGGCTGAAGAAACCATTTTCAGTAAAATCATTCGTAAGGAAATCCCAGCGGATGTTATCTACCAAGATGACCTAGTCACTGCATTTCGCGACATCAATCCACGTGCACCTAGCCATATTTTGATTATTCCTAACAAATTGATTCCTACGGTCAACGATATTGAAGACGAAGACGAAGTGGTGATGGGGCGGATGTTCGTCGTCGCGCGCAAGTTAGCCAAACAAGAAGGCATCGCTGAAGATGGCTACCGACTGATTGTGAACTGCAATCCGCACGGTGGTCAGGAGGTGTATCACATCCATATGCATTTGGTCGGTGGTCGTCCTCTAGGGCCAATGTTGATGAACTAACAAAGCGTTAGCGAACTCAATATTAAATGTGTTGTCATCAATCAACCTCTTTCAAGGCATGGGCATCAATCCATGCTTTTTCGTCATCAACAGGGAGTGCGACGTGCAAAAATATAGGCGACTCGCATTAGTACTTGGGAGTTCGTTGGTTCTCTCTGCCTGCGCCAATTTATCCGCAGGAAATCTTTTTAGTCACTACAGTGCTCAAAACAGCGAGCTTCACCGCTCTTTACAACGTGGTGATTACCCGAGCGCAGAGCAGGCACTGCCAGATGCTGTTGCCGGTGAAATCCTCGATAATTTCGAAAAGGGACGGGTTTATCTACTCAATCAAGATTACCCTGCGAGTCAGCAAGCTTTTGAACTCAGCGATCAGGCGCTACGTGAGCAACAAGACCTTGCGACTATTTCTGTTTCTCAAAGCGCGCAAAGCTTGTCTGCATTAGCTGTCAATGACAACCTTTCGTCGTATCAGCCTGCTGATTATGAACTGGGTTTCCTTCACCTCTACCTTGGTTTGAACTACGTTAAACAAAACGACTTAGAGGGCGCTTTGGTCGAAATGCGCAGAGCCAATCAGGTTCAGGAGCAGGCACGTAAAGCGCGCGAGAAAGAGCTATTATCGGCTCAAGCACAAATGCAACAGCAAGGCTTAACGCCAAATTTAGGCAGTGTCTTGTCCCATTACCCTGATGCGGGTACGACGTTGCAAGCCGTGCAAAATGGCTATTTACTCTATCTTTCTGCACTGCTTTATGAGACTGAAGGTGAACTCAATAGTGCTTATGTCGATTATCGACGTGCATTAGCCGTTATGCCGCAAAACGACCAAGTGATTGATGGTACAAAACGCGTTGCTAAACGTTTGGCGATGAACGACGATTTACGTCAGCTAGAGGCGCGTTATGGGCAAGCTAAGTACCTTGACCGTCAACGCAGTCGCGTTATTGTGATTGATGAACGAGGTGTGGTTGATGCATTACAAGGTTGGAAGCAAGCGTTACCCTTATCGGACAGTCGCGGTAATGGCGCCTGGTATTCTATGGCATTGCCTTACTATCCTAAAAAGCGCCAAATTGATCAGTATTCATCGGTACAATTGAACCAGCAACCACTAGCTGCAAGTCAGTTGACAGATGTTAATTTAATGGCTCAGCGTGATTTGTCTGAACGAATGCCGTCGCTAATCATACGACAAGCATTACGGGTGTGGGCTAAAGATCAATTACGTCGTCAGGCCGCAAAAGATGACGATGTGGCTAATTTGTTATTCAATGTATGGAATACGTTAACCGAGCAACCTGACACACGTAGTTGGTTATCACTGCCTGCTGACGTCTATAGTGCAAGTCTTGAAGTTGATCCAGGTGAGCAAGTGTTAATCGTTAATGAACAGCCTTATCGATTTCGTGTTGAGCAAGGGAACACGGTATTAGTTTGGCTCTCTCGACAAGGTAATAATGTAATCATTTGGCATAAACAGTTAGGAAATATACGATGAAAAAATGGCTTAGCTTCGCATTTGTGGCATTAACCCTGCTAGGTTGTGCTGATAACACGGCGGGATTGCGCATTGATGGCGCATCTCAAACCGTTATTTTTGGTGATAACGTCTTAGCTGGGCGTTTAGTCATTGATGATATATCAACAACCGAGGTAGATGGTCGAGCGCGTGGTGCGGTTCGTCTAGTCAGTCACTATTCGGGCGATCAACATGTACAGTACCGTTTTTACTGGTATGACGACCAAGGTCTAGAAGTGAACACTAAGCTAAGTCCTTGGCGACAAGCAGTGATCCGTGGAACTGAAGAGGTATCACTGTCGGAAGTCTCGATTAATCCGAACGGACGTCAGTTCCGAATTCAGATTCGTCAATCAGATCAATAATTAACCCAAAATATTTAGAGGAACTAATCATGAATAAAAGTGTAGTTGCACTGCTTGGTTTAGCGGTGGTTTTAGGTGGCTGTTCGAATCAAGTGAGTTACGGTGATGCGCAAGCCGTTGAAACTACCACTATCGACTTTGGCTCAACAGACTTGCAAAAAATTGCAGGCGAAATGGTGGATAGCATGATGATGTCGGGATCGGTTGCAGCGATTACGCGTGATTCGCGTCCGATTGTTTTTGTTGAGCGTATAAAAAATAAAACCAGTGAACACATCGATACAGAGTCTATTACTGATACAATTAGTACTAAGATGCTGAATTCCGGTAAGTTCCGTTTTGTTGATATGGGCAGAGTCGAGTCCGTTCGTGAGCAACTTAACTTCCAAAACAATGATGAGTTAGTTAATCAAAGCACAGCGATTCAATTTGGTAAAATGGTCGGTGCTCAATACATGATGTACGGCAACCTGTCTAGCATTGCCAAAAATGCGGGCAGTGATAAAGATGTTTACTACAAGATGACCATGCGTTTACTGGATCTTGAAACGGGCCTGATTGAATGGGCTGATGAAACCGAAATTCGTAAACAAGCGTCAAAAAGCTTTTTAGGTATGTAACCAACACTGCCAATCAGAGAAGGGGTGTACGATGGCGAGAATGTCATGGGATGAGGCAAGTCAACTTGACCGCTCTTTACTGTCACTCGAGCACTTCTTTTCTGCTCCTCCCGCCTATGCGCAAACCTTGACTGGCGGCTTAACTAATCGCTGTTGGAAAGTGGTCACCAACGATAGCAACGCGTATGTTTGGCGGCCAGCGACACAGATTACCAAAGCCTTTTCTATATCCCGTTTTCAGGAATACCAGATTCTAGCGGCGATAGAAGATAGCCATATTGGACCGAAAGCGGTGTATATCAATGATCAAGGGTTATTGGTTGATTGGGTCGAAGGAGACGCCTTAACCAATGATCTGTCGTTTGATGCATTGCTTAAAACCATGATTACAATCCATAGGCTTGATACGCAACGTATACCCGTTGCACCTTTCAATTTTACAGCACGTGTTGATCATTACTGGATGTTGCTCAATGACCACAACAAGTGTGAACCCTACCAATCTATCTACCAGCATTGGCGCACTGCTCCTGCTTTAGCCGATGTTGGTCACACTTTGTGTCATTTTGATTTAGCGGGCTACAACATGGTTAAAACCACCAGTGGTAATAAAGTCATCGATTGGGAGTATGCCGTGATAGCGGATCCACGTTTGGATTTGACGTTGAGTATTGATGTGATGGATGAAAAACCACTCGAGGCGATATATCGTTACTGTCAATTGCGTAACATAGAAGGGGTCGATGATTGGGTTGAAGGTGTGATGGCATGGAAACCGCGCGCCACAATGATGGCAATGCTTTGGTATCTACTCGCTTATCAGTTGTGGGGAGATGAGCAATATTTAACCCAGGCGCAGCAACTGCAGAAAACATTTTGCAGTTAAGATCACTGTTTTGTGTCTCGGGGCTAGATATCTCAAACCGTTAACTTTTAAACCTTAGCTTTCGTGGTAGATTTAATACACAAGGATCGGGGGATTTACAATGATTATTTATTTACACGGTTTTGATTCAACTAGCCCAGGTAACCACGAAAAAGTGCTCCAGTTGCAATTCATCGATGATGATATTCGTTTCATCAACTACAGCACCCTGCACCCCAAGCATGATATGCAGTACTTGTTAAAAGAAGTACACAAGGTAATTGAACAATCAGGTGACAAGCAGGCGATGATATGTGGCGTTGGGCTGGGGGCGTATTGGTCCGAACGAATCGGCTTTCTATGTGGTATTAAACAGGTGATGTTTAACCCTAATCTGCATCCTGAGCGCACTATGCAGGGACGAATTGATCGTCCGGAAGAGTACGAAGATATTGCAACGAAATGTGTTGCTGAGTTTAGAGGTAAGAATAAAGGGCGTTGTCTGGTGATTTTATCTAAATCGAATGAAATTCATGACAATAGTAAAACTGCCGCGGAATTAGAAGCGTATTACGATATCATTTGGGATGAAACTCAAACTCATAAATTTAAAAAGATCTCGCAACATCTTCAAACCATGAAAGCGTTTAAACACAGTTAATTGACGTCAATTATACAGAAAAAGCGACATTAAGTAACAATGTCGCTTTTTTGTTTGCCCGCTATTTTTGAGCAAGTAAATATATCTAAGATAAGTGCATTCTTTGGTTGCGAACCAAAGTTTGAGCTATATAATGAATCAACTATAAATTTTTTGATAAATATCAAAAAAAATTGAGAGCGAGTGAAAAACTTGCCCATATTTTGCGCTGACCCCAGAGGTTAGTCTTGAGTTATTAACTCATTTATCCAATAAGCGTGTCGTTTATCTGACCCTCATGGTTGACACCTGAGGCGGAGCGAACTCCGCAGGTGACCCCAAAATATAGAATTCCATCGGGACGAATATCGGCTCGAGTCAATTTAAAATTAGTTTTGAGGAAAGTTGCTGTGACACGAATTATCGTAGTAGGCGGCGGTGCGGGCGGTTTAGAGCTTGTTACCAAACTAGGACGTACATTAGGCCGTAAAGGGCGTGCAAAAGTAACCTTAGTCGATCGCAAGGCGAGTCACTTATGGAAACCGTTATTGCACGAGGTGGCGACCGGCTCTTTGGATGAAGGTGTCGATGCTCTGAGCTATCGCGCCCACGCCAAAAACCACCATTTTGATTTTCAAATGGGCAGTTTGCAAGACATCGATCGCGAGCGCAAAGTCATTAAATTGCATGAGCTCAAAGATGATCATGGTGAACTGCTGATGCCAAGTCGTGAAATAGAGTACGACATTCTGGTTATGGCGATTGGTTCAACCTCGAACGACTTCAACACGCCAGGCGTGCGTGAACACTGCATCTTCCTTGATAGCCCAGAGCAGGCGCATCGTTTTCGCAGCGAGATGAATAATCAATTTTTAAAACTGCATGCCAAAAATGGTAACGGTACGGTCGATATTGCGATTGTTGGTGCTGGTGCTACTGGTGTCGAACTCTCTGCAGAGCTCCATAATGCTGTAAAAGAATTACGTACCTATGGTTTTGGCGATCTAGATTCAAGCAAGCTGAACGTCAATCTGATTGAAGCGGGCGAGCGTATTCTACCAGCGTTACCACCACGTATTTCTTCTGCGGCGCATCACGAATTGACCAAACTTGGCGTTAATGTTCGTACTGCCACCATGGTAACGAAAGCCGAAGCTGACGGTTTAGTGACAAAAGAGGGCGATAAGATCTCGGCTCAGATTATGGTCTGGGCTGCCGGTATTAAAGCGCCAGACTTTATTAAAGATCTCGCTGGGCTTGAAACTAACCGTATTAATCAACTGGTGGTCAAAGAGACGCTTCAAACCACACGTGATGATGATATTTTCGTGATTGGTGACTTGGCTCAATGTACTCAAGCTGACGGAACGTTTGTACCGCCTCGCGCTCAAGCGGCTCACCAGATGGCCAGTCGTGCGTTTTCTAATATTGTCGCAAAACTGAATAACCGTGAACTTAAGCCTTATGTTTATCAGGACAAGGGGTCATTGGTCTCACTCAGTCGCTTCTCAACCGTAGGTAGCTTGATGGGGAACCTCACCAAAGGTTCAATGATGGTTGAAGGTCGTATTGCACGTGTGGTGTACATATCACTATATCGTATGCACCAAATGGCATTACATGGCTTGTTTAAGACCGCGCTGATCATTTTGATGGGGCGCATCAACCGTGTACTTCGCCCTAATTTGAAATTACACTGATCAATAGTACGGCATTGGAACCGGAGCAAAATTGCTCCGGTTTTTTTATATCTCAATCGGCAACTTAGGTAAGACACCACCGCGTGGTCAACACTATTTGCCTGACACCTTCTATTACTAGCTCAACTTTTCATTAGCATTGGTCTGGCGGGATCTGGATGGCCTGTCAGTTGGATAGGAGACTCATCCAGGGCACCGATAGCTTGCAGATCGTGATGATTGTTAACTTATCATTTTAAATGAGAACCAGTTGCATTATCATTGAGCGCAATTATAGCCAACCTACCAATGGATCATCTGTCTTTTGGCTATGCATAAATTTTGTGTGGACGGTTTGTAAGTAATACGAACCTTGTTAAGTGTCAAAGCACTGGTGACGGTAATAGCCCGTTGCCAACGATAGAGAATATGAAAACTTGAATATAAACACACCTGCATTTGATCGTATTAACCGTGTTCTGGTTTATATCCACGCCAACCTCAGTTGTGCGTTATCGCTAGAGGATATTGCGAAACAAAGTTGTTGGTCTCGTTGGCAACTACAAAGAGTGTTTCAAGCCGAAACGGGGCTTACCGTGGCAAACTATGTGAGAGAGCTGAAGTTAAGCCAAGCGGCGGAAGAGTTGCTTGATGGCACAGAGCGTGTGATAGATATTGCGCTTGGGCTTGGGTTCAATTCTGAAATTAGCTTTAGTCGTTCGTTTAAGCAGTTGTTTGGGACGAGTCCAAGCCAGTATAGAAAAGCGGGTAAAAGAGTCGGGTTGAGAAAACCGATACAAGTGTCTAAAACCGTGAGTGCCGCCGACAAGGGAGGGCTCAGTTTTGTTGAGGTTCGTATTGATGAAAGAGAGCCTTTTCTTGTCAAAGGCATCACATCAGAAATCACGGGCTTATTTTCACTTACTCAAGATTTTGTACAGAAAGTCCCTGAACTTTGGGGGCGGTTGGCACATGAAATGACGCTTCCAAATGATAACGTGCTGCAGTTTGTTGGTGTTGTCGACCTTACTCAGTCTTGCTTTGATGGCACGAATATTCACTATTGGGCTAGTGTCGAGCTTGATGAAGGTGTTGCAATCCCCCAGTTACCGAGCATTATCTCTGAGCGATTAGAGGTACTGACTATTCCTAAGCAAACTTACGCCGTGGTAAAACATTGTGGGCCTATTGAGGCTTTGCGACATACTTTGAGTTGGTTTGTGCTTAACTGGCTACCAAGTTCTGGTTATCGTGGCGTAGATGGTTATGAACTCGAAGTGTATCCATTGGGTTATCAACCCGATGCCTGTGATGCTGAAATGGAGTACTGGATTCCTATTATTAAGTCGTAATCATCCCGATGTCTTGCTCTTTATTGAGATTTTTGTTCAATAGGCAGATCGCGCTTTTCATCGCCCGCAGGTCCAATGCTAGCAAAATAGACCAAGTTCTTTCTAATTTGCACCAAATTGTTAATTATCCCTTCGCCAAATACATACAATGCAAATGAGATTTATTATTATTTGTGTTAATTATTGGTACCGAGGGAATCATGACAACTCACGCTCGTTTTAACTATTCATCACTGGCAGTCGCGTTACTGACGGCGTTCTCTGTGCAAGCATCGGCACAGGAAAACGCTGCTGTGACAGACTCTAGTGTAGAAACTGTCACTGTTTTAGGCAAAGCCTATCGGAATACCGCCACCAAGTCGGCGCTGGAGCCAGAAGAAACCCCTCAGGGTATTACGATTATTGATCAAGAGCAGTTAGAGCAAAGAGGTGTCAAGTCTTTGAATCAAGCCCTTCGCTATGCGCCAGGTGTTGTGACGGAGCAAAAGGGTGCTTCGGTGACTATGTATGACACGTTTTCTATTCGTGGTTTTACTAACAAGCAAAGCTATTATGATGGATTGATTTTACCCTTCCTCACAGGTTGGAACCTACAACCTCAGATTGACCCAATCGCAATTCAGCAAGTAGAAGTGTTTAAGGGGCCCACATCGGTGCTTTACGGGGCGATGCCACCGGGTGGCATGGTCAATATGATTGCGAAGACGCCTCAAGAATACCGTTCTACAAAAGTGGTCCTATCCGCAGGCTCAAGAAACTTAACACAAGCATCAATTGATACTGCGGGGCATTTGGCTGATAGTGAATTTTCATACCGTTTGGTTGCACTTGCACGTAAACAGGACAGCCAAGTTGATAATGGTGAAGAAGAGCGTTATGTGGTTGCTCCATCGTTAGATTGGCAGGTATCTGATAGAACATTAATTAACTTCAATCTTTATTATCAGAACGATCCTTCAATGGGCATAAACTCTGCAATGCCGCTTGAAGCATTGAAAGCCAGTGAGCCTTCTGTGTCTATGGGCGATAAAAACTGGAGCACTTTTGAGCGCGAAGTTTTTATGCTCGGTTATAAGGTCAATCACCAGCTCAACCCTAACTGGACTTTCCTACAGAATGCCCGTTATTCCGATGCGTCCCTATCTCAAAAAAATACCTACCATCGCAGTACCAACTTTAATCCTGCGACTGGTCGTTTAATGCGCAACGTGTATAGCACGGATGAGAAGTCTCAAAGCTTTGCTATCGATAACCAAATTTCGGGACTTATTGAAATTGGCGGCCTAGAGCAAAACCTACTGTTTGGTATCGATTACCTAAAACTCGCAGGTGACTCTTTATATCAAGAGTTTACAGCGAATACAGGATTCTACGGGTTTGATGCATACCTTCCAAATAATGAGTTGCTTGATAACAGCCAGCTTCAAGAGAATTACCGTGAATCGCATGACATAACGACCGAACAACTGGGTTTATACTTCCAAGACCAAGTTCGTTACGATGGATTAGTTCTGCTTGCGGGTGGACGTTTCGACCTATTTAAGGCAAGTGACGATAAGACTGGCTTGAGCCCGGCGAGCGATGGCACACAAACAGCCGATCACAACCAATTTTCTTACCGCATTGGTGCTATGTATGAGCTAGAAAATGGCGCCTCTCCATTTGTAAGTTACGCTACGAGCTTTGAGCCAGCCGCAGGTACCGACATTAACGGTCACTCATTGAAGCCTCAGTTAGGTGAGCAGGTAGAGTTTGGGGTGAAATACCTTTCTGCTGATAGATCACAACAACTTACGGCATCATACTTTTACATCACCAAGAAAGACTCGATTGCGCCAGACCCGGCGGATCCAAGCTATCGGGCAAAGATTCAATTGGGTGAAGTTCGCTCTCAAGGTATGGAAGTCGAGGGTCGATGGTCGGTGACGGAAGATTGGGATGTTAACGCCAACTACACTTATATTGATATGGAAGTAACGCAAGATGCCAACCCAGACCTTGAAGGTACGACGCCTATTTACGTACCAACCCACGCTGCTAATCTATGGAGTAATTATTATGTTTATGGTGGCCCGTTAGCGGCAACGCGTTGGAGTGTTGGTGCTCGTTATATGGGTGAGATGGAGAGGGATGCAACAAATACTCAAGGTAAAGTGCCGGCTTACACCGTGGTTGATTTATCAGTAGGCTACGATTTGGGGGCCGCGAGCGATGCTCTAGCGGGTGCCACCGCTAATCTATTGGTTAACAACTTATTTAACGAAGAGTATTACACCTGTTATGACCAATCTAACTGTTGGTTTGGTACAGAGCAATCTCTAGAGCTCAACGTCAATTACGAGTTCTAATTAACTTGAAGCCATCAATGTAAGCAGCCCATGTGGGCTGCTTTTGTCGTTTTGTGAGCTTCTAGTCTGGGATGACTGAATAAACCAAGCCCACTTGAGGTTTACCTGCAAAGATAAAGCGATTCTTCGCCTGACATTCAAATTCGCCACCACACGCTTCGATCAACTTTTGGCTCGCGAGGTTTTTCGGATCGCAAACCACTTCAATACGTGTCAGTTTTAGCTGCGAAAAGCAGAATTCAATCAGTGCGTTTACCGCCTTCTTAGCCAAGCCTTTGCCTTGATATTTGTCCGCTATCCAGTAGCCGATACTCGCCATATTAAAGGTGTGATACAGCTCGTTGATCGCCACCATACCAATGAGCTCGTCAGTTGTTCGGCAGAACACACCAAAGCCATACGCATCCCCTTTAACCCAATTGAGGCGCGTTGCTAATAAAAATCGTTCTGCTTCTTGGGATGAAAAGTCACAATGACACCAGTCTATCCAATGATGCAGACTAGGAGATGCGAGGATGCAGTCTTGCAGCTTGTCGCTTTCTGGAGCATCAATTAATCGCAATGTCAGCTGTTGGGTGATGATTTGGTAATCTGGGCTCATAAAACAAAGCCCTCGCAATGAGGGCTAATCATTATTGGTTGACTCGACGGACTTGGATGATAACCCCCATCAGAGGGTGGTCAAGGTAGTGAGTCTCAGTACTGCGCATGCGGCGTTTTTGATCCAAACGATAGCTTTTAAGAAACTCTTGCTTCACAACGGTAGGTGAAATTTCTTCCATCATACCGACTTGGGTGGTTTGGTCTTGAGCGTTTAGTGTTGGCGTATCAGCATCAGCGGCTGCTAATTGCGGTTGGCGTTCTTGCAAGATAATGTCACGTACACTTGGTTGTTTCAGATCCATTTCTACATCGGCATACAAGTAATGTTCGACATACACTTGCAACTTACCGTCAAGTTCGTAGAGCGGCTGTGGGATCGTCTCTTCGGTTACCCCTTCCAAGACTTGATCGCCATTATTATCGCCAAGCATTGAGCCGTCGGGTTTAAATTGATTCGAGTAGTCTTTTCCGGCTTGAACGTGAAAAATAGGTGCGCCCAAACGCCCTTGGTCACCTTGACGCCAGGCTTTGTGCATCAGCACCTCGAAACCTGCGTGCTGCTTAAGCTTTTGCACTTCACCGGTTAGTTGATAGTCTGAGTAAGGCAGCATCATGACACCTTTATTGGCACGAAAGCTGGCATCGGCAAAAGAGCCTGCGCGAGTAAGATCAATCTCAGGCAGCTTGTTTGGCCATGACTCTGAGGTTTGCTCAGCTTCAACCGCACGTTTAAAAATGATCACTTCGATATCAAACTGACGCTGTGCCATCGACGGCATTGCAACCAGCATCAGTAACAGCGGGATCAATGTCTTCATTACAACTCCAAGAAAAGGTGCATTGCACCTTTAAGTTAATTGGTGGACTTTCTAAGCCTTAGGTAATAGATTTTGCTGGAATTCTGCCAACATGTCATTCACAAACTGAATGCGCTCACGTCTATCGACTAATGGTATTGTAAACTTGAACTTAGTTGGGCCATCCATCGCGAATTTTTGTGGCTGAGATTGCAATAGTTTAACTAAGTACATCGGGTTAATGTCAGCATCTGGATAGAATTCGATAAAGCCACCTTTATCGTGCGCTTCAACCTTCCTCACTTTGAGTGTTGCTGCCGTAAGTTTTAGTTGTGCAACAGACAGTAGATTCTTGGCTGCATCGGGCAGTAAACCAAAGCGATCAATCAGCTCAATCTTAAGTTCAGCCAGTTGTTGTTCGCAGCTGACACTGGCGATCTGTTTGTACATAGATAAACGGGTATTAATATCAGGGATATAGTCGTCGGGCAATAACGCGGGAACCCGCATCTCGACTTCCGTCTGGTCACGTAACAACTCATCCAATGATGGTTCTTTACCTTGCTTAAGAGCTTCGACGGCTTGTTCGAGCATTTCCATATAGAGAGTGAACCCGACCGATTGAATCTGACCACTTTGTTCATCGCCGAGCAGTTCACCTGCGCCACGGATTTCAAGGTCGTGAGTCGCGAGAGTGAAACCGGCGCCCAAGTCTTCGAGTGAGGCAATAGCATCGAGGCGTTTAATCGCGTCTTTGGTCATCGCCTTAGGGTGTGGTGTCAGCAAATAGGCGTAAGCTTGGTGGTGTGAACGACCTACACGGCCGCGTAATTGGTGCAGTTGAGCCAAGCCAAGGTTATCTGCTCTGTCCATGATAATGGTATTGGCAGTCGGAACATCGATACCAGTTTCAATAATCGTGGTACACACCAATAGGTTAAAGCGCTGGTGATAGAAGTCATTCATCACGCGCTCAAGTTCACGCTCGCGCATTTGTCCATGAGCCACTGTGATGCGCGCTTCCGGAATAAGTTTTTCTAAATCTGCCGCTATTTTATCAATGGTTTCGACTTGATTGTGCAAGAAGTAAACTTGGCCACCACGCATAACTTCTCGCAGAACCGCTTCGCGCACCACGGCGTCATCACGTTGGCGAACGA
Source organism: Vibrio salilacus (assembly GCF_002811245.1). Taxonomy (GTDB): domain Bacteria; phylum Pseudomonadota; class Gammaproteobacteria; order Enterobacterales; family Vibrionaceae; genus Vibrio; species Vibrio salilacus. The sequence continues at coordinate 79,937 of NZ_NIVQ01000002.1, read as the reverse complement.
AGGTTTTTATCGCCAGACGGCGCGCTGGTGGCGTCGCAATGATCGACAGATCGCGCATGCCACTCATCGCCATATTGAGGGTTCGTGGTATTGGGGTTGCCGTTAGGGTGAGAATGTCCACATCGGCACGCATTGCTTTCATTTTCTCTTTTTGACGCACCCCAAAACGGTGTTCTTCATCCACAATGAGCAGGCCCAAATCTTTAAACTTGATATCGTTTGACAGCAACTTGTGCGTACCGACGACAAGATCAACTTTGCCATCTTCAATATCTTGCATGACTTGTTTCTGCTCTTTGGCTGATTTGAAACGAGACAGAACCTCGACTCGAATTGGCAGGTTAGCGAAACGGTCGCGAAAATTTTCAAAGTGTTGTTGGGCAAGCAGGGTGGTTGGAACGAGGACCGCAACTTGTTTGTCGTTATCGGTGGCCACGAATGCGGCGCGCATCGCGACCTCCGTTTTACCGAAACCAACATCACCACAGACTAAACGGTCCATCGCTTTGGCTTGGCACATATCAGACAGCACGGCATTAATGGCCATCGCTTGATCGTCTGTTTCTTCAAATGGGAAGCTCGTTTTGAAGGTTGCATATTGACCACGGTCGAGCATGAATTTGAAGCCAGATTTTATCTCTCGCTTGGCGTAAACATCGAGTAATTCTGCGGCCACATCACGCACCTTCTCTGCCGCTCTACGGCGCGCTTTTGTCCAAGCTTCACCACCGAGTTTATGCAATGGTGCGCCATCTTCCGCCCCCCCTGAGTAGCGACTGATTAAGTTTAACGAGGCGACCGGAACATACAGTTTGGCGTCATTTTGGTATTCGAGCGTCACGTATTCCGTGGTCATGCCACCGGCTTCAAGGGTTTGTAGACCAATATAGCGACCAATACCGTGATCAATGTGGACAACAGGTTGGCCAGGTTTAAGTTCCGCGAGGTTACGGATCACCGCGTCACTGTTGGTGCTCTTGCGGTCTTTGCGCCGTTTTTGAATGACGCGATCGCCGAGCAAATCACTTTCACAGATAAGAGCGATGTGATCATTGCCGTAGACAAAACCGTGTTCTGCGGCGCCGAGTATTAAACTGAACTTCTCTTTAGCACTTAACGCCTGAGCAAAGTTCTCGACGGATTCGGGTCTGAGTTTGATTGGTTGCAACAGCTCTAGCAAAGCCTCACGGCGACCTTCTGACTCAACAGAAAAAACGATTTTTCCGCTAAAGGTTTCGCTGAACTGACGCAGGGCAGACATCGGCTCTTTGTTTTGATGTTGAACGCTAAGGTCAGGTAGCGGCAAGAGCTCAAGGTTGCTACGGCCTTGTTTTTCACTAATCGGGTCGATAAACAGCTGACTTTGCGGCAAAGGTTTAAAGTGACCAAACAGCTCGTCTTTCTTTAACCACAGTTCATATGGGGGCAAAAGTGGTCTAAGTGGGTCAATTTTGCGCTGGTCGTAGCGGTAGTCAACATCGGTCAAAAAGGTATCAATGGCCTTTTCAATGTCCCCAACGGTCACCAACTGACTGTTATCGGGAATGTAGTCAAACAGAGTTTCGGTTTGCTCAAAAAACAGCGGCTGCCAATACTCGATACCAGCAGGCCAGGTGCCTTTGGATACTTGCATATAGACCGACTCAGGCTCACGACGCGCTTCAAAGCGCTGGCGCCAACGAATGCGAAAATCTTCAATGGCGCTTTCAGTGGTCGGGAACTCATGGGCCGGCAGTAGGCGTATTTGTTGAGTGTCTTCAATCGAGCGTTGATTCTCGGGGTCAAAGGTACGAATCGTATCTATTTCATCATCAAAAAAATCGATGCGATAGGGTGCATCTGAACCCATAGGAAATAGATCGAGAATCGAACCACGACTGGCATACTCGCCAGGGCCAAAAACTTGGTCGACGTGACGGTAGCCGGATTTCTCCAGTTGGAGGCGCAGTTTCTCGAGCGAAAACAGCTCGCCGACTTTGACCATCAGTGTGTGCTGCAGCAAAAATTCGCGTGGCGACTGGCGTTGCAGCAATGTACTAATAGGTACAATTGTGATGCCGTTGGCTTGGGTCGGAAGTTGATAGAGACGCGATATACGATCCGAGATGATTTCTTGGTGTGGCGAGAAATTATCGTAGGGCAGCGTTTCCCAATCAGGAAATAGCGCGACGTCTTGCGCGGTAAATTGCTCTATTTCCTGTTGCAGTTTTAGTGCTGTTTGTGGATCTGGTACGGCCAGCAAGGTATGACCTGCATGCGCATCAGCAATTTCAGCGATCGCCAACGCAAGAGCAGCGCCATGAAGGTTACCAATTTGTTTTTTGTCTCCAGCGCCATGAGCGGCTGCCAGAGTGAGTAATGATGTATTGGGCATAATCTATTTTATTTGTTGCGATCGAGTGAGCGTTGACGTAAGAGTTTTTGTTGTTGGAACAGGGCCGCTTTGATCAATAAATCTTGGTCAACATCACGCAGAAGATCGTAATTGATGGTAATTAAGTGTCCGTCATCGTGTTGGTCGACTTTTACCACATGACCATAGCAGTAAATAGCGGCTGCAGGGTGATCTAGAAACATTTTGACGCGCACCTTAGTCGCGGGGTGGAGATTATGATCCGACACATAGGTGAACTGACTAGCGCCAAAAGAGTGCGTTTGGCAGCGCTGTTTCTCATCATCTTGTTGGGATAACATGAAAGTAAGCAGCAGGTTGAGTTTCGAGTTTTGCGTATCGAGAAGTTGAATAACATGTTTAAATTCGCTGTTTTTCAATTCATTACGAGCACTGTCATTGAGAAGATCAAGGTGACTAAATTCACTGGCGACGATAAAGGGTGCCGGAATCTCACTTTCAAACTTTTCGAAACTGGGTAAGGACACATCGTTAGCCAAGGCTTCTATATTGACGGTGATGGTGTGATTAACGGTAAAGAATTCTTGGTCAGACATGTGTGATTCCTTGTGCTTATAGCATTGATTATCGTTATACCAGTCAAGTAATCAAGCTATCCCTTTGTTTATTCCATATTTTAACCATCAATTGGCAATTAAACACTACACGTGCCCGCAATTAATCGGTAGAGTAAACGCCATTATTAAGTCTTTTGGCTGCATATTTGGTTGCTACTATGTTTCATCCTGTCTCCACCTTCATTGGCTTGCGTTATCTGCGTGGGCGCTCCGGTGATAGATTTAGTCGCTTTGTTTCCTTCATGTCAACGGCGGGCATCACCATAGGCGTGATGTCTTTGGTCACGGTGTTGTCGGTGATGAACGGTTTTGAAGCCCAGCTCAAAGGGCGTATTCTTGGCGTATTGCCGCAAGCGATTATTTCACAAGACTCCGGAAACACCGCATTGCAAGCAACACCCCCGGACTTTATCTCTCAAATGTCGAACGCAGGTACCCCTGAACCTGTGGTACAAAGTGAAGCGATTATCCAAAGCCCGAGCCAACTTAGTGCTGGTTTACTATTGGGTATTCAGCCGTCACAGCATGATCCGCTCGAAACACATTTGATTGCCGGGCAACTCTCCAATCTAAAAGCGGGTGAATATCAACTGTTTTTAGGTCATACCTTGGCACGTTCAATCAACGTATCGCTTGGCGATAAGGTTCGTTTAATGGTAACCAGCGCTAGTCAATTTACCCCACTGGGCCGAATCCCGAGTCAGCGCTTATTCACGGTGGCGGGTATCTATAACACAGGCTCTGATGTTGATGGGCAACTGATGCTGACCCATGTACAAGATGCGGCTAAATTGATGCGGATGAAAAACGGTCAAGTGACAGGCTGGCGGCTGTTTTTTAATGACCCATTCGTTGTGTCGGATTTAAGTAATGAGCCTTTGCCCGACGGCTGGACATGGCAAGATTGGCGCGATCAGCGTGGTGAACTATTTCAGGCCGTGCGGATGGAAAAAAACATGATGGGACTCATGCTTGGTCTGATTATCGGTGTTGCCGCATTCAATATCATCTCTGCGCTTATTATGGTGGTGATGGAGAAGCAATCTGAAGTGGCAATTTTGAAAACGCAAGGGATGACAGACAGGCAAGTACTGGCAATCTTTATGGTTCAAGGGGCGAGTAGCGGTGTGATTGGCGCTCTAATTGGCGGCGGCTTGGGAATTGTGTTGGCGAATAACCTTAATCAACTGCTTGAGAGCATGGGCGTGGTGTTATTTTCTGTTGGGGGGGAGTTGCCTATTATGATAAATCCGATTCAGATCGCTATTGTTATCGCGTTGGCGATTGCGCTCAGCCTTGCCGCGACTTTGTTTCCTTCTTACCGCGCATCCACCGTTAAACCAGCTGAGGCTTTAAGATATGAGTAACCTTCTCCAGTGTCACAATATATGTAAAATCTATCGTGAAGGTACCTTCGATACACAAGTTCTCAAAGGAGTGAGCTTTGGTTTAGAGCGGGGCGATTTGGTGTCGATCATTGGTACGTCGGGATCAGGGAAAAGTACCTTACTGCATATCTTGGGTGCGCTTGATGATGCAACCGCTGGACACGTGACCTTTTTAGGTCATGACCTATCGACATTAAGCTCCAATCATCAGGCAAAACTGCGCAATCAGCATCTTGGTTTTGTCTATCAGTTCCACCACCTTCTCGCGGACTTTAGTGCCATAGAAAATGTGGCGATGCCACTGCTGATTGGTGGCGCGAAAGCCAATGTGGCTAAACAGGCGGCCAAAAAACTGCTCGATAAGGTAGGGCTAAGTCATCGCTTAGAACATCGTCCGTCTGAATTGTCTGGCGGAGAACGTCAGCGCGTGGCGATTGCTCGAGCGCTGGTGAATAGCCCCGATCTGGTGTTAGCCGATGAGCCAACTGGAAACCTTGATCATAAAACGGCATTGTCGATTTATGATTTGATGCGCGAGTTAAACCAAGAGTCACAAACAGCGTTTTTAGTCGTCACCCATGATGGAGAGCTGGCCGCGAAGATGGATCGTCAACTGCATATGCAAGACGGTTTGTTGATTAATGTCGAGGGCCGCTAAATGTTATCGTCTTTGTCTCTGCTTATTGGTGGACGTTTCAGCCGTGCGAAACAGCGTAACAAAATGGTGTCATTTATTTCACTTTCATCGACACTGGGTATTGCCGTTGGGGTCGCAGTGATCATCATTGGTTTGTCTGCCATGAATGGATTTGAACGTGAGCTCAATAATCGCGTACTTTCGGTTATTTCTCATGGTGAATTTGAAGGGGTTCGAGGGCCGTTAACTGATTGGCAATCGGTGATTTCACAGCTAGAAAAGCATCCAAAGATCGATGCAGCGGCGCCGTTTGTAAAGCTCACCGCATTGGCTGAAAAAGGCACTCAACTTAAAGCGCTTGAAGTCAGAGGCATCGACCCTAGTGCTGAAAGTCGCGTTTCCAGCCTGAGTGCATTTATTGATTCACAGGTGTGGTCGATGTTTCAGGCCGGAAATCAGCAAGTCATTTTAGGTCAAGGTGTGGCTGATCTGCTTAATGTGGATAAGGGTGATTACCTGACGCTAATGATCCCAACTAACGGGCCAACGACTAAGGTGCAAGCACCGAAACGAGTGCGAGTAAAAGTGGCGGGCTTATTAACTCTCAACGGGCAAATCGACCATAACTTGGCATTGATTCCATTAGCAGACGCTCAATCCTACGCCAAACTCGGCCAAGGTGTGACAGGAGTGGCGGTCAAGGTGACGGATGTGCTGCAAGCGACGCAAATTGTTCGCGAGGCTGGTAACACGCTCAATGACTATGTTTATTTGCGTAGTTGGCAGCAGAAGTTCGGTTTCCTTTATCGTGATATTCAACTGGTACGCACCATTATGTATCTCGTCATGGTGTTAGTGATTGGCGTCGCAAGCTTTAATATCGTGTCGACCTTGATGATGGCGGTAAAAGATCGGGCGGGCGAAATTGCTATTTTGCGCACCATGGGGGCAAGCGATGGTTTAGTGAAGCGAATCTTCGTTTGGCAGGGCGTCTTTTCCGGTGTTTTAGGCAGTATTACTGGTAGCGTTATCGGTGTGATTGTCGCGCTTAATCTTACGCCAATGATCTCAGCGCTTGAGCAGCTTATCGGTCACCCGTTTTTATCCGGGGATATCTATTTTGTCGACTTCTTACCTTCGCAGGTCGCTTGGGTGGATGTGGTGCTCGTCTCATCGACGGCTATCGGTCTTAGCCTTATGGCGACTTGGTATCCTGCCTCTCGGGCAAGTCGGCTTAATCCAGCCGCAGTGCTGAGCGCAAAATAATCCAAGACTAAAAAAGGACCCTTCGGTCCTTTTTCATTTCTATCTGACATCTGTCTTACATCATGCCCATCATTGACTCGGAAACTGAGCAACGTAATTTTTATTTTTTGAGTAGATTTCTTATTCTGATCTTACGTTTTTGCCAACTTCTGACCACCGAGTAGCGCCACAATGCCGTGATGCCAAAGTAACCTAACATCGCTGCTACAATGCCGCAGATCAGACAACCGAGTAAAAACGGCGGACCAATCGTGCTCATTTGATGAAGTAAAAACTCCCACGATAACTCAAAGTGGAAATGTTGTGGTGGGGTATGCATCGCCCAAGCGCCAACTTTGTACGCGAAATAAAACAGCACCGGCATAGTGACAGGGTTACTGACCCAAACTAACGCCACGGATAGAGGCAGGTTAACCCCACACGCGATCGCAAGCCCGGCTGACATAATCATTTGACTTGGCAGAGGGACGAAAGCCATAAAAAGACCCACGGCAAAAGCCCCAGCGGCAGAACGACGGTTCAAACACCACAGGTTAGGGTTGTATAGCACATTGCCAAAAATCTTTAGTGCCTTTTGACGCTTAATTCTTTCGTGGTCAGGCATAAAGCGTTTTATGAATTTCCTTGGCATCGGTAAATATGACTCTCTACTTACATTATTGGACGCTAATCTCATTCTCTGCGCTGGTGGCCACCAGTCCTTTCTGGCCGATACTGCCAGACTGGCGCTACCTATTTTGTGCCGGGGTTATCTTAGTGATGACCTTCAAGTATAGGAGATTGAGAGGTTTTGTTGGGTTAGCTTTAGCGTGTGTTGTCGTATTAGCACATGGTAATTTTATGCGCTTTCAAACGGAAACACTTTTCCAAGCAGGGAACGATATTAGCATAACTGCTGAGGTTGACAGCTTTTTTACACCAATAAAATTCGGCTTTCGTGGCATAGTTATTGTGAGATCAATTAACGGTCACACCTTGACCACTGGTGCGCGCGCAAAAATTAATCTATCGGCGCCGATAGCACTGGTCCCACAACAGCTCATTTCTGCTGATGTGTCACTACGTCCAATTGTCGGGGTTGTTAATGAAGTCGGTTTTGATAGTGAACAGTATGCGCTTGCAACTGGTCTTGTTGGTCAAGCATCCATTAATACAAAGCGAAGTTTCTATGTGGTGAGTGGGACAAATCGACGAGCTCAGTTGATTGACAGCGTCAAGCGTGCTTCGGCAGACACCGAGCATCAAGCATTTATCCAAGCCTTATTGTTTGGTCTTCGTAGCGATATCTCTTCTCAAACTTGGCAGCAATTAAAACAGAGCGGTTTAAGTCACCTTGTGGCAATTTCAGGTTTACATATTGGGATTGCCTTCTCTTTAGGTTGGCTGATGGGTCTAGTGCTGTTTGCTCTTTTTCCACGCTGGGTTTGGTTACCAATGGCAACAGGTTTGGCTTTGGCGACGACATATGCTTGGCTGGCGGGGTTTTCCATCCCTACCCAGCGAGCGCTTTTGATGTGCATCGTATTATGTTGCGTGCAACTGCGTGGCGGGAATTTATCTTATCCGTTTAAGTGGTTGCTGGTTTTGGCTGCGTTACTGTTTATCGCGCCTTTTTCTGTGGTCAGTGCCAGTTTATGGATGTCAATGTATGCCGTCGCCTGCGTATTTGTGTTTATTGCGCTTTGCCCTAAGGGGTGGCACTGGTTAGCTAAGTTACTCCTTGCGCAAATGGTAATAGTGATCGCTATGGCGCCCTTGGTCAGTTGGTTGTATCAGGGGGTAAGCGTCGCGGCGGTGGTTTATAACTTAGTTTTCGTACCTTGGTTTAGTTGGGTGGTCATCCCTTGGCTATTCATTGCAACCACTGCATCGCTATTATGTGACTCACTGTCTTGGCTTTGGATTGGCCTAGATTGGCTTTTTGTGCCGCTGGACTGGGCGCTAGAGCATTCGAATTGGGGCTGGTGGGAGCTTTCGCATCACGAGTTGTACTGGCTTAGTGGGGCCGTACTGTTAGTCGCGCTAATGCCTTTTCTCGCAATCAAAGCTGTCGCGATTGTATTGTGTCTCTTGCTGATCTTGAGTCAACCTTGGCGGGCGAAACCGTTATGGGTGCTTGAGATGATGGATATAGGACATGGTTTAGCAGTGGTGATTCGGCAAGACCAACGTGTCTTACTGTACGACACAGGCGCGGCGTGGAATGACTCGAGTATTGCCGAGCAAGTGTTAACGCCTTATCTGGTTAAATATGGCGTAAAAGAGGTTGATTGGTTGGCGATTAGTCACTTTGATAATGACCATGCAGGTGGTTTTGGTCACCTTTCACAGCGTTGGTCACCGGCTGATATTATGACCAGCCAAGTCGACACGGGCAACATCACTTGCGTGCAAGGGAAAAGTTGGCAATGGGGCAGGCTTTCCATTGACGCTTTGTGGCCGCCGACAAGGGTAGCGCGAGCCTTTAATCCTCAATCATGTGTATTAAAAATCGCAGAGAGTCAAAGTGGATTTAGCCTTCTTTTGACGGGTGATGTCGAAGCCATTGCTGAATGGTTGTTGATCCGAGGGGAAGCCTCACTGGATGCCGAGATCATGACCGTGCCTCATCATGGCAGTCGAACTTCCTCGCTGCCTGATTTTATCAAAGCGGTTAATCCGCAAATAGCGTTAGTCTCGACAGCAAAATACGGTCGCTGGGATCTACCTAATAAGCAAGTCGTCGAACGTTATCAACAGCAAGGTGCTAGATTGCTTGATACGGGAAGCCATGGACAGATAACGGTTAAATTCTATTCGGATCATTACACATTGACTACGATGAGGGCGGTGAAAGGGAATACTTGGTATAGGCAGATGCTGCGTAACCGAGTAGAATAGAGACTATATTGTAAAAGAAAAATAAGCACTTCTATGTCTCTGAATCAAGACGAAACTACTTGGCAAACCTTTAAACGCTTGTGGACCTACATCCGCTTATACAAAGCAGGTCTTGCGGTCGCGGTTGTTGCATTGATTATCAATGCGGTGGCTGATACCTACATGGTTTCTTTGCTTAAGCCACTTCTCGATGAAGGCTTTGGCGATGCAGAATCGAACTTTTTACGCATCTTGCCTTTTATTATTTTCGGTATGATGGTGGTACGCGGGCTAAGTGGCTTTGTCTCGACCTACTGCCTTAGTTGGGTATCAGGCAACGTTGTCATGAAGATGCGTCGAGCCATCTTTAACCAATTTATGCATATGCCGGTGTCCTACTTTGATAAAGAATCGGCAGGCGGGTTGCTATCTCGCATTACTTATGACTCCGAGCAAGTGGCAGGTGCGACTAGTCGTGCCTTGGTCAGTATTGTACGTGAAGGGGCAAGTATCGTTGGCTTATTAGTGCTGATGTTCTGGAACAGCTGGGAGCTATCCTTGGTTTTGTTCATTGTCGCCCCTCTCGTGGCATGGGGTATTGGGGTTGTGTCTAAGCGTTTTCGTAAGATTTCTAGAAACATGCAAGAAACGATGGGGTTTGTTACCTCTGCCGCTGAGCAGATGTTAAAGGGTCACAAAGTGGTCTTGAGCTACGGCGGTCAGCACGTTGAGACAGAGCGCTTTGACAACGTTAGTAACCAAATGCGTCAGCAGTCGATGAAGCTAGTTGCAGCGCAAGCTATCGCAAACCCAGTGATCCAGTTGATTGCCTCGATTGCTCTGGTCGTGGTGCTATTTTTAGCCAGTGTTGACTCAATACGTAGCGAACTCACTCCTGGTACTTTTACGGTTGTTTTCTCGGCGATGTTTGGTCTTATGCGCCCGCTTAAAGCACTAACTAACGTTACTTCAGATTTTCAGCGTGGTATGGCAGCGAGCCAAACCTTGTTTGCTCTGATGGATTTGGATACAGAGAGAGACAATGGCAAGTACCAAACTGACAAAGTACGCGGCGATATTGAAGTCAAAGATGTGACCTTTACTTATGCTGGTAAAGAGAAACCAGCGCTCAATAATGTCAGTTTCAAAATTCCTCAAGGTAAAACTGTCGCTTTGGTTGGCCGCTCGGGCTCGGGTAAAAGTACCATTGCGAATTTATTTACCCGTTTTTACGACGTCGACACTGGGGCAATTTACCTTGATGAGCACGATATTCGTGATTACACCTTAAGTAATTTACGTTCCCATTTTGCGTTGGTTTCGCAAAACGTTCATCTGTTTAACGATACCATTGCTAATAACATCGCTTATGCAGCGACAGAAAAGTACAGTCGTGAACAAATCGAACATGCCGCGCGTTTGGCTCACGCAATGGACTTTATCGAAACCATGGATAAGGGTTTAGATACCGTCATCGGTGAAAATGGTGCCAGTTTGTCTGGTGGGCAACGTCAACGGATTGCGATAGCTCGTGCGTTGCTGCGTGATGCGCCAGTGTTAATTTTAGATGAGGCAACGTCGGCGCTCGATACCGAATCAGAAAAAGCAATTCAATCAGCACTCGATGAGTTACAGAAAAATAAAACAGTATTGGTGATTGCTCACCGTCTATCGACCATCGAAAGTGCGGATGAAATATTAGTCGTAGATGAAGGCGAAATTGTTGAACGCGGCAGTCACAGTGAGTTAATTAACAAAGATGGCGCATACGCCCAGCTTCATCGTATTCAGTTTGGTGCTTAACCTTGATTGAGAAGATCTGGTTTGAGAATTCGCCGTTAAAATACCTGTTATGGCCACTTCTGTGGCCGCTAAGCCAGTTGTTTGCTGTGATCAGTCAAGCGCGTCGATGTCAGTATCAAGGCGGATCAAAACCGACCTATCGGGCGCCTGTTCCTGTGGTGGTGGTAGGCAATATTACCGCTGGTGGTAATGGTAAAACACCAGTAGTAATTTGGCTTGTGGAGCAATTACAACAGCTAGGTTACCGACCAGGAGTAGTTTCACGCGGCTATGGCGCCAAGGCGCCGAGTTATCCATTAACGGTAAGCCAAGACACATTAACCAAACATTGTGGTGACGAACCTAAGCTGATACACAAACGTACCTCAGCGCCAGTGGCTGTTTCGCCTCAAAGAAGTGATGCAGTCAAGGCGTTACTGCCTTTGGGTGTTGATATCATTATTACTGATGATGGATTGCAGCACTATGCGTTAGAGCGAGATGTTGAAATTGTTGTGGTTGATGGTGCACGTCGCTTTGGCAACCAATCACTGCTGCCACTCGGGCCTTTGCGTGAATCGGTGCAACGATTACTAGAAGTCGATTTGGTCATTACTAACGGTGGTCAAGCTGAAGATGGCGAGCTTGCGATGACACTTGCGCCGACCCAAGCCGTCAATATGGTGACAGGACAGCAAGTCGATGTGACTGAGTTAGATGAAGGCCTAGTTGCCATGGCAGGAATTGGTCATCCGCCACGCTTTTTTAATACGCTTGAGCAACTTGGCGCAGACCTGAAATACACTCAAGGCTTTGCCGATCATAAAGATTTTGAACCGTTACAGTTAGAAGCTTTGGCGGCAAAAGGTAAGCATCTCATCATGACTGAGAAAGATGCGGTAAAATGTACGAATTACGCGAAAGATAATTGGTGGTACCTGCCTGTCACTGCACAGTTTAGCCAGCTCGACCAAACGCGGATTCTCAATAAGATAAAAGAGGTTAAGGAAAAGTATGGATCACCGTCTGCTTGAGATTGTTGCCTGCCCTGTATGTAAAGGTAAACTCGCATTTGATAAAGATAAGCAAGAGCTTGTGTGTAAATTTGATCGCCTCGCTTACCCGATTAAAGAAGGCATTCCCGTACTTTTAGAGCCTGAAGCGCGCAAAGTGAGCATGGACGAGGGCAGATAATGTCATTTACTGTTGTTATTCCGGCGCGTTACCAATCAACGCGATTACCTGGCAAGCCTCTTGCTGAGATTGGTGGTAAGCCAATGATTGAGTGGGTCTATGGCCAAGCCATTCAAGCGGGAGCAAAAAGCGTCATCATCGCGACGGATGATCATCGAGTAGAGCAAGCAGTGAAAGGGTTTGGTGGCCAAGTTTGTATGACTTCACCCAATCATGAATCTGGTACTGAACGTTTGGCCGAAGTGGTAAAAAAGATGGCCATACCTGACGAACATATTATCGTCAATGTTCAAGGAGATGAGCCATTGATTCCACCAAGCATTATTAGTCAAGTGGCGGAAAATTTAGCTAACAGTCAAGCGCCGATGGCGACACTTGCGGTGGAAATTACCGATCAAGCCGAAGTGTTTAATCCTAATGCGGTGAAAGTGTTAACAAATAAAGACGGTTATGCGATGTACTTTAGTCGTGCAACCATTCCTTGGGATCGTGATAATTTTGCGAGTAACGATAAAGTCATTGCGCAGCCTCTGATGCGTCATATCGGCATTTATGCTTATCGCGCAGGTTTTATTAATACGTACATCAACTGGCAGCCAACCGCCGTTGAGAAAATTGAATGCTTAGAGCAGTTACGTGTACTTTGGTACGGCGAAAAAATTCATGTGGCGGTGGCCAAACAAGCACCAGCCGCCGGCGTTGATACGCCTGAAGACCTCGAGGTAGTTAGACACATTATCGCCAACCAATAAATCAAAGGCCCTATATTAGGGCCTTTCTCGTCATATTAGATGTTAGCGTCATAGTCGCCACGTTTTGGGCACGCCCCAAGAATTTCACGACGCCCGGTCTCTTTGACTTCTTCAAGTACGACATCGAAACCCCATAAACGATAAAGGTGTTTAAGCACTTGCTCGTAACTGTCGTCAAGAGGGATCCTATCATGTGGCACATACTGCAAGGTTAGCGAACGATCGCCGCGCACATCGACATTGTAAACCTGAATGTTTGGCTCTAAGTTGCTCAAGTTATACTGCGCGGCTAATTTTTCACGTATTGCTTTGTAGCCGACATCATTGTGAATAGCACTGACTTCGATAAAGTTTTGGCGGTCATCGTCCACAATGGCAAACAGTTTAAAGTCACGTATGATTTTTGGTGATAAATATTGGCTAATGAAACTTTCATCCTTAAAGTTTTGCATGGCAAAGTGAACCGCATCTAGCCAATCGGTTCCTGCAAGATCGGGGAACCACTCTCTGTCCTCATCGGTCGGATGTTCACAAATACGACGAATATCTTGGAACATAGCAAAACCTAGCGCGTAAGGGTTAATACCGCTGAAGTACTGACTGTTATATGGAGGTTGCGCGACGACGCTGGTATGGCTATGTAAAAACTCCAGAATAAACCTGTCTGTCACTAGCCCATCATCATAAAGATGATTCAGTATGGTGTAGTGCCAGAATGTTGCCCAACCTTCGTTCATCACTTGGGTTTGTTTTTGCGGATAAAAATACTGACTCACTTTTCGTACAATGCGGACTATTTCACGCTGCCATGATTCAAGCAAAGGCGCATGCTTTTCAATAAAGTAGAGAATGTTCTCTTGCGGCTCTGAGGGAAATCGAGTTTTTTCATTCTCAGCTTCGACCTTCGATTTAGGAACCGTGCGCCACAAATCATTTACCTGTGATTGCAAATAGCTCTCGCGTTCTTCTTGGCGTAACTTTTCTTCGGCGATAGAAATTTTTTCAGGTCGTTTGTAGCGGTCCACGCCAAAATTCATTAATGCATGACAGGAGTCCAACAGTTCTTCAACTTCCTTAACACCGTATTTTTGTTCACATTCTGCAATGTACTTCTTGGCGAACAGCAGATAATCAATGATAGAACTTGCGTCGGTCCAAGTTTGGAACAGATAGTTGCCCTTAAAGAAAGAGTTGTGGCCGTAGCAAGCATGGGCCATCACTAAGGCCTGCATGGTGACAGTATTTTCTTCCATCAAGTAGGCAATACAAGGATCGGAGTTAATCACAATCTCATAAGCTAAACCCATTTGACCATGTTTGTAGCCTTGTTCGGTCTGTATGAATTTTTTACCAAATGACCAATGGTTATAGTTGATGGGCATACCGATACTTGAATAAGCATCCATCATTTGTTCAGAAGTGATCACCTCAATTTGATTGGGGTAGCTATCTAAACGATAGTGCTCTGCGACTCGTTTTATTTCAACGTGGTAACGTTCGAGTAGATCAAATGTCCAATCTGGACCATCTGGCAATGCTTTGCTCTTCGTCGGCTTTTTCGTTTTGGTTGTTGTCATACCGCCTCCCTAAGCGTGCTCTTTTTTGAAAAGCTCTCTAAAGACAGGAAAAATATCCTCAACCGCGCGGATGTTTTTCATCGCGAAGTTTGGGAAATCCCCTTCGAGTTTCTCGTACTCGTGCCATAAGGTTTGATGCGAACGGCGAGTGATTTCTATGTAAGAGTAGTATTGGCAGTTTGGCAGTAGATGTTTGGTCAGAAGCTCGCGACAACGAGGCGAATCATCGGCCCAGTTGTCTCCATCGGAAGCCTGCGCAGCGTATATATTCCATTCACCGGTTGGGTAACGTTTGGCAATGATGTCGTTCATTAATTTCAGTGCACTGGATACGATGGTGCCGCCAGTTTCTTGCGAATAGAAGAACTCGTGTTCATCGACCTCTTTGGCTTGGGTATGGTGACGGATAAACACCACATCAACGTTTTCATAAGTACGAGTCAGGAATAAATACAACAACACATAAAAACGTTTTGCAATATCTTTGGTGGCTTGATCCATTGACCCTGACACATCCATCAGGCAGAACATCACAGCTTGGCTAGATGGGATAGGGCGGCGCTGATAATTCTTAAAGCGCAGATCGAAGGTATCAATGAAAGGCACAGTCTGAATTTTATGACGCAGTACCTTTATCTCTTCTTGTATTCGCTGTTCTTCAAGAAGCTGAGCTGGCTCAGACATCTTAACGCGATCCAACTCTTGCTCTAGCTCGTGTAGCATACGCTTTTTGCCCGCTGTCATTGCGGTACGTCGGGCAAGTGATTGCTGTAATGATTTCACGATCGCAATATTGGCGGGAACCCCTGCCGTTTGATAACCAGCGCGATGGGTTTTCCATTCAGTAATTTTGCTGACTTGATTCTTCTCTAAATTAGGTAGCTCTAGATCTTCGAACAGAATATCAAGGTACTCATCTTTAGATATTTGGAACACAAATTCGTCTTGGCCTTCACCATCTTGGCTCGCTTCACCTTCACCAGAACCTCCACCTTGACCGCCGCCCTTAGGACGTTCGATTTTGTCGCCAGTACTAAATTGGTCATTACCTGGGTGGACACGTTCTTTCAGGCCGCCTTTGCCTTGATGAAAGACGGGCTCATTAATGTCTTTGTGAGGAATTGAGACATCTTCGCCTGTCTCAGTATTTGTGATAGAACGTCGATTCACCGCGTCAGCTACCGATTCTTTGATCTTTTCTTTGTGGCGGCGTAAAAAGCGCTGGCGGTTTACAGCACTCTTATTTTTGCCGTTCAGTCGTCGGTCAATAAATTGCGCCATGAGTTACCCCTTATCTCGCACACGCCTTAATCTAAAGGCAGCCATAATTACTTCTTCCCATCCACCTATGTTTTGTTAGGTGGATGGGCATGGGCTAAAACATTGCTATTACGATGATTTACGTACGCGAAGATACCATTCAGAGAGCAGGCGAACTTGCTTCTCTGTGTAGCCTTTTTCCATCATACGTGCGACAAAGTCATCGTGTTTTTTCTGATCTTCAGACGATGTTTTAGCGTTAAACGAGATGACAGGAAGTAACTCTTCTGTGTTGGAGAACATTTTCTTCTCAATCACAGTGCGCAGTTTCTCGTAACTGGTCCAAAGTGGATTGGTACCATTGTTATTGGCTCGTGCGCGGAGAACGAAGTTAACAATTTCGTTACGGAAGTCTTTCGGGTTACTGATGCCGGCGGTTTTCTCGATTTTTTCTAGCTCATTGTTCAATGCTGAACGGTCGAATAGTTGACCCGTTTCAGGATCACGGTACTCTTGGTCTTGAATCCAGAAATCAGCGTATGTCACATATCGGTCGAAGATGTTTTGGCCATATTCTGAGTAGGATTCTAAGTAAGCGGTTTGAATTTCTTTGCCAATAAACTCGACATAGCGAGGTACTAGATAACCTTTCAAGAACTCAAGGTATCGTTCTGAGGTTTCCTGTGGAAATTGCTCGCGTTCGATCTGTTGTTCAATGACATAGAATAGGTGAACAGGGTTGGCGGCAACTTCGGTTTGGTCGAAGTTGAATACGCGTGACAGAATTTTAAAGGCGAAGCGGGTTGATAGCCCAGACATCCCTTCATCAACACCCGCAAAGTCACGGTACTCTTGGTAGCTTTTTGCTTTCGGGTCGGTGTCTTTCAATGTTTCACCATCATAAACGCGCATTTTCGAGAAAATGGACGAATTTTCAGGATCTTTTAGACGCGACAGAATACTAAACTGCGATAATAGCTCAAGTGTACTTGGTGAGCATGGGGCTTTTGACAATTCGGAATGGTCGAGCAGTTTTTGGTAAATTTTAACTTCTTCGGAGACGCGAAGACAGTAAGGAACCTTGACGATATAGACCCGGTCAAGGAAGGCTTCATTGTTTTTGTTATTACGGAACGTTTGCCATTCCGATTCATTCGAGTGGGCGAGAATCATGCCGTCAAATGGCAGTGCTGACAGACCTTCAGTACCGTTATAGTTGCCTTCTTGAGTCGCTGTTAATAATGGGTGTAGAACTTTAATTGGCGCTTTGAACATCTCGACAAATTCCATCAAGCCTTGGTTGGCTCGACATAAAGCGCCTGAATAGCTGTAGGCATCAGGATCATTTTGTGAAAAATGCTCAAGCTGTCGGATGTCAACTTTACCGACCAACGATGAGATATCTTGGTTATTTTCATCGCCGGGTTCGGTTTTGGCTATCGCGAGTTGATCAAGTATTGACGGTTTAACTTTGACCACTTTAAATTTTGAAATATCACCACCAAATTCATGTAATCGTTTTGCAGCCCACGGTGACATAATGGAGCGTAAATAGCGCTTATCAATGCCGTACTCTTTTTTAAGTAAGTCGCCGTCTTCACTGACGTCAAATAGGCAAAATGGGTGGTCATTAACTGGGCTGCGTTCGCCGTTGGCTGACAAAACGTAAATCGGAACTTGTTGCATTAACGCTTTGAGTTTTTCCGCGAGCGACGATTTACCGCCGCCGACAGGGCCGAGTAAATAAAGAATTTGTTTGCGCTCTTCTAAGCCTTGGGCTGCATGCTTTAGATAAGACACGATTTGCTCAATCGCTTCTTCCATACCATAGAAGTCTTTGAACGTTTGGTAGCGAGATATGACTCGGTTGGAGAAAATACGGCTCAAGAGTGGGTCTTGTGCTGTATCGATGAGCTCTGGCTCTCCAATCGCCATCAGCAATCGTTCTGCTGCGTTAGCGTAGGCACTCTTATTGTCTTTGCAAAGAGCTAGAAAATCTGGCAGCGATAATTCCTCGTCCTTGGAGGCTTCGTAGCGCGCTTGGAAATGGTCGAAAATACTCATAATGAATTCCCCTCTGAACTTGTCGAACTGACAATTAACCCGCATAGAAAAGCAAATCCTTTCTCATTTAATCCTAGTTGGTTTTTAGAATTATGCTTAAAAAATATGTGTTTAATTGCAATTTGTGATTGAGAGCGAGTTGTACGATCACAACGATTTTTGTTCTTAGTCGTTAGCTATTTTAGCTGATCAATCGTTGTGCTTATAACCATGGTCACTTAGGTTATGCTCATTTTGTCTTGGTCACGGCTTTATACGTGACAACACGGCAATTAGATTCAGTTGAAGACAGAAGGCGTATGGCCAATGTAAAACCTTATGATTATGGAGTTGCCCAAAAATGCTTTTAACTTCTATATTTAAACACTGAATCGTCAAGTTTCGAGCTGGATCATGATTTATTTTTAATCGCGAAATATAATGTCGCCGATTAATAATTGATCACATAAATAAAACAAAGTGAACTGAGTATGTTGAAAAAACTATCGCTAAAAAATAAGCTCGCTATTTCTGCGAGTCTTGCCATAGTCGTTGGGGGACTATTGGTAAAAGGGCTGTCTTTTCAGGCGGCGCTAGAACGTTTGGATGTGGAGGTGCAACAACGCTTGCAAAGTACCACTTCATCCTATAACCAGTATGTATCAGACTGGATCGTATCTAAAGAACGTTCTTTGACTTCCCTTTCACAAGATTCAAAGAAAGAGGCCATTGTTACTCACCTGCAGCAAGTCAAAAACTCTGCAGGCTTTGACAATGTGTTTCTTGCCTATCCAGATGGTAGCCAAGATAACGCCAACGGTGTTGTATTACCGCCAGGCAATGATGACCCAAGAAAGTGGGGCTGGTACACCAATGCCGTTAAGCAGCCAAGTAAAGTCTTTATGGACAATCCAACGGTTGCGGCTGCGACAGGCGCGAATGTGGTTTCACTTGGCAAAGCGCTCAACTTACACGGGCAGCAAGTTGTGCTGGGCGCTGATGTAGAAATTACTGACATTGTTAGCGGAATCGAAAAAGTTATATTACCAGGCGATGGCTATATGTTTATCGCTAACCAACAAGGCAATATCTATGTTCATCAGAATACCAAGCTGCTGAATCAACCTATAAGTGAGTTGGGTTTAACGGTTTCAACAATCAAGCAAGCGGCTTCAAGTGGCGAAGATATCTATATTGATGTGTTAGGGCATGAATCGGTTGTTTATGCTGAAAACATAGGTGATACAGGTTTAATAACGGTTGTGGTTGTTGATTATCAATCGTTGGTCTCGCCGATACTAAGCGCCGTTTGGGGGCAGCTCTTGGTGACGGGCGTCGTCGTGATCATCTGTATTGTGTTGTTCAATCTGCTTTGTAACATCTTATTCCGCCCGTTAAATAACGTTTCATTAGCGCTTGAGCAGATCGCGAATGGTAGTGGTGACTTAACCCAACGTATTGAGGTTGAATCGAACGATGAAGTGGGAAAACTGGCCCATAATTTTAATACATTTGTTGATAGTTTACAGCAACTGATAGGCCATGTGCGTGAGCAATCTTATCAGCTCAACCAACAGTCTGAGCTGAGTACTAGCCGCGCACAAGGTGCCGTGGATGAAATCAATCACCAGCAACAAGAAATCACCATGGTCGCAACGGCCGTTACTGAACTTGCCAGTGCGACCCAAGAGATCGCTTCCCATGCCGAGCGTACCGCGCAAGCGGCGCACGACTCAACGTCAAGTACTGATAACGGCCGCGCATTGGTTGAGCAAACGAAAGGGTCGATAAATAAATTAGCCAGTGAGCTTCAAAGCGCGAGTGACGTTGTCGGTGAGCTTGAGCGACATGGTCAAGAGATTTCGAGTGTACTTTCAACGATTCAGGGGATTGCTGAGCAAACCAATTTACTGGCGCTCAACGCTGCCATTGAAGCGGCGCGTGCAGGTGAGCAAGGTCGAGGCTTTGCGGTTGTGGCGGATGAAGTGCGAGTGCTATCGCAACGAACACACTCATCGACGGAAGAGATCAACAAAACCATTGCAGTACTGCAAGATACCACTGCACGTGCAGTTTCTATTATGAGTAATAGTGCAGAACTGGCGAATCATTCCGTGACTGATGCGGATAGCGCAGCCAGTGCATTGGCTGAAATTAGTTCGGCGGTGATTTTGATTAGTGATATGGCGACGCAAATTGCAACCGCGGCAGAAGAGCAAACTCATGTGACGAGCGAAATTACCCAGAACATTACGTCGATTAAAGATGTTGCCGACCAATTGGTCGTTGGTGCCAATGAAAGTTCTGAAGGGGCTCACCAAGTTAAGAGTCAAGCGGAGGCATTAAGTGCCAAAGTGGCGACGTTTAAGCTCTCTTGAAGCTAACGCCTCGGTTGATATTGAGGGGGATAGATTAATATTGAAGGCTATATAAACAACGGGGCCCAAAAGGCCCCGTTCTGTTATCGCTCTAGATTAAGCGTTAAAGATTTGCTTTAGCTCATTAGCACACAAATGGTATTGTCTTGGGCAATTGCGCCATGTTGACAGCATACGTCGATATTTGTCTAACATTGGCATTTGTGCGTTAAAGTGATGTTCACCTTTGCTAAATTGTGGATATAGGCCTTCTGAATCGATCAGGAAACGGACATAATTGACAAGTTGAGCCTCAGAGGCAATATCAAAACCGAGGAAAGACAGGCGACGTTGGTCTACTTCTTTTTGCTCATGATCAGCGAGCATTTTGGTGGACTCTTGCATCGCATGATACATTTCCATGATGTCGATTACTTCACGACATTCAGCTTCAATTAAACAGCCAAAGTCTTTATTGAATTCGCTCATTTGTAGTTCATAGCCACGTTCAACAATAGTCTGTAAACGCTGGTATTTTGCCGCGTTCTCTGGGTCCATTTGTGACATTAAGTAATACTGATTAGATAAAATCAGACGTTGAGCGTTAGTCATTTCCATAGTGGCCTCACTAATACAATCTAATACATTTTTAATGTGCTTAGGTTATCGTTTCTTTGCGTATTGAAACATGATCTCAACACCTATTTAAGATGAAAAGCACACCAAGATAGCACGTTTTTTCAGTCGTCTTTATGAGAGTGATTATAGATGTAATCGCGATCAGAAAAGACACGAAGTAGTTCGGGTTTGAACACGGTCAGCATTGCTATCGCCATGCCATTGAGTAGTCCCTCTGGAAAAGCGAGTAGGGGGGTGAACAGTAGATAATTGTCAAAAATGGTTGACCAATCAAGATCAGTGGCCAGAAGGTAATAGCCTGAATTGATCAGTAGATGTAAGGTCCCCGTCAGCGCTCCATTAAGAAACCCCGCGACAAAAATAAACACAAAGATGTTTCGTGGTAAGTAGTGGTAGCTAAGCAGAAAAATGCTGTAGCTAATAGCAATGGGGAACAGGGCTGAAAAAACCAAAAACTGGGGAATAGCAGTCAATGCTAGTGAACCAAATAGGGTCATCAACAGCACAATGGCAATAGACAAAGCAAACGCACAGCGCCATCCGTACATCAAGGTTAGTGCCGTTAAGCCGAGAAAATGTATCGAGAGATTTTCTTTAACGCCGGCCTCAGCTGACCACAGCACCGCAAAAATAAAAATGGTGGCAAAGGTAATGTGCTGAAAAGGGCGTTCTGTTTTCAGCTTAGTCAGTAGAACTTGAGTGAGGTCGCGCCACGAAAGTACAACCGCAAGCAACACCACGATGAAGCAAAATAAACCATTAAGACTCACACATACCTCAAAAAAAATACCAACACGACGTTGGTATTTTTTACGACTTTGTTACCTTTGGGTATCAGTATTTTACATTAGAGTGATATTGATCGAGTATTGACACAATATGGTCCATCGACTCTTTTGATGGTGGGTTGACACCCTCTAGTGGATATTCGACACCGAGCGCTTCCCATTTATGCGCGCCAAGCTTGTGGTATGGTAAAAGCTCAACCTTCTCAATATTGTCCATATCCTTGATAAAATCACCCAGCATGTGCACAGCTTCATCATCATCGGTATACCCAGGCACAACGACGTAACGGATCCATGTTTTTTGGTCTATCTTATGTAGATAATGGGCAAAATCGAGCGTTCTTTTGTTTGATACGCCGATGAAATCATGGTGTATCTCATCGTTCATATGTTTGAGATCTAGCATCACGAGATCGGTTGCAGCGAGTACTTCATCAACAACGTCAGTGTGTTTACGAATATAGCCATTGGTATCAAGACAAGTGTGGATACCTTCGGCTTGTGCGGCACGGAAAAAATCACGCACAAACTCAGGTTGTAACATCGCTTCACCGCCGGAACAGGTGATGCCGCCACCAGAGGCCTTCATAAAGTGACGGTAAGACTTAGCTTCGCGAATGATCTCTTCAACGGTCACTTCTTTGCCACTATGAGTATCCCAAGTATCTCGATTGTGGCAATACATACAACGCATTAGACAGCCTTGCATAAACACAATAAAGCGAATTCCAGGTCCGTCTACCGTTCCGCATGACTCAAAAGAATGAATTCGTCCAGTTGTTGACATGTGCTCATCTCGTCTTAGTTATTTGTCCGTTATTTTATTACAAAAGGTAGGGATAAAATAGGCTTTCTCGGCTTCGTCACAAAGAAAACATGAATTGGGGAAAAGTAAGTTTATTTGCTAAAATTATGTTATAAAAATTTAATAATAATATAAATAACGATAGAGAATGACGTTCGTCGCCTGACAAGGTGTTAAACATCTGATCGTTGCTGAAGGACTTTTAATATGGATATGCTTGCACTTTCGCAAAAACAAAAGGTGACTCTGTTTTTGCTTGTATTAACGATAGGATTTGCTTCACTCGCCTTTTTTACTTCTGATCGATTGTCTCAAATGAAAAGTCACTACCACAGTAGTGCTGAGATAGCCTCAGGCACTTTGTCTATATATCAAACGCAAAGCCATATCTTGGCCTTGGGAGGGGAACTAGACAGCATGACTGGAGCTAAGGTTCCAGCGACGTTGGCCCGTATTGATGACATCGTCGTATCGATCGGTAAAGATTCACAGTTTTTGATCCAAGTAGGGTTAGTCTCTCAAGCTGAGCAACTTACGCAAAGTGTGCTTGACTTCAAAGATGCGGTATCACCTTGGCTATCGATGAAGCAAGAGCTCGGTTTTAATATTGACGAAGGGAAACTTGGTCAAATGAAGCAATTGGCCGCGACGATTGAACAAAAAATTGCTGAAACAGGCATGGTGACACTTAATTCAGACTTCCAAGCCATGGTTAAGGCTCAGCAGAACTACTTATTGCAGCCTACAGAAGAGAACTTAAAGTTGTTTAATCGAGCAATGGGGACGTTTGAAAGTATGTCAAACGTTTACGCGATGCTTGATCTTTATGAACAAGAGATTGAACAGTATAAACAAACCTTTGTCGGTGTCAGTGAGTTATCAAAGCAGTTAAACGCTATCGAACTTCAAGTGAACTCTACCAAAGTTAACATGACGCAACTGATTGGTTCGATTACTTCGGATCTAAGCCGGATCAGTGCTCGCTATCAAAATGTGGCGGAAAGTACCTCTGCGCAAACCTTGTGGTCAATTCTGGCCGCCTGCGTAATTTTGGCCGTGTTTACTATTACTATTTCAGCGTTACAGAGTGGGTCTTTATCTCGCTCGTTAAATCGCACCAAAGAGGTTTTGTACAGTTTGTCTACTGGCGATCTTTCTCAGCGTATGGTTCAGAGCCAAAATCCCAATGATGAGTTCAACCAGTTAGCTACGAGCATTAATCAAGGATGTGAAAATCTCGGCGAGTTGGTTTCTGGTGTGCAAAATAGCAGTTTAGCTTTGTCAAGTAATGCGGCAGAGCTCAATCAAGGCCTAGATAGACTCGCTCATAACCAATCGGAAGTATTGGGACAAACTCAACGGCTAGCCTCTGCGACAGAAGAAATCAGCGTCACTACGCAAGAGGTTTCCCATTCGCTTGAATGTGTTGCACAGATCAGCCGTTCGTCAACTCATGCGGCAGAAGAAGGGTCTAAAGTGATTGGTTCCGCTATTAGTTCTTTAGAGGAGGTAGGCTCTATCATGACCTCAGCCGCTGGGCACATTAATCAGTTAGAAGAAGCCTCATCTAAAGTCGATTCGGTGATGGTTATTATCAATGGTATTGCTGAACAAACAAACTTACTGGCGTTAAATGCGGCAATAGAAGCGGCGCGTGCAGGAGAGCAAGGACGAGGCTTTGCTGTAGTTGCCGATGAAGTACGTAGTTTGGCGGTGAGAACGGTCGACGCGGTGTCGGAAATCTCAGAGACGATCGATACGATGAAAAAAGAGAGCGCCGAAGTGATTCAGTATATCGGTCAATCAGAGTCTTCGATGAAGACAGGGCGTGAACGTGGTCAACAAGCCATGGATGCGCTAAAACTCATTACAGAAAAAGCCGATGAAGCGTCTCATCAAACGGAAGTTATTTTCACCTCGATTAAAGAGCTCGCCACGACCAGTCAGTCGATGGCAGATAACATGACACAGATCTCCTCGGCAATGAAAGAACTTGAAGAAAATAATGAACAGTTGCGAAATGTCAGTGAGATGGTAGAGAAGCGGTCTGACAGCCTCAACCAAGACTGTCAAAAGTTCACCATCTAGGCAAGTTTAGAAGAAAGCATAAAGAGCCAATGCGCCGGTACCGTATATCGATTGTGGCGCTTCTTCGTAATCAGGTGTTTTGGCTGTCGCAGAAAGTGTGGCGCCAAAGCTTTGGTTATACCAAGCAAAACCCGCAACGGCACTCGCTTGAGTCTTGTCTAAGTCCACATTGTAGATACTTGAGTCTTCGCTCTGGCTGATGGCGTATTTCTTGACACCTGAACGTTCACCTTCGATGGTGATATCATTGAAGCGATAACGAGCCTCAATACCGGTAAAGACAAACCACCCGCCTTGAGAGCCTGCTAACATGCTGGCTCTAAAAGGGTTTTCATTATCAATATTTGCAGCGCCCATGCTGCCACCTAAATCAGCCCCCCAACGGAACATGAGTCCAGTTGAAACATCAGTGCGGAAATTACCAGCGTTAACCTCAGAAATATTGGATATTTCCCAATCGGTATTGCCAATTGAGCGCTGACGCCACAAATTGAAGTGGTTTAAGTAGCCGATACTTGCGACGAACTTATCGTCAATTTGGTATGCCCAGCCTTGTGGTTCATCTGAACCAGTAATTCCGTGTACGATATCTTGAGCTTGGTCTGCTAAGGAGCTTTCGCCTGTCGTGCCTAGCGTCAGATTAAACCGCTGTGCTTGCTGTGGATTGAGGCTGATATAGTTGAATTCTGTATGCAAGAACCCAGCATATGGTCGGTCGTTAGCCAGTGGCGCCGTTGCTTCGATATCGGATGGTGTGTACATCTTGTGGCCAAGAACAAATTCAAATTTATCCAACGATGCAGCCCCCCAGAAAGAGAGACTGAGCGGTTCAAATAATGGATATGGAGTGATAGAGCCAGTTGCGTAGCTTAAAAATAATCCACTGGTGTAATCTTGATCGACGCCAAATATGCCATCGTTATCGATAGAAAAAGAAACGGTCGACTTGTCAGACGCAACACTTGCAGCGGAGGCAAGTAATAGCGGCAAAATATAGATGTGGTTCGACTTCATAATACTACGCTTAACTCAATTAGATAGTTGATAATACAAGATTAATTGAATGAGATGGTAGCGAGTTATCTAGCAGTGAAGGGGATTTGTGCAGTAAGTCGACTAAATTAGGTCGGTTGCCAGGTAAAAATAACAAAGCCCCGCTGTGAGCGGGGCTTTGTCAATCATTTAAACCGAGATTATAGAGACTCAGTAAATGTACGTGCGATTACATCAGCTTGTTGCTCTGCAGTTAGAGAGTTGAAGCGAACAGCGTAACCTGAAACACGGATTGTTAACTGAGGGTATTTCTCAGGGTGTTGAACAGCGTCTTCTAGAGTGTCACGGTTAAGAACGTTAACGTTAAGGTGTTGACCACCTTCGATGCCAGCTTCGTGGTGGAAGTAACCATCCATTAGACCTGCAAGGTTAGCACGTTGTGAGCCTTCATCTTTACCTAAAGCATTAGGTACGATAGAGAAGGTGTAAGAAATACCATCTTGTGCATCAGCGAACGGTAGTTTAGCTACTGAAGTTAGTGACGCTACCGCGCCTTTTTCATCACGACCGTGCATTGGGTTTGCACCAGGCGCGAAAGGAGCACCAGCACGACGACCATCTGGCGTGTTACCCGTTTTCTTGCCGTATACCACGTTCGAAGTGATAGTCAGGATAGACTGAGTAGGGATAGCGTCACGGTACATTTTAAGCTTACGGATTTTACCCATGAACGTAGAAACAAGTTCACATGCGATATCATCAACACGAGCGTCATTGTTACCAAATTTAGGGTAATCGCCTTCGATAACGAAATCAGTTGCAATACCGTCTTCATCACGAACAGGTTTAACCGTTGCATATTTGATTGCAGACAGTGAGTCAGCAGCAACAGAAAGGCCTGCAATACCACAAGCCATTGTACGACGAACATCACGATCGTGCAGAGCCATTAGAGACGCTTCGTAGCTGTACTTGTCGTGCATGTAGTGGATGCTGTTCAATGCAGTCACGTATTGCTTAGCTAGCCAATCCATGAATGTATCTAGACGAGCCATTACGTCTTCGTAGTTTAGAACTTCGTCAGTGACCTTGTCGCCAACAGGGCCAACTTGCATCTTAAGCTTCTCATCAATGCCACCGTTGATTGCGTAAAGCATTGTCTTAGCAAGGTTCGCACGAGCGCCAAAGAACTGCATTTGCTTACCAACAATCATTGGAGATACACAACATGCGATTGCGTAGTCATCAGATTGTAGATCAGGACGCATTAGGTCGTCATTTTCGTACTGGATAGAAGAAGTATCGATAGACACTTTCGCACAGAACTTCTTGAAGCCTTCAGGAAGCTGCTCAGACCAAAGGACGGTAATGTTTGGCTCTGGAGAAGGTCCCATAGTGTATAGGCTGTTTAGGAAACGGAAGTTAGTACGTGATACTAATGTACGACCGTCAACACCCATACCACCCATTGACTCTGTTGCCCAAATTGGGTCGCCAGAGAAAAGCTCGTCATATTCAGGAGTTCGTAGGAAACGAACCATGCGTAGCTTCATGACGAAATGGTCAATCATTTCTTGAGCTTCAACTTCGGTGATCTTGCCTG
Organism: Vibrio salilacus; assembly: GCF_002811245.1. GTDB lineage: Bacteria > Pseudomonadota > Gammaproteobacteria > Enterobacterales > Vibrionaceae > Vibrio > Vibrio salilacus. The sequence goes on along the minus strand of NZ_NIVQ01000002.1, from coordinate 52,936 downwards.
CAGCGATATCACGTTCGATGAAGATATCTAAGAACGTAGAAGTACGACCTAGAGACATAGCGGCGCCATTTTGTGACTTAACAGCAGCAAGGTAGCCAAAGTAAGTCCATTGGATCGCTTCTTGAGCAGTTTGAGCTGGCTCAGAGATGTCAAAACCGTATTTAGCGGCCATTTGTTTGATTTGACCAAGTGCACGATGTTGCTCTGCAATTTCTTCGCGAAGTTGCATCGTTGCTGTTAGGTCTTCACCATTTTCGAAACGTTCTTGAAGAGAAGTGAACTGAGCCAGCTTGTCCTTCATTAGGTAATCAATACCGTACAGTGCAACACGACGGTAATCACCGATAATACGGCCACGGCCATATGCATCAGGAAGACCAGTTAGAACACCAGATTTACGACATTTCAAGATATCAGGCGTGTAGATATCGAATACGCCAGCGTTATGAGTTTTACGATATTCAGTGTAAATTTTAGAGATGCTTGGATCGAGTTCACGGTTGTATGCTTTACATGAACCTTCAACCATACGGATACCACCATTAGGGATGATAGCGCGCTTAAGTGGTTTCTCAGTTTGAAGACCGACGATGGCTTCTAGATCTTTCTCAATGTAGCCTGCATCGTGAGCAGTGATGGTAGAGATAACATCAGTATCAAAATCTACAGGTGCTTTAGTCGCGTTTTCCTGTTTAATACCTTCCATTACCTTAGCCCAAAGCACGTTAGTTGCTTCAGTGCCTTCAGAAACTAGGAAAGATTCATCGCCTTCATACGGCGTATAGTTCTTTTGAATGAAATCACGAACGTTTACTTCGTTTTGCCAATCACCTTCAGCAAAACCTTCCCAAGCTTTAGCAAATTGCTCTGCCATGACATACCTACCTTTTTAGTAGAAAAAACACGTACCTAATCAAACCGTTGAGTTAGTTAGACCCTCGAAAATTGAGGCGGTACACTCTTATGAATAACAATATGTATAGTCTTTAATTTCGATTATCGATAGTGAGAACAAACTATAAATATTGCGACTGTATTTATTATCTTAGATAACAGAGTAAGCTAAAAAAATTTTATAAACCTTAAACTAAATCAATAAATACGCTTTTTGCTAAAAATTTTTGAAATAAATTCCTTGATACTAAAAAAAAGTTGAGGATCAAAACGATCCTCAACTTTTTGGAGTGACTTATAGGAAGGCTGGAATACCGTATTGACCTCCTAGCATACCCACCGCAAGCATTGCAACTAGACAGATAACAAATACACCGACTGGAATAATGATTTTATCTGTGAAAGATAGGCGAGAAGCGCGCTCTTTGTCACCAATTAGACCATTGTTGTCTAGGAACATAGTAAGCGCCCATGCAAGTACAGGGTTAGCTACAACGGATGCAAAGATACAAATACCGGCGGCCTGTGAATCTCTTGTTTCTCTAACCATTTGCATACCAGCTTCAAGCAGCGGCAAAAAGACACCGACCAGAAGAGCGATACGCATTACAGGAGGCCACACCGCTACATCCATTGGGAAGCCCAAAATAGCCACGATAATACACAGTGAACCAAGTAAAATCGCGCCCGCAGGGATAGGTCGTTTCGCGATCGCTGCAGGGATCATGTACGTCCCCCAAGAAGAAGTGATGTTACCACCACCTACAGCAGTACCGACCATTTGGCGAATAGAACACATGGTCATGGTGTCATCGACATCCATTAGAACTTTTTCAGTCTTACGTGGGTAGTTCAGCTCTTGGAAAATACGGTGACCAAGGAAGTCTGGAGACCACATTGCAACTGCCAGAATAGCAAATGGTAAAGAGGCAATAAAGTGCTGCAGATTTGGAAGACCAAGCATCCAGCCTTGCTCTGTGCTACCCCACCAATAAACAGGATTAAGATTTGGAAGCCCCATTTCGGTTTCAAAGCTGAGATCAAAACCAGCACCTAGGCCAAGTGCAAGAATAAGACCCGTGATCGCACACACAGGAATCGCCAGCCAACGCTTATTCACTTTGGCTAAGTAAGCATATACGGCGATGTTGATGCCTAATACCACGAGGCCAACATAGCCCATACTACCCGCGGCAACTTCGCCTGACTGCAAGCCTACTGCCCAATCTTGAATGGAACCAATCTGGCTCATCGTCCCAGTAAAACCTAAGAAGATCAATAAGCCGCCAGCGGTACCTTGAGACGTAAGATTGACGAGTTTGGAACCACCTTTGAAATAGCTTAACAACAAACCAAACACACCGAGCAAAATGGCTAGAGCTAAAGGGTGGGCGCCTGCAAGTGCGATAGAGCCGATAAGCGGAATCATTGGACCGTGGTTACCAGCAAGGTTTGCTCGCGGGTTAATAAATCCTGAAGCAAGGATACAGAATAGCAATGCTGGAATTAGCATTTCTACTCGTGCGACTTCGATAGCGAATTCTTTGCCTAAGTTAACGTGGTCCCATGCTGCAGTGAGCCCATCTGCCCAAGACATCATGACCGCCGAGTACATGGCGATAATACCAATGGTCCCCGCCAGTGCTGGCACGAGATCTTCAAGCTCAAAACGGAAATCACGACCTGGCAGGTTCAATCCAAAGCGACGTGGCTTCATGATTTGTAGTTCGTGGTCTAGATAGTCTGAACGGTTTACAAACTCAGAAGCTGGGCGGTGAAGCTCTTGATAGCTCTTGTTTTCGATATCCGAATCAGAATGCGGTTGTTTTACTGCGTCTGACATAGATTCCTCATATTCAAAAATGTTAATAATTCATCAAAGAACGACCCGATTGTTATTGTGTGCCGGTCATTCAGTAAAAAACTGGTCCTAGTATCGCTTCCTGCTGTTGACTCTTGGTCTGCCCTGATTTGCCTTACCTTGCCCTTTTGTAGCTCAATGTCTATGTGCTAAAGCATAGAGGATTGAAAGACAAAAAAAGAGGCTATTGAGGCTTTTATCTCTTGACCGAGTTTAACGTGCTAACCCTAAGGAGTGATTGATTTAGATCACTTTACGAAAGGTTGTGAAAGAAAACTACACAACAATCTATTTACAGGTTAATCAAGGCGATATCCGGTGAAACAAATTTTCAAATTGTATATCAAATTAGCGATATTCAATGTGTTACCTCGGTGATTGTTAGGTAGTGACTTCCTTGATTGAGTGAGATCTTGTTTTTACAAAAATGTTAACAAAGAGATTGAGGGTGTAATTTGCCATTAAGAAGGCTTTATGCGAAATGTGGAGCCTTTTTGACTGTTTAATGCATTATTACTCATATTAATTGGCTATATATTGCTGATTTCTAGGTTAATAATTTGTTGCATGTTAGGCGGTGGAGTGCTAATTTGTATCGCAATGTGGGTGGAACCCAACAGAAACCAATCGGTATATGCGAGTGATTGGGCATAATAAAGACAGGGAGTAATAGCGCATGAAAGATGTACCAGCGCTGGACATAAAAGAACTGCATAAAACATTTGGACAAAATGAAGTTTTAAAGGGCATCTCCTTAGAAGCCCATAAAGGGGACGTAATCTCCATTATCGGTTCATCCGGTTCTGGTAAAAGCACTTTTCTAAGATGTATTAATCTACTCGAAACGCCAACCGCTGGAGAAATTTGGGTCGATGGTGAATTGATTCAAATGAAAAACAATCGCCAAGGTGAAGCCATTCCTGCCAATGAAAAGCAAGTTCAACGCATCCGTTCGCGTTTGGCGATGGTATTCCAAGGTTTTAATCTTTGGTCGCACATGACGGTGCTAGAAAACGTCATCGAAGCACCAGTGCACGTTCTTGGTGTGCCTAAAGCCCAAGCTATAGAAAACGCCGAAGTATTGCTGAAAAAAGTCGGCTTGTATGAGCGTAAAGACTACTACCCAGGCCACCTTTCCGGCGGGCAACAGCAGCGCGCTGCTATCGCTCGTGCACTTGCCGTCGACCCTGAAGTGATGTTATTTGATGAGCCAACCTCTGCCCTTGACCCCGAACTCGTGGGTGAGGTGTTAGGCGTTATGCGCGATCTGGCTGAAGAAGGGCGTACCATGCTTGTGGTTACCCATGAAATGGCGTTTGCTCGTGACGTCTCAAACCATGTGATGTTTTTGCATCAAGGATTAGTCGAAGAGCAAGGAGATCCTGCGAAACTATTTACCAACCCTGATTCAGAGCGCTTGCAACAGTTTATCTCTTCGATTTATTAATCGCCGCAGTGCGGCAAACACAACAACTAAGCTAAAATAAAAAATCCCAATCACAGGAGTATGGAAATGAAAAAGTGGTTATTAGCAGCAACTTTAGCGGCAACAGCGGTATCAGGTGTCGCTCAAGCGAAAGAATGGAAAACAGTTCGCTTTGGTATTGAAGGTGCATATCCTCCATTTAGCTGGACAGAGGCCGACGGCTCTTTGAAAGGTTTCGATGTTGATATGGCGAACGCACTGTGTCAGGAAATGAAAGTGGAATGTAAGATCGTCCCACAAGACTGGGATGGCATTATCCCTTCACTTCTTGCGCGCAAATATGATGCGATCATCGCAGCAATGTCGATTACTGAAGAGCGTAAGAAGAAAGTCGACTTTACTGGTAAGTATGCGCAGATTCCTAACAAGTTCATCGCTAAAAAAGGCGCAGGTCTTGATTTTGATAACCTAGACGGTCAAAAGATTGCAGTTCAACGTGCCACTACGCACGACAAATATCTGACTGACAACTACGGCGACAAAGTAGAAATCGTTCGTTACGGCTCTTTTGATGAAGCGTATCTAGACCTTGCAAACGGCCGAGTTGTCGCTGTTTTGGGTGATGCTTCTGCGTTAGAAGAAGGCGTACTCAATAAAGACGGCGGTGAAGGTTATGAGTTTGTTGGCCCATCATTGACAGATCCTAAATGGTTTGGTGAAGGCATGGGTATTGCCCTTCGTAAGCAAGACAAAGATCTGACTAAAAAGTTAGATGCTGCAATCGGATCTCTACGTGAGAAAGGGGTTTACCAAGAAATCGCAGCGAAATACTTTAAATACGACGTTTACGGTCAGTAAGCGTTGCTAAGCGGTCGTTGGCTTTTGTTCCGAGGAGTAGTAGTCAACGACCGATTTATAAAGTTTAGGGATCAGGAACTTACCTATGCTGGATCTACAAGGATATGAAGCCTCAATTTTAAAAGGGGCCGTAGTCACCATTGAAGTCGCGTTATTATCATTAATACTCGCGATGATTTTAGGCATGCTTGGTGCGTTAGCCAAGATGGCTCCGTATCGCTGGGCCAGAGCTATAGCGACACTCTATACCACAGTAATTCGCGGTATTCCCGATTTAGTTCTTATGATGCTGATTTTCTTCGGCGGACAAATCCTGCTTAACAATAGTTTATATGCAATTAATGAAACTCTGAATGAGTGGTTTGCATCTAGCGATCCTAGCCATGAATGGACGGCATATTTACCTGATTACATCGATGTGAGCCCATTTATTGCCGGTGTTCTCACCATAGGTTTTATCTTTGGTGCCTATATGGCAGAAACCTTCCGTGGTGCAATTATGGCAGTGGATAAAGGTGAACTCGAAGCCGCCAAAGCATATGGCATGAGCTCGGTATTGGCGTTTAGACGTATTTTGTTACCGCAAATGGTTCGCCACGCATTGCCTGGTTTTGGTAACAACTGGCTTGTTTTGCTCAAGACAACAGCGCTTGTCTCCATCATCGGTCTTGAAGATATGGTACGGGTGAGTTCCCTTGCTGCAGGTTCAACCAAGATGCCGTTTACCTTCTACATGGCCGTTGCGATTATTTTTCTGTTCTTTACCAGTGTTTCAACTGGCTTTTTGAAGATCATCGAACGCAAATTCAGTATTCACGCGAGGTAAAAGGATGGACTTTTCGTTAATTGTTGAAAGTTTACCAATCTATTTAGAGGGTCTTTGGACCACCGTTTGGCTCGTGTCACTGGCACTGGTGATTGGTCTTTTTGTTGCGATTCCTTTGGGTGTGGCCCGTAACAGTGATAACTATCTGCTTAATGGGCCTAGCTGGGCGTTTATATACTTTTTCCGCGGCACGCCACTTTTAGTCCAGCTTTATTTGATCTATTACGGTATGGACCAGTTTATTGCGGTCAAAGGTACCTTGTGGGAGCATGCTTGGTTCTGTGCCTTAGTGGCTTTTGTGCTTAATACTTCCGCTTATACCGCAGAGATTATTCGTGGTGCGATCAACGGTTTACCAAAAGGTGAAGTGGAAGCTGCCAAAGCTTATGGCATGAGTGCGTTTATGACGTACCGTCGTGTTATTTTACCAAGTGCGTTACGTCGCGCATTACCTGCTTACAGTAATGAGGTGATTTTCATGCTGCATGGTAGTGCGGTTGCTGGGATTGTGACCATTGCCGATCTAACGGGTGCCGCACGTCTGGTCAATTCACGCTACTACGCACCGTTTGAATCCTTCTTAACGGCAGGCCTGTTCTACATGGGACTGACATTTATTATTCTGATGTGTTTTAAAGCAGCAGAAAAACGTTTCCTAGCCTATTTAAGACCATTAAGTTAAGTCATCGAAATACAAAAAAGGCTTCCTGCGGGAAGCCTTTTTACTTTTCTAAATTGAGAATACTCAATATCAGCTTAAGATAATCAGTATCGTACCGGCTAAGGTCATCAGTATATTGGCGATGGCGTAGGTGCCGGCATAACCAAGCGCCGGAATGGTTGATTTCGCATAGTCATTGACGATATCCATCGCAGGCGCACAAGTCCGTGCGCCGATGATGGCGCCAAACAACAGTGCGCGGTTCATTTTTAATAGGTATGCGCCAACTAGGTAAGCGACGACGACTGGCACCACACTGACTAAAAACGCCAAACCAATGACCTGTGGGCCAACTTGTGACAGGTGGTCAAACATTTTTCCACCCGCACTTAAGCCGATTCCGACCATAAAGAACATCAAGCCAAGATCTTTGACCATGTTCAGCGCTCCCTGGGGAACATAGCCAAATGTAGGATGGTTGGCGCGTAAAAAGCCCAGTGTGATTCCAGATAGGAGTAGACCGACAGCGTTACCTAAACCGAAGGATACTTGACCAAATGTCATGGTAATTAAACCAAACAGCACGCCGAGGATGAAAAAACTACAGAAGGCCAGCAAATCCGCCATTTGGCTGTGAATTGAGATAAAACCGATCTTCTCAGCAAGACCATGAACTCGACTCTTTTCGCCACTAACTTGCAGTACATCCCCTTTAGCCAACACGATATCTAGGTCCATCGGCATTTCAATTTGTGCGCGAACAACACGGTTAAGGAAACAGCCATATTCTGATAAGTTGAGATCAGAGAGACGCTTTCCAGCAATCGCGTCACTTTTTACCACGATCTCTTCTTCTGCGATACGTAGGTCAAGTAAGTTTCGGTCAAACACTTCTTTACCATTACGAAAGCTTGGGTCTAGGCGAGCGTGACTATCAGGAAAGCCAACAAGGGCAATTTCATCGCCTTCTTGTAATATTGCGTCACCATCCGGGTGGGCTAAAATGCCGTTGCGGCGGATACGTTCGATGTAACAACCGGTCTGACGATAGATGCCGAGCTCACGTAGGTTTTTGCCATCTGTCCAGTTAATTAGCTCTTGTCCGACGCGATAAGCACGAATGATAGGGAGGTAAACTTTGCGTTGCCCTGAGCTGCCAAGTCCACGTTCTTTAGCTATTTGTTGCGCAGAATCTGACAAATTTTGTTTTTGTAGTTTAGGCAGCAGCTTCGCAAACATAATCATACTGATAAGGCCAATCAGATAGGCCATTGCATAGCCGACCGAAAGGTTTTCAATTACCTGCTCAAATACCATATCACGTGGAATTGTGGCCAAACCCGAGTTCAGTGCATCTTGAGCCCCCACCAATACTGGCGTTGAGGTGAGTGCACCGGCCATCATTCCAGCCGAAAGACCAAAATCGAGCCCAAGATAATGGGATGAAAAGTAGGTGATTGACAAGGCCGTAACGAGTACCACCAGACTTAAAATAAAGTAGTGTTTTCCATCTCGGAAAAAGATACCAAAGAAGTTTGGCCCCGCTTCAATGCCTACACAGTAGATAAATAGCATGAAACCAATAGTGAGAGCGTCCGCATTAAAGGTGAAGCCAAGGTGGCCCATAATTAATGAGGTAATGAGGACTCCAATTGAGTTACCTAACTGTAGGTTACCAAAACGAATCTTGCCGATCGCTAAACCAATAGCAAGCACGACAAAAATGAGCAAAATGGGGTTTTGTTCTAGCAAAAGTACTACGTCAATATTCACGGGCGATTCTTGTATTGCGGCCGAGGGTGGTTGTATACGCAAATTGTATCTGAATATGACTAAAAAATAAGTGAAATATTTTATATTTTACTATTAGTTTACACAGGGTGCCGTTAACCGTTGACTATTCTATTCGTTTTATAAGGTTTCAGCGTTGTAAGTGGTAACCAATCAAGCGAGAATTGAACGAGCCACGGTCATGGGGAAATAGCTCTGGATAATCCAGGTTGGGGCAGAGTATTTGCAAAATATGGTCATCGATCCGTTCGTTTATTAGGCGCAACGCCTATAAACCGACTTGAGAAAAGCTGAAATCACATTGAAACTTTGATTGATGATTGATGATTGATGATTGAATGACGTGCGTTACGACTTTATTATCTCCGAAGGATATTACTTGTGCGCTTGGTTTGACTTACTTTCCGATATCGCGGCACAACAAAAAAGCCGCGGTAATCGCGGCTTTCAGTGAGCAGTCTGGTTTTATTCGTCGAATAGACCAAGGTGTTCTTTTGCGTATGCTTCGAACTCGTCGCAGCCACCGATATGATCTTGATCGATGAAGATTTGAGGGACGGTTTCTACAGGTTTGCCGACAGTTTTCTCAAGATCTGCTTTAGAAATTCCTTCCGCATGAATATCTACATAACGGTAGTTGAAATCATCGCGTTTTGCTTTTAGTGTTTCTGCGTGCTCTTTTGCACGAACACAGAAAGGACAAGCTGGGCGACCAAAGATAACTACGAACATATTGTTTTTCTCCTGTATTTTGTTAACTGCAACTATGCCCGAATCATAAACGGAAATAAAGTGTCAATTGTCTGTTAGTGTTATAGGTGAAATCTATCGACTAAAAATTGATTGTTGATCTCAGGTTAACTTTTGGTACCGATACACAAACATCAGGGCTGCCTCAGTTGCTGCTCGAAGCGATAGATATCCTCAATCGTTATGGAAAATTGGCTCAGATTCTCACTGGCCGCGTTCATGCACACTGAGAAGACGGAGTCTTGTGGGTTAATATGATGATCGATAAGCTGCCACTGCTTAATAGCTTTGGAGTATGCAGTACATCGTTTGAGGCTGTCGCCCAAGATGCATTGAAATTGGTCGCAATAAAATAAAAGGCAACCCAATACCACTGACTATCCAACGTGTGATGTATATATTCGATCAGGTTTGTCAATATGACGGGGAGTGCCCGCCAAGTGAGCAACTCGAATCAAGCGCCAAGGCCGCTATTATTCACCAAGTCTATCGTCAGGATAAAGAGCGGCTACAAAATTGTGAATAAAAAAGGAGCACTTATGTGCTCCTTAATCATTTATAGCTGTGAAAGTTTATCGTAGCGGGAATCTTTCAATACATCTTTTACACGCTTTAAGTTCTCACGAAATCCAGAACCACGACGAAGCGTAAAACCTGTTGCGAGGACATCTATGACTGTCATTTGAACGACGCGACTTGCCATCGGCATGTATACATCGGTATCTTCTGGCACATCGAGCGATATAGATAACGAGCTTGCTTTATCAAGAGGTGAGTCTTTAGCGGTAATTGCAATCACCGTTGCGCCGTTTTCACGCGCGAGATTAGCAATTTCCACTTGGCTCTTAGTCCGACCAGTATGTGAAATCAGGACGATAACATCGTTATCAGTACAGTTAATGCAGCTCATGCGTTGCATTACGATATCTTCAAAACAGGTAATCGGAATGTTAAAGCGAATAAATTTGTTTTGTGCATCTTTCGCAACCGCTGACGACGCTCCTAGGCCAAAAAAAGAAATTCGTTTGGCTTGAGTTAACAGATCAACAGCACGATTAACTTGCATCGGGTCAAGGCTATTTTTAGCCACATCGAGGCATGCCATGGTCGACTCGAAGATCTTGTGTGTGTATGCGTCAGGGCCATCATCTTCTTCAACGTTACGATTTACATATGGCGTTCCGTTGGCAAGACTTTGTGCTAAGTGCAGCTTGAAATCCGGGAAGCCTTTAGTATCTAAGCGGCGGCAAAAACGATTAACAGTAGGCTCACTTACATCAGCCATTTTGGCGAGCGTAGCAATACTAGAATGGATAGCAGTCTGCGGTGAAGCCATGATCACTTCGGCAACTTTTCGCTCTGACTTACTAAAGTTTTCTAGGTTTTTTTGAATTTTTTCTAATGTGTTCATAGTGTTCACGAGGGTATAGAGAACAACTCACTGGATATACCCAAAATGAAGAAGGGTAATAAACTGTTTCCGAAAGGGTAAGTACAATCCAGCGCCATGCGACCAGTATAAACCTAAGCAAAAGATTTACGACAACTTTTCTGTTAAGCAATTAGTCATTCTATGACAAGCCTCAAACAAAATTTTGTTTAAACTACAGAATTGATTTCTAAAGTTGGATAAATTTTTGTTTTGAGGCTTAAGTTGATAGACAAATTACAATATTTCAGAAATAAAGTTTCAGGCTGAATTGTCAGCGTTGAATACTTGTTCCATTGTGTGATTGATTTGCGCCATCAGGGTTGGTGCTTGCTGAGCAATTTCACGTTGCTGTTGTAAAATATGACTTAGAAGATCGCAGCTCGTCAATGGATTGGCAAGAACCACACGGAATACAATAGTGTTCAAATGATCCCATTTAGCAGGGTTGAGACGCGTTCTCGATACAAACGATTTTCCGGTTTCTCGTTGGCGCTTTTGAATAAATTTGGTTAGTTCATTGAGCAGTTCATTGAGTGTTTCTCGATGCTCACCTTGGGCTTTTTCCAATGCAATTAGCACTCGCTGAGGAACGTAGCGGTAAGTGAGCAGGCATAACTCTGGCTGCGAGACTAACTCGAAGTCGTCTTGCTGGCCAATTAAGTTGGCAAAATAGTTGGCTTTGTCGATGCTCTGATCGATAAGAAGCTCATAACCAGGGCGACTAATGATATGCATTGCAGCATAGACTAACATCGCCATGCCAGAGCGTGAGCCCTCTAGGGTATGACTACCAAGATCTTTAGACCCTTTACGTAAGATATATTGGGCATGGTGTTCAATGGATTTCATCGCGTCAGGCTGTTTGAACAATACCATTCCAGCGCCCATTGGGATGTAGAGCTGTTTATGGGCATCAATCGTGACGGAATCAGCCAACTCAATGCCCGCTAATAAATGACGGTAATTGTTCGACATCAGTGTTGCACCTCCCCAAGCAGCATCGACATGGAAATGGCAATTTTCTTGCTGACAAACTTTGGCAATGGCTTGGAGAGGATCGATGTTACCAGTTTCAGTGGTTCCTGCCACACCGATGACTGCAAAAGGTTTGATGTTGTTAGCTTTTAACTCGGAGATACGCTGAGCAAGTGCTTTTGGGCAGATACGGTTGTGGTTATCGGTTTTGACGGCAACTAAGCCTTCTTGACCTATACCAAGAACGTCTGCCGCTTTTTTAAGCGAGTAGTGACCACGTTCGGAGACTAAGACAGCAAGACCTTCATAGCCATAATGCTTCATGGCTTTGAATAGACCTTCTTTTTCTACCCCTTGGAAGTCACCTTGTGCTTTTAACGCATTATTACGCGCAACCCATAGAGCGGTAATATTAGCAATGGTCCCGCCTGAGCAAAATGCACCTAAAGAGTGATTGGCGCTGTGCATCCACTGGGCGTAAAAACTATCGTCTCGACCGTAAATAAGACGATGGAGCATACCGAGCACTTGACGCTCTAGTGGCGTAAAGGCTTTTGATGTTTCAATCTTCACCAAGTTTTGATTGAGCGCGATCATGATTTTGGACAATGGCATTAAGAAATACGGCAGCGCTGACGTCATGTGGCCGATAAAGCTTGGGGCAGAAGTATGAACGGATTGCGAGACCAGTGTGTCTAGCAAGTGTTGGGTATGATCCGAGACAAATTCTGGTCTTTCAGGGATAGTAGCGTTGGAAAAATCTTTTTCGATATCTCGAAGCGGTTTCTCTTCGGCAACAATATGATCACGCAAAAACTCATTTAAGTTACGTGATAGCTTTTCTTCAATCTGGGTTAGCGTTGAGTCCGGCCCTTCAGGTACTGTGAATATGCGCAATAAGCTCTCAAAATTCACATCAGCCGTTTTATGTTCCGTTATCATACAGCGACTTTGCTCTAATCATCTTTCTTGCAAGCGGGACAATCTAAACGAAAACGGGAACAATGTCCCGTCTTAATTGACGAATCTTAATATTTTCTAGTGACAAATAATAGCGGGAAAATAAAGTTTTCTATTGGCAATTGATCATTTCAAGTTGTTGAATTGACTTGTTATATCGTTTTAATGCCGCGTCTATTTTTGTTGGATGACTAAGTAAATCTACAAACGCAGAGCGCAGTTCGTAGTTTTTCTCGTGCGGTTGAGACTGACGGTCGCTAAAGGTTATCTGAGCCAACTTGCCTAACTCATCGCTGCGTGATGAAAGTACTTTTATGTCTTTTTGTTCTAATTGTAACCAAGCTTCGACAGGCTGATTGGTCGCCACTTTAGTTGGATCTTGTTTAAGATAGTAATGTACAGCAGCTCGATTAAGCTCAAAGTGATGCTGACGACCTTGAAGGAACCATTCGCTGACTTCACTCAGATCTGGATGCTGTTGTGCTGTCAACTGAGACAAGTCTTCATACCAGTGGAGCGAAGCATCGATATAGGCATCGTACTTTTGCGACAAACATTCGTTGTTAGTGGCAGAGGCAGTAAAAGCAGCGGCGCCAAGCAGCAGGGCAACAAGAGTACGTTTCATAGTGATTCCTTTTGAAGATAATTATTATAAATGTGCTTTTATTGTTTTAGTGTTGACTAAAATTAGTGGACTTAACCCGACATAATATAGAGATTTTTGCCAATGATTCTGCGATCTAGCCTGCAAGAGAGACAAAGAATAACATCAAAACGGGTACCAAAAGACTTAATATAAATCCACTAACAATGGCAATGGGTACACAGCGTACACCTCCTGTGGTTTGAATCACTGGTAGTGTAAAGTCCATTGCTGTCGCACCAGCATAACCGATAGAAGTGCAAGGTTTGTTGCGGATAAAGAGTGGGATTAAAACTAGGGCGATCAGCTCGCGTAGCAACTCTATCATAAAAGAAGCGCCGCCATAGACTGGACCAAACGCGTCGCCCATTAAAATTCCTGCGAGTGAGTACCAACCGAATCCAGATGCCATTGCTAGGCCCTGATAAACATCGATTTGAAGTATTGTCGCAGAGATGACTCCACCAATCATGGAGCTAGCAATAATGACTAGGGCAATGACCATTCCATGCTTATTGAGTAATATCTGCCTCAGAGTTAGCCCACTATTGCGTAATTGAATACCAATAAAAAACAGCAGTAAAAACAATATCCATTCACTGGCGATATCAACCCAACTCAGGTCGAAAGGCAACATAAGACCGATTGCTAAGCCGCTGCCGACAACGATAATCAGCTTGGCAGACTCAAGTGCCATCGATGACAAAGGAAGCTTAGTATTACTTGCATCGGTTTTGATCGGTAGCCACTTATCAATAAGCGGTAAAACCGCTAAATTCGCTAGGCTTAAGCAGCTAAAAAAGACGGCGGTTGTCTTTAAGATTAACTGCAGGTTTTGGCCGAGATTATCTAAAGCGGCTAGGCTGAGTCCCATCAAAGCTAGGATGACATAGATTAGATTTGCCGTTGTAGCGTTGATTTTTTCAAGCACAGATGGTTTGGTAATCGAAATAAAATACCCCACCACCAGCGGGGCAAAAATAAATATCATCCCTGAAAACATGGTAAATCCTATTTAGTGGTTAGAGGCCACTTGCCCGAATGAGTTCGTCTATCTGAGTATTGAACTCAATATCACTTAAATTGCTGAGTTTGTACAGTATATCGGCACCGGTAACGTCAAATTCAACGGTATGGTCGTCAATGTTTTCATCTTGACGACGGAACATAAGAATATGATTGGCGATACGAGCAACATCTAAGTAGCTGACAGCTACGTCAGATGAAGTGATGGTTTGATTAGAAGCCACTGCAAGGAAGTCTTGATCAAAACCCCATGTGTCTAGCACCAACTTACTTGCATTAGAGCACTGTCGATCAAATATCTGGAAAGCGATATCTTCTGCTAGGTAGTTACCTTGTGCTAAGTAGTTGTGGTACTCGTTAATAATACAAAACAGGCCAATGTCAGCCAATAGGCCCGTAAGGAGAGCCTTATCGGTTTCAAGGTTGTTGTAGATGGCTAATCCAGTTTCTTTAAAACCCCGAGTGACGAATGCCATCGTGGCGGCCAACTCTCGTGAATTTGCGGCACTTTGATTAAGAATTTTGTTGCACGAGTACGTTAAGTTGACCGAATGCTTAAGTTGTTCAATAGCTTGGGCTGTTACGATGTCGCGGACACGCAAAATACCTAAACGTGAAACCGCTGTCATTAAGTCTGTGCAGGTGATATTGCGGCGATTAAATATCACAGAATTGGCAACTCGAACAACAATGGCGGCAAGACCTGGGTCTTCAAACAGGCAATCAGCAACATCTGAGATAGTGGTGGTATCTTGGGTACAAAGTTGTTGAATCTTTAATACGACATCAGGGATCGGAGGTAGCGAGATCTTGTTGCTCTTGATTGAATTTTCAATCAAGCTAGAAAACTCGGATTCGATTCCTTTGATTAACAGGTCACCGTTTTCTGGTAGCCAATAAAAAGAGAGGTGGTTCATAGGATCTATACAATTATCATACTGTAAACAGTTTAACGTTTTCACTAATATATTAGCAATCAATAGATAGTACTAAATGATAATTTGTGTAGTGATTTATTTGCACCTTAAACCACATTACATCCGTTCATAAAAAGTAATAGAGTGTGATATTAATCTCAATGTTCATCTAATCCAATACTATTGATGTGACATATGCACAGACTTAATTCGTTTCGTTAACTATCATTCATACTATGCAATATCGCTTAAGCCTCGCAAAACAAAATAATATTGCTTGAGCGTAAATAATTAATTCGCACATTACTGCTGTTATCTGGAGATCTTAACTAATCGGGGTATTTGATTAAGGATCAATGGATATGACAGAGCAAAATTTTATTCAATACGTTAAAAAGTTTGGTGACTTTCAAAAACGTTCGATGTTTGGTGGTACTGGGCTGTTTAAAGATGAGGCTATGTTCGCCCTAATAAGTAACGACCATGTGTTTATTCGTGGTGGTGAGAAGCTCGATAGCGAGTTATCGCAACTAGGCTGCGAAAGGTATCGTCATGTTAAAAAACAGACAACGGCAACGGTAAACTACTATGATGTCACAACGCTGTTTGTGGCTAACGACAGCAAGATAGCCGGTCTTGTCGAAGAATCTATTACCTATTCGGTTTCTGAGCGTGAATATAAACGTTCATATGCTAATCGCCGGCTACGTGATTTGCCCAATATGCAGTTGACATTAGAGCGTATGGTCAAAAAAGCCGGAATTGAAGATGTCGATACTTTTGTTGAGCTTGGCGCTCCAGCTGTGTTCTCTAGAGTGAAGCTGGCTTATGGCAGCGATGTTGATGTGAAGTTGTTGTGGAAGTTTGCAGGTGCGATAGAAGGTATTCATTGGAAATTAATCCAAGAGCCACGCAAACGCCAATTACTAGGGTCTGTTGACCTTTCGAGCTGATTTTTGCAGCACTTTGTGGGAAATTTATACAAGGCATCGGCTTTGACGTGTGGTTGCTCTACACAAAAAGCCGATAACGCAGTAGAAATGAACCACAAAGGCTGCCCGAAGGGTTCCGCTAGAATCGTTTTATGCTTTGTTAAGCGGTATTGACTTAGAATAACTAGGCGACATACTTCTTGCCGCGCCTAAAACGATTCTATCTCGAACAAAATTTAACCGCCAAAGATAAACAGACCCTAGCTAATTGTCACTAAAATTATTTTTATCCACTCCTTTATGAGGAGGGATTGCTCAAGCAAATGGATTAGCATAAAAACCGAGGTAATGACCTCGGTTTTTATCGTGTTAGAACTTAAAGCGAGTGGTGAACATTAGTTGGTCACCATAGAAATCATTAATACGTGCTTCGCCACCGATTGAGAAAAGTTCTGTCGAGTGGAAGCGAACGTAAGCTGACCCAATCCATTTGTCATCATCATCAATCGATACATAACCGCCTTTTCCACCAACTTCAAGTTGTGGGCCTAACCACTGACGGATGCCTAAATTTAGCTCCATACCAGTATTGGTGCCTTGACCGTAGCCACTGCGACGCTCATTACCAGTATCGATTAGGCGAAGTAACATTTCACCTGTGAAATCGGCCCAGTTGTTGATTGGAGCGTGAAAGCCAAAACCTGCAGAGGCATCATAATCGCCTTCAAATTCAGAATCGAGACGACCAAGAATGTGGGCATTAGGGTGGATCGACTTACTGATAGCAGTACCAAAGGTAACAGGGCTTGCGCCGATACGAGCTTCTAAGTAGTCATAACTGAAGTTGCTCATTACTGCTGGGCTGTTTGGATCGGTTTGAGCGAATGATTGGCCCGATGCAAGCACTAGGGCTGCAGCTAAGATTGTTTTACGCATATGGACGATAAACCTTTATCTTGTTAATTTCCTTGGTCTTTAGCGACGTGCGCGCCATGACATCATTACGACATGATAATGCATCATAGCAACAGTCACTATAGAAATGTCATTGTTTTGTCGTGATTTAGATAACTAAGCAAACTCTATGCCACAAATGACTAATTATTCACCGTAATCGGCACGTTTTTTTGCCATTGCTGCAAAGATTTTTTCAGTGTCAAGCACTGATGCCCAAGGCATTAAATCAGGTTCGTTTGCAATCATATAAGTCGTAAGTTGGCTTTTGACTATTTCTCTTAGTTCATCGCCGCGCCATGGTTTAGTAATGAAAAAATCAAGACTGGAGTGATTGACAGCCTCAACTGTGTCTTCTAAGCCTGCTTGCCCGGTTAACAAAAGCTTACGCGCCTGAGTGGTTGGCGAGTTTTCATTGAGCTCAATCAGAAATTGGATGCCAGTTTGATCAGGCATAATGTGATCACAAAGTATAAGCGCCAATTTTACGTCTTCTTGCTGGTACTCTTCGATCAGAGATTTTGCTTCTGCAACTGACTCAGCAGCCTCCAAAACAAAATTCTCTTCAAAGCAATCGAGATCTTGAACGACACTATCTAAAACGTCACGTTCGTCATCAACACATAAGATTAGGTACTTGTTCATTCAGCGCTCCTTGATTCGGGCAATGCTTGGTCGTAAGGTAACCAAACAGAAAATGTAGTGAATTGATCAATTTCGGACTCGACTTCGATTTTTCCGCCATGTTGATGGACAATTTGTTGGCAGACCGATAATCCGATGCCAAGACCAAAATTACCCTCTTTTTTAGTGGTAAAATTTAAACTAAACATTTGCTCTTGGATATGCTTAGGGATACCACCGCCGTTATCAGTAAAGCTGATCACTGCCCACTGGCGATACGCTTTTTCTTGCATACTGGTTTCTATTAACAAGTGGCCTTTACTCGGAAAGGCATCAATGGCGTTGGATATAAGATTAGTCCATACTTGCTGCAAGGCTATTGGCAGGCACTGAATGGAAGCTAAATCGGCGTAGCGCTTTTCAACCTCATGAAATTTTAACCTGTTTTCAAAAATGACTAAGGTGTCTTCGATGCCTTCATGAATATCAATCAAGTGGCGCTTTTCATCATCAGGACGAGCGTAACCTTTGAGGCTGCGGACCATATCGGCGATACGACCCGCACACACGTTTATTGAGCGAAGAGTGCTGCCCGCCATGTAATAGTCTTCAAGTTGAACAAGTTGCGCCATGGTTGCGTCAGGGTGGTTTTGCGCTTTTTTTTGCCAGTGAACGTCGCTTTCAAAGCCGAGTTTGACCAATTTCTTTGCTAGGCGTCGATCGCCGACATTTTGCTGTACCTGGCGAGTCAGTTCTCTTTCTGTTGCGGTTGAGCGTGGGCGCTGTGCTAAGCCAGCCTTGAGTACTTCAATACCATCGATACCGACGTCTTCGCTGCAACGACCATCGACTAAATGTTGTATTTTGGCGGTTAACGTTTCAGTGCTACGTAAAATGGCTGCAATAGGGTTATTGAGTTCGTGCGCGACTCCGGCAACCAGTTGCCCGAGCATCGCCATCTTCTCTCGTTCAATGAGTTGCTGATGAGCGGACTCAAGTGATTCCAACGTTTTTTGCAGCTCGAGCTTGGTATTAATACTGCGTTGCAAACGACGATTAAAGTGGCGTAGCAGCAAGTTGGTAAATAGCGGCAGTAAGGTCATATTGGAATGCATGACTTTAGTGAACACGTCTCGGTCGAGTTTTATTACCTCTGTTTGTGACAGTGTCACTGCGGTTGAAAAAGAGGGCTCCCCAGTGACAAATGACATTCCGCCCACGATATTGCCCTGGCTATGCCGTACTACCTCACGCTGCATACCGATGTCGTCTTTTTTATACAGAGCAACGTCACCTTTGGTAATGAACCATAGGAATCGATTTTCTTCACCCTCTACTGTTAACAGATGATCGGTGGAGTAGGTGCGGCAAGCTTTGGTTTCGTCTTGTTCAGCAAAAAAATCGAGCAAAGCTGTGGAGACTTTTTGCGCCAACTGTTGATCACTCATGCTGTGATGATCGGTAATGAACCCTTCTCGATAGCTGCGCATTTTCTGATCGATATGGGCGCGTAGCAGACGATGTTGATCAAGCACTTGGCTATAGGACAGTAAGTTCTCTTTGTCGTGCGTGAGAATAAAGGTGGTCAGCTCTTTTTTCACCGTCCTATATACCACGTTGTCCTGTAGTGGTTTCGTCAGACAGTAATCGAGGCGTCCATCGTTGACGGCAGAGAGAATTACTTGGATGTCTTTACCACTGCTAATTAAGATTTTTTTGGCACTTTGTGTGTGGTGATTCTTGTCGAGTTGAATCAAGAAATCAGCGCCATTGAAATTATCGTGGTGGCTAGCAATGACCAAGGCGACGGTTTGTTGTTGTTCGAGGCAAAACTCAAGTGCCGCGTGGGCATCGTCAATGGTATCGACTGTATGTAGGTCAAACTTACAGGCAAACGAACTTAACTCGCGTCTAAGTTGTTCAACGCTAATCGGGTTGTTGTCTAAACACAGTACAGAGAATTGATTCACGACTCGCTACAATATTAACAAATGACGTCTTTCACTCTAGCAAGCTTAGCAATAGAGTATTGAGAGCTAGGTATGAAGAATCTCATTTGTTTTGGCTTTAAGGCCAATACTCTGATTTATCTCAATGTTTTTTGGTGTAGACTGAAGCAAATCGTGACTAAGAATTGATGACCATGGAATTAAAAAAGCTCGGCGCTATTGGTGGCGCCATCTCTCTCGCTTTGTGTTGGCCGTTGGCTGTTGGACAAATTGGACAGAGCGTTATTAAAAACAGCGTGACTTACCTTAATAGTGATTCTGTACGCGCGGAGGTTATTGAGTATGACCGAGGGTATCTGTCATCACAGATCATCACTCGTTATACCGTGATTGACCCGATACTAGCCGAACAGTTAGTGGTTGATGGTTTACCAAACGAACTGGTGGTCAATAGTCAGGTGTCGCATGGTCTAATCAGCCTTAGTGCCGAATCGGTGCTTGAGAATGTCGATGACCTGCCATTAACGCTAGAGACCGTCACTCAATTAAATGGTAACACCGAGTACACCCTTAAGCTTGATCACTGGAACCATGTCACTGAAGGGCAAGATGGTGCGATTGTCTCTGTTTCTCCTTCTACGCTGAGTGGTCATGTTACGGTGTTGGGCGACATGACCTATCAACTCGATGTTCCTTCAGTAGAGATTGATTTCAATTCCGGAGAGAAAATGGTGCTTTCTGGTCTACAAGGCGAAGGTGAAGGAAAAAAGGTCGACAGTTTTTGGATAGGCGAACAAACGCTTAAGCTAGCGAGAGCCGCGATTGTTAGCGGTGAACAATCGCCTTTATTTGCATTGAGTGACAGTCAATATCGTTTTGTTAGTTCGTTTGATGAAGCCGCTAAAACGGTCAGTAGTCAGCATATTGTTGAACTAAATAAATTGGTCACTAGCGATGGTGACGTTGACAGTGTGTCACTCGACTTTGCCTTTGGCGATCTAGATAGTGAAGCGTTCGCACATTTAATTACCCTGTACCAAAACAATCCTGTCCCGAGTAACGACGATATTCAAACTGCGATACCTTATGTCGATAGTTTGTTTTCAAAGGGTTTTTACCTCGCCATCAATAAGATGGAGGTCAACCTCAACGAGCAAAGTCGCTTCGAAACAACGTGGAGCATTAACGTACCTAAAGGAACGGATAATGTGACTCAAAATATCGCGATGATCTTGCCTGCTTTGACTGGGGATATCGATACTTATTTCTCCAACGGCTTAGTGACCCAATATCCATTCATTCAGCAGGGCATTGATGAAGCGATGGTGATGGAATTAATGCAGCAAAATGACACGGGCTACCGTATCAAAGCGCAGCTTAAAGAGGGTAGCTTACTGTTTGAAAACGGTCAGGAAATTCCGTTGATGGCGCTACTTATGCCAGCACTAATGCAACCTTAACGGGTCAGTTTATTGGCTTTAACCGATAAAGAGGTCTGAAGACCTCTTTTGTTGCTTTTTATCCGATAAAAAACATGCTATTAATCGAAGTAATCGTAATACAAGTTTGAGCAAGGAAAGTGAGATGGAAAAGGTGTATAACTTTAGTGCTGGTCCCGCAGGGCTGCCGAAGGCCGTGATGGAACAGGCGCAAAGCGAATTTGTAGATTGGAATAACTTAGGTACTTCTGTGATGGAAATCAGTCACCGTAGTAAAGAGTTTATTCAAGTAGCAGAAGAGGCAGAGCAAGATCTGCGTGACCTTCTCAATATTCCCAATAACTACAAAGTGCTTTTCTGTCAGGGTGGTGCGCGTGCTCAATTTGCTGCCGTGCCGCTAAACTTGCTTGGTACAGCCAAAAAAGCCACCTATATTGATGCGGGTTATTGGGCAGAAAGTGCAATTAAAGAAGCGTACAAATATTGCCAAGTTGACGTATTCGACGCTAAAACACAGCGTGAGGGCAAAACTGCTGTGGTAGATGCGGATCAGTGGACGATTGATCCAGCTTCTGCGTATGTTCATTTTTGTCCAAATGAAACCATTGATGGTATTGAAATCAGTCAATTGCCTGTAACAGAAAAGCCGATTGTTGCTGATATGTCGTCGAACATTCTATCTCGTCAAATTGACGTATCGCAATATGGTGTTATTTATGCAGGGGCACAAAAAAATATTGGTCCTGCAGGCATTTGTATTGCTATCGTTCGTGACGACTTACTCGATTTAGCCAATACGCTGCTGCCAAGCTTTATGAGTTACAAGGTGCTGGCAGAAAAAGAGTCAATGTTCAATACACCGCCAACATTTGCTTGGTATCTATCTGGCTTAGTGTTTAAGTGGCTTAAGCAACAAGGTGGTGTCGCTGTGATGGAGAAAATCAACCAAGAGAAAGCGTCGCTATTATACAGCCAAATCGACGAGTCTGATTTTTACATCAACACGGTTCATCCTGATAATCGTTCCCGTATGAATGTCCCTTTTCAATTGGTCAAACCCGAGCTTGACGAGTTGTTTCTTGAACAAGCACAAGCGAAAGGTTTGGTTGCACTTAAAGGTCATAGGGCCGTTGGTGGCATGCGAGCATCAATCTACAATGCGATGACGATGGAAGGTGTTCAGGCTCTGGTCGACTTTATGCGCGAGTTTGAAGCCAATAACGCTTAAGCACCGCAAAAGGAAAAAGCCTAGCGATTTGCTAGGCTTTTTTGATCAACGCTGTTTAGCTTTACGCCCTGCGGAAGGTTTACCGGAACCTGTCGCTGTCGCTTTCCCACCACGAGAGTGTTGGAGTTTGGCCCCTGGTTTACCGTTGACCTTGCCGTTATTACTACTATTGCTTTTAGCGCGTTGTTCGCCATGCATTTTTTCAAAGCCAGGTTGTGACTTAGTGTGCTTAGTCGCGAAGCGGTGAGCACCATGACGACCAGATTTACGACGTTGTGCCGGTGTTTGTGCATCAAAATCTTCTTCCGGAATCAAACAGCCCGGCTTATCACCGATAAGGTGTTTCTTACCCATATCGATTAGCGCTTCGCGGATGATCTTCCAGTTTTCTGGATCGTGGTAACGAAGCAGTGCTTTATGCAGACGACGTTGACGATCACCTTTAGGCACTGGTACATCTTCACGTTTCTTATATTTCACGCGCTTCAGGGGGTTAGTCTCTGAGTAATACATTGACGTTGCATTACACATTGGCGATGGGTAAAAGTTCTGTACTTGGTCACACTCGTAGTTATGCTTTTTCAGCCACAATGCAAGGTTAAGCATGTCTTCATCTTCTGTTCCCGGGTGAGCCGAGATAAAGTAAGGAATTAGGTACTGCTTCTTGCCCGCTTCAGCGCTGTACTTTTCGAACATCTCTTTAAAGCGATCGTAAGTGCCCATGCCCGGTTTCATCATCAGATCTAGAGGGCCTTTTTCAGTATGCTCTGGAGCAATCTTCAAGTAACCACCTACGTGATGCGTTACAAGTTCACGTACGTATTCTGGAGATTCAATCGCAAGGTCATAACGAACGCCTGATGCGACCATTACTTTCTTAATGCCCGGAACTTTTCTTGCTGATCGATAAAGGTCAATGGTGTGTTGATGGTCTGTGTTGAGCTTTTCACAGATTTTAGGGAACACACATGAAGGACGACGGCAGTTAATTTCTGCTTTCGGATCTGAACAGCCTAAACGGTACATGTTCGCCGTTGGGCCACCTAAATCAGAAATAGTCCCGGTAAAACCAGGTACTTTATCTTTAATGTCTTCGATCTCATCCAAGATAGATTCTTTCGAACGGTTTTGAATAATACGTCCCTCATGTTCGGTAATCGAACAGAAAGAACAGCCACCAAAACAGCCACGCATGATGTTCACCGAGGTTTTGATCATGTCATATGCAGGGATTTTCGCTTTGCCATACATAGGGTGAGGAACACGCTTGTAAGAAAGGCCAAACACGTAATCCATCTCTTCTGTTGTCAATGGAATCGGTGCTTGGTTCACCCAAAGTTCACGGTCACCGTGACGTTGAATCAAAGCTCGACCAGAATACGGGTTGGTCTCAAGATGCAAAATGCGGCTCGCATGAGCGTAAAGGATGCGGTCATTATTTAGCTTCTCAAACGCAGGGATACGAACTGCAGTTGTTTTTGCATCGTGACGAGAAGGGCGAATAGTAATAGGTTGCGCCTTTACCTCTTCCTTTTCATCTTTCTTGGTCTCACATTGCGTTTCAACTTCGTACGGGTTTACTGGCACATAAGCCTTGTTCGGCTTTTCGATACGAGAAGAATCAATGATTTTAAAACCTTCAGGAGCCGCTGGCAGGTTGATGGCGGTACCGCGAATATTGGTTAGGTTAGCGATCTCTTCGCCATCAGCAAGGCGATGTGCCACTTCTACCAATGCACGCTCAGCGTTACCGAAAAGAAGGATATCTGCTTTTGCATCAAACAATACCGAGCGACGAACTTTGTCTGACCAGTAATCGTAGTGCGCAACACGACGCAAGCTCGCTTCAATTCCACCAAGCACGATAGGCGTACCTTTATAGGCTTCACGACAACGTTGAGAGTAAACCAGCGTTGCTCGGTCAGGACGCTTGCCGCCTTCATTGTTGGGGGTATAGGCATCATCATGGCGTAACTTGCGATCGGACGTGTAACGGTTGATCATTGAGTCCATGTTACCGGCAGTGATACCAAAAAATAGGTTAGGTTTGCCCAGTGCCATAAAGGCGTTTTTATTGTGCCACTGAGGTTGAGCAATGATACCGACACGGAAGCCTTGGGCTTCTAACAAACGACCGATGATGGCCATACCAAAGCTTGGATGATCCACATAAGCATCGCCCGTTACGATAATAATGTCACAACTGTCCCATCCAAGGGCGTCCATCTCCTTTCGACTGGTCGGAAGGAAAGGTGCGGTGCCAAAGCACTCTGCCCAGTATTTCTTATGCTCGTGAATAGGAGTGATGTTGCTGTACATATTTTGCTCTCTGTGCCAAGGAGCGCGAATTATAGCGACTTGGCCAGCGACTATCTAGTTTAATATCTTATGAAGATTGTGGTATCTTAGACCTGCTTAACTTAAGACGTATTTGCTACATGGCTAACGCGTCTGAATCTGCTATGATCTGCGTCCTAATATCCCATTAATTCGATAGTGTTATGATTCAGCAATTACTCGCCGTCCTGTCCCCGATGTTATTGGGCGCACAGCTCATTCTAACGTTGATCTTGGTAAAGGGCGATCTCTGCCCTGGTCAAAGAGGGCGCATTCACAAGATGCTGCCTACAATCGCTCTTTTGTGGCTAGCCGTGTCATCATTACGTATTGAAGCGACGATGATCGTCTTTGCAATCGCTTATTTTTATTCTCAAGTACAAACCAAAAAGACTCGCGTACAAGGCCCGATGTGGGTGATGTATTTAGCCAACGGCCTTGCATTGGCTTATGTCGCCATTGAGATCGGTAATCAACCATCGCTTGCGGCAAGTTTGAATACCTTGGTTGCTATTTTCTTACTTGGCGCTCTGCTTGGGCATTTATTGCTGACGATTGCGCGAACCCGTTTGCAAGCCTTTCATCGAATTTTACCCGTCACAGGTATTGTGGCGGCGATGCTGATGAGCTTAACCATCTTGCTTCAGGCTTACACAATGGATCCACAAACCTTAACTCAAGTGACCGAACCTTTATTGGTTGGCCTAGCAATGTTAATTACCTCAATCGTAATATGGTGCTGGCATCTCTTGACAACAAAACCTGTGAATAAACTTCAGCTTGGTTGTGCGCTAGCGCTCCTGTTGTTGGCGGTTTCTTCCAATCAGGCGCTGTTTTTATTGTAAGCGTAGAAATTTAGAGTTTGCTCACTGCGAACATTGCCAACCATTACTAAGCTTAACTAAGTGAGTGCGTAAAAAGGAGGCAAGGATGGATCTGAGTAATGCGGGTAATTTTGATAGCAGTATTCTGTTAGGTATCGTCAATGAGAAGCTGCGTTTAGAGTGTGACAGTTTTGATGAGTTGATCAGCACCTATGAAATGGATGTAGAGCAAGTTGTTGGCAAACTTGATCTGCTCGGTTACAGCTACGACCCATTAACCAATCAGTTTAAGTCGTATCAACGGTAAACCCAAATGAGGAGGCGCACAGCCTCCTTTTTCTATCCTAGTTTGACGGTTTTAATTCCATCTAAATGACCTTGCGACTGAATACGTGCCGTATTGAAGAATGCCTGTAGATAGCGCTTATCCTTATCTGAATGTCGAGTGGCCGCAAATAGTCTGCGCCATAAACCATTGCCAAGCGGAATGCTGGTAATCAAACCTTGGCGTGAGAACTCACTGATTGCCCAATTCGGTAACGCCGCAACCCCAAGCCCAGCAGAAACCATTTGAATCAGCATCAAGGTATTATCCGCTTGTTTCCACTGTTTGGGGTCGACGGAGGCAGGTTGCAAAAAGTGTTTAACCACATCAAGACGGTTTTTCTGTACTGGATATGAGAGCATGGTTTGATCGCTCAGATCATTAGGTTGAATCGACTTTTTCTCAGCAAGAGGATGGCTAACCGAGGTCACTAGACGCATCTCAAAATCAAACAGGGGTTCGTAATGCACTTCAGAACGCGGTTGAATATCTGAGGTGATGACTAAGTCGAGTTCGCCACAAACGAGAGCGGGTAAAGGTTCAAACCCAAAGCCGGATGAGAAGTCGAGTGTCACGCTAGGCCAAGCCTGTTGGTACTCCTTTAAGGCGGGCATTAACCACTGAAAACAAGAGTGACATTCGATTGCCATATGCAGTCGGCCATTAACATCTTCTTTTAAGCTAGCCACTTCATTTTCTGCTTTGGCAATCCGAGGCAGAACGTCTTCGGCTAGCTTCAGGAATATCTCACCTTCAGCGGTGAACTTCACGGGGCGAGTTTTACGCAGAAATAGCTGACCACCTATGCGAGCTTCAAGATCTTTAAGCTGGTGGCTGAGAGCCGACTGAGTAAGATGCAATGTGGTGGCGGTGGCGGTTAGCGAACCGGTATCGCGCAGTGTTGCTAAGGTTTTAAGGTGCTTGAGCTCAATCATGAATTCCCTTCATATAGACGATTTCTGCTTGAATAGTATTAACTTACTCCGATTCATTGGATGTGTAAACATCTAGACGTCTAAATTGGCCGTTCGAATCTGAAGCCCTGCAACATGAAATATACTAATAAACATGTTGAATATTTGGAACTTGTTCTATTCGTTGAACAACGAGATAGTTTGGCCATCCAGACATCTTTGTTAAATGATTGATGTCGTACTCTGGCACATTGACGAATCTCAGCGAAAGGGCAAATAACATGACAACAACGACTCACATTCTTGGCTATCCACGTATTGGCGAAAAGCGTCAACTTAAATTTGCATTAGAGAAATATTGGCGTGGCGAAATTGATCAGGCCGAGCTTAAAACGGTCGGAGCGACGTTGCGTGCCAACCACTGGCAAGAGCAGGCGCAAGCCGGTCTCGATTTTGTTACAGCAGGGGACTTTGCTTGGTACGATCATGTTTTGACCACAACATTACTGCTGGGTCATGTACCTAAACGTCATCGAAAAGGTTTCCCAGACATCGATACGCTGTTTAAAGTGGGCAGGGGCCAGTCTCAAGCTCAGTGTGGATGCAGTGGCAGTGCCGCCTCAGACATGACTAAATGGTTTAATACTAACTATCACTACATTGTGCCTGAGTTTAGCCGCGATGATAGCTTTGAAGTCAGCTGGCCACAGTTGTTTGAAGAAGTGAATGAAGCGGTACAAGCGGGACATAATGTTAAGCCAGTACTCCTTGGGCCGCTCAGTTATCTCTACCTTGGTAAAGAAGTCGAACCAGGTTTTGACCGATTGAGTCTATTGCCACGTTTGTTGACAGCTTACCAAGCCATTCTGGCCAAACTCGCTAAACAAGGCGTCGAGTGGGTACAAATTGATGAGCCTATCTTAGCGCTTGAATTGGAGCAGCCTTGGCAAGAGGCATTTAAACTCGCCTATCAAATGATTCGTTGTGACGTCAAGGTACTGCTGACAACCTATTTTGACTCGGTAACCGATACCTTAGACAAGATAGTCGAGCTGGATGTAGACGGCCTACACATTGATGTGTCTGCCGCGCCTCGGCAATTGGATACTGTGGTCGAAAAATTGCCTGAGCACTGGGTTCTGTCCGCTGGTGTGATCAATGGGCGAAATGTTTGGCGTGCCGATTTAAGTGCGCAACTGGCCTTATTAAAACCAGTCAAAGATAAGTTGGCTGACAGGTTATGGATAGCCAGTTCGTGCTCGCTACTGCATAGCCCTGTTGATTTGGAACTTGAAGCGAATTTGAGTGATGAAGTGCACAGCTGGTTTGCTTTTGCTAAGCAAAAATTGACGGAAGTGGCGTTACTGGGTAAAGCGTTAGATGGTGATCACGCGGCTATTTTGGCTTGCGATACATACAGTACGCCGATTCAAGCGCGCAAAAGCGCAACCCACGTTAACAAACCTCAGGTTCAAGCGCGGCTTAATCGTGTTACTCAGGCATTTACCGAGCGTAGCGCACCTTATCCACAGCGTGCTGCCCATCAACGTGAAGTGTTAGATTTGCCATTATTCCCAACCACGACCATTGGCTCGTTTCCACAAACCAGTGAGATTCGTGTTCAACGCAGTGCTTATCGTAGCGGAAAGCTCTCTTCGGCGGAGTATCAGCAAGCGCTTAAAGGACATATTTCGGATGCGGTAAAACGCCAAGAAGCCTTAGATCTTGACGTACTCGTTCATGGTGAAGCTGAACGTAATGATATGGTCGAGTATTTTGCCGAAAATCTTGCCGGTTTCCAAACAACTCAGTTTGGCTGGGTACAGAGTTATGGTTCACGTTGCGTCAAACCCGCTATCGTTGTCGCTGATATCGAACGTGAGCAGCCAATGACTGTCGAGTGGTCTACCTACGCTCAGTCATTGACCTCAAAGCAGATGAAAGGAATGCTGACAGGCCCGGTCACGATTCTTTGTTGGACTTTCCCACGTGAAGATATCAGCCGAAAAGAAATTGCCACCCAGCTAGCTCTGGCGCTACGCGATGAAGTGTCTGATCTTCAAGATGCCGGGATCAATATTATTCAGATTGATGAACCCGCTATCCGTGAAGGCTTACCACTTAAAAAAGCACAACATAAAGCATATTTAGAGTGGGCTGTCGATGCGTTTAAGATTTCTGCGGCGAGCGCGAAGCCTGAAACGCAAATTCATACTCATATGTGTTATTCAGAGTTTAACGAGATCATTGATTCTGTTGCGGCGCTCGATGCGGATGTGATTACCATCGAAACGTCACGTTCAAATATGGAACTATTGAAAGCTTTTGAAGCGTTTAATTATCCGAACGAAATCGGTCCGGGTGTGTATGATATCCATTCGCCGAATATTCCGACTCAAGAGTGGATTGAAGGTTTAATCAATAAAGCGGCAGAAAAGATCCCGTCACAGCGATTGTGGGTCAATCCAGATTGCGGATTGAAAACGCGTAACTGGGCCGAGACAGAAGCATCGCTAACCAATATGGTGTTAGCGGCGAAAAAGCTCAGAAAAGCTTACTCTGCGTAAGTACTGTGTTGTTAACTATGCATATGTCGTTAGAATAATGTATGCAGATAAAACAATGCCGACCTAATGGTCGGCATTGTTGTTGCTGATGCTTTGACATATCGTTTCAGTAATGCCAGCGAGTTAAAAGGGTATGTAGGACGTGTGCCTAGCGAACAAGACGAACGCGTACTTAAATTTACCCCATCAGGTTTGGTATTAAAACAACAAGCGATACAAGTTCCAGAGCAAATGACATGTAAGTTTCATCTTTATCTTGATGAACTGATCAGCTTGAAAAGGTTATGTGAAAAAGTGTTAAGGCACATTGAGTAACACTAACTGATCGTCGGCAAAGCATTCTTGAGCTCAAGCAGTAATTGATAAGCGCTCTCACCAGACATGTGGTATGGGTCGAACTCACTAGCGCCTGAATAGCGTAGGTAAAGTGGCGCTGTGAGGTTAGAAGAGGGAATGTAACCCATAGACCAGTGGCTAAAATCACGCGCGCTTATCTCACGGTAGTCGAGCATAATAATACTTGAGTGGCGTTTATCATTCAAAATACGTTGATAGACATCATTGATATTAGTTCGTGATCCTTCCAAACACTGTAGAAAATAGTGCCGATCGAAACACAGCATGCCAGTCACATCGAGTGTAGTGTTATGTTTGCGTGCCGAGCTAATAATTTCTTCGACGGTCGATAAATCAAACCCTTGTTCAATAGTGCTAGCATACACCAGTCGTGTTAGAAACATCACAGGCTCCTTTAATGTGTCGGCAATATGTGTTCACAAACAAGATTTAATATAAAACTTAGCTCATATCTTCGATTTGACAATAAATAACGTAATCATTGCCTGCGACACACCATGACCAGTGATGCCTCGACACTGAGATCTCTCGGTTACTTAGATCACTCGCTTGCCGCTCACTTTAAGTGAACGGCATTATCCAATTAAGCGCGCCTTTGTACCATTTTATTTAGCCTGCAGTTAGTGGTTAACAAGGGTTAAGCCGCTCGGCAAAGCATCACCAAAGACACGTTTCGACTCACTGGCTGAGAGCTCTTTGATTTCTTCAACAAGAGATAACCACGACTGTGGCACTTTGCTTTGTTTGAGTTTTTCGACCACTTGTTGGCGGAAGTCATCAGAGATATCAAACAGTCGATCGCCGGTTTTACGACACATCATGACCGACGCGAAAGCGATCATCGGCTCTTTTTGCCAGTTTTGTTCAAGTAGCTTCGGTAGCCATTGCTCAGCTTGTTCACGAGCAATGACATTGTGTTGACTGCCATAAAGTGGCGTACGCGCTGCTAATCGGCCCAGTGCCCACCAATGAGCTTGTTCAAATTGATTGTGGTTGAGAGCTTTACTCAAACACCAAGAGGCGAGCAGAGTTTTATCTTCGACATCGAGGTGCTCAAGAGAGGCGGCTAAACGCAACATTGATTCATAACCCATTTCTTGTGCCGCTTTGGCCGATTGTGGGTTTTTCATCGCACCAGGGTGCAGATATTTAGCAATATCCGCGAGGATCGTCTCTTGCTGCTCTTGATTCAGACCACCGGCAATACGGCGCCAGAATACCCACCAATCACTCCAACCTTGATGGTTTTTGAACTGGATCCCTTGCTGGTAGAGTCCCCAAACTTGTTCGATGCGCCATGAATCGGTGGCATCGCCAAAACCAGGGCGTAACGAGAACCCGGCCAAGCGTAGCCAGTTTTTTTCATGAGCTTCGGAGCGACGTCGGCGTTTTCTTCCCAGCGCAAAAGCATCGAAAATCTGACGTAGGGTGGAAAAATCCCACTCATCCCGTTTGCCGAGCATTTTTTCAAGATCTTTTGCGAGCGTTTTTATCTCTTTGCCTTCGGCGCTTTTTTTGTTGCCACTGTAAAGGCGTGAAATCAGCGCTTTACACTCAGCAAGACGTGGATGCGTGTTCTGTTGTTGAATCTCATCCGCTTTTTGATTACGGACTTCAAATTCCAGTGCCCAGCGCTTATTGTCATCGTCGACGTTAACACACTCCATTTTTAGTGTGCCCACTTCGGTTAACTGGCAAGCAAGTTGTACTTCGACACGCTCTTTTTGATTGGCTTGTAATTCCATACCTTGCCCTTCAAGAGTTGAGATATATGGGGGCAGCGGCGAGAAAAGATCGGCATCGATATCGACCATAGCTCCGTTTTGAATGGCAGTATTGTTGCTCAGCGTGTCATGAGTTGTCGTCAACAGGTTGAAACGAACTGGTTCACCGAGCGTAAGAGCGAAACGGCGACCACTTAAGCGGATTTCGTGACCTTCTTCTGTGCCTTTGGCCAGCAAGCAGAGTGCTTTACCCATTTTGTTCTTTTCTTGTAGGTGCAAGAAGTAGGAACGAGCCACCCCACCGCCGATTTTTAGTTGTGCGCCTCGACGCGCTTTACCAAAAGCGACCGCACCGAGTGCCACTGACCAATCAGGGTGAGGGTTATCCAAAACGGTCACGGGTTCACCGCGCCAATGGCTTAGTAGACGGGTTACGCGCTCGGTAACTAGCTCACTATTGAATACCCCACCATTAAGCAGCAACCCGACAGGGATGGCAGGCTTACTGGTATCTTGTTGAGCCAGAGCCGAATAGGAGACTTGTTGATGTTGATTGAGGAATTCGGCCACATGCTTGCTGACCGCAGGGTCTGCGACATAAGGTAGACCAAATTCAACCACCGCACTGCGTCTCTTATCCGGTGTATGGGTAAAATCCGACAGAGGAAAGAAACCATCAAGGGCGATTTGATGTACTTCTTGTTTGGTTAAGCCAATACTTTTTGTGCCACCAAGCAGTTTAGAACCACTGCCGAGCATCGTGATTTTCACTTCGTCCGGGGCGTTGGTTGAAAGCAGGTTCTCTTTCGCTTTACGGGTTTGCTGGATAAGTTTTGTTAAGTTTGCAGCATTGAGCTTTTTACTGTGACTAAAACGCTGCTCGGCAAGATGAGCAAGGGCTAGGTCAAGGTTATCACCGCCGAGCATTAAGTGTTCACCGACGCCAATTCGGTCTAGAGCAAGCTCATCATCGGTATACTTTGCTTCAATTAAGCTGAGGTCGGTTGTTCCGCCACCAACATCACACACCAAAATAAGTGGTAATGATTTTAGCTCTTCAGCGGCGCTGTTCTGGTGACGAGCATACCAGTCGTAGCACACCGCCTGTGGTTCTTCGAGAAGAACGATATGATTGATCCCCGCCAGTTGCGCAGCTTCTAAGGTCAGTTTTCGCGCCGTTTCGTCAAACGAGGCGGGCACCGTTACGACCACATCTTGATGCTCGAGAGGGTTGCTTGGATGACGATAGTTCCATGCTTGACGAATGTGATTCAAATAACTCGCACTGGCTATCACAGGGGAGACTTTGTCTACCTCATCGGCGCCCGCCCAAGGCAGAATATCTGAGCGACGGTCAACCGCTTGATGAGAGAGCCAGCTTTTGGCACTCGAGACTTGGCGACCCTCGACTTTGGCGCCCAACTCACGTGCCCACTCGCCGATAATGACATGTGAAATGTCGCCATCGACGGGCTTGTTTTCCCACGGCAGAGTTAAATCTGACCCAGCGACTTGTCCTTGAGCGGGATGGTAACGGAAAGAGGGTAAAAGCGGTTTGCGCACCACTTCACCCGGCCCGATTAACTGGTCGATATCAAACAGTGACACTGGTGCGTGTTTTAGGTTGTCAGTGATTTCACAAAACGCCACAACGGTGTTAGTTGTGCCTAAATCAATACCGACTAAAAATCGAGGAGAGGCCATATAACAAAACCCTTTGTCTATTTATCGCATACCAATCTGGGTAATTTCGTCTTCGTTTAGTCAATAAACGAACGAGTAGACTGGCGCCTGGCAAAAACGGCACCTTGTGGTGCCGTTGTCTCATTATGTTGGTTCGCTTTAGTGATCTTTGCCATCATCGCGCACGTCAAATTCGACATGCCATTTTTGGCCATTATCAGAGGCGATGGCTTCAAGGTGGAGCGTACCTAGCTCGGTCACGCGAGCGGCTAAAGTGACAGGAACCACTTCACCTTCACGGCGCCCTTCAGAAACGGGCAAAGTCACTTGAATTTCTGGCAATTCTTCGAGCTCTTCCGGTGCCCAGTGATCAAGGTGAAGGCCGGCTTCGTCGTCTCGGCGAACGGTCGAACCAAAGAACTGGAAGCTGACCGGTTGGCCGATAATCAAACCAAATTCTTTACTTGGTACGCTAACGCTAGAGCCTTCTTCCATGCCAAATGGTGCGACGCATAGTGCTTCCATCGGTGGTGCCATCCCCGGAATAGCCGGCATCGCACTTTCAATCCCGACATAATAACTGGATGCAATACCGCCTCGGATTCGAACACCTTGCCCACGGCGAACGGCACCATAGTAGCTTGCACCACTAGCGACGGCTAAGTCTAAGTCGACACCAGTTAAGCGTTTGGCGATTGGGGCGTCAGTTTCAAGCAACCATTGATTAATGGTTTCTTCAAGGCGAGCGGCTAGCAATGTCGATTTTAACACCCCGCCGTTGAATAAAATGGCGGTTGGTTTAATAAAATCTGCTGACTGATCAGTCTGGCCGCCCATACCCGGCATATTAGCAAAAGGATTGAACGCTTCTGCCGTCGCGCTGCCACCTTGTGCATTAGCTTGTTTGGTCAAGAAAGCTGCAATATGGCGTGTAATTCCGGCATCTTGCGCATAAGGCAGACCCATTTGAGTCAAGGCACCACGATTGCGCTGCACTGGGTGCTCTGTCACGGCAACGTTTGGAAAAAAACCATCAACCAAGGTTTGCTGAACTTCCGCTTGAGTCAGTTCCGTTTTTAAAGTGGCACCAAGCAGTTTCGAACCACGGCTCGGAACCACGATCGGCACGGACTCAAGTTCAGCGTCGATAAGGAGTGCTTCTTTGGCATCACGGCAAGCATGGGTCATGGCTTGTACTTGCCATGGTTGCAGTTCTTTGCCTTGCTGTGCCAGTTTCATCTTCAGGCGGTAGGCAAGGGCTAAGTCCATGTTATCGCCGCCGAGTAGGATATGCTCTCCAACCGCGATACGGTTGAGGCTAAGGTTGCCATCTTGTTCGGTAACTTCAACCAAAGAGAGGTCTGTAGTACCACCACCGATGTCTACCACCAGCACAATATCGCCGACAGTAACGTCGTCACGCCATTTGTCGTGGCTGTTATCAATCCAGTTATAAAGCGCAGCTTGTGGTTCTTCGAGCAAAGTCAGATGAGCCAGGCCAACATTGCGCGCCGCTTCGGCGGTTAAGTCTCGCGCCGCTGGGTCGAAGGAAGCCGGTACTGTAATGGTGACATCTTGCTGAGTCAGAGGATGGTCTGGGTGTGCGTGATCCCAAGCGTTTTTTAAGTGCTCTAAATAAAGTTCAGTCGCGCGTAATGGTGACACTTTTTCGACTTCTTCCGGGCTACCTGCGGGTAAAAAAGCATCGCGACGGTTTACACCGGCATGGCATAACCAAGACTTTGCACTGGCCACTAAGCGAATCGGTGTTTTTGCACCAAGATTACGTGCAATCGCGCCCACTAGAGCGCTTGGCTGTGATGACCAAGGCAGCACACGTGACGCAGGGTTCATTTCGTGTTGGTGCGGTTGGTATAAAAACGAGCCCAGTTGGCTCCGAGTTTCTACGTTACCAGGCGCGGTCAGCTGCGCAATTGGCATGACTTCAACACGAGAGTCTTCTTGTTGCGTATCGATAAACGAGAGCACGCAGTGGGTGGTGCCTAAGTCGATACCGACGCTAAATTTCGCTGTGTTCGAGCTAGCGTTTTGTTGGGTGATATTTTGGTGTTCCATTACAGCTCAACCTCAGCAGGCGCTATAACAGAAGCATCGTAGTTTTTAGCTAACTTTGGTAAGTTGATTGCGTTCGCTTTCCAACCTTTGTGGACCAATGTACCGTTGAAGGGGGCGTTGCCTGTAACGTTGCCCGTCAAACGAATCTGTTGTGGATTGAAGCCTGCTTCGATAGTAATACGGGTCTCTTCATCTTCATGGCGAATAGGCTCAAGCGTGACATAGTCGGTTAAGACTTTTTTACCACCAGTATGGATGACGCGAGCGGCGGCGCCGACTTCTTCGTCAGAAAACGCAGTCAGGTCTTCTTGGAGAAAATCGATAAGGCGTGCCTCTTGTTGCATGAGAGAGAGAAGCTGCAGCGCTGAGTCGGTTGAAGCGGTAGCAAGTTTCGACTCGACTTCTACAACCTTCTCAACCACTTTTTCTACTTCAATGACTTTCTCAACTTCGACAATTTTTTCGACGGGCTTTTCTACTTCAACGATTTTTTCGACTGGCTTCTCAACCACTTTTTCCACCACGGTTGATTTGCGTGACACTGCGATCAGCAGCAATAGAACGCTTGATGCAGCAAGACCTGCGTGAAGCATATCGAACGTTTGAGGGATCATTTGTAAATCGAACGTCATGACAATTCTCTTCTAATTTTTCTGATTTCAGAGACAGGCGAAATCTCTGTGAGGGCTCTGGGTTGAAATAAGAGCCGATTTATTCTGATAGATTGGGGTGAATATTATCATAATCAAGTCAATGTACGGCTACAAAAACAGGCCGAAACAGGGGTTTTGATGGCTAACTGTTTTGTTTTTAACCGAATTTGTCCGAAAGGAGGCCTATACCTCGAAGTGAGGATTGTTTCATATTAAAGGCAGGATTGAGCTTTATATTGCGTCTCGATTGCCGCATAACTGAGCGCTTAAACGTGTTCGATTCGAATTTTGTCGATTTCTGATGTAGAATTTCGCGTTTTGCGAACTTTGAACAAAGGCCAATCATGAACCATAACCGTATTGTTTGTTTCGATTTAGAAATGTGTTGTTGGAATGAAAACGGTGTCGGTACCACTGGGGAAATTATTGAAGTTGGGCTAGCAGAAATTGACCTTGTTAAGGGCGAGATCGTTAAGCGTGCGCAATATTACGTCAAACCAGAACATGATGAAGTCTCGCTGTTTTGTGCACAATTGACCGGTATTACGCCACGCACGGTTGAGAAACAGGGTCGGCCTTTGCAAGAAGTGCTTAAGTCGATGGTGAAAAACTTTGGCGGTGCGAACAAAATCTACGCCGCTTGGGGCCGAGATGATCGCGTGCTAGCCAAAGAGTGCCAACAAAAGGGCATTGAGATGCCGTTTAATGAGTTCATTAATTTAGCAACCCTATTTCGGATTCAAAATCGCCTTAAAGACAAGCGTGTTGGTCATAAAGTCGCGCAAGAAAGTAAAGGTATCGAGTGGGAAGGCCGACAGCATTCAGGTTATGTCGATGCCCATAACTTAGCCAAACTTGCATTAACGATGCTGTAAAAAATCAAGGGAGCGAATGGCTCCCTTGATGCTATTGACCGCTATTTTATTACGCGTAGCCAATCATCTCTGGTAGCCACAATACAATACTTGGGAACATGATCAGCACAGCAATGGTGATCACGTCAGCCACGAAGAAAGGCGTACAGCCGCGAAATACATCTTGAACTGAACATTCAGGACGCACTCCTGCAACCACAAAGCAGTTCAAGCCGATAGGCGGGGTGATTAAACACAGTTCTGCCATCTTGACCACGATAATACCAAACCAAATCGCACAACCTAGCCCGGAAACGCCAAATGCAGAGTCTACTGCGGCCACATCCACGCCGCCATTTAGAGCAATAATTGCAGGGTAAACAACTGGGAGAGTCAGTAGCAACATGCCAATTGCATCCATGAACATCCCCAGAACCGCATACGCGAGTAGGATAAACAGCAAGGTCAGCATTGGGCTTTGTTCTAAGCTGACGATCCAATCTGAGAAAGCACTCGGTAGATCGGCAAAGCCAAGAAACCGAACGTAAATCAATACCCCCCAGATGATGGCGAATATCATTGCTGACAGCTTGGCGGTTTCCATGATTGAGCTTTTAATCTCTTTCCAACGACTGCCATGATAAAGAGCTACCAATAAAATGACGGTAGCTCCAAGGGCACCAGCTTCTGTTGGAGTTCCGACACCACCATAAATACACGCCATGATAATTGCAACGACAAAGAAAATAGGCGATGCCGCTGGCAGTGATTCGAAGCGTTGCTTCCAGCTATAACCTCGCACAGGTGGACCAAAATCTTTTTTGGTCATCGCCAGGAAAATCACTAATCCACCATAAATCAGTGCAGAAACAAAGCCGGGAATAAAGCCTGCCATCAATAGGGCACCGACATCTTGCTCAACGATGATGGCGTAAATGACCAAAATAGCCGATGGCGGTATCAACGAAGCGAGGGTGCCACCTGCCGCGACAACGCCAGCGGCAAAGCGCTTGTCGTAGCCGAGTTTGAGCATCTCTGGTACCGCAATTCTGGCAAACACCGCCGATGTTGCGACCGAAGCGCCTGAAACCGCAGCAAAGCCTGCTGTCGAAAATACAGTTGCAACCCCCATTCCGCCCGGTAACCAACCGACCCAACGTTTCGCCGCTTCAAATAGCGCTTTTGTCAGTCCTGCGTGATAGGCAAGGAAACCGATCAAGATAAAGGTCGGGATCAGCGATAGCGCGAGCGATGATACTTTAGAGTGAGGAATGGTCCCGGCCATTTTGAGTGCCACCATAAAGCCGCGCTCGAAGCCAAATTTGGCACTGAATATCCATACTAATCCGAGGAAGCCTGCGGTGGCAGCGGCAAAGGCCACTCGCACACCAAGCACAACAAAAATAAGCATGGCACCTGATACCCAAAGGCCAATTTGAATGCTGTCCATAGTAGCCATGGTTTGAATTAAATCTGACAAGATGACTCTCCTAACTCTCGTGCCCAGTTACTGCTTCGGCTTCTTTTGCGGCCACTTCGGCAGCTGATTCGAGCAGAGGGACACCAACAGGGCGTTCATCTCTTCTCACAGCTGCGCGCGCGTAGCCCCACATTTGTAACACTAACCGCGCAGCCAAGATGCTCAGAGCAATCGTCACGATTAGCTTGGCTGGCCAAGTCGGAAGGTTTATATCGAGCGACGAGTCGCCAATCGAATAGGCGCGCCAAAAGTGCAAATAGGAGCCGTAAATAAGTACAAGCGTAACGGTGAACATCAACAGAGCAGACATAAATTCAGTGACCCATAACCAACGGCCTTTGAAGCGGCCAATGATGATGTCCATTCGGATATGACCACCCATGCGTTGTGTGTATGCGATGCCTAGAAATGCAATAAACGCCATGGCTTGTTCGACCCAGTCAACGTAACCATTGATGGGTGATGAAAATAACCAACGACCTAACACGTTAACGGTGGCGAGAAAAACCAGTAAGAAAATTACCACGCCACCAGCGAGGTTGAGAAAGGACTCGAAACGAAACAGTAAGCGGTCTGCACGACTTAACTTCGAATCATCTTCCAATACAGAAGCAGCAGCCGACATAGCGGTCTCCTATCTAAAAATCTGTCATAGAGAGTGTGCCAGGCAAGTCAGAATGTCTTACCTGGCAGGTGAGGGAATTACTCAGCAAAGAGTTTCGCGGTGTGGTCAAACACAGCTTGAGAGTCAAACTTGTCTTTGTATTTATCAATCCACTCTTGGCGCACTGACTGGGCCAATTCGTTGAGCTGTTCGGTCTGCTCAGGAGAGAAGGTCACTAAAGTCAAACCTTGATCGCGGATAGCTGCTTGGTATTTCGCCGTGGTGTTTTGCTCATAGTTTTGCACATAGAAGTCGAGCGCTTCATCGACGGAACCGAGTAGTGCTTCGCGATGAGCGGGCTTGAGCATTTCAAGAGCTTCAGTATTAACCACCACTGGGCAGTTGGCAGAGCCTAAGTTAAGGTTAGTTGTGGCCCATTTGCCCACTTTGTAAGAATTCGTCGACAGGTGAGCATGGGGAGCAAACGAGGCGGCATCAATGACGCCAGAATCCATCGATTGGCGGACCTCAGAAAACGGCACCCCAGTTTTGACTGCTCCGAGCTTACCCAGTACTCCCATAATTCCACCTGGCCCACGTACGCGCAGGCCATCAAAGTCTTGTAGAGAGTTGAGTGCGTCACTCTTGCTGACAATGTTGTACTGTGGCAGTGGTGTTGGCATCAGCAGCGTCGCATTCCAACGCGCCAAGTCTTTTTTTACTTCAGGGTGTTCAAATACTTTCATGTAGATATCACTAATGCGAGCTAATGACACTTCTTTGGTAAACGGCAGTTCGTTGACCGTAATGGTCGGGTTTTTATCGGCATGATAAAAAGCGCAAAACTGAGCCATTTCAAATGCACCGAACGAAATACCGTCTAAGTTTTCACGCGCTTTAGACAGGCCGCCATAAGAAATGTTGAGTTTAAACTCACCGTTAGTTTTCTGTTCAACTAGCTCTGCGAGCTTTTCTACGTTTTCGGTAAAAGCGCGGCGTTTTCCCCACAGAGAAACATTCCATTCCGTTGCAGCGGCGACTTCCGAAGCCATAAATCCAGTGATGGCGAGGGTAATGAGGGAGGTTTGTAGTGCTTTCATATATCGTCCTTGTTGTTATGCACGCGTGTTTCGCTCATTGGGAGCGATTCGGAGTATTAAACCGACAATTTGTGTCGCAAACGTTTTGATTTTTTCGAATATGACTATAGCAAAGACGTTGTAAAGTTAATGAGTTGTTATCAAATTATGGTGCTTTCCTCACGACTTAATGAGGTCAAGATGTGAAGTGACGGTATCGAGTAGCGTGCTACAGGGGATGGCAAGTTGAGGTGACGTTACGTGGTGATTAGCTCAGGTCGCTCTCACTGTATGAGAACGACGAGATGGGATTGATGCGGCGTTTGTGGTGGTGTTGTCATAGCGATGTTAGGTAATCAAAGTGTCTAGTGTTACGGGTGATTTGCCAATGTGATCGGCGGGTCTTAATCGCTAGTTGGAAGCTCGTTGGGCGGAATGTCGGTGACTGAAAGTTTGGCACGTATAAATTCACGGTGATCAACATAAAGCAACTCGGCGGTCTTACGAATGACGGCTTCTTCTAGTGGGTCGATCGTGCCATCGGCATTGGCAACTTGCCACATCGCCTGGATCACGCAGTAGCGGTTTTGTTGACTAAGTTCGCGTAACTGGGAGGTAAACTCATACAAAGACGCCGAATCTTTGCTGCATTGTTGAGCGCGAGTTAGCAGTGCGTTGGTTTGGCTAGGGTCGAGATTGAGCAGTTTACCAAGCAGGTGATGTTTTGCTTCGCTCTCTGCACGCTCAATCTGATGATCGGCGCCAGCAACCTCGTACAATAAGCACGCAATCGCTAAATTGGGGTCTGCGGCGCTGTGTTGGCCTAAATCTTCCCCTTCAAGCAACTGTTTAAACAGTTTAGTAATCGAATTTAACATGGTCTATGCCTTTCTGTGCGGTTGTGCTGGTAAATGCGCTGTTCTAGCTATCGATGTACGACTCTACTTATCTTATCTTATCTAGGTGCGACCCTATTTATAGATAGTGACGTTATTTATAGTGCGACTCTGTTTATAGATAGTGACGTTGGTCGTGGATCACAATACGTTTGACCAAAATCTTACTTTTCTTTTATCGGCATAAACTCCCACTGCTTGCCGTCACCAGTTAAAATCGCGATACGTTGTGGTTGGCCTTGTTTATCCAGTTTGAGTTCGCCAATGGCGCTGCTATTGACTAAGCGACGACGCCCAGGTGTATTTGGATCGCGTTTTTTCACTTTGAGGCGCTTACGTTTGGTAAACCAGTTCAATGGTGAACGCGGCGAATAAAGCAACCGGTCTGCGTGGTCACACAGCGCGAGCAAAGGTTCAGGAAACTGGCTTTTGAGACCACTGCAGGTGACTTGATAGATGGTTGGGCTATTGCGTCTAAACCTGAGTTTAATATCATATGCGAATGAGTAGTGGACATCGCCCGACAAAATAACAAAATTAGTCGGGGTTTTGGTATGGGTAAAAATACTTAACATTGTATTAGCGCTGCCAGGGTGCGCCATCCAGTTTTCTGCATCGACCATTAACGGTTTACCGAGTGCGGTCACTATCCGTTGTAAGGTCTCAATAAACTTGACGCCAAACATCGGTGCTGGCGAGACAATGATCACTTTTTCTAGATGCAAAAGCTCATGCTGCAGCTCTATCATTGCTTCCCAGTCCATCAATCCTGACGGTTTATTCATTTTAGATTCAGAGCGCCAACGCCGCGTTCGAGTATCAAGTACCACGACTTTCGGCGAACGCTCAATCGTATAGTGCCAAGCTTCAAAGCGATATAAATGGCGGATAAAGGCGTCATGATTGTCTAAACTCGGCGTGGCGAGAAATTGGCGTGCCAAATTAACAAATTCGCGATTGAAGTTGTCGGGCTCGTTCCCCCATCCCTGGCAAAGCCAATAGGCCATTAAGCCATTACCAATGATGCGGTGTGAAAATGGATTTTGATAGGCGGCCGTTTCCCAGCCAATGGTGAGATTCCAATCGTCGGTAATATCATGATCATCAAAAATCATGTAAGTCGGGATATGGGCGAACAGGCGCTTGATGGAATTGCTCTTGCGGGAGTCCTAATAACTCGATGGTTTGATGGATGGCATCGAGCATTGGCCCTGCAACGTGATCAGCGTAGATCTGATCGCCGCTCATCATTAATAAGTCAGGGCGTTGGTCGATAGAATATTGGGCGACTTTTTCATCGGCGCGTACCAAGGCATCGTCACTAGGATCATGAGGATTACGACACGAGCCGTGCATCACGTAATCGGCTTTGGTCGAGATGGTAATGCTAAGTTGCGACTCATTACCATAGAGCAAATATGGATATAGCTCAACCAAGGGGCCGTGTTGGGTATTAAATCGATAATTGAGCGCAGTATCTTGCGGGAACTCACCAACAATACGCACTAAGGTGACATAGCAATATTGGCCAACTTTAAACGCTTCGAACTGGCTTAATGACTGACGGTGTAACTCGGTTTGGTCGGCCGCCAAGCTGAGGATAAATTCACCATCAAGGGGTTCACGAGTCGCTAACCAAAACACCAGCTCAGTAGCAGTGGTTTTGCGTAAGATGGGGCCAGCAATAAGAAAAGGTCTTTTGTTATCCATGCGTTACTCAGTGGGTTCCTCGGGTAGGCTTGGGTCTTCAAGAACTTCGATGACTTCTGAGCTGGAAAGTTCATGGCCCATTAAAAAAAGTGCCAGCATCGCATCTGCTTTGGTTTTATCGTCAGAGCTTTCGGCAAGGATTTGCAAGAAGCGATGACGTATCATGGTGATTTCGTGCTCGACAAAACCGCGTCCTTCCTCTTCACCTTGTGTCTCTTCTGGTGCGGTATCGAAACTCAAAAACAGCAAACCACCATCAAGCTCAGCGTCGAGTAATCGTTCTGGCAGCCAAGTTTCTCCGGTCACTATGTCCGGATCGCAGTCGCTTGGCAATGTAGCGAGTCGTTTTTTTAATTCAGATGCTTTCACAATCATTAGATTTGAGGGATTATATATTCTATTTTAACGACCAATAGCGCAGAAACCTAAGTATTAAGCATTTTAGTTGGTCAGTTTTTGAGTTGTTACGTCACTTTTGGATAGAAAATGATAAAAACCGTTCGCTTTCGATGCTCTCGATAGTTGTCAATGCAAACGACTTGAACAATGTTTGGATTGGCTACTCGTTGCATCATCGCAGTGCGATTTTTGAAAAAGGCTCGCAATATGGGCGGATAAAAGGGGGCAGTAACTACAACACCCTTTATCTCCAGGTTGATTTTTAGCCGCGCACCATAGAAGCAACGCCCACAGGTATAGGTTTGTGGGCGTTTTTATTATCATCTGT
Source organism: Vibrio salilacus (assembly GCF_002811245.1). GTDB lineage: Bacteria > Pseudomonadota > Gammaproteobacteria > Enterobacterales > Vibrionaceae > Vibrio > Vibrio salilacus. The sequence goes on along the minus strand of NZ_NIVQ01000002.1, from coordinate 9,980 downwards.
GATACAATCCGCGCAGTTTTATCGATAGAAAAGAATAGGTAACGCTTTGACTTCGTCACAGCCAAAAAAAACAGCCGCATCAGAGCATCAGGCTCAAGCTAATAATGCGGCTTCATTACGCAAAGCACTCAACCAGTGCTTGTTGAAAGACAGATTTCGTTTAAGCAAACGCATCTCCGGGGCAAGTCGAATAAAAAAAGAAGCCTCACGTAACGCTGTGTTTGACGAGATCGCATTAGATATTGCTAAGTCGATGATGGCAGCCGAGCAGCGCTGCGCCGTTGTGCCAACGATCAACTATCCTGACATCTTGCCTGTTAGCCAGAAGAAAGACGATATTGCCAAGGCGATTGCAGACAATCAGGTAGTGATCGTTGCCGGTGAAACGGGGTCAGGCAAAACCACTCAGTTACCTAAGATTTGTGTCGAGCTTGGCCGTGGTAAATATGGCTTAATTGGTCATACTCAGCCACGTCGACTCGCGGCGCGTTCGGTGGCGAGCCGCATTGCTGAAGAGATGGAAAGCACACTGGGTGAGTTTGTTGGTTATAAGGTGCGCTTTAACGACCAAATATCAGAGAATACTCAAGTTAAGTTAATGACTGACGGTATCTTGCTGGCAGAAATTCAACATGATCGCTTTCTTAATCAGTACGACACCATCATCATTGATGAAGCGCACGAGCGCAGTCTGAACATTGATTTCATCCTCGGATATTTAAAAGAGTTATTGCCGCGTCGCCCTGACTTGAAGGTGATCATCACTTCAGCAACGATTGACCCAGAACGTTTCTCTAAGCATTTCGAAAATGCACCGATCATCGAAGTCTCGGGCCGCACCTACCCAGTAGACACTCGTTATCGCTCATTGGCGGGAGACGATGATAGTGATCGTGACCAATTAGAAGGTATTTTTGAAGCGGTCGATGAGCTGTGCGATGAAGGTTTGGGGGATATCCTGATCTTTATGAATGGTGAGCGAGAAATCCGCGACACCGCAGAAGCACTGACGAAACGTAACCTCAAGAGTACCGAAATCGTGCCGCTTTATGCACGCTTATCAGCTGGCGAGCAAAATAAGATCTTTCAACCTCATGCTGGACGTCGGATTGTATTGGCGACTAACGTGGCTGAAACGTCTCTCACCGTACCTGGCATCAAATATGTGATTGACCCGGGCACGGCGCGTATTAGCCGCTATAGCTACCGCACTAAAGTACAGCGCTTGCCAATTGAGCCAATATCGCAAGCGAGCGCCAATCAGCGGAAAGGCCGTTGTGGTCGTGTCGAAGAAGGTATCTGTATTCGCCTTTACTCCGAGGACGATTTCAATTCTCGCCCTGAGTTTACTGATCCTGAAATTCTACGCACCAATTTAGCCTCGGTTATCTTACAAATGACCGCATTGGGCTTAGGTGATATCGAAGCGTTTCCATTCGTTGAAGCGCCAGATAAGCGTAACGTCCAAGATGGGGTGCGCTTGCTTGAAGAGCTTGGCGCGATTAATGATAAAGCCAGCGATCCAAATAAACGTCTCACGGCAACTGGCCGTCAATTGGCGAAGTTGCCGATTGATCCACGTCTGGCGCGTATGGTACTTGAAGCGCCTAAATATGGCGCTTTGAAAGAGTTGATGATCATCGCATCGGCCTTGTCGATTCAAGACCCGCGTGAGCGTCCAAGTGATAAACAACAATCTTCGGATGACAAACATCGCCGTTTCTTCCATGAAGAGTCAGATTTCCTCACCTTCGTTAATATCTGGGATTACCTGCAAAAACAGCAAAAGGCGCTATCGGGCAGTCAGTTCCGCAAGCAGTGTAAACAAGATTACTTAAACTACTTGCGTGTGCGTGAGTGGCAAGATGTGTATTTTCAGGTTCATCAGGCGATGCGTGAAATGGGCTTTAAGCTTAACGATGAAGCCGCGAACTATCAAAATGTACATAGCGCGATTCTCGTGGGGTTACTCTCACATATTGGTGTCAAAGACCAAGAGAAAAACGAATATCAAGGCGCGCGTAACGCTCGTTTCCATATCTTCCCAGCGTCGGGGTTATTCAAAAAGCAGCCTAAGTGGATTATGTCAGCCGAACTGGTGGAAACATCGAGGTTGTGGGGGCGCATTATTGCCAAGATCCAACCTGAATGGGTTGAACCTTTGGCGAAACACTTAATCAAACGCAGTTACAGTGAACCCCATTGGTCGAAAAAAAACGCGGCGGTCATGGCGCATGAGAAAGTCATGCTATATGGCGTACCTATCGTGCCTAAACGCCTTATCAACTATGGCAGTATCGATCCTGTTGTCAGTCGTGAGCTGTTTATTCGTAGCGCTTTGGTTGAAGGTGAGTGGGAAACTAAACATGCTTTCTTTAAGCAAAACCGTAAGTTGCTGCAAGAGGTTGAAGAGTTAGAGCACAAGTCTCGTCGGCGCGATATCTTAGTTGATGATGATGAGTTGTTTGATTTCTATGATCAGCGAGTGGGCACCGCAGTGGTGTCTGGACGCCATTTTGATACTTGGTGGAAGAAAGCATCCCAAGACAATCCGGAGCTGCTCAACTTTGAAAAAGAGATGTTGTTCAAAGGCGATGCCAGCCATGTCACTGATCTCGATTATCCTAATTTCTGGCATCAAAATGGCCTCAAATTAAAACTGAGTTACCAATTTGAGCCAGGTGAAGATAACGATGGTGTCACGGTTCATCTGCCTTTACCGATTTTAAACCAAGTTGAACCTGCTGGCTTTGACTGGCAGATCCCGGGTTTACGTCATGAGTTAGTGGTCAGCTTGATTAAATCGTTGCCGAAAACGATTCGTAAGAATTTTGTTCCGGCGCCAAATTATGCCGATGCCTTTTTAGCACGTGTCACGCCGATGGAAGCCCCATTGCTTGATTCGTTGGAAAAAGAGTTACGCCGCATGACAGGTGTTGAAGTATTGCGTGACGATTGGAACCTCGACCAAGTGCCCGATCACTTGAAAGTGACGTTCCGCGCCGTCGACCATCGCAACCGGAAGTTAAAAGAACATCGCGATTTGCATCAACTCAAAGAGAGTCTCAAAGAGAAGGTGCAAGAGACACTGTCGAAAGTCGCTGACGATGATATTGAACAGCAAGGCTTGCACACTTGGAGTTTTGGTGAACTGCCAAAAGTCTATCAGCAGAAACGCGGCGGCTACGAAGTCAAAGCGTATCCAGCGATCGTTGATAGCAAAGACAGTGTTGAGATTAAGCTCTACGAAACCGAGCAAGAGCAAGTGCAAGCCATGAAGGCCGGACAGCGACGCTTAGTGTTGCTCAATGTGCCATCGCCGATTAAGTACTTACACGCTAATTTACCGAATAAATCGAAGTTGGGTCTGTACTTTAATCCATATGGTAAAGTACTCGATCTGATTGATGACTGCATTGCCTGTGGCGTAGACAAATTGATCGAACAAAAAGGCGGCTTAGTGTGGCAACCTCAAGCGTTTGAACAGTTGAAAGAGCACGTTCGTGCCGAGTTGGGTGATACCGTCGTCGAGATTGCCCAGCAAGTTGAAACGATTTTGACCACCGCGTTCAGCATCAATAAAAAGCTTAAAGGTAAAATTGACTTTACCATGGCGTTTGCACTGTCTGATATCAAAGCGCAGATTGAAGGGCTGATTTTTAAGGGCTTTGCGACTGAGTGTGGCTGGAAGCGCCTGCCGGACATTTTGCGTTACATGAAAGCGATTGAGCGCCGGATGGAAAAGTTGCCAATTGATCCAAACAAAGACCGTTTGCATATGCTAAAAATCGAGTCGATCACTAATGATTACAAAGAGTTACTTAATAAAATTCCGCAGGGAGTGGCCGTTCCTAACAACGTTAAAGAAATACGTTGGATGATCGAAGAGTTGCGTGTTAGCTACTTTGCTCAACAGCTAGGTACCCCTTATCCCGTTTCTGACAAGCGTATTAAAATGGCAATTGAAGCTTGCTAGGTGTGTAATTTGCGTCTAGGTATGTAATTTGCTTATATTTGCTTATAGTTAAGTATAACGTTCGGAATTTTGACTAATACGGCAGAGGTTTGCCAGTTAATGCCTCTGCACCTTATAAATAGAGAAGGTTTATTATGAAAAAGACACTACTAGCGCTAGCTCTGATTAGCGCGTCTACTACTGTTTCAGCGGACTCATGGATCTACGGCAGCGCGAGTGTTGGTCAAGCGGATCTGGGCAATGAATCTTCAACATCTTACAACGTTCATGTTGGTACCGGAATTCTTCCGTTAATCGGCCTGGAAGCGGGTTACCAAGATTTTGGCGATTTCAAAAACGTCAATTACGGCGGTGTGACTCGTGATATAAAAGGTTCAGGCGTCTATTTTGCAGCGAAACCAAGCATCGACTTTGGCCCTTTGCATGTTTACGGCAAAGCCGGTTTGCATTCCTATGAATTGACGGGTAACGGCGGTTTTAAAGAAGATGAGATTGACATCATGTATGGTGTTGGTGCTGAATATTTTGTGATGGGACCTATTTCTTTAGGTGCAAGTTACAATGTGTTCTCAATGAAAGAAGAAGATGTGAAAAACTTTTCGCTTAACGCGACATTCCATTTCTTATAATTAGCGCACGCTAAGCTAAAATATACCCCACAGCCAGGGTCGATATGCCTCTGGCTTTTTTATCCATTTCATCGTTCATCGGTTTTTCCAATCAGTGAAATAGACGCAAACACAGTGTGTCTATTTGTATACTTGTCTATCCTCTCTATTGTAAATAGCTTAATTAAAAGTAATGAACAAGAAGGATCGATTAATGTCAGATAAACAGAAAATCTCAGGACAGTGCCCCGTTATGCATGGCGCAATGACACAAGCCAGTGATTCAAACACTGTGTGGTGGCCAAACGCGCTTAATCTTGACATCCTCCATCAACATGACAGTAAAACTAACCCTTTAGGCGCAGATTTTAACTATCGTCAACAACTCGCAAAGCTTGACGTGGCAGCGCTGAAACAAGATTTAACCGATCTTATGACCGATAGCCAAGCGTGGTGGCCAGCTGACTGGGGACATTATGGTGGCTTGATGATTCGTATGGCGTGGCACTCGGCCGGAAGTTATCGTATTGCTGATGGTCGTGGGGGCGCTGCAACGGGCAATCAGCGTTTTGCTCCACTTAACTCATGGCCAGATAACGGCAATCTAGATAAAGCGCGCCGCTTATTATGGCCAATCAAACGCAAATATGGCAACAAAATCAGTTGGGCTGACTTGATCATACTTGCCGGCACCATCGCTTATGAATCCATGGGGTTTAAAACGTTCGGCTTCGCTTTCGGCCGTGAAGATATCTGGCATCCAGAAAAGGACACCTATTGGGGCTCTGAGAAGGAGTGGTTGGCAACCAGTGGAGGTGAAGGCAGTCGTTATGCCGGTCAACGTGATTTAGAAAACCCGTTAGCGGCGGTAATGATGGGGCTTATTTATGTCAATCCAGAAGGTGTTGATGGCAACCCCGATCCACTTAAAACGGCGCAAGATATGCGAGTGACGTTTGCTCGTATGGCAATGGACGATGAAGAGACTGTAGCACTAACGGCTGGGGGGCATACCGTTGGTAAAGCGCATGGTAATGGCGATGCGGCCAATCTTGGACCAGAACCAGAAGCGGCTGCGATTGAAGAGCAGGGGATGGGTTGGATGAACCATAGCTCTCGCGGCGTTGGTCGTGACACTGTAACCAGTGGTATTGAAGGTGCGTGGACGACCAATCCAACCCAATGGGACGATGGTTACTTCGAACTGCTGTTCAAATACGATTGGCAGCTGACGAAAAGTCCGGCTGGCGCTTGGCAATGGGAGCCTGTCGATATCGCAGAAGAAGACAAACCTGTCGATGTCGAAGATGTAAGTATTCGCGTAATGCCAATGATGACCGATGCCGATATGGCGCTGAAAATGGACCCAGAGTACCGTAAGATTTCTGAACGCTTTAAGAATGACCCAGCTTATTTTGATCAGGTTTTTGCCCGTGCATGGTTCAAGCTGACTCACCGTGACCTTGGCCCAAAATCGCGTTACTTTGGTCCTGATGTCCCTCAAGAAGAGTTGATTTGGCAAGACCCAGTCCCAGCCGGACGTGATGACTATGATGTTGAAGCCCTCAAAGTAACGATTAGTGACACCGATTTGTCGGTCAGCGATTTGGTCAGCACGGCATGGGACAGCGCGCGCACGTTTCGTGGCTCAGATAACCGCGGTGGTGCGAACGGCGCACGAATTCGCTTAGCGCCGCAAAATCAGTGGCAAGGTAATGAACCACAACGTTTGCAGCGCGTGTTAGCTGTACTAGAACCGCTTGCTGAGAGCTTCGGCGCGAGTGTAGCAGACACAATTGTACTAGCAGGTAATGTGGGGCTAGAAAAAGCCATCAAAGCTGCAGGTTATGCTGTTTCGGTTCCGTTTGCTCCTGGGCGCGGCGATGCTAGCACAGAGATGACAGATCAGGACTCTTTTGACGTGTTAGAGCCACTTGCCGATGGATTCAGGAACTGGCAAAAAGAGCATTACTCTGTCTCACCAGAAGAGTTGCTGCTTGATCGCGCTCAACTGATGGGGCTCACTGCGCCTGAGATGACGGTATTGCTTGGTGGGATGCGCGTATTGGCCACCAACCATGGCGATAGCCGCCACGGCGTATTTACGGATCGTATTGGTGTATTAAGTAATGACTTTTTCGTTAATCTCACTGATATGGCGTACCAATGGCAGCCTAAGGGTCGTAATCTTTATCATATTAATGATCGAACCACTGGTGAAACAAAATGGACCGCCACTCGGGTCGACTTAGTGTTTGGCTCTAACTCGATTTTACGCGCTTATGCTGAGGTGTATGCTCAAGACGACAATCACGAGAAGTTTATTCAAGACTTTGTCGCCGCTTGGAACAAGGTAATGAACGCGGATCGCTTCGATTTAATCGCTTAAAACCTGACACGTAAGTAACCATAGGCCGTTCATATGAATGGCCTTTTTTAATCGGAACGGTTTGTTTATTGATGCGGCAGTGTGTATGTTAAACCTGTGACTCTCATCATCGGAACCGTTATGAACCCACCGCGAACTCTGCCTTCAAAACAGGCCATAGCTGATAAAAACGTCAAGCTCGAAAAGCGAAGTTTGACCATTTTGACTGAACTGATTCGATTTGTTCGCCCTTATCGTTGGCAAGTGATCGCCGCACTGGCCGCGCTGGTTGTGACCGCATCATTAACCTTGTCGGTGGGTCATGGGGTACGATTATTGATTGATCAAGGCTTTGCCAGTCGTTCACTGACGCAACTAGGTAGCGCCATTGGCTTTATTCTTACGGTCACGCTGCTCATCTCTGTCGGGACTTTTTTTCGCTTCTATTTGGTTTCGTCGGTAGGGGAGCGAGTCAGTGCCGATATTCGCTTAGCGGTCTTTAACCATGTCATTCGTCTGCACCCAAGTTATTTCGAAACCAATGGTAGCGGCGAAATTATGTCGCGGATCACCACCGATACCACGTTACTGCAAAGTATTATTGGTTCGTCTTTTTCAATGGCGATGCGCAGTGCTTTAATGTGTGTTGGGGCGCTGATCATGTTGTTTGCCACCAACGTAAAACTGACCCTGATCGTAATGGCCAGTGTGCCGTTTATTTTAGTGCCGATCCTCTACTATGGGCGCAAAGTTCGTGCTTTGTCGCGCCAAAGCCAAGACTCAATGGCCGATGTAGGGAGTTACGCAGGAGAAGCGATCGCGCAGATCAAAACCGTGCAAAGCTACAGTCAAGAAAGCCAAGAACAGGTCCTTTTTGCAACTCAAGTAGAAAAAGCTTATCAAATTGGTCGTCAGCGTGTGATGCAACGAGCGATTTTAATTTCCGGCGTCATTGTCATTGTTTTTAGCGCCATTTCAGGGATGTTATGGGTCGGAGGCAGTGACGTTATTGCAGGCACCTTGTCTGCAGGGGACTTAGGTGCATTTGTTTTTTATGCGATTATTGTCGCCTCATCGCTGGCGACCATTTCAGAAGTGATGGGTGAATTGCAGCGTGCCGCTGGTGCAACTGAGCGATTGATCGAAATTCTTCAGGTTGAAAGTGATATTGTTGCCCCATCGAGTAACGGTGTTTCGCTTGAAGAAGTTACGCCTCAGATCGAGTTTGCGTCGGTTACTTTCCATTACCCATCGCGCCCTGACCAAGCCGCGTTATCTGATCTGAGTCTCCTCGTTGAGCCCGGCAAAGTACTGGCGTTGGTAGGGCCTTCAGGAGCAGGTAAAACCACCATCTTTGAGCTGTTGCAGCGTTTTTATGACCCTCAGCAAGGCTCAATCGCCTTAGGAGGCGTTGATATTAAACAGTGTGAGCCGAGTCAACTGCGTCACAAAATGGCATTGGTTCCTCAGCAACCGGCCCTGTTCAGTCACGACGTTTTCTACAACATTCGTTATGGACGGCCTGAGGCGACTGATGAAGAAGTTGTAGCGGCGGCGAAGAAAGCCCATGCTCATGAGTTTATTGACAACTTACCAAACGGCTACAGAAGTTTTTTAGGCGAGAGGGGCGTGCGTTTGTCGGGTGGACAACGACAGCGAATCGCGATTGCGCGCGCGATCTTAAAAGACCCCGAGATTTTGTTGCTTGATGAAGCGACCAGCGCATTAGACAGCGAAAGTGAACACCATGTACAACGGGCTCTCGAAGAATTAATGCGTGGTAGAACGACAGTTATCATTGCCCATCGGTTATCAACCATTCAGCATGCTGACCAAATAGCCGTGCTGGATAGGGGCAGGTTAGTCGATATAGGCGATCACAACAGCCTTCTACAGAGCTGCGAGCTCTATCAGCGCCTGGTTGAACTGCAGTTTAAACAGATGAATAGCGAAGAGTGACAAGCGCAAGTTTGATAGATGCTTTGGCTCGTTTCTGCCCCGAAACCATTTAGAGTAGTGACTCATTCACATCCTGTTAATGCGAGTTTGCCCTATAAAAAGTTATTCAATTTGACTTCAAACATTCAATTCAAGACTGTTTGGCCAATTAAGTTTGATAGTTAGTAGGTTGGCAGTTAAAATGATAATGTCAGACCCCTTAGTAGAGTAAGCTTATGAAACACGTCAAGGCTGAAGCGAACAGCTCCAAGACTAATCGTCAATTTGTTCCTAAAGCGAAAAACTTTAAAGTCAGCACGTCTTATGAAGGGCTTACTGCAAAAAGTAAACCTCAATCACTGGAAGCGTTAAAACGGCAATATGCGAGATAAGTACGGAGTCGCTCAGGATCATTATTGCTATCCTCACTCTAATACACTTATAAATTTACTTAATATTCGTGACAGCGAAAAACTGGATGAAGCTGAAGTCGCATTCTCTGAACATCGATATATCGAATATTCGAGTCTTGTCTCAGATTTAGAAGACTTCGATATAGGACACTTTAGACATCTTCATTGGGTGCTTTTTCAGGATCTGTATGGATGGGCTGGAGAAGAACGTGATGTTGATATCAGTAAAGGCAACACGCGCTTTTGCCATTGCTCTTTTATTGAAAGAGAGTTTATACGGCAGCTAGAACGTATCCCCCAACTTCGTGAATGCTCAGATCGTATTGAATTTATTCGACTAGTCGCAGATATTTTTTGTGAAATTAATATCATCCATCCTTTTCGAGAAGGAAATGGTAGGGCCACACGGTTTTTCTTTGAAGAGCTTGTTTTTGTGGCTGGATATGAACTTGATTGGCCTGAGATTTCAAAAGAACAATGGATTGAAGCCAACGTACAAGGATACCTTGGTGACGTATCATTTCTAGAGCTTATTTTTGATATGGCAATCAGTTAAAGACCCTTCTATCTACCCAAAGTTCGCTCAGGCAACTGTTAAAGCTAGCCCTTTTCAACTCAAAAATGCCCCAAAACGTGCTGAACTCAATAGAAGTAAATTCCCTCTAAACGAACGTTTG
>NZ_NIVQ01000029.1 GCF_002811245.1 Vibrio salilacus | reverse complement strand
TCTGGTTTGGGACCAGAGGGTCGGGGGTTCGAATCCCTCTTCACCGACCATATTTGAAAAGGCTCTGCAGAAATGCAGAGCCTTTTTCCGTTTAGCGACTGGCGACTCGACTCTGAGGTTCGGGGTCAGAAAGCCTAGCCGAGTTCCCCACCCACTGCTCAACGTTAAACAGCAGCAACAATAAGGTTGCCGTTTTTGTCACTTCCACTTCAAGTCTAGAAATATCCACCTTTATCACTGTGTTTATGTCTTTATTCCCCTAGTGAAGTGACTGATCTTTGGGTTGATATTGGCTATTTATTGAAAGTGAGTGCCGTTGTTTGACCTTTTTGCATGAATTTGGCGCTAGTACAATCTTTGACTACAAAATTTCTTAGGTTGATAAAGCTATAGATAGGACATTTATTTAGAATATAGTTTGGTGTATATGTGATCAATATCGAATCATTGTCTTAATAAGTCATCTTTAATGGTCTTATGTGTTTTTTTTGTTAAAGCCACTTGTTGTGTTTTAAGTGAATTTTTATTCTTTTTGTCAGTAAGGGTTACTTATAACTTAAAGCAGTGTTTAATAACCAAAACTCTTTTTTTATCAAAGTTTTAAATTACTTGCACCACAGATGCGACCAAGTGATGATCTGGCTGGGTTGCATATTTATTTGGCTATAGTACTTGGTTTTTATGCGATTTCGACTTTTTATCCTATATTTGTTGCTTTTGTGTGAATTATTTGCCAAATTGATGACCTTATAAATTGCCGGAACACGATTTTTCTGGCTTGAATGGATTCAGTTTTCAGACAGGGCAGAAAGCTGCCAAAGCAGTAGAGGTCTGGTTAATGTCACTTTTACAAGTAAAAAACCTTCGCATTGAATACCCTTCGCGTCATGGGGTGCATGCCGCAGTCAAATCGCTATCATTTAATATTGAACGCGGTGAAATCGTTGGTGTGGTTGGCGAATCTGGCGCTGGTAAATCGACCGTCGGCAACGCAGTCATCGATCTACTTAGCCCTCCGGGACGTATCGCTACTGGCGATGTCTACCTTGATGGTGAGCTTATTTCTGGTTTGAGCCCAGAGCAAATGCGTAAAGTACGCGGCTCTAAAATTGGATTTATCTTCCAAGATCCAATGACCTCTCTAAATCCTCTGTTCACCGTAGAGCAGCAGTTGAAAGAGACCATCCACGCCAATATGAAGGTATCGGATGAAGAAGCGTACCAGCGTGCGCTGTCATTGATGCAGCAAGTGGGCATTCCCCAGCCAGAAAACCGTCTTAAGCAGTATCCGCATCAATTTTCTGGTGGTATGCGTCAGCGTGTGGTTATCGCGATTGCATTAGCCGGTGAGCCAGATCTTATCATTGCTGATGAACCAACGACCGCGCTCGATGTGTCGATTCAAGATCAGATCCTGAGTTTGATTCGTGAATTGTGTATCAAGAATAATGTCGGTTGTATGCTCGTTACCCACGATATGGGCGTGGTATCGAATGTGACCGATCGCGTTGCAGTAATGTACCGTGGTGATCTGGTGGAGTTTGGCCCCACCGCTAAAGTATTGGGTGACCCTGATCATACTTATACCCGTAGTTTGATTTCTGCGGTTCCTCGTTCAGACATGAAACTCGATCGTTTCCCTCTGGTGAGCTATATCGAAGAAGCGACAGAAATGAAGCCTCTTGATGTGAAAAACCACTGGTTAGGGCAGAGTCAAGATGAGCGCGTATACAGTGGTCCTTTGCTCAATGTCGAAAACGTCAATCTACGTTTTGTGACCAAAGATTCTCTGTTCGAAAGTCGTCGCGAGTACGTTCAGGCCTCGAACGATGTGAGTTTTGAAGTATTTGAAGGTGAAACCTTTGGTCTGGTGGGTGAGTCAGGTTCTGGTAAGTCAACCATTGCTCGTGTCATTGCTGGTCTTTACACGCCGAATTCAGGGCGAGTGACCTTTGAAGGTATCGACCTTACCGCACTGAAATCAGAAAAAGAACGTCGTCCAATGCGTCGTCAGATGCAGATGGTGTTCCAAAACCCTTATACATCGATGAATCCGCGCATGAAGGTACTGGATATCATCGCAGAGCCAATTCGATTTCATAAGCTAACCAAGAATGAAACTGAGACGCGTCAGATCGTTAATGATCTGCTGGATCACGTTGGTCTAGGGCGTATGGCAGGGCTTAAATATCCCCATGAGTTCTCGGGCGGTCAGCGCCAGCGTATTTCGATTGCACGCGCGCTGGCAACACGTCCTCGTTTGCTGATTTGTGATGAGCCGACCTCAGCACTTGATGTGTCAGTACAAGCTCAAATACTTAACCTGCTCAAAGATTTACAAGATGAGCTTAATCTAACCATGCTGTTTATTAGTCACGATTTACCTGTGATTCGCCAAATGTGTGATCGCGTTGGTGTGATGCAAATGGGGACCTTATTAGAGGTCGCTCCAACCGAACAGCTGTTTAAGACGCCTCAGCATGAATACAGCAAACAACTGATTTCTTTAATGCCGGAATTTACTGGCTTAAGAGAAGATGTAGAAACGGCGTAAGTCGTCGATCTTACCCAAACTTTTGGGTCAATAAACAGAAGCAAACACAACAACTAGGGATGAATCCCGCATAAGGAGTTATGCAATGAAAACCATGAAAAGCAAACTAGCAGTGGCTTTAATGGCAGCTGGCCTAAGTTTTAGTGCAGTAGCAGCAGATATCACCGTCGCTTATGATGCTGATCCAGTGTCACTTGATCCACACGAGCAGCTGTCTGGCGGTACACTGCAAGTATCGCACATGGTATTTGACCCTCTAGTGCGTTTCACTCAAGACATGAAATTCGAACCCCGCCTAGCAGAATCTTGGCTGCGTATTGATGACGAAACGATGCATTTCAATATTCGTCAAGGTGTAAAGTTTCATTCCGGAAACATGCTGACAGCAGATGATGTAGTTTGGACGTTTGAACGTCTTAAAAGCTCTGCCGATTTTAAAGGTATCTTTGGGCCCATTGCCTCTATTACTAAGGTGAGCGATTACAAAATTGAAGTAAAAACAGATGGGGTATACCCGTTGGTTGAAAATGTCATGACCTATCTGTTCCCAATGGACAGTCAGTTTTATTCCGGTAAAACGCAAGAGGGAAAAGACAAAAGCGAAATTGTTAAACATGGCAACTCATACGCTTCAACCAATGTTTCAGGTACCGGGCCGTTTATCATTACCCAACGAGAGCAGGGTGTGAAGGTCACGTTTGAACGATTCAATGACTATTGGGATAGCGACTCAGCAGGGAATGTAGACACATTGACATTAGTGCCCATTAAAGAAGATGCTACGCGAGTTGCGGCATTGTTGTCAGGTGGCGTGGATATGATTGCCCCTGTTTCTCCCAATGATTACCAACGCATTGATAAAGCTAATGGCGTCGATCTGTATACCATGCCAGGTACGCGTGTGATTACTTTCCAACTGAACCAAAATAGCCATCCAGCATTAAAGGATGTGCGTGTTCGTCAGGCGATCGTTTACGCAATTAATAATGAAGGGATTGCTAAAAAAGTGATGAAGGGTTCTGCAACGGCTGCGGGACAACAAAGTCCGGTGGGCTTCGTTGGTCACAACCCAGAGCTTCAACCTCGTTATGATCTCAAAAAGGCCAAACAATTGATGAAAGAAGCCGGTTATGAGAAAGGCTTTTCTTTATCCATGATGGCGCCAAATAATCGTTACGTAAACGATGATAAAATTGCTCAAGCAACCGCCGCAATGTTATCGAAAATTGGTATTAAAGTTGACCTGAAAACCATGCCTAAAGCGCAATACTGGCCTGAATTCGATAAATGTGCGGCCGACATGTTGATGATCGGCTGGCACCCTGATACAGAAGACTCAGGCAACTTTACTGAGTTTCTCGCTATGACGCGCAACGCAGAAACGGGCAAAGGTCAGTACAATTGTGGTTATTACTCAAATGCAGAGGTCGATGCGTTGATTGAACAAACCAACAAGATGACTGATCTAGGCAAGCGAAGTGTGGCGTTAAAGAAAGTGGAAGAAATTCTTTATAATGAAGCGGCCTTTGTCCCACTGCATTGGCAAGATCCTTCATGGGCTGCCAAAGACAATGTGGAAATTGGCCCTATCATTAACGGCATGAATTTCCCTTATTTTGGTGACCTTGTCGTTAAATAACGGCACTGACTCCGACAACGCTCGGGCATCCGCAAGGTGCGGATGCCCGCTTAATCTTTGGTGCTTAACTTTATTTCAGTCGGGTTGAGTGTCATTTTTAAGATCGAAACTCGCAACCGGATACAATTCGGTTTTGCAGACTGAATTTTATCGAAAGGAAGTAAAGGGGCAAGGAATGTTTTCGTTTCTGGTCAAGCGCCTGTTTCAGGCACTGATAGTGATGTTTGTGATCAGTTTAGTCGCATTTGCCATTCAGGATAACCTGGGTGATCCATTGCGTGAGCTTGTTGGTCAGTCGGTTTCTGAAGCAGAGCGACAAGCTTTGCGTGACGAATTAGGCCTAAATGATCCCTTCATCAAAAAATACACACGTTTTGTTGGCAATGCATTGCAAGGTGATCTTGGCACCTCATATTTCTTCAAACGTCCTGCGGTTGAAGTGATTCTTGATAAGTTAGTTGCCACCTTAGAGTTAGTGTTCGGTGCATCTTTAATTATTATTGGCTTATCAATACCTCTTGGGGTCTATTCTGCTATTCATCCAAACAAAATATTCACTAAAGTTGTCATGGCGGCGAGCAGTGTCGGCATTTCTATTCCTGTCTTTCTGACAGCGATCATGTTGATGTATGTCTTTTCTATAGAGTTGGGTTGGTTGCCATCTTATGGGCGTGGGGAGACCGCCAACATCCTCGGCTGGGAATCCGGTTATTTTACTCTTGATGGTTTAGCGCACCTTATTTTGCCATGTGTGGCACTGGCTTCGATCATGTTGCCGTTGTTTATCCGTTTGGTACGATCTGAAATGTTAGAGGTACTCAGTTCTGAGTATATTAAGTTTGGTAAGGCAAAAGGCCTGGCGTTAAACAAAATCCATTATCAGCATGCGCTCAAAAACACCATGCTGCCGGTATTGACGGTCGGAGGTGTTCAGATCGGTACTATGGTGGCATATACCATTTTGACTGAAACGGTATTCCAGTGGCCAGGTACGGGCTTCCTTTTCCTTGAAGCCATCAATCGTGTCGATACACCGCTTATCACTGCTTACGTTATTTTCGTTGGCCTGATTTTCGTGGTAACCAATACCATCGTTGACTTGCTATACGGCATCATTAACCCGACCGTAAATCTCACTGGAAAAGGAGCATAATCATGAGTCAAGCAATCGCTGCTCCTTCACGCTGGGAGCGTTTTAAACAGTCCGATTTCCTTTATTACTTTAAGCGCGACAAAGTTGCCATGGCGAGCTTTAGCGTGTTTATGATGTTTTTGGTGTTAGCATTAACAGCGCCGATAATTTCACCAATGGATCCTTATGATCTCAGCACGATTGACATCATGGATTCAGAACTGCCCCCATCGTGGATGGAGGGGGGCGAAGAGGGCTTTTTGCTCGGCACTGATGAGCAAGGGCGAGATATTTTGTCGACCATTTTGTATGGTTCGCGCTTGTCATTGACGATCGGTTTCTTAGCCGTTGGGTTGCAATTGATTCTCGGCATTATTATTGGTTTATCGGCTGGTTATTTTGGTGGCCGAATTGATAACTTCTTGATGCGTTTTGCTGATGTTCAGTTGTCGTTCTCAACCATGATGGTCGCGATCATTGTTTCGGCAATTTTTAAAGCCAGCTTTGGCAGTGACTTTTACAGCCAGTATGCGGTAGTGATGTTGGTGGTCATTATTGGTGTGGCTGAGTGGCCGCAGTACGCCCGTACCATTCGAGCGTCGGTATTGGCAGAGAAGAAGAAAGAGTATGTTGAAGCCGCGCGAGTAATGGGATTTAAAGCGCCGCGCATTATGTTCCGTCATATTTTACCGAACTGTCTGTCACCGATCTTGGTCATTTCAACGGTGCAGGTGGCAAATGCCATCATGTCAGAGGCGGCACTTTCTTTCCTAGGTTTAGGTTTGCCGGTTGACCAACCTTCGCTTGGTGCACTGATTAGTATTGGTTTTAACTACATTTTCTCTGGTGCATGGTGGATTACGGCCTTCCCAGGTGTGGTTTTGATTACGCTCGTTTTGGTCATCAACCTGTTGGGTGACTGGTTACGTGATGTATTTAACCCCAAACTGTACAAAGGGTGATCCAAACCTAAGATTTGACTATAGAAATGTCATTACACTCAGAGCCGTTATTGATTGCGGCTCTTTTTTTGCATTGTCTTTTCTGCATTGATAATAGCAAAGCCGTATAACGCAAATCGTGACGCGATAGTGAGCCGCGTGAGTGGACCAATACGGATCGAGTTAAAAGAGTAAAGGTATCAATATGGCATTAAAGCCGAAACAATTGCAATGGATGCTGTTGGCAGCACTGACTTGCCCTGTCTGGTCAATGCCAACATTGGCTGACGAATTTTTGTGTGACGCCACACAAGCCGCCACGGATCAACTGCCAGTGCTTGATGGTGCTTGTCCAGTAGGAAAAGGGTTGTGGGGCAAAGCGAAACCAACAGGGTCGCTGTCAACGTTTTGGATTCAATGTGGTGTGTTTAGCAAGCCTTTGCCATTGACTAAAGCGAAACCGCTCTATAAACACATTTCGACCGATGTATGGGCGAAACCTGAAGACAAGGCTTATCGTTGCTTGATTGGTCCATACACAGATTTCTCTCTTGCTCAGCAAGAGTTAGCCAAAGTAAAAACACAACCAGAGTACAAGCAAGCGTTTATCCGTGAGGCCGTCAAAGGTGCGCCGCGCCAATCAGTGCGACCTGCGAACAAACCGATCGCCAAACCTAAGCCTAAAAAACAAGCCACGACCGTGCTTGCTGTGCCAGCAGAAAAGGCACCAGCTATTGTTAAGCCACCTAAAATGACCAAACCTATGGATGAGATGATGATTCGCCTTACCGCAAACGTGGCCAATCTTAAGTACAACGTGCCTTATAGCATCGCTGATGGTGAGCAGTTCTATATGGAGCACGACTTAGCATGGAATCGTTTAGACTACCAAGGTGCGTATAAAACCTGTTATCGCTTAGGGATGCGTTTAGCGACCCGAGATGAATGGCAAGACTTGATTGATTCGAAAGTGATGCAGCAAGCTAAATGGCCAATGCATTTACCCTATTGGGGAGCCGAGAAAACGGGGCTTTTTACTAGCGGTAAAGTCACCCAACTGAAAGGCACTTCTTTGCTCAATGTCATGTGTGTAAAGTCGTTCGAGCAGCAGTAAGTTAACGACTGCTGTTCTTTTCTGCCTCTTCAAGCAGTTCAAGGTACTTTTTCTCCACGAACTCTTTCTCTTTCCCTAGATGATGCAGCTGTTGTTGTGATGCCTCTAGTTCGGCGTTTAGTGCGGCCGTATCGCCTTGTGTTGACAGTTTTTTCTTGTATTGTTCTATTCGTTCCAGCAATTGTTGTTTCTCTTGCTGGAACTCTTGAGCCAAACTGGCTGCGCCTCCGGCCTCACTGATTTGAATGTACTCTTGCTCAAGTTGCTCAAATTGCTTTTCAAGTTGCTGTTTCTCGATTTGTAGGCTTTCAACGGTATCGGTCTGTTGCATTAGCTTATTCTTGGCCCGGCGCAGGCCATTAACGCTCTTATCCAAATCCCCTTTAAGCTTTTTGATCAGCCGATGGGAGTTATTGAGCTTTTGATTAAGCTCTTCAATTGACGCTTGCTCTTGCTCAGTGAGATCTTCTTTGGCGGCTTTAATCTGTGAAACCTGACTTTCTAGAGCTTGCTGAATGATGATTAAGTCGTTAAGAGTGTCACTATTTTCTGCTGTGTAATTGAGCGCTTTATCGACCGATTGTTGACATAGGTCATAGGTACCTTTGTCCATATCGCGGTGGTTAACCACTTGGCGAGCAAAGTGGCGAAACTCGCGCAAAATCAGCAATAAAATGATAAACCAAGCCAGAAGGATCAGTAGACCGAAGTCGATGGCGAGAGCTACGAGGTTTTCTGAGCTCATTAGGGGCGCTAGATCCATTTATTTCCTCAAAATTTGCCACATACATCGATTCTAAGTTTAGTTGTCTGACAAAAATATGCCTATAATTTCAATAGTTCTGATGCGTTAGGTGATGGTAGTTAGTGAAAATACTGATAGTCGATGATAGTAAAGCGACCTTAGAGATTGTGAGGCGGGGGTTAGAGAGCTTCGGCTACTGTCGCTTATCGATCAAAAAAACCTGTGATGCTCACGAGGCGATTAAGTTGGCGAAAGAATGGCAACCTGAGATCGTATTAACGGATTGGTATATGCCTGATATGTCGGGGCTAACGTTAACCAAAGAGCTGATAAAACTTAACCCAGAGATCAAAATCGGCATGATTACGACGGTTGATGATCAGCAGCAGATACAGCAAGCCACAGCGGCCGGGGCGAGCTTTGTACTGACCAAGCCGTTTGAAGATAGCCAACTACATCATTTGCTGCTGCCTTTAGTTCAAGGTGCAGAAGAGAGTCGTAAAACTCTCGACTCGGTAAACGATGTCCAAAAAGAGCTCGCACTACCTAAGTTGTCACAACTTGAGAAATTACTAAAACGCGAACTGGGTGACGCACTCAGTTTAACCAACTTAGCGGCGCAGAGTTTTGATAAGAACAAAATTCCTTGTGTGCTGGCGGTGTATGAAGACAGCGCGAGCCAAAAGCCAAGAGCGGTCGCTATGCTCGACCTACAGGCCATATGCTTGTTTGCTCAAGTAACTAGTACAGAGCGCGAGCAGGTAATCACGTCAAAGTTAGTGAGTAAAGGGATTTTAGATGCGTGTCAGACCATATTAGACCGCTCAGCCTTGGCCTTTCTCGATAGTCAAACACGTAAAAGTTTGCGTCTGAAAAACATCAGCTTTGTTGCCGCTGAGTTTGATAAGCTTAAAACATTGTATGACAAACCCGCTGATAAGCGCGTGGATTTCAGCTGCCAGAATGGTGATGAATTCGTAGGAAAGGTCACTTTAGTGGGTTTCTAGGCGCAAAAAGAAAAGGATACATCGGCATCCTTTTCTTTATTTATCAGCTTCTTATCTCATGGTAACAAACTCTTCAGAGCCCGTTGGGTGAATGGCCACCACAGAATCGAAGTCAGCTTTAGTCGCGCCCATCTTCATCGCAACAGCGAAACCTTGAATCATCTCATCGACGGTAAAGCCGATACCGTGAAGGCCGACAACTGTCTCTTCTTCGCCGGCGCAAACCAGTTTCATTTTACATGGCTGACGGTGCTTGGTGACGGCGGTGTACATCGCGGTAAAACCAGAGGTGTACACTTTGATGTTATCTTTGCCGTATTTCTGCTCAGCTTCTTGAGTGGTTAGGCCAATAGTACCGATTGGTGGGTGGCTAAATACCACCGTTGGGACCAAGTCGTAATCCATCTTGGCATTAGTTTTACCATTGAATAGACGCTCAGAAAGCTGACGGCCGGCTTTTACAGCGACAGGCGTGAGCTCAATACCACCTTCCATGATGTCACCCACACAGTAGATGCCAGGCACATTCGTTGCTTGGAATTCATCGACCTTAATGTAGCCACGATCATTGGTTTCTACACCAGTAGAAGCTAGGTTAATCGCATCGGTTGCTGGGTGGCGGCCAATCGCCCAAATCAATTGGTCAACGTTTTGTGTATTACCGTTCTCTAGGTGCAGAGTCAGGCTGCCGTCTGCTTCTTTCACAACTTCTTTAGGCACTGAGTGCGTGTGAAGTGTAGGGCCTTCTGCTGCCATCACTTCGACCAGTGTTTCGATGATCATCGGGTCAAAGCTACGTAGTGGTGATTCTTTACGGCAAAATAGATGCGTCTCAGTGCCAAGGGCATTAAGAACTCCGGCAATCTCAACCGCGATGTAGCCAGCGCCAATCACAGCAACACGTTTAGGTTGCTCGTTTAGCTCAAAGAAGCCGTTTGAATCAATGCCGTATTCTGCACCGGGGATGTTAGGAATGGTTGGACGACCACCAACAGCGATCAAGATGTGATCGGCCGTGTAGTGTTCTCCGTTGACCTCAACCGTTTTCTCATCAACAAACTTAGCGAAACCCTTGATGACATTGATTTTGTTGTTACCTAGTACGCGATCGTAAGATTGGTGAATACGGCCAATGTAGGCCTGACGACTTTCAACCAGTTTACCCCAGTTAAATCCTTTCACATCAACATCGAAACCGTAGTCTTCAGCGTAAAGGTTCATCGCTTCGGCAATTTGTGCGCCGTGCCACATGACTTTCTTGGGTACGCAACCGACGTTGACACAAGTGCCACCTAGGTCTTGCGCCTCGATAAGCGCGACTTTAGCGCCGTACAT
This sequence comes from Vibrio salilacus, assembly GCF_002811245.1. Lineage (GTDB taxonomy): Bacteria > Pseudomonadota > Gammaproteobacteria > Enterobacterales > Vibrionaceae > Vibrio > Vibrio salilacus. The sequence goes on along the minus strand of NZ_NIVQ01000029.1, from coordinate 23,085 downwards.
TGCTGCTCGGTTTGCTGATGCGATGCCGCCTGAGCCGCCACCGATACAGATGTAATCAAAATGCGTTGACATGACTTTCTCCATTTCCGCAGGTAACTAGCCAGTAACCAGTCCCTATTCGTTTTTAAAGTTATATATCTCTGATATGGAGGATAGAGTGGTTGAACTCAATCGATCCTCGATAATTTAATTTCTTGCTCGCTTGTGCCTCTGTTACTCTGGCACGATCCATTCGACTTTAAAGTGACCGGTTGCCGGAGCAATGGCTTTCTTGAGGAAAGGTAAAATTGCTTGCATCTGACTCTCTAGCTTCCAAGGTGGATTGATCACTATCATGCCCGATGCGGTCATGCCACGCTCGTTGGTATCAGGAGAGACGCCTAACTCAATTTGTAAGATTTTGCGAATCCCAAGCGCTTCGAGGCCATCGAGCATATCGTCGATATCACAGCGATTGACCACTGGGTACCAAATCGCGTAAATGCCCGTTGCCCAGCGCTTGTAGCTTTGATTGATGGCTTGTACGACATCACGGTACTCTTTGGCCAACTCGTAAGGTGGGTCAATCAATACCAAGCCACGACGCTCTTTTGGCGGCAAGCTTGCTTTTAAACGTTGAAAACCATCTTCTTTAAAGATGCTGACTTGGCGATCGCGATGAAACTCTTGTTCAAGCAGTGGGTAGTCACTCGGGTGCAGTTCAGTCAGCACCATGCGATCACCTGGGCGTAGGTGTGCACGAGCGACACGCGGTGAACCTGGGTAATAACGTAATGTATCGCCATTATTGAGCACTTTGATCGAGTCAAGGTAGCTTTCAAGCTCTTGCGGAATGTCATTTTGCTGCCAGAGGCGAGCGATGCCTTGTTTGTACTCGCTGGTCTTTTCCGACCACTCATGCGTAAGATCGTAACGACCTACGCCAGAATGAGTATCGTGATAGACGAGCGGCTTCTCTTTTTGTTTCAAAGCGTTGAGGATAAGGCTTTGGACAATATGTTTAATCACATCGGCATGATTGCCGGCATGAAAGCTGTGGCGATAACTTAACACAATGACACTCTCAAATGGGGCGAACAATAATGGTCTTTAGTATACGTTACTATTGAAAATTGCTGAACCTACCTATATTTACTATTTAGACCAACACAAAATAGTTAAGACGAGCTTGTGAGTTCGCTTAGCCAATGAAAGGAATGATTTATGTCTAATCCACTGCTGAACTTCATTGATTTGCCGCCGTTTTCGCAAATCAAACCAGAGCATGTTAAGCCCGCGATTGAACAGGCGATTGCCGATTGCCGGGCGGAAATAGAACAGGCGCTGGACGGCAACAATGAGCCAACTTGGGATAACTTAGTCGCACCGATTGAGGAAGTGGATGACAAGTTGAGTCGCATCTGGTCACCAGTAAGCCACATGAACTCGGTAATTAACAGTGACGAGTTGCGTGACGCCTACGAAAGCTGTTTACCATTATTATCAGAGTACGGTACTTGGGTTGGTCAGCATAAAGGTTTGTTTGAAGCATACAAATCAATCAAAGTCAGTGAGGCATTTGCTTCATTAACTCAGGCGCAAAAGAAAACCATCACCGATTCGTTGCGTGACTTTGAGCTGTCGGGGATTGGTCTACCTGCCGATCAGCAGCACCGCTACGGTGAAATCAGTAAGCGTATGTCAGAGCTAGGGTCAAAATTCTCTAACAATGTGTTGGATGCCACCATGGGCTGGACCAAGCACATTAGCGACGAAAAAGAGTTGGCAGGTATGCCAGAATCGGCCTTGACCGCCGCCAAAGCAGCGGCTGAGGCGAAAGAGCTAGATGGTTATTTACTCACGTTAGACATCCCTTCTTACTTGCCAGTGATGACCTACTGTGACAATCAAGAGCTGCGTAGAGAGCTGTATGAAGCGTACGTTACTCGCGCTTCTGACCGTGGACCGAAAGCCGGTGAGTGGGACAACAGCGAAATCATTAACGAACAGTTGAAACTGCGCTACGAAATTGCCCGCATGCTTGGTTTCAATACCTTCAGCGAGAAGTCTCTAGCGACTAAGATGGCGGAAACCCCATCTCAGGTACTTGGCTTTCTCAACGATCTTGCCAACAAAGTTAAGCCGCAAGGCGAGAACGAAGTCAAACAGCTGCGTCAATTTGCCAAAAGTGAGTTTGGCATTGATGAGCTCAATTTGTGGGATATTGCTTACTACAGCGAAAAACAAAAACAGCACCTGTTCCAAATCTCAGACGAAGAGCTGCGCCCTTACTTCCCAGAAGCCAAAGTGGTCAGTGGCCTATTTGAAGTGCTTGAGCGCGTGTTTGGTATGACTGTCAAAGAGCGTCAAGGTGTTGATGCTTGGCATGAGTCAGTACGTTTCTTTGATATCTTTGACACTAATGATCAGTTACGTGGCAGTTTTTATCTCGACTTGTACGCGCGTGAACACAAGCGCGGCGGTGCGTGGATGGATGAATGTCGCGTGCGCCGCATGACTGTTTCGGGCGAATTGCAAACGCCCGTTGCTTACCTAACCTGTAACTTTAACCGACCGATCGGTGATAAGCCGGCGTTGTTTACTCATGATGAAGTGGTCACGCTGTTCCATGAGTTTGGTCACGGTATTCACCATATGTTGACTCAGGTCGATGTGGGGGCGGTATCGGGGATCAACGGTGTGCCTTGGGATGCGGTAGAATTACCAAGTCAGTTTCTAGAGAACTGGTGCTGGGAAGAAGACGCGTTGGCGTTTATCTCCGGGCATTATCAAACCGGAGAGCCATTGCCAAAAGCGATGTTAGAGAAGATGCTGGCGGCGAAGAATTTCCAATCAGCGATGTTTATCTTGCGTCAGCTTGAGTTTGGCCTGTTTGACTTTACCTTGCACACTGAGTTTGATCCCGAGGTTGGCCCTCGCGTGCTTGAGACGTTGGCCGAAGTGAAGTCAAAAGTGGCGGTTTTGCCTAGCCTAGAGTGGAATCGCTTCTCACACAGCTTTGGTCATATCTTTGCTGGTGGTTATAGCGCGGGTTACTACAGCTATCTATGGGCAGAAGTCTTGTCTTCAGATGCTTTCTCGCGTTTTGAAGAGGAAGGCATCTTCAATACTGAAACCGGACAAAGCTTCCTCAACAACATTCTTGAAATGGGTGGCAGCGAAGAGCCGATGGAACTGTTTAAACGCTTCCGTGGCCGTGAGCCGCAGATTGATGCATTACTGCGTCATGCGGGTATTAGCGCTTAAGCTAAGATAAGTTAACCGTGCAATGAATAACCTTACGCGCCCTGCGACTGCTGCAGGGCGTTTTTTTGGTTTACTGTGTACCTAGCATCTTCAAGTCACTCGGGTATAATGCAGTTATATGTATAGATAAACAGTAGCTGAGCACCCCCATGGATCCTTCATTACTTCTCGATGGTTTGAACGACAAGCAGCGTGAAGCTGTTGCCGCCCCACTAGAAAACTTACTCATCTTAGCTGGCGCAGGCAGTGGTAAAACACGCGTGTTGGTTCATCGCATTGCGTGGTTAATGTCGGTCGAACAGGCCTCACCCTTTTCAATCATGTCGGTAACCTTTACCAACAAAGCGGCGGCTGAGATGCGTGGTCGTATTGAAGAGTTGATGATGGGCAGCTCCTCCGGAATGTGGAATGGGACGTTTCATGGGATCTGTCACCGCATTTTGCGTGCGCACTATTTGGATGCCAAGCTACCGGAAGATTTTCAAATTATTGATAGCGACGATCAGCAGCGCTTATTGCGTCGCTTGATCAAGGCGCAAAATTTAGATGAGAAACAGTTTCCTCCACGTCAGGTGGCGTGGTGGATTAACGGTAAAAAAGATGAAGGTCTACGCCCGAATCATATTGACGCTTATCACGACCCTGTGACCAAAACCTATTTGCAGGTCTACAGTGCTTACCAAGAGGCGTGTGATCGTGCTGGCTTAGTTGATTTTGCGGAAATATTGCTTCGCGCCCATGAGTTGTTGCGCGATAAAAAGCACATCCGCGAACACTATCAAGCCCGTTTCAAACATATTTTGGTCGATGAGTTTCAAGACACCAACAATATCCAATATGCGTGGTTGCGTATGATGGCAGGCCCGAACTCACACGTGATGATCGTTGGCGATGATGACCAGTCGATTTACGGTTGGCGTGGGGCAAAAATCGAAAATATTGAGAAATTTACCCAAGAATTTCCAAGCGTTAAAACCATTCGTCTTGAGCAAAACTACCGTTCGACCAAAACGATTTTGCAAGCGTCCAACGCTCTCATTGCTAATAACACCGAGCGAATGGGAAAAGAGCTATGGACCGAAGGGGTTGAAGGCGAGCCTATCTCGGTCTATTCGGCATACAACGAGTTAGACGAAGCGCGCTTTGCGGTTAGTAAAATAAAAGAGTGGCAAGATCAAGGCGGAGCGCTGAATGATGCTGCGATGCTGTATCGTAATAACGCCCAGTCGCGTGTGCTTGAAGAGGCATTAATTCAGTCAGGCTTACCGTATCGAATTTATGGTGGGATGCGATTCTTCGAGCGTCAAGAGATCAGAGACGCATTAAGCTACCTGCGTTTGATGTCGAATCGCAATGATGACGCGGCCTTTGAACGTGTGGTCAATACGCCGACTCGTGGTTTGGGTGACAAGACGCTTGAAACCTTGCGTTTTGCCGCGCGTGATCGTGGCTGTACCATGTGGCAAGCGAGTGTGGCATTGCTCGATGAGCAAGTACTCCCTGGTCGGGCGGCAGGGGCGTTGAGTCGTTTTGTCGAACTGATTCAGGCGCTAGAAGATGATACGGTCGAAATGTCACTGCATGAGCAGACCGACCATGTGATCAAATACTCTGGCCTGTTTGCCATGTACGAGCAGGAAAAAGGCGAGAAGTCGAAAGCTCGAATTGAAAACTTGGAAGAACTCGTCACGGCAACGCGCCAGTTTGAAAAGCCAGAAGAAGCAGAAGAGATGACGCTCTTGACGGCATTTTTGACCCATGCAGCGCTTGAAGCGGGTGAGGGCCAAGCGGATGAGTTTGACGACGCAGTGCAGTTGATGACTTTGCACAGTGCTAAAGGGTTAGAGTTTCCACTGGTCTTTATGGTCGGTGTTGAAGAGGGGATGTTCCCAAGTCAAATGTCAGCAGAAGAGGCCGGTCGCTTAGAAGAAGAGCGTCGTCTTTGCTATGTCGGCATGACACGTGCGATGGTGAAGCTCTATATAACTTACGCTGAAATGCGCCGTTTATATGGTCAAGATAAGTACCATAAACCGTCACGTTTTATTCGTGAGTTACCAGAAAACTGTTTAGATGAAGTGCGAATGAAAGCGCAAGTGAGTCGCCCGACAAGCTCAGGACGTTTTAGCCAAACGGTGGTTAAAGAGAGCTTTAATGAAACCGGATTTAGTTTAGGCTCACGAGTGATGCACCCGAAATTTGGCGAAGGTACCATTATTAACTTTGAGGGCAGTGGCCCGCAAAGTCGCGTTCAAGTTGCTTTTAACGGTGAAGGCATCAAATGGTTAGTGACGGCTTATGCCAAACTAGAAACGCTGTAAGCGCTAAACTCATTTTCTCAAATATGCAGAGAAAAAAATAAAGAAAAACCCCGAGGGCCAAGGCCCATCGGGGTTATAGTCTTACTCGCAGCAATCCGGCTACTAGAGGTGCTCCATGCATCAAATCCTTGATAGTAGGCTGAATCCTTCAGCTTAATCCATTCATCGCCATCCTAGCGGTGTCCTTGACCCTATCCTGGTCTGCTAACCATCCTAGCTAGCTCACTTCGCTTGTTCCCTGAGCGGTGTCCTTTTCATCATCCTGATGATCAGTCCTTTCCTCATCCTGAGGTGTCCATTTCCCATCCTTAGTAGCAACCATCCTAGTTACTATTGCGTCCGTTCAATGTCCGTTTGCTATCCATGCCGATTGTTCATCCTGAGCAACCGTATCTTCTTCCTGAAGATTACCTAATCCGTGGTAATTTCCTGTTCCGTGTCAGCATCCATCCGACAGGGTTCATATTACCTCTTTAAGCGCGCCGAGCAATAGAGCGCAAACGTTTTTCTACATAAACATTCGCTGTAATTTCATGCAAGTCATTGTAAAACAATTACTTACTATGGCTGTGTTACATTTTTCTCAGCAAAAAAACACTATTTACTCACTTGCTTGTGAGAGATCTCGCACAAGCAAGCGAGTCGATCGGCGTTATTGTCCGATCGCGGCACCTTCACGGCGTGGGTCTGCAGCACCTTGTAGCTGACCATCTTGCAATAAAATGGCATGTATTCCTGAGTTCAGATCGCGAATATTGACCTCAAAGCCCATTTTCTCAAGCTCAGATTTAAAGCTTTCGACATCTGTGCCTTGTTCAATATCCAGTGGGCCGAAACGGTTGAGTAGGTGAGGTTGATTAGCGGCTTGTTGAATGTCCATTCCCCATTGAATATGCGCAATAATCGCTTGTGCGACATAACCTATGATACGACTTCCGCCCGGCGAGCCAATTGCCATGTAGGGTTGATCATTGTGCATAATGATGGTCGGTGCCATTGAAGAGCGAGGGCGCTTGCCGGGCTCTAATCGGTTGGCAATCGGCCTACCTTGGTTATGAGTACGGAAAGAAAAGTCGGTCAACTCGTTGTTGAGTAAGAAGCCATTGGTCATCAAGCGTGAGCCAAAGGCGTTCTCAATGGTGGTGGTGATTGAGACCACATTGCCTGCTTTATCGACCACATTAAAATGGCTGGTGGATGGCAGTTCAATAGACTCATCGGTGCTTTGGCGCTGAGCGTAGTTCCATGGTGGAGTGCCTGCGCTAACGGTAGCCAATGCTTTGCCCGGTTGGATAAGTTGTGCGCGCTGCTTTAAGTACTCTTTATCAAGCAAACCTTGAGTTGGCATGGGCACAAAATCTTCGTCTGCCATGTACATGCCGCGATCGGCAAAAGCTAAGCGAGAGGCATCTGCAATCACTTGCCATGATTTAGCGTTGTTTGGCCCCCAGCCTTTGAGATCGAATTGCTCTGTGATGGATAGAATCTGACTCACGGTTAACGCGCCTGAGCTCGGTGGGCCCATGCCACAGATCTCATAGCTTTGGTAGCCTGAACAGACGGGTTGACGTTGCTTGATAGTATAAGCATCGAAGTCTTTTTGTGCTAAGACGCCCGGGTTGCCTGGCGCCGTTTGAACCGTTTTAATGATGTCGCTTGCGATCTTACCTTGATAGAACGCCTTTGCGCCTTGTTTGGCAATCGCGGTCAGTGTGGCTGCGTATTGTGGATTCTTTAGTATGTTTCCTGCGGTTTTTGGTGAACCATCTGAGTTTAAAAAGTACGCGCTGGTGGCCTCGAAGCGACTCAGACGCTGTGCATCGGCTTCAATTAATGTGGCGAGACGCGGAGTAATTTCAAAGCCTTGCTGAGCGAGAGCGATCACTGGCTGAATGAGTTCAGCCCAATCTAGCTGGCCATATTTTTGATGCATATCCCACATCAGCTTAACGGTACCGGGTGTGCCAACCGAGCGGCCACCGACAACCGCATCGTAAAATTTAAGTGGCTCGCCATTTTTATCTTGGAATAGGCGCGGTGTTGCGTCGAGCGGCGCGGTTTCTCGGCCGTCGTAAGTAGTGAGCTGTTGTTTGTCAGCATCCCAGTAAACCAGAAAAGCACCGCCACCAATCCCCGATGACTGAGGCTCAACCAGACCGAGCATCAGTTGCGTGGTCACCATGGCATCAATCGCATTACCGCCTTTGGCGAGCACATCAGCACCCGCTTGGGTTGCGACTGGATTGGCGGCCGTGACCATCCACTCTTTAGCGGTGACCAAGGATTTGTGTTCTAGGCCACTGCTGTGTTCCGGTGCGACGGAATCGGTCGCTTGGTTAGCCCAGCTAGTGATTGACGTTGTGAGCAAGCAGGTGGTGAGAAGTGTAAGTTTCCACTGCATCTTTATTCTCCTTCTATGTATGCAAAGCTAGAGTGACAGTGGAATCTGAACAGGTCTAAGAGTTTGTTATCAAATTGTAACCTTGAATCAAATATTAGACGGTTGAGAGGTTAAACTTGGCTCAGCAGAGAGGTGCTGGATTGCCATAAAATGCTGACGCCAATAAAAGTAAATAGCACACCGCATAGCCCATCAACATAAATGGCCATCGCTTTTACTTTTCGTTGCATGCGTTGAGTCGATAGCACCCAAGCCAAAAACGAAAACCATAGCAAAGATAAGCTCCACAAAATCAACAAGGCGACGCCTTTTCCCGTTAAGGACATCGTGGCAGGCACTAAGCTCGACATTAAACTGACAAAGAACACTAAGGCTTTAGGGTTAAGAATGTTGGTCGCGAAGCCACGCGAAAAGGCTTGGCGCTTATTGCTTAACAACAGGCTGGAACGGTCGCGATTTTCGGCATCGCTTTGCTGCGGGCGACGGATGCTTGACCATGTCGCCCTTAGAGCGCCATAGCCGAGATAAAACAGGTAACTGCCCCCGGCGATCTGGAGTAGGGCAAACAGGGTGGGTTGTTGGTGAACCAAATAGCTGACGCCAGTTAAGCTTAAAATTGAGTGCAGTAAAATGCCACAAGAGAGGCCAAGCGCAATATAAAACCCGGTTTGGCGTCCGTAGCGCGTTGCGTTTTGCACCACGAGGGCAAAATCAGGTCCTGGACTCATCAGAGCGACAAAGTGGACCAGAGCAAGGGTGGATAAAATGGTGATTTCATTCATGGAGAGAAAAACTTATCAGTCGTAATTGATAGCGCTATTGTGCCATCTGACACGCTGTGGCGATTGTAAAAAACTGACACTAATTGATTTGTGAGGGTTTGACACCGTAAGTGGCTTTGAACGCTTTACTAAAGTGCGCTTGATCGTAGAAGCCAACTTGGTGAGCCACCTCAGTACCACTGATCCCAGCCTTGAGTAATTTCATACTTTGTTCCATGCGTAAGCGATTAAACCAAGCGTAAGGCGTTAAACCGACTTTGGCTTTAAACCGACTTTGGCTTTAAAGTGACGTTGAAGCTGAGTTGGACTGAGCTGGCAAAGTTGCGATAAATCGTCGAGACGCACTGGTTGGTCAAGATGACTGAGTAAGTACTCTTTCAGTGTTGCGATTGATTGATTGCCAAGCGGTAGCACGGGTTGTTGTCCGTCGCTCGCATAGTGCTTAAAGAGCCGCTCAAAACCTTCATAGGGTAGGCAGTCTTTAGCCAACTGGCTGATATTGTTTTGCGCGAGTCGTTGATGTAGCGAAGCAAGTGAATGGAAAACTTGCGCATCTGAGATGATCAAGTGTTTAAAGTTAATTAATTGGTGAGCGTTGTTTAATTGCGCCAATTCACTGAGCCACAAAGGGTCGAGCTCAAAAACACGCACTTGATAGCCCGACTCAAGCAGTGATTGACCGTCATGCAATTCATCGGGGGGCATGATCACCAATTGTCCTGCGCCAACATGGTGGCTAGAGCCTTGATAGTGAAACTTCTGTTGTCCGCTTGTGATTAGGCCAATATGAAAATCGAGATGATAGTGGCGTGAAAAGGCGAACGAATGGTAGTTCGCTTCAATCAGACTGATCTCTCTATTTTGCGTGCTGTGGTAGTTGACCTTGTCCATAAAACAAAAAAAGCTTGGTGACTATTTCACCAAGCTTATAACCTGCTACAAAGATTGTCTTGTAAAAAACGATCAGCTCAAAGCAGCGGCTTTTTTAATTTGGCGATTATTTTTCAAGCCATCGAAACTGAATACCACCAGTGCGCTCCAAATAAAGGCGAAGGTGATCGCTTTATCAGCGGTAAAAGCTTCACCGTAAACCAGTACGGCGAGTAAAAACATCAAGCTAGGGCCAATATATTGGAAGAAGCCCAAGGTCGACAGTTTCAAACGGGTGGCCGCGCCAGTAAAGCACAGCAAGGGCAGGGTAGTAATTACGCCTGCAGCAATTAACAGCAAGTTGAGGGTGGTATCATTGAGAGCCATGTTCGACGTTGCTGTCTCTGCAATCCCGATTAAGTAAATCGCCGCGATGGGCAGCAGCAGCAGCGTTTCGACAAAAAGGCCAGTTTGCGCATCTAAGTTGACTTTTTTACGCAGCAAGCCGTAACAACCAAAACTAAAGGCCAGTACTATTGCGACAATCGGTACGGAACCAAAGGCAATCAATTGAACGATGACACCGCCGCAGGCCAATGCCACAGCAAACCATTGCATTTTGCGTAATCGCTCACCCAGAAAGATCATCCCGAGCAACACGTTGAGCAGCGGGTTAATGTAATAGCCTAAACTGGCATCGAGCATATGATTGGCGTTGACGGCCCAAATAAAAATCAGCCAGTTTGTCGCGATGACAATTGAAGTAAAAAACAGGTAAGTCATTTTAACCTTTGAGGCCATGACATCACGAACATTGCGCCAACCTCGACCAAAATGCAGTAAGACAGCAAGCAGGATGAACGACCACACGATACGATGGCTGAGAATCTCTAGCGCAGAAACATCGGCTAATGATTTAAAATAGATAGGGGCGATACCCCACATGGTGTAGGCGCCGATAGCGAACAAGACACCTTGCTTGGCTCGCTGTTGTTGTTGTTCTGCCGTCATGGAGACTCACTTATGTTAAGCAATTTTACAAACTGAAACATGCAGTATACGAATCACTGTCAAAATCACCTAGCAATTTGCGGTTTTATTCGCCTCTAAACCCCACTACAATGTGCCTCTTGCGTGACACGCGCACTGCCCTGCAATTCTACTGAGATAATTCATGACCTCGACACTTTTAGCACAGCAACCACCGGCCGAACAGCCTACGCCACAAAGCATCCTCGAAGATGTTTTTGGCTATCAGCGCTTTCGCGATGGCCAGCAAGAGGTGATCGAGTCTGCGGTCGAAGGCCACGACAGTCTGGTGATTATGCCGACAGGTGGCGGGAAGTCGCTTTGTTATCAAATTCCAGCACTAGTCCGTTCAGGGTTAACCTTGGTGATTTCGCCTTTGATTTCATTGATGAAAGATCAGGTTGACCAGCTTAAGGCTGATGGTGTTGCTGCAGAGTGCATCAATTCGACCATGTCGCGTGAGGCGCTCATAGCGGTTTATAACCGGATGCATTCTGGCGCGTTGAAATTGGTGTATGTCTCGCCAGAGCGCGTTCTCATGCGCGACTTTATCGAGCGACTCGAAAGCTTACCGCTGTCGATGATTGCAGTCGATGAAGCGCACTGTATTTCTCAGTGGGGGCATGATTTCAGGCCAGAATATGCCTCGCTGGGTCAGCTCAAACAGTATTTTCCTCATATACCGGTCATGGCATTAACGGCGACGGCGGATGATGCGACGCGCAGTGATATTATGCAGCGTTTGCAATTAAATGAGCCTCATACTTATTTGGGCAGTTTTGACCGACCCAATATTCGCTATACCTTGGTCGAAAAACATAAGCCAGTCTCGCAGGTGGTACGTTTTCTCGAAGAGCAGCGCGGTCATTGCGGCATCATTTACTGTGGTAGCCGTAAAAAAGTGGAAATGGTGACCGAAAAACTGTGCAATAACGGCCTACGCGCAGCCAGCTATCACGCCGGTTTAGATCCGGACGAGCGCGCTTATGTACAAGAAGCATTTCAGCGTGATGATGTACAAATTGTTGTGGCCACTGTCGCGTTTGGTATGGGAATCAATAAGCCCAATGTTCGCTTTGTGGTGCACTTTGATATCCCACGCAATATCGAGTCGTATTACCAAGAAACCGGACGCGCTGGTCGTGACGGTTTACCCGCAGAAGCCATGATGCTCTATGATCCGGCTGACATCAGTTGGCTACGTCGTATGCTCGATGAAAAAGACGAAGGGCCCCAAAAACAGGTTGAAGCGCATAAGCTCAATGCAATGAGTGCCTTTGCTGAAGCACAAACCTGCCGACGTCAGGTGCTGCTTAATTACTTTGGCGAATATCGCGAAAAGCCGTGTGGTAACTGCGATATTTGTCTGGATCCGCCCAAACGTTTTGATGCAACCGAGCAAGCGCAAAAAGCCTTGTCATGTGTTTATCGCGTTAATCAAAGCTTTGGTATGGGCTATGTGGTTGAAGTTCTGCGCGGAATGCAAAATATCCGTGTGCGTGAAAATGGCCATGATAAGTTGTCAACCTATGGGCTCGGACGTGAAAACAGTCACGACTATTGGGTGAGTGTTTTTCGTCAACTGATCCATAAAGGACTACTGTCTCAAAATATCACTCGTAACTCGACCTTGCAGTTAACCGAGGAAGCACGCCCGTTGCTACGCGGCGAAATGTCTTTAGAGTTGGCGGTGCCGCGTCTTGATACCGCGGCGCGAGCAGCCAAGTCGAATAAGCTTTCCAGCAAGAACTACGACAAAAAGCTGTTTGCTAAACTGCGTAAGCTACGTAAATCGATTGCCGATGAAGTGGGTTTGCCACCTTATGTGGTCTTTAGCGATGCGACCTTGATTGATATGGCCGAGATATTGCCGACATCTTATGGCGAGATGCTAGCGGTAAATGGGGTCGGTCAGCGAAAATTGGAAAAGTACGCCGATCCATTCTTAGATTTAATTCAGGAGCATTTGACCCATCATGGCTGATTCATTGACCACATCATTTAGCTTGCAAGATTACCGACCACAGCAGGGCATCATCGTGATTGGTACGCCTGATTTCGACTTTGATTGTTTTCCTGAGTTGGCGCAGCATTTAGTGGATTTGCTCTCTGCACGTGTGATTGAAAAGCAGTGGGACGCCGATATTCACTCTTGGTTGATTGATTTTGAAGGGTGCCAGTTATTTCTTAAAGCAGAGCATTACAGTGAGTGTGTTTGGCTTGAGGCGGTGGCGAATGGTGAGTCACAGCAAGAGCTCGAATTTCTCGCTGGCCTGTTTCAACGCGGCTTTTAAAGCAAATACGGGCGCCAACGTTTGCCTAATTTTAACCAGTTGCAGCCTAAGTTGGTTAATGTATAATCGCTCGCCGCGATATTTGTCATCGTATAAGCGGTAAGGTGCTGACTGCATTTGCTGGTCGTCGCTCTTAAAGGCTAACGTTTTCGAGTATCAAATTTTTTAAATACATTATTGGTAAGACTCGTTCCAATTACTTTACTTGGAGTCGGTCGATTTGGGTTCCCTCACCCCCAAACCAAACTAAAAAGGTATCGCATGAGTAACTTTACCCCTGCGCAGCAGCGCAAAGCCCTTCTATTATTGGTTTTATTCCATCTGATCATTATTGCATCAAGCAATTATTTGGTTCAGCTACCCTTTACTATCTTTGGCTTGCACACCACTTGGGGCGCATTCACTTTTCCTTTTATATTTTTAGCCACTGACTTAACCGTACGTGTGTTTGGTGCCAAGCTCGCACGAAAAATCATTTTCTTAGTGATGTTGCCAGCGCTCGCGCTCTCTTACGTATTGTCAGTGCTGTTCTTTGAGGGTCAATTCCAAGGCCTATCCCATTTAAGTGAATTCAACCTATTTGTCGCGCGGATTGCGATTGCCAGCTTTATGGCTTATTTGCTCGGCCAAATTTTAGATGTGCATGTCTTCAATCGTTTACGTCAGCTCAAGCAATGGTGGGTCGCACCAACGTGTTCAACGTTGTTCGGCAATGCGTTGGATACGATGGCTTTCTTTGCGATTGCTTTCTACCAAAGCCCAGATCCATTTATGGCGCAGCACTGGACAGAAATTGCAATGGTGGATTACGGCTTTAAGCTAATCATTAGTTTAGGTTTGTTTGTGCCTATGTACGGCGTGCTGCTTAACTACTTAGTGAGAAGACTAACCGCGGTAAACCCGAACTTTAAAATATTGGGTGCTAACTAACCACGTTGACAGCATTGAACGAATAAAAAAGCCCGAGGCGTCATCACCCTCGGGCTTTTTGTTTTTTAACATGGATGATTACTGCGCGATCACGGTCAGAGGCCAACCAATATCACTTTGACGGTTAGCTTCGATTTCCAGCTCGGCGGCCGTTAGAGGATTAGCTTCTAGCCACTGTGCATCAATGGTTAGAACGAGGTTGTCTTCTTGTGATGCTATACTTATTACTGGCTCAAGGGCGGGATTACGGCGATGGGTCAGCAATACCGCAAGGCGCAATAGACGCAACACGCGTTTAGCGCTTGCTCCAGAAATAGCATGCTGCTCAGGCAGTGAGGTCAGTTGTTCACGGTAGCGGCGCGCAATCTCACCCAGTAGGTGCTTTTGAGCTAAGGTATAGCCTGGTAAATCTAGGCTTTGTAGCAAATACGCACTGTGCTCACCACCTTTCTTGAAATCGATGGTTAAACCAATCTCATGTAGCTTCGCCGCCGTTTCTAGGAGTATTTTACCTTGCTCTTCGGCAACCCAGTTGGGTTGGCATTGGCTCAATAATGAACGAGCTAATGTCGCCACCTGATCACCATAAGCGCGATCAATCTGATAACGGCTCTGGATGCTGGTAATGGTACGCGCACGAATATCGTCTTGCTTGAGCTCGTCGACCATCTCGTACACCAGACCTTCACGTAATGCGCCGCCAGCCAAGGTCATTGAATCAATCTCAAGTAATTCGAAAATCGCAATGAGAATCGACAAGCCACTTGGAAACACTAAGGCACGCTCTAACGTCAAACCTTCAATTTCAAGCTCTTCAAGATGGTCTGCTCGCATGGCCTGTTTTTGTAGACGTTTCAATTTAGTATGGGTGATGACCTCATCCATACCTTGCGCCAACATAATTTCTTGCAGTGCTTGAACCGTACCAGAGGCACCGACACAGACATCCCAACCAATGTTTGTGTACTGCTCTAAAATGGGTTCAAGCGTTTGCTTAGCGGCCAAAATGGCGTTGTTGAAATTGGTCACTGTGAGTTGACGGTCTTTAAAGTGACGTTCTAACCAAGTCACACAACCCATCTTTAAGCTGGTTAGGGCCTTAGCTTCAAAGCCTTGGCCAATGATGAGTTCGGTACTGGCGCCACCAATATCGACCACCAGTCGACGACCGCTGCCGCCAGAAGTATGCGCAACACCTTTGTAGATGGTTGCCGCTTCTTCTTCACCGCTGATCACGTCAATCTTGTGGCCTAAAATTTGGTTGGCTTTATTGAGGAAAATAGCCACGTTGGTTGCAGTACGCAGGGTTGCGGTACCGACGATGCGGATATTTTCCGTCGGGATATCTTGCAGCCGTTCGGCAAATAAACTCAAGCAGTCCCAACCGCGTTGCATTGCTTCATGGTTTAACGCGTTCGTTTCGTCTAAACCAGCGGCAAGACGCACTTTGCGCTTAATTTTCGCCATGGTCTGAACGCTGCCATCAATATGACGCACCACGAGCATATGAAAACTGTTCGACCCGAGGTCGATGGCGGCGTATAGCGGAGATGAAACTGCTTGGCTCATAGACGACTTACGAATCCTTTTGCTGACGTGGGCGAGAGCGGTTGTTTTGGCGACGGTTACCTGAACGAGAGCCCCCAGTATTGGTGCGACGCTGCTGCGGACGGTTTGAACGCAGACGAACTGGCGCTGGTAGATCTTGGATCAGGGCGCTTGGGTCGTAGTCGGAAACGGGAATGCTATGCTCAATGTACTCTTCAATCGGTGGCAAGTTAACCGCGTAATCTTCACACGCAAAGCTGAGCGAAAGACCGCTTTCACCAGCGCGACCAGTACGGCCAATACGGTGGACGTAATCTTCGCAATCATCAGGCAGATCAAAGTTAAATACGTGTGTTACCTGTGGGATATGCAGACCGCGCGCTGCGACATCGGTTGCCACCAAAATATCTACTTCACCTTTAGTGAATTGCTCTAGGATACGCTCACGTTTTTTCTGCGGAACATCGCCAGTTAGCAAACCAACACGATGGCCATCAGCAGCAAGGTGGCCCCAAACTGATTCACATTTATGTTTGGTATTGGCAAAGATGATCGCGCGATCTGGCCACTCTTCTTCAATTAGAGTCTGTAGTAGTGCCATCTTGTGCTCGTTAGATGGGTAGAACAGTTCTTCTTGAATGCGATGGCCGGTTTTTTGGTCAGGTTCAACCACCACATGCTCAGGGTTGTGCATGTGTTCAAAAGCAAGCTCTTGTACGCGGTAAGATAGCGTCGCTGAAAACAGCATGTTCAAACGCTCTTTTGGTTCAGGCATGCGACGGAACAAAAAGCGAATATCCTTAATAAAACCAAGATCAAACATGCGATCGGCTTCATCAAGCACTACCGCTTGAATGTTATTGAGGTTAAAAACTTTCTGCTTGTAGAAATCGATAATACGGCCAGTAGTGCCAATCAGGACATCAACACCTTGTTCAAGCTTGCCCAGTTGCTTGTCGTAGCTTTCGCCACCGTAAGCTAGTGCCGCTTTAATCCCAGTGCTGGCGATGAGTGGCTCTGCATCGTTGTAGATCTGGATCGCCAATTCACGCGTCGGTGCCATAATGATGGCACGCGGTTGATTTGGTTTACGACCTTCAGGTTCGTCGTGAGTCAGTAAGTGGTTAAAAGTAGCAGTCAGGAAAGCGAGAGTCTTACCTGTGCCCGTTTGGGCTTGTCCTGCAATGTCTTGGCCGGTGAGCAGTACCGGCAACGCCAACGCTTGGATAGGGGTACAAAATTCGAACCCTTTTTTCTCCAAACCTTCAATGATTTGAGGGTGTAAACTCAAATCGGCGAACTTTTGCTCTGTGATATGCGTCTTTTTCATCACTATAGAATATCAGCTTAAGCTTGCAATACGAAAGTAAATACATTCCAATAGGGCATCTAAATGCTGGTTATCATCCAACCAGTTCCGAAAAAACACATTGGAGTGGAAGATGAGTGATAAGATTTTGCAGCTAACTGATGACGGTTTTGATAACGATGTGATTAATGCTGCAGGCCCAGTTCTTGTCGATTTTTGGGCAGAATGGTGTGGTCCTTGTAAAATGATCGCGCCAATTTTGGACGAAATCGCTGATGAGTACCAAGGCAAACTCACTATCGGTAAATTAAATATCGACCAAAACGCAGGTACTCCACCTAAGTTTGGTATCCGTGGTATTCCAACGTTGCTGCTTTTCAAAGACGGTAACGTAGCAGCGACTAAAGTAGGTGCGCTGTCGAAAACTCAACTTAAAGAGTTTTTAGACGCT
Source organism: Vibrio salilacus (assembly GCF_002811245.1). Taxonomy (GTDB): domain Bacteria; phylum Pseudomonadota; class Gammaproteobacteria; order Enterobacterales; family Vibrionaceae; genus Vibrio; species Vibrio salilacus. The sequence continues at coordinate 5,904 of NZ_NIVQ01000029.1, read as the reverse complement.
AATCTATAATCCGGTAAATAAATAAGACCGTGCATTATACTTAATGCACGGTTTTGTTTTTGAACATCAACAAAATCTAGACTAGGCTAGTATTTAGTGATAATTTATCGCACGTTAATTAAACAAGAATCTCTTCTTGGTCGATCCTGTGACCAAATTCATCTTAACCAAAAAAACAGATCCTATTTTGACTAAACAAGTATCTAACACCATGAATCTAACAGAACTGAAGAACAGACCTGTGTCTGATCTTGTCAAACTTGGCGAAAGCTTAGGCCTTGAAAACCTAGCACGTCTAAGAAAGCAAGACATCATCTTCGCCATACTTAAAGCGCACGCAAAAAGTGGTGAAGATATTTTTGGCGACGGGGTTCTGGAAATACTTCAAGACGGCTTTGGTTTCTTACGTAGCGCAGACTGCTCATACTTAGCAGGCCCAGATGATATATACGTTTCTCCAAGTCAGATCCGTCGCTTCAATCTACGTACAGGTGACTCAATTGCCGGTAAGATTCGTCCGCCAAAAGATGGTGAGCGATACTTTGCTTTACTTAAAGTCAATACCGTTAATGATGATAAGCCAGATAACGCGCGTAACAAGATTTTATTTGAAAACTTGACGCCGCTGCACGCCAACGAGCGTATGGTGATGGAGCGTGGCAACGGTTCAACAGAAGACATTACCGCTCGTGTTTTAGACCTAGCATCTCCGATAGGTAAAGGCCAGCGTGGTCTGATTGTAGCGCCGCCGAAAGCGGGTAAAACTATGCTGCTGCAAAATATTGCACAAAGCATTGCCTACAAACATCCTGAGTGCGTGTTAATGGTGCTTCTTATCGACGAACGTCCGGAAGAAGTAACTGAAATGCAGCGCCTAGTGAAAGGCGAAGTGATTGCCTCTACCTTCGATGAGCCAGCGTCACGTCACGTACAAGTGGCTGAAATGGTTATCGAGAAAGCCAAGCGCTTGGTTGAGCATAAGAAAGATGTGGTTATCCTACTTGATTCTATCACGCGTCTAGCACGTGCTTACAACACCGTTGTGCCTTCATCAGGTAAAGTTCTTACTGGCGGTGTTGATGCTAACGCTCTGCATCGTCCTAAGCGTTTCTTCGGTGCAGCACGTAATGTCGAAGAGGGCGGCAGCCTGACGATCATCGCCACAGCGCTTGTTGATACAGGCTCTAAGATGGATGAAGTTATCTACGAAGAATTTAAAGGTACAGGCAACATGGAACTGCACCTTAACCGTAAAATTGCGGAGAAACGTGTTTTCCCTGCCATTGACTTTAACCGCTCTGGTACTCGTCGCGAAGAGCTTCTCACCAAAGCTGATGAACTACAAAAAATGTGGATTCTGCGTAAAATCGTTCACCCTATGGGCGAAAGCGATGCCATGGAATTTCTTATCGACAAATTGGCAATGACCAAGACTAACGATGAATTCTTTGACGCAATGCGCCGTCAGTAGTCTTTGCTTACTGCTTTAACAAAAACGCCACCGCTAAAAGCGGTGGCGTTTTTGTTTGCATTATCGGTTTGGAGCGAGCACAATAAAAAATTGTTACAAGGAGGTTAACATGCAACAAGGAATGTTGTCGTCGCTACTCCTATCCAGCCTATTATTGTTGGGCGCGCATAGTGCGACTGCTACCGAGATGCAGTCGCAGCGGGTTGAACAATGGCTGCAAGAGCCGCAAGTACACGATAAAGTCGCACAACTACTGCAATACGCTATCGAAGATGATGTTGATGGGCTTAATTTCGCTTTAAATCGACTCGCGTTGCCCGTGCAAGAAGTTGTGCGTTTTCTACTGCTGAAAAAAATCGAAGATCAGCAACTGATCCTGACTCCTCAGCTGGCGCTATTTGTCGAGCAGCAAAAAAATCGGGTTCCAACTTATCAAGTACTCGAGCGAGGAGATGGCTATGAGTTCACGGTTCCTGCCTTTAATTACTCTGCTATTGCTAATCGTTTGTTGAAGCGGTGGCATCAAGATCAGTCAACCTTGGGCTTTGTGTTTGCTGCTGAACGAGGAGAGTTGGTGCTCAAAGAATGGTTATCGGGTAGTGATTATCAGATTCAAACTCGCGAATCGTTGTTGATTCGAGAGCTCGACAGTTTATCCCCACAAGCGGTTACCCAATTAGCTGAGCAACTCACTCAAGAGTCCGTGACGAGCTGGCTTCCATCATCACAAGTGATGGTGCATTTGGCACAAGTCAGCCAAGATCCGCACATTTATAAATTGTTGTGGTTAATGAAAGCCGACTTTCACAGTGAGCAAGAGCTCGTTCGCTTAGCGCAAGCTGGCGATGTGTTTTCTCTTAACCAAGTGATCGCCGCCGCACGTAACCCGAGTTTAAAACAGCGCGCGATCAGTGAGCTGACCAAAGTGCGTCCAATGTCCGATCAAGTGAAGCAATTTTTGATCAGTAAAATGTCTGGGCCTGATGAGACTCGCTTTATCGCTGGGGAGCTAGTGTTACACGGTCATTCATCTTGGTTACGAGAGTTAGTCAGTACCAATCAACAAGTGAATCGTCATGCGATAAACAGTGTGATCGGCCAGTAGTGGCGCTGAGTATAAGCTCATAAAAAAGAGGGCTCAGTCGAACCCTGTTTTTGTTATACTGCCTGCAGATTAACCAGCCGATAATTAGGTCTATGATTTTTAAGGATTTACGCGATTTTATCGCCCATCTAGAGCAACAAGGTAAGCTGAAACGTATCGTTCACCCTGTTGATCCCAACTACGAAATGACAGAGATCAGCGATCGCACTTTGCGTGCTGGTGGTCCTGCGTTGTTATTTGAAAACCCAGTTGGCTATGACATGCCAGTGTTAACTAACTTGTTTGGTACCCCCGAACGTGTTGCGATGGGGATGGGGCGAGATGAGGTTAAACAGCTCAGAGAGGTGGGGAAATTACTCGCCTATCTAAAAGAACCTGAGCCGCCCAAAGGGTTCAAAGATGCACTCGATAAGCTACCAGTGTTTAAGCAAGTTCTTAATATGCCTGCCAAGCGCTTACGTAAAGCGCCGTGCCAAGAGGTCGTCTGGCAAGGTGCAGAGGTTGACTTAGACAAGATTCCGGTTATGAGTTGTTGGTCGGAAGACGTAGCGCCATTGCTGACTTGGGGGTTAACCGTCACTAAGGGGCCGAACAAGAAGCGGCAAAACTTGGGCATTTACCGCCAACAAAAAATCGCCAAAAATAAAATTATTATGCGCTGGCTTGCTCATCGAGGAGGCGCACTTGATTTACGTGACTGGATCGAAATGCATCCTGGGCAACCTTTCCCTGTATCGGTCGCATTTGGTGCCGACCCGGCCACTATTTTAGGGGCAGTCACGCCCGTGCCGGATACTCTGTCCGAATACGCGTTTGCTGGATTATTGCGTGGCAGTAAAACAGAGGTGATTAAATCACTCAGTAATGATCTTGATGTCCCCGCCAGTGCTGAAATTGTTATGGAAGGTTATATTGATCCAAACGAGTTCGCGGATGAAGGTCCATATGGCGATCATACGGGTTACTATAACGAAAAAGAAAAGCATCACGTATTTACCATCACGCACATCACCATGCGTAAAGACCCTATTTACCACAGTACTTATACCGGGCGTCCGCCTGATGAGCCTGCCGTATTGGGTGTTGCACTCAATGAAGTGTTTGTACCTATCTTACAAAAACAATTCCCTGAGATTGAAGACTTCTATCTCCCGCCAGAAGGTTGCTCGTATCGTATGGCAGTTGTGACGATGAAGAAGCAATACCCTGGGCATGCAAAACGAGTGATGATGGGCGTGTGGTCGTTTTTACGGCAGTTTATGTACACCAAGTTTGTCATTGTTTGTGATGAAACCGTTGATGCCCGTGATTGGAATCAAGTGGTGAAAGCAATGACAGAGCATATGGATCCAGTTAGAGATGCGCTGTTCATTGATAATACGCCTATCGACTCATTGGATTTTGCTTCGCCAGTGGCTGGGCTCGGCTCAAAAATGGGCTTGGATGCCACCGTGAAATGGCAAGCAGAACAACCAGAGAGTGAACACAGTAATAGCGTTTGCCCGAAACTTAATCAGCAACAGTTGGACGAGTTTATCCGCAGTAATCCGCAAGTGATAGATATCTATCTCCCTGACAGTGTGATTAATAATCGCTTTGCCGTAGTGACGATGGATAAGCAAGCTGCAGGTGAATCACAAGCATTAGCTGAGAAAGTGGAGGCGTGGTTAAGTGAACACGGTTTACCGAAATTTATCGTGATGTGTGACCATGATGTCAATGCTCGTGATTGGAACGACGTTATTTGGGCTATCACCACTCGCATGGACCCGGCGCGCGATACGAAACGTGTCAGTGGTAGTGAGTCTTTGCCATCAAGGTTGATTCTGGATGCGACTAATAAAGTACAAGGGGAGGAGGTGACTCGCGAATGGGGCACACCAATTAGCAAAGATCCGCAACTTGTTGCGAAAGTCGATGCGTTCTGGAATAAGTTGGGTATCCTATGAGCCATCGTGTTCTCTTGTTGCCTCATAACATACATTTTGAAGTGCAAGATGGACAAACGGTGTTGGAAGCTGCGCTCAACAATAATATTCGCTTTCCTCACCGCTGCCAGGTTGGTGCGTGCGCTGCCTGTTTGTGTCGTAAACTAGAAGGGACAGTCTCTTATCACCTTGAACCTATGCTCACCGATAAAGAGCAACAACAAGGTTGGATATTTGCTTGCCAAGCCTTCGCAGAAAGTAAATTAGTCCTTACTCTGGAAGAGTAAGTTAGAGGAACACCATGACTATTCAATGTAAAGTAAAGTCAATTCAGCCCTTGGCTTGCAATACTTACCAAATCCTATTGCACCCTCAAAGTTCAATGAGCTTTAAAGCAGGCCAGTACCTAATGGTAGTAATGGGAGAAAAAGATAAGCGACCATTCTCGATCGCGAGTAGCCCTTGTCGTCATCAAGGTGAGCTAGAGCTGCATATCGGCGCCGCAGAACATAATGCTTATGCGCATGAAGTTGTCGAAGCGATGAAAACTGCGCTAGAAAGTGGCAGTGAGATTACTATTGATGCGCCACACGGTGACGCTTGGTTAAAACAAGAGAGTGAGCGTCCTTTGTTGCTGATTGCTGGTGGCACTGGGTTTAGTTATGTTCGTTCTATTTTAGATCATTGTATTGCTCAAAACTTGACGAACGAAATCCACCTTTATTGGGGCGGTCGCGATGAACGTCAGCTTTATGCTCAGCAAGAGTTAGAACAAATCGCTGAGCAGCATGCTAATGTCCATTTCATTCCAGTGATTGAGCAAGCACCCGAGGGTTGGTTAGGTAAGGTGGGCAATGTATTACAGGCGATTGATCAAGACTTTGACTCGCTAGCTGAATACGACATCTATATTGCTGGTCGTTTTGATATGGCGGGTGCTGCGCGCGAGCAGTTCACTTTACATAAGAACGCACTGGCAGAAAGAATGTTTGCTGATGCTTATGCTTTTATCTAAAGCGCGCTGAAAGTGACGAAAAAGGGAGCGTTTTGCTCCCTTTTTATGTCTCTTTGCACACAATTTCTACGAACGCTCATTTTTTTGATTTTTTTTCAAGAAAGGGCTTGCGCTTAAATCTCAACTCCCTATAATGCGCATCCACTGACACGGCAGACGCCACAAGGCTTCCGGCAAGTTTCAGTAAAGCCAATACTAGTAAACTTTCGAAACAATACGTTAGAAAGAAAAAATTCAAAAAGTGTTTGACACTTTAATCTGAATCGCTAGAATGGCTGCCTCTTCCGAAGTGACATGAGTCACAAAGAAGAACGCTCTTTAACAATATAAACCTATCAATCTGTGTGGGCACTCGTTGATGACAATCCAATAGGTTATTGCTTAG
>NZ_NIVQ01000028.1 GCF_002811245.1 Vibrio salilacus | reverse complement strand
CCTGTGACCCCATCATTATGAGTGATGTGCTCTAACCAGCTGAGCTACGTAGCCACTCGTGAGCGAGACAATATAAACCCTCGCGCTCTTAGTGACAAGCCCTTTTTGTGAAAGGCTTAACACTTTTAAAATGGCAGGCTATTGGAGCCCAACCACGGACAATGAACGGGGCATCAAATGCTCTCTACCACTGAACCTTTTAAAATATGGCAGGGCTGCTTCGAGCCGAACCAGGGACAATGAACGGGGCATCAAATGCTCTCTATCACTGAACCTTTTTAAATATGGCAGGGCTGCTTCGAGCCGAACCAGGGACAATGAACGGGGCATCAAATGCTCTCTATCACTGAACCTTTTTAAATATGGCAGGGCTACCTGGATTCGAACCAGGGAATGGCGGCATCAAAAGCCGCTGCCTTACCGCTTGGCGATAGCCCTACAGATATAGCTTAACGCTATAAATAATGGTGCGGACGGAGAGACTTGAACTCTCACACCTTGCGGCGCCAGAACCTAAATCTGGTGCGTCTACCAATTCCGCCACGTCCGCATCTATTCCTAAACACTCTCGTAAAAGCAGTTAGGAATGGTGGCTACGACGGGATTCGAACCTGTGACCCCATCATTATGAGTGATGTGCTCTAACCAGCTGAGCTACGTAGCCATACCTTATTTTGTTCTTTCCGATTCGTTGCCTTATCATCGGGAACGGCGCGCATTATGCGAAGTTGAGACAAAGGCGTCAATAGTTTTTTTGAATAAATCCTCAGAAATCAACTGTTCGGTTTCTTTTTAAACAAAGAGGCGTGTTAATGATCGAAAAGTGATAACAAACCAACGCTCGAGGCGTGGTTTAATTTGCAACTTTGTTGGGATAAAACAAAAAAGCCAGCGAAATGGCTGGCTTTTAAAGTCAAAGACTTGGAATAATATTACACGTTAAAGCGGAAGTGGATAACATCGCCATCTTTAACGATGTATTCTTTGCCTTCCAAACGCCATTTGCCGGCATCTTTCGCGCCATTTTCGCCGTTGTAGGTAATGAAATCATCATAGCCTACGACTTCTGCGCGGATAAAACCTTTTTCGAAGTCTGTGTGAATTTTACCTGCGGCTTGAGGTGCGGTTGCCCCCACAGGAATAGTCCAAGCGCGAACTTCTTTAACACCTGCAGTAAAGTAGGTGTGTAGTGTGAGCAGTTCATAGCCTGAACGGATCACACGGTTTAGGCCTGGTTCTTCGATGCCCATGTCAGCAAGAAACTCTTCGCGATCTTCATCGTCTAGTTCAGAAAGCTCAGACTCGATAGCTGCACAGACAGGCACAACCACGTTATTTTCTTTGTCTGCGAACTCGCGAACCGCGTCTAGATAAGGGTTATTTTCGAAACCATCTTCATTGACGTTGGCAATGTACATCGTTGGCTTCAGAGTCAGGAAGTTTAGGTAGCCGATTGCTGCCAACTCTTCTTTAGATAGCTCAACTGTGCGTGCCATTCCACCTTCAGTTAGGATAGGTAGCAGTTTCTCAAGAACAGTCAGTTCAAACTTCGCGTCTTTATCACCGCCTTTGGCTTTTTTCGCATTACGTTGAATTGCGCGTTCACATGCGTCGAGATCCGCCATTGCAAGCTCAAGGTTGATGACCTCGATGTCTTCAATCGGTGAAACTTTACCTGCCACGTGAACGATGTTTTCGTTCTCAAAGCAACGTACTACGTGACCAATTGCGTCAGTTTCACGGATGTTGGCTAGGAACTTGTTGCCCAAGCCTTCACCACGAGAAGCGCCCGCGACCAAACCTGCGATATCAACGAATTCCATCGTTGTCGGCAGAATCTTTTGTGGGTTTACGATTTTTGCTAGTGCATCTAAACGTAGATCCGGTACAGGAACAACACCTGTGTTTGGCTCGATAGTACAGAACGGAAAGTTAGCCGCTTCGATGCCAGCTTTGGTGAGTGCGTTAAACAGAGTTGATTTACCAACGTTTGGTAGTCCAACGATGCCACATTTAAAACCCATGATAGTAACCTTATTCAGCTTTGAACGTGTGTAAACGGTTTTGTGCTTTTGAAAGACCATCCTTTAGCAGGATGTCTAAACAGCGCACAGATTCGTCTGCGGCTGCTTCAATAAGCTCTTGTTCTTTTGCCGGTGCTTTGCCTAATACAAAGCCGGCGACTTTATCTTTATGCCCAGGATGGCCAATGCCAATCCGCAAGCGATAGAAATCTTTGCAATTGCCAAGTTTGCTGATGGTATCACGTAGGCCATTGTGCCCCCCATGACCCCCACCTTTTTTAAACTTAGCGACACCCGGAGGTAAGTCCAACTCATCGTGTGCGATCATGATCTCTTCTGGTGTGATCTGGTAAAACTTTGCCATTGCAGCAATGGATTTACCTGAGAGGTTCATAAAGGTCGTCGGGATGAGTAAGCGAAGATCCTGACCATTAACCATGATGCGTCCGGTTAAACCGAAAAATTTAGCTTCGTTTTTAAGCGTGACGTTATGAATACGTGCAAGCTCTTCGACCACCCAAGCGCCCGCATTATGGCGAGTTTTGGCATATTCAGGTCCTGGGTTGGCTAGGCCGACAAGAAGTTTAATTGGCTGACTCAAGGTTCGGATCTCTCTTGGAATCTCAAAAAGCGCGGTATGATAGCACACAATTCTCATCTCGGGCGAGATGAGAAAACTGAAGGCGAGTGAAAATAAAACAACACCCCGAGAATGGGGTGTTGTTGTCAATGCTTAATCGAGCTATCGATTAGTTAAACATGGCTGAGATTGACTCTTCGTTGCTAATACGACGAATGGCTTCCGCTAACATACGAGAGAGGCTTAGGCAGGTAACTTTACCTGTTGCTTCCATCTCTTTAGGTAGTGTGATTGAGTCAGTGACGATGACTTGATCAAGGACTGAGTTACCAATGTTCTGCGCTGCATTACCTGAGAAAACAGCGTGAGTTGCGTAAGCAAATACTCGCTTCGCACCGCGTTCTTTCAACGCTTCCGCAGCTTTACATAGCGTGCCACCTGTATCAATCATATCGTCAACGATGACACAGTCGCGACCTTCTACATCGCCGATGAGGTTCATCACTTCAGAAACGTTGGCACGTGGGCGACGCTTATCAACGATAGCAATATCAATATCACCTAACGCTTTTGCCGTTGCACGAGCACGTACTACACCACCAAGGTCAGGTGAAACTACCACTGGGTTTTCAAGGCCACGAGCGTGCATATCTTCAAGCAGTACAGGCGTGCCGAAGATGTTGTCTACGGGTACATCGAAGAAGCCTTGGATTTGCTCTGCGTGAAGGTCGATAGTCAGAACGCGGTCAACGCCAACGTTAGAAAGGAAATCCGCAACAACTTTTGCCGTGATAGGCACACGTGCAGAACGTACACGACGGTCTTGGCGTGCATAACCGAAGTAAGGGATAACTGCAGTAATACGGCCCGCTGAAGCGCGGCGCATTGCATCAATCATCACTACAAGTTCCATTAGGTTGTCGTTAGTTGGTGCACAAGTTGATTGGATAATGAAAACATCACTACCACGAACGTTCTCGTTGATTTGAACAGCGACTTCGCCATCAGAAAAACGTGAAACGCTTGCATCACCAAGAGAGATGTAGAGACGATCAGCAATACGTTGGGCTAGTTCAGGTGTAGCGTTACCAGCAAATAGCTTCATATCAGGCACGGTGGAAACCTCAGGGTTGCGTCCAGTTTTTAAATTGATTATGTGTGGGCTAAACATACATACTTAGCCAATGTCTCATGTAAAGGTGAGACATTTTTGCCTTTTGCCACGAAGGCAGAGACAGTGTCTGGCAGTTTCCCAAGAGCAGATACAGCTTCGTTATTGCTCGAAAATTCAGCAAAAACGCATGATCCTGTCCCGGTCAACCGCGACGGCGCATATTGTAGCAGCCATGAAAGTTGCTTATCAACCTCTGGGTACAGCATTCGGACAATTTTTTCGCAATCGTTTTCGTAATTGTTGTCAAGAAGTGTTGCCAGCGCACGTTTTGGTGTGTTTCTAGTCAGCTTTGGGTGGTTAAAAATATCGGCCGTTGCAATTGACACGTTAGGGCGAACGACTAGATACCAGTTCTCAGTAGGCTCTGCTTTGGTTAATTCTTCCCCGACACCCTCAGCAAACGCGGCAAACCCGCGTGTAAATACCGGCACATCGGCGCCGAGCTTTAAGCCAATTTGGGCTAGTTCATCATCTGATAACTTGGTTTGCCATAGATAATTGAGGGCAACCAAGGTGGTGGCCGCATTGGATGAGCCTCCTCCAATACCACCGCCCATAGGCAGTACTTTATTCAGTTCGATATGCGCCCCTAGGCAACAATCGGCGGCGTTTTGCAAAGCGGTTGCCGCTTGCCAAATGAGATTGTCGTGCAGTGTTACGCCAGGAATGTCGGGTGAGAGCGTGATCTGACCGGATTGATTGGCGGTAATCGTCAATTCATCACCGTGATCAAGAAACTGAAACAGGGTTTGCAATTCATGGTAGCCGTTATCTCTACGTCCGGTGATGTAAAGGAAAAGATTAAGTTTTGCTGGTGAAGGCCAGTGAGTGGTTTCAGTGATCATTGGTTAACCGTCCACTTAGTTATCACAATGTTGATCGAAATATCGCCTTGAGTAAGCTTAAGTTTTCTCGGCAACGGCAATAGAGTCGCTTGATGTTGAACGTCTTGATAGGAGAGGTAGTCCAATTGCCACGTTTGGCCCGCGACGCTTTTAGTCAAGGACGCAAGCGTATTGGTTTGATTAAGTTGATAAGCATCCGCGGCGGTCGGGCGACCCAGTAACCACTCATTTAATAACTCGACCGGCAGAGTAAGCCCGGTTAATTGGTGAATAAGCGCCTGCGCGGATGGTGCACCAAATTGTTGGTCATCATAGGTTTCTACCAATGCGCCATCGGGTGTCACTTTAAGCGCCAACGCGGTCTGGCCAAGAAAAGTCGTCATGCGCAGTTGCATCAATTGCGCTGAATAAGACCATTGAAAATTAAGCGACTGTCTCTGTTGTGGAGAGAGGTAGCCCAACTTACCTATGGCTTGATATTGTTGAATACTGGCTAATCTTTGTTGATGAGTTTGCCACTCAACATTGGTGGTACTATCGAGCGTTGTACAACCAGTGAGAGACAGTAGCCCTGCAGTAAGAATGACCAGCGAGCGAAAAAGTTGAGTCATTGCTGATTATTTATCCAGTTTTGCCCAAGATTGGTCCTTACTATATCACCGAAATCACGAACTCTAGAAAACATATCCGCTTTACTCTTTCAATAAACGGGGTCATCAAGTAAAATTCCGTCCTTATTTATCCGTCGCGTGATTCAGAGAAGCTAAAATTCATGTCTTTGCTTGCTATAGGTATCAACCATAATACGGCCACTGTCGAACTGCGTGAAAAGGTCGCATTTGGTCCGGATAAGCTACCTAAAGCATTAGAGCAGCTCAGTCAGAACTTGATGGTAAACGGTAATGTTATCATTTCAACTTGTAACCGAACTGAAATTTACTGTGATGTAAAAAGTGGCGGCAAAAGTAAAATTATCGATTGGTTATCTCAATTTCATCAAGTAAGCACCGAAGATCTTAAACCCAGTTTATATGTTTATGAAGAGCAGGCAGCGATTCGTCACTTGATGCGCGTCTCGTGTGGTCTTGACTCTTTGGTATTGGGTGAGCCGCAGATTCTAGGGCAGGTCAAGCAGGCCTATGCCGATTCTCGTCAATATCAGGCCGTCGATTCAGCGATGGATAAGTTGTTTCAAAAAGCGTTTTCGGTCGCCAAACGCGTGCGAACCGAAACCGACATCGGTGGTAGCGCCGTCTCCGTCGCCTACGCAGCCTGTACCTTAGCGAAACACATATTTGAATCGATTGAGAAATCGACAGTACTGTTGGTTGGTGCTGGCGAGACGATAGAGTTGGTCGCAAAGCACCTTGCTGGTAATGGCTGTAAAAAGATGATTGTCGCGAACCGAACCAAAGAACGTGCTTTACCGTTGGCAGAGCAGTTTGGCGCAGAAGTGATTGGTTTGCCCGAGATCCCCGAGCACCTGCCAAAAGCAGACATTGTGATCAGTTCAACCGCAAGTCCACTGCCTATTATCGGTAAAGGTATGGTGGAAAGTGCACTTAAAGCGCGACGTTATCAACCAATCTTGTTGGTAGATATCGCCGTACCGCGCGACATTGAATCGCAAGTAGGTGAGCTAAATGATGTTTACCTTTACACGGTTGATGACCTTCAATCGATTGTCGACAGCAATATGGAACAGCGTAAGATAGAAGCGATTCAGGCTGAGGCGATCGTCAGTGAAGAGAGTGCCGCATTTATGTCTTGGGCTCGTTCCTTGCAAGCGGTCGACAGCATTCGCGAATACCGCCAGTCGGCCAACGAGATGCGCGAAGAACTGCTAACAAAAAGTTTACAATCTCTAGCTGCGGGCGCTGATGCCGAGAAAGTCCTGCTAGAGTTGAGCAATAAGCTCACCAACAAGCTTATTCACGCTCCGACTCGAGCATTGCAAAGTGCGGCCGAGAAGGGCGAACCAGCAAAGCTTGCCATTATTCGACAAAGTCTAGGTCTGGAAAACTCTTAGCATTAAGAGCGACCGACTTTAATAACCCCTTGAGTTAAAGAAAACTATGAAAGCCTCTATTTTAACTAAGCTAGAAACATTGGTTGAGCGTTATGAAGAAGTTCAACACCTCCTTGGCGACCCTGATGTTATCGGTGACCAAAATAAATTCCGTGCGTTGTCAAAAGAGTACTCTCAACTTGAGGAAGTTACCCAGTGTTTCCAAGCATACCAGCAAGCACAAGAAGACTTAGCCGCGGCGGAAGAAATGGCCAACGAAGATGACGCTGAAATGCGTGAGATGGCTCAAGAAGAGATCAAAGAAGCGAAAGCGACAATCGAGCAACTCAGCGCTGATCTACAAATTCTATTATTGCCAAAAGACCCTAACGATGACCGCAACTGTTTTTTAGAAATTCGTGCAGGTGCGGGTGGCGATGAAGCGGGGATTTTTGCCGGTGATCTGTTCCGTATGTACAGCCGATTTGCCGAGAAAAAGGGATGGCGCATTGAGGTCATGTCTTCTAACGAGTCAGAGCACGGTGGTTACAAAGAGATGATCGCTAAAGTCTCTGGTGATGGTGCGTATGGCGTTCTTAAATTTGAGTCCGGTGGTCATCGTGTCCAACGTGTTCCAGCGACTGAATCTCAAGGTCGAGTGCATACTTCGGCGTGTACTGTCGCTGTCATGGCGGAAGTCCCAGAAGCAGAAATTCCAGAAATTAAAGCAGCGGACCTTAAAATTGATACTTTTCGTGCTTCAGGCGCAGGTGGTCAGCACGTTAACACCACTGACTCTGCCATTCGTATTACTCACTTGCCAACCGGTACCGTCGTCGAGTGTCAGGATGAGCGTTCTCAGCACAAAAACAAAGCCAAAGCGATGGCGGTTCTTGCGGCTCGTATTATCCAAGCTGAGGAAGCAAAACGTGCGGCTGAAGTTTCAGATACACGTCGTAACTTGTTAGGCTCAGGTGACCGTAGTGATCGTATTCGCACCTATAACTACCCGCAAGGGCGTGTTTCTGACCATCGCATCAACTTGACTATCTACCGTCTTAATGAAGTAATGGAAGGGGATTTAGTGAGCCTGATTGACCCGGTAATTCAGGAGTATCAAGCGGATCAGCTTGCTGCCCTAGCAGACAATAATTAAATTGATGTCGTCTCAACACAGTGTTGAACAAACACTTAAGTACGCCGCTCAGCAACTGATCGAGAGCGGCAGTGATTCGCCCTCTCTTGATGCCGGGGTGCTACTTTGCCACGCGCTAGATAAGCCGCGTTCATTTTTGCTCACTTGGCCAGAGAAAATTTTGTCGGCTGAGCAACTGGCGGATTTCAATGCGCTGCTAAGTCGTCGATGTCAGGGAGAGCCTATCGCCTATATCATTGGTCAACGTGAGTTTTGGTCATTGCCACTTAAAGTGTCACCGAGTACCTTAATTCCACGCCCTGATACAGAACGCTTAGTCGAGATTGCATTAGAAAAAGCACCAGATAATCAAGGGGATATTCTTGATTTAGGAACGGGGACGGGGGCAATTGCTTTGGCGCTGGCCTCTGAATTGCCTGAGCGACAAGTTTGGGGGATTGATCTTAAACTCGACGCTCAGCAATTAGCCCAATCAAATGCGGCAAGACTCGCAATACCCAATACCCGCTTTCTGTCGGGCAGTTGGTTCGAACCTATTCCTGATGGTACAAAGTTTGCTTTGATTGTTTCAAATCCTCCTTATATCGAAAAAGAAGATCCTCATCTGACTCAAGGTGATGTGCGCTTCGAACCATTGAGTGCACTGGTCGCGGATGACAATGGTCTTGCCGATATCAGACACATTGCGACGCAAGCTCGTCAGTTCCTTATGTTACAGGGTTGGCTGTTGTTTGAGCATGGCTTTGAGCAAGGATCGAGCGTCAGGGAATTACTGGTTTCACTGGGCTACGGTAACGTGGCTACCTACAAGGATTATGGTGACAATGACCGAGTAACGATTGGTCAATACTCGCCACAAACGTAAGAGAGAAAAATAATGTACGAAGGTTTAAAGCACTTCCACCTCCTGACGATTGCTCTTAGTGCAACGTTATTATCGGTTCGTTTTGCACTCATGATGGCTAACTCGCCAATACTGGAAAGGAAGTTTTTTAAGGTATTCCCTCATATTAATGACAGCTTCCTTTTGCTGTCAGGCATCGTGTTGATTGTGGTCACAGGTTTTATACCTTTCACGGCTTCAGCGCCGTGGTTGACGGGAAAAATCACTTGTGTATTGGCCTACATTGCCCTTGGCGTCTTTGCCCTGAAACTTGGTAAGAACAAATTGCTTAGAACCTTTTCCTTTTTTGGTGCCTTGGGATGGTTAGCGATGGCCGGGAAAGTCGCGGTGACTAAAACACCAATGTTCTTTGGCTAGTCGTGATGGTTTAAGAGGGTATTACAAGCCGTATGTTTGAGTTATTTGATGAAGACTTTGATGCAATGGAACTTGCTGAAGGTGCACTCGTTTTAAATAAAGCGATCAATCCTCATACCCAAGATGTTTGGGCTCAATCGGAGCTAAACCGTTTACTGCAAGAGGCAGAGTTACTGCTGGTTAACGAAACCAATGAGCAGCAACGGTTTGATGCGCTGCTAAGAGTGTTCTATCACGAGTGGGGTTTTTGCGGCGATCGCGAAAACTACTTCCACTCAGATAATGGTTTCATCGATAAAGTGCTCGAAAGTCGCAAAGGTATTCCTGTGAGCTTAGGGGCTATTTTATTGTTTGTGGCGCGAAAACTAGGCTTTCCGCTGGCTGGGGTGACTTTCCCCACTCAGTTTTTGCTCAAATTAGAATGGCATAACCAAAAGCCGCTCTATATCAACCCGTTTAATGGTGAGTATATTTCACTACATACTTTAACCGCTTGGTTGATTGGCCATAAAGGGCCGTTAGCAAAACTCAAGTCTCAACACTTGGTGCAAACCGACAACCCAACCGTCATTGGGCGGTGGTTAGCGCTACTCAAAGGTGCTCTGCTGCGAGAAGAGCGGTATACTTTGGCATTAAAGTGTACCGATCTTGCTTTAACGTTCGTTCCCGATGATCCGTATGAGATTCGTGACCGTGGCTTTATCTATCAACAACTCGATTGTCACCAAATGGCACTGTCTGATTTCCAGTATTTTATTGATCAGTGCCCAGATGACCCAGCAGCCGAACTATTAAAGAATCAAGTCACCGCTATGAGTCGAACTCAGGTGACGTTACATTAAGTCCAACACTCTTGGGTTGGCATCACATCGAAATAGAGAGAATAAAATGGAACAGAAAATTGTTCACGTTGGTGACATTCCGGTAGCGAACGACAAGCCATTCACGCTATTTGCGGGCATGAACGTACTTGAGTCACGGGATCTTGCGATGCAAATTTGTGAGTACTACGTCAAAGTGACAGAAAAACTGGGTATCCCATACGTATTCAAAGCGTCGTTTGATAAAGCGAACCGCAGCTCTGTACACTCTTATCGTGGCCCTGGCTTGGAAGAGGGGATGAGGATCTTTCAAGAGCTCAAAGATACCTTCGGCGTGAAAATTATTACCGATGTACATAATGAAGCTCAGGCACAACCAGTTGCTGACGTAGTTGATGTGATTCAATTACCCGCTTTTCTTGCACGTCAAACCGACTTAGTTGAAGCCATGGCGAAAACGGGCGCTGTGATTAATGTTAAGAAGCCTCAGTTCATGAGCCCTGGCCAAGTGGGAAACATCGTTGAGAAATTTGCCGAATGTGGTAACGAAAACATCATTTTATGTGAACGTGGTTCTTGCCATGGTTACGATAATCTAGTGGTCGACATGCTAGGTTTCGGTGTGATGAAGAAAGCAACGAATGGTAGCCCGGTTATTTTTGATGTAACGCACTCTCTGCAAATGCGCGACCCTTCAGGCGCGGCTTCAGGTGGCCGTCGTGAACAAACCGTAGAACTGGCTAAATCGGGTTTAGCAACAGGGATCGCTGGTCTATTTATTGAGGCGCACCCAAATCCAGATCAGGCTCGCTGTGATGGACCATCAGCATTACCTTTGGACAAGCTTGAGCCGTTCTTAGCGCAAATGAAAGCACTCGATGACCTTATTAAGGGTTTTGACCATATCGATATAAAATAATCAACACGCTTTGATTAGGGCTGGTAATGACCAGCCCTTTTTTATGCCTGTTCGCGTCAGTTAATTACCATGTTATCGAACCTTGTTGAGTAAACGCTAACCCTCACACTCCCGTCCTATATCCGCTCAGCTCACAGTGAAACGATTGCCTGTGATCGTTTATTGACTCAATTGCAACTTTGAGGCTTTGTTACACATTGGGGGTAATTTTATGGTGATCCATCCGACATAAATATGAAATCAGTCTGTCATGTCACTAATGTTAATTTAAACTAGCTCAAGTTTTACTGCTCGCATCGCACTTTTTCCGTAAGTACGTCTATTCAATTGAGAGCAGTATAAAAAAGCAGTGGCAATCCTATAAGCTTAAAAGGTATGACAATGAAGCAAGGCCTGATCGTAAAAAGCGCAATTAGCGCAGCAATTTTGGCAACTCTCGCTGGTTGTGCGCCAGCACCTCAGCATGAGTGGGAAGCAGACAAAACTTATAATTTGACCGTTCTCCACACTAATGACCATCACGGTCGTTTCTGGCAGAACAAATACGGCGAGTATGGAATGGCGGCACGTAAGACTCTTATTGATGAGCTGCGTGCTGAGATCGCGGCTGAAGGTGGTAGCTCGCTGCTTCTTTCTGGCGGTGACATCAACACAGGTGTACCAGAGTCTGATCTGCAAGATGCAGAACCTGACTTTAAAGGTATGAGCAAAATTGGTTATGATGCCATGGCTCTAGGTAACCATGAATTTGACAACCCTCTTGACGTGCTAATGAAGCAAAAAGAGTGGGCAAACTTCCCGATGCTTTCAGCTAACATTTACGACAAGCAAACTGGCGAGCGTATGTTCCAGGCTTACGAAATGTTCGAGCTACAAGGGATTAAAGTGGCTGTTATCGGTCTAACGACAGAAGACACGGCCAAAATTGGTAACCCTGAATTCATTGCTGGTATCGATTTTCGTGATCCGAAACAAGAAGCGAAAAAACTGATCGCTGAACTGGAAGAGACCGAAAAACCAGATCTGATCTTCGCGGTGACGCACATGGGGCACTACGAAGATGGCAAACGTGGAATTAATGCGCCAGGCGATGTCGCTCTTGCTCGCTACCTAAACGAAGGTTCTCTCGATATGATCGTCGGTGGTCACTCTCAAGAACCAGTGTGTATGGAAGCACCAAATGTTATTAAAAAGAACTTTAAGCCTTCTGATGAGTGTAAGCCAGATATGCAAAACGGTACTTACATCGTTCAGGCGCATGAATGGGGTAAGTACGTAGGTCGTGCGGATTATGAATTCCGTAACGGTGAACTAGAAATGGTCAGTTACGACCTTATTCCGGTTAACTTGAAAAAGAAAATTAAAGTCGATGGTAAGAGCCAACGTGTTCTGATTGAAGATCAAATCGCACAAGATCAAGAATTGCTAGAGTTCTTGCGTCCATACCAAGAGCAAGGTCAAGCGCAGTTGAACGTTAAGATTGCTGAGATCAATGGCAAGCTTGAGGGTGACCGTAACGTGGTTCGTTTCGAGCAAACTAACCTAGGCCGTCTCATCGCAACTTCTCATATGGAACGTGCAAAAGCAGACTTTGCCGTTATGAACTCGGGTGGTGTACGTGATTCAATTGAAGCGGGCGATGTTACTTACAAAGACGTGCTGACAGTTCAACCTTTCGCTAATATCCTGACTTACACTGATATGACAGGTAAAGAAGTGTTGGACTACCTTAACGTAGTCGCGACTAAACCTATTGATTCAGGTGCTTACGCTCAGTTTGCCGGTATCTCGATGACCGTTGCTAACGGTGAAGTGTCGAACGTATTTATTGGTGGCGAGCAGCTGCGTCTTGATGAGACTTACCGCTTCACGGTGCCAAGTTATAACGCTGCAGGTGGCGATGGTTACCCTAACATCAAAGATCATCCAGGCTACGTGAATACTGGCTTTGTTGATGCCGAAGTACTGAAAGAGTATCTAGAAGCAAACAGCCCAGTTGACGTGAACAAGTATGCGCCTTCTGGCGAGATGATGTACAAGTAAGTTGACTCTCACTTGTAAAAGTCTTTAATCTAAAACGCCACTCATTTGAGTGGCGTTTTTGTTTGCCTTGTATCAAGGAGGGAGTATGACTCCAGCAATTAAGCTCGCCAAAAAGAAAAAAATCCCTTATGAGATTCATCAGTACCAGCATGATTCGCGTGCCGAAAGTTATGGCCTAGAAGCGGCAGAGGTACTGGGCCAAGATCCAGCGAAGGTATTTAAGACGTTGCTGTTTAGTCTCAATGGGGAAGCGAAGAATTTGGCTGTCGCGATCATCCCTGTCGATCAAAAGCTAAACCTAAAATTGGCAGCCAAAGCGGCGCAGGCTAAAAAGGCTGAGATGGCGGATGCGGATATAGCACAAAAAATAACGGGATACGTTGTTGGCGGTATTAGTCCGCTTGGACAGAAGAAAGCTCTACCAACCTTTATTCACATCAGCGCTGAGCAGAAAGAGACGATGTGTGTCAGTGCAGGGAAGCGTGGATTAGAAATCGAACTGTTGCCAAAAGATCTTGCAGCGTTAACTCGGGGCCAGTTTGTTGAGCTATGTATTTAGAGTGATATTTTGATAGGAAAGTGTGTTGGTAGAGTGTGAGCAAATACTCAGAGAGTGCCTTCGGCTTCTTAAGATTGTATCGATAGGCAAATTATCAGAACGAATGAAAACTTCCTGCCTATACTTTAGTCATTAGGGAGTGATTGTTATCCCTGTTGATTGTTTTTGAATAGGAACTGGCTATGAAAACGCTCATAATTTTGCTTCTCAGTTTTTTGTCATTCTCTAGCCTAGCTCAGGTTAAGTTAGTCACGTTGGAGTACCCTCCCTACATAACAACCGAGCAAGGAGAGCTGAACGGTGTGGCGGTAAGTTTAGTGAAAAAGGTGTTTGCTAAACTCGAAACGCCAATAGAAATTGAGGTTCTACCATGGGGAAGAGCGATCAGTTATATCGAGGCCGGGAAAGCAGATGGCATTTTTACGGCCTTTAAAACCGCTGAACGGGAGTCGTTTGCTCACTACATAGATGAAGTTTTGTTTGACCAAAATATCGTGGCTATCAAAAGTGTGGACTCGAAACTTTCATGGAATAAAGCGAATATTGGTCAAGCGAAAATCTGTTTGGTTAATAATGTGAGCTATGGTCAGTGGTTAGATGAAGCCGTCAATAATGAGAGTTTTGCGGGTGTGAATCGTGTGAGGTCAGCACAGCAATGTGTCAAACTACTACAAACTAATCGCGTCGATTTCTGGATCAACAACGAGTTTGGTGCTCGATATATTGCGGTGACCATGACAGCGCAAGATGATCTATCAGTAGAAAAACCACCAATAGAATCTACGCCAAGTTATATTGCCTTCTCAAAAAAAGGCGCTGTAAACTCCGAGCTGGTTCAGAAAGTTAACGACGTTGTTGCGCAAATGAAAGCCAGTGGCGAATACGACCAATTGATTTCTGAATATTTCGAACAGTTAGCCTTTGATACCCAAAAAGAGTAGGCTGGTTGTGCGATATATTTCGATCTCTAACTTGAATAAAGAGGGCTAGCACTCTGGTGTCAACCCTCAGTCATCTGGGAATTTAGTTGTTCTCTTGTTCTATCTGTGCATTATCGACGACATGGTTCTCACCAAGATCTTTCGGTAGGATAAGATTAAGCACAATTGCCACGATACCACATAGGCTGACACCTTGTAGGCTAAACTCGCCGATGCCAAAGGCCATGCCACCGATACCAAATACGAGTGTAATGGCAACAATAACTAGGTTGCGAGATTTGTGCAGATCCACGTTGTTCTTGATCAGTGTATTTAGGCCTACGGTGGCGATAGAACCAAACAGCAGAATCATTATTCCGCCCATGACTGGCATTGGAATGGTTTGCAGTGCTGCGCCTAGTTTACCGACTAGTGCAAGGACAATCGCCGTCACAGCTGCCCATGTCATGATGACAGGGTTGAACGCCTTGGTTAGCATCACCGCCCCAGTAACTTCTGAATAGGTGGTGTTTGGTGGAGCGCCAACCATAGATGCCGCAATCGTTGCTACCCCGTCACCGGTGATAGTGCGATGCAATCCAGGCTTCTTCAGGTAGTTCTTGCCAGTAACATTTGAAATCGCCAACATATCACCAACGTGTTCGACCGCTGGTGCAATCGCAACAGGGATCATAAACAGAACGGCGTTGATGTTGAATTCAGGCAGAGTAAAGTTAGGCATCGCTAACCAAGCGGCTTGATGAACCGGCGTAAAGTCTACAATACCGTAAGCCAAGCTCAGGGCGTAACCGACAATAATACCACCGAGGATAGGGGTCAGTTTAAGGAAGCCTTTGGCAAAAACACTTAGCCCGATAGTGGTTAGAAGAGACGCGCCAGCAATAATGAGTGAGGCGTCAGCATCGATCAATTGTGTACCATCACCACCTTTACCTAGTGCCATGTTGACTGCGACAGGGGCCAAACCAAGACCAATCACCATAATCACTGGGCCAACAACAACAGGTGGCAGTAATTGATGAATGAGTTCAACGCCACGTACTTTAATCAATGCACCCATCGCCACATAAACAAAACCCGCGGTCATAAGGCCACCCATGGTCGCCGGAACACCCCAAGTTTGCACGCCGTATAAAATAGGAGCAATAAAAGCAAAAGAAGAAGCGAGGAAAATAGGCACACTGCGACGAGTGATGATTTGGAAAATCAGGGTACCGACACCAGCACCAAAAAGTGCCACACTAGGATCAAGCCCGGTTAATAGCGGCACCAACACCAATGCACCAAACGCAACGAAGAGCATTTGTGCACCTTGAATGGCATTTCTCATGTTGTTATTCCTTTATCCTTTAGATGGCGAGTCTCAGAGCAACTATCTGCTCAACGAAAATAAAATTCGCGCGATTTTATCACCTTGGCAATCGATTGCAATCTGAACGAGATCAAATGTTCAAGGAATAGCTGATGATAGTGATAAAAGGTGGTATTTGATTACACAGAGATCCGATGGATAAGTGAGGGGTTTTGTTGCTCCGGTAGCGATAGTTGCTTATCATCGTACCTTAACGTTGAAAAAGCGGATTTTAGGAATTCTATGCGTCATATAGCACTGTTTGTTTTGGGGCTGATTGCTCTACCTGCCATGGCCTTAACCAATGTCGACTTGTATCGCAGTGAAGTTGTGATTAACCCGTCGGCTCACAACGCGGATGTTCAAGCGCGCGTGGAAGGTATGAAAGAGGTACTGATCAGAGCCTCTGGTGACGTCAATGCGCCAGAAAATGAAGTGGTCAAGAAAGCACTCGGCCAAAGTGCTCAGTACTTAGCGCAATTGAGTTACGGGCAGTCTGCTGATCAGCAAACATTAAAAATGGTGTTTAGCGCACCACATATTCGCTCTTTGCTTAGTCAAGCACAGTTGCCAATGTGGTCGGCTGCGCGGGCCAACATGTTGGTTTGGCTGGTTGAAGAACAAACAGAGCGTAACATCATTTGGGAGCATTCACCGTCGGTGATATTCGATCTGATAAAATCCCGAGCTCAGCAGCGCGGTTTACCTTTGACGGTGCCGGTTGGTGATTTCGATGATATCACAGGTGTGGCGGTTTCCGATCTTTGGGGTGGGTTTATCCAGCCTGTTGGTGAGGCGAGCAAGCGTTATCCAGTTGATGCTGTGTTAGTGGTCAAAGCGCAAGGCAATAACCTGCGTTGGAGACTTTACGACCAAAAGCCGGCGACGATTGGTATTACTCGTCAAGCACCTTTGTCGGGCACAAATAACGGCAGCGACGCGGCGAGTAAAATGATTGATCAGCTCAGTGATTACTTTGCTAGCAAGAGCGCCGTTATTGTGGCCAGTGAATCATCACAAGCCATTAAGGTTCGTTTTACCGAGCTTAATGATGCAGTCAGCTTCTTTACCTTGGAAAATCAGCTTAAATCGCTCAGTTCAGTGGCGTCTTTGGATATTCTTAAGATTCAAGGCAATCAGGTGACGTTTAATGTCCACCTGTTATCTTCAGAGCAAGAATTTAAGCAGGAAGTGAGTCGTCTTAGTGATGTGATGCCGCTAGAAAGTATCACCGAAACACCACCAGTGGTTGCGCCGGAGCTAAGCATTGAAGTGCCAAGCGACAATCTTACCGAGCCACAAGCAACGACTGACAATGAGGCGCTCACGCCCCAGGTTTTGCCAACAACGCCTGTGCTTGAAGTGATACCTGCAGAAATGATCATGCAATTCGAGTGGCAGGGGCAGCCTTATGTCATGCCTACCCCAGCAGTACAGACTGAGCCTACAGAGCCCGAATCGGAATCCAGCGTTTTAACCCGCTAGTTCAGCAACACAAACATCAATAAAAAGGTCTGTCAGTGCCAGACCTTTTTGAATTTTGCGTGTTTGACTGTCGAGAAAATGTTAATGCTCATGGGACTCAAAGCGCGCTTGCTCTTCTTTTTCGACTTTCGATAGGCGTTTGAGCTTAAGGCCCAACTCTTTTCCCCGTGCTCGGGCATAAAGAATATTGCCAGAAAATGCTGCTGTCGTGAGTAGCAACTCGACAACGGCTAACCAACGCTCGCCATTATCAACGTAAAGGAGGGTAAAAGCGTGCAAAAAATAGAGCATCAAGACAAAGTTAGCCCAAGCGTGGGTGTAGGGTTTACCGACTAAAATGCCAGGCAGCGGCAGTAACAGTGGGATGGCCCAGGCTATCGCCAATGTGGTACTGCTGATATGCGGATGCGGTGAAAGAGACATTTGCCACAGCACTATCCAAGCCAAGAGCGCTAAATTACCAAACAGTGCCAACAAGCGGTAAAGCTTGGTGGTGGGGTGCATTGCTTGCATTTAATCTTCCTTCATCTTTAATGCGGTTCGAGCCAGTCTTTTTCCGAGTTGCTGGGCCAATTCTATTTCATCTGCAGTTAAGCTCGAACCATGTTGTGCCACCGAGGTCGCGCCATACGGTGTACCGCCCGATTGGGTCGAATGTAATTTTGGCTCAGAATATGGGATTCCTAAGATCATCATGCCATGGTGAAGTAGCGGCAACATCATACTTTGCAGCGTAGTTTCTTGTCCGCCATGTAAGGTTGATGATGAACTGAACACACAAGCTGGCTTATCGATCAGATCGCCTGCAATCCACAATGGGGTTGTTTTGTCCCAGAAGTGTTTAAGCGGTGCCGCCATATTGCCGAACCACACTGGGCTGCCCATGGCGAGAGCGTCACACTGTTTCAATTCTGCTAGCGATAGGACAGGATCAGCCGCCGGGGTTTCGTTATCAATTTCAGCAACGGTGCGCAGCAGAGCCTCGCAGTTTGGGATCGACTCAACTCCGCGTGCGATCTGTCTTGCGAGTGATTGCGTTGCGCCATGACGGCTATAGTAAAGAATGACAACGTGGCCGATCATAAGATCTCTAAGACTTGCTCTGGTGGACGACCATGTCTGGCTTTGCCATTAGCGACCACAATCGGGCGCTCAATCAATTTAGGGTGTTCTGCCATGGCTTTAAATAATGTCTCATCGTCGGCCGATTTGAGTTCGAGCTGTTTATAAATCTCTTCTTTGGTACGCATCATGTCACGAACGTCAGTGACTTCGAGTTGCGTCATTAAGGTCTTAAGTTCATCGACGCTAGGTGGCGTCTCCAGGTATGTGATCACCTGTGGATGTACATTATTGACTTCAAGTAATGTCAATGTCTGACGACTTTTTGAGCAGCGAGGGTTGTGGTATATCACGACTGACATAGTGAATCTCCGAGTATTATTTATTGCAGTGCCAAGAAGCGGTCACGTTGCACCATGAGTTGGTCAATCCGTGCATCATATCTGGCTTGTTTTAAGCTTCCAAGTTCAGCGAGCTGACTGGCTTGAGTGTAATATTGGATCGCTTTGTTCCAGTTGGCCTTAAGGGCAAGAATCTCTGCTCGAGCAGCTAAGTCTTCATCACTGATCCCTAAGTTGATATTAGCATCTGAGAGTAAGCTCCAACCATTAATGTCATGAGGATAATCATGAGTGTAGCGTTGCAGTACTTTAATCGCCTGGTCGTTTTTATCTTGCTGAATCAGAGCATTTGCATAATTAATGCTGAGTACTGGGTTATTGGGCGCCGACTTGAGTGCGCTCGCCAATAGGGATTGGGCTTGTTCTGCTTGATTTAGTCCGATATACACATCGGACATAGCATCAAGATAGAAACGATTATCTGGGGCTTGTTTTAACAAGCGCTGTAAAATAACACTCGCCCTCTGATACTCTTTATTGTCGAGCAGGACCAAAGCTTTGCCATACTGAAATGCCACTTTAACACTCGGTTGTGCGCTCTTTTCGGTACGGACGAACCAATCGTTGGCGGCTTTGTCATCAATGCCAGCATAACGAGCCACAATACGTGCTCGCGCTAAATGATAGTTTAATGACGGTTCGACCTGACGCGCTGGATAGCTTTGTGCTCGAGCGCGACTATCGGTTACGCGGTCCTCTGGTAATGGGTGAGTGAGCAGCATAGGCGGGGGCTTGCTTGCATAGCGGTATTCATCAGCAAGGCGACCAAAGAATCGTGGCATGGCATTGACATCAAACCCTGCACTGGCCAAGGTACTAATACCAAAGCGATCGGCTTCTTTTTCGTTACTGCGTGTGTAGTTGATTTGGCCTTGAATATTGCCTGCTGTTGCAGCCGTCATAGCCGCTATTCCCGCTTCCGGTGAGGCAATCGCAAGCAACAGCGCGCCCACAAGAGCTGCCATGTTCGCGGGTGAGCGACGAGCTTGATCTTCCATGCTTCTGGCTAAGTGGCGCTGAGTTACGTGGGCAATTTCATGTGCTACAACAGAAGCTAACTCACTTTCGCTTTGTGCATGAAGAAACAGTCCTGAGTGGAGGGCCACATAGCCACCAAAAAAGGCAAACGCATTAATATTGCGATCGCGGATCATAAAAAAAGTAAACGGGGTTTTGACATCTGACGCGTTGGCAACCAGTCGATGGCCGAGGCTCTCTATATACTCATTAAGGACCGGATCACTAACGATCGGTTGGCTACTGCGCAGCATTCGCATGTAGGCATCACCATACTGGATTTCTTGGGCAATGGTTAATGTGCTGCTGGCCGTGGTACCAATATCTGGAAGATCTAAGCTGTTAGCTGGTACTGGTATCGGAGTGCTTAACGCGGCTGCTATCGATAAGCAGACCAATGAACGCGTACGTTTAAACATAGATGAACGCTGATGCTCCCTTGAGTTCTTTTCCATCACACACTGGTTTATATAGGGATGATTATAGGCTTGGACACCATACCACAGCAAAGGTTTCCTTGCGCCACAACAGTGAATTTGACTTGGTTGTCAAAATTGGTCAGAACAGTGTACTACGATGACTATTTGCACTGACGCTTAGAAAAAAACACTATACAATATCCAACGGTAATAATAAGCATCGAGCTACAGAATGGAACCGAATATTTTGGATTTACGCCATCAACGTTGCCCATTGGCACTGTTACTTGCTAAACGCCACACAAATGGCCAGCAGCAGGGGACCAATATCGACATTCTTATCTCTGATCCGAGCTCAATGCGTGATATTACGCATTATCTTCAACAGCACGCATTCACGCTTAGTTGTGAAGAAAAAGAAGGTTACTATCGTATGCAAGTCACTAAGGAATCTTGTTGAATGTTTGAAATGGTGAGTCGTTGGTATAAGCGACGTTTTTCTGATCCACACGCAGTAAGTCTTGTTGCGATTCTTCTGTTTGGCTTTATTACCATCTACTTTTTTGGCAATTTGATTGCGCCATTGCTAGTGGCCATTGTCTTGGCGTACTTATTAGAATGGCCTGTTGTTCAGCTCTGCCGGATAGGAATACCACGCACGCTTTCAGTGCTGGTGGTGATCCTTGGTTTCATTAGTTTAATGTTGGTCGCCATCTTTGGTTTAGTACCAACGATCTGGCATCAGGTAGGCAATCTGATTAACGATATTCCGAGTATGTATGGTGGCCTGCAAGAGTTTATCGCGCAGGTGCCACATCGTTATCCAGAACTGGAAAACCTCAAAATTGTTGAGTCCTTAGTAAGCAATGCGAAAAACCAAGTAATTAGTATGGGTGAGACGGTAGTTAAAGGTTCGCTGGCGTCTTTAGTCAGTATTGCTACTTTGGCCGTCTACCTAATTTTAGTGCCGCTGCTAGTGTTTTTCTTACTGAAAGATAAGCGCGAAATGATTGAGATGGCGAGCGGCATGTTACCGCGTAATCGTCGCTTAGCATACAAAGTGTGGAACGAGATGAATGACCAAATCTCAAATTACATCCGTGGCAAGGTGATGGAGATCTTAATCGTTGGAGGCGTTAGCTACATCACGTTTGTCATTCTTGACTTGCGTTACTCGGTATTATTGGCTGTGGCAGTCGGTTTATCTGTATTGATTCCTTATATCGGTGCTGCTGCGGTGACGGTACCAGTTGCGATTGTGGGCTTATTCCAGTGGGGGCTAACACCACAATTCTACTGGCTGCTGATTGCCTATGGTGTCATTCAAGCTCTTGACGGTAATGTTTTGGTGCCCGTGTTGTTTTCTGAAGCGGTTAACTTACACCCGGTAGCGATCATTGTTGCAGTGCTGGTTTTTGGTGGATTGTGGGGCTTTTGGGGCGTCTTTTTTGCGATTCCACTGGCCACTTTAGTTAAAGCCGTATGGAATGCGTTGCCAAGCCACGAACAAGACGCCGTGGATTAATTACTGTCTAATTAACCAATTAAATGCATATGAAGCCTTAAAATCCTGCATTTGAAGCTTTTTTTGTGTGTGAGTTAGCATTTCTGACTAAGATGGAATTTACTTAAGTAAGGAAATGTAAGAAATTCATTAAGGAAAGGTTAGGCTGGGCGATAACTATATTAATTATTATAACAATAAGCTTGCTGACTAATTGAGGGAAGATATGAAATTTAGCCAAAAAATCGTTGCGGCTTCATCTGCACTACTGTTAGTCACAGTGACTCTGTTGTCGATCCAACAACTAAGTACTGTGGAAAAAGAGGTAGAGGCACTTGTCGATACTAGTATCACCGAAATGGTGAAAGGGGTTAAAAATACCGTAACATCAGAAATGGACAGTAAAAAGTCTCTAGCTCAGTCAACGACGGAGGTGATTGAACTTGATCCACAAAATCGCCAACGCGTGAAAGATGTCCTAGAAAGGCCAGAGCTCAAAGGCAGTTTCTTGGCGGTTGGGTTTGGTTATGAGGCCGATGGCTTTGTGGTAGAGAATGATGACGCTTGGGAACCTGGATCCGATTTCGATCCACGCGTGCGCCCTTGGTACAAAGGGGCTAAAGCACAAGGCTCATTGGTGGTTACTGCTCCTTATATTGATGTATCTTCTAAAAAGGTCATCATCTCAATCGGAACGCCCGTGCGAGATAATGGTCAGTTTATGGCTGGCATGTTCTACGACCTAGAGTTAGGCGGACTCGCTGACTTGGTGAACAGTGTCAACCTGCTCGATGCTGGCTATCTCTTTATTGTTACCGCTG
Organism: Vibrio salilacus; assembly: GCF_002811245.1. Classification (GTDB taxonomy): domain Bacteria; phylum Pseudomonadota; class Gammaproteobacteria; order Enterobacterales; family Vibrionaceae; genus Vibrio; species Vibrio salilacus. The sequence goes on along the minus strand of NZ_NIVQ01000028.1, from coordinate 11,619 downwards.
ATGGAACCACGATCGCTCATCCTGACGCGAAAAATAATGGTGAAAACTTATCTAAGTACCTACCTCAAGCAAAAGTTCAGTCTGGTAATCAGCGTTTTGAACAAGATGGCAAAAAGCTATTGGTTCACTTTACCGAAGTCCCGTCTGAAAACTGGTATATCGGCGCGGTCGTTGATGAAGATATTGCTTTTGCCGCCGTCACGGATATGCGCAACAGTTCCATTTTGTACGTCGTGATTGGGGTTATCCTCAGCGTCATCGTACTGAGTTTCTTAATCAAAGCTCTGATGCGTCCACTTGCCGTGCTTAACGATGCAATTAAAGATGTTGCATCTGGACAAGGGGATTTAACTAAACGTTTAGATACCAACACCGACAAAGAGTTTGCTGAGTTAGCTGAGGGTTTCAATACCTTTACCGAAACTTTACAGAAACAGTTACAACAATCAAAAGCGATTGGCGCTGAAATTCTGCGTGGCACGGAAATGACGGTCAGTGGCGTGCAAGAGTCGGCAACGGCAATGCGCAGTCAGCTTGAAGAGTTAGAACAACTCGCAACGGCGATGAACGAAATGGCGGTCACGGCGACGGAGGTCGCTAATAATGCTCAAGGCGCGGCTGCCGCTGCGAAAGAAGCGGATGATGCCACCATCGATGGCTCATCTGTAGTAAGTCAAACCACTGTCTCGATTGACAACTTGTCGGCTCGTATTGATCAAGCGGTTGAAGAAGTTCACGGTTTAGAATCGGCAACGGCCAACATCGAAACCATTTTGAAAGTCATCAATGACATTGCCGATCAAACTAACTTATTGGCATTGAATGCGGCAATTGAAGCAGCGCGCGCCGGTGAGTCTGGTCGCGGTTTTGCGGTAGTGGCGGATGAAGTGCGTACTCTTGCCCAGAGAACACAAGAGTCAACAACTGAAATTCGTAACATGATCGAGCAGTTACAAGTTGGTGCAAGCTCGGTTTCGACAGCGATGGCAGAGAGTAAAAATACCGCGATTGATGCCGTAGATAAAGCGCAAGCTGCTGATGGTGCATTGCAACGTATTCGAGCAGCTATTCAGCGCATTAGTGACATGAATATGCAGATTGCTTCGGCGGCTGAAGAACAAAGTTTGGTCGCAGAAGAGATCAACAGTAACACTGTCAAAATCAAAGACCTGTCGACACAAGTAGCAGAGTCGGCTGAAAACTCAAATATTGCGATGCAAGTACAGACGGAAAATGTACGTGAGCAAGATGCGATTTTGAATAAGTTTATCGTCTAAGCACAGAAGAGAAACAACAACGCCAGCACGGATTGCTGGCGTTGTTTTGTTTATTGAGGAGCATTGAGGTAATCGAGTACCACTTGATGGTGGTCTTTGGTTTTAAATTTATTGAATACGTGTTCAATCATACCTTGCTCGTCGATCAGGAAGCTAATGCGATGTAAACCATCGTAAACTTTCCCCATGAACTTTTTCTCGCCCCACACACCAAACTGCTCTGCAACGGAATGATCTTCATCTGAGAGTAAGGTGAAGTTGAGCTGATCGCGTTCAATAAACTTACCCAAGCGTTTTACCGGATCAATGCTCACACCAAGAACTACTACATTATGTTGTTCTAATTGGGTCTTAACGTCACGTAATCCTTGTGCTTGAACAGTACAGCCAGGGGTCATGGCTTTAGGGTAAAAATAAAACAGGACTTTTTTGCCCTTAAAGTCGTTTAACGTAACGGTTTCGCCATTTTGGTCAAGAAGAGAGAACTCAGGAGCGGGAGTGCCTGCTGTCAGCGTGTTCATGAATATTCCTTTTTTATTGACTGTTTTTTATGAAATTGAGTGACCCCTGTACTTCGAGCGAGTGACACAGTGTGTCGAACTCTTCTTGAAGTTGCATCAGATTACATTCTGTTTCGACTGTCGCGGTGATAGCGATGTGAAACTGATTATTTTCGGAGCCGATTTTATTTTTATCAATCGTTTGAGCACTAAGTGATGAAAGACCTATTTCTTTAGCGGCAAAAAAATTGGTAAATCTTTCTGTTAGCCCAGGCTTATCTTCAGACTCAATGAACACCTCGAGTGTGTACGTATGATCAAGATGAGCGTGTGGAGAGGTACGTTTCATTATCGTGATCAGATCATGCTGTTGTCCAACTAGTGGTAGCGTCGTTTCGACTCGAGTGGTCGCCGAGTTAGAACCAGAAAGCAGCATGATCAGAGTAAATTCATTGCCGAATAAAGCGATACGACTGTCAACAATGTTGCATCCAGACTGAGTGACCAGATGAACAACTTGGTTGCATACGCCTGGGCGGTCGGTGCCTACCGCTGTAATCACGAGATGCTGAGTCATAGTTTCACTCTTATCAAAGTTATGTTTATTAGTCGTTTAGCTTAGCACAGAAGCGAGTGATAAAAATGGCCGTCGAACGTTTTCTCGGTTGAGTTGGCGGGATTTTGAGCCATGCCAATATAAGGAGGAAATTATCACTTGCGACTGACATTACGTGAAATAAGAGGCGTAATTTGCCAAATATCTAACATCTGATAAATATTCATTCATTTAGGTGGTTTAAGCGGCGTTAAGCGCTTGTCTTTTTCAATCGCCTTACAGTACCATGCGATTAGTAACTATTTTAGGGAGAAGGACATGTTTTCAGGAAGTATTGTAGCGTTAATTACACCATTTAATCTCGATGGCGAAGTTGATTACGTGAGCCTGAAGAAGCTGGTTGACTACCATGTCGCCGCGGGCAGTAATGGCATTGTCGCTGTCGGAACGACCGGTGAGTCTTCTACGCTGACAATTGAAGAGCATGTCAAGGTGGTAATGAAAACCGTCGAATTTGCCGATGGCCGCATTCCTGTGATTGCTGGTACAGGGGCGAACGCTACTCATGAATCGGTGACATTCAGTCGCTTGCTTAATAATTCAGGTATCGCGGGTTGTTTAAGCGTTACCCCATACTACAACAAACCAACACAAGAAGGTTTGTATCAGCATTACAAGGCAATTGCTGAAGAGAGTGATGTACCCCAGATTTTATATAACGTCCCGGGTCGTACTGCAGTGGATTTGCTTCCTGAAACCGTCGCGAGATTATCACAGATTGACAGCATCGTTGCGCTAAAAGATGCGACCGGCGATTTAAGCCGAATTTCAATTCACCGTGAACTTTGTGGCGAAGATTTTATCTTACTAAGTGGTGACGATTCGACAGGCCTTGATTTTGTCAAGCAAGGTGGTAACGGTGTGATTTCAGTCACGAATAATATTGCTGCACAAGACATGGCGACGATGTTCCATCTCGCCAGTGAAGGTAAATTCGATGAAGCCGAAATCATTAACCAACGCTTGATGCCATTGCACAAGAATCTGTTTGTTGAGTCGAGCCCTATTCCAGTTAAGTGGGCAGCACACCAAATGGGTCTGATTGAACACGGCGGTTTACGTTTACCTCTGACCGAGCTCTCCGTGCAGGCTCGACCAATTGTGACAAAAGCAATGACGGATGCGCGCATTGTCTAAATATAAAGAGACCTTGCCGGAAGTGATTCCGGCAAAATACGATCAGGAGTTTCAATGAAATTTTCTCACCAGCTAGTTCTCAGTTCACTAGCTGTTTTTGTTTTGAGCGCATGTTCAGGTGGTGCAAATCAGCGTCGTCAGGCGAAAGATGATTTTGCATATCTTAATACGCCAGCGTTGAAAGAGTTGAACTTACCACAAGATGCCGAACCACAGTTTTACCCTAACTATCGAATCCCTCAAGGTGAGTTCGCTGGTGGTATTGGCCGTGAAGTGGATATTCGTCCGCCGCAACAAATCCTAGAACTTATTCCAGGTGCGAGAACCGAGCATAAGCAGGGAGAAACCACCTTATGGTTATTGCGCGAAGATGAAGTCGATAAAGTGTGGCAAACCGCACTTGACATGATCGAAGAGCAAAATATTGCCATTCGCCAACAGACATCGACGCTTATCGAGACCGACTGGGTTAGTTGGGTTGCTGAAGATGAAGATGTTGAACTTGGTGCACGTTATCAAATTGACCGTGCCTTTGCGGGTGGGCGCCATGGATTTAGAATATCACTCGTTGATTGGCGTGAAGGGGGCAAAGTCATGCCAGTCACGGCAACCAATAAGGAGCGCTATAATGCTCTGATGACCAATTTAGTGACGGCGCGTTACGATTTAGATCTCCGAGAGGAAGCGGCACGTAAAGCCGAGCAATTAGTTAAGAGCATACAAGTAACCATGGGGTCTGACCGTAGCGGTTTCCCTGTGATCATTGCGCGTTCACCTTACAACGTGCTGTGGAATCGCCTACCGAGCATCCTGCCTGCGATGGGCTTTACGCTTGAAGAACGTAATCAATCTCAGGGCACGATTAAAGCTAAGTATGCAGCGCCTGGTGATGAGTTTTGGCATGATATTGGTGTGAAGCCGAGTAACCTTGCCCCAGGCACCTACACCTTGCTGCTTGGTGACCTTGGTAACCGTACTTCGATTAACGTGACAGATTCGACGGGTAAACCGGTTGAGAAGCAGTTGCTTGAAGATATGGTGCCAGTATTCGCCGTGATTGCCGAGAAGCAAGCACAGTAAGGCCATCTATTATTTATCTTGCATCATATAATAAAAAAGCTGACATCAAGTCAGCTTTTTTATGGGTTATCGATCGTTGCAGGTGCCGTTTACAGCGTCATTGCTGCTAGCCAACCAAATACAATTAACGGAATGTTGTAATGGATAAAGGTTGGTACAACGGTCTCCCAAATGTGCTCGTGTTGTCCATCAGCGTTCAGGCCAGAGGTTGGGCCTAAGGTTGAGTCTGAAGCGGGTGAGCCTGCATCACCAAGCGCGGCTGCAGTGCCGACTAATGCAATGGTTGCCATGGGTGAAAAACCGAATGCCGCCGCCAGTGGCACGTAGATAGTCGCGAGAATCGGAATGGTTGAGAACGATGAACCAATTCCCATTGTCACCAATAGACCAACAATCAACATCAATAATGCCGCAAGAGGCTTATTGTCGCCAATGCTGGTTGATAAGGCCTCAACCAAAGACTCAACCCCACCCGTCTGCTTCATCACTGCCGCAAAACCGGCCGCTGCAATCATAATAAAGCCAATCATTGCCATCATGTGAACCCCTTTTGTGAACACATCGTGGGTTTCTTTCCAAGCGATAACACCACCAAAAGTGAACACCATAAAACCCGCTAAACCACCGACAATCATTGAGCCAGTTGAGAGCTGCGCACCAAGGGCTACGACAATGCCCACAGCAGCCACAACAATGTTTTTCTTGTTGATTGCTTTGGTGTCTTGATTCACATGAGTTAACTCAGTTTCCGGATATTGGCGAGGTTTACGGTAGGTAAAGAAAATCGCGGTTAACAAACCAAAGATCATTCCCGCTGCCGGTAGCAGCATTGCGACAGGTACTTGACTTGCCACGACATTCTCAAGGCCGTTGTCATGAAGGTTTTTAAGCAAAATATTGTTGAGGAAAATACCACCAAAACCGATCGGTAACACCATGTAAGGAGTAACGAGACCAAAAGTCAGCACACAAGCAATCATGCGGCGGTCAAGGTTAAGTTTGGCAAAAACGCCTAAAAGAGGTGGAATCAAAATCGGGATAAAGGCGATGTGAACTGGAATGACATTCTGTGATGACATAGTGACTAAGACCAGGGCGATCAGCACTGCGTACTTAAGACCAGTAGAGGCTGAGGCATTCTCTTGACCATGGATGCGTTTAATCACGCTATTGGCCAACAGGTCGGTAATACCTGATCGAGAGATCGCAACCGCGAAAGTACCCAGCATGGCGTAGCTTAAAGCGATGGTTGCACCCCCACCAAGCCCACTTTCAAATGCAGCGATTGACTGGTTGAGATCCATACCAGCGACTAAACCGCCGACGATAGCACTGAAGGTCAGTGCGACGACGACATTTACTCGCATCAGGGCTAAAGCCAGCATAATGCAGACAGAAATGACAACAGGGTTCATAATATACTCGTGAGTTGTGTTTACTTTTTATTGTGTTTATTCGGCATCTGACTCAATCAATGGCCAGCCGCCCAGGGCTTTCCACTTATTGACGATGCCGCAAAAGAGCTCGGCCGTTTTTTGAGTATCATAAAGGGCTGAGTGGGCTTGTTTATTGTCAAACTCCATCCCTGCGACTTTACATGCTTTGGCTAATACGGTTTGGCCATAAGCGAGACCACTGAGTGTTGCGGTATCGAAGGTCGCGAAGGGATGAAATGGGACACGTTTTAACTTGCTGCGTTCGCTTGCTTCCATCACGAAGCTATGATCAAAGTTGGCGTTGTGAGCAACAATAATTGCACGGCTACAATCCGCTGCCTTTTGTTCTTTACGTACAAGTTTATAAATTTCTTTTAGTGCCTCTTTTTCTGTCACCGCTCCACGAAGTGGGCTAAATGGGTCGCGAATGCCATTAAATTCAAGCGCCTCTTTTTCTAAGTTGGCACCTTCAAAAGGAGAAACATGAAAATGAATCGTTGATGCAGGACAAAGTGTGCCGTTCTCATCCATTTTTAAGGTGACGGCACAGATTTCGAGTAGGGCATCCGTTTTAGCGTTAAACCCTGCGGTTTCAACATCAATAACAACCGGAAAGTAGCCACGAAATCGTTTTTTTAGCGTCAATGCTTCGTTTTCTATAGTCATGTGTGCTTATTTTAATGTGACAGGGCTGGCATTATTACAGATTCTTGGCGTGAGAAAAACCGTTAATCCTGTTTGAAAAAGAAACGCTGTCAATTTGTTCTATACAAATGTATTGGCGTGTTTTTTGCTTTCTAATTTTGGTAGAGAATCGAGCGGCAACGTTGAGCTGCTCAAGCAAATAAAGAGATTAATTGCAGTATGAATAAGTTGTTTGCTACCACAGTCGCGACCGTATTAGTGTCAATCAGTACCAGTGCCGTTGCGCTGGATAAACACTATGTCGCTAAACCACAGCAATCAACGTGGCAAATGGTTGCCAATTCCCCTTTGGAGTGTCGCTTAGTCCACCCGATCCCCAATTATGGTGATGCAGTATTTTCCTCGTATGCGAGTAAAAAGATCAGCCTTGATTTCGAGTTGAAAATGAAGCGTCCAATGGGAAAAACCCGTGATGTGAGTTTGGTTTCTATGCCACCAGCATGGCGACCTGGTGAGCGGGCTACACGTCTAAATACGATCCGATTTTTTCAACAATTTGATGGTTATATCGGTGGGCAAACGGCATGGAATATTTTAGGCGAACTTGAAAAAGGGCGCTATCCCACTTTCAGTTATCAAGAGTGGCGTAGCCGCGATGAGCGAATAGAAGTGGGGCTTTCTTCGGTGCTGTTTCAGCGGTCATACAACGTATTTAGCGACTGTATGGCTAATTTACTGCCATACAGTTTCGAAGACATCGCGTTTACCATCTTGCATTACGACAGAACCAGTGTCGAACTCAATAAACAGTCACAAAAACGATTAGCGCAGATTGCAGAGTATATTAAATACAACCAGGATATCGATCTGGTCTTAGTGTCAACGTATACGGATGCGGTTGATAGCAAAAGTGTCAGTCTAAGTTTGTCAGAGAAACGAGCTGAAGTTTTGCAAAACTACTTTAAATCATTAGGATTGCCTGAAGACCGGATTCAGGTTCAGGGTTATGGCAGGCTTCGCCCTATTGATGACAATGCCTCTCCACTTGGCCGAGATAAAAACCGCCGAGTGGTGATCTCGCTAGGTCGAACACAGATTTAAGATTAGGACACAGAAAAAGCCAGCAATGCTGGCTTTTTGCTTTTTTGAAGCGGTTAAAGCTGTAATTAACCTGCTAAACCTGCGCTTGCTTGTTTGTTTTGGATTAGCTCAATCATATAGCCATCTGGATCTTTGACAAAAGCGATATGGGTGGTTCCCCCTTTCACTGGGCCCGGCTCACGCGTCACATTGCCGCCAACGGCTTTGATCGCATCACACGTTGAATAAATATCCTCAACGCCAATGGCGATGTGACCGAATGCACTGCCTAGATCATACTCAGTCGTTCCCCAATTGTAGGTCAGCTCAATCACGGCACCTTGCGCTTCATCTCCGTAACCGACAAACGCTAAGGTGTATTCGTACTCTTTGTTTTCATTGGTACGCAGTAGCTGCATCCCCATCACTTCGGTGTAAAACTTGATTGATTTATCTAAGTCACCAACGCGAAGCATAGTGTGTAGAATTCTGCCATTTGACATTGTCTTGCTCTCCTAATTTTCTGGGTATACTTTGTCTTTGAATTCGCAAAGATCTTCAATAATACAGCTGCCGCAACGGGGCTTTCGTGCTACACAAGTATAGCGGCCATGTAAAATCAGCCAGTGGTGGACATCGAGTTTAAACTCTTTAGGCACCACTTTAAGCAGCTTCTCTTCTACCTGATCGACGTTTTTGCCCATGGCAAACTTTGTCCGATTGGAAACGCGATAAATGTGCGTATCGACCGCGATGGTTGGCCAACCAAAGGCGGTGTTGAGCACGACGTTGGCGGTTTTTCGACCGACGCCGGGAAGCGCCTCTAAGGCATCACGATCTTGTGGAACTTCACCGCCATGTTGGTCAATCAGGATTTTACAGGTCTTAATGACGTTCTCTGCTTTAGAGTTAAACAGGCCAATTGTTTTGATGTACTTTTTTACGCCTTCAACGCCGAGATCAAATATAGCCTGTGGCGTATTCGCAACCGGGTAGAGCTTATCTGTCGCTTTGTTAACACTGACATCCGTTGCTTGTGCGGATAACAGTACTGCAATTAACAGCTCGAATGGTGTGCTCCAGTTAAGCTCAGTTTGAGGGTTAGGGTTATTCTCCCTTAAACGTTCTAGTATTAGTCTGCGTTTGTCTTTATTCATTTGAAGCTGATGTCCAGTGCGAATGCCAACTTAAGGATTGGTCTGTTATGTGTTGGTGACTCGAGCGCGTTCTATGGTCTGTTTTTGCTGCTTTGGTTGACGCGCTTCAATTTGTTTATCGATGATATTTTTCAGTGCAATGAGTAAACCAACACCAATGAATGCCCCCGGTGGTAAAAGTGCAAGTAGGAAACTGTTATCGAATTGGAACACTTCAATACGCAGTGATGTTGCCCACTGACCGAGCAGTAAATCAGCACCGTCAAATAATGTTCCATTGCCGATCAACTCACGCATAGCACCAAGTATGACCAGTACGCTAGTCATACCCAGTCCCATCCAGAATCCATCTTGGGCGGCAGGAAGTACATCATTTTTTGAGGCAAAGGCTTCGGCGCGGCCGATAATAATGCAGTTAGTCACAATCAACGGAATGAAGATGCCGAGTGATAGATAAAGGCCGTAAGCGTAGGCACTCATTAACAACTGAACGCAGGTGACCAGTGCGGCAATGATCATCACAAAGATTGGAATCCGAACCTCTTTGGGCACATAGTCACGGACTAATGAGACAGTGACATTCGATCCGACTAAAACCAATAACGTGGCGATACCCAACCCCAAAGCGTTGGTGACCGTTGAAGAAACGGCCAACAACGGGCAGAGTCCGAGTAGTTGCACTAAGGCTGGGTTGTTATCCCACAAGCCATTTTTAATTAGGGTTTTATGTTCACTCATCATTACCTCCACAGTTTAGTGGTTGAGCGAGAATTTGCTCGCGGTTGGCGTTCACAAACAGCGCGGTGTTTTTGACCGCTTTGACCACCGCTCGAGGTGTGATGGTTGCGCCGGTAAATTGATCAAACTGGCCGCCATCTTTACGTACGTTCCAATCAGACAGATTGGTTTGCGACACTGATTTTCCAGAGAAACCAAGAATCCAATCCGTAATACGTAGATCAATTTTATCACCAAGCCCCGGCGTTTCTTGGTGGCTTAGGATACGTGTTCCAATAATGGTTCCGTCTTGCTTAATGCCGACAATAATCTTGATAGCGCCGTTGTAGCCATCGGGCGCGATGGCTTCGATCGCAAGTGCTGAGGGTTGACCGTTCAAGCTTGCCATATAAACGGGCATCGCTGTTGGCGAGCCCAATGCAGGATCGCTGACCAAGGTACAGGCCTGATAAAGATCATTGTCGTGCAGTTGATGTGGAATGACTTGATTGAGAACCGACAATAACTGCTGCTGTTCTTGGCGTTGGATCTTATCTTCAGTCAGGTAATGGGTCAGCGCGACAACACCGGTTGATGCACAGGCAAAAACGGCAAGAATGACACCATTTTTTCGAATCGCATTTAGCATAATGAATCCTTAGTGTCCGTAGGTTCTTGGTTTGGTGTAGTAATCAATCAAAGGCACACACATATTGCCAAGTAGTACCGCAAATGCCACGCCGTCGGGGAAGCCTCCCCAACTACGAATAATGAAGACGATGGCACCAATAAAGGCACCAAAGATCAAACGGCCTTTGACGGTGGTTGACGCTGACACTGGATCGGTTGCGATAAAAAATGCCCCCAGCATGGTTGCGCCCGATAACAAATGGATCAATGGAGAGGCGGTCGTGCCCGGTGCTAATAGAGCAAACAGACCACTCATAATGCTTAAGCTCACTAAGAAGCCTAGTGGAATGTGCCAGTTGATAACGCGCAGTTTAATCAACATCAAGCCGCCAGCCAGATAAGCGAGGTTAACCCACTCCCAGCCGATACCCGCAAGACCTGAAAATTGAGGGGCAGACATAGCTTCACTGAGCGTATTGCCAGCGCGTAACGATGTTTTGAGTGAATCAAGCGGAGTCGCCATCGTCACACCATCAATAGCGGTTCGCAGTTGTTGCAGTGATAAACCTTCTAAATTAAACCCCGTGAAAATCAGTGAAAACGCATCACCACTTGAGATAGTCGTCGCTTGCAATTCGGTTGGAGAAATCCAACTGGTCATTTGGACAGGAAACGAGATCAATAGCACAACATAGGCCACCATCGCAGGGTTAAACAGGTTCTGGCCGATTCCTCCGTAGAGATGTTTGGCGATCACGATGGCGAAAAGCAAACCAATGGCGATGATCCACCAAGGGGAAAGTGGCGGAATAGCAATGGCAAGTAGCCAGGCGGTGACTAACGCACTGTTGTCCCTTAATGCTGATATTGGTGGACGTTTTCTCGCCACCATCACTAAGGCCTCAAGGCTCAGTGCGATCGCAATCGCCAGAGCGAGTTGAATCATTGTCCCCCAGCCAAAAAAGTAGCATTGCGCAATAAGCCCTGGTAGGGCGCACAAAGCCACCCACTTCATGAGATCAGGAGTGCTTCTGCGGTTATGCGCATGGGGTGAGCTGGCAATAAAAAAGGCCACTACTCTTTCTCCTCAGTGTGGTTTTGTTGTTCTTTGTTTGCTTTACGCGCTTTGGCGCGGGCAATAGCAGCCGCAACGGCGGCTTTCTTTGGGTCGTCGTCGGTTGATTCGCGAGTGTCAGTCGATGGCTCTTTGGCCTGTTGCGTTTGCTCGGCTTTGCGCGCTTTGGCTCTGGCAATGGCGGCCGCAACGGCGGCTTTCTTGGCATCGCCAGCGGTTGATTCGCGAGTGTCAGTCGATGGCTCTTTGGCCTGTTGCGTTTGCTCGGC
>NZ_NIVQ01000027.1 GCF_002811245.1 Vibrio salilacus | reverse complement strand
ACTCCGCTTCGACAAAAGAACCATGGGTTTTAGCGACTAACTTGCCCGTTGAAATTCGAACACCCAAGCAACTCGTTAGGTTTTACTCAAAGCGTATGCAGATAGAAGAAACCTTCCGAGACTTGAAAAGCCCAGTATACGGTCTAGGACTCCGCCATAGCCGAACTCGCAACCCAGAGCGCTTTGATATCATGCTACTCATCGCCCTAATGCTTCAACTGACATTTTGGCTTTTTGGTGTACATGCACAGAAACAAGGTTGGGATAAACACTTTCAAGCGAATACTGTCAGTAATCGAAATGTACTCTCAACAGTGCGCTTAGGTATGGAAGTTCTGCGGCATTCTGGCTACGCAATAACGAGGGAAGACTTGCTCGTAGCTGCAACCATACTTGCTCAAAATCTATTCAAGTACGGTTGCGCTTTAGGGAAATGATGAGGGGATCCCTCAAGGTTCAGCTATAACTTTAAGTATTGGAAAATAGCTTTTGCTTATCTGCTTGGGTTGAGTGAAGCAAGTCAGTAGTTCTTACATAATTGTAATAACGGTAGATAAGTTTAGATGTCAAATAATAGCTACACCCTAATCACAAGGGGGAGACAGATGAATTAGTGCTAATCCTCCTAATGACGTTTCTCGATACTTTTTGTTCATGTCCTTGCCGGTTTGGTACATGGTTTCAATTACCTTATCTAAAGAGATCAGGCATTTGCTGTTACGTTTGAGTGCCATACGAGAGGCATTAATCGCTTTCATCGCTCCCATGGCATTACGCTCAATACACGGCACTTGCACTAAGCCACCAATTGGGTCACAAGTCATGCCTAGTGAGTGCTCCATCGCAATCTCAGCCGCAATACAAATTTGCTCATTGCTGCCACCACGTAGAGCGGTCAAGCCAGCTGCCGCCATAGAGGAAGATACACCGACTTCGCCCTGACAACCCACTTCGGCACCCGAGATAGACGCATTGGTTTTGTACAAGATGCCAATGGCACCGGATACAGCAAGGAAGTCTTTAAGCTGTTTGGTATCGAGCTCTTTAATGAAGCGATGGTAGTACATCAATACCGCCGGAATCACTCCCGCCGCACCATTGGTTGGTGATGTCACCACTTGTCCACCAGCGGCGTTTTCTTCACTCACAGCAAAAGCAAACAGGTTAATCCAATCCATGATTTCCATGGGATCGTTTTCGATTGCTGCATTTGCTTCAAGCTTCTTCAGCAAGTTTGGCGCACGGCGGGTTACGTTCAAGCCCCCGTCCAATATGCCTTCTGTCTCAAAACCGCGCTCCATGCAACGCGTCATCACACGCCAGATCTGTTCTACGCGTTGATTGATGGCTTCCATATCCTGAAACGCTTGTTCGTTTTTCAGAATCATGCCGCCGAGGCTCATGCCGTTCTTCTCTGCCTGTGCCAACATTTCGTCCGCGTTGGAGAATGGGAACTCAACTTCTACGGGTGAAGTCGCGCTGCCATTTTGCAGTTCATCCGCCGTTGCGATGAAACCACCACCGATAGAGTAGTAAGTTTCAAACCCAACCTGATTGCCGTACGCATCTAACGCAGTAATCGTCATGCCATTCTCATGCAGAGGAAGGTTCTCTTCGTGGAACAACATATCCGTTTTGTAGTTGAATTCGATTTCATGACGGCCATCGACAGGCATCATGCCCTCTTCAATCGCCTTGCGCATCGCTTTGTTCGCAGAAGCGATTTTGATGGTATCTGGTTTGTTACCCAACAGGCCCAAAATCGTTGCACGGTCAGTATGGTGACCAATCCCAGTTAACGAGAGTGAGCCGTATAAATCGACTTGAATACGAACCACTTTTGCCAAGTTCGATTCAATCAAACGAGTGAAGTGGTAACCCGCGATCATTGGACCATTGGTGTGAGAGCTCGAAGGACCCACACCAATCTTGTAAATATCAAAGATGGACAGCATCAACTTACCTATTACGACAATGCAGCATAAAGCCAATCAGGGATAACCATACAAGCAGCGATGGTCGCCACAGCGAACACCAACAGCCCGTAGTGGCTTGCGGTTGGCTTTGCAAAAAGATGTTTTTGATTATTGATAAAGATTTGTTGCTCGGCAGTCACAGAACCCCAACAACGGCTCACTAACACACCAAACAAAAGGAAGACGAACGTACCAATTGGCGCAAACCACGGCCAAGCCACGTCGAGATACATCGCTGTAAAAACCGCAATCACACTCATGATACTGCCAACAATCACGCCTTTCTCATTGGCTTTCGCCCAGAATAGCCCCAGAACAAATGAACCCAAGCGAATGCCGACAAATATTGAGGTTAAACTGGCGATAGTTTTGAGTACTGATTCATTCGATACCGCGAGAAGAGCTGGCACTACCACCATGGCCGCAGCAAGCAAACTCATTTTCTTTGCGACTTTTTCATAGTGCTCATCATCGGCACTTTTGTGAACGAAACGCTTGTAGATATCGAACGCGGCGACGGTCGCCATTGAGTTATAAGTGGAATCCAGTGTCGACATTGCCGCTGCAGATAAAGCGGATATCACCAAACCAACAATGATTGGGTTAGTATGATTAAACACAAAATCGAGAATTACTTCATTACTGTTTTCAAAACTGCTGTCCTGATAAAAGACACTTAACAGCACCCCCATCACAGCAAAAAATAGATAAACAAAGAATGCGCCGTAACCACAAAGCAACATCGACTTTTGCGCTGTCTTAACACACTTAGTTGCTAATGTTCGCTGAATAATCAATTGATTAGTTCCATACACACTCAGGTGCAAGAAGCTCACAGCCACTACGCCTGCCCATAATGTGGTATCAACACCTAAGTCAAAATCAAGGTTGATGATATTCAGATGTTTAGGAGACAACACCTCGCCCGCATCAATTTTCATCAACAATAAAACAAAGATCGCAATGCTGCCGATAATCAACACTGCTGACTGCAGCATATCAGTCCATATTACTGTCGAGATACCGCCCGCATAGGTGTACAACGCGGTAAATAAGCTGATGTAGATGATCGCCTCAGAGATACTGACCGGCAGCACTTGCACTAAGATCAGAGCAACCGCATACAAAATAACGCCTGCCGAAATACACTGAACCACAATAAACACGATGGAATTGATCGTGCGAGCAACAACGCCAAAGCGGTGCTCTAAGTATTCATAGATCGAAGTTAGGCCGAGCTTGTAAAACACCGGAACGAAGAAAATCACAGCGAAAAAGATCACAACTGGGTAGTTCAGGTGAACACTCATCGCTTCCATGCCCGAAGTGTAAACCCAACCCGGCATGCCCACGAACGTCATTGCACTTATGTAGGTCGCAAGAATCGACACACCTGCCGTAAACCAACCAAACTGTTTACCACCAGTCGAAAAGTCGCCACCAACGCTATAGCGTCTATTAACTAAGTAGCTGATAAATAGGGTCGTTAGCACATAAAGAGCAATAACCACAAAACTTGAGTACGTAACCATTTCTAGATTCCGTTTATTATATTGTGCAATTAATTCGCCGCCAATATTACTCAAAAATGGATAAATTCCCTCAAAAACCCATAGTAAGTGTGAGTATTGTCACTAATATAGATGATTAAACGCTCAAAACGCTTTTAAAAGCGCAAAAACACGATCTAATGAGATCAAGATCACCAAAACACACAAAATGGGTACGCACTCATTTTAAAGTTGACTTTGATCACGGATCTAATAACCACAAAAATTCTATTATCTCTCCCGAAATGAAGACTGTGTGATGAAGATTGATAATCACCACACAAAAATCAAAACTACAAACACCCTATAAAAAATAAAGGTTTATCGGTCATGACTACTAAAAAACACATGAGCGAAGTTCCTATGATTCAAAGGGTAGCTGCTTATCTTGCAATTCTAGTTGGCTACTTTTTCTATTGTTATAACTTTGTAATTATTGACTACGTACGTCCATATATCGTTGATGCGTATGATGGCATTAACTTGGCGGATACCGCTCAGTTCTATACATGGCAGTCGGTTGGTGCACTTATTGGTGCTCTAAGCTGTGCATGGGTGGCATCAAACTTTGGTAAGAAATCAACTCTTATTGTCATCACGGCACTGAACGGCGGCGCAACCATCATCAATATGATGTTTACTGACTACGCAATGTGGGCAGCGATGCGTTTCATTATCGGTATTTCTTTGGGTGGTTACTTTACAGTAGCGGTAAGCCTGATGATCGGTCTCTTCACACCAAGCGTTCGCGGTAAGTTAACCGCATTCGCTTCTTCTATGTTCTCGGTTGCCCTAATGGCAATGGGTGCATACGCAGCGTTCATTTCTAGCATCGATGCACCTTGGCAGAGCCTAATGTGGGTAGGTGGTATTCCTCCTCTAGTCGCTGCTGCACTGATGATCTTTATCCTGCCTAGCGACAAAAAAGTGATCGCTTATGGGGAAGAAGATCAAGCCGCGGCTGAAGCATCTACCGCACCAGCGAAGAAAGGTTCTTGGGGTGAAATGCTAAGCGCGCCTTACCGCAAACTCACCATCACTTGTCTATTACTGGCTGGCCTTAACTTCTACGGCTACCAATTCTTCTCAGGCTTCGTGACAACGTACCTGAAAGAAGTTCGCCAATTTGACGGTTCAACTATCGGCATCATATTCTCTATCTCAGCATTCGGTTCTCTATTCGGTGCTTGGGTATGGGGTGCAATCGCCGACAAATACGGCCGTAAAGTGAACGCGTTTGGTTTCATCCTTGCGGGTGTCATGGCTTCAGTATTCTTCGTAGCACCAAGCGACGTGATGATCGGCAGCCTAAACATGCTAGCTATCCTAGGCCTTATCTACAACTTCGGCCTCTCTGCTTCTGCGGTATGGGGTGGTTACTTCTCTGAGTTGTTCCCAGCTCACCTACGTAGCTTCGGTGCAGCACTATTCCACGGCGGTCGTATCATCGGTATGTGGGCACCAATGGTGTTGGTATTCATCCAAGAGCGTTCAGATCTAGCAACAGCAATGTGGGGGTCACCAATCATATGGATTCTGGCTGGTCTACTGTGGCTATCTCTACCAGAAACATTGAAAGGCGGCATTTTCGACAAGAGCAAAAAAGCGGAAACAGCAAAAGCTTAATCCCCTTTAGTTAAAACCTCGAAAAGTTGAAACCTCTAAAGGCACGAGATAAACATCAATCCGGCTGAGAAGTCAGCCGGTAACAAAATCCAAATCGAGTCCTGTTCCGAATGTTGACTCGTCAACACAAAGAGAAATTATTATGTCTAAATATCAAGAAGCTAAACGCATTGTTCGTGACTACTTTGACGCAATGGAAAACGCTACCCACGAAAACGTTGCTGAAGTTTTAAAAGCACACACTTCTGAAGATTACTTGTGGCGCGGTGTTTACCCATTCCGTGAGCAAGAAGGCGCTCAAGCTGCGGCTGACGTTTTCTGGGCTCCAATGATGAAGTCAATGACTCGCATGCAGCGACGTCAAGACATCTTCATCGGTGGTAACAACGAAGTTAACCCAGATGAGATTTGGGTAATGAGCATGGGTCACTTCATGGGTCTATTCGACGCTGAATACCTAGGCATGCGCCCTACTGGCAAGATCATGAACGTTCGCTACGCAGAATTTAACTGTGTGGTTGATGGCAAAATCACTAAGACAGGTCTGTTCCTAGACCTTCTAGGCATGATGGAGCAAGCGGGTTGCTACCCACTTCCACCATCAACTGGTAAGCACTTCGTATACCCTGGCCCACGCAACCACGATGGTCTGCTATTCGAAGACGCGGCTCCAGAGGAAGGCGTTGCGACACTTGCTCTAGTAAACAAAATGGTTGATGATCTGTCTGCTCTTAACGACAGCGGCGCGATGGGTTGCCCACCAGAAGTACTAGCGAAGAGCTGGTCAAAAGACATGATTTGGTACGGCCCATGTGGTATCGGCGCGTCTTACACCATTCCTCGCTACCAACAACAGCACCAACTCCCTTTCCGTAACAACCTGAAAGACAAAAAATTTAACGGCCATGTTTGTCGTTTCGCTGAAGGTAACTTCTCTTGTTTCTTCGGTTGGCCAAATCTATCAAACACACCAACGGGTGGCTTCCTAGGTATGACTGGCGGCGAAGTACGC
This sequence comes from Vibrio salilacus, assembly GCF_002811245.1. GTDB lineage: Bacteria > Pseudomonadota > Gammaproteobacteria > Enterobacterales > Vibrionaceae > Vibrio > Vibrio salilacus. Next base: position 29,570 of record NZ_NIVQ01000027.1, on the reverse strand, counting down.
GCAAACATGCAAGTGGTTGACGTGTACTACCGTGACGGTGACAAGCTATCTGAGAACTGGGTTCTTATCGACCTTCCTTACTGGCTACAACAGCAAGGTCTAGACGTGTTCGAACGCACTTCAACTATCATGAACCCAACGCTGTAATCGAAACGCGTTAATCCAAAAGATTGAAACGAAATAGTGGCAACCTAAATAGACATCTGATTTAGGTTGCCACGCTTGCTGAGAGACACTTCTCGCTCCAGTAGGTGCTCCAACCAATTCATTATTGCTCCACTAATTACTGAATCTACTAGTGCCCCATGGATGGGGTACACCCTGCCAAACCATTACCAATATAACGGGCTTGAAAGCACGGTGGCTTTCTACGGCCTGAATAAAGAGAATTACAATAAAAAGTCGATTCTTTCTACAGTGACCCTGACAGCACTTACCTCGGATTCTGCTTTTGCTGCACACACTTTACCAATGACGCAGGCGATAGCTTGACTCTAGATGGCCGTTTTGACGTTCGTTACCCAGACAAAGGTGGCGACCATAACGGTGAATGGAACAGTGGTAGTTCTCGTTTCGGTCTTAAAGGTCAAATGGGACTAGACAAAGACTGGACTGGCTTTGGCCATGCAGAATGGGGTTACAACTCAGGCGCGAACGGCGACAACATTTACGACCGCTTGCTATATGCAGGTGTTGATCACGAAAAATACGGCAAGATTGCTGCGGGTACTAAGCACTGAGGGATCCCCTCATAATTTCCCCGTACTTGAACAGATTTTGAGCACGTATAATTGCAGCTACGAGCAAGCCTTCCCTCGTTATTGCGTAGCCAGAATGCCGCAGAACTTCCATACCTAAACGCACTGTTAAGAGTACATTTCGATTACTGACAGTGTTCGCTTGACAGTGTTTATCCCAACCTTGTTTCTGTGCATGTACGCTAACAAGCCAAAATGTCAGTTGAAGCATTATTTCGTATACAAAATATGAAATGTGACTTGGGTTCTACCCAAATTGTACCACCAAGAGCAATCTAACCTACTATTTACTTAAATCTGGCTTATTTCCACTTATGACTACGTACCTATTTATGTTAACCTAGCCACAGTTAAACTGACTTATGAATCAACTCACATGAATCCTGTAAAACAAACCGTAACATCGAAGGACGTTGCCAAGCTGGCTGGCGTTTCTCAATCTACTGTATCGCGTGTGTTTGTTCCAGGTAGCTCAGTGTCAGAAAAGACCAAGCAAAAGGTCTTCGAAGCCGCGAAAGCCCTTAACTACCGCCCTAACGCCTTTGCACGTAGCCTAACCACAAATGAATCGAAATTGATAGGTTTGGTGTTTCCTGATGCGGATTACCCTATCCATATGAAAACACTGCAATTAATTTCCAGTGAGTTACAGAAAAAAGGTTATTCTGCTGTATTGATTCCATGGCAAGTGGATGAAGAAGAGGGTCACTCAATCCCAAATATCTTCCAGTATCGCGTCGATGGTGTCATTGCCGCTTCCGCAACCTTTAATAAGTCCCTTTATGAAGAATGTGAAGAGTTTAATATCCCAATTGTTCAATACGCACGAGTTGTTGAAGGTACTAGGAGTAGCTACGTTATCAGTGACAACTACGAAGCAGGCCAACAAGCCGCGCAACTTCTGCACAAAGGTGGCGTGAAGAACGCGGTTTATTTGACGGGAGAAGTGCCAACCTTTACGAATGACGAGCGCCAAAGCGGCTTCTGCTCTGAATTTGAAGACCTAACCGGCAAGACGCCACGCATCATTAAAGCCAGCTATGACTACGCGAGCTCACTTGATAAAGTCCGTGCCATACTGGCAGACAAAAATCCGCCTGAAGCGGTGTTCTGTGCAACCGATAACCTTGCGATGGCGGTCATGGATATCGCCCGTATAGAATGCGGGCTGAGCATTCCTCAGGACTTACAAGTCATTGGCTTTGATAATATTCCACAGACAGAATGGTTGAGCTATCAATTAACCACATTCCGCCAGGATTTCCGTCGCCTCGCTCGCGAATGCGTGAAGATTATTGTTGATCAAATAAAAAATAAAAACAGTAGCTTGGTGAAAATGATGGTACCGGTCAAATTGGTTAAAAGAAGTACTACGTTGTAAGGAATTGACCTTGATACTCTAGAGTTATTCTATCGAATGCTTCAGCCAGTTAATTCGGATAAGTGTTGCTAATTCATAGGTGTGGAGTCAAGATTTCGATGAGCATTTACACTAAACAATTTCGGGGCATAACCAAGCCATCACTAACCTTACTAACTGAGGGGCAGCAAAAAATGTATTGCCGAAGTCAATGTAGTGATTAATCGCTGTGTCGCCATTCGCGTGTTTCGAGATGCTCTGTCCAACATAAAGAACCCAAAAAGCGAGCACAAAGCTCGCTTTTAACTATCTGTTCTGTTGGGCAATAACGTATTCTTCGTTGGTTAGGTTTCTATTAGTATCGCATCTACTAGCGGGGATTTGGGGATCTGTGAGTTAGCAAATTGATTAGTGAGTGTTTTATCAATGAACAAAAAGATGACAAGCAGCCTCTATCTGAGTGGCCAAATTTACTGTACCACTACAGAGTATACCTACGTCGCTTACCATTGAGATGATACTCGAAGCCAATGGGTTGAGCTTCAAAAGTCAAAATTTTTGCTGAAAATTCAAAATGGAAACATGCATCAAATTCAAGATCGGATTCTGTCGTTTGAACTGAATCTGTCTTCAAGCTAACAAAACGTGAAATGTTCTTAATTTTAGAGTTTTTGAGGATTCGTTTCTTCATATAAAACAACCACACCCGTAGTAAACTTTCAAAAATATGGTACACTTTTTATACAGCTTCAAGGTGTGGTTGTTTAAATTTCAACGCATGGTTGTTTTATTGCAATGTATGGTTGTATTTACAATTTCCGAACAGTTATCAAATTACTCTTTACCGAATACGTTGTTCTCTTGCTCTTGTACGCGGATAAAAGTCGTACGCTTAGTTAGCTCTTTAAGCTTTGCTGCGCCTACGTAGGTACACGTTGAGCGGACACCGCCGAGGATGTCAGAGATCGTGTCATGAACGCTACCACGGAATGGCAATAGTACGGTTTTTCCTTCAGCTGCGCGGTACTTAGCCACACCACCAGAGTGCTTCGCCATGGCTGACTCAGAAGACATGCCGTAGAACTTCATGAACGTTTGTCCATCCTTTTCGATACGTTCGCCGCCCGCTTCTTCGTGGCCAGCAAGCATACCGCCAAGCATAACGAAATCAGCGCCACCACCAAATGCTTTAGCTACATCGCCAGCACAAGAACAGCCACCATCACCAATGATCATACCGCCAAGGCCATGCGCCGCATCACCACATTCAATGATTGCTGAAAGCTGCGGATAACCGACACCAGTTTTGACTCGCGTGGTACAAACCGACCCTGGGCCGATACCGACTTTGACGATATCGGCGCCCGCAAGGATAAGCTCTTCACACATATCCCCTGTCACGACATTGCCCGCTGAAATGACCTTATCAGGGAACGCCGCACGAACTTTTTCTACATACTCAACAAGGTGCTCCGAGTAACCGTTAGCAATGTCGATACAGATAAAGATCAGCTCATCACTTAGCGCCATAATATCTTGGGTTTTCTGAAAATCCGCTTCAGACGTACCCGTTGAGACCATCACATGCTTTAGCGTCGCGCTGTCGGCCCCTTTAACAAACTCGGCCCAATCTTCAACGGTATAATGCTTATGCACGGCCGTCATGACATCATGCTCTGCAAGTGCTCGCGCCATTTCAAAACTACCGACTGAATCCATATTAGCGGCGATTACGGGGGTCCCTGACCATTGACGCCCGCTATGCTTGAAGGTAATATCGCGGGTTAATTCAACTTGAGAGCGACTTTTTAACGTTGATCGCTTAGGGCGAAATAGCACGTCTTTGAAGCCTAACTTAAGTTCTTGTTCGATACGCATTAATACAGTTCCTTTCTGGTAAAAATCGGAGTGTCGGTGCGTTTTCAGTCAGCGTTGGCAGACGCTTTACTGAGTTTCGGACACAAAAAAACCGGAGCGTTGGCAGACGCTCCGGTTTTCAGCATTATAGGTCGCAATTTAATTCTCGCAAGACTGATATTCCTCATTTTTTTATGCTACAGTTCGGTTAAGTTGCATACCTACACAACGCCCCCTTCCTGATTAAACCTCACTAAAAAGATAATAAACAATTACTTACCGTATATTTTAGCAAGCGTTTGCGCACCCTTTCACGATTTGACTGCTGACGTCTATTTGACCTATTCAATGACTAAAGTGAGTATCTGTGAGCCAAAGCATCACTTAATCATGATTTTTATCGGTTTTTAAATGAGATAAATAAACAAAAAAGCAGCGATTGACGCTGCTTTTTATCTAATAAGCTTAGATTACAGCTTAAAGAACGCCAGTTGTGATTTTTGCTTTTCAGCCAGAGTCGATAGCTCTTGGCTCGCACTGGCACTTTGGCAAATACCAGATACGTTTTGATTGACCAGTTCTGACATATTAACAACGTTACGGTTAATATCTTGCGTCACTTGGGATTGCTGCTCGGCCGCTGTCGCGACCTGCGTATTGGCATCATTAATGTTGGCTACCGATTCAGTAATCCCCAGTAACGCACTATTAGTCTGCTCTGCAAGCTGATTGTTCTTAGCTAGAACGTCTAAGCTCACCTGCATACTGTCGTTAGCGCAACCTGACTGTTTTTGCAGATCTTCAATGATGGTCTGGATTTCACCTGTCGATTCTTGCGTGCGCGCCGCAAGCATACGCACTTCATCGGCGACAACGGCAAAACCACGCCCCGATTCACCTGCACGCGCGGCCTCAATAGCGGCGTTCAATGCAAGTAGGTTGGTCTGTTCAGAGACACTGCGAATAACTTCAATCACATCACTAATCTGCTCTGATTGCTGTTTTAGATTCATCACAACTTGCGCCGCCTCATTCAAGGCATTGCCCATCTGCACACTGGTTTGTTTGCTTTCTTCAAAAATATTCAAACCTGACTGAGCAAGCTGATCGGCCTCACGAGCAGTTGAATCAGCAATTTGAGCATTATCACTCACGTTATCAGCGGTACTCGATAGCTCGTTCACCGCCGAGGCGACTTGCTCAATTTCAGCTAATTCTTGCTGCGCGTTAACTTGGGCTTGCGTCATTACTGCGGCCAACTCGGTTGAGGCCGAGGCCACTTCTTCACTGATTCGGCTCAGCTCTTCAACCGTGGTGTGGAGCTGTTGTGTCGTCAGGTTGACATCTTGACCCAATTTGGAAATTTCATTTTGCCCCTCAACATTGGCACGAATAGAGAGATCTCCTTGTGCCAGCTTACGCATCACTTCTTGCAACGCAAAAATTGGGTTGACGATAAGTCCAGACAAGATCCAAGCCACCATCAAAGAGATAAACAATACCACCAGCACCAATATCATCGCGGTCGTTTTAACTTTGGTGTTTTGCGCGTCACTGCGAGCCATGGTATTCGCCGCGTAATCGTTCACTTTAACCGAAAGTGCGTTGAGCGCTGCGATCATCTCGATACCCGACTGACGATATTGACTGATGAAACGGTTGTATTCCTGATCGGTCACTTGACCAAGATCGCGGCGAGATAATGTTTCAACCGCTCGATGGGAAAATTGAATGTAGTTTTCAATGACACTGCGCGTTACGTTAACGTCTTGACGAAACTCAGCGTTATTGGCCATAAGATCAAGATCTTTATTAATACTGCTTAGCGTTGTTTTCAATTCATCAACGAACTGCTTACGTCTTGATGAGTCGTAAATCGCATAGACTGCGCTGATACGCAACGGGTATACCTGATCATCAATATCGGCCAAAATATCTTTGTATAACACTAAAGCGTCAGTGTTACTTTTTACCGCTTGTTGCTCATGATCAAGATTCGCTTTCGTTACCCATAATGCGACGACGAGTGTGAGCGTGGTAAATAGGACAGGCAACAATACCTGTGCTCGAATAGACAAGTTTTTCAGGGAAATATTCATTATTTTTGTTCTCATGACGTTGTATTAGCCGGCGATAAAACAAGCGGCTCTATTTCAAGACGATCTAACCAAAAGGAGTCTCACTCTCTCAAAACTCGATACGTTTTTCCAAGAAGAGGGATAAGACTTAGGCATAACTAGGATACTGAAACCCAATTATGCAATCAATTCATAAAATTGTTAATATGATATTGAAATACCTCAGATTGATTTACCTTGCGTATTTGGCGTTACTTCTGGTTGGCTCGACACTACCGATGATTTAAAGCTTCGCTAGTAATCCACCGCTAAACAGGTAAAATCACGCTTTGTTGAGTTTACCTGTTTATGAATGACCCGATGCACCATCCAGACCGCTTATTTAACCGTTTTAACACATCGATAGAATCTTATTCACTGCCAGAAAAGTTTACCTATCCGTTTTACTATCAACCACATCCCTTGTGCGTTGAGGCAGCGAAACAATTGCAAGATTACCTGCGACAGCAACAAAAGTGGCAGCATAATTTCGGCCTATCGAGTGACGCGTCAGCAAGTGGCAAAATGTTCGGTGTATTACTGGTTGAAAGCCCCCAAGGTGAAATAGGCTTTTTGGCTGCATTTTCTGGTAAAGTCGCCGACAAAAACCTATTACCCGGATTCGTTCCACCAGTGTTTGACATGCTCACTGAACAAAGTTTTTTTTGCCGCGAGCTGGCCGAGATCACCGAATTGAATCATAAGGTTAACCAGCTAGAAACCAGTCTCGAATTAGCGCGACTTAAACAGGCGTTAAGTACCCTACAGCAACAATATGCGATTGAGGAGTCTCAACTTCGAGAGCAGATGATCAACGCACGAGCAACACGTAAGGCACAGCGGCAAAAAGCGCAACAGCACATGACCCCACAAGCCTTTACTGAGTTCAATGTTGAACTCAGTAAGCAAAGCGTGGCCGATAAAAATTCGCTGAAGTACTTAAAGCTTGAGTGGGAACAAAAAATTGCTCAAATACAACATGAATTCGATAAACTCGACACAAAGCTTTCAGCGTTTAAAAATCAGCGCGCAACGCTTTCGAACCTACTACAAAATAAACTGTTCGATCAGTATCGTTTCTTAAATGCACTTGGCAAGCATCAATCACTGAAAGCCATTTTTGCAAACACCAATTCGCCTACCCCTCCAGCAGGCGCTGGTGAATGCGCGGCACCTAAACTGCTTCATTTTGCCTTCAAGCATGGCTTTAAGCCGCTTGCCATCGCTGAGTTTTGGTGGGGGGCATCACCTAAGTCAGAAATTCGACAACACGGAAAGTTTTATCCTTCGTGTAACAGTAAATGTCAGCCAATATTGGGTCATATGCTGAAAGGGCTTAACGTCGACGATAATCCTTTAGAAGAGAACTGGGCGCAAGACAAAGAGCTCGAGATCATCTACCAAGACGAGGCCATCGTGGTCGTCAACAAACCTTCTGGGCTGCTTTCTGTTCCGGGCAAGGTGATCAACGACTCGGCCTATACTCGCTTGCAAGCGCGTTACCCAGACGTTGAAGGGCCGTTTGTTATTCATCGCCTCGATATGGCGACCTCGGGGCTGTTGGTGTTTGCACTCACCAAGCGTGCCAACAAAAGCTTACAACAGCAATTTATGTCTCGCAGTGTTGAAAAACGTTATGTCGCTCTCCTTGAAGGGACGCTAGAACACAGAGAAGGCGAAATCCATTTGCCGATGCGTGGCGACCCGATTGACAGACCTCGTCAACTGGTGTGTTTTGAACACGGTAAACCTGCCCAAACTTCGTGGCAGACCATTGAACAGCAACAAAATCGCACCAAACTTTATCTGTATCCCAAAACGGGCCGTACCCACCAATTGCGTGTTCACTGCGCACATCATTTAGGACTGGCGACGCCCATGGTTGGGGATACCCTATATGGTGAAAAAGCCGATCGTTTGCATCTGCACGCCGAACGACTAGAGCTGGATCACCCCTACAGCAAAGAACGGATGACATTTCAAGTGGATTCCGCGTTTTAACAAAGCCGTGTCATTAGACGTAAATCAATGCTTAGATGTTGATAACTCGGCATGTCCTTAACCTAAACAAACCTGCTGATTTTCATCACCGTCATGCTACACTCTAGATCAATTAAGGGCGTTGTTTGCCCTCGTCACTATCAAGATCCAGAGTGTAATCATGTCATTCGCAAAACTTGGCCTCAGCCAACCTATTGTCGACGCTATTTCCCAGCTTGGCTACCCAAAACCGACCTCCATTCAGAACCAAGCGATTCCCGTTATTCTCAAAGGAGAAGACCTAATCGCAGCGGCGCAAACAGGAACCGGTAAAACCGCGAGCTTTGTCTTGCCTATCTTGGAGAAGCTAAGCCAAGGCGAAACTCAGCGCAAAAAACGCATTCGTGCGCTTATTCTGGTACCCACTCGCGAACTGGCGGTACAAGTTGAACAGAAAGTGCAAGAGTACGGGCAGCATCTGCCGTTAACCTCATTGGCGATGTACGGTGGCGTTGATGAAAAAGCACAAAAACAAGCCTTGATCGAAGGCGTTGATATTTTAGTCGCCACTCCGGGTCGACTGCTCGACTTGTATGGCAAGCGAGCGCTGCATTTTGATGAAGTCGAAATATTAGTGCTTGATGAAGCCGATCGTATGTTGGATATGGGCTTTATCGATGACATCAATAAAGTGTTGGATCGATTACCAACTGACATCCAGAATTTGCTGTTCTCTGCGACGTTATCGAATAAAGTTCGCGATCTCGCTAAAAGTGCAGTCCACGACCCTTACGAAATCTCAATTGCGGCCAATCAAGCTTCAAAGAAAAACATTGAGCAATGGCTTATCACCGTCGATAAAGATCAAAAGTCTTCACTGCTCAGCCATATGATTAAAACTCATGACTGGGATCAAGCGCTTATTTTTATTGAGACCAAACATGGTGCAGCAAAACTGGCTGCTCAGTTAGAGAAGCGTGGCATTGTTGCAGAAGCATTCCACAGCGGTCGTAGCCAAGCAGTACGTTCACAGTTATTGGCCGACTTCAAAGCAGGAAAAATCCAATATATGATTGCAACTGGGGTTGGTGCTCGTGGTATCGACATCGAAGGGTTATCACGTGTCATCAATTACGATCTTCCTTTCCCAGCGGATGAATACGTTCACCGGATTGGTCGTACTGGCCGCGCCGATGCCAGTGGTGAGGCCATCTCATTTGTGTCTAAAGATAATTTCAAAAACCTGTGCATGATTGAAAGTCGTCTAGGTCATTTGATTGAACGCCGTGAAATAGAAGGGTTTGAGCCGCGTAAACCCATTCCGGTTTCCGTGCTTAATTACGTTCCCAAAAGCAAACGTCAAAACCAGGAGGAATCATGAGCGCACCAAGCAAAATTACTTTTTTTGAGTTTTTGACGCCGTTAATCACCTCTGGCCAAAAGACCATTACCATTCGAGACGAATCGGAGTCGCATTATGTGCCCGGAACCACGGTCGAAGTCTATACCTTAGAGACCGACCAAAAGGTATGTAACATTCGTATTTTGTCGGTAAAGCCCCTTCGCTATGATGATATCAATCAGTTTCACGCTGAGCAGGAAGCGATTGAACTGGCAAAACTCAAGCAGTTGATCCGTAAAATCTATCCAAATACCGATAGATTATTTGAAATAAGCTACGAGCTAATTTAACGTTCAAGTTCACCAACCAAGCGATCATTAAACGATCGCTTGGTGTTTTGATTAACCATCCCATTGGTTTGTTTTTTTAGCCACTAGACGACTGGTCTAATTTAATTTATAGTCTCGCCATGAACGCAAAAACTCAAGACACTCGCCAACACATACTCGCCATTGGTTACCAGTTAGTGGTGACCAAGGGCTTTACTGCGGTTGGTTTATCTGAACTACTTAAAACGGCCAATGTACCGAAAGGCTCTTTCTATCACTACTTCAAGTCAAAAGAGCAGTTTGGTCAGGCATTAATTGAAGAGTATTTCCGCACCTATATCGCTCGTCTTCATTCAGTACTCAATACTGGGCAAGACACAGGCTTAATACGTGTATTAGACTATTTTTCAAAATGGCTTGAGATAGAAAATGGGGTATGTAACGCCAACAAGTGCTTAGTGGTTAAGTTAAGCGCCGAAGTCTCGGATTTATCCGACACCATGCGTATAACGCTCGCGCAAGGTGCAGAGAAAATCATCAGTCAGTTAGCCACCAGCATACAAGTGGGTGTCAATGACGGTTCCATCCAAGCCCTTGATGCCGAGATGACGGCAAGACTCTTGTATCAACAATGGTTGGGTGCCAGTTTGCTCAATAAACTCAATCAAGATCAAACCAACTTACAACACTGTTTTGTGGCAACAAAACGTTTATTAACCGCTTAATAACTCCCGTCAAATACACTGACGGGATTTTTTAAAGACCATGCTAGACGACTGGTCTAATAACGAGGAATAACCATGACAAACTCTACTAATCGACGCATTGTGCTTGCTTCACGCCCTGTAGGCGCACCGACAGACACCGATTTTCGTCTCGAAAACAGCGACAAACCAGCGCCTGGCGAAGGTGAAATGCTGCTGCGCAGTGTATACCTATCACTTGACCCTTACATGCGCGGCCGTATGAGTGATGCTAAATCTTATGCTGAACCCGTCGCCATTGATGACGTGATGGTCGGCGCTACCGTCTGTCAGGTTGAAGCCTCTAATCACCCAGAGTTCGAAGCAGGAGAATGGGTTCTTGCTTACACAGGTTGGCAAGATTACGGTATTTCAAATGGTGAAGGTCTGATCAAATTAGGCAAGACCCCAACTCATCCATCGTATGCACTTGGTGTGATGGGTATGCCTGGTTTCACCGCTTACATGGGGCTACTTGATATTGGCCAACCAAAAGCAGGGGAAACGTTAGTCGTGGCCGCAGCAACTGGCGCAGTCGGCTCTATGGTCGGTCAAATTGGTAAACTTAAAGGTTGCCGTGTCGTTGGTATTGCTGGCGGTGAAGAAAAATGTCGTTTTGCTAAAGAGCAACTTGGTTTCGATGAGTGTATCGACCATAAAGCTGACGATTTCGCCGAACAACTAGCGAAAGCCTGCGACAACGGCATCGATATCTACTTTGAAAACGTCGGTGGTAAGGTATTTGATGCTGTGATGCCACTGCTGAACACCAGCGCACGAATTCCGTTGTGTGGCCTTATCTCACAATACAATGCAACCTCACTACCTGAAGGCCCTGACCGACTGTCAATGTTGATGGGACAATTGCTCGTTAAGCGTATCAAGATGCAAGGCTTTATTATTTTTGATGACTATGCACATCGTTACAACGAGTTTGCCAACGATATGGGTCAATGGCTAGCAGAGGGTAAAATCCACTACCGTGAGCATTTAGTCGAAGGGCTAGAAAATGCACCACAGGCTTTTATCGGTCTGCTTGAAGGGAAAAACTTCGGCAAGTTAGTTGTTCAAACCAACCAGCCACTATAGGAAACCAACATGATTAAACTTCATCACCTTAACCAATCACGTTCAATGCGCATTATTTGGTTGCTTGAAGAGTTAGGCCTTGAGTATAAAATTGTGCCTTACAAAAGAGACAGTGTCACTTTTCTTGCGCCGCCAGAACTTAAGTCCGTGCATCCATTAGGTAAATCACCTGTGATTGAAGAAGACGGCCGCGTGATCAGTGAATCTGGTGCGATTACCGAGTACCTAATTGACAAGTACGCTCAGCAAAAATTAGCACCTGAAAAAGAAAGTGCAGCCTATATTGACTACTTGCAATGGTTACACTTTGCTGAAAGCTCAGCGATTTTGCCTTTGCTGTTAAAAGTTTTTATTGCCAAAGATGGCGCTCCAACTAACTTTATCGCCGATTACGCCGATGCAGAAATCAAAAAAGTGATGAGTTATGTTGAACAACAACTCGAAGGAAAGACATATCTGGTTGAGGAGCGTTTAACTGGCGCGGATATCATGATGTCATTTGTGTTTGATATTCTCGCTAAGTTTGGGTTACTTGAGCACTATCCGAACATCCATCGCTACAGCAAGCAACTGGCTGGTCATGATGGCTATCAAAAAGCACAAAAACTAGAAGCGCAATACGGTTAAGGTCAAGGGGAGCATCACGCTCCCCTTGTTGATTGTTCTCACCTATCAATTTAATACCAACAAGCGATTATTCTAAATACCTTTAGCCTTGTATCGTGTTTGTAAAACATCTACCAATCTTGTGGCGCAATAATCAATCATGCACTAACTTTAACAAAGGTAGTAAAAATACGAGCAAAGGTGCATATCGGCGCTTTGCTAGATGATCATAATGATAGAAGGAACTGGCAATGAGCGACTTTAAATTCTTTAAGCTATTTGATACCAAAGAACTGTTTATTTTCTACTAAGGTCTTACCAAGGCTTCAATACATACAAGGTATCAATTTTAACAATCAAGTGCCGCGCCATTTTCAGCGCAGCCACTGCTTACTCACCTTACAAACTAGGATTGAGTATGCGAATATTCCGAAGCGAAACCATCACCTTAACCCAGTAGATAACTCAAATCGGGAGCTTTTACTATCGCGAGTAAGTATGCCAAAATGCGGTAACTTTTGTTGTAGATGAAGCTGTTGCTATGAAATTCCAAGCCGCTATCTTTGATATGGATGGCCTATTGCTCGATACAGAGCGCCTATGTATGCACGTATTTAAACAAGCCTGTCAGAGCGTCAATGTCCCCTTCTACCAAGAGACCTACCTCTCTATTATTGGCCGTAATTCTGCAGGCATTGAAACGATTTTTCGCCAAGCTTATGGGGATAACTACGACAAACTTCATCAAGAGTGGCGCACCCAGTACGATGCAGTCGTTAAGCATCAAGCGATTCCGGTCAAAGCAGGTGTTGTCGAACTACTTGAGTGGCTAAAAGCCCAACATATCCCCGCCGTGGTTGCGACATCGACGCATAGAGAAGTAGCGCAGGTAAAGCTTGATTTGGCAGAACTGAGCCACTACTTTAGCGACTTAACCTGTGGGTGTGAAGTTTCTAATGGTAAACCAGATCCTGAAATCTATTTATTAGCGGCGAGCCGACTTGGGGTTGATGCTAAGCAGTGTATTGCCTTTGAAGATTCTAACAACGGCGTTCGTAGTGCCATTGCAGCCAATATGGCCACCTTCCAAATCCCTGACCTGGTCGAGCCTTGTGAACAGGTCAAAGCGCTCAACCCAATGATCATGCCGTCGTTGCACGATGCACTTAGCTATTTAAAACATCCAGCATAGCCAAGATAAGCATGGCCATCCGACATGCTTTTAACTTTTCTTTATTCCGCTTTGTTGCTGACCAATAACCAAGCGTTCTAATAAATCCGAGCAAAACGGGGTTTTATCTGCTTTATTGATCCCAATATCAGTAACAAAAAGATAATAACTGCAAAAGGATTCACAATGACAAACCAATACGTACCGCCGAAAGTTTGGGTTAATGACGTCAGTGGTGGCAACAAGTGGGCGAATATCAACAGCCCAGAGTCAGGTGCCCGTTTCGAACGTGATCTCCCCGAAGGTAAGCACGCGCTGCAACTTTTTTCATTGGGCACACCCAATGGCCAAAAAGTAACCATTATGCTTGAGGAGTTGTTGGCATTGGGCATTAAAGAAGCCGAATATGATGCTTTCTTGATTAACATCGGTGAAGCGGACCAATTCTCATCCGGCTTTGTCGGTATTAATCCAAATTCGAAAATACCCGCTTTGCTTGATAAGTCGGGAGACGAAGAGGTGAATGTATTTGAATCAGCGTCTATCTTGGTTCACCTTGCTGAAAAGTTCGGCCAGTTTTTACCGAGCAGCGGGCCATCGCGCACTCAAACATTTAACTGGTTATTTTGGGCACAAGGTTCAGCACCTTTTCTAGGTGGTGGTTTCGGCCATTTCTACGCATACGCAGATGAAAAGCAACAGTATCCAATCAATCGCTTCGCTATGGAGGCCAAACGCCAACTTGACGTACTGGATAAACAATTAGCCAAACATAGCTATGTTGCGGGTGAGGAATATACCATTGCAGATATGGCCATATGGCCATGGTATGGCAATCTCGCTCTTGGCAAGCTCTATGACGCCGCTGAGTTTTTGCAAGTCGACGCCTACACTCATGTTGTGCGTTGGGCAAAACAGATCGAAGCTCGAGAGGGGGTGCAGCGTGGTCGTATCGTCAACCGCACGTTTGGAGAAGAGTGGGAACAGCTGGCTGAACGTCATGATGCTAGTGATATTGATGAAGTGCTAAAGCGTAAACCTTAATAGTTGAAAATTAGCACACTCCCTTGTGTGGTGTGCTAACTCCAAACGAGAGAGCAGCAAAGATGGCCAGAACTTATCTATCATCCAACCCACTCCACCTCTCATAGTTGAGACACTACACAAAAGTGACACATATTATTGCCGTTTACTTCAAGTTATTAAGTCCAATCGCCTACATTTAACTAATAATGTAATAATGTAATATCTCACTATTACAAAAATCGACGACTTATCTTTCATCTTCATGGAGTTCTATGACCCAACTAAACGACAAGAAATTACTCAATCTAATTACTTACGCTCCAGCATTGATTGTTGCCGTTTTTACTTTGCTCTGGGTTTTGGTTGCCGCGAGAGGTCAAGTGCTCAGCTCTCAACAAGAGCTGATGTCATTAAGAGAACAAACACAACAACGGCAGCGTGTAGCTTTAACCAATCGGGTCGATTACGTACAACAACAAATCTCCTATGCTCGCAATCAGACGGAGCAACAACTCAAAAGCACTATTCAATCGCGGATCTACGAAGCGCATCATATTGCTACACGACTCTATCAGAGTAATAAACACCTTCCTGAAGCACAAGTAACCAAGCTCATTACCGATGCCCTACGTGATATTCGTTTCAATAATGGGCGTGGCTATTTTTTCATCTACAAAACCGAGGGAACCAGTGTCATGCACCCACTTCTACCACGCGTCGAGGGGCAATCCTTGTGGGACTTTAAAGACGTTCGTGGTAGCTATATCGTTCGTGAAATGGGTGAGCAGGTAAAATCAAACGGCGAAGCCTTCTATCGTTGGTGGTTTGTAAAACCTGATAATAAGAATAAAGAATTCGAAAAAATAGGTTTTGGTAAGTACTTCGAACCTTATGACTGGTTTATTGGCACCGGAGATTACGTAGTAGACGTTGAGAACGATATTAAGGCGACGGTCCTAAAATGGTTAACGAACCTGCGATTTGGCGAGTTTGGCTATATTTTTGTTTTAGACAAAGACGGGACGATTCTCTCTCACATTAGTGATGACCTATTAGGCAAAAACTTGCTTCAACTCGGAACGCAAGCCAACAGTAAAAAAGCAAAGGTACTGATGTCAGCCCACCAAGAGTTAGTTAATTACATTGCACCAATAGGTCCTCCTGAACTAACTGATTTAGGAAAAACCAGTTACGTGGTGCAAGATTTAAATTGGGGTTGGACGATAGGTACCGGTGTCTATGATGAGCTCACTCAACAATATCTGCTAGAGCATGAGAATATATTAAAACAAAAACAACGAAGCAATCTACATCAGATGATCGTGATCGGGTTACTGACAACGCTGTTTGTCGGAATCTTCTCCATTGCGCTAAGTCGTATGATAGCCGATCGTTTCAAACGTTTTGAAAAACACATTAATCAACACTTTGCCAATCTTGAGAGCACCAAAAACAAACTAGAGTACCTCGCCAACCATGATGAACTAACAGGCTTACCAAATCGTGTCCAATTACATAATAAAATCAAGGAAGGCATCAGCGTCTCAAATACTAACTGTCAACAACTTGCGGTGATGTTTGTTGACCTTGACGACTTTAAAAAAGTTAATGATCTTTACGGTCATACTGCGGGAGACAAATTACTCAGTGAGATAAGCCATAAGTTTGAAGCTCTAATCGGCCTTAATGATTATGTCGCTCGATTTGGTGGCGATGAATTTATTTTTTGCTTTGCCGGCCTAAATAATCTGGCCGAAGCCAAGGTGAAAGTTGAACAAATAAAAGCCGTTTTTAAACAACAATTTGTCATCGATGGTAAGGTATTGTTTGTCAGTTGCTCAATTGGCGTGTCAATGTTTCCAAGCGATGGCGATGATCCAGAGGCACTAATCTCGAAAGCCGATATTGTGCTCTACAAATCGAAAGCTCGTCAAAAAGGCGATGTTCTGTTCTTTGACTCATCAATTAATAAGCAAGTTCAATATGATTTTCTATTAGAAAGGGAGCTACGTGGGGCGATAGAGCGTAATGAGTTATCTCTTGTCTACCAGCCTCAAGTTTATGCCGACAGCGGTGAGATCTACGGCGCAGAGGCATTAGTTCGTTGGCATAACCGCCAATTGGGCCATGTCTCTCCGCTTGAATTTATTTCGCTGGCTGAAGAGATTGGCTTAATCAGTGAGCTTGGTCGTTTCGTCCTCGATAAAGCGTGTGAGGAATTCAGCCACATGTTTCCATCGCCACAGCATAACTTGATGTTGTCTATCAATATTTCGCCTGCTCAGCTGATGTGTGAAGGTTTTGTCCATGAGTTGAGAACTGTGGTTGCCAAACACCAGCTTGCTAATCGTAGGATCACGTTAGAGATAACTGAAAATGTTTTAATTAGTGATTTACCTAAAGCAGGCCCTATTATCAATCAACTTAAAGAGCTTGGTTTTACCATTTCACTAGATGACTTCGGCACTGGCTACTCATCACTCAGTTATTTGAGCAGTTTGTCGTTAGATGAGCTCAAAATTGACCGCGTCTTCGTTGATAAAATGCTCAGCTCAGAGCATAGCGACTCCTTGATTAAAGCTATTATCGCCATCGGGCAGTCAGCTAAGATGAGAGTGGTTGCTGAGGGAGTCGAAACCGAATCTCAAAAACAGGTTTTGATCGATTATGGTTGTGACGTATTGCAAGGCTATCTTATTGAGCGCCCGATTAACGCAGATCAACTTGCGCAAAAATATTCTCCGATCAACATAAAGACGTAATGTGTCTTACCATTTAGAGAATAAGCGCATCAAACCGAGGGACGCTTAATGAAAAACGCGACTCAGAGTGAGCAAATGTTTGAACTGATAGACACCAACCAAGATCAGTTGATTGATATGCAAGAGTTCCAATCTCACCGCAGCTTTATGAGACGTCCAAATTCATAACCCCATGACAGAGAGGCCAAACACGCCTCTCTGTTTATATCAACAACCACTGCAAAGTTATTAATCACCATTTGTTGACCGTGAGGTTACAAATACTCAGAAATAGTCACTACTCTATATCAATAGATCACTGCTTACTTATGATATTGATGAATTATCGCAACTTACATGTTTTCCTTACATTACTTGTCTCGCTTCAAGCCCAGGCATCTTCATTACAAGAGCAGTGGCAAAGACTTTATCAGCAGAGTTGGGACAGCAGTGCATTAACGATTGCTCAGGCTCAGTTATCCCAATACCCTCAGCAACTACTGCTTTCCACCAGCGATTTTGCTGACTTAACCCACTACTCATGGCAAGAAATTGTGTCCCTTTATCAAGTCACTCAGGACTGCATGGCACCAAGCCCGATTCCAATCCATCTTGCTAAAGCGATAGAATTTGAACTGGCTTTGTGCCGTCAACAACCGTTAAAGCCGATTTGGTTTAACAATCCTCCGTTACTTCACCCAGCTGGTGGTAGTTTCGCAGACCGCTACCTAGATAGCTTCATCAGCCAAAGCCAATTGCAGACTGCTGCAGCTCAGCTTAGCTCGACATTAAGCGCAAACCATCCACAGCATCCACTTTATGCTGTTTTTAAGCCGCTTTCGTTGACCGGTCGTGACGCATTGATTGGCGGGTATCGTGCTTGGTTTGAAAATGGCTTGTTATGGCTCAATGGTGAGCAAGGTTGGAAACGTGTGCCTCGATCGACTTGGCAGCCCATTGCCGAAGCGCTGGGAATTACCTTAGACGCTCGCCAGTGTAGCTATCGATATAGTAATGTATGCGTATCGTTTAAGGAAACTTTTGCCGATCTCAGTACTTTGGTCTTAACCGCCTTCTCACTCTTATTGCTGTTCATGTTGCTCAGAGTCGGCTATTTAAAGCGGCAGCAAAATAAAAGTCGTCGCTTTATATTACAACTTCTTACCCATGAACTGCGTACACCCATTGCAAGTTTAGGCTTAACGACCGAGATATTTCGAGATCAGTTTGACCAGTTTGATGATCTTACTCAGCGCGCATTTTGGCGCTTAACGGAAGATTATCAACGCTTATCTCAACTGACAGAAAACAGTAAGGCATACTTGTGTGATAACAGCCAAACCTTTACCCAACGTGCATGGTTGAGCGAATGGCTCGAGCAAGTCTCGGCTCAGCATGGTATTTCCTATCAACTAGAGCAAGACAAATCGCTAGACCTACCCTATTACTGGCTTGGTGTGTGCCTGAACAACCTTATTCTCAACGCCATTCACCACGGTGCTCGGCCAATACTCATTGATGTGACCAGTACTGATTCGCTGCGTATTACGGTCAGCGATCAAGGGCAATTTCCATCTCGCTATCAACGCTGTTTTCACCGTAAGTCGACCAACAGTAACATGGGTATTGGATTGCAAATTGTAAAACACCTAATGCAAAAAATGGGCGGGCGATTAATTATTACCACCCACCCAACAAGAATCACTTTGGAGTTACCACTTTGAGTTCATTATTAATTATTGAAGATGATTTGTTGTTAGGCGAAGGACTCAATCGCTTTCTCACCAATCAAGGCTATCAATGTACTTGGCTAACAACTATCAATGACATCGATAAGCATTGGTACAGCGCAGACTTAGTCATTCTTGACCGTCAATTACCTGATGGTGATAGCCTTAGACACCTATCGACATGGTTAAGCCTCAAAGCACTGCCCGTGATTGTTCTGACAGCGAAAGTTGAAGTCGAGCAGCGGGTTGAAGGACTAATGAGCGGTGCGCGCGATTACATCACTAAACCGTTCGCGAATGAAGAGTTACTTGCTCGAATACTGAACCAGCTTCGCCCGATCGGTGCGAACACCCTTAACTACCGTTCCCTGGTTGTTGATATTTCAAGTCGCAGTGTGTCGGTTGGAGATATTCCGATCACGCTGAAACCGAAAGAGTTTCAATTATTAGTTCTATTACTCAACCACCAAGGTCGAGTCTTTCATCGTGACGAGCTACTCAATAAGGTTTGGGGCTATCAAGCTTTCCCAACCACACGCACCGTAGACAATCACATTTTGCGATTACGTCAAGCAATGCCATGTTTAGAGATAGAAACGCATCGTGGCGTAGGTTATCGTTTACGTAAGGAATCATCATGAAAAGTGTCCTCACGTTATGCTTATTACTGCAATTATCTGCAATTGCAGTTGCAACACCCACACAAGATTGGTTTAAAAACACTCCTTTAAAAGATAGCTTGCAAGCGCTACTCTCCCATCAGACTCAGCAGGCTTGGCAAGAACTGGTTATTGCCGTGGAGCAAACTCCAGTCACCGCGAATTACTGGCAACCTCTCAAGCTAGAAATTCTCCGTCAAACGGATTGTGGCCATCAGCTTACGGATCCAAGTAATAGTGCTTTTCCGCCATTCACCCTCTCACTGATCAGTCGCACTGGACAAACAAGTAGCGGATACCAAATAAAATTGTCGATTGAAGACTCACGCCAAAGTGGGCCATTTTCACTGAACACTGCCAATGGTGAAACCTTAATCAGTGGCACTTTAAACGCCATTGATTATTATCAAGAATGGGAAATTAGTGAACTTTTCACCAAACCATCACCTGGAGTCTATCGATTAAATTTTCGCAATCAACAAATGTTGTTGCTCGTTTCTGATTACAATACATCTACTTGGCTAACCCGAAGTGATAATAATCAAAAGCGTCTAACACTTGCTCTACCACGTGGTAATCAGTTGTGCCTTCCCGCCTCAGTTATGTTGCAATGGTTTGACAAGCAATACCAACAAGTCGGTGACAGGTTGCCGTTATTGGCCACAGAACAATATGTTGATTTACCTAAATCCAGCGATCGACAAGGCGCACAATACCTGAGTGCTTCAGCGTTACTATTTGAATACCAAGCAATGATCAAAGTGGAATACATACATCGTATGTCCTTGCCCACTCCTCAATCGACGTTCAAATGAGACACAAGGGTGACAATCGATAATTAGGGGCGTTGCATAATCGACTTACCATCACTACTGGAACTAAATGACGATGATTTGTAAAAAACCACACGTTCAAAAGCACCTCATACAATGGTTTGTAATGACTTTAGTGGCACTCTTAATGACGATAACCAAAGTGAACGCCGCCGATCTGATCCACTTTTGGGATAACCCACAACATGGTGCCAATATCTTCAACCGTTTACCTGCCAATGCGAACGTATATCCTGATCTTAAAGCTTATAACGCGACTTGGATTCGACTCACTTATGACAAATGGCCAACGAAAAACCGAGATTTTTTACTCGGCAATGCTGACGATTATCGAGGCTTGGTTGCAGACGATCTTGCATTACTTAAACAAGAGATAGCAAGTGCGGGTCAAGCCGGACTTAAGGTCGTCGTAGCACCACTGTCTTTGCCGCTATACCGGTGGTCACAAAACAATGGAAATCAATTTGATAGTCGCTTATTTGACTCAAAGAAAAACTGGCAGGTGGCGATTCAATTTTGGACAGAACTAGCGAGCACTTTAAAAGACAGCCCTTATATCGCAGCGTATAACATCATTAATGAACCTACCCCCGAAAAAACCGCTGGCTTAACTGAGCACGCCAGCCAACAAAAAATGTCGGCTTGGTATAAAACAGTCAAGGGTGGAAGTCGCGATCTACCACTATTTTATCAAACCATTATCAAAGCTATTCGTAGTGTCGATGCTGATACACCGATCATGCTTGATGCTGGTTGGTATGCGGCTGCAGATAGCTTTGGTTATTGGTCTGCCCCTATGGCTGATGATAAAGTACTATATAGCTTTCATATGTATGAACCCTATCAAGCCACCAGCGGACCAAACTTACGTCGTGAACGCCCCTACGTGTACCCTGGCCAAGTTCCATTTACTGAAGACAGCGTTGAAGTTTGGAACAAGCTGCGTGTCGAGCAGTACCTCAATTTACCCATAGAATGGGCAAAAAAACACCAAGTCCCCCTTAAGCGTCTCGTCGCCGGTGAATTTGGCTGCGTGAGAAAAATGAACAGTTGTGCAACCTACTTAGACGACGTTATTTCAACACTCGACAAAAATAATCTCCATTGGGCATTTTACAGTTTTCGCGAAGATACTTGGGATGCGATGAATTATGAACTTGGTGAAAAAGGCAGTGTAGGTTGGGATTACTGGAAAGCCGAACAAAACGGCACACCCGATCCGACCCACTATTCTTCGTCGCCGTTATTCTCGGTTATTCAGCAGAGGTTGTAGCCCGAATTTACCATTAATGAAAGTTATCTTTCCATTTTTACTATTTAACCACTCGTGACAAAAGTGTTACTTTAAGCAGCATTGGTTACACTGATATAAACTTCCTTTAAAGATCGAAGTGCGTTGATAACAGTTAAGATAAGGATATTGGACCAACAATCTCCAAACAATCATAAAGAATTGTTGCCCATACGGTTGCCCACTGTATGGGTTTTTCTTTTTTGAGCGTCACATTTTTACCACACACTAGAAATTAATCATTTGGAAATATCGATTAATTTATGTCGTATCACACCGCTCAAGCGCACACTATAATTAACCATCGATTAATATTTGAGAGCAATACCTTGAATCGCAAAGTAGGTCGCCCCAGCAAACCAGTTGATGTCAGACAAGCGCTTATTCACCACGCTCGCGAACTCTTCATGGTCATGGCCTATGAAAAGGTTTCCATCCGTTTGATCGCGAATCGAGCCGAGGTCAATGCCGCCATGATTCGCTATTACTTTGGCAGCAAAGAAGGATTATTTGAAACTATGCTGCGTGAAACCTTAGCACCGATGAAGCGCCAGATGCAATTGCTTGAACACAATATTAAATTAATGACCCATGGATTTCTTCAAACCGGCGACAACCAGGAATAGTCACGATGAAAATAAATAAAAAGCTACTGTTTTTCCCCGCCGTCACTATTGGTGTTGTGGTTTTACTCACTGCTGTCGCATTAAAACCGGATCTACCCGTTAAGCCAGCTAGCGATCGCGCTCGGTTAGTTGAGACCATACCGCTGAATTTACGCACCATCGCACCAGTCGCAATTGGCTTTGGTAAAATCACGCCAAAAATTGAGTGGAAAGCCATCGCCGAGGTGAGCGGAAAGGTGGTTTACCGTCACCCTGAATTAGAAAAAGGTCAGGTACTGAAAGCAGGCACCGAGATCTTACGCATTGACCCCCTAGACTATGAGCTTAAGCTAGTTCAGGCTCAGGCAGACTTGACCTCGGCGCAAACGTCTGTAGCAAAGTTGAGCCAAGAAGAGAGCAATCTTAAACTGACCTTAGAGATTGAACGCAATCGACTTGAGATCGCAAACAAAGAACTGGAACGAAAGCTCAACCTGCACAAGAAAGGGCTCAACTCACAATCGGATGTCGATCAACAACAACAAAGCGCATTATCACAACGCAAGTTGGTCCAAGAGATTGAAAACCAAATCGCCTTGCTTCCTGATGAAAAACGGGTTGCCCAAGCACTCGTAAAAGTGAATACCTCCAAAGTCGATGAGGCAAAGCGCTCATTAAGCAAAACCATTATTACTCTGCCCTATGATCTGCGTATCGCGTCTGTCGATATTGAGCAAGATCAGGTGGTTAATCTTCAACAAGCCATGGTCAGTGCGCATGGAATGGCGATCATGGAAGTCGAAGCACAGCTCTCTATTCATGATATGCAAACCCTCGCGTCAAGTTTGGGTGAAATTCGTCGCGATGAGTCTGGCATTCCCCGACCTGACATGAATTTTATTAACGCCAGTATTGATTTAAGCAGCGGTAACTTACACGCAACCTGGCCGGCGAAAGTAAGCCGTATTAGTGAAACGGTAGACCCCAATCAAGCCACCGCAGGCGTAATTTTAGAAATCGCCCAGGATTATCGCTATCTTGATCCGACCAGTGCACCACCGCTCATGAATGGTATGTTCGTTCGCGTCACTATCGAAGGTCAAGCCAATCCAAGCTGGGTGATCCCTGAACGTGCTTTGCATGGCGACACTATTTATCTGATGGACGCGGACAACCGCCTCGTATTCAAATCTGTTGAGGTGTTATATCGCCGAGACAATAACGTGATCATTGACGGTGAGTTAGAGCAAGGGGATAAGCTAATTATCAATGACTTGTTGCCCGCAATTGAAGGTATGTCACTAAAAGAAACGACCGACAACGGGGAGTCCCCGCAATGATTCGATTCTTCGCAAAACACCCGACCGCCGCTAACCTGCTGATGCTTGGGCTATTGCTACTAGGGGTCACCTCGCTAGCTAATATTAAACGCGAAACCTTTCCAGCATTTGATCCCCCATACATTATGGCGGGCGTGGTCTACCCCGGCGCTTCACCACAAGAGGTCGAAGAAAGTATTTGTGTACGCATGGAAGATGCCGTCGATGGCTTGGCGAATATTGAAGAGACGCAATGTGAAGCCACTGAAGGTTCTGCTCGCCTGATCCTCAAACTTAATCAGCAAGCAGACATCGGTCGCATGCTGGTCGATGTGCAAACACAAATTAATTCGATCAGCGATTTTCCCCAAGAGATTGAATCACCAATTGTACAAGAGCTTGACTGGAATGAACCTGTGGTCGATGTTGCGATTACCGCCGAAACCACTTGGCCTGAATTAAAAGCATACGCAGAGCAGCTTAAGCAGACGTTAAAGTTAGACTATGACGTATCACTGGTGAGTGTTACAGGGTTTTCCGATCATCAATTTAGTGTTGAGCTTGACTCGCAAGCCATGCGCCAACTTGGCTTGAGTGTCGGAGACATCGCCGACCAAATCGGACGACAGAACATTAAATTACCCAGCGGTAATGTTGAAACGCCAGACAAAAATTTCCTTATTCGCTTTGATGAACGTCGTATCACTCCACAGCAACTCGAAACTATCGTGGTAGCGTCTGGTGCTAACGGTTCATTGATTCGCTTAAAAGATATCGCCACTATCACCGACCGCTTCGAACTTGATGAGCAGAAAGTATTGTTTGATGGACACCCATCGGCACTGCTCAAAGTGAGTAAGAACAAAGAAGATGATGCACTCAGAATTAAAGAGCGCGTCGAACAGTTTGTTAACGACCAACAAGCACTGGCGCCAATGGGAGTCAAACTAGAACTGACCAACGATTTATCATCAGTGCTCTGGGATCGCTTAACTATGATGGTTCGTAATGGTTGGCAAGGGATCATCTTGGTGTTTGCCACCATGTGGTTATTCTTTTCGCTGCGCTACTCGTTTTGGGTGGCGGCAGGTCTGCCGGTAGCTTTTCTTGGCGGTCTATTTTTAATGGCGCAGCTTGGCCTTTCGATCAATATTATGTCGTTGGTTGGCTTACTGATGGCTATCGGGATCATGATGGATGATGCCATTGTGATCGCCGAATCTATCGCCGCCCACCTCGACCGCGGTGAAGAGATCGATGACGCAGTCGTAAAGGGCGTAAAAAAAGTGCTTCCGGGTGTGATTTCCTCGTTTCTTACCACAGTTTGTATTTTTGGCAGCTTGTTATTTTTAGAAGGCGAGATGGGGGCGGTGCTCAAAGCCGTTCCCCAAGTATTAATACTGGTGTTAACGTTGAGCTTGGTCGAAGCCTTTTTAATTCTACCAAATCACTTATCTCACTCATTACACAAACAAAAAAGCGACAAACCGACAGCGAAATTCAAGCAAAAATTACTCGATAAATTTGAGTACTTTCGCAACACCACCTTAGTCAATGGCGTTGAACGAGTGGTTGAGTTTCGTTATGCGTTTTTAGGCAGTGTTGTCGCTCTGTTGTTTATCTCTATCGCAACGATTGCTGGCGGCTTGCTAAAGTTTCAACCCTTTCCCGAACT
This sequence comes from Vibrio salilacus, assembly GCF_002811245.1. Lineage (GTDB taxonomy): Bacteria > Pseudomonadota > Gammaproteobacteria > Enterobacterales > Vibrionaceae > Vibrio > Vibrio salilacus. The sequence continues at coordinate 4,339 of NZ_NIVQ01000027.1, read as the reverse complement.
GGATGGTGACATCGCAGAGGCTAGAATTATCCTCCCGCCAGGCTCATCGTTATCGCAAACAGAAGCTGCCGTTAATAAGATCGTCTTATCGGCAACCGAGCTTGGCCGAGAGTGGTCAGCAAGGGTTGAAAATGGCACACCGCTCATTCAACACATCACCAGTCAATTCAACACTAACGCGGATGCCAACGAATCGGGCCCACACATTGCAACCGTCAGGCTTGATCTGCTCGGCGCAGAAAGCCGCAACACTTTGGTTGATGAATTTATTACAGCGTGGCGCAATGACGTGGGTGAATTAGCCGACCCAATCTCATTGGTATTTAAACAACCGACAATGGGCCCTGGCGGTCGTGCGATCGAGATTCGAGCTAAACATCATGATCTTGATCAACTCAAGGCCGCTTCTATCGATATCCAACAATACCTTAATCAGTTCGATGGTGTTCACGGAATCTTGGATGATATGCGAATGGGTAAAGAGGAAGTGTTGGTTAAATTGCGCCCAGGCGCAGAGAGTTATGGCGTCAACGGACAGATGATTGCCAGTCAGCTTCGGGCGGCATTCTTTGGTCAAACCGCAGACGAAATACAAGTCGGCATTGAAAACATCACCATTGATGTCCGCCTAGATAAGATCCAAGCTGGCGATCTACAACAACTGGCTAACTTCCCTATTATTATGACAAGTGGCAGCCAGATTCCACTGGCGACCATCGCAACATTGAGCTTTCAACGTAACTACGTGCGAATTCAACGGATAGATGGATTACGTACCATTAGCGTTTTCGGCGATATCGACAACAGTAAAGCCAACTCCACCGCGATTATTGCTCAATTTCAACGTGAAGAGGCGCCCAAACTTCTCGCCAAATACCCAGGGTTACGTTTTGATTTTGAAGGTGAAGCAAAAGACACCGCAGAAACGGGCGCTTCAATGGGCAAAGGCTTTTTGTTAGGCCTATTTGGTGTCTTTGCTATTTTGAGTTACCAATTCAGAAGTTACCTAGAGCCAGTGGTGGTTATGCTTGCCATCCCGCTCGCCTTTATCGGCGTAGTTTGGGGACATATTTTGCTCGGACATTCGCTGAGCATGCCGAGTATGATGGGGTTTGTCTCACTCGCCGGGATCGTCGTCAACGACTCGATATTGTTAGTTCAGTACATCCGCCATCACGTTGATGAGGGAGACAGCGTACATGACTCTGTCGTCAAAGCCAGCCGCGAACGTTTTCGAGCGGTGTTTTTGACATCAATGACAACCGCAGCAGGTTTATTGCCACTGCTGACTGAAACCAGTTTGCAGGCACAAGTAATTCAACCACTGGTCATCTCGATCGTGTTTGGCATCTTCGCCTCGACACTGCTGGTGCTGTTTATGATCCCAGCCGCGTACGCCGTGCTGGCCGATTTTGGCTTAGTCCATAAGCATCAAGAGATTTAAATCAAATACAAACAAGGTACCAACACCAATTTTAACAAGGTGGTGAACAACACTGTAAAACCAAGAGCGACTGAAATGGGGATGACGAAACGTGCTTGCGGGATGGTTTCAAACATAATCGGCAACACACCAACAAAGGTCGTAATCATGCTCAGATCAAGACCAAACCAATAGTGGCCGTAAATGGCTTAATGCCACTCGCTTAAGAGCGAGTGGCATTATAGCGATGCTAAGCCTTTTCAAACTATGGCCGCTTACGCCGCGGACGGCTTGGGTTGATAGCGGCCTGGTTTATGATTCATGGCCAAAATTAAATTCGTTACCACAGCGCCCATCACCGATAGCAAAATCAGTGAAAGATCAACGATGAACAGTGATAACACCACGATGGTACAATCGAGCGCCATTTGAACCTTACCCGCTCGAATACCGAAACGTTCTTGAAGGAACAAGGCCAGAATATTAAAACCACCTAAACTCATCTTATGGCGGAAAATAACCAACATTCCAATCCCGATCAGCCCACCACCAATCAGTGCCGCATAGAAAGTATTAATACGGGCGATTTCAATCACGTGGTGAAGATGATCGACAGCGAACGAAACGATCGACACCGCGATAAAGGTATTAATGGTAAAACGCCAACCCATACGAGCCACAGAAAGAAGGTAAAATGGCAAATTCAAAGCAAAAAAGATCTGACCGAAACTAAAGCTGCTGACCTTAGTGAGGAAAATCGCTAGGCCGGCGGTTCCACCTGTCAATAACCCCGCTTTGTTAAAAAATATCACGCCCAGTGAAACTAAGGCACTACCCAACAATAACGCGAGTAAGTTTTCGCGCATACTATGTTCTTTATCCATTTTAGGCTTCCTATCCCTTAACGACTCACCAAAAAGGGTGAATCAAACCCGGATAAGATGTCTATTATTGACATTGATGTCGAGAGTGAGATCGAAATGGCAAGTTAACAACAGTGTTAACTAATATTTACACTTTTGTGAGCCAGCGCCAGTTTGTTCGTGTTTATTTAACGAAATACTGACCACATTAGCCTCACCTTCGTCATCTTCAAGTGGAGAACCTTGACCTTGATGAATCTGATTGCGTGTCTTAGCACAGTACATCGCTTCATCAGCAATACTCATTAATATGTCTTTGTTTTTACTGTCATCCGGATAACGGCTAATACCAACACTGACACTAACCTGCAAATATCGCTCGTTATAATAGATGGGTTGATTGACCAATTTTTTTATCTGTACGACCTTCTGCTTAACAACATCGAAACTGGTCAGCAGATCTAAACAGATTACAAACTCATCTCCCCCTAAGCGACCAACAAAATCAGATTCACGAATGCAATCGATTAACCGCTTAGCAACAGTCGTCAAGACCATATCGCCTGCATTGTGTCCATAAGTATCGTTAACCTGTTTAAAGTCATTCAAATCGAGGAACAGCAACGCCAATTTTCGCTCAGTACGATTGGCTTTAATCAATGCGCTCTCTAGCTGTTTATCAAACGCTCTGCGGTTCATCAAATTAGTTAAAGGATCGTGTTCAGACAAAAATAGTAATTGCTGCTGTTTTTTATGTAACTGCATGGTCTGACGCTTAACCTCTTCTTCTAACTCTTGCTTAGTAACCGTCGACTGACGTAAAGAGGCGGTCATTTGATTAAAGAATCTCGATATCACTCTGAATTCACTGTCCATTTTGACATTTTCTACTTTGGTATCTAGTTGCCCACTTGCTAAGTCGAGGATCGCTCTCTTCATTGCATCCGCCCCCGCTCTAAATCTAAACAGGATCAACCAAGCGACCCCACTGACCAGTAAAGAACAGGCAATTAACCATACCGCGGCCGTGCTCATTACGTTTTGTAAATTGATGGTATTCTTGTTAAGCACCTGCCTATGAATATAGGCGAGTTCTTCGGTCATATTCTGCATAATCATGTTATAGCGAGATTGCAGCAGTGCTCGAGTATCTAAAACCGTTTGTATTGCTGGGCTAGTATCATTGAAATTGGTAAAAAACAACGCCTTCTCTTGGCCAAGAAGATTACTCAAACTGCCATTCATTCGCTGTAAGTTATCTAATTGGATGTGTTTATTTTTGTAGGCCGTAAACTTAGTCGCTAGGTCCGCCTGTGCAAACTCGACCTGATTTAAACTCGGCTGATCTCGAAACTGCATAAATGCCCATAGTTGGCTACGTAATAAATCGACACTAAGCTGCAGATCAATCACTTGATCTAAATTGGTCTTGGTTGCTTTATGCTCGGCATGAATTTTAATAAACGACACCACAATAAAAAGCGTCAGTAACATCGTGGTTGTCGACAGAACAAACATCTTCTTAAACATCGAGTCAAGCATGACGTCATTTCCTTTCTGCTAACATTTGTTGATATGGGGATGAGTAAAGCACTTGCCTAAAATCTGGAGGAGACTTACTGACCAAACCGCTATTTATCGCCCAGCGCGCTTGCAATTGTAGGTTTGATAACAGTGAGTTACCTAGCGATAGGCGAAAAACATAGTCGTCCCAAGACCAGTCAATCTGATCTACAGGCACCTCAAGTCGTTGCGACACTAGCATGATGGCTTGCTGTGGGTGCGTTTTAATCCAATCGATAGCTACTTGGAGTGCCTGCAGTAAACGAACGGGTTCATCCCCTGCAAATTCAAGATGAGAAGGTCGAGAAATAAGGTTAAACGAGAGCTGATAGACTCCATTGATACCCAAATTGTGCACTTCCGCTACTGAAAGTAAGTCAGTTTGGTAACCCATTGGCTCCCAAGCGGAAATAGCGTCAACTCGATATGAGAGTAATACCAATTTAATTATTTAATTGGTCAAGTCGGTCCAACTTCGGTAGCACATAGA
>NZ_NIVQ01000026.1 GCF_002811245.1 Vibrio salilacus | reverse complement strand
GTGCGACTGAAGCTCGCAATACCATAAGCCGTTTTTGCTCACGAATATCAGACCAATCAACAAGTATAATGGGCATCGCATTGCCCGAACAGATAAAGCTAGCATGCCAACGGTATACAGCGAGTCGCTCTTTGTGGAGGTGACGATTACCTAACAATCGGTCGATCCGTTTGATGTTATGTTTTGTTCTCGCTTTGGTCGGCAGGTTACGGCCAAGTTCGGTAAGAGTGAGAGTTTTACAGTCAAGTAATGCGTGGCAAGCCAACGTTAAGCTGTTGAGTCGTTTTAAGTGTAATTCGGGGCAGAATTGGTAAAGAGAGTCGTGTAAAATATCGAGTTCGCACATCTTGTTGTCTGGTTATTGATTTTTGGCGAAACCATTTGATCATATGACAAGATGTGTATCTACCTTAACTTGATGATTTTTATCAAAATCATTAGGGGATTCCTCAGTATAAAGCGTAAGCCGGTCACGACGGAGCAATTGTATTGGTTAAATCTTTATGAATTGCCACCAAACACTAATCATCAATCAGATAAAATTGCATTGATCATGCAGACACAATATAAAGTTTTCTACAGAAACTCTTCAATGACATTATCGAATGAAGAATTTGAAAAAGTCATTGAGTTAAGTGAAGAAGAAGAACAAGGAAAACATTATTTAAGGATTAGAAACCAGTCTGATATTCATGTTAATTTATCGAAGATAGAGATCAATGGTCATCACTATAAAAATTTTAATCGCACTATCTTACCCAGATCAAGTGAAAAGGTTCTTTTAACATCACCGATAAAAAATAGCCCAATAACATTAATCCTCATCGATGATGAAGGACTGTTTTTTTCCATATCAAAAGAAATAAGATAAACGTATAAGAAAGAGATGGATATATATTATATTCATTCTTTACGTTAAAATGATTAAATATTAGCCTCGTATCATTAATCGAGGCTTTTTATATATTCATAAATTTCTGAATCATGCTCGAGACCTAGTTTTATCATCGCTTGTTTTTTCTGAGTGCTGATCGTTTTTATACTGCGATTCGTGTGGATGGCTATTTTTGATACACTCATACCAGAGCTGAATAACCTCAATACCTCCAACTCTTTTGGAGAAGGTTCTGTTAACGTGCGTTGCCGGCTTAGTATTAAATTACTGACGCTTGGTGAAATATATTTCCCACCATTTTTTACAACAGAAATAACGTGGTGAATATCCGTAAGAACATCTTTCTTAAGTAATACACCATCAATGCCTGATCGTACTAATGAGTTGAGTAATGCCGTGTTGGTCATTTGCGTTAGCACAATAATCTTAATATTATGATGCTCGCGTTTTATTTTATTGATCATGGCGATACCATCGACGTAATCATTATTAGGCATGCTGTAGTCAGTGATCAAAATGTCGATTTTTTCTTTCGATAAGGTTTTAAATAGCGCTTCGACACTGGTTGCTTCTGCGATAATTTTGAAACCTTTATTTTGGTTTTCTATTAATGCTTTCACGCCAGATAATACGATTGGGTGATCATCGGCTATCATGACTTTCATATCATTACCATTTATTAGAAGTATGCATAGGATAATAAGTTTCTATTATATCACATATGGATTCGGAAAAGACTATCATGGCTAATTTTTGTTCACAAACCGAGTAAAAACAAGACCGATGACGTGTAGAGAGAAGACGAGATGGCTGAACACAGCTAGAAAATGAATTCAAGTGAGTTTATTGTATAGTGAAAGTATGCTATGCCATTTTACTGGGTGTCATTAGGCTATTTAAACGAATCTGTAGGTTATTCGAATGCGTGTTTTACTTATTACTCTTTGGTTTTTTAGCGTATGCACTTTAGCTACTGAAACCCATCGTTACCTAAAGGTTGGTTATCTTGAACAGGGTTGGCCTCCTTATCAATTAGCCAATCAGGTTAGACCAACTGGTTTTAGTGTTGATGTGATCACGGCGCTACTTAATGATATCGATTATCAGCCTGACTGGTATGAGTTTAACGATTGGGCGGCAGCCAGAAAAGGTCTTTGCCGTGGTGATATTGATATTTTAATTGATGCATTTGCTAGTAGCGATAATCAACCCTGTATTTCATTTTCTAAAGCCTACCACAAAAGCCCGTTTGTTGTGGTTGTGAATCCAAATAGCTTCTACTTTAAAAACATTAATGAAATTAACGAATCACGCATAGTTGTTGAAAAGGGCTTCTTACTTGATGATAATTTCAACGACTATTATCCCAAAGCAAAAAAAATAGTAGTGTCAGACACAGTCGCAGCTCTCAATGCGATTAAAAATGGAGAGGCTGATGTCTATATTGGTAACCGAGCAGTAAGTAAACACTTAACTGACAACAAAAAAGAACTTATGATTGTCGCTCAAGCGCCATTATTGGTCAATAGTATTCATTTTGGTGTGCATAAAAATAATAATTTGTTGTTGGATAAAATTAATCAAGGCCTGTCCTCGCCTTCTTCTCAAGACATGATAGCTTTAGAGAAGAAGTGGTTTCGTATAGCATATACTTATATGGGACATAGTTCGATATTCCTTCGTCCTAAAGAGCGAGCGTGGTTAAAAGATTTACCGCCGATAAGATTAGCTTGGTTAGATGGTAACAATCCTATTTCTTTCATCGATAACAATAATAAACCCAACGGCGCAGCGAAAGATTACATTGATAGTATTAAAAATAACTTGGGTGTGTACTTTTCTTATGATCTTTATCGACATAAAAATAGCAATGACCTTTTTAAAGAAGCTGCTGTGGACGCTATATTTATCCCTAAAAGATTAATACCGTCGCTCTCTGAGTGGGTAGCGACGGATAGCTTTTTTAGTTTACCAGTTGTTATTGTTTCTCGGCGTGAACAAAAAATAAAAGGCATCGGCGACTTGGCAAATAAAAAAATTATTGGCACAGACAGGAAGCTGCTCGGTGATGTAAAAATTAAGATCACTTCTCTTACCTATGAAGTATCAGAGAATGTTGAGCTTGGTTTAGAAAGTCTGGCTGCTGGTCATGCTGACGCTTATATCGGTGACATTGCCTCCATCGCTAACAGTTTACGAGATAACCCTCAGTTTGATTTAGCGATTACAGGAAAAACATCAATAAATAACGATTTTGTTTTGGCGATACACAATCGCTATGCTCCGTTAATACCACTTGTGAACCGTTCTATTGCCAGTCTTGAAAAATTAGAGCGAGAAGAGATTGTCAATCGTTGGTTTCCAATGCGCTCTCTTAATGAGATTAGCTGGATAGCGGTGTTGAAAAAACTAGGTCCATTTTTTATTGCTACAGCATTGGTTATTATTCTCGTTACTCGGGCGTACTGGCGACTCAGAAAGTTATTAGTTTATAAAAACAAAATTGAAATTGCTTTAGAGAAGGCTAAGGAAAAAGCAGAAAATGAGGCACAAATTAAGGCGATTTTTTTAGCCACGATGAGCCATGAAATTCGTACGCCAATTCATGGAATTATAGGTATGCTAGAACAAATTTCGATGACTAAATTGAATTTTGAACAGCGACAAATGTTGGCAGTGACTTCTTCTTCGGCTTCCACTTTATATCATATCGTTTCTGATGTTTTAGATTATTCTAAAATCGAAGCTAATAAACTTGAAATAGAATCATCCCCCTTTGTTTTACGTGATCTAATTGATCATGTGTTACTGGTAAGTGGCAATGAAGTAAAGAAGAAAAATTTGTCACTAGTGCTACAAATCGAGCCAAGTTTGGCAGCCATTTACAAAGGAGATGAGTACCGACTACAACAAGTAATGATCAATCTCGTTAGTAATGCGATCAAGTTTACCAATGAAGGTGGCCTATTAATTACGCTGGAAGTTGTTACTGAGCATAATAATAAACATCTACTCAAGATCGGCGTCAAGGATAGCGGAATTGGTATGAGTGAAGAACAAGTGGCAAGAATATTCCAACCTTTCGCCCAAGCTGAAAAATCGACGACGCGGAGATTTGGTGGTACCGGATTAGGCCTTACCATTAGTCAGCATCTGATAGAATTAATGTCTGGTGAAATGATCGTTGAGAGTCAAAAAGATCAAGGAAGTTGGGTTGGTTTTCAGATTCCATTGCTTATCAGTGCTAAGGAAAAAACCGATCCTCACTTACATGGTTTATCTGTGAGCGTAAAGGTTCAAGATCCAATATTAAACTCGAGTTTGACCAGCCACCTTCTATCTTTAGGAGTGGCAGTAAATAAAAGCGCGTCAGTTGTGACATTCAGTGATTACAAGGCTGAGGCAGAAGTTTATTTAACCCCTTTGTCTGGCATGGTGGGAGTGCGTCGAGGTGATGGACAATGGTTATTAAATTCACAACCTATCACGAATAGAAGTGTACAACTGGTCTGTTACGAAATTTTAGGATTGAAAGACACAGCGGTTATCTCTGATTATCAGGATGCCGTATTGCCGATTCGAATTTTAGTTGTTGAAGATAATGATGTTAATCGTATGTTGATGGCCCATCAACTACACCAAATCGGTTTACTTTTCGACATGGCAGAAAATGGCAATGATGCGTTAAGTTATCTGGCCAATCAAGATTACGCATTAGTGCTCTGTGATTGTCACATGCCCTATATGGATGGTTACCAGTTAAGCCAACAAATCCGATTAGAAAATGCGATATATCGTGATATTCCGATTGTTGCGATGACGGCCGATGTATTGAATGCTCAGAGATCACGTTGTTTGGCAGCAGGTATGAATGATTTCCTTAGTAAGCCTATCCGGCTTCATGATCTACGTTCTGTGTTACAAGGCTGGGGAGTAGTAGACAGTCATGGTTTAGATATTGAATCGTTAACCAATGCATTTGGTGATGTCGATATACTTTTGGATATATTGACGGCATCTGTCAATAGTTTGTATGCCGGGTTAACTATGTCAGTCGATGACGTTGAACGTGCGGAATGGGTACATAAGCAAACCGGTACCGTCGCTCTTTTAGGGCTGAATTCCTTGGCGGAAGAGGGAAGTGATGCCGAATTAATATTACGTGAGAGGTTTGATGATGGTATTTATTTTAACTATCGAGCTAAATTATTTCTTGTTATGCGCCAACTAGAATGTGCCATTATTCAAGTGAACAATGGGAAGCCCAAGTGCTCAGAATGACGGCTTTGGGCATTATGAGCTTGTGACTATAACCTAGCCGCTCGCAAGCTAATCTCCCCACCAATAAAGCTCTCGATGCCGCGCTCGGTCTCAAGCAAAACAGCACCTTGCTCATTGATGCCCTTAGCAATACCGCTTATTTCCCTTGGCCCCATGATCAACTTGATTGGTCGGCCAATATAATTATCTAAGCGGTTCCAGCGTTCGACGAAACCTTGCATGCCATACACCTCATAATCACTGAGTGCGCGGTGTAGCGTTTGGATCATCGTGACGGCCAGTTGGTTACGGTCGAACGGTTGTAATTGTGCCACTTCGGTTAAGCTTGCCCATGGCTGGGTAATCCCTTGCGTATCCTCTGCCATCGCCAAATTCATGCCCATGCCGATCACAATATTCGCTGCCGCGCCTGCTTGGCCTGACATCTCAACTAAAATACCGGCAAGTTTTCGGTCTTGATAATAGAGATCGTTGGGCCACTTGAGCTTAACGCCGTTTAAGCCCAGCGCTTCAAGCGCCTCGACAATGGCCACACCCACCACCAAGCTCAGCCCCATCGCCGCCGCCATTCCGGCATCTAAGCGCCAGAACATCGATAAATATAAGTTAGCGCCAAAAGGCGACACCCATTCACGCCCACGACGTCCACGGCCTTTGGCTTGATACTCCGCGATGCACACGGCGCCAGACTCTAAGCTATCGATGCGTTCGAGCAAGTATTGATTGGTCGAATCGATGATGGGAATCAGTTGTACAGGAGTGGTCAGTTGCTTGGAAAGAAGCGCTTGGTTAAGCAGTTGCATCGGGCGGGCCAGTTGATACCCTTTGCCTTGCACACTAAAAATATCCACGCCCCATTGCTGAATACCTTTGACGTGTTTACTAATCGCGGCGCGCGACACGCCGAACTGTTCACCGAGCTGCTCGCCAGAGTGAAAACCGCCCTGAGCCAATAGGTGTAAAATGCCGAGTTTGATTGAGTGGTCTTTCATTGGCGCTGCTCCAAAATCGTGTCGAGATTGGTTTCTGCTAGTGCGCCCATAAAACGGACCTCGTGCTCAAGTTTTATCTGATAGCGCTGATAAACGCTGTCGCGGATGTGAGCGGCAAGGTTTACCACATCGTCGGCACTGGCTTGATTGGCATTTATCAGCACCAAGGCTTGCTTCGGGTGAACTTGCGCACCGCCAACAGTAAACCCTTTAAGCTGACACTGATCGATAAGCCAACCCGCGGCGACTTTCATCTGGTCGTCAGCAGGATAGGCAACAATGTTCGGGAATTGCGCTTTAAGTCGTTCAAAGTGGGGCATTGATATGATTGGGTTTTTAAAAAAACTACCGGCATTGCCCACTTTTTCTGGATCGGGAAGTTTCTCAATACGAACTTGGCATACACGTTGAAAAATATCGTTGGCACTGATGTCATCGGTGGAATGATGTTGCTTACCCTCAACCGTCAAGGCGCGCAGTGGGCCGTACTCAATATTGGCTTGCCAAGCTTTGTTCAGTTTCAAGCCAATCGCAGTGATGATGACTTTGCCTTGCAGTTGACGTTTGAAAATCGAGTCTCGATAGCCAAACTGACATGACTCTGCGCTGAGCCTTTGCACGATGAAGTCTTCGAGATTAAGTATATCGACATACTCACAGACATCTTGAAGTTCAGTGCCATACGCGCCAATGTTTTGAATGGGAGCACTGCCACAGCAGCCAGGGATCAACGCCAAGTTTTCAAGCCCAGCATAGCCTTGCTCAACCGACCATTTGACCAATGATGGCCAATCCTCGCCACCAGCAATATGTAAGTGCCACGCCGTGTCTGTTTCTGTCACGGTTTTTCCTTGCAGACGATTGAGAATCACCACACCTTGATAGGCTTGGGTAAACAGCATATTGCTGCCTCTGCCCAACACAAGCTTAGGTAAGCTCGCCCAAGCTGGATTTTGATAGATGGCTTTCAAATCGTCGACACTGTGCGCTTTGACTAAGTAAGCACAAGTCTGAGGAATCGAAAAGGTATGGTAGTGACTTAAGTCTGCGTTGGTTTTAATTTGCATTGCTTTTGCTGGCTAATCTAAACTGCCTGCATTCTACCTTACTTTAGCCCTTGGTTTTACTCTTTGATGAATACGCTGCAGATAGCAACGCTAGACCCAATAAAACTGCCGCTGGTGGCCCGCTTGTATAAAGCGCACTACCCTGCTGGCAAAGCGAAGAAAGATGAATTGACGATTGTCGGCTATCATCAAAACCAAATTGTCGCCCTAGTGCGTTTGCGTAATGTTGAACAATATCGACTATTAACCGGGATGTTAGTCGTGCCTGACTATCGGCAACATGGTTTTGGTCATCAGCTTATGGCCTACTGTCAGCAGCAAGTGTTGAAGGTGGGCGATTACTGTTTCGCTTACCAACACCTTGAAGGCTTTTATGCTCAATATGGGTTTCAAGCCATCAATAGTGACGCGTTACCCAATAGTCTCAAATCACTGTTTGAGCGCTATAGCCGAACCAAACCTTTAGTGGCGATGCAATATATCGAGACGTAAAGCATTTGCTTTATAAATAGCTTACTTCATAATATTTATAGCGTTGAGGGAGCACACATGAAAAGCGTCGAGAAAATACTACAAACCGTTAAGCGTGGTGGTGCGGTGACCGCCAAGCAAATCGCCGATGAATTAGCCATGACCACGATGGGCGCACGCCAACATTTGCAAGGGCTTGAAGATGACGGGTTGCTCGCGTTTGAAGACGTAAAGGTGAAAGTAGGTCGCCCAACGCGTCATTGGTCTTTAACGCCAAAGGGCCACGCTAAGTTCACCGATCGCCACGGTGAGTTGACGATTCAAATGATTGAGGCGGTTGAAACCTTGTTCGGCGTAGAGGGACTGCAAAAAGTCGCCGATGAACGCGAAGCCAAAACCTACCGTCTTTATTTATCCGAGTTGGAGAAATGCCAAACCCTCGAACAAAAGCTGCATCGATTAGTCTCTCTTCGCCAGCAAGACGGTTATATGGCCGAGTTAGAAAAGTTGGGTAATTGTTTTTTATTGATCGAAAATCATTGCCCAATCTGTAAAGCCGCCACACGTTGTCCCAGTTTATGTCAGTCAGAGCTCAATATCTTTCAGCGCCTGCTTGGCGATAAATTTTACATCGAGCGCACAGAGCATATCGTCGAAGGTCAACGGCGCTGCGTTTATAAAATCAACAGCTTGGTATAGCTCCCCCCGTATTATTGCTAAGACATCAAGTTCCTCAATACACAATTGCGCTTTTTTCGACTATTTTTAATAGTGTTGTTGATAGTTTAATCAACATTAGAGGAGGCTGCATGAACTCACCGTTAATCAACCAAACCCTTCCAGCATTTGATGAGTTAATGGCGCTAGCAGAAAGTAATCCGATTGCTTTTGCTCAGTTTAAACATCAGATGTGCCAAGAGCTGATTCAATCGGCCTCTGAACCGATGCAAGATAGACTATGGGCGCAACAAAGCCACATTGATCGTGTAGTGGGTAATTGTAAAAACCCCAATCATGCTAATGTGGTTTTAATGCGTGAGCTGGTATCGCAAATGGTCAAGTTTCAAGATGTGCTCGACAGTGATGGTAGTGATATTGACTCAAAGCCGGAGGCAGAGATTATTCCTTTTGATCAGTGGCGCTAGTTGGGTTGGGGTTATTCGCAATGTAAGGCTATGTACGGTGGGTTTTATTTCGTCATTCCAGAAACGAGGGACGAGTTATCTGGAATCTAAAGTAGCGCGTGGCGGATCAACGAGAATGCGGTGAAACCTAGATTCTGAATCACGGTCGTGCCTCCCTGTTCAGAATGACGTCCTCTTTATCCCGCTTTTCTAACTCATCACTCAAATCTAACCTTGATCACAAAAAACTTTTCTTTGCCCCTTGGGTTTGTCTAGATTGCCCCTCATATACCTACCACAAGCACAAGGCTTTGGCGCCTGTTCAAGGCAATTATCACATCAACATGGAAATTTTCAGGAGAAAACGACCAATGAACATTCGTCCATTACACGACCGAGTTATTGTAGAACGCCAAGAAGTTGAGTCTAAATCAGCGGGTGGTATTGTTCTTACTGGTTCTGCCGCAGAGAAATCGACTCGCGGTGTTGTTCTTGCTGTAGGTAAAGGCCGCATCCTAGAAAACGGTACCGTTATGCCGTTAGACGTTAAAGTTGGTGATACGGTAATCTTCGCTGAAGGCTACGGTACCAAAACTGAAAAAATCGACGGTAAAGAAGTGCTGGTGATGTCTGAAAACGACATCATGGCAATCGTTGAATAAATAGCAATCATTGAGTAATTTTTTGCTCAAGTTCAAGCATTAATCCAACCAAAGAATTTAGAAAAGGAAACTAAAGATGGCTGCTAAAGACGTTAAATTTGGTAATGACGCACGTATTAAAATGCTAGAAGGTGTCAACGTTCTCGCTGACGCTGTAAAAGTAACCCTCGGTCCTAAAGGCCGTAACGTGGTGCTAGACAAATCTTTTGGTGCACCAACTATCACAAAAGATGGTGTATCAGTCGCACGTGAAATCGAACTTGAAGACAAGTTCCAAAACATGGGCGCGCAAATGGTAAAAGAAGTCGCGTCTCAAGCAAACGACGCGGCAGGTGATGGTACAACAACGGCGACCGTTCTAGCGCAATCTATCATTACTGAAGGCCTTAAAGCGGTTGCAGCGGGTATGAACCCAATGGATCTTAAACGTGGCATTGATAAAGCTGTTATTGCTGCGGTTGAAGAGCTGAAAAAGCTGTCTGTACCATGTGAAGACACCAAAGCTATCGCGCAAGTCGGTACTATCTCTGCAAACTCTGACGTGAGCGTTGGTAACATCATTGCAGAAGCGATGGACAAAGTTGGTCGTGATGGTGTTATCACGGTTGAAGAAGGTCAAGCGCTGCAAGATGAGCTAGATGTGGTCGAAGGTATGCAGTTTGACCGCGGTTATCTGTCTCCTTACTTCATCAACAACCAAGAAGCGGGTTCTGTTGAACTAGAAAACCCATTCATTCTTCTGATCGACAAGAAAATCTCGAACATTCGCGAGCTTCTACCGACATTAGAAGCGGTAGCAAAAGCGTCACGTCCGTTATTGATCATTGCAGAAGATGTTGAAGGCGAAGCGCTTGCAACACTGGTTGTCAACAACATGCGCGGTATCGTGAAAGTTGCGGCTGTGAAAGCGCCTGGTTTCGGTGACCGTCGTAAAGCCATGCTACAAGACATTGCGGTTCTAACTGGCGGTACGGTGATTTCTGAAGAAGTGGGTCTAGAACTTGAAAAAGTAGTACTAGAAGACTTAGGTCAAGCGAAGCGTATTGCGATCACTAAAGAAAACACCACCATCATCGATGGTATGGGTGAAGAAGCGATGATCCAAGGTCGCGTGACGCAAATTCGTCAGCAAATCGAAGAAGCGACTTCAGATTACGACAAAGAGAAACTGCAAGAACGCGTTGCTAAGCTCGCGGGCGGTGTTGCTGTGATCAAAGTTGGCGCTGCAACTGAAGTTGAAATGAAAGAGAAAAAAGACCGCGTAGAAGATGCATTGCATGCGACTCGCGCTGCGGTTGAAGAAGGTGTTGTTGCTGGTGGTGGTGTGGCTCTTATCCGCGCGGCTTCTAAGATTGTTGACCTAGAAGGTGACAATGAAGATCAAAACGTTGGTATTCGCGTTGCATTGCGTGCAATGGAATCACCACTTCGTCAAATCACTAAGAACGCTGGTGATGAAGACTCAGTGGTTGCTAACAACGTTAAAGCGGGTGACGGTAGCTACGGTTACAACGCTGCAACAGGTGAGTACGGCGATATGCTTGAAATGGGTATTCTAGACCCAACTAAAGTGACTCGTAGTGCACTTCAGTTCGCGGCGTCGGTTGCTGGTCTGATGATCACAACAGAAGCGATGGTTACAGACCTACCAGCTAAAGACTCTTCACCAATGCCTGATATGGGCGGTATGGGTGGCATGGGTGGCATGGGTGGTATGGGCGGCATGATGTAATCATCCCCTAGCTATTCAGCGCTAAAAACGGAGACTTCGGTCTCCGTTTTTTTGTTGGCTCCGCAGCGATTCGTCGATAAAATCTGCACAATTCTGCTAAACTCTGCGCCAATTCACTTTAATCAATGTAAGAGCACAATCCCATGCCTTGGATTCAAATTAAACTCAACGCGACCAATCAAAACGCTGAACAGATTGGCGATATGTTAATGGACGAGACAGGGGCGCTATCTGTCACCTTTCTGGATGCTCACGATACTCCAGTATTCGAGCCTCTGCCCGGTGAAACGCGTCTGTGGGGCGATACTGATATTCTTGCGCTGTATGACGCTGAAGCCGATACCAACCTTATCATCGAACAAACCAAACTAAGCGGTTTGCTGCCTGAGGGCTTTGCTTATAAGGTCGAGCAGTTGGAAGATAAAGATTGGGAACGCGAGTGGATGGACAACTTCCACCCTCTCAAGTTTGGTCAGCGCCTGTGGATATGCCCAAGCTGGCGTGATGTACCAGAGCCTGATGCGGTCAATGTCATGCTCGATCCTGGCCTTGCGTTTGGTACCGGCACCCACCCAACGACAGCACTATGCCTTGAATGGCTAGAGCAACTTGACCTAAGCGGTAAAACCGTCATCGACTTTGGTTGTGGCTCTGGGATCTTAGCGATCGCTGCGATCAAACTGGGCGCCGAAAAAGTCATCGGCATCGACATTGATCCTCAAGCATTGCTTGCTTCAAAAGATAATGCCGAACGTAATGGGGTCGCTGATCAACTGACGGTTTACCTTCCCCAAGATCAGCCACAGAATCTGATCGCTGATGTGGTGGTCGCCAACATTCTTGCCGGCCCACTGCGTGAACTTTCACCGATCATTCAGTCATTAGTTAAGCCAAATGGCCAACTGGCGATGTCGGGTGTGCTCGATACGCAAGCCGAAGATGTTGCTAATTATTATCGTGATGCGTTTCACATTGATCCTATCAAAGAGCAAAGTGAATGGTGTCGCATCTCGGGTCGTAAGCAAGGCTAGACAAGACTTTGCGAGCTAATTGACTGATTTTTCGGCGTTTTACAAAAACAATTTGTAAATGCTCAAATATTAGTCTTTTCACGGCGCAAAAAAATGCGTAAAATGCGCGCCCTTGCTGGTTCACAGTGTGAAGACGTTTTGAAAATCGGAAATTACCAACTAAAGAATAATCTCATCGTTGCTCCTATGGCAGGTGTGACCGATAGACCGTTCCGTGAGTTGTGTCTCCGTTATGGGGCAGGAATGGCCGTCAGTGAAATGATGTCGTCCAATCCTAAGCTATGGGAAACGTCTAAATCGAAGCAACGCATGGTACATGAAGGCGAGTCAGGTATTCGCTCGGTACAAATTGCGGGAGCCGATCCACAGCTGATGGCCGACGCTGCTCAGTTTAGTGTTGAAAATGGTGCGCAAATCATCGATATCAACATGGGCTGTCCAGCAAAGAAAGTGAACAAGAAGCTTGCCGGCTCTGCATTACTACAGCATCCAGACATCATTAAACAGATTCTGCTCGCGGTAGTGAACGCAGTCGATGTTCCTGTGACATTGAAAACTCGGACAGGTTGGGACACAGACAATAAAAACTGCGTCCAAATTGCGAAATTAGCCGAAGACTGCGGCATACAAGCTTTAGCGCTCCATGGGCGTACCAAGGCTTGCATGTACAAAGGTGAGGCGGAATATGACAGCATTAAAGCGGTCAAGCAGGCAATCTCGATACCGGTTATCGCTAACGGTGATATCGATAGTCCAGAGAGAGCCAAGCATGTACTGGAGTACACCGGTGCAGACGCTTTAATGATTGGGCGCCCCGCACAGGGACGTCCGTGGATTTTTCAGGAAATCCAGCATTTTTTGGAAAACGGCACCACGATGCCTGAACTTCCGTATTCGGAAGTAAAAGACATTCTGCTCGGTCACGTTCATGCTCTCCATGAATTTTATGGTGAGTACTTAGGTCCCCGCATCGCGCGTAAGCACGTAGGTTGGTATTTAAAAGAACATGAGCAAGCGAGTGAGTTTCGCCGTACCTTCAACGCACTTGATGCAGCCGAGCTGCAAATTGAGGCATTAGAAGGTTACTTTGATTTAGCCTGAATAGTTGGCGTTTCAGCTAGGCGACAAGTAAGTTCAGACCGATGAAGATAGAGATTCTATTTGAGTAGGCAGGATTTACGCAGTCAACCACGCTGCGACGACATATATGACAGGTATAACGTTGCATCATAATTAAGAGAAGAGCTAAACCGAATATGTTCGAACAAAATCTGACTTCAGAAGCATTAACAGTAACTACAGTAACGTCACAAGACCAGATTACTCAGAAGCCTTTACGTGACTCTGTTAAAGCGTCTCTTAAAAACTACTTGGCTCAACTGAACGGTCAGGAAGTCACAGAACTATACGAATTAGTTCTTGCGGAAGTGGAACAGCCACTACTAGACACCATCATGCAATACACTCGCGGTAACCAAACTCGCGCAGCAACTATGATGGGTATCAACCGCGGTACTCTTCGCAAAAAACTTAAGAAATACGGCATGAACTAGAACAAGTCCAACTTTGTTCAAATACTGAAAAGCCTGATGATCATGTCAGGCTTTTCATTCGTTATTATCAATATAAATACAGATTATTTGTCTCTTGCGATCAACAGATCTTGAGGCGTCTGCCACTGTAAGGCAACCGGTTGGTCTCCGTAGTATTGTTTCACTTCATCATCTAACCAGTCAAAGAAAAAGAAAACAATAGTAACAACGTGACATTAGAGAATAATGCAATATAAAAACAAAACCGCGGAAAATAACAAGCCTATGACATTGCCGAACGTATTCGACAACACCTACAACGCTCAATTCAGTCAGATAAATCAGCGTCGTTAGCATCCAACGCCGTCAGAATAGAGCAGTGGCTCGCATCATCATTATCATGACCACAACAAGCATCATTGATTTTCTTTAACGCACTACGTATGCGTGTCAGTTCATTGATTTTTTCATCAATCACCAACAATTTAGCACTGGTGATGGCCTTCACTTCAAAGCAACTGTGCTCAGTCGCCTCCAGTTTGATTTCTAGCAACTCGCGAATCTCATCGAGACTCAAACCTAAATCCTTCGCTTTTAGAATAAAGCTGACTTGTTTTTGGTTTTCTTGGTTATACAAACGATAGCCTGACTCACTGCGACCCGCTGGCTTAAGCAGTCGATTTTTCTCATAAAAACGCAACGTGTCGGCGGTTACATTGCAGCGTTTTGCCAATTCTCCAATCTGAAACATAAACTTCCCTATTAACGCTTTCGTTACGTTTGCCATCAAAACTCGCGGTTTTTACAATTATTTTTGCGATGCCAAACGATTGCGCGAGCTTTTTTGTAATAAATTAGTTAGAATGTGCGCCATCAAACTCAGAGACTGACTTTTCATCATTGATGATGGCAAAGGTCTTTACCAAAACTGGCCAATATCTTACCTTTTCTCGATAACAAAGCGTAAGAACAAGTTCATTTTTGGCAAATATCTTTATTACGTATTAACTCTGTGACTTTGAGGAAATGGAAGCATGACTATCGCTCGTCCTATTCGCCGCGCTTTGATTAGCGTATCAGACAAAACTGGTATCGTAGAATTTGCCGAGGCTCTTGCTGAGCGTGGCGTAGATATTCTATCAACAGGTGGCACAGCGCGCCTTCTCGCGCAGCAAGGCATCTCAGTAACCGAAGTTTCAGACTACACCGGTTTCCCTGAAATGATGGACGGTCGCGTTAAAACGCTTCACCCCAAAGTGCACGGTGGTGTGCTTGGTCGTCGTGGTCAAGACGATGATGTAATGGAAAAACATGGCATCAACCCAATCGACATGGTTGTGGTTAACCTTTACCCTTTCGCAGAAACCGTTGCTAAAGAAGGTTGCACCCTTGCTGACGCGGTTGAGAACATCGACATCGGTGGCCCAACCATGGTTCGCTCTGCAGCAAAAAACCACAAAGACGTCACTATCGTCGTGAACGCACACGACTACGACCGCGTTATCACAGAGATGGATGCTAACGATAAGTCTCTAACGCTAGAGACTCGTTTCGACCTCGCTATCGCTGCATTTGAACACACTGCGTCATACGATGGCATGATCGCCAACTACTTCGGCACTATGGTTCCCTCTTACGGTGTATCCCCTGAAACAGTAAGTAAAGAGGGTGATGAAGAGAGCAAGTTCCCGCGCACGTTCAACCAGCAGTTTATCAAGAAGCAAGACATGCGCTACGGTGAGAACAGCCACCAAGATGCCGCTTTCTATGTAGAAGCCAACCCTGAAGAAGCTTCTGTATCAACGGCTCGCCAGATCCAAGGTAAAGCGCTTTCTTACAATAACATCGCCGATACTGACGCTGCCCTGGAATGTGTTAAAGAGTTTGACCAGCCTGCTTGTGTGATCGTTAAGCACGCTAACCCATGTGGTGTTGCGCTAGGCAAAGACATCTTAGAAGCATACAACCGCGCTTACCAAACCGACCCAACGTCTGCATTCGGCGGCATCATTGCCTTCAACCAAGAGCTAGACGCTGCAACAGCAACCGCTATTGTTGAGCGCCAGTTCGTTGAAGTGATTATCGCCCCTTCGGTTTCAGCTGCAGCGGTAGAAGTGGTAGCGGCGAAGAAAAATGTTCGTCTGCTTGAGTGTGGTGAATGGTCAACCAAGACAACTGGTTTTGATCTGAAACGCGTCAATGGCGGCTTACTGGTGCAAGATCGCGACCAAGGTATGGTGAGCCTAGATGACCTTAAGGTTGTCTCTAAACGTCAGCCAACAGAAGAAGAGCTAAAAGACGCGCTATTTTGCTGGAAAGTCGCCAAATACGTAAAATCTAACGCGATTGTTTACTCAAAAGGCGACATGACGATTGGTGTTGGTGCCGGCCAAATGAGCCGTGTTTATTCCGCCAAGATCGCTGGAATCAAAGCGGCGGACGAAGGTCTGCAAGTTGAAGGTTGTGTGATGGCCTCTGACGCTTTCTTCCCATTCCGTGATGGCATTGATGCTGCAGCGCAAGCAGGCATTAAATGTGTGATTCAACCAGGCGGCTCTATGCGTGATGATGAAGTGATCGCGGCTGCAGACGAGCACGGCATGGCGATGATCTTTACTGGTATGCGTCACTTCCGCCACTAATGATAAGAAGCGAGGTACGAGCGTGATTCAGAATCTATTGAAGTGGATATAAATACTAGATTCCAGATAACTCGTCCCTCGTTTCTGGAATGACAAAATTTAGTTTTAAGGATTTTCATATGCGAGTTTTAATTATTGGTGCTGGTGGTCGTGAACATGCGCTAGGTTGGAAAGCGGCGCAAAACCCAAATGTTGAGACCGTCTTCATTGCGCCGGGTAACGCAGGTACTGCACTTGAGCCTAAACTTGAGAACGTCAACATTGGCGTTGAAGACATCGCTGGTTTGGTCGCGTTTGCGCAAGAGAAGCAAATTGAATTGACCATCGTAGGCCCTGAAGCGCCATTGGTTATCGGTGTGGTTGACGCCTTCCGCGAAGTAGGTCTGCCTATCTTTGGTCCAACTCAAGCGGCCGCGCAGCTTGAAGGCTCGAAAGCCTTCACTAAAGACTTTTTAGCCCGTCACGATATCCCCACGGCTTACTATGCAAATTTCACTGAGATTGAGCCAGCACTGGCTTACGTTCGCGAGCAAGGTGCGCCGATCGTCGTAAAAGCGGACGGCCTTGCGGCAGGTAAAGGTGTTATCGTGGCAATGACCCTTGCTGAAGCCGAAGACGCCATTAAAGATATGCTAGCAGGTAATGCCTTTGGCGAAGCGGGCAGCCGCGTTGTTATCGAAGAGTTTCTTGAAGGCGAAGAAGCCAGCTTCATCGTGATGGTGGATGGCGCTAACGTGCTTCCTATGGCCACCAGCCAAGACCACAAGCGTGTGGGCGACAAAGATACGGGCCCTAATACTGGTGGTATGGGGGCTTACTCTCCAGCGCCAGTGGTGACGCCAGAGATCCACAATCGTATCCTTGAAGAGGTTATCTACCCAACGGTTCGTGGCATGGATGCAGAAGGTGCGCCTTACACGGGTTTCCTTTACGCAGGTCTTATGATCGATGCCGATGGCACACCAAAAGTGATCGAATACAACTGTCGCTTTGGTGATCCAGAGACGCAGCCTATCATGATGCGTATGGAATCGGATCTTGTTGAGCTATGTTTAATGGCGATTGACGAGAAGCTCGACCAAGCAGAATCGAAATGGGATCCACGCGCGTCTATCGGTGTGGTTCTGGCCGCTGGCGGTTACCCTGCTGATTATGCAAAAGGCGATGTCATCTCACTGCCAACCGCTGAAGTGGAAGGACAGAAAATCTTCCACGCGGGGACAACAAATAACGAGGCTGGCGACGTGGTGACAAATGGCGGCCGTGTTCTTTGTGCCACCGCACTTGGTAACACGGTTTCTGAGGCTCAGGAACGCGCCTACGCATTAACTAAGCACGTTAGCTGGAAAGGAATGTTCCATCGCAATGACATTGGCTACCGAGCGATTGAACGCGAACAGCAGCAATAAGTCTTAAGCTTCGAGCTTCGTATAATTAAAAAGGCTTGGTCATGAGACCAAGCCTTTTTGCTATTTAATATTTTGTGCGAAGCACTCTACAACTCGTCTTCAATCAAACTAGGCTGCTCGATACAGTCATGATCATCATCAGCGAGCATCAAGAGCTGATTAACCACAATCTTGCTATTGCGTGCCGCGCCCAAAAAAACCACGTAACTGTCTAGCGTCGAAAGGCGATTCACCACAAAGCTTGGCAATGTCTCATTAAATTCAACCTGATCATAGCTTCGTCCCGAGCAAGTTTGAAAGGTCGAACCATCCCAATAGCCCTGAATCAATGTTAATCCATTGTTTGACTGGCTTTTAGTCAGCGGTGGGATATTGCGCGCTTCTTGCTGTAACCACTGCAACTTATCATTTTTAAGCGGCAGAATCTTACCATCAAGTCGATACTGTTGATAAATCGCATCACCTTGCTTATCGAAACGCACATGAATGCGGTACGGCACCAAAGCGTGATTGTCTTTTAGCTGCTCGCCCTGACGAATCAACTCTTTCAGCTCGCCATCACTCCAACGGTAATCAGTTTGATACCAACCATAATCACCGGCGCTGACATAGTCTCCGGCAGAATAAGGAAAGGTCGCTCGTTCGGTATACCAGAATAAGCTGGTCGCATCACCGATGGTTTGCCCTCCTGTGTAGTTGGAAAACTGCTCAAGATTAGCGGTTGTCACCTGTGATGAGCAGCCAACAACAAGAGCAGTAACCAATGCACAGGTCAGTAATTTTTTCATCGTCATAAAATAAATATACGCCAAGATAGAGACTACCTTGGCGTATTATATACAGTTTGAGTGTAAAACTCTGGATTCAGTAATAAATTATTTTACAGAATCTTTCAGTGCTTTGCCTGCTACGAATGCTGGTACGTTTGCAGCAGCGATTTGAATTTCAGCACCAGTTTTTGGGTTGCGGCCAGTACGAGCTGCACGGTGGTTAACTTTGAATGTACCAAAACCAATTAGTTGAACCTGGTCACCCTCTTTAAGTGCATCAGTCACACCATCAAGAGTTGCTTCAAGAGCAGCCTTAGCTTGTGCTTTAGATAGGTCTGCTTTTTCTGCGATAAAGTCGATTAATTGGGTCTTGTTCATTAGGTTTCCCTTCTCATATGTTATCGAATCCAACTCACTCTAAAGCATAAATGCCCCTTGTGGCAAAGGTTTGTCAGTGATCTTTAGCTCTACTGACGTACTTTTAACCATAATCTGAGTAATCACTCACAATTTGTTACTCTATCAACAAACATTAACACTTGTGTTTCAGTGACGTTGACCTTATTTATTAACCTGCAAAAGCTCAAGATGCCTGTTATTGTGGGGCTTAAAGCGAATATAAAACACTCATATCAATAATGCACAGGTACGAGAAGTCTCCCTTCTCTTGCAAAATTAGATGCGAGTGAACTGACATAGGACATTTATGTTTCTGCTAACTTTGTACATCTCAATCGCTATTGGCGTGTCGTTTATATGTTCGGTACTCGAAGCGGTACTGTTGAGTATTTCACCAAGCTATATTGCTCAGTTACGCCAGCAGGGACATCCTGCTGCTGAAAAGCTGACAGCACTTAAAACCGACATAGACCGGCCACTCGCTTCGATCTTAACACTGAACACCATTGCACATACCATAGGCGCGGCCAGTGCCGGTGCTCAGGCGGCTGTCGTATTCGGCAGTGAGTGGTTAGGGGTGTTCTCAGGCGTATTAACCCTAGGTATTTTGGTACTGTCGGAAATTGTGCCAAAGACCATTGGCGCGACTTACTGGCGACAACTCGCCCCTGCTTCAGCCGTGGTTTTACGTTGGATGGTGTGGGCATTGACCCCGTTTGTATGGTTTTCAGAGCAAATTACCAAACGTCTTTCTCGTGGGCATCAAGCGCCTAAAATGCGTGACGAACTGTCTGCGATGGCGATTTTAGCGCGTGAAAGTGGCGAGTTTGCTGAAGGGGAATCAAAAATTCTCACCAACCTGCTCGGCATTCAAGATGTTCCGGTTACGCAAGTGATGACTCCGCGTCCGGTGGTATTTCGCGTCAATGCAGAAACAACCCTTGATGATTTTCTCATTGAGCATAAAGATACCCCGTTTTCGCGTCCGTTGGTGTATAGCCAATCGAAAGACAACATCCTTGGCTTCGTCCATCGACTTGAATTGTTCAAATTGCAGCAAGCTGGTCACGGAAGCAAACCGCTTGGTACATTTATGCGCCCTTTGCATGTGTTGCTTAATACGATGAGGCTCCCTAAAGCCTTTGAACAGATGATGACACACCGCCTACAGTTGGCAATGATTGTCGATGAGTACGGCACCATTCAGGGTATTTTGACATTAGAAGATGTCTTCGAGCACTTGGTCGGAGAGAAAATTGTCGATGAAGCCGACCACGCGACCGACATGCAAGAGCTCGCTTTTGAACGTTGGGAGCGCTGGAAAGAAACTCACGGTGTGATTGAAAATCGCGATGATGATGAGGAGGAGAAAAAGGAAGTGGGCGAAGATCCAGACGAGCAACCGAAACAGAAAGACGCTTAGTTGATATCAATAAGTGTCTAAAGGGTTCCTGCATTCTAATCAGCGAGGATCCAGTACTCGTTCACACAAGTTTTGACTCGTTGAGGGCATAATATGCCCTCTCTAGTTTTTTCTTGGCTGAGTCCACATCGAATAAGCAATTCATTGTTGATTTAGCGTTATTCATCGACTCAATTCCAATGCTTCATCGAAGTTAACAACGGGATACTGAGGATCTTTAGGCTCCGCATAAAGGTCAATGCCTCGCCTTTATTATTTGAAAATAAACCAAGTATTTGAAAATAAACCAAGTACGTAAAAATCAACCAAGTATCGCCGTCAGAATCAGAGATAACTTCCCCCTACTGCGCGCCTTCAAAGCCCATCTGACGCCAGGCTTCAAAAGCAATAATCGCAACAGCGTTAGACAAGTTTAAGCTGCGCGCATCTGCCATCATTGGAATACGGATACGTTGCGCCATCGGCATACTCTCTATCAGTTCGGCAGGAAGACCGCGGGTCTCTGGGCCGAAAAGTAGGACATCGCCTGGTTGGAAGTCGGCATCGACATGATGACCTGTCGTTTTGGTGGTGCAGGCGAAAATGCGGTATTGCTTGCGTTCAGCCTCAAGGTAATCAATAAATGCTTGATAGTCTTTATGGCGAGTAACGCGCGCAAGGTCATGGTAATCAAGGCCAGCACGGCGGACTTTTTTCTCTTCTAAATCAAACCCTAATGGTTCAATCAAGTGAAGGTTGGCACCACAGTTGGCACTCAGGCGAATGATGTTACCAGTGTTAGGGGCGATTTCTGGTTCATATAAAGCGATATCAAACATGATGCGATTCTTTATGACGTGAGTTAAGGAAGCAAAGTATAAGGCGGCGAGGGATCGCCGCCAAGTATCGAGTGAATTTTTCTACGGCGCTTAACTCACTGTGCTAAGTGGCAGGCCAATCTCGATACGCAACCCGCCCAACACACTGTGCTTGGCGACAATGCTGCCGCTGTGCTGCCTGATGGCACTTTCGGTAATGGCGAGGCCAAGGCCAGTCCCACCACTATGACGATCACGCGCGGTTGAAACGCGATAAAAAGGGCGAAAGATGGCTTCCAGTTCTTGTTCAGGAACGCCCTCACCGTCGTCATCGACACTAATGACGAGCTGTTGCTCCGTCGCCGTAAACTCAACGTCAATCCGGCTTGTTCCATAGCAGATGGCATTACGGACTACGTTGTCTAGCGCACTCATCAACAGTTTTGGGTTGCCCGAGATCATGTCTTCGGGAATGGCATTGTAGCTGAGTGTTTTGTTCATTTGCTGCGCTTCAAATTGTGCATCTGACAAAATAGCTTCCCACAGGCTGGTCATCGGTTGCCGTTCACGGGTTAAATGACTATCGACTTGCATCCGCGACAGCTCCAGTAACTCGCTGATCATTTGTTCTAGCCGCTGCGCTTCAGTATCAATTCGACTTAGTTCGGGGCTTTGGCCTTGTTTGCGGGTCGCAAGCGCATTGGCCATCCGCAATCGAGTCAAAGGAGATCGCAGCTCATGAGAAATATCAGACAGCAGACGTTGTTGGCCAGAGATCATTTGATTGACCGCTTCGACCATTTGGTTGAAGCTGGTGCCCGCTTGGCGAAACTCGCTGGTGCCTTTTTCAAGGCTAGGGTCGACAACGAACTCACCTTGCGCCACGCGTTTGGCGGCGCGCTCTAGCTTACGTGCTGGCTGACTGAGTGCCCAAGCAAGCCACAATAGCAAAGGTGTGCTCACCAGCATGACGGCAAACAACAGTTGTAGAGGCTTATCAAACATGCGCAGTAAAAACGGCGGAGGTTGATTCCATTTCATTCCGACATAAAACAATAGATCTTGTTGGGCGAGCTGAATGGGCAGCGGCCCGGCGATCATGTAGTGACCATAGAGCTTTTGTTGTGGTGTGCCAGTGAGGTCGATACTGGTAATAAAGTTTTGTAGGGCGCGATAGCGAAAATCTTTTCGCTCTTGAGTGGTCATAATATTGCCGTCGAGATCGGTGACGAAAAAGCGAGGCCTGTCATCGTGCCCCCTGTTATCGCGTCCACTACGCTTTACCCCTTCAAGCTTGAACAATATTTGGCCGAGGTTAGTTTCACTAGCATAACGCTGTTCGGTCTTCGTTTTGACTGCGATTAAGCGCTCTAGGTCATCGGCAGGAATATTGCGTGCTTTACGTGGGTCTAAGTGAGGTAAAGAGAGTACTGCAATTAATACCAACAACATGGTCAGCCAGAAAATGGCGAAAATACGTCCGTAAAGGCTGGTGATTTTAGGTAGCCGCATCAATCCTCCTCGATCAATAGGTAGCCACGTCCACGCAAGGTTTTAATACGCGATTTGCCATCTGCACGTTCCGGCAGCTTCTTACGTAAATTAGAAACATGCATGTCGATGGCGCGATCAAACGCGGCTAGGCGCTTGCCCAATACATCTAAACTCAATGTTTGCTTAGTGACCGTTTGGCCAGGGTGTTGGATAAAGTGGCTTAACAACGCAAATTCGGTGGTGGTCAGCTCGATCAGTTGTCCTTGGCAGTAGGCTTCTTGTTTACCGGGATACACTTGAATGTCTTGATACTCAATGCAATCGGGCGCTTTGTTGGCTTTGTCTTCTGCATTGTGCTGAGTGCGACGTAAGATTGCGCGAATGCGTGCTAGCAGTTCTCTATCGCTAAAGGGCTTAGGTAGATAGTCATCCGCCCCCAGTTCAAGACCAATGACTCGGTCGATCTCTTCCCCTTTTGCCGTTAGCATCAAGACTGGCGTTTGCCACGTTTCGCGCAATCGCTTTAAGGTTTCCATGCCATTGAGTTTCGGCATCATGACATCTAGTAGCACCAAATCAATATCGGTACTGAGCTGCTCGAGGCCTTGCTCGCCATTATTGGCTTCAGATACGTCAAAGCCTTCAAATGAGAGCACTTCTTTGAGTAGTGCCGTCAGCTCGGTATCGTCATCAATAAGTAGGATATGTGGCATAGCAAGATTCCTTGTGGTTTGGACAATTTACATAGTACTGCGATTTATCGGTTTGATTTAGGCCTAATATCGCTCTTTACGATTCTTTACGCTCGCTAAACGTTACTTTACTCAGCAGATCGTATTCTAAGCTTAAGCGCTGTGAAGGCAGCGAGTCGATTGATAAGTAAAGTCCATTAAGAAGTGAAAAGGGTACGATGATGAAAATGACAAAAAAACTAGTATTGGCCGCTGTTGTTGTTCCATTAACATTAGGCACCGCAACTGCATGGGCTTTTGGTGGCAAAGATCATAAGCGAGGTGGTCCTGATCAATGCGGCGCAGGTGTTGACCGAGGCATCATGCGTCAGCTCGATTTGACCAATGAGCAGCAAGATCAGCTTAAGCAGATGCGCAGCGAAGCAAAGCAGGCGATGAAGGCTGAATTTAAACAAAACGCTGGGGCACGCAAAGCACAAAGGCAGGCTCACCAAGCGCAAGTGCAACAACTGATCTTAGCTGACAACTTTGATCAAGCCGCAGCCAATGAGCTCGCCAAGCAAATGATAGAGCAGCAGACCGAGCGTAAAGTGAAGAGGCTAGAGAAGCAACATCAGATGCTGAGCATTTTAACGCCAGAGCAAAAATCCCAATTCGTTGAACTGCAACAACAGCGTTCAGCGCAGTGCAGTGAAAAAATGCAGCAACGCTGGAATCGTTAATCGTTGTTACCCTGTTGCAGAAAAACCATTGATGGCGGCCTTGAGGTCGCCATTTTTATTCGCTCAATGACAGGTTATACTCAGTCAATGTTCGTTTACTAATCAAAGCGCTATGAAACAGGAATATGCACGTTTAGTCACGATGGCAGCGTGGACCGCCACGATCGTCGCGACGCTTTTGTTGGTGGTCAAAGTCGGAGCTTGGTGGGCGACAGGTTCGGTGAGTTTGTTGGCCTCTTTAATCGATTCAATGCTTGATATTGCCGCGTCGTTGGTCAATGTGATTGTGGTGCGTTATTCATTACAACCGGCAGATCGTGAACATACGTTTGGTCATGGTAAGGCCGAGTCACTGGCTGCTTTAGCGCAAGCCATGTTCATCTCGGGCTCGGCGGTGTTTCTTATTCTTAATGGTATCGACCGATTCTTTAGACCGCATGAGCTGCAATCGCCAGAATACGGCGTGTATGTCAGCCTATTTGCTATGGTAGTGACCTTCGGTTTGGTCTCATTCCAAAAGCATGTGGTGAAGAAAACCGGCAGTCAGGCCATTGCCGCTGACTCGCTGCACTACCAATCTGACTTATATATGAATGCGGCCATTATGTTGGCGCTCGGACTAAGTTGGTTTGGAGTGACGCAAGCCGATGCCCTTTTCGCGGTGGGGATTGGTCTCTTTATCCTCTACAGCGCTATTAAGATGGTGCGAGAAGCAACGCAAACCTTATTGGATCGTAAGTTGCCTGACAGTGAACTGCGTGCTATTCGCGAAACCAGTTTGCAAGTCGAAGGGGTTCTCGGGGTGCACCAACTCAGAACGCGTATATCGGGGCCAACCCGTTTTATTCAGTTGCATTTAGAATTAGAAGATCAAATGCCATTGCTTGAGGCGCATCGAATATCTGATGAAGTGGAAAACAAACTGCTTGAACTCTTCCCTGATTCAGATGTACTCATTCATCAGGACCCGTATTCAGTGGTTCTCGGTGCAGAGAAAAAGCAAAAGGCGCAAGATTGGTAATATAGAATCGCGACAAATCGTGACTTATTGACTATCTTTTCAGCGTAAACACTTTTAACGCTGTTCCTGACATGTATCAATTAAGTAAATCAGCAAAGCTGTAATACTCTTACATAAGTAGAAAAGTTACATAAATTACTACAAATAAAAGTAGTATTCCTTTCGGGGGAAGGTAACATATTACACAATTAAAGGAATTTTGTTGGTGGCTTGTATGAAAGCAACCGACGTGAAAATTGAAATAAGATTCCCAAATATCGAGGGTGAGCATGATTAAGAAGATCGGTGTTTTGACAAGTGGTGGTGACGCTCCAGGCATGAACGCAGCAATTCGTGGCGTAGTTCGTACTGCACTGTCTGAAGGATTAGAAGTTTTCGGTGTATTTGATGGTTACTTGGGCCTATACGAAAACCGTATCGAAAAGCTAGACCGTTCAAGTGTGTCTGATGTGATCAATAAGGGCGGTACTTTCCTTGGTTCAGCGCGTTTTCCTGAATTTAAAGAAGTTGAAGTGCGTCAAAAAGCGATTGATAACCTCCAGCAACACGGCATTGAAGCATTGGTCGTTATTGGTGGTGATGGCTCTTACATGGGAGCAAAAAAGCTGACAGAAATGGGGTACCCATGTATTGGTCTGCCAGGCACTATTGATAATGATATTGCGGGTACCGATTACACCATCGGGTACCTGACGGCACTGAATACTGTTATTGATGCGATTGACCGTCTGCGTGATACGTCATCTTCTCACCAACGCATTTCTATTGTTGAGATCATGGGTCGTCACTGTGGTGATCTGACTCTGATGTCTGCGATTGCGGGTGGTTGTGAGTACATCATCACACCAGAAACGGGGCTCGATAAAGAGAAGTTAACCGGCAACATCCAAGACGGTATTGCAAAAGGCAAAAAGCACGCGATTATCGCTCTGACTGAGCTGATGATGGATGCGAACGAACTGGCGAAAGAGATTGAAGCGGCAACAGGTCGTGAAACTCGCGCGACGGTTCTTGGTCACATTCAACGTGGTGGTCGTCCAACCGCGTTTGACCGTGTACTGGCGTCTCGCATGGGTAACTACGCTGTCCATCTATTGATGGAAGGTCATGGCGGTCGTTGTGTCGGTATTCAGAAAGAGCAGCTTGTTCACCACGATATCATCGATGCGATTGAGAACATGAAGCGTCCGGTACGTGAAGACCTATACAAGGTGGCTGAAGAGCTATTCTAATTCAGTATTAAAGCTTGAATGTAAAAAGCCAGTTGGGAAACCAACTGGCTTTTTTGTTGCTGACGGCGAAGCTGGTTAGTTGACTAACATGGTTGAAAGTAGGTAACCAATGATGGTGGCAGTAACGACGCCAATAAAGCCCGGTAATAAGAAACTGTGGTTAAGCACATACTTACCAATCTGCGTTGTCCCAGAGCGGTCAAAAGTGATTGCCGCAAGGTCACTTGGGTAGAAAGGGAAGAAGAAATAGGCGTAACACGCTGGTAGTACACCGATCAGCACTGGCGCTGGAATGCCCATCGTAAAACCCAGTGGCAACATGATAGTGAGAACGGCCGCTTGGCTCTTTAAAAAGACCGACACGACGAACATTGCGATAGCAAAAGTCCATGGATGTGCTGCAACAATATCACTGACCAAGCTAATCAAGTAGGGTTTGTGGAAGCTAATAATCGTGTCACTCATCCAGGCAATACCAAAGATGATCACAACGGCGGTCATACCCGCAATAAATACATTACTGTGGACGATTTTTTTCGGCTCAACCTTAGTGGTGAGGAGAATCAACGCACCAACGGAAAGCATCAAGAATTGAATCGCGACCGACATCTTGACACCCTCTGGCAGCAGTGAGAGATCTTTACCAAACATAGCGACAAAAATAACCGTAACAATACCGGCGAGGAAGATAGTTAAGCCTTTTTTCGCTTGGCTACTCACTTCACTCTCTTGTCCCTCGACTTGATCGCTATCGATAAGCTGGGCTTTAAATTCAGGATCTTGGCAGCGCTCGGCAAACTGACTATCTTGCGCTAGATCTTTGCCGCGTTTAAGGCTCCAAGTACAACCGACCAGAACACCAATTAAAGTCGCTGGAATCGTCACCAATAGGACATTGCCTAAGCTAATATCCAGTTGATTATCTGCGGCTGTCGCCATCACTACCGCTGCAGCCGCGGCGATTGGGCTGGCGGTAATCCCCATTTGAGAGGCAACGGTCGCCATCGCCATTGGACGCTCTGGACGGATGCCTTTTTTATAAGCGACATCGTAAATCACGGGTAGGAGCGGATAGACTGAGTGGCCTGTACCGACTAACACGGTCAATGAATAGGTACAAAGCGGGCCTAAGAAAACAATCTGGTTTGGGTGTTTGCGCAGTAAGCGTTCGGCAAAGCGAACCAATAGTTTTAGACCACCAGTGGCTTCTAATGTTGCCGATGCCGCCACAACGGCGAGAATGATCAGCATAACACTGATTGGCGGAGACCCGGGCGCAACACCAAATACAAAGGCGAGAATGGAAACCCCTAGGCCTCCGAGTAAACCAAATGCGATGCCGCCATGACGAATACCGATGAAGATAATCGTCAACAGCAGGAGCATATGAATATAAAACATAATCCTTTCCTACAGTATTATCTGAATTTGCAATAATATTACTCCAAAGGAAGGGGGCGAAATGTGAGGTAATATAGCTATTGAGGCGTAAATTTTACTATCCGCCGATTCCTTGTCGGGAATCAAAATTTGGTACTCAAATCCTGATGCGTCTTACCTTTTATTCGACTTAAGGTTGGTGGCGAGAAATTTTACGGCTCTGGAATTTTTGATGTACACCTCGACGTAGCGCTTTTATTCGACTTTCTGCTTTATCGACACCCAATAGCACGCTCAGTGATAATAGAGTCATGATCACGGATTGTTGCATGTAGCCCAGACCAATCATCATACCGAGTGCTGCTAGCATCCAGATAATTGCCGCCGAGGTCACGCCGTGAATTTTCCCATCAAGTGTCATCATCACACCCGCGCCAAGAAAACCGACACCAGTAATGATCTGACCGAGCACTCGAGCTTGATCTAGAGTGTTCGGTGACAAAGAGACCGCCATCGACATGAATAAGTAGGTACCCGAAATAATTAAGATCGAGGTACGAATCCCAACAGGTTTACCACGAGTTTGTCGCTCGACACCAATCAAAATACCGTTGAGTGCACAACAAAAAAGTGCCAGCCAACTGAATGGGCCGAGATCAAGATAATGAGTCCAAGTTGCTTGCATAGTGACCTCCAAAAACGCGGAGTATGCATACAAAGCCCGTTGTGAGCGAACAAATTTTTTTTACCTTAACGGTAAATATTACTCGCGGTTGGTAAGGGCCAACCAGATGGCGGCGATTGCGCTATTCAAGATGGAGATCAAGCGGTGTTTTACTGGCCCGACCGCCAATTTCTCGGGTGAGTTTCGGCACTAAATAGCCAGAGGTTTGCTCAAGTACACCGGTCATGATGTTTTTCGCCTCTTGGTCAGAAATGAAGAAGTGCGCCGCGCCTTGCACTTTATCGAGCACATGCATGTAGTAGGGCATGACATCAGCATCGAATAAGGCATGACTGAGCGCCAGTTGCGCCTCAACACTGTCATTGACCCCTTTTAGCATCACGCCTTGATTGAGTAGGGTCACACCAACGTGCTTGAGTTGACTTAATCCATCTCGCAGCGCTTGATTGATCTCGTTGGCGTGGTTGATGTGTGTTACTAAGACCACTTTTAAACGCGAGTGGCTGAGCATCTCGATGAGCGAAGGAGTGATTCGCGCTGGGATCACAACAGGTAAACGCGAGTGGATACGCAGACGTTTAATATGCTTAATGTCCGCAATTTGCGCGATAAGCCAAGCCAGTTCTTGATCTTTGGCCATCAGTGGGTCGCCGCCTGAAAGAATGACTTCATCAATTTCTGGGTGCGCACTCAAGTAACCGAGAGCTTGTAGCCAGACTGATTTAGAGCCTTTATTGTCTTGATACGGAAAGTGACGGCGGAAGCAATAACGGCAATTAATCGCACAGCCTCCTTTGACTATCATTAACGCGCGGTTGTGGTACTTATGCAGCAAACCAGGAATGGCGTTGTTTTGCTCTTCGAGCGGATCATTGGAGTAGCCCGGATGAACGTCAAACTCCTCACTAAGCGGTAGCACCTGACGTAAAAGTGGATCAAATGGATTGCCTTTCTCCATTCTATCGACAAAATTTTGCGGTACTCGCTGAGCAAAAAGCTGACGCGCTTGAAATCCCTCTCGCCATGGGGCGGGATCGATCTCAAGCTGTTTGAGCAACGCTTCAGGATCAGAGATCCCATTCGCTAGCTGTTTGAGCCAGTTTTGCTCAACAGATTCGGCTTTTCGGGTTATGATGTGCGGCATTCAATTAAGCTCTAAGATTTTAAAGAGGACAAAATGGCGACTGTTAGCACCAATGAATTTAAAGGCGGTTTGAAACTAATGCTTGATAACGAGCCTTGCGTAATTCTAGAAAACGAATACGTAAAACCAGGTAAGGGCCAAGCGTTCAACCGTGTCAAAATTCGTAAACTTCTGTCTGGTAAAGTGCTAGAGAAAACCTTTAAGTCTGGCGAAACTTGTGAAGTTGCCGACGTAATGGATATCGACCTAGATTATCTATATAACGACGGCGAATTCTACCACTTTATGAATAATGAAACATTCGAGCAAATAGCGGCGGATACAAAAGCGGTTGGCGAGAGTGCAAAATGGCTAGTAGAAAACAATACTTGTATGCTAACTCTGTGGAACGGCAACCCAATTGTAGTCACACCACCAAATTTCGTTGAACTTGAAGTGACGGACACCGATCCTGGCCTTAAGGGTGATACTCAAGGCACCGGTGGTAAACCTGCAACATTATCAACGGGTGCGGTAGTACGTGTGCCACTTTTCATCTCTATTGGTGAAGTGATCAAAGTGGATACTCGCTCTGGCGAGTACGTTGGCCGCGTGAAGTAATCGATGCTTAGCCCAAGATTTATAAAAAAGGTCACTTCGGTGGCCTTTTTTGTTTTTAAGCTTGAGCTTTGATGTGCCACAATTCACTCTTAGTCTTATGCCTCTACACTGGTAGCTATGAAACAGTCTCTTAGAATTTGGCTTGACGCCGCCCGACCAAAAACCTTGCCTTTGGCGTTGGTTTCTATTTTAACGGGCAGCGTGTTAGCGTACTCCACTCATCATTTTTCATTGCTGGTGTCACTGCTGGCATTTTTGACGGCGACGTTATTACAGATCTTGTCGAATCTTGCCAACGATTACGGTGATGCGGTGCAAGGTACTGATAACGAGCAGCGCTTGGGACCATTACGTGCAATTCAGTCAGGCGCAGTGACGCAACAAGACATGAAGTACGCCATGGCAATCAACGTCGTACTAACCGTTATCTCTGGTTTAGCGTTAGTCATCTATGCCCTGGAAAGCCTGCAAAGCATTTTGGCGTTTATCGGTTTAGGGGTTTTAGCCATCATTGCCGCGATTGCCTATACCGTAGGTAACAAACCTTATGGGTATGTTGGCCTTGGTGACATCTCGGTGTTTCTCTTTTTTGGTTTGCTCGGAGTGGCAGGCACCTATTTTCTCCATACCGGTATTGTCGACCTTCAACTGATCCTGCCTGCGATCGGCTGTGGTTTATTGGCGGTGGCGGTACTCAATATCAACAATATGCGCGATATTGAAAATGACCAACAGTGCGGCAAAAAAACCGTCGCGGTTCGTTTGGGTCAAAAGCGTGCTAAACAGTACCACTTTGTGTTGTTATCAGGCGCGGTATTGGCTTTTGCTATTTACCTGATAAATCAGCCAAGCCCACTTTGGGTCAGTTTGCCCTTTTTATTCAGTTTGCTGGTCACTTATAAACATGGCAAAGCTGTCTGGTTGGCGGAAAAGCCCGCGCAAATTGCGCCGATGATGCAAGTAGTAGTGAAATGTTCGATGGTGACTAACTTATTGTTTGCTGGAGTGGTTATAGCTCAAACTCTAGTCAGTTAAATGATACATGTCATTGCAATGACTTAATCACTCTATATACTCGATCTAGATAACGACCGGTACGGGAAACAATATTATGGAATACAATACCTCTGCTTTATGCGACATATACATGGAGCAAGTCGATGTGGTTGAGCCCATGTTCAGCAACTTTGGAGGATGTGCATCGTTCGCAGGTCAAGTCACGACAGTGAAGTGTTTTGAAGACAATGGCTTAATTCGTCAACTTCTTGAGCAAGATGGCTTAGGCCGCGTGTTACTTATTGATGGCGGCGGCTCGTTGCGCCGTGCCCTGGTTGATGCCGAAATTGCCTCGCTCGCCGAAGAGAATGACTGGGAAGGTATTGTCGTCTACGGTTGTGTCCGTGAAGTCGACGAGTTAGAAGATATGAGTATCGGTATTCAGGCGATCGCGTCGATTCCTGTCGGTGCCACCGCGCAAGGTATTGGCGAATTTGATATTCCAGTTAACTTTGGAGGGGTGACCTTCCTGCCAGAAGATTATTTGTATGCCGATAATAGTGGCGTCATTATCTCCCAAGAGCCGTTGGATGTGGATCTTGAACTGGAAGCGCAAGATGAATTAGTCGTTGTCGATTAATTAGCGTTGTTAGAAAAGCACCGACTTTAGCGTCGGTGTTTTTGTTTATTCAGGATGTAGGTAAAGTCGCCTTAGCTTGAGCGCATAGAGATAACCTGCCACACCGCCGAAAATATTGCCGATGGCAATGCCGATAAACAGCCCTTCAATGTCATACCACTGACTTCCTAACCATGCACACGGCAAGGTAAACAAAAATAGTCGCATAAAGCTCCATTGAAATGCCTTGAGAGGCTGATGGAGTGCGTTGAGACCCGACACTAACATCATCATAATTCCCTGAAAACCGTAACTAAATGGCACGACTAATAGATAGTGCCAAAGCAGATCGCTGACCGCTTGTTCTTGCGAGAACAGTGCGGCGAACGGAACGCTCAGTGGCACCATCATGACGAAAATGCCCAGTTGAAACACCATCGAGAAACGCATGCTAAGAAATAAACCCGCGAAGCTACGAGCTGGGCTATTGGCGCCCATGTTCTGAGCAATAAAAGGCGTGAGCGCGGATGTTAACGACATCAAGACCAAAATAAGCAGCGACTCAACACGCTGCGCTGCACCATAGGCTGCGACTGCAGCGGTACCATGTACCGACAGCATCATCATTAATATCGCCCCTGATAATGGTGTTAGCGCATTTGATAGCGCGGCAGGGGTGCCAATCTTTAATATTTGTTGCCAATCAGCAAGTAAGCGGGTGGTTTTAGGTAATGCCAGCAGTTTTTCGCGCTTTGCCAATACGTATAGAGAGCCACACAGCGCGCCAAGCCAACTAAACGCACTAGCAATCGCCGCACCTTGGATGCCGAGTTCAGGAAACGGGCCATAACCAAAGATAAGCAGTGGGTCGAGTACACCGTTAATCAGTCCGGCGAGCATCATGATTTTTGCGGGTGTTTTGGTATCGCCAGTCGCACGAATCGCACTATTGCCAGCCATAGGGATCACTAACAGCGGAATGGTCAGATACCAAATGTACATATATTGTTCAATCAGAGGCAGTAATTGAGCGTCGGCTCCAAGAGCTAAAAACAGCGGCTTAATCGTGACAATGCCGATAGATGAGGCAATCGTCACCAATACTACGGCGAGTAATAACCCGTGCGATGAGAAACGCGCCGCGTCTTGGTCCTGACCTTGACCGAGGAGACGACCAATGTTGGTCGATAGCCCCATGCCGATTCCCATCGTAATGCAGTTCACGCCAAAGGTGACCGGAAAGGTGTAACTGATGGCGGCCAGAGCCTCAGTGCCCAGCAATGAGATGAAGAAGGTATCGACTAAGTTAAACATTAAGATCGCGACCATCCCGAAGGTCATCGGTACGGTCATTTGACGGAGTACGAGGGGAATGGGGCCAGTTAAGAGGCCGTGCTTGTCCTGCATGAGTGCGACTAATGTTAAGGCGGAAAGCGCTAGGATACTGTATTGCCGTCTCAGACACAAAAAAGGCCAGCTGAAGCTGACCTTAGATAAGTTTTTCAATTAATTGACGCCGTCGCTACGCGACAATCGTGCACCGCCCTTGAGAGCCGTTAACCACTTTACGGCATCAAATAAGAGAAAAATTATGCTTTAGCTGCCGCCGCTGCTTTAGCAATGGCTGCGAAGCTTTTCGCATCTAGAGCTGCGCCGCCTACTAGAGCACCGTCGATGTCTGGTTGTGAGAAGTAAGCTTGTGCATTTTCTGGCTTAACTGAACCACCGTACTGGATGATCACTTGTTCAGCGACTGCGGCATCTTTTGCTGCGATCATTGCGCGGATAGAAGCGTGAATACGTTGTGCATCTTCAGCAGTCGCTGCTTTACCAGTACCGATAGCCCAGATTGGTTCATAAGCGATGATAGCGCCGTTTAGCGCTTCAACGCCGTATGCGTCGATCACTGCGTTGATTTGACGAGCACAAACGGCTTCTGTTTCGCCCGCTTCGTTTTGCGCGTCAGACTCACCGATACAGAAAACAGGCGTTAAACCGTTTTCTTTGAGGAAGTTGAATTTCTTCGCGATGAACTCGTCAGATTCGTTGTGGTATTCACGACGCTCAGAGTGACCGATAATGATGTGAGTCGCACCGAAATCTTTTAGCATTTCTGGAGACATGTCGCCAGTGAACGCACCGCTGTTGTTTAGGTCTGTGTTTTGTGCACCAAGGATTAGCTTGTTACCGCCTTCAGCGATTAGACGCTCAGCAAGGTCAATATAAAGTGCTGGTG
Organism: Vibrio salilacus; assembly: GCF_002811245.1. GTDB lineage: Bacteria > Pseudomonadota > Gammaproteobacteria > Enterobacterales > Vibrionaceae > Vibrio > Vibrio salilacus. The sequence continues at coordinate 3,030 of NZ_NIVQ01000026.1, read as the reverse complement.
GCGCTACGGCTACGTCAACACCTTCTACGCCTTCAAGTTCAGCGTTAAGACCAGTCAGCAGCTCAGTAACCATTGCTTTGCTGCCATTAAGTTTCCAGTTACCCATCACTACAGGACGACGCATAGGAATATCTCCGTATTTAATCAATTAATGTAAAAAATCTTCGTAAGAATATAACAGATAAAATCGCTTAGATCATGATTACCGTCATGTCTTACCCGGATATCACCGATTGGTTGGAGTAGTCACGGCACATATATAGTTTGAATCCGAGCGCTATCAGTGATCCATCATGCAGATTAGGTCAAAGTGCCTCGGCATTAGTGATAAAAGTTGTTAATAGTGAAGAGTTATTGTCTTGTATCGTGAAACGCTCTTATATTTGAGGAATACTATGCCCAATCTAGTCATGGAATACTCCAACTCTGTTGATCAACGTGTCAATGTGCAAGGGTTGTTAGCAGACTTACATCAAGTGGCTTTGCAATCTGGTCTGTTTGATGTCGGGTCGGTGAAATCACGCGCATTGCGCTGCCACAATTGGCTCATTGGTGACGAAGGCGACAGTGTCGATTTTATTCATATCAGCTTTGAGTTATTAGATGGTCGCAATGCTGAGCAAAAACGAGAACTGTCTCGTCAGCTTATGGATGTCCTACAGCAGCAAGCCAGTCAGGTACGTAGTTTGACAGTGAATATTCGTGATATGGATAAAGAAAGTTTTCAGAAAGTGATTAATTAGCGCTCGCCGTAGCGTTTGGTATTGTAAAGGTTTGTAGGATGTCGATAAAAGAATTACTGTTTTCCTTTCAAGGTCGGATAGGGCGCAAAACCTACTGGGCTTGGAATGTTGCTTATTATGTCATTATTGTTGGCTTTGCCCTTGGTGTGAACACCATTTTCCCTGCGATTGCCCATCTGATTTTACCGGTTTTTCTTTTGGTGGTGCTAATTCCCGATTTGGCGATTACGGCCAAACGTTGGCATGACAGAGGAAAATCAAGTTGGTGGTTATTACTCAATATTCCCTTGGTTATTGGCCGCATGACCATGCCAGTGGGAGAGGCCGTACAAGCCGCACCACCGACGACACTGCAAACCATGAGTTCATTTGCTGCTATTATCTGTGGTTTATGGATCTTGATTGAATGTGGCTTATTGAAAGGCACTGGCGGTGATAACGATTATGGAGTAGAGCCCAAATAGTAGAGCTCAAATAATGTGCCAACCCTTTGATTTTTATCGCTATTTACGCAGTAGAATCTCTTCGACTTTGTGGTCTTGGGCTTTTTTTAGGATCAACTGAGCCCGTTCTTTGGTTGGAAGAATGTTAAGGCCGAGGTTGACGCCATTGATCGATTGCCAAATCTCGTGTGCTTTGTCGATGGCTTGCTGCTCTGGCAGCTGGGTGTAGTGGCTAAAGTATGAGCCCGGCTTAGTGAACGCGCCTTGACGAAACTTTAAAAACCGATCGACGTACCACTGCTCAATTACATCAGTATCGGCATCGACATATAAAGAAAAATCTAAAAAGTCTGAAACAAAGACTCGATGTGGATCATGAGGGTAGTCCATGCCGCTTTGCAGCACGTTCAGCCCTTCAATGATCAGAACATCCGGTCTATCAACCACTTTGACTTCATTGGTAATGTCATAGGTAATGTGTGAGTAGACAGGAACCTGCAAGTTTGGTTTGCCAGCTTTGACGTCTGAGACAAAGTTGACCAAGCGTTTGATATCGTAAGACTCAGGAAAACCTTTACGATGCATCATGCCACGTTCATCAAGGGTTTTCTTCGGGTAGAGAAAACCGTCGGTAGTAACTAATTGGACATTAGGATGATCATCCCAGCGGGCTAAAAGGGCTCGGAGTAAACGTGCCGTGGTGCTTTTTCCCACCGCAACACTGCCGGCGATACCGATAATAAACGGTGGCGCTGACTCTTGGTTGCTGAGGAAGTTATTTAATACCGTGTTACGACTCTGCCTTGCGGTGACATACAGGTTGAGTAATCGTGCTAGCGGCAGGTAAATTTCGGTTGCCTCGTCCATGGTCAGGCTTTCGTTGACCCCCTGAAGCTCAGTGAGATCGTCCTCGGATAACGTCATCGGCACTGAATTGCGCAATTCAGCCCACTGTTGACGATTAAAAGAGAGATACGGGGTCATAGTCATCCTAACTTGAAAACGCGTGCGAGCAGGGAAAATACAACAACCGACCACAATTGCAAATGACATTGTCGACATAAGTGATTTTTTGCTGACAAATTGGGTGAATTTCCAACAAAAAACACTAAACAAGCGAAAAAGAGATTTTTTTTTAATTTATCTATTGCAAGCCAGAAAATCATTCAATAGAATGCGCACCACTTATGCCGACTTAGCTCAGTAGGTAGAGCAACTGACTTGTAATCAGTAGGTCACCAGTTCGATTCCGGTAGTCGGCACCATTTTTCCGCTTAACTCTTTTTAGAGAACGAGAGAAATGGAATAAAAATTTGGAGGGGTTCCCGAGTGGCCAAAGGGATCAGACTGTAAATCTGCTGGCACTGCCTTCGATGGTTCGAATCCGTCCCCCTCCACCATATTCTTAAGGAAATAGCTCACAGAGTTACGTGTTGCGGGCATCGTATAATGGCTATTACCTCAGCCTTCCAAGCTGATGGTGCGGGTTCGATTCCCGCTGCCCGCTCCACTCTATTTTGAGTGCTGATATAGCTCAGGTGGTAGAGCGCATCCTTGGTAAGGATGAGGTCGGCAGTTCGAGTCTGCCTATCAGCACCAGCTCTAAGCAACGTTTGCCTTTTGATACTTTCTTTTAGCTAAACTACGTTTAGTGTTTAAGATTAAGTTTATCACCAATACTTTTTGGTTGCGTGGTCATCAAAGCCACTTAAATCCGTACCTAGAGGGACAACTCATGTCTAAAGAAAAATTTGAACGTACGAAACCGCACGTAAACGTTGGTACTATCGGCCACGTTGACCACGGTAAAACAACTCTAACTGCTGCTATCTGTACTACACTTG
>NZ_NIVQ01000025.1 GCF_002811245.1 Vibrio salilacus | reverse complement strand
GATGGTAGTGTGGGGTCTCCCCATGTGAGAGTAGGACATCGCCAGGCTTTAATTTAGTGTTTGCCTTTTACAGGTGAAGACGATAGTTAAAAGAGCCCGTTTGAAAGAGCGGGCTTTTTTAGTCCGCCGGGACGAAAGAACATGCTGATATGGCTCAGTCGGTAGAGCGCATCCTTGGTAAGGATGAGGTCCCCAGTTCGATTCTGGGTATCAGCACCACTTAGAGTATTTTATGCTATTTTTAATAGCCTAAAGTAAAAAGAATTTACTTGGCGACCATAGCGATTTGGACCCACCTGATTTCCATGCCGAACTCAGAAGTGAAACGAATTAGCGCCGATGGTAGTGTGGGGTCTCCCCATGTGAGAGTAGGACATCGCCAGGTTCTTATTTAGACCTCAGCAGCAATGCTGAGGTCTTTTTCATTTCAGAAGCGTAAATAATCCCGTATCGAAGTCTCGATTTTCTAACTATTTCTTTTCGTTTAACGACCAATCATATTCATAATCAACATTTTCTAATGATGATAAAGGTTGATGACGATAACGATTAATATGTTGTTTAAGTTGTGCAGTATTGCCAAAATCATCTGCAAACCACTCATAAATGGATGAGAGTTGAATCCTCTTATCGAGTTCGAGTACACCTTTGTCAGCGTTAATAAATTCTTTGGCTGCCTGTTCAAGAAGTCTTTCAGTGTTCTCTGCGGTAAATGCTTGAGGTTGCAAGTTAGGGCAACCTAAACTTGCGCAGTTGACCGCGTAGTGGGTGCGCGGGTCATTCCAAATCGGTCGGAGAATTCGGTGCTCGATATCATTTAATGTCAGATCTTTACCATTAATCGTAACGACTTCATCTTCCCATGGTCCAAAGCTAAATAGACCACCTAATTTGGTAATTGATTTAATCGGGTATGCGTCGATGATCAGGCTTACTGTAATAGCATTGTAGAGGTTCACCCAATACGCATATTGCTGCGCTTGGCTTAGCTGCAAAGGATCGTGTTGACTTAGGGTCTCGATGTAACGACTGAGATAGGCACTGTCTTTGGCGTTCACGGCGGTGTATCGAAACAGAGCATAATCCCCCTCTTTAATCAGGTAACGGTCGAGTAGCGTCTGCCAAGCTTGATGATCAACCATAGTAGTACTGTTTTCTTGACTGTTATTCCAATACGGCCAGGGGACAGATTGGGGCGCAGAAAGTACATTGAATGAGGCGAAAGAAAGTATCAGAGCAAATAGTTTTTTCATAAAGGTTTCCATCTGGAATATTATGTCATTGTAGACCGTAACAGCGACTATTTACTTTCAATAAAAAAGGTTGGCGTTGGCCAACCTTATTAGTCATTAATCATCGTTATTACTGCAGGAAAGATGGAATCTTCGTTTCAAATTCAGCGATTTTATCCTCGTGTTGCAGTGTTAAACCGATGTTGTCTAGACCATTTAGCAAGCAATGGCGGCGAAAAGCGTCAATCTCAAATGAGTACTCCTTGCCGTTGGCGCGAACTTTATTGGCTTCTAAGTCGACTTCAATCTCTGCGCCTTCATTTTGTTCAACAAACAGGAACAGTTCATCCACTTCTTGTTCTGTAAGACGAACGGGAACCATCTGGTTGTTAATTGAGTTGCCATAAAAAATATCAGCAAAACTAGGTGCGATCATCGCTTTGATGCCGTAATCCGCTAGTGCCCAAGGTGCGTGCTCACGAGAAGAACCACAACCAAAGTTCTCACGTGCGAGTAAGATGGAAGCGCCTTGGTAGCGTGGTGCATTCATAACAAATTCTGGGTTTGGTTGCTCTCCAGCATCATCAAGAAAGCGCCAATCATGGAAAAGATGTTTACCAAATCCCAGACGTGAAACCTTTTGTAGAAACTGCTTAGGAATTATGGCATCGGTATCAACGTTCGCTGCATCTAGAGGGACAACTAAGCCGGTGTGCTGTTTAAATTCTGACATGTTGATTCTCCTTAATCGAACTCACGAATATCGACAAAATGACCCGCAATAGCAGCGGCCGCCGCCATGGCAGGGCTAACTAAATGAGTACGACCATCACGCCCTTGACGTCCTTCAAAGTTACGGTTTGATGTTGATGCACAGCGCTCTTGTGGACCTAAACGGTCATTGTTCATTGCGAGACACATTGAGCAGCCTGGCAGACGCCATTCAAAGCCTGCTTGTTTAAAAATAGTGTCCAAACCTTCCGACTCGGCTTGGGCTTTGACCTGTTCTGAGCCTGGAACAATCAGAGCCTGAACGTGTTGAGCCACTTTTCGTCCTTTGGCGATTGCCGCCGCGGCGCGCATATCTTCAATGCGAGAGTTGGTACAAGATCCGACAAATACTTTGTCGACCTTATAGTCAGACAAGGATTTACCCGCCTCAAGTCCCATGTAAGCGAGCGCTTTTTCTGCAGATGTCTTTTCTACTGGGTCAGCAAAACTTTCCGGCGAAGGAATTGGTTGGTCTACTGCGATCACCTGCCCTGGGTTCGTCCCCCAAGTGACCTGAGGTTTGATGTCGGCGGCGTTGAGTGTTACCACTGCATCGAACTTGGCATCACTGTCGGTCTTGAGGGTTTTCCAGTACTCAACCGCAGCGTCGAAGTCGCTATCTTTAGGCGAGAAATTACGACCTTTGATGTAATCAAATGTGGTTTGGTCAGGCGCAATAAGGCCAGCTTTGGCGCCTAGCTCAATCGCCATGTTACATACGGTCATGCGACCTTCCATTGTCAGGTCAGTAATCGCCTCACCACAGAATTCAACCACGTAACCAGTACCGCCAGCTGCTGTAGTTTTGCCAATGATGGCGAGCACGATATCTTTCGCAGTGATGCCAGAGGCAACTTTGCCTTTGACTTCAATTTTCATGGTCTTGGCGCGTGCTTGTTTAAGCGTTTGCGTGGCTAGAACGTGTTCAACTTCTGATGTGCCAATACCAAAGGCTAGTGAGCCAAAAGCACCGTGTGTAGCAGTATGTGAGTCTCCACACACAATGGTCATGCCAGGTAGGGTGATACCTAACTCTGGGCCCATCACGTGGACAATGCCTTGATATTTGTGGTTAAGATCGTAAAGGGTAACGCCAAACTCTTCACAGTTTTTTGATAACGTTTCCATCTGGATACGTGCCATCTCTCCGGAAGCGTTAATGTCTTTGGTTTGTGTTGAAACGTTGTGGTCCATCGTTGCAAAGGTTTTACTCACTTGACGAACTTTACGACCTTTTTCACGCAGACCGTCGAACGCTTGAGGCGAAGTGACTTCGTGTACTAAATGGCGGTCAATATAAAGAATCGGGGTTTCCCCCTCAGCGGCGACGGCGACGTGAGCGTCGTAGACCTTTTCGTATAATGTTTTACCCATTTCACTATCCTGTGTATGGCTGCTAATAACGGCTTATCAGCAGCGAATAATTATTATGAAATTTATTTAAGAGTTTAAAATGTAGGCTGCGATCTTATCGCCCATCTCTGATGTCGATAATGCTGGTTTATCACCAGACAGATCGCCTGTCAGCTCTCCTGCTGATAACGCTTTAGAGACCGCTGTTTCAATATCTTGTGCAGCGTCTTCTTCGCCCAAGCTGTAACGTAACATTAGTGCTGCCGAAAGAATTTGAGCCACTGGGTTTGCAATGTTTTTACCCGCGATATCTGGTGCACTGCCGCCAGCAGGCTCGTAAAGGCCGAACTGACTTTCGTTTAGGCTAGCAGAAGGCAGCATGCCCATTGAACCTGTGATCATTGCACACTCATCTGAGATGATGTCGCCGAAGATATTGGAACATAACATAACATCAAACTGAGCTGGGTCTTTGATAAGCTGCATTGTTGCATTGTCGATATACATGTGTGACAGCTCAACGTCTGGGTAATCTTTCGCAATCTCTTCGACCACTTCACGCCATAGAATTGAGCTCTGCAGGACGTTTGCTTTGTCGATGGAGCAGACTTTTTTATTGCGCAAGCGCGCGGATTCAAAGGCGATTTTTGCGATACGCTCAACCTCAAAGCGATGGTAGATCTCTGTGTCGAACGCTTTCTCATTTGCGCCTTCACCTTCGCGACCTTTGGGCTGGCCGAAGTAGATACCACCAGTTAGCTCACGTACGACGACGATATCAAAACCGTTGCCGGAGATATCGGCACGTAGAGGCGAAAATGATTCTAAGCCGTTATGGATTTTTGCCGGGCGCAGGTTACAAAACAGTTGGAAGTGTTTACGCAGTGGAAGCAATGCGCCTCGTTCTGGCTGATCGTTTGGCGCAAGGTGTTCCCACTTTGGACCACCGACTGAACCGAATAGAACAGCATCGGATTCTTCACACGCTTTGATGGTGCTTTCTGGTAATGGGCAACCGTGGTTATCAATCGCAATACCACCGACATCGTGCTCATCGCGTTGAAACGTAATCGCGTGTTTCTTTTCAATCGCATCTAACACTTTATTAGCTTGAGCCATTACTTCAGGGCCAATGCCATCACCAGCTAGAACGGCAATTTTGTATGATTTGTCTGTCATGTTAATCCTTTAATTTTTCTCTTGCCCCAGAGTACTCACGTCCCCAGAGCCTCTTTTTATACTGTTGCGATTTTTTTTTGTTTGATTTCTGCGATCTCATCGGCACGATGAATGCTGTTGATGACGTGCAATAGCGCTTGACCTGAGGCTTCAACAATATCGGTTGAAACACCAGTGCCGTGGTATTTTCGGCCCTTATAGTTAGCGATGATGTCCGCTTGGCCTAAACCATCTTCACCTTCGCCTTTAGCGGTCAAATCAAACTTATCTAGCACAATATCATAACCCGTAACACGATAGATACATTGGTAAAGCGCATCCACTGGACCGTTGCCAACCGCCGCTTCAGCGAGCTCTTCTTCGCCACATTGGATTTTGATGCTAGTCGTCGCCATCACGCTGCCAGATTGCACGCTTAAGTAGTTCAATTTGTAGAAGTCATCTTCCTCGCGTAAGTTGGCGAAATGCATTAGTGCTTCAAGGTCATAATCGAACACTTGTCCTTTACGGTCAGCCAGCTTCAAGAAGTCATTATATAAAGCGTCAAGATTGTACTCTTCCTCTTTATAGCCCATTGAATCCATATGGCTCTTCACCGCAGCTCGGCCACTGCGACTGGTAAGGTTTAGCGCTTTGTTTTTCAGGCCAATCGATTCTGGCGTCATAATTTCGTAGGTATTTTTGTTCTTTAGCATTCCATCTTGGTGGATGCCGGAAGAGTGACTAAAGGCATTGGCACCAACGATGGCTTTGTTGCTTTGAATGGGCATGTTGCAAAGCTGGCTCACCAGTTTACTGGTACGGTGGATTTCGTTGTGTTTCAATCTAGTATGCACGCCGAGTAGCTCTTGACGGGTCTTGAGGATCATGGCGATCTCTTCTAGTGAGCAGTTACCTGCGCGCTCGCCAATGCCATTGATAGTGCCTTCGATCTGACGAGCGCCGGCTTGTACCGCTGCAATCGAGTTCGCAACCGACATGCCAAGATCATCATGACAGTGCACAGAAATAATCGCTTTATCGATATTTGGTACGCGGTTGAAAAGGGTTTGGATAATACCGCCAAACTCGCTTGGTACCGTGTATCCCACGGTATCTGGAATATTAATGGTACTCGCGCCAGCATTAATCGCGGCTTCAACCATACGGCATAAATTATCAATCGGTGTACGACCAGCATCTTCACAAGAGAACTCTACATCGTCGGTATATTGGCGGGCGTGTTTAATCGCTTTGACGCCCATCTCGACCACATCCTCGTAGCTGCGGCGTAATTTATCTTGAACGTGTACTGTCGAAGTAGAAATAAAGGTGTGGATACGGAACTGGTCGGCAACTTTGAGCGCTTCGGCTGCGGCGTCAATGTCTTTTGCGACCGCGCGTGAAAGTGCACAGATTCGGCTATTCTTGATATTTTTGGCAATGGTCTGGACGGACTCAAAATCACCAGGCGATGAAACAGGAAAGCCTGCTTCAATGACATCAACGCCGAGCCTTTCAAGCGCATAGGCAATTTGCAGTTTCTCTTTAACCGTCAAACTTGCTGACAAGGCTTGTTCGCCATCACGTAATGTGGTGTCGAAAATAATGACTTGATCGTTCATGCTTACTTCCTTAGTGATTTGATGTGTTTAACATCAGTTAATCGTTTACTTCCATTGCTTAGCTACAAGCTAGGTATAAAAAAACCCGCATCTGAGTGCGGGTTCTGTGTCATTCTGTGTGGTTATTTTTCTTCCACAGCCTACCCGCGCGATTTGGTCACGATAAGGAGGAGGCGCAGCAGGAGAGAAAAACGATTGATCATTGTTAACGATTCCTATTCGGGCGTTAAATAAACCACAAATTTAAGTTAACAAATTAGTACCGCACTCAACTCGTAACGTCAACCTTAAAAGCTATTTTTTATTCATCTAAGCTGAGTTAACGGTGAGCATTCAACAAAATCGGCAGTTCTGTATGAATTGACGCGTGTCATCGAATCTCCGCTAAACCTTCACCAATCTGTCACTCGACCCAATTAAATTTGAAATTCACATGGTCAATACCTGGAGACGGTTATGCGTTCTATCGAACCTATTGCCAAGTTTGATTTGGCATTCTCTCTGTTTTGTTTACAGCACAAGTTTGCCCATCCAGCTTCACGGATAAGTAAAGCGGTTTCTCATACTGGAGATGGTCATCTTTATGCGATGTTTGGCGTGATGGCTTATTGGTTTGGAGGACTCGAAGGCAAACAGTTTCTGATCGTATGTTTACTCGCCTTTAGCATTGAACGGCCTATCTACTGGCTGACTAAAAACCTTTTCAAGCGTCGTCGTCCAAACGAGCTATCGGAGCTGGTTACTTCATTTGTGACCCCTTTTGATCGTTATAGTTTGCCGTCTGGACATACCGCCGCCGCGTTCTTAATTGCTACCGTGGTCAGTGTTTTTTATGCTGATGTGGCATTATTCGCGTATCTATGGGCGATCTTGATTGCCGGCTCTCGAATATTACTCGGAGTTCACTTTTTTACCGATGTGGTATTGGGAGCATTACTTGGTATCGCCTGTGCTCACTTAGCGCTGTCGGTCATGGGAGTTTAGTGGATGAGAATACTCTATGGGGTACAAGGAACAGGCAATGGGCATATTGCGCGAGCTCGAGCGATGGCAGATCATTTAGTCGATCAGGGCTTTGATGTGGATTACCTATTCAGTGGACGTGAGCGGAATAAGTATTTCGCTATGACGCCGTTTGGTGATTATATGACAAGGCGCGGTTTATCCTTTGCCAGTGAGAAAGGCCAAGTCAGTTACCCTAAAACTATACTGAGTAATAATTTGTGGCAGTTTTGGCGAGATGTCCAACAGCTCGATCTCCGCGGTTATGATCTCGTATTGAATGATTTTGAGCCAGTTTCCGCTTGGGCGGCTAAATTGTGTGATATCCCGTCGATCAGTATCAGCCACCAAAATGCGTTTCGCTACCGTGTTCCGCTAAAAGGTGCGAACTGGATCGACAAGCAAGTGATTCATCACTTTGCGCCTGCTCAGTATCATATTGGTCTACATTGGTATCATTTTGACCAGCTGTTACTGCCACCAATTGTCAGCACGCCCAAGGCCAATGTCGGTCAAGACTCATTTGTTTTAGTCTATTTACCATTTGAAAGCATGACTGATATTACCGATCTCTTGCTTCGATTTACTACCCAACATTTTGTTTGTTTTCATCCCCAAGTGATAGAGCCGAGTACTATTGAGAATATTAATTGGATGCCACTTAGCTTCGATGATTTCCACCGTTATCTCACCCGGTGCAAGGGAGTGATTGCTAATGGTGGATTTGAGTTACCTTCTGAAGCGCTAACGCTTGGTAAAAAATTACTTTTGAAACCGTTGAGTGGTCAGTTTGAGCAAGTCAGTAATGTCGCGACCTTAGAAGATCTAGGTTTGGCAACTTGCATGGATTATCTTAATGCCTCGATAGTGCGTAATTGGTTAGATGAAGCCAGTGCCGAGAGTGTGGGTTATCCGGATGTCGCTGCTGCTATTGTTGCTTGGATTAAACAAGGTCAGTGGGAGGATCAGACGAAATTATGCCAAGAGTTGTGGGAGAAAGTCGATTTCCCAAGCTATGTGACTTATCTTTAATACTCTCTCAAATGCTCTCTCAAATACTCTCTCAGCTACTAAATATTGCGCCATTCATTGGTGGTGCTTCTAGATTGAATGGCTTATCCATAAGACAGAATGATAACTAGAGAGACAGTTCGCTCTATCAGAATAATCGCAAATTATTATATATATCTATAAATAACCCGGCTTTATATTTTTTTATGATAAGTCTAACTTGTTGTTATTAAGTGTAAATTTCAAGCTATAGGTAAAAAATACTGATTAATTGTCAATCTTATTGCTAAACGCTAAATGATTCGTAGATAGTAATGATTCGTTACGACACATCTAACAGATAAATACAAATAGATAGATGAAGCACAGGTTTCTATTCCAACCAACTGTCGAATGACTAAACCATATGTTTAAGAATTAATGAGGCTTTGCCGATGATTGACAAAAAAGAGTCCATGAGTGCTATCGCTAGCTACCGAATGGAAAGCACTCTGCGTGGAGTAGATTTAAACTTATTGACGGTGTTTGATGCTGTCATGCAAGAGCAAAATATTACCCGTGCTGCGCACAATTTAGGGATGTCACAGCCAGCTGTGAGTAATGCTGTTGCGCGGTTGAAAGTGATGTTTAATGATGAGCTGTTTATGCGTCAAGGACGTGGAATTCAGCCGACTCAGCGGGCTCGTCAACTGTTTGGACCGGTTCGCCAAGCGCTGCAGCTTATCCGTAACGAGTTACCATGTTCGATGTTTTCTCCTGAAGCATCGACTCGTCTATTTAAACTAGCGATATGCAGCCCGTGTGATATGCGTTTTGCCCCTAAAATTATGACGACGATTCATGACACAGCACCGAATGTTCAACTTCACCTTGATGCTGAGTTTGACCGTCATTTAGCAGAACGTATGCGCTATCAAGAGGTTGACTTTGTGATTGATTACGCTCGTTTTGATGAGCAAGGCTTCTCAAGCACTGAGATTTTTCAAGACGAGTTGGTGGTGGTTACGTCTAAATCACACCCTCGTATTCAAGCTAATGTTACTCCAGAGCGCCTTGTTAGTGAGCGACACGCTAAACTATCGAAAGTACATGGCCAGCGTAGCTTCTCTGAACAAGCGTATCGAGACCTCGATGTACAAGCGTATTATGAAGGCACAAGCTTAAGTAATGTATTGTACGTTGTTGGCCAATCCGAATTAGTCACGATAGCACCACGTTGGATGGTTGAAAATGCCGCCAATAAAGAGCAGTTACAAGTGTTAGCATTCCCATTTGGAAATGGCCAAATTAGTGGATTCCTTAGTTGGCATGAGTCGAGTGAAAAGGATAAAGGTCATATCTGGTTACGTGATCAACTGATGATGATTTGTGGCGATGTGGTGGCATTAAAATAGCCGAAATCAGCGAATGACTTTTAAACCTTGGATGGCGTGCGTTATTCAAGGTTTTTACTATTTATATTGATAACTTTGACGTCCATCAGTTGCCTTTTTTAGTGCGAAATGTACACTTGTGCGCTGATTAAAGCTTACATGTGTAAGCTAAAGGTAATAGAGATGGGCAACCTAGATTTTCATATTGTAAAACGAATCCGAAACCAGATTGCACAACGTGGTGACCGTATTGCACTTAAACATAAAGTCGGCAATATGTGGAACGGCATTAGCTGGAAGCAGTTTGGTCAGCAGGTGGATGCGCTTTCCCTTGCACTATTAGCTCAAGGTATCCGAGTTCAGGACAAGATCGGGATCTTCTCCAACAACATGCCACAATGGACGTTGGCAGACTTTGCCGCATTGCAGTTGCGTGCTGTTACTGTCCCTATTTATCCGACCAATACCGCAGCGCAATCTGCGTACATTTTGCAAGATGCTGATGTCAGAATGTTGTTTGTCGGTGAGCAGGAACAATTCGATGCCGCAGTCGATATTTTCCAACAGTGCCCAGACCTTGAGTTGATTGTCGCGATGTCAGATGACGTCGACTTAGGTAATCACGACTTTGCCATTGGTTGGCAGCAGTTTATTGCCAATGTTGACAGTGACCAGCAGCAAGAGTTGGATGCTCGTCTTGAACAAGCTAACTTTGATGATCTGCTTACCCTTATCTACACCTCTGGCACAACAGGCCAGCCAAAAGGGGTGATGCTCGATTACGCGAACATTGCTGCTCAGCTTGAGGGACACGATGAGCGCCTGAGCTTATCAGAATCTGATGTGTCATTATGTTTCTTGCCGCTATCGCATGTATTTGAACGAGCATGGACGTTTTATGTGTTGTACAAAGGCGCGACTAACTGTTACCTCACAGACACCATGCAAGTGCGTGACGCATTGAGTGAAGTGCGGCCGACGGTAATGTGTGCGGTACCGCGTTTCTACGAGAAGATCTTCTCAGCCATTCACGAAAAAGTCGCCAAAGCGCCATTTATTCGCAAAGTGATGTTTACTTGGGCAGTCAATATGGGCGCTAAGATGGCGCTTTGTCATCAGCAAGGTCGTAAACCTTCGCTGTTATTGAAACAGTCGCACGCTTTAGCGGATAAAATCGTACTTTCCAAATTGCGTGCTCTGCTGGGCGGTAATATTAATTTTATGCCGTGTGGTGGCGCTAAGTTAGACGAGACCATTGGCCGCTTCTTTCATGCTCTTGGTATCAACGTTAAGCTCGGCTACGGCATGACAGAAACTACCGCGACCGTATCGTGTTGGGATGATAAGTGTTTCAACCCAGACTCGATTGGTATGTCTATGCCAGGGGCTCAGGTTAAGATTGGTGACAACAACGAGATTTTAGTTCGTGGTCCGATGGTCATGCGTGGCTATTACAAAATGCCAGAAGAAACGGAAAAAACGTTTGATGAACATGGCTTTTTGAAGACGGGTGATGCAGGCCATATTGATGAAAACGGTAACCTTTTCATTACCGACCGTATCAAAGAGTTAATGAAAACTTCTGGTGGCAAGTACATTGCCCCACAAATGATCGAAGGGGCGATTGGTAAAGATCACTTTATTGAACAAATTGCCGTGATCGCTGATACCCGTAAATTTGTTTCAGCACTTATTGTGCCTTGTTATGACTCTTTAGAAGAGTACGCAAAAGAGCTCAATATAAAATACCAAGACCGTGTTGAGTTGATTAAGCATCACCAAATTGTTGAAATGCTAGAGAAGCGGGTTAATGGGTTGCAGAAAGAATTGGCCAAATTTGAGCAGGTCAAAAAATTTAAACTACTGCCTAAAGCTTTTTCTATGCATGATGGGGAGCTGACTCCTACTCAGAAACTGCGTCGCAAAGTGATTAACGACAAGTATCAAGACGAAATTGAAGAAATGTACACGGATAAACACGATAAAAAGTAGTTTCCGCTGAGTTAAATTATTAACTGATTAAAAATCCCCCTGCAGGTTTTGTCGCTTGCTGGGGGATTTTTTATGCCCTTAAACTCGAAGAGGTTGGCCATTTCATTCGCCGCCTTCACCGTTACCCAAGTAAAATAATAGCGTGAATTTTTCTTATTTAATGGTTTATATAACTATTTATGTGTTAATTGGCCAATCTATCGTTCAATTATGCGTGGTTAGTTAGGATTAAGTTCAAACTGAGACAAACATCGCATTAGACCCGTTGCTAAGAACGCGTTACATTTGTTGCGTTAGCTTGCTTTATGTTACCAATAAGCAAGACATAGCCGAAAAAGTGGAAGTATTTCGAATTAGGCTACGAATAAGCCCTAGACTATGAAAAACCAGACCATTGCGTTGACCTTACACAATGACAAACTGGTTAAGGAGAAAAAATATGACAACAATGTTATCCGGCGCGGAGATGGTTGTTCAATCTCTGATCGAAGAAGGTGTTGAACAGATCTTTGGTTATCCAGGCGGATCTGTTTTAGATATTTACGACGCGCTTCATGCGAAAGATGATCAAATCAAGCACGTTCTGGTGCGACATGAACAAGCCGCAACGCATATGGCTGATGGCTATGCACGTGCAACAGGCAACCCCGGCGTGGTGTTAGTGTGTTCAGGTCCTGGTGCGACCAATACTATTACTGGTATTGCGACAGCTTACATGGACTCAATTCCAATGATCGTTGTCTCTGGCAACGTACCCAATAACATGATCGGTACTGACGCCTTCCAAGAGTGCGACATTGTTGGTGTTTCTCGTCCTGTGGTAAAACATAGCTTTTTAGTTAAAAAAGCAGAAGACATCCCAGAAACGGTCAAAAAAGCCTTTTATATTGCGACAACGGGTCGCCCTGGTCCGGTTCTTATCGATTTGCCTAAAGATGTTATGAATCCACTTAACAAGCTACCTTATGAGTACCCTCAATCTCTGTCGATGCGCTCATACAAGCCGACGACAACGGGTCACAAAGGCCAGATAAAGAAAGGCCTCAAGACACTGCTTGAAGCGAAAAAACCCGTATTATATGTTGGTGGTGGCGCTGTTATTTCTGAAGCTGAGCAGCCTCTGATTCAGCTTGCTGAAATGCTTAACCTTCCAGTTGTGAGCACCTTGATGGGATTAGGCGCTTTTCCCGGTACGCATAAAAACTCACTGGGCATGTTAGGTATGCATGGTTTGTATGAAGCGAACATGGCGATGCACGAAGCGGATCTTATCTTTGGCGTTGGGGTTCGTTTTGATGATCGAACTACCAATAACCTAGAAAAGTACTGTCCGAATGCGAAAGTGATGCACATCGACATCGATCCTTCTTCGATCTCTAAGAATGTGAAAGCCGACGTTCCGATTGTGGGTTCTGCCGATAAAGTACTGCAAAGCATGGTTAGCTTGCTTGAAGAGCAGGGCAGTCGCAATGATCAAGATGCCTTAAATCGCTGGTGGGATAACATACAATTGTGGCGTGACCGTCAATGCCTTTCTTACGAGAAGTCGCCAGAGCGTATTAAGCCCCAGCAAGTTATTGAAACTCTGCATAAACTAACCAATGGCGATGCCTATGTGGCGTCAGACGTTGGCCAACACCAAATGTTCGCAGCCCTCTATTATCCGTTTAACAAACCTCGTCGCTGGATCAATTCAGGCGGCTTGGGCACGATGGGTTTTGGTTTACCTGCAGGGATGGGGGTGAAATTTGCCAAACCTGATGAGGAGGTTGTAGTTGTGACTGGGGATGGCAGTATTCAAATGAATATCCAAGAGCTATCAACCGCGTTGCAATATGACATCCCAGTTAAGATAATTAACTTGAACAACCGTTTCTTAGGCATGGTCAAGCAGTGGCAAGATATTATTTATCAAGGTAGACACTCTAACTCATACATGAGTTCCGTTCCCGATTTTGCCGCCATCGCTGAAGCGTATGGTCATGTCGGTATCCGCATTGAAACGCCCGATCAACTCGAAGCCGGTCTTAAGCAAGCGCTAGATATGAAAGATCGTTTGGTATTTGTTGATATCAATGTAGATGAGACCGAGCATGTTTATCCGATGCAGATTAAAGGCGAAGGTATGGACAAAATGTGGTTAAGCAAAACGGAGAGAACTTAATATGAGACACATTATTTCACTACTATTAGAAAACCAACCCGGCGCTTTGTCTCGTGTGGTTGGCTTATTCTCTCAACGTGCTTACAACATTGAATCTTTGACCGTCTCTCCGACCGATGATGAGACCTTATCGCGCCTGAATATTACCACTATCTCTGATGATATGGAGCTTGAGCAGATCCAGAAGCAGCTTAATAAATTGATCGATGTGCTAAAAGTTCAGGAAGTGACAGAGCTGGATCATATTGAGCGTGAGCTAATGATGGTTAAGGTCAAAGCAAGTGGATTCTCGCGAGCAGAAGTTAAGCGTACCGCAGATATTTTCCGAGGCCAAATTGTCGATGTGACTGCTTCTCAGTATACCGTCCAAATGGCGGGCACGAGTGAAAAGCTTGATGCGTTTATTCAGGCGATTTCAGAAGTCACTGAAGTGATTGAAGTTGCGCGTAGTGGTGTGGTCGGGATTGCTCGTGGTGAACGGGCTTTAAAGCCATAACACCCTGATTATAATAAAAACCACCGTTATTACGGTGGTTTTTTGCTTCTAGCTATCTGTGCTTAGTGTAGGATACGTGCACGAATGGTGCCTTCGATTTCTTTCAGTTTTGCCAAGGCTTCTTCAGAACGTTCTGTTTCAACATCAATAACAACGTAGCCAAAATCTGCCGCTGTCTGTAAGTATTGACCTGCAATGTTAATGTCTTCTTCAGCAAAAATAGTGTTAATTTGCGTGAGGATTCCAGGACGGTTTTGGTGGATGTGCAGCAAACGTGAACAATCACGGTGCTCAGGTAGTGATACTTCAGGGAAGTTTACACTTGAAAGCGTTGAGCCGTTATCTGAGTACTTGGCCAATTTGCCCGCCACTTCAACACCAATGTTCTCTTGAGCTTCTTGCGTTGAGCCACCAACGTGTGGGGTCAAAATAACGTTGTCGAATTTCTGCAGTGGCGAATCAAAGCGGTCTGCATTGGTTTTAGGTTCGGTTGGGAATACATCGATAGCTGCGCCAGATAAGTGGCCTGACTCTAAACTATGACAAAGCGCTTCAATATCAACGACAGTGCCTCGTGCGGCGTTGATAAAGATCGAACCTGGCTTCATACGAGCAAACTCCTCAGTACTCATCATATGCTTGGTTTCTTGTGTTTCAGGTACGTGCAAGGAAATGACGTCACACTTATTGAGTAACTCACTCATGGTTGTTATCTGGGTGGCATTACCGAGAGACAGTTTGTTTTCGATGTCGTAGAAGTAAACACGCATGCCGAGGTTTTCAGCGATGATGCCTAACTGAGTACCGATATGACCGTAACCAATAATACCCAAGCGCTTTCCGCGTGCTTCATATGAGTTATCGGCGCTCTTTTTCCAAATCCCACGATGAGCAAGAGCGTTCTTTTCTGGAATACCACGCAACAGTAAGAGGATTTGACCAAGTACCAGTTCCGCAACACTACGTGTATTGGAGAATGGGGCATTGAAGACAGGGATACCGCGTGAAGCTGCTGCGTTGAGATCAACTTGGTTGGTACCAATACAGAAACAACCTATCGCCACTAGCTTTTCAGCGGCCTCGATCACTTGCTGGGATAGGTTAGTGCGTGAACGAATACCGATAAAGTGTACATCTTTTACCGCTTCTAATAGCTCATCTTCAGCGAGAGAGCCTTTATGGTATTCAATATTGCTATACCCCGATGCTTGAAGAACTTCTACAGTTGATGGATGTAGACCTTCAAGCAAAAGTATTTTTATTTTATCTTTTTGCAGCGAAACTTTGGCCATTGTCTTCTTCCTTAAAGTGGGGAAATTGGGCTTAACTGGCGCACATTGGGCAAAAACAGATAAAGCAAACGTTTTGATCTGCGCTTAGCGTTACGCAAACGTTTTCCTTGTGCGTCTTCTGAACATTACGTTATCAAAAAAAAAACAATTTGGGTAAGAAAATTACGGAATAAGGCATAATTTTTATTATCTCAAATGAAAAAACGGCGCCGAATGGCGCCGCTTGTAATGAAACAACAAAAAATCGCAAGTTACTCTTCGATTTTTGCGCCTTCAGGTGTACCTGTGATGACGACGTCAGCGCCGCGGTGAGCGAACAGACCAACCGTTACGACACCAACAATAGAGTTAATCTTATCTTCTAATGCTTTTGGATCTGTAATTTTAAGGTTATGTACATCTAGGATTACGTTACCGTTATCAGTGATCACACCTTCGCGATAGGCAGGGTCACCGCCGAGTTTAACCAGTTCACGTCCAACATAAGAGCGTGCCATTGGAATGACTTCGACAGGGAGTGGAAATTGGCCAAGAACATCAACTGCTTTGGTGTTATCGACAATGCACACAAATTTATCAGAAATAGCAGCGACAATTTTTTCACGAGTAAGTGCCGCACCACCACCTTTGATCATGTCGCGTGTCGAGTTAATTTCATCTGCACCATCAACGTAAATATCCAGCGCCGCGACTTCATTACAGTCAAAAACTTCGATGCCTAAGCCTTTTAACTTTTCAGTCGACGCTTCTGAGCTTGAAACTGCACCTTTGATATCGTCTTTCATAGTTGCAAGTGCATCGATGAAGTGATTAACGGTCGAGCCAGTACCAACACCAACAATGCTGTCTTTTTCAACATACTTAAGTGCTGCCCAACCAGCTTCTTTTTTCATTTCATCTTGAGTCATGCTCATCTCCTAAAGCGGTAGTAATATCGTTTGCGGCGCGATTATATCGTCAAACTAGCTCTATTCCCAATCCCAGATCTGGCTTGGGGTCACTATTTTGGGTAGTGGAACGTCCCAAGACTCGACAGGCAACTCATCGACATGTTGGCAATCGTGCGCGAGTCCAATCGGTTTTGGCCCTTGTTGAGACGCAAACCAAGGAGCAAGAGTGCGGTCATAATAGCCGCCGCCCATACCGAGTCGATGGCCATCTTGAGCAAATGCCACCAGCGGCGTACAGATAAGGTCAAGTTGCGCTGTGGGGATAATTTGAGTCACATCGAGTTTAGGTTCGGCAATCGAGTAACGATTGTACACCATCGGAGTCGTCTTCTCGTAGCGCAGGAAAAGCAGATGGCCCGATGAAAAGGGATGAATAACCGGTAAGTAGATGTGTTTACCTTGTTGCCACAACCATTCGATCAGTGGCTTGGTATCAATTTCACCATCAGCGGTTAGGTACACGGCAATGTGCTTAGATCCGGCCACTTCAGGCAGAGCAGAAAATTGATGGGAGAGGTCGACGCTCGCCAGATATTGTACATCACTACTGAGCTGATTGCGCTTATGGCGCATTGCGCGGCGAAATTGTTGTCGTGATAAAGTCATGGTTGTACCCATTATGTCAGGGTACCAAATTGGAATACCCCAGAGTGCCGTTGGAGATATCGACCCTTGAACCAGCTGGTTCAAGGCGGATCAGCAGAGATAACCGTAGGCTTCTCGGTTCAAGCCGAGCTTGCTCAATAGCTATCAAGTACCAACCCTTAGGTATTGCTTATCGGCTCAGGGACTTAATCCCCTCACGCACACTCCAGGGTAAATTCTTATTGTAAAGCTTACTGCTGTCCTGGCTTCACTTTACTGATTGCACTGTCTATCGATGCTGAGAGCTGTTCCATGCGCTCAAAAAGTGCGTCTTGTTTCTGCTTTGAGTCATTGTCACGTGTTTCAAGTTCATGACAAAAGTTTAGCGCAACAAAGGTAAGAAGTTGTACTTCGTTGGTAATTTTTGTCTTAGCTGCCATATTTTTTAGGCGTTCATCGAGATGTGCTGCAGCCTTGATCAAAGACTCTTCTTGTCCTGCTGGGCAGTTCACCACAGTTAGCTTGCCTAAGATTTCAACTTCTACCGCTTGATTGCTCATATCGACTCTATATCTATTGCTTGAGGTGATAAGCAGATAATCACCGAAGGGCAAACTATAGAAAAAGGTCTATTAAGATTCAAGCTTTTCCCTAACGCAAATCCAAATCAGCGTGCAATCACACAGTAATTGGGCAATTTGTGCAAAAGCTGCCCACAATTGGTCAATCGCTCGTTTTCGCTCGCTTTAGTAAATGGTACGATTGAAGATATTTTTCCTAATTTAGGTCATTGTAATGAGCGACACCAATCTACCTGATTATCTGACATTTGCCAGTGAGCTGCAGTCTGCTGGCTTGGCGATCAACCCTGCGGAGTTACATGGTTTACTTGTTGGTATGTTAAGTGGCGGTCTCAATCTTACTGATAAAAGTTGGCAGCCAATGGTGTTCGACTATGTCAGTGAAGGAATGGGGTGGCCAAGCAAAGTCTTGCAAATCGCCACTGCGACGTTGGATGTTTCAGTCGCAGACCTAACCGGCTCTGGTATGGATCTTGAACTACTGCTGCCAGACGAAGAAACCAGCGCAACATTATTTGATGTGGCAGAGAGTTTAGCCGATTGGGTTAATCATTTTATCTCAGGTTTAGGCTTGGTAAATAGCAAATTGAACAAAGCATCGAGCGATATAAAAGAAGCGCTTGCGGATCTTGAAGAGATCGCGAAACTCGGTATTGATGAAGATGATGATCTCACCGAGCAAGGGCATCTTCTTGAGCAAGTGATTGAGCATGTAAAAGCGTGTGTCTTGACTATCCATGCCGAGTTTGGTCAAAAAGTGCAAGTTCAATCAACGCCTACGATTCATTAAATCGGTACTCCTATGAAGCAATTTGATGTGATCATCGCCGGCGGTGGAATGGCAGGAATGACGTTGGCGTTGGCGATTAATAAATTGTCACCCTCGCCATTATCGGTTGCTGTGATTGAGCCTTTCAAAGTGGATCATCTGGCCCATCCTGGCTTTGATTCACGTTCAATTGCGCTTTGCTATGGGACGGTTGCTTTACTGAAACGGCTTGGTCTATGGCATGAAATCAGCAAAGTAGCCACTGCGATTGAACATATTCACGTGTCTGATCGTAATCATGCAGGCATGACGGATATTACTCGCCAACAAGTGGGGTTAGAGGCTCTGGGCTATGTAGTTGAGCTTGCGGATATTGGGCGGATTTATCATCAACTGGTTGAGCTTGATCCACACATCACTTTAATCACTGCGGCGGTTGAACGCGTTGAACGCGATCAACTGCATGTCTTGCTGACTTTAGATAATAAGCTTGAGCTGGAAGGGCAACTCCTGGTTGCTGCGGATGGCGCTGGATCGACGTGTTGTCAACAACTAGGGCTTGAACTGAACGAGCATGACTTTGAGCAAGTCGCTGTGATTGCCAACATTACCGCGCAGCAGCCCCATCATGGCCGCGCTTTCGAACGTTTTACCCAGTCAGGTCCGGTGGCGCTATTACCGATGTCGCAGCAGCGTATGTCTTTAGTATGGTGCCTGACGGCGCAAGATGCTGACGCTATGATGCACGCGAATGATGAAGAGTTTCTTCAACAGTTGCAAAGTGCGTTTGGTTGGCGTTTAGGGGCGTTGAATAAAGTCGGTCAACGAGCGTGTTACCCATTGATTTTACGTTATCGAGAACAAACGGTCTCACACCGTTTCGCTGCGCTAGGTAACGCTGCGCAAACTTTACATCCGATTGCGGGTCAAGGGTTTAACCTTGGTATTCGTGACGTGGTTAGTTTGGCCGAGACCATCGCACAATTTTCTGATGATCCAGGCTGTTACCATGGGCTCAAGTGCTATAAGCAGGCGCGTCAAGATGACCGCAAGGCAACCATTGCGATGACATCCAGCTTAGTGCATCTGTTCTCGAATGATTATATGCCACTGAGGCTAGGGCGAAATATTGGGTTATTTGCCATGGACAATGTCACATTATTTAAAGCCCCTCTATTACAAAGAACGTTAGGTTTAGTCGCTCGTTAACTGCGGCAAAAAGGACAATAGAAATGATGCAGAGTGTAGATATCGCGATTGTTGGTGGTGGCATGGTCGGTTTGGCGTTGGCCGCCGCATTTAAAGAGACGGATCTACGCATCGCCGTGATTGAAAGTCGTACGCCTGAGCATGAATTGACACAATTACCGGATGTGCGTGTCTCTGCGTTGAGTCGTTCAAGTGAAGTGATGTTGCGTAACCTTGGCGCGTGGCAAGGTATTGTTGCCCGTCGTAGTGCTCCCTATAGGGCAATGGAAGTGTGGGAGCAAGATAGCTTTGCGCGGATAGAGTTTGAGGCGCAGCAATTAGCTCAACCCGACCTAGGGCATATTGTAGAAAACCGCGTGATTCAGTTGGCGTTACTTGAACAAGTCAAACAGCAAAGTAATGTCTCTTTATTTATGCCCGCTAAATGTGCCTCAATGGCGATTAGTGAGCGTGAAGCATGGTTAACGCTTGATAATGGCCAAGCACTTACTGCCAAGTTGGTGGTCGGCGCTGATGGAGCTAACTCGTGGGTGAGGAAACAGCAAGATATTCCATTAACTCATTGGGATTATGGTCATAGTGCGATTGTGGCTAATATTCGCACCGCAGAGCCTCATCAACGTGTGGCGCGTCAAATCTTTACCCCACAAGGACCATTGGCGTTTTTGCCCTTAGGTGAAGAGGATCTCAGCTCAATTGTCTGGTCGACCGAGCCGAATCGTGCCGAGCGACTTGTTGCGATGAGCGAGGGTGAATTCAATAAGGTACTGACAGCAGAATTTGATCATCGCTTAGGTTTGTGTGACGTGGTTGGAGAACGTTTCGCCTTCCCACTTAAGATGCGTTATGCACGTGATTTCGTGGTACAGCGCGTTGCTTTAGTGGGCGATGCCGCTCATACCATTCACCCTTTGGCCGGGCAGGGGGTGAATTTAGGCCTGTTAGATGCAGCTTGCTTAGCTCAAGAGGTGCTAGAGCTTCATCAACAAGGCGAAGACTTTGGTAGTCAACGCAACCTGAGAGGCTATGAGCGCTGGCGTAAGGCCGAAGCGGCGAAAATGATTGCTGCGATGCAAGGGTTCAAGGATCTGTTTGAAGGTAACAACCCTGCGAAGAAGCTGATACGTGGTATTGGTATGAAGTTCGCCGCTCAATTGCCAGGGGCGAAAGATGAAATCATGAAGCGCGCACTGGGGTTGAAGGGGCATTTGCCACATTTGGCGGTGCGGTCTGAGTTTAAGTCTCCGATGTTGTAAAAGCAAAAGGGTTGGCAGTGCCAACCCTTTCTATATTCTGTTATGCGTAAGCGCAGCGCAGTCGCATTACTTCTTTATTTATCTCTTTAACGGCTTTGAAATGTCGGCTCTCTGCCTTTGCTGGCAACATCAGTTTGCCATTATCAAACTCAAATTTACCTACCCCGTATATATAAATTCGTCCTTTAAACAGTCGGCTGATGTGTTTAGCAATCATACCTGGTGTATAGCGCTTAAACAGTCTCATACGTCCTTCCTTATTAGTTAGCAAGCACTGCAGATTATACGTATTTACCACCGTTAATAGTGTGATTTTTATGGTGGAATATGCAGTAAAGACAGTTTGGATTGGATATTTGTGTTGCTGTAAGCAAAATAACGGATAAATATCCACTCAACTGTGATAACTCCCTCATTTATGTTCTGTAGTTGGAACTTAAAATAAGTATTGAGCAGGGACTATTAAGCCCAATATTTATGACACTTTTAAGAATAGTTGAATTTTTCCTGTTAAGTGTGAAGTTTTTGTAAAAATCGATGACAAAAAAAGCCCGCTAAAACGCGGGCGAATAGTCACAGATGCATTACACAAAAAGTGGATGTCCTGAAATAATCAGTGGATACACTTTTTTGTTGGAGAAGGATTCACGAGGTTTTGATAAGTATCGCTTAGCAAACCTTGTGTCGTACAGAAAAATGAGATCTGGACGAACTTGGACCAACACAGAAAGCATACTGCATAAAAATAACCATGACTACTTATGCTTTGTAAGTGAATAATAATATATTCAACCTTTGGCTAATACTGCGAAGTTGATCATGTGAGGATGTAATGCTTTGCAATCGGAGGTAAGGAATATCTGTGAGGTTATGATTCGCGGCATATCTCGCCGATGATCGGCTGACACAATTGAACCAGATCGTGGCACGGTAAAGCAATGCCCGCCATATTTGAGCCGCTGCTGATGGTGACTTCGGGCTCGTTAAGTAATTGCCGATCAAACACCACTATCATCGGTGTTTTAAGTAAAATAGGTACAACCGTACCAATTTGATAACCCGTTAGGCTAGCAACCTCTTGTATCGAAACACAGGTCATTCGTCGCCACTCAAGTAGCGATCGAACCTTTTTCGGATCAACCGAACGATTACCTGGAATGCAGGCAATGGCATAACGATGGCTCATATCGCGCAAGACTATTGATTTGACCATTTGTTCTGGGCGAATTCCACGTTGTTTGGCGGCATCATCAATCGTTGTTACGGGTGTTTGATGAGGCAGCAAACGAAAAGACACCTGCTGCGACCCAAGATATTGAGTGATATGAGTGGAAATTGGTTTAGTCATTGTCTACCAAAGAGTAAGGCAATTCGGCGAAATGCCATACTTGCTCTGGTTGGCTCTTTAATCGCAGTTGTGTATCACTGTCTAAATTATTCGGTAGGACGACCAAGGCCAGGGCTTGATTGTCGCTAAAACGATAGCTGGCAAGCAGTTTACCGGCGCTGCGCCAATTGTCACCCACCGCGCGCTCTAGCTCAGCACTCTGCACGATATCGTGTTCGGCTGCCCCTTTAATAACAAAGAGAGCTCGTTTATTGATGCCGCGGTACTTAGCGCGCGCTACGGTTTCTTGACCTGTGTAGCAACCTTTACTAAAGCTAATTCCACCAAGCGCGTGAAGGTTAAGCGCCTGAGGAATGTGCTCGTTTTGCTGCTCAGCTGTGAGCAGTGGCAGGCCTGCTTGAATATCAAGAAGCGTCCATAATGAGTGATCGACTTTCTCAGCATGACTGGAGGTTACCAGACTGGAGGTTACCAGTTGCTCTGCCGCTGCCGGAGTAAGTAGTAATAGCCAGCGCAGAGCATCAATCTTGACGGCCGTTCCACCTTCAACTACACGAACATCGCCCGTTTCTGGTGATAGGCTATCAATCAAAGCGCTCGCGTCATTGCCCATCACACCCAGAGCAATATCATGACTGTGGGCAAACTCAACCTTGGCAAAAATGGCGTATTTCTTTAGCTCGGCTAACTCTTTTTCGATCAGACTTGCGGGCTGAAACATCGCATAACCTTGGTTATGGTGAAACAAGCGAAATGCGCTCCACACTTTGCCTTTGGCATCACAGTGTGCGCCAAATGTGGCTTGATGTGGCTCCAGAGTGACAACATCACAGGTGATCTGTCCTTGCAGGTAAGATTTCTTATCTTGCCCTTGGACAGTAATAGCACCCCATGTGGTGAGAGGAGCAATGGCCAGTGAGGGAAGTGCGTCACTTGATGTCAATTGCAACGGCGCAAAATCGTTTTGCCAATCCATGATGATTACCTAATTAAGTCGATATTGCTGCTATGTTATCGCCGATCACGGGTGATAAACAACCTTTTGAGTAGTGTGTCAATTTTACCCGGGATAAGGATGAAAATTTCGAGTCTCGTCGGGAGTGTGACTGGCGCACTAGTTGTCTGCGGTTTTGCTTGTTACACTCGCTCCACACAACCGATATTGGTGAGGAATTACAATGTATACCGCAGAAGAAAAAGCGCGTATTAAATGGGCATGTCGCCGCGGAATGTTAGAACTTGATGTCGTTATTATGCCGTTTTTTGAAGAATGTTTTGAAGGGTTACAAGAAAACGAACAGCGTGATTTTGTTTCGCTACTCGAATCTGATGATCCGGACTTGTTTACTTGGATCATGGGGCACGGTCGCAGTGAAAATCTAGGCCATGCTGCCATGGTAGATAAAATTGTCGCTCACAACCTCAGCAAAGTGCGTTAGGGTAGTTTTAACGCCTTCACATTATTTTAAACAGGCCAATCGATTGCTTTCAGCGTTGGCCTGCCTGACGATTATTCACTCTCAACTCCCTTTGGTAGCGACGATTCTGCTGTTGCCTTTAGTCATCAAATACACGCGGCATCTAGGCTGGTTTGTCCCGTCATTGACCGGTGAGGTGACGTTTATTTCTCCTCGCGAATATCAAACCGAGCAAGGCACTTACGTGATTAAAGCGGTGTTGTTTCCATTGATGTCTTTTGGGTTGTTAATTGTCTTAGCCAACAATCAACGCGTATTGATGTGGCGAGACAGCATGCCCGAGTCCAGTTATCGACAATTGGTGGTGATGTTAAAAAGGGAGCATTGAGCCCCCTTCTTGCCGTCAGCTTCGTCTTTCACTAGGCCTGTTTTTCTGGTACTAAAATAGTTGGGCCGCTCTCTTTCGCTAACTCAGGATAGTCAAGCGTATAATGAAGACCACGGCTTTCTTTGCGTTCCATTGCGCAGCGTACCATCAGTTCTGCAACTTGCAGTAAGTTACGCAGTTCCAGTAGGTTATTCGATACTTTAAAGTTACTGTAATATTCATGGGTTTCCTGCTGCAGTAGTTGAATACGACGCAAAGCACGCTCTAAGCGTTTATCTGTGCGAACAATCCCCATGTAATCCCACATGAATAAACGCAATTCATGCCAGTTATGTTGAATGATCACCTCTTCATCAGAGTTGTTCACCTGACTTTCGTCCCAAGGTGGTAGCGTTGGTGGTAAAGTGGCTTGATCGAGACAAGCGATAATATGGTTAGCCGCAGACCAAGCATAAACCACACATTCAAGTAACGAATTTGAGGCCATACGGTTTGCGCCGTGCAGTCCGGTGTAGCTTACTTCTCCGATTGCATACAACTGAGCAATATCCGTTTGTCCGCTTTGATTAACCATGACACCACCACAGGTGTAATGCGCCGCAGGTACGATAGGAATTGGCTCTTTGGTCATGTTGATACCAAGGTCGAGCAAGCGCATATTAATGGTGGGGAAGTGCTTTTCAATAAAGTCAGCGGGTTTATGGCTGATGTCTAAGAACATGCAATCGGCGCCGAGTCGCTTCATCTCAAAGTCAATTGCGCGTGCAACCACATCACGTGGTGCTAACTCTTCACGCGGGTCGAAATCGGGCATAAAACGTGTGCCGTCAGGGCGAAGTAAGAAAGCTCCTTCGCCGCGTAGTGCCTCAGTTAACAAAAAATTGCGCGCTTCAGGGTGATACAAACATGTTGGGTGGAATTGGTTAAATTCTAAGTTTGCCACTCGGCAACCGGCACGCCACGCCATTGCGATGCCGTCACCGGAAGATACATCGGGATTCGAGGTGTACTGATACACTTTTGACGCGCCGCCCGTTGCTAAAACGACGAATTTCGCGCGAACGGTTTCGACATGTTCTTGATTACGGTTCCAGATGTACGCACCGACAATTTTTTTGTCATCACCACCGACTTTATCTTCGGTAATTAAATCCAACGCATTGTGACGTTCGAAAACGCGGATGTTAGGATGATTATGAACGTTATCTTGCAGGGACGTTTGCATCGCCATGCCTGTGGCATCAGCGGCGTGTAAGATACGTCGATGGCTGTGGCCACCTTCACGGGTTAAGTGATAGCGCGGAGCTCCATCGCTGTCGTTCTCTTCGCGATCAAAAGGTACACCGCCATCAATCAGCCACTGAACACACTCCTTGGCATTCTTGGCAATAAACTCAACCGTCTCCTCTTCACATAGGCCAGCGCCTGCGACCAAGGTATCTTGCACGTGAGATTCAATGCTGTCAGATTCATCAAAAACAGCGGCAATACCACCTTGCGCATAGTAAGTTGCCCCTTCACTGCGTGGTCCTTTACTGAGGACGATAACGTTACCTAACTCTGCAACACGTAGTGCTAAGGACAGACCTGCGGCACCACTACCCACCACTAACACATCACATTGATGTTCACGGTTTGCGTTCATAAAACTTTTAAATTCCCAAGTTAAATTGTACCTAACCCCCCTATAATCAATGGAGGTAAAAAATTAGGCAATCGAGCGATCCCGCTCTTAAATCATTTTAGAATGGCTCACGCGCCTGAGCTAAAGCTACCGTCAAACGGTTATAGTAGCACTGCTTAATGCTTTTGCCTCGAAATAGCCATTGCATTTCGATACCTAGAACCTCAAAATCGAGTCAGAGGTAGCTTGGTACGTCATTGTGTTAAAAAATTTGCAAAAACTTTGAACTTAAATTTTCTGACTAGGTCACAATAGTGCTCAAGTAGACAGTGGTGTCAAGACTACATATTGCATAATTAATACTCATGTCTGAGAAGATAAGAGTGAATAACGATAGGAGTACCCGCTCGAATGAACGAGCAGCTGACCGATCAAGTATTAATTGAGCGAGTTCAGAATGGGGATAAGCAAGCATTTAATTTGCTGGTAACAAAATACCAGAACAAAGTATGTAACCTTATTTCCCGCTATGTGAATAATCCGGGTGATGTTCCCGATGTAGCACAAGAAGCCTTTATTAAGGCGTATCGAGCGATTCCTAGCTTTCGTGGAGAAAGCGCTTTCTATACTTGGTTATATCGGATTGCCGTTAATACTGCA
Source organism: Vibrio salilacus (assembly GCF_002811245.1). GTDB lineage: Bacteria > Pseudomonadota > Gammaproteobacteria > Enterobacterales > Vibrionaceae > Vibrio > Vibrio salilacus. Next base: position 11,390 of record NZ_NIVQ01000025.1, on the reverse strand, counting down.
AAAAACCACCTTGTAGCCCAAGGTAGGCGTCCACCGGCACAAGATGTCGATAGTGAAGATGCTGAATATTACGAAACAGGTAGTGCATTAAAAGAAATTTCGAACCCTGAGAACTTGACGTTGTCCAATGAGTTGAAAGGGGCCATCTTTGGTGCGATTGAAGCACTGCCTGAAGATTTAAAAACCGCAATGACGTTGCGTGAGCTTGATGGCTTAAGCTACGAGGAAATTGCAGCGGTTATGGATTGCCCTGTAGGAACGGTACGTTCGCGTATCTTCCGTGCTCGCGAAGCGGTCGAAAAGAAAATTCAACCGCTAATGCAACGCTAGATCAGTAACTTTAATGGTGAAAATAATGGCTGACAAAGAGAAACTTTCAGCACTCATGGATGGAGAGTTGGTTGATAAAGCGCTAATCACGGAATTAGAGCAAGATCAAGAAGGCCAGCACGTTTGGAAATCTTACCATTTAATTGGTGATGTGATGCGAGGTGATGCTCCTGAAAATGCACAATGGAATATTGCTGAAAGCGTGGCACTAGCACTAGAGAATGAACCTGCACATTCAGCGGTGACTCAATTAGAGCAGCACCGACGTATTGAAGCACAGCCGACTCCTGCACAGGCACGTCGAAGGCTACCTACATGGTTGAACCAATTCGGTCAAGTTGCAATGGCTGCTTGTGTCTCTCTGGTTGTGATTCTTGGAGTACAACAATACAGCGGCACTGATGTAACTGGGCCCGAAGCAGATGTTTTACCTGTACTGCAAACCATACCTTTTGCGGGAAGCGCCGAACCCGTGAGCCTAACTCGCTCATCGGTAGAGCAGTCCAATACCAACGAGGTGAATGTTCAAGAGCAACGTCGCCGTATTAATGCGATGCTGCAAGACTATGAACTACAACTGCGCTTAAATAGCAACAATATGCTTGAGCATAGTGATAATCCTGAAACGGTAGTTGAATGAAAAAAATTCTGATCAGTGTGCTGACACTGTTCAGTTTGAACACAACGCTAGCCTTTGCAGAAGAACCCACTGCAGAGGCTTTGTTGCTTCAAATGAACGAAGCGAGTCAGCATTTAAATTATGAACTTTCTTATATACTGATAAAGAAAAGCAGTATTGAGCCTTTGCTTTATCGCCATGCTCGAACTGAAGATCAGCAGCTTGCCCACTTAGTTTACCTCAGTGGCCCCGTGCGCGAAGTGATCCGTCGTGGTGATGAAGTCAGTTATATCGAACCGGGTGTTGAGCCTTTTACCATCGAATCTGGGAATGTTGTCGCACCGACTATCCCATTGCTTAACTCTGATGTTGAGCGTTTGAGCAACTATTATGACTTTGTTCAAGTCGGACGTGCACGTGAAGCGGGAACCGCATGCCAAGTGCTGCGCGTGGTGCCAAAAGATGGCCAGCGCTACTCATATGTCTTGTGGGTGGATGAAAAAAGTAAGCTGCCGTTACGTGCCGATCTGGTTGACCGCGATGGTGAAGTTCTCGAGCAATATCGCACTATTTCATACAGTATCAATGATCAAATTGCCGAAATACTCAGTGGTTTAAATAGCGTTAAACTGCCCCAAGTGCTGTCCCTACCCAAAGGTCAGGTGACCAACTCATATTGGACGGTAGGCTGGATTCCTAATGGATTTGAAGCCAATGAGCTTAATCGTTATCGTATGAACAACACTGAACGTATGGTTGAGAGCCAGATGTACAGCGATGGCTTATTTAGCTTCTCTGTTTATGTTTCCAATAGCGACAATCTTTCGCTAAAAGGCCAACTGGTTCGTCAAGGCCGACGCACTTTACATACTTTTGTGCGTGGTGAGCGCGAAATCTCGGTGATAGGCGATATTCCGCCAGCGACCGCCAAACGTATTGCCCAATCTGTTACCTTCAAACCAAGTGAGAGTGTCACCCAATGATGACGGCACTGGCAACGGTCGCTAAAGTTAAACCTCAAACACAAGGGTTTGAGGTTGAGTTAAGCTGCGAACAACAAACCAGTTGCAGTAGTTGTTCGTCACAAAAAAGTTGCGGTACAGGCATCGTCTCGAAAGCGGTAGGCAATAAATCTCTCCATTGGCAGCTTATTACTGACAAAGCGGTCAAGCCCGGCCAAGTGGTCGAGATAGGCTTACCAGAAAAGAGTTTGTTACAATCTGCTGCGCTGGTCTATCTGCTGCCGCTGTTTGCTATGATCCTAGGTGCGTTTTTCACCCAGTGGTGGTTAGCTCCGTTACTGGGGGTGGGCGAAGGCTTAGTCATCGGTGTTTCAGCCCTCGCGACGGTCGGCGGTATTGCTGTTGCGAAAAGATTGTCTTACCAATTAGAACAGCGCTCATCGCAGCAAGTCATATTATTAAGGGTATTGGGCGAACCAATTAGCTAGTGCGAAGCGGCTAGAAATTGGGTAGAATCGGCCAACTTGATTGAAATGCCGCCGCTAAGACCAAATTGATTGGTAGTAGAACGGCTTTCTTGTCCCTATTTAAAAGAGTTTAGTCACACCAAATCATGAAGCACATTCGTAACTTTTCGATTATCGCCCACATCGACCATGGTAAGTCGACCCTATCAGACCGTTTGATCCAAGTATGTGGTGGATTAAGCGAACGTGAAATGGCCTCGCAGGTTCTAGACTCCATGGATCTAGAGCGTGAACGTGGTATCACCATTAAATCTCAGAGTGTGACACTGAACTACACCGCTAAAGATGGTGAAACCTATCAATTAAACTTTATCGACACCCCAGGACACGTTGACTTCGCATATGAAGTGTCTCGTTCGTTAGCCGCTTGTGAAGGTGCGCTGTTGGTGGTCGATGCCGGTCAAGGCGTGGAAGCGCAAACCCTAGCCAACTGTTATACCGCGATTGAAATGGATCTTGAAGTTGTGCCAATCTTAAACAAGATTGATCTTCCTGCCGCTGATCCAGAACGCGTAGCAGAAGAGATCGAAGAGATCGTCGGTATTGACGCGATGGAAGCGACTCGTTGTAGTGCTAAAACCGGTATCGGTGTTGACGATGTACTTGAAAATATCGTTTCTGCGATTCCAGCACCAGAAGGTGATCCTAATGCACCACTGCAAGCGCTGATCATCGACTCTTGGTTTGATAACTACCTCGGTGTGGTGTCTTTAGTACGTATCAAAAATGGTGTACTGAAGAAAAACGACAAAATTAAAGTGATGAGCACTGGCCAAACCTGGGGTGTGGATCGAATTGGTATCTTTACGCCTAAGCGCGTTGATACGGATGGCCTCAATACCGGTGAAGTTGGCTGGGTAGTGTGCGGCATTAAAGATATTCTCGGCGCACCAGTGGGTGATACGCTGACGTTGGCGAAAAATGGTTGTGATAAGGCGCTACCAGGTTTTAAAAAAGTAAAACCTCAGGTATACGCTGGCTTGTTCCCAGTATCATCTGACGATTATGAAAACTTCCGTGATGCGTTGGGTAAGCTCAGCCTTAACGATGCGTCACTGTTCTATGAACCAGAAAACTCTGCGGCACTAGGCTTTGGTTTCCGTTGTGGTTTCCTTGGCATGTTGCACATGGAAATCATTCAAGAACGTCTAGAGCGTGAATACGATCTCGACCTGATCACTACCGCGCCAACCGTAGTGTACGAAGTGGTACAAACTGACGGAACATTGCTTTATGTTGATAGTCCGGCAAAACTGCCAGCGGTAAACGATATCGAAGAAATCCGCGAGCCGATCGCACGTTGTAATATCTTAGTTCCTGCCGATTACTTAGGTAACGTCATCACTTTGTGTGTTGAAAAGCGTGGTACTCAGGTTGATATGGTCTATCACGGCAATCAGGTCGCCGTCACCTACGATATTCCTATGGCTGAAGTGGTACTTGATTTCTTTGACCGTTTGAAGTCGACATCACGCGGTTATGCCTCGCTTGATTACAACTTCCAGCGCTTCGAAGCGTCAGACATGGTGCGTGTTGATGTACTGCTTAACGGCGATAAAGTGGATGCTTTAGCACTGATTACGCATAAAGGTCATTCACAAACACGCGGACGTCAGTTGGTTGAGAAGATGAAAGAATTCATCCCTCGCCAGATGTTTGATATCGCAATTCAGGCTGCGATTGGTAACCACATCATCGCACGTTCGACGGTAAAACAGTTACGTAAGAACGTTATCGCGAAGTGTTACGGTGGTGACGTGAGCCGTAAGAAAAAGTTATTAAAGAAGCAGAAAGAAGGTAAGAAACGTATGAAGCAGATCGGTAACGTCGAACTGCCGCAAGAAGCGTTTTTAGCTATTCTTCACGTAGGAAAAGATTAATCCCTGTCATATTTGGCACTACAGCGTTGTTGCCAGCGCAAACTCACCTTAATAACATAGATCCTCTATGCTCATAGGGCTGAGTTTGCTTGCCGCCTAGCTGTAACACCAACTATTTAAGGGATTGCTCTAAGCAAGTTTTATTAGCAAGTGGAAGGGTTTCGGCTCTTTCACTTTCGTATTTTTGAGATAAGGGAAGTCAATGGCGAATACATTTTCACTGATCCTCGTTATCGTAACTTTGGTTACGGGTATCGTGTGGGTGCTCGAGAAGTTAGTCTTTGCGAAAAAGCGTCAGGCTAAGCTTGCCGAAGTGGAAGCACAGACGCATGGTCTCGATGCCGCGACACTCAATAAAGTAAAAACACAGCCGTGGTGGATTGAAAATAGTGTGTCTATTTTCCCTGTGATTGCCGCAGTACTGGTATTGCGCTCTTTTATCTATGAACCGTTCCAGATTCCATCGGGTTCTATGATGCCAACTTTGCTTGTCGGTGACTTTATCTTGGTGGAAAAGTACGCTTACGGATTGAAAGATCCGGTATGGCGAACTCAACTGGTTGAAACTGGCAAACCTGAACGTGGCGATGTGGTGGTGTTTAAATACCCCCCTCAACCTAATATTGATTATATTAAGCGCGTTGTCGGTTTACCGGGCGACACGGTTCGTTACAACAGTAAGAAAGAAATCTGTATTCAATCCGCTGGCGAGAGTCGCTGTAGCGACGTGAAACTGTCGAATGTTGAAGAGAGTCCATTTATCCAAAACGGCATTCCACTGATTCAGTTGGATGAAAAATTGGGTGACGTTGGCCACCAAATTTTGGTCAACCCACTGCGCCGTGATCGCGTTGAGTTGTATCAACCGCGCAATGGTGTCAATGAGTGGGTCGTTCCTCAAGGACAGTACTTTGTGATGGGTGATAACCGTGACAACAGTGCTGATAGCCGTTACTGGGGTTTTGTTCCAGAAGCTAACCTTGTCGGTAAAGCGGTTGGTATTTGGATAAGCTTTGAGTTTGAACGTGGTGACGATAGCGTGTTACCGTCTTGGATCCCAACTGGTGTGCGTTTTAACCGCATCGGTGGTATTAACTAAACAAATTATTGAGAGAGCATGAATTCTCCTATTGCAAAACTAGAGAAAAAGCTCGGCTATCAATTTAATGATGCTGAGCTTATCAGTTTAGCGCTGACCCATCGTAGCGCTAATGGAAAACATAATGAGCGTCTTGAGTTTCTGGGCGATTCAATTTTAAGTTTTGTCGTTGCTGATGATCTTTATCACCGTTTCCCGAAAGCCAATGAAGGAGACATGAGCCGCATGCGCGCCACTTTAGTTCGTGGCAATACGCTCGCGGAACTAGGTCGAGAGTTCGAGCTAGGAGATCACTTAAAATTAGGTCCAGGTGAATTAAAGAGCGGCGGTTTCCGTCGTGATTCAATCCTTGCTGATGCTGTGGAAGCGATCATTGGTGGTATCTACTTAGATAGTGATATTGAAGTAGTGCGTGGCATTATTCTGAGCTGGTACAAGACCCGCCTTGATGCGATCAAGCCAGGTGTTTCGCAAAAAGATCCAAAAACTCGCCTACAAGAGTGTTTGCAGGGGCGAAGAAAGCCGCTTCCTGCTTACACAGTGACTAATATTAAAGGTGAAGCACATAACCAAGAGTTTACGGTTTCGTGTGATGTAGCAGGTATTGGACAACCTGTTATTGGTAAAGGCACCAGTCGCCGCAAGGCAGAACAAGCGGCTGCAGAAATAGCATTAGAGCAATTGACCAATGACTGATTCAACAGACAACAACGAATTTGACATCGATGAGTTTTTCTCATCGAGTGACGCGCCTACTAGCTCACCAGAAAACCAACATTGTGGTTTTGTGGCGATCGTTGGTCGTCCTAATGTCGGTAAATCGACGCTACTCAACCGTATTCTTGGGCAAAAGATCTCGATCACGTCTCGTAAGCCTCAGACGACTCGTCACCGTATTATGGGAGTCGAGACCGATGGTGATTACCAAGCGATTTACGTTGATACGCCTGGGCTGCATATTGAAGAGAAGCGTGCGATCAACCGCTTGATGAACCGTGCGGCAAACTCCTCGCTGAGTGATGTTAACTTGGTGTTTTTCTTGGTTGATGGTACCCATTGGACCAACGACGATGAAATGGTTTTAAACAAGCTCAAGAAAGCCAACTTCCCAGTGGTGTTGTGTGTTAATAAAGTTGATCACGTGCAAGACCGTAATGAAGTGATGCAACACATGATGGAGATGTCGCAAAGAATGGATTTTGTCGATGTGGTGCCTATCTCGGCTAAGCAGGGCAAGAACATCGACGTACTGCGTAAGCATGTGCGCGAGCATCTACCTAAAGCGACGCATCACTTTCCAGAAGAATACGTGACTGACCGCTCTCAGCGTTTTATGGCTTCTGAGATCGTGCGTGAAAAGCTGATGCGCTTCACAGGAGAAGAGTTGCCTTATTCTGTTACCGTTGAGATCGAGCGTTTCGATTACAACCCCGATACCGATGGCTTCCATATTAATGCATTGATTCTGGTTGAGCGAAGTGGCCAGAAGAAAATGGTGATTGGTAAAGCTGGCGAAAAGATCAAAACGATTGGTCGTGAAGCACGTCTAGATATGGAAGAGTTGTTTGGCCGTAAAGTTTATCTAGAAACTTGGGTCAAAGTGAAGTCTGGCTGGGCGGATGACGAGCGAGCACTGCGTTCATTAGGTTATATTGACGATCTATAACGAGTCTGAGGCGATCGCGCTTCGCTCCCATAGTGAAAGTTAAAAGGAGCCGTTTGGCTCCTTTTTTAGATTAGAAGGTACTATGTCTTCAGAAGGTCTACAGCGCTGTTTTGTCCTGCATCGACGCCCCTATAGTGAATCAAGCTTGATCCTCGATGTGTTTAGCGAGGAGTTTGGCCGCGTGACCTTGATGTCGAAAGGGGCTCGCAGTAAACGCTCAAACTTAAAAGGCGCACTGCAGCCTTTTACGCCGCTGCTACTGAAGTGGTCGGGCAATGGGTCGATGAAGACCTTGCGTCAAGCTGAACCCATTAGTTTAGGCTTGCCTCTTTTTGGCATTAATCTTTATTCCGCCATGTACGTCAATGAACTGATTGGTCGAGTATTAATGGCAGAAGTGCCGATGCCGGCACTGTTTCATGATTACCTACATGCGTTGACGGAGCTTGCTCAGTGTGACAATCCTGAACCGGCTTTACGCCGCTTTGAACTGGCGATGCTCAGCGCATTAGGCTATGGCGTTGATTTTTTGAACTGTGCAGGAAGCGGCGAACCGATAGAGCCGACAATGACCTATCGCTACCGTGAGCAAAAAGGATTTATCGCCTCGGTACGTCATGACCATTTAACGTTTGCTGGTGACGAACTGATCGCGATCAGTGAGCGTCGTTTTACCACAAAAGAACAACTGAAAGCGGCAAAACGCTTTACACGTATAGCCTTAAAGCCGTATCTTGGCGGCAAACCATTAAAAAGCAGGGAACTCTTTCAAGCTATAGTTCCTAAACGGAGTATTGGAAAATGAGCTCAATTTACCTAGGTGTCAACATCGATCATATTGCGACATTGCGTAATGCACGCGGCACTAAGTACCCAGATCCTGTGCATGCAGCCGAGATTGCGGAGCGTGCTGGTGCGGACGGCATTACCATCCATCTGCGTGAAGATCGACGTCATATCAAAGATCGTGATGTGAGAATTTTGCGTGAAACATTGCAAACACGAATGAACTTGGAAATGGCCGTCACCGATGAGATGGTCGAGATCGCGCTAAAGACTAAACCTGAATACGTGTGTTTAGTGCCAGAGAAGCGTGAAGAGCTCACTACTGAAGGTGGCTTGAATGTTGTAGGTCATCTAGAAAAAGTGAAATCTGCGACACAAAAGCTCACTCAAGCGGGTATCAAAGTGTCTTTGTTCATTGACGCTGATCGCGAACAAATTGATGCTGCCAAAACCTGTGGTGCGCCGTTTATCGAGTTACACACTGGCCATTATGCTGATGCAGAAACGGAAGAAGAGCAACAAGCTGAATTGAAGCGAATTGCAGCAGGAGCGAGTTATGCGGCCGATCTTGGCATTACGGTTAACGCCGGTCATGGTTTGACTTACCACAACGTGGCCCCTATTGCCGCGATTGCAGAAATATATGAACTCAACATTGGCCACTCTATCATTGGCCGTGCTGTGTTTGATGGTCTCGAAAAAGCGGTCTCAGACATGAAAGCCATTATGGTTGAAGCGCGTCGTTAAGCATGGCGATCGTTGGCTTAGGGACAGATATTGCTGAAATAGAGCGTGTAGAAAAAGCGCTCTCTCGCAGTGGTGAACCGTTTGCAAGGCGCATTCTCACCGACAGTGAGTTAGCGAAATTTGCCAAGTTAAAGCAGCAAGGTCGTTTTCTAGCTAAACGCTTTGCTGTCAAAGAGGCGGCGTCAAAAGCACTAGGAACAGGGATTGCGTTGGGCGTTACTTTCCACGACTTTGAAATTAGCAATGATGAGCACGGTAAACCTGTGCTCTGTTTACGCGGAAAAGCATTAGATATCGCTGAAAAAAAACAGGTGGCGCACATCCATCTTTCTATCTCTGATGAACAACACTACGCGGTCGCGACGGTAATTTTAGAGTCGTAGATTGGTAACTTTCTAATCAAATCATAATATACGGTTTCACGTTAACCACAATGGAGTAACCGCAATGACAAAGTGTATATTAAACAGGGCTAATGAAGCCTACTGGCTTAACGGCTAAAATAGAACAGCTTAATTGGTTAATGATCTCTTCAGAAGTATTGCCTATCAACATCCCGCTAATCCCAGTTCTTGATAAGGTACCCATTACGACCAAATCTATGTTCAACGAGGTGATTAATTTTGGTAGCACTTCTACCGCATTTCCTTTTGGTAGGTGTACTAAGGGTTTTAAATAATTAATCGACGTATCACCGAAAGTGATCTCTAACTTATCAAGGATGTTGTTTATCTGAGAATAACTGTTAGCTTTTTCTTCTTGCTGCATTTTGTTTTCAACATTAGTAGAGGAATCTAACCATACGCTTGCAAATCCAGCATAAGGTATTTCCCACGCATTGGCGATATGCAGTTGAGCAAACTCTGCAATGGAAAGATTGAACGCTAAACTACAGATTTGTTCATTAATGTGACTCTCTTTATCGAATAGGCCAAAATCGACAGCCGCTAAAATATTTTTATAATGGATGGAATCATTTGGCTTCATTAATAGCAGCGGGCATGGGCATTTTCGCAACAAATGAATATCATTGCTACCAAACAAGCGGTCTGTCCAGTGCGGATTGTCGGCTTTTTTTATGACAAGATCGATGTCGCTTGCAAGTATGGTTCGGATCACTTCAAGATAAAGCTTTCCAACGGAAAGGAGAACAGTTGGTGGTATAACAAATGGCAGTTTATTACAAAGTTTTCCAATTTTGTCTCGTTTAAAACAGAGAATACTGTGTTCAATATCATCTAAATTTTGTGCACTATTATTTTTTTCGAGTACATAAATGATGGTTAATTTAGCTTGTGAATGTGAGGCTAATTGCAGTGCATTGGCTAAACTCGTTTCTTGTTCGTTATCATCATTATAAATAAACAACATATGTTTAAACATGGACATATTAACCCCCTATTGTCTTTCTAAAAGTTTTTCAACACTTCGGTCTGAAGCGTCTTGGAAAGGTTCTAGCACTAGATTAACACCCTCATCTTTTAAATATTGAGTGTCTTGAGATGTATGAGAGGTAAATGCGAGCTTACCTTGAAACCCGCAGGAGCGGCATAGCTGAATTAAAGTGACTCGAGCATCTTCATAGCTAAGCCCTGTTAAGTGTGGGGGATAGGTTGCAATAATCCAATCTGCATTGCGAATAGGTAACTCGGCAATGAACTCGGCATCGGTCGCATCGCCATAGTGGGAATCTATTCCTAGCTGTTGCCATTTTTTTACTGAGTCAGGGTTAAAGTCGATACCAAGTACTTTTTGATTTTTATTTTTTAAACGGGTACCGAGTGCAGTTCCAAAGCGCCCTAAGCCAAAGATAATAATCGAATATGTGTTCGTATGTTGATCTGGAGTTACGCTCTCTCTTGAGGGAATTTTCCGTTCAAAAATGCCAAGGATAGGCTCGCACAAAGCATAGAGATGATGAGAATAGGTAATCATGTACGTTGAGGCTGCAATAGTCACAATTCCGACCATTGTTACTAAGCCTAAAGCTTGCGATTGTACGTGTCCAATTGATACGCCCATGGCAATAAAAATCAGTGAAAATTCGCTTATTTGAGCAACAGTCAATCCAGCAAGAAAACCAGTGCGCTTTCTATAGCCGAGTAAGCCCATAATAATCAAAACAATTAGTGGATTGCCAATCAGCACGAAGAGAGAGAATACGGCAGCATTGGCGATATTGTCGCCTAAAGAGGATAAATCAAGGTGTGCTCCTAAGGCGACAAAGAAGAACAGAAGTAAAAAATCTCTCAAAGGCCCTAGCCGAGAAGAAATAGTCTCTCTGTACGGTGTCGATGCTAATGATATACCTGCTAACAAACCACCTACCTCTTTACCCAGTCCCATGATCTCGCCAACAGTAGCAAACAGTGCAGTTTGTGTTACTGCAAAAATAAGAAGTAGTTCAGGGGTTTGGGCTAGCTTACCCACAAGAGGAGTGGCAATGTAGCGTACAAAAAAAGCCACAAATGACACTGCAAATATGGCTGAGAGAATGATGTTGATTAAGGCATTTTGATTCTGCTCTGATGCGCCGATACCTATCGTAGAAAGGGCTACCATAGCAATAACTACTACTAAATCTTGAACAATGAGAAAGCCTAAAGCTATTTGACCGTGCAGTGAGTCAATTTCTCGCTTATCTGAGAGTAGTTTTACAATAATAATGGTTGATGAAAAGGTAAGTGCTATAGCGACATAAAGGCTTGTCTGTAGTGGTCAACTAAAATTGGCCACGGTTTTAGAGCTTTCCCAATACAAACGTTCCGATTCAT
>NZ_NIVQ01000024.1 GCF_002811245.1 Vibrio salilacus | reverse complement strand
TATAGTACCTCCGAATAGAGGTACCATTAGATCAGAAATTTAATTAAATTGGTATAAGCTTCGGTTGAGTTTTTTTGCTATCTAGCCATCAACAAATATAGATACTTTCGGATTTCCGCGCCAAATTCTAATCAGAATCACGTCATATTGATTTCCAAAATTTGTTCCGGTTGATATCCAGTGGGGGGATGATTTTTATGTTCAAACTTAATGAACGTGACTACTGTAACTTTTTAAAATAATTCTGTTGATGTGGTGATATTGCTGAATTTTTTGTCGAAAATTAACTCATTATAGGTAGAATCATGTCATCACTTTTAGGAGAGGCTAATGGGTCAACTTTCAATATTAAGCTTTATTGCTCTGGGTGGGGCTTTTGGCGCATGTTCTCGTTACCTCATTTCCGAGTTATGTGTTCAGTTATTCGGCAGGGGCTTTCCATACGGAACGCTAGCTGTTAATGTTATTGGCTCTTTTGTTATGGGTCTACTGTTCGCTGCATTTGAAAATGAGATCCTTGCTCCTGAGCCATGGCGGCAAATTATCGGCTTAGGTTTTCTCGGCGCACTAACGACATTTTCCACTTTTTCTATGGATAATGTTCTGCTTATGCAGCAAGGTGCCTTTGTAAAGATAGGGCTAAACATACTATTAAATGTCTTTTTGAGTATTTCTGCTGCTTGGATTGGCTTTCAACTTTTGATTAAAAGCTAACCAGTCATCACATCTGACTACTTTTAGAACTTACGGCTTGGTTTAACCAAGCCGTTTTTATATACTGATTTCACTTGTCGGAGTGCCTAAAGGCTGAGACCGTTAATTCGGGATCCGTTGAACCTGATCAGATTAGTATCTGCGAAGGGAACGAGAGAAGATATCTCCATCAGCATCATGCTGATCGTCTATCCAAAATTGATTTAGGGTTCTTTCCTATTTTCGATTCCTCTTGTCGCATCTTTCCGCCAAGCATTTTTATCCAAAATTATTCATAATAAGGAAAAATGCTATGTCGAGTCGCAAGCAAGCGAGACTGGAAGCAAAACAATTCATTGATACTCTATCGGTACAGCCGTACCCAAATTCAAAAAAAATCTACGTCGAAGGAAGTCGTGCTGATATTCGTGTGCCGATGCGCGAAATAACTCTCGCTGACAGTTTAGTCGGTGGCACAAAAGATAACCCAAGCTTCGAGCCAAACGAGCCTGTACGTGTTTATGATACCTCGGGCTCATACACAGACCCTGATTACTCTATCGACCTTTACAGTGGCTTACCTAAGCTTAGAGAGAGTTGGATTGAAGAGCGAGCAGATACTGAAATTCTTGATGATGTTAGCTCTGTATACACAAAAGAAAGGTTGGAAGACGAGACGCTTGATGATCTGCGCTATGGCAATCTACCCCATATACGACGTGCTAAGGCTGGCCAGTGTGTCACTCAACTCCATTACGCACGTAAAGGTGTTATCACGCCAGAGATGGAATATATCGCGCTACGTGAAAATATGGGCCGAGCTAAATATCGCGACGAGGTATTAAACCAACAGCATCCAGGACACAGCTTTGGTGCCAACCTACCTAAAGACATTACTGCTGAATTTGTTCAACAAGAAGTCGCACAAGGTCGGGCAATTATTCCTTCCAATATTAACCACCCTGAGTCCGAACCAATGATTATTGGCCGGAACTTCTTAGTCAAAGTGAACGCCAATATTGGTAACTCGTCGGTATCTTCGTCAATTGAAGAAGAAGTGGAGAAATTGGTTTGGGCAACGCGATGGGGTGGCGATACCGTAATGGATTTGTCGACCGGGCGTAATATTCACGAAACTCGAGAATGGATACTGCGCAACAGTCCTGTGCCAATTGGGACGGTTCCTATGTATCAAGCACTAGAAAAGGTTAACGGTGTCGCTGAGGACCTTAATTGGCAAGTGATGCGCGATACGTTGATTGAGCAAGCTGAGCAAGGGGTAGATTACTTTACTATTCACGCAGGGTTATTGTTACGTTATGTGCCAACGACGGCGAAACGTGTCACTGGCATCGTTTCTCGCGGTGGTTCAATCATCGCTAAATGGTGTTTGGCCCATCATCAGGAAAGCTTCCTATATACCAACTTCCGTGAAATTTGCGAAATCTGTGCTAAGTACGATGTAGCGCTTTCTCTCGGTGATGGCCTGCGTCCGGGATCAGTTGCGGATGCTAACGATGAAGCGCAGTTTGCAGAGTTACGTACTTTAGGTGAATTGACTAAGATCGCTTGGGAATACGATGTACAGGTCATCATTGAAGGCCCTGGCCATGTGCCTATGCATATGATCAAAGAGAATATGGAGGTGCAACTTGAGCATTGTCATGAAGCGCCTTTCTATACCCTTGGTCCTTTGACCACTGATATCGCTCCTGGTTATGACCACATTACTTCCGGGATTGGCGCTGCAATGATCGGTTGGTACGGTTGTGCGATGCTTTGTTATGTCACACCTAAAGAGCACTTGGGGCTACCGAACAAAGAAGATGTAAAGACCGGTTTGATTACCTATAAGCTTGCTGCACATGCCGCTGATTTAGCCAAGGGCCATCCTAGTTCACAAGTGCGTGATAATGCACTGTCTAAAGCTCGCTTTGAATTTAGGTGGGAAGACCAGTTTAACCTTGCCCTTGACCCTGAAACTGCGCGAGCTTTCCATGATGAGACCTTGCCACAGGAGTCAGGTAAGGTCGCTCATTTCTGCTCAATGTGTGGTCCCAAGTTTTGTTCGATGAAAATATCACAAGAGGTGCGAGAGTACGCCAAAGATACTGAGCAAGTTGCTGCAGACCATGCTGTATCGATCAAGATGTTGGATGACCCGCTTGAAGGTATGCGTCAGAAATCACAAGAATTTCTCGCTGCAGGTTCAGAACTATATCACCCAGCTGTGACGGCTCAAGTGGAGGAGTGATGACTAAAATCCTTATTCCTGCTGATTGTATTGAGCTTACTGGTATTGTTCAGCAATGCTTATTACGAGCGAATCAACAAGGATTTATAGTCGATGGTATTGAGTTGGGCGTAAGTCCAACTCATACCATTTTAGTCGCTAAGCACAATGGCACTATTGGTTTGGTGGCAGATCTGTATACAGATTTGGCTCCTTGTAAAAGCCAAGACTATTTATCCTCTTACGTCCTTAGCTATAACAGTACTATTCCGTTGTCGCATTGCTCCGAGCAAGCGATAAACACAGTGTGTTTAGCTGTTCGAGATGGTAACCGTTACTTAGATATCTGGCATCATCCATTAACTAGTGAAACTCGAGCTCTTTATATTGATTCAGTTAATGACGCGGACAATCCTCATCACTTGGCTTGGGTTACGACCCTGTTTGCTCTCGATTTTCCGCTTGAAGACTGTTTGACCTTGGCGCGTGCAATGGGCAATGTTTCACGTGAAACATGGGCTCATGACTACACACAATTTCCCACGCCAGTTATTGAAGATTCACGCCTAGGCATCAAAGTGGGCTGGGGAGTAAATCAACATAAGATTCAGTTTAAAACTGTAACTGATCGCAACTTGGGGCTCTATCCTGTCGTTGATAGTGTTGATTGGGTAGAACGCTTGTTACATCTAGGTGTAAAAACCATTCAACTTAGGATTAAGAACCCAGATCAAGAGGACTTGGAGCAGCAGATAAAGCGAACGATTGAACTCGGAAGGAAGTTTGAAGCACAGGTCTTTATTAATGACTACTGGCAGATTGCAATAAAGTACGGTGCGTACGGTGTTCACTTGGGTCAAGAAGACTTAGAACAATCTAATCTAAAACTACTCTACGATGCTGGTATTAGACTTGGACTTTCGACACACGGCTATTATGAACTGTTACGAATTGTTCAGGTTGCGCCGAGTTATATCGCATTGGGCCATATCTTTGCCACCACAACCAAGCAAATGCCGTCCAAACCTCAAGGACTGGTTCGCTTGGCTCTGTATCAAAAGCTAATCAATAGCATACCTTATGCTGATGATGTTGGTGTGCCAACCGTTGCGATTGGTGGTATCGACCTAACCAACGCCAGTAATGTATGGCAATGTGGCGTATCGAGCTTAGCTGTCGTTAGGGCGATTACCTTATCTTCTGAACCGCAAAGTGTGATTCAAGCATTCAACCATGTTATGGCCACTCGTTCGCATAGCCCGGAGCTAAGTTATGTTGAGTGATCGTACGTTTCAAAGATACCAACGACAAATCGCGTTGCCAGAGATTGGCGAGGTTGGGCAATCAAGGCTAAACCGTTGTTCGGTTCTGATCATCGGCTGTGGCGGCTTGGGCAGTGCAGCTGGTATGTATTTGGCTGCTGCTGGTGTTGGCAAGTTAGTGATCAGTGATGATGACATTGTTGAAACCAGTAACTTGCAGCGACAAATCATCTATAGAGAAAGTGACATCAACACCAACAAAGTCGATGCAATGGCGAATCAGATGCAGAGCATCAACGGCCAACTCAATGTACGTAAGTTAAATCGGCGATTGAATGAGGAGCAGCTTAATTTAGAAGTGATGATTGCTGATGCGGTATTAGATTGCAGCGATAACTTACCAACGCGGCATTTGATTAACCGGATCTGTCATCGTCAAGCTAAGCCGCTAATTTCCGGCTCAGCAATTGGTTGGCGGGGGCAATTTGCCGTATTTAATTTCGTCCAATCCACAACGGGTTGCTACCGGTGTTTGGTTCCCGAGGAAGGTTTTGAAAGCTCATTAAAGTGCAGTGATAGCGGTATTATCGGTCCAGTCGTTGGCACGATAGGTAACTATCAAGCGTTAGCTACGTTGCAAATGTTGGCGTTAGATGACGTCGGTTTCAAATCCAATCAATTACATCTATTCGATGGTAAGAGCCTAAAATGGCAAACCTTAACCATTAGGTCTGACACTGAATGTAGCGTATGTGCACAGCATAAAAAAGCGAGTTGAAATATGGAAACGGTTCGAATTCTGATAAATGACCAAGCTCATCATGTGCAACCAAACCGATCGCTTACCGCGATTATTGAACAGCTTTCGTTACCCGAACTTGGCTGCGTATTTGCGATTAACAATACGGTTATACCGCGTAATGAGTGGTCAAGTACGCATTTAAATGAAGGTGATGCTATCTCACTCTTTCAAGCTATCGCAGGAGGGTAATTGGATGTTGACGATTGCTAACAAAACCTTTCAGTCACGCCTGTTCACTGGAACGGGGAAGTTTGCTAATAGCCAAATAATGGCAGATTCAATTAAAGCTTCGGGCTCTCAGCTGGCAACGATGGCACTCAAGCGCGTCGACGTGAACAATCAACAAGATGACATTCTTAAGCCGCTTGTCGATATGGGGATTGATTTATTGCCAAATACGTCAGGCGCGAAGAACGCCAAGGATGCCATTTTTGCAGCTCATCTCTCCCGTGAAGCGCTTGGTACCAACTGGTTGAAATTGGAAATTCATCCTGACCCAAAATACTTAATGCCAGATCCGGTTGAGACCCTATTGGCAGCCGAGCAACTGGTCAAAGATGGTTTTGTGGTGTTGCCTTACTGCCATGCTGACCCGGTTTTGTGTAAACGCTTGGAACAAGTTGGTTGCGCCGTAGTCATGCCGCTAGGTGCGCCAATAGGCTCAAACAAGGGAATCGCATCTCATGATTTCATTGAGATTATCATCGACCAAGCTAAGATTCCGGTCATTGTTGATGCTGGAATTGGTGCTCCTTCTCATGCGGCAAGAGCGATGGAGATGGGGGCCGACGCTGTTCTGGTTAATACCGCCATAGCCGCTGCCGCAGATCCAGTTGCTATGGCGAGAGCGTTCAAATTGGCAGTAGAAGCAGGGAGCATCGCGTATCAAGCCGGCTTGGCTGGTAAGGTGTCACACGCGGTTGCCTCGAGTCCGTTGACTTCGTTTCTGAATAACTAGAGTGAGAGGTGGACATGAGTTTCGTTGAACACTTTAAACCGTTGGATTGGGACGATATCAACTTATCAATTAACAGCAAAACCAGCGTTGATGTTGAGCGTGCATTAAGTAAACCCAAGCGCGATTTGGAGGATTTTAAGGCACTGATTTCTCCGGCTGCGGAAGGCTATCTTGAGCAAATGGCACAACAGTCGTTTGCTCTGACTCGTCAGCGATTTGGCCATACCATGTCGCTTTATATTCCTTTGTACTTGTCTAACTTATGTGCCAATGCGTGTACCTACTGTGGTTTTTCGATGGAAAACCGTATTAAGCGTAGAACGCTCAATCAACAAGAGATCGTTGCAGAGATTGATGCTATTAAGCAAATGAAGTTTGATAGCGTGCTACTGGTAACAGGCGAACACGAAACTAAAGTAGGAATGAACTACTTTCGTCAGGTGTTACCGCAGATCAAACAACGCTTCAATTATCTTGCGATGGAGGTTCAACCGCTTAAGCAAGAAGAGTATGCAGAGTTGAAAACCTTAGGCTTGGATGCGGTGATGGTCTATCAAGAAACCTATCATCCATCAACTTATGCTCAGCACCATTTACGTGGTAATAAAATGGATTTTGAGTTTCGGCTCGATACTCCTGACCGCTTAGCGAAAGCAGGGATCGATAAGATTGGTATCGGCGCACTGATTGGGCTTGAGGACTGGCGCCCGGATTGTTTTTTTACCGCTGCGCATCTCGATTATTTGGAACGAACCTACTGGCAAACTCGATATTCGATTTCATTTCCTCGCTTAAGGCCGTGTGCAGGCGCGTTGCAACCAAAATCGGTAATGAGTGACAAGCAACTGGTCCAACTTATTTGCGCATATCGTTTGTTTAACCCTGAAGTGGAGTTATCTCTATCAACTCGAGAGTCGCCAGAGTTCCGTGATAATGTGTTGCCGCTTGGAATTACGTCGATGTCAGCGGCATCGAAAACGCAACCTGGCGGGTATGCGAATGATGCCCCTGAGCTAGAACAGTTTGAGATCAGTGATGAACGGAGTGCCGCATCGGTCGAATCAATGATTCGTTCAAGAGGGTTTGATCCGGTATGGCGAGATTGGCATTCGGCATACTCCGGCTAGTTAGTGTTTCACGTGAAACATAAAAATGGGATTGATGTACACATCAATCCCTTTTGCATATCTTAAATAAAGAAAGCCTTAGTTATGGACTAGCGGCTGGGTTGCTGCGTGTAACCATTGTTTCACGTCACCTTCTACCAGCGGGCTGATGTCGTCCCATACTTTTTTATGGTAGTCGTTGAGCCAAGCAAGTTCAGGTCGGGTCAACATATCAACGTTAATGTTTCGTTTGTCGATAGGGCAACGCGTTAAAGACTCAAACGACAGCACAGAGAAGTCGCCGTTGGTCGGAGTTTCTACAACCAACTCTAAGTTCTCAATGCGAATGCCAAACGCATCGGCGCGGTAGTAACCTGGCTCATTCGATAGCACCATGCCTTCAGTGAGTGGCACATCGATAAGGCGCTTCGAAATACTTGCAGGCCCTTCATGGACACTCAGAAAATGACCGACGCCGTGGCCTGTGCCATGGTCATAGTCGTAACCTTCAGCCCACAAATGCTGACGTGCTAGGGTATCAATTTGGTAGCCACGGGTCTCTTTAGGAAAACGTGCGCGAGCAACACCAATATGACCTTTCAATGCCAAGGTAAACTGCTTGATCATTTCATCGCTCGGCTGGCCGATGGCGATGGTACGCGTGATATCTGTGGTGCCATCTAAGTACTGACCACCAGAATCGACTAGGTACAAGGTGTTAAGCTCGAGCTTTCCTGGCTGAGGTTGGTTGTCATGATTGTAATGACACATTGCCGCATTGCTACCGGCTGCGGAAATGGTATCAAAGCTGAGATCCATTAAGGTTGGATCTAACTGACGAAATGATTCGAGCTTGTCAGCCAGCGTTGCTTCGTCATGAAGGTTTCCTGCTACCACTTCTGCATCTAACCAGCAGAGGAACTTGCTCATTGCGACACCATCACGGATATGACACGCTTTCATTCCTGCAATTTCGACGGCGTTTTTAGCGGCTTTGGGCATCAAACAAGGGTCGGCCGCGTTCACCACGTTAGCCCCTGCATTTTGTAATATCAGTTTAAACCATGCATTGCTGGTGGTTGGATCAAGCAAGACCTTCTGACCTTGCAGTGCTTCAAGGCGAGATTGTAATGCGTCAGGATGATGAACCGTTACCTTGCTGCCAACATGTTGGTAAAAGTTATTTGGAAGACGTGCTGGATCTAAAAAATACTCGACGCTAGCGTCAGCGTGAACAATGGCATGAGAGAGCAATACCGGTAAGCGTGATACGTCCAATCCGCGAACATTGAGCAGCCAACAGATGGAGTCCAATGCCGTGATGACCGCGCTATTAGCTCCGGCATTTTCAACACGTTGAGCAATCTCTTGGCGCTTGCTTTGACTGGATTGACCGACCGCTTCGGTTGCCATTAATCGAACATCAGACACCACGGGTGCTGGGCGGTCGTGCCACAACTGGTCAATGGGATTACTGTCAAGAACCTTAAGCTCTAGTGATGCCGCGAGTTTTGCTTGCGCCATTTCTAACCATGCTGAATTGTGCATACGGGGATCGATGGCGATGGAAGCGCCTTTAGTGAGTTTTTGCATCACCCAGTCGAGAGCGGGCTCTTCAATAAGATGACGATACTCGAATTGTTCTGCCGGTACTTCTTTTGTCACTTGAACGGTATAACGGCCATCAACAAAAATAGCGGCATTATCTTGCGTAATAACAGCGACGCCCGCAGAACCGGTGAATCCGGTGAGCCAGTGGAGACGCTCGTTATGAGCCGGAACATACTCACCGAGATATTCATCTTCGTGAGGAAGCAGTAGGGCATCAATATCACGTTGTGCGAGCCACTGACGAATGGCTGTCAAACGCTTTTCAGTATTGGTAAGCATCGAAATTAATCCTTCATTTGTTATAACGTCCTTATCAACGACATCGTATCGCTCGGACAATGCAACTACGCTACTCTTTTTGCGCGCTAGCTGCAAATGATCTCAAATCGATGGTTTTATCGTTGATAATCTGTCGAATCCACGACAGAGCAGGATCATTCTCTCTATCACGATGCCAAAATAGGGTATACGCCATAGGAGGAAATTCCATCGGTAATGGCAGCATGGTTAGGTTCAGTTGCTTTGAGGCTAACTCCACAAAGTGGCTAGGGGCAGTGAAGATAAAATCAGTATACGAACAAAGACTTGCGGCGCTATTAAAGTCGGGGACTGTGATGCCAATGTCGCGCTCTTTGCCCATATCCGCGAGACGATAATCGAGCAGCCAGCGCTCATTGCCATCGCAGCGCACTTGAACGTGGCGCTGGGCAAGGTAGTTATTGAGCGTCCAAGGTTGTTTGAGTGCAGGGTGGTTGTTACGCACTAGGCACATCTGGCGGTCGCGATAGATCTCATGCTCACAAATGTCGCTTGGTGGCAGCATGGTCAGCTTAGCGTCATTGATATCAATATCTTTACCTGTGATACCTAAATCGATCTCGCCCCGTTGAATGCGGCGGAAGGTGTCATCTGCCCACGCATGGGTACTAATTGTGACCTGAGGCGCCTGTTTGAAAATTTCAGGAAGAAAATGTGGCAAAATCAGCGGATAAACACTTTCAACGGCCGCAATTTGGTAACGATAATCGCTACAACTTGGCAGAAACACCTCTGGTTGAGTCAGTTGCTCTAATTGATTGATAATGATTTCGAGTTTGGGTTTTAAGAACAGAGCTTTGGGTGTCGGCTTTAATCCGTGGGCATGGCGAATAAAGAGTGCGTCATCAAATTGGTTGCGCAGTTTGGCCAGGTTTTTACTGACCGCCGACTGACTAAGACACAGTCGATGCGCAGTGCGGGTAACATTAAGCTCTTCAATCAAAACGCGTAAACAAACCAGCAAATTGAGGTCAATTCGCGCCAACTTTTCAATATTCATAAGAAATTCTATTTAGGAATAATACTGATGACTAATTATCATTAGTGGGCATATCTAGTTTAGACTACTATCAAGCCGTTTTCATTAGTCATTATTCAGCGGAGATAGAAGTGCAATCGATCCATTACCCCGTACCCAAAAAGCAGCAATTAGTGTTGTTGACTCTTTTGGTTCTATTTAGTCCATTAGCGATTGATATCTATCTACCAGCATTGCCAATTATTTCAGAGACGTTCCACGTGGAACATGCATTGGCACAAGACACAATTACATGGTTTCTGTTTGCGATGGGAGTCGGCCAATTATTCGCTGGACCACTTGCAGACAAACTCGGACGTCGAACTGTTGCATTGGGGGGCGTTAGTATCTACGCAGTGAGCGCTTTATTGGCGTGGAGTGCTCAAAACATTGAGTGGATGCTCGCAGCCCGTTTGCTACAAGGCTTAGGTGCGTGTGCGACATCGGTAGCAGCCTTTGCAACAGTTCGCGATATGTTTGGTCCGCAAAAGAGCGGCAAGATGATCAGCTACCTCAATGGCGCGATCTGCTTTATTCCGGCACTGGCGCCGATTTTGGGCAGTTGGCTGACTCAACAATTTGGCTGGCGTGCGAACTTTAGTTTTATGGCGGGTTTCGCTGTTGTAGTGTTCACGATGTTATGGCTTGGGATGAAAGAGACCAATCCTCAAATGAGCAAAGAGCCGGTGTTTAAATTAAATCGCTATCTTGATGTGGTGAAAACACCATCATTCCTATTTCATGCGTGTTTGTGTATGTTAGCGATGGCCGTCATCCTTGGCTATGTAACATCCGCGCCAGTGGTTTTGATGGAAAATCTTGGTTTAACGATGAATCAATTTACTTTCTGGTTTGGGATTAACGCTGTGATCAACATTATTGCCTGTATGGCTGCGCCTAGGTTTATGGACCGTTTTGGCACTCACTTAGCGCTAACAGTCGGTATTGTTACCTTGATCATGGGCGGGTTTATGATGCTCGCGTTAATGGAATATGCGACAGCGCTAGCCTTTATGTTGCCAATCTTCTTCTCTTCGATTGGTTTTGCTTGGGTTTTAGGTGCGGCGGCAGGCAAAGCACTCGCCCCATTTGGTGATAAAGCGGGTACGGCAGCGGCACTGCTTGGTTTATTCCAGATGAGTGGTTCGGGCCTTGTTGTTGGAACCGTGCAGCGTCTTGGCATGGAACCGCAGATAGTGATTGCCACTTTAATGTTGATTATTGCACCTGGACTGGCAATCTTATGGTCGAGAGCTGGTAAAACTTGGCATTACTCGGTTGCGTAATCTGGTTAGACAAGCCTTGATAAACAATAAAAACGCTGTATATTTGAGCTTCAAATATCGAGTTATGTGGAAACAACACAACGATGTCAATGACAACCTACGAGATGGCTCGTATTTTGGAGCAACTTGAACAAGCTCCAGAAAAAGTAATGTTTGGTCGAATTTTAAACGAGTTAGGCAGTCAAAGTAGTGAGCGTATTCGCAGCGCAGCAAAGCAAGTTCCTTTACCAGTGTTACGCGATATGGTGTATCAGTTTCAACAAGTGATTGAATTACGTAAAAATGAGCACGTTGATTCACTCGCCAAAGAGATCGCCGAGCAAGGCATCTCGGTTGACGACCTCAAGCTCTACTTAGCCAATAAAAAATAGCTCGACAGCAAAGACAGACAAGCTCGCCTATCGAAAATAGGTGAGCTTTTTTATGGGTTCACATTGCGATTGATAGGATTTTGCAGTGAGATAAGCGTCTCAGTTGACTGCACTTCATCAATGGCTTGGAGCTTATCGATCAAGACATGTTGTAGCTCTTCGATAGAGCGACACATTAATTTGACGAAAATATTATAAGCACCAGTGGTGTAGTAAGCTTCGACGACTTCTTCTAAAGCGTTGAGCTTTTCTAGTGCGGAGTGGTAATCACGCGCCGCATTAAGGTTGATGCCGATAAAGCAACATACGTCATAGCCAAGCTTTTTGGTATCGACGATCACTTCGGTGCCTTGAATGATATCGGCAGACTTCATTTTTTCTATTCGTACGTGAATCGTCGCCGGGCTTACTTCAAATTGCTTTGCCATTTCTGCATAAGGCGTACGAGCATCTTCCATCAAGGTTTTTAAAATAGCTTTGTCTAAATCATCCAGTTTGGTGTGTTGAGCTTGCATGGAAGTCCCTGTTATTTAAGTTTGCTGGTTAGTTTAAGTACAAATTATCACCAAGGTGATACAATTATATCTATACTCGATTGTTTTAGAGAGCTATTTTGCTGCGTTTCTGCCTTCCACTCATCATTGCTTTTTGTACCGTCTCGGCGAATGCGGATGAAAATGACATCCTCGTGGTGCATTCATATCATCAGGGCTTATTTTGGACAGACTCATTTCAGTATGGCTTTGAACAACAGATCGCCCCTTATAACCTGTCGACTCGAATTATATACCTCGACACCAAACGTTCGCAGAGTGAACAATATTTAGAACAACTCTATTTATTGTACAAGACTAAATTTGAACAAGAGGCGTTTAAAGCGATTGTTGTCAGTGATAACAATGCCCTTAATCTGATCAACAGATTAGGTGACGTTATTGGTGATACGCCAGTGATTTTTGGTGGCATCAATCATTATGAACCTTACTTACATCGCAATCTTAATGCGACAGGTGTTATTGAGAACGTTGATATTGCCGCCAACATTGCGCTTATCGAGCGAATCCAACCCGATATCGATTCGATTTATCTCATTAGCGATCATTCGGTAACCGGTGCTGCGGTGCGTGCTGACATCTGGGCGTTTCTTAGTTCAAACGCGGGCTATCAGGAAAAGTTAGTTTCATATATTCCTGATGATTTTGAGCAACTGCTTGATTTTATCTCAAAGCTTGAACAACGTGCAGCGGTGATTTTTTGGGTTTACAATCGCACTCGAACTGGTGATGTAATTTCTGATAGCACCTTATGGGAGGAGCTCAATCAAGCCTCCAAAGCACCGATTTATATGGCGCATGATTACGGGCTGGGGTTCGGCGCTGTTGGCGGGGTTATTCAAGGTGGCCCCCAACATGGTCAGCAAACAGCAAAGGTATTGTTGAAAGTGCTTAACAACTTGGATGGCCCGTTACCGCCAGTTGAGATGGGCATTTCTGAGATAAAGCTCGATTATAACGCGGTTCAAAAGTGGGGGCTTGGTGTTGAGGGAGAGCCTGCGGCGGCATTGTTTAACCGACCACAAACCTTCACGGAAAAATATCATCGTCAGTTAGAAGCCATTGGCGTAACTATGGCATTATTGATCATTGTGATATTGGGATTGGTTTATTATTTACGCCAGATTAAGCGCAGTGAACAACGTGCCAAAGAGAGCCAAACCTTAATTGAAATGGTGTTTGACCAAAGCTACCATTTTATTGGAGTGTTTGATGGTCAAGGTTTACTGCTGTCGAGCAACCGAAAACTGCATGACCTACTCTATGATCAAAGCTTCCGTTTTGACCGCCCGATCTGGCAGCATCCCCATTGGGAGAATCAATCTGCGCAATTGATTGAGCGCTATTTCAATCAAGATCATCAAATACAAAATGCACAATTTGAAGTTGAAGTCTGGCATGCAGAGCTTGGGGCGATTGTCTTAGAGTTATCGTTTAAACCAATTCCATCGCAGAAAAATGGCGCTCAGGTCTTGTTTGAGGCAAGAGATATTACCTCGCGTAAAATCACCGAAGAGCGTCTGTTCCAGCGCGAAGCTAACCTTAGCCATTACTACGATCAACAGCCAGTAATGATGGTCACGCTAGATGAGCATAACCGGATTCAACAAGCGAACCAGTTTGCCGAGCAGTTGCTTGGTTATTGTGCAGATGACATCTTAGGTCATCGCCTCAGTGAGTTTTATCTTCATGCAGATGCTTTAGTTCCGCGGCAGGTGTTGTTGCAACCTAAGCAAGCTATCAATGGTGTGTGGCGTCGTGATATTGAATATCGCCATGCCGATGGTCAGGCTGTGTGGATTCGCGAAAACATCAGACCGTTGGTCGAAACGGGCCATTTACTCATTGTGGGTGAGGATGTAACGGAAACACGCGCCTTAGCAGAACAGCTTAAATATCAGGCCGAACACGATCTTCTAACCGGTTCTTATGGCCGTAACTTTTTTGAACATGCGCTCAAGCAAGCACTTGAAGATGTGAGTGATGATACTCGCACTCACGCCATGCTTTACATAGATTTAGACCAACTTAAGGTACTCAACGATACCGCCGGTCACGATGCGGGCGATGCGGCAATTCAATTCTGCGCCAGCATGCTTGAAGAGGTATTGCCATATAATACCATTCTCGCGCGTATGGGGGGCGATGAGTTTGCGATCCTGCTTAAAGATTGTACTGAGCTCGACGCAAAAAGGCTGGCGAGTATGATCATCAATACCCTAAGTGAGCACGCTTTCCTTTGGGAAGATATTCGCCTCAATTTAACCTGCTCAATAGGTATTCGAT
The DNA here is from genome assembly GCF_002811245.1 of Vibrio salilacus. Lineage (GTDB taxonomy): Bacteria > Pseudomonadota > Gammaproteobacteria > Enterobacterales > Vibrionaceae > Vibrio > Vibrio salilacus. Next base: position 24,340 of record NZ_NIVQ01000024.1, on the reverse strand, counting down.
TGATAGATCATACCGCGGCATCACCTCAAATGGTTCATGCACAAGCAGACACCGCGTGTCATGCAGCAAAAGAAGAGGGACGTAATCGCTTTAACATGTATTGTTTGGATGACGTAGAGCTGCGCCGTCGTGAGCAAGAGATGAATAGCGTCAACCTAGTGCACAATGCGTTAGCAAATAAGCGTATTGAGCTGTTTGCCCAGCAAATTCTAGGTCTATCAAACGATGATGCAGGTATGCACTTTGAAATACTTATTCGCATCAAGAACGCTGAGGGTGATTATATTTCACCAGGAATTTTCATGCCTGCGTCAGAGCGCTATAACATCGCTCATTTACTTGATAAGCAGGTGGTAAGTCAAACATTGGCGTGGTTTGAGCAACATCCTCAGGCTCTTGAAAAACTGTCGTTGTGCTCGATAAACTTGTCGGGTCACTCTATGGGTAACAAGGAGTTCATCGCTTACTTGCTAAACACACTGGAACACAGCTCGGTCCCGTGCAGTAAAATCTGTCTTGAGATAACGGAAACGGCTGCAATGAGTAATATGAATCAAGCCATCGCGTTTTTTACCCAAGTGAAAGTGTTAGGGTGCCAGATTGCGTTAGATGACTTTGGCTCTGGTCTGTCATCGTTTGGCTACCTTAAAAAGTTGCCAGTCGATATCGTCAAAATTGATGGTATTTTTGTCCAAGAAATGGACATTAATGAGGTAGATCACTTAATGGTACGCTCCATAAATGATTTGGCACATAAGATGGGTAAAAAGACCGTCGCTGAGTTTGTTGAAAACCCGGCCATTATCGAACAACTGATTGAGCTTGATGTGGATTATGCCCAAGGCTATTACATCGGCAAACCCAAACCATTGGCTGAGTTGGTAGAGCAGCTCTCTGTGAGACAGAAAGCTTAGTACCTAGGTGCAAAATCCAGTAAACTGCGTTATCGCTTTAGAGAGACTATTTAGGAACACTCAGTGCAACTACAGCTTCAATGTGAAGATGCGACTCAACTTGATCGTTTTGAGCAGATGACCCAACGCTGGGGGCTTAGTCATGACGATCTCAGCCCGTTTGCGCTGGTTCTTACCGAGCAACGTTTGGAGCTGCGCAAACTGGATGAACCTAAGCTTGGCGCGATATATGTTGATTTAGTTGGGGGGGCGGTTGCGCATCGACGTAAGTTTGGTGGAGGTAAGGGGCAAGCGATCGCTAAGGCCGTTGGATTAAACAAAGGTTCAACGCCAACGGTACTAGATGGTACCGCAGGTTTAGGGCGTGATGCGTTTGTATTGGCGTCATTGGGATGTAACGTCCAGATGGTCGAGCGGCATCCTGTTGTCGCCGTCTTGCTTGATGATGGTTTACAACGCGCCCAACAAGACCCTGAGATCGGCTCGTGGGTCTCTGAGCGCATGAGTCTGATTCATGCCTCAAGTCATAATACACTCGATAAACTGGCCATTGACCCCAATTTTTCTCGCCCGGATGTGGTGTATCTTGACCCTATGTATCCGCACCCAGAGAGTAAGAAAAAAAGCGCGTTGGTCAAAAAAGAGATGCGGGTTTTTCAATCATTAGTAGGACCCGACTTGGACGCTGATGGACTATTGGAACCTGCTTTAGCCCTTGCCAGTAAAAGGGTAGTGGTGAAACGTCCTGATTATGCAGATTGGCTCAATCACCACAAACCGACCATGGCAATTGTGACCAAAAAAAATCGTTTTGATGTTTATGTCAATGCTTCAATGACTTAGTTGACCATGACACTGTTATGAGTCATTTTTTGCTTGCTTAATCACAGAGAAATAGAGTATACCTTAGTAAGAATTATTCGTATTCTTGATTGGAGGTGACATGGCGAAGCGTTTGTGTAAGATGAATCGCAAACAGAGAGATGAGGATCTGAGTGACCTGTCTCGTTTAGTGGCGAAACCTAAGTACTTGTGCCGCTCTTGCTCTCGTGCATCATCAGACAAGAATACCTTGTGTAAACCGACGTCTATCGCAAGCCTAGCCTCGAACAGCTGCAACCAGACCTCTTTTGTTCATGCGCCTAAGCCCACCAGCCACCCAATCTCATCTACCCAGCCCCTAGATAGAAATAAAGCTCGAGCTGTCAAAGCTGTGGTTGAGCGAGTCAAACATAACGTGGCGAATGCAAATAAGCCGACTTTGGCGAACCGTATTGAAATAAGTAATGATGTAGATAGCGCCATACCTGAGCTGGATAAAAAAGTGTTAAAGCGTGCCCAAAAAGCCCTCAAGAAGCATTACAAGCTGCAAAAGAAACGCTTAAAACTTGCCAAAAAACAGCGCAAGTTATTAGATAAACAAACTAAGCTAGAGGCAAAACTGGCGGCCTCCAAGCCGAGCCCCAACTCGTTTAATCCAATCAATACAGGCTTAGCACTTCATTAGTTGATAAGCACAAGGCTCCCGATCGATATAGACAGGCTTGTGCTTACTGATTTCTAGCGTGCAGAATGATAACTCTGCTCGACTTTACGTTTGACCCAAGTCTGGTTCACCCAAAGTGACAGCAAAATAATCGCGCCGCCAACTGCAAGCTGGACTAAATCGACATCACGGTTCCAAATAACGATATTGACCACCAGGCCTGCTGGTACAAGGGCATTATTCATAACCGCTAATGCGCCAGCATTGACCATGGTCGCACCTTTATTCCAAGCAAAGTAACCTAAGCCAGAAGCAACCAAGCCAAGGTAGAACAATACACCCCACTGAGTATGGGTGGTTGGCATTTTGTCGATATTACCCATCAATGCAAAAGCGACAGTAGCGACACACAGTGCGCCGAGGTAGAAATAGCCAAAAATTGCGTGTTGAGGCAATTCAACCTCATAGCGCTCGATCAAATACTTGTAACCGACTTGGCCGATGGCAAAGCAGATATTGGCGCCTTGAACCACGAAAAAACCGACCACAAAGTTTTCATTGATGCCTGCAAACTTAATAAAGCCTGCACCAATCACGGCAATCACGGCGGTAACCAAGTACCAAGGTGAAAAACGACGCTTGAGCAGGTCGTAGATCAAGGTGACATAGATAGGTGTGAACACGGTGAAGAGTAATACTTCTGGTACAGAAAGGAGTAAAAAAGATTGGTAGTAGAAGCAGTACATCAAACCAAGCTGACAGCCGCCGACGATCATTAATCTGCCAATCAGGCCTTTATCAACGCCCTTGAACTTTAAAAATGGCAGGAAAACCAAGCTTGCCAATGCGACACGCATTAGCACCGAAAACCAAGAATCAACCTGACCAGCGAGATAAACACCGATCAGGCTAAACGAGAACGCCCACAGTAAAGTGACCGCAGATAAATACCCCATAATTACGACTCATTATCAAAAACTATAGGGGCAGTGTATAACAATATTGTTAGGTCAACACGACCTATTGAATCAGTCTTTCAGTGGTACAACCAACATATCAACTGGCGAGCAATTAATGAGCTGGCGAGTTGATGACAGCAGTTTGCTCCAAAAATCTTGGTGGTGGCCACAAATCACTAAATCAATATTAAATTCACTGATGGTATCGCACAGCTCATTGCTGAGATCACCACTGCCGACCAAGGTATGCTTGATTGGGAAATCAGCGTGTTCAGCCAGTACTTGCAGCTGCTTTTGCGATGCCTCAATGGCCTGATGTTGCGTTTCAGCAAGATTGATATCAATCAGACCGGTATAAAGCTCTGCATAGTTGACGTCTATATGGACGAACGATACTTCGGCATTGAGTGGCTTTGCTAAGGCCACGGCCTTTTCGACGAGTAACTTACTGTCTTCTGAAAGATCGATGGCGACCAAAATATGTTGATAACTCATAGTGCTATCTCCTGGTAAGGGTACTGAGTAAAGATTAGCACCTTGGCGTAACAAATTTTGCCAAAGTGATCTCAGATCCACATTTGACATACAAAGTGTTATGGTGGTGAAAATAATATAGTCAATTTAACTTCATAGACTTAGTAGGAGTGGTATATGCTTTCTCAAGCAATGGTCGAACAATTGAATGAACAAATTAATCTCGAATTTTTCTCATCCAATCTATACTTACAAATGAGTGCTTGGTGTGAAGACAAAGGATTCGAAGGTGCTGCTGAATTTTTACGTGCACATGCCGTAGAAGAGATGGGGCACATGCAGCGTCTGTTTACTTATGTGAGCGAAACAGGGGCAATGCCAATCTTAGGGTCAATTGATGCACCAAAGCATGAATTTAACAGTCTGGGTGATGTATTCCGTGAAACCTTTGAGCATGAGCAGATGATTACAGAGAAGATCAACAAGCTTGCGCACTTAGCCTTTACATCACAAGACTATTCAACCTTCAACTTCTTACAGTGGTATGTTGCAGAGCAGCACGAGGAAGAGAAGTTATTTAAAGGGATCTTAGATAAGTTAGATCTTGTAGGCGAAGACGGTAAAGCGCTGTTCTTTATCGACAAAGATCTAGCGGCTTTAGCAAAAGAAGGTTCATCTTCGATCATGGATGCCCCTGCTGAATAGTATTCGGCTTAAGACCCTCTAATAGATAGATCGTCTTTTTCTCAGGGCATTTTAGAAGATGTAGGGAGGAAAAGATGATCAATGCTGACACAGTTCTATTCGCACTAATGATGGTGACCTTAGTCAATATGGCTCGCTATCTTACTGCACTGCGCTCTCTCATTTATATTATGCGAGAAGCCCATCCCTTACTCTATCAACAGGTTGATGGTAATGGCTTTTTTACTACCCACGGCAACGTGACCAAGCAGTTCCGCTTGTACCATTACTTGAAGAGCAAAGAGTATCACCATCATCATGATGAAGTATTCACGGGTAAGTGTGATCGGGTGCGAGAGCTGTTTATCTTATCAACCTCTCTGTTGATTGTGACACTGTTGGCGGCGTTTATTCTTTAATTGCTGAATTGGCAATCAGATCAAATACCGCTAGAATGAGGCTTCGAATTGCAAAGGATGTGCGTATGCACATCCTTTTTTATTGGCTTTTATGAGTAGTGGTTCATGACAGAAAAGTTTGACGTTGTCATTATTGGTGCAGGTGCAGCAGGTTTAATGTGTGCGGCAGAGGCAGGCAAACGTGGTCGCAAGACCTTAGTGTTGGATCACGCTAAAAAGCCAGGACGAAAAATCCTGATTGCGGGTGGGGGGCGATGTAACTTCACCAATTATGAGGTGTCGGCCAACCACTATTTATGCCAAAACCGACACTTTGTGAAATCGGCGCTGTCTCAATACACTAACTGGGATTTTATCTCTTTGGTGAGTAAGCACGGCATTGAATTTGAAGAGCGCGATCATGGCCAATTATTTTGTGTTGGCGATTACACGTCGAAAGATATCGTAAAAATGCTGCTGGCAGAGTGCGATCTAGCAACCGTCACCCAGCGTTACCAACAAGACGTGCAACAGATCGAGAAGACAGCATCGGGTTTTGTGTTGCGTGCCAATGGCAGTGTGATTGAGTGTCAATCGTTGGTCGTTGCTACTGGTGGATTATCGATGCCGAAGTTGGGTGCTACGCCATTTGGTTATAAAGTGGCCGAGCAGTTTGGCTTAAGTGTGTTACCAACCAGCGCAGGATTGGTTCCTTTCACCTTGCATAAAGAAGACAAACAAGCTTTAGCCGAGCTGTCAGGGATAGCGGTGCCTGCCGAAATCACAGCGCAAGATGGCACTGTGTTTAAAGAAGCCTTGTTGTTTACTCACCGTGGCTTGTCTGGCCCATCAGTGCTACAGATCTCGTCATTCTGGCGCGCTGGGCAAAAGGTAACGGTAAACCTAGTTCCAGAGATTGATGTTGATGAATTGCTCGAGCGTTCATTGGCTAAACACCCTAATCAGAGCTTGAAAAATACCCTCGCGAAAGTGTTACCTAAGCGTCTAGTAGACGTATTGATAGAATTAAAGTTGCTAGAAGATAAGCCACTTAAGCAATTGAGCAGCAAACAACTCAGCAACGTCACCGCTCAACTCGAACAGTGGCAAATTACACCCAATGGCACCGAAGGATATCGCACCGCGGAAGTGACGTTGGGCGGCGTAGATACGAATCATCTCTCATCAAAGACTATGGAATGTAAGCAAGTAGCAGGCTTGTATTTTATTGGAGAAGTGATGGACGTGACTGGCTGGTTGGGTGGCTATAACTTTCAGTGGTGCTGGAGTTCTGCTTACGCTGCAGGCCAGTGGGTATAATTTGTGTGTAGAGACAATAAAGTTTGCTCGTAAGTGTGATATGCAAGGTTAGAAGGGAGGTACGTCCATCACATTAAAGCCTACGAAGAGCAGAAGGGTGAATGGACATGTTGTTTTAAGCGCTGAGTGAATCAAACTGCGTTCGAGCTAAGGACGATATTCACACAAGAATTACAGACTTTTCGCTTGAACGATCAAGCTTGCCAATTGCGCAAACCCGTAGCCGCCGTTCTCTTGTGTTACATACTTAGGTTGATGGTTCATTGTCGCCAATAAAGGACGAATGTTGTTTACGCCAAAGGTTGTTGGCAACCATTCAAACATGCCTTCATCATTCAATGAATCCCCCACATACGTGATGTGCTCTAAGCTCGGTAACTCGCCGTGATTGAACTGCCTAATGTACGCTTCACCATTAGTGCGCTTACTGTGATTACCGACCCAAGCATTGATGTGAATTGAACTCAATGTTGCATTGACCGGGTTAGACTCCACATCCAAATTCACGATGCGATTGAGGAGTTCCAATGTTGTGGAAGGAGGAACCGGCACTCTATCTTGTGCGATGTTCACCGCCACGTCACAGTAGCGAAAGCTCTGATCTTGGCTGAAATCGATATCGGAATACTCCGCCAAAATGCCCGCAATGCTTTCTTGTAATGCGCGTTGTTCTTTGCGCATCGCTTCCGCTGGGCGCGCAAAGGTAGTGTTGAACCCTGTCGCGTCTTTTCTCATCCAAAACGCGCCATTTTCACCAATCACACCATGCAGTGGCCACATCTTTGCCATTTGGTCACACCAGCCAGCGCAGGCGCCCGTGACTGCCACTACTTTTACGCCGACACGCTCTAGCTCGGCTAATGCAATTAGAGTTTCTGGTGGCAGTTTACCTTGCCAAGTCAACGTGTCATCCACGTCGGTCAGCAGCCATTCGATCTGTTTCAGACTCTCTAAATTGAGTTCTGATAACGGGTTAGGCATTCACCACTCCTTGCTTATTTACTTGAGGATTGATTACTTGGGTATTGTCACTGACGTCTTGCAGCGACATCGCGGGAGCCAGGGTACACTCGATACGCTTTTCGGTGCGGGCATCAAATAGATGAACATGTTTTGGCTTGATGTCCAGACCAAGTTTGTCGCCAATTTGAATTGGTGTATGTCCCTCAACGCGAACAACTAGCTTTTGTAAATCATCACCTTCTGTGCGGCAGTAAAGCAACAAATCAGCACCGAGCGATTCAATTAATTCGACTTCTACTTGCAACCATGGGTTATCTTGGCTGATTTGTAAATGCTCCGGACGAAGCCCTAGTTTTACTCCACCCAAATCCAAGTTTGTTGTAGAGACAGGAAGTAGCGCGTCACCGATAGTGATGCCATCAACGCTAACATTGCCATCCAAGATATTCATGGATGGTGAACCAATAAAGGTCGCAACGAACGAAGACGCGGGGTTGTCGTATATCTCTAGCGGTGTGCCAACTTGTTCGACATTACCTTTGTTCAAAACGACAAGTTTGTCCGCCAGCGTCATTGCTTCCACTTGGTCGTGGGTAACGTAAACCGATGTAGTTCCGAGGCGACGCTGAAGCTTTTTGATTTCCAAACGCATTTGAACACGCAGTTTGGCGTCTAGATTAGACAATGGCTCATCGAACAAAAACACTTTGGGTTCACGTACAATTGCACGCCCCATCGCCACACGTTGACGTTGTCCGCCAGAAAGCTGCCCCGGTTTGCGGTCGAGTAAGTGATCCAGCTCCAGCATCTTTGCCGCTTCGTGAACCAATCGTTCGATTTCCGCTTTTGGTGTTTTGCGGTTACGCAGACCATAAGCCATGTTGTTGAACACCGCCATGTGTGGATACAAGGCGTAGTTTTGGAAGACCATAGCAATGTCGCGCTCGCCAGGTTCGAGCTCGTTGACAGTCGTGGTGTCGATCTTAAGCTCTCCTGAGCTGATTTCTTCTAAACCTGCAATCATGCGAAGTAAGGTGGATTTACCACAGCCACTTGGACCAACCAATACGACCATTTCACCGTCGCAGATATTGAGATTAATTTTTTGGATCGCCTGATAACCGTTCGGATAACATTTAGCGATATTAGAAAGAGTTAACGTAGACATTTATTTCTCCGAATCTACCAAACCTTTAACAAAGGCTTTTTGCATTGCAAGTACCACAATCACAGGTGGCAACATGGCGATAATGGTGGTGGCCATAATTTTGTTCCATTCGATCACGCCATCAACCACTCCAAGCATTTGCTTAATACCCATCACGATGGTGTAGTACTGCACGTCTGTGGTGATCAAAAGTGGCCATAAATATTGGTTCCAACCGTAAATGAAGGTGATGACGAACAGTGCGGCGATGTTGGCACGCGACAGAGGCAACAAGATATCGAAGAAGAACTTGATTGGTCCTGCGCCATCAATTCGTGCAGCTTCCACCAGTTCATTCGGCACAGTTAAGAAGAACTGACGGAACAAAAAAGTGGCCGTTGCACTGGCAATCAGCGGAATGGTTAAACCGTAAAATGAGTTGAGCATGTTGAGGTTCGTAATCACCTCAAACGTCGGCATGATGCGCACTTCAACGGGTAACATCAGCGTGAAGAAGATCATCCAGAACGCCAACATTCGTCCCGGAAAACGGAAGAACACCACTGCATACGCGGACATGATGGAAATGCTCAACTTACCGATGGTAATGCACATTGCCATAATGAAGGAGTTCAGCAGCATGTTGCCAATCGGCAAAGTATTGTTGTTGTACTGGGTGTCGTTACTCAACAAGTCAGTGAAGACGCTAAAACCCAAGTCCCCAAACCACAACGGTGTACCGGTAGCGAATGCGCTGTTCTCATGGGTGGTGGCTACGATTGCAATCCAAACCGGAAGCGCAATCGAAATGATGCCAAGAATCAAAATGACATGGCAAAACAGATTAAAAAACGGTCTTCTTTCTACCATCAGTACGCCACCTTCTTCTCAACATACTTAAATTGGATAACAGTCAGGGAAGCGACCAATATCATCAGGATCACGGACTGCGCGGCCGATGAGCCTAAATCCAGCCCGATAAAGCCATCGTTATAGACTTTGTAAACCAAGGTCGAGGTGCTGTTACTTGGACCGCCTTGAGTCATCGCGTGGATGATGGCGAACGTATCAAAGAACGCATAAACAAAGTTCACGACCAACAAGAAAAAACTGGTTGGTGAGATCAGTGGGAAGCTAATGGTGATAAAGCGTTTGATCGGGCCGCTACCATCAATGGCTGCCGCTTCGTGCAAAGACTTCGGCACAGATTGAAGCGCCGCTAAGAAGAACAGGAAGTTGTAGCTGATTTGCTTCCAAGTCGAGGTGATGATTACCATCCACATTGCATGGGTGCCATTGAGCGTCGGATTCCAGTTAACTCCAAATAGATTCAACAGCTCGGTCATGACACCGATGGTTGGATCGAATAGGAATAGCCATAACGAACCTGCGACAACAGGAGCGACCGCATAAGGCCAAATCAAGAAGGTACGATACAGGGTCGCGCCACGAATGATGTGTTCGGCGAAAGCGGAAAGAACAAGTGCGCTGACCAACGCGAGCACCGCAACGCTGATACTAAATTGCAGCGTGGTCATTAAAGAATCTAAGTAAAGGGGATCATGGATGAGCCTTTCAAAGTTCTCTAAACCCACAAACTCACGGCTCATGCCGAAAGCATCTTCAAGTTGAGAAGATTGGAAAATGGCTTGTCCCGCCGGCCAGATGAAGAACACCAAGGTGATCAGCAACTGAGGAGCGATCAGCGCAACCGGAAGCCATTTGTGTTTAAAAACAACAGGTGAGGACATACAAATACCAAAGTAAAACAGGCAAGGTGTGTGAGCGAATTCCCCACCCAAGATGGGCGGGGAGAGTGCGTATCTGAGCGGCTATTTACATAAGACTCAGCGCGTCATTGTTGGTTATTCATATTTGTTATTTCTGTGTGCGCTCAAAGCGACGTAGCTGCTCGTCACCACGACGAACCGCATTGTTTAGCGCAGCTTGTGCCGTTGCTTTGCCTGCCCACACCGCTTCTAGCTCTTCATTGATGATGTCGCGTGTTTGCAGGAAGTTACCAAAGCGAATGCCTTTTGAGTTTTCTGTAGGCTCGGTTGACGTCATTTGTAGAACCGCTGTATCTGTGCCTGGGTTCTTTGTGTAGAAGCCTTGCTCTTTCGTGAGCTCGTAAGCCGCTTTAGTGATTGGTAGGTAACCGGTAAACTGGTGCCAATCCGCTTGGACTTCTGCACTAGAAAGGTAAGAGAAGAACTTCGCCACACCTTTGTACTCGTCGCTTGAATGACCACGAAGTACCCAAAGTGATGCACCACCGATGATGGTGTTTTGTGGTTTAGCGACGATCTCTGAATCGTAAGGCAGTTGAGCGACGCCGATCTCAACGTCTTTCATGTTCTCTTTAATACCAGCCAGACCTGCCGACGATCCCATGGTCATTGCACACTCTTGGGTGTAGAGCAGTGGCATACCATCAGATTGGCGACCGCCGTACTTGAAGATACCTTCTTTCGACCATTTGCCCATTTGATCAATGTGACGAACGAAAGCCGAGTCATTGAACTTGAATTTCGTGTCTAGGCCAGCAAAGCCGTTGTTATTATTGGCAACAGGCACGTTGTTACGCGCACCAAAGTTCTCGATTTGCGTCCATGATTGCCATGTTGTGCTGAAACCACACTTCGCACCAGATGCCAGCAGCTTACGAGAAACTTCTTCCATCTCTTTCCATGTCTTTGGTGGGTTTGCTACGCCAGCTTTTGCGAACATGTCTTTGTTGTAGTAAAGCACCGGCGTTGAGCTGTTGAATGGCAGCGAAAGCATGTTGCCTTCATTGGTGGTGTAGTAACCCGTTACGGCTGCAAGGTAATCATCAGGGTTAAACGACTCTTGGGTGTCTTCCATCAACTGATAAACAGGATAAATCGCTTTGTCAGCACCCATCATGGTCGCCGTACCCACTTCGAATACTTGCACAATCGCTGGCTGCTCTTTTGCTCGGAACGCCGCGATAGCACTGGTCATGGTTTCTGCGTAGCTGCCTTTGTATACTGGTTTGATCTCGTACTCTGACTGGCTTGCGTTAAAGTCTGCCGCAATTTCATTTACCTTGTTACCTAGCGCGCCACCCATTGCGTGCCACCACTCAACCTCTGTTTTTGCTTGTGCTTGCGTGCTGATGAATGCCGCTGCAACAGCAAGTCCGGCCAGGTGTTTAATAATCATAATGATTCCTTTTCATTGGATGATTTGAACAGGTACTTCCTTGCGGATGTTCATTTAGGTAGTTAATCCGCTACAAAAAATTCAAATGAATATTAAATGAGCTAAATGACGTTCTGGTTACAAAAAAATGAACTTATTTGAACATTGTTTACGTCACTGTTTTGTAATCAAAGCGTCATTGAGAGTTGAGATAGTTCATTTGAAAAAGGAAAAAGGCGGAATAAAAAATGGAAATAACAGCACACCGTGGCTTATCCAGTTTGGCTCCAGAAAATACCTTATCGGCAATACAACGCGCGATTGAGTTTGGTTGTGAATGGATTGAAATCGACGTTCAGCTTAGTGCGGACAACATCCCTGTTGTCATCCATGACAAAACCGTAAACCGCTGCACGAATGGTCGAGGCGAAGTGAAAGAGCTGACTTGGCACGAGCTGAGATTACTCGACGCAGGCTTATGGTTCGGTGACGACTTCGCAGGCGAACATATCCCTAGCTTAGAAGAGACACTTGAGCTCACTACAAGAGCTGGTGTGAAGCTCAATATTGAACTGAAGGTCTACTCCGGTGACGAAATCGACCTATTGTGCGAAAAGGTTGCACAAGTGATTGAGCGCTTGGGGGTAGAGGCGGATACGATTCTATTCTCTAGCTTTAACACAGAAGCTTTAATGGCGATGAGAAATAACCTGCCAGAAGTGAGAAGAGGACAGCTATGGCAAGAGATTCCAGATGATTCAGCTCTCGTGCTACAACGCATTGTTGCATACAGTGTGCATTGTGATTACCGCTTCCTGACAGAATCGCAAGCTCAGAAGATAAAGCAGTTTGGTTATCAACTATTCTGCTTTACACCAAACTTTCCTCAATTAGTCGAAGCACATTGGCATTGGGGCGTAGATATGATAATTACAGACATGCCTCAACGTTATAAAGTAAAAGTGCCTTCAGCCATACGAGAACCCGCACTGAATGAATAATTTAAACGTCCGTCAACAAAGCATCATTGAACTGGTTCATCAGCAAGAATACTGCTCGATAGAAGAACTTGCCCAACGTTTCGAAGTCACAACGCAAACCATTCGTCGTGACATCAATGAACTTTGTCGACTTGGACTGACCCGACGCCATCATGGTGGTGTCGGTCTGCCTGCCACTTTGAGCAATCGCAGCTACGCCTCTCGCCAAGTCACCAATCAACAGGAAAAGCAGCTCATCGCCGATGACGTGGCCAAAGCTATCCCCAACGGCACGACTTTGTTTTTGGGCATAGGTACCACGATTGCTTTAGTCGCTGAACGTCTAGCCAATCACAGCGAGTTACGTGTAGTGACCAATAACTTTGAAGCGGCGCATATTCTTTCTCACGTTGAGAACATCGAAACTTGGATTCTGGGTGGTCGTATTCGTACTAACGATCGCGACGTGGTGGATGGTTCTGCAGAGCGGTTTTACGGCCAGTTTTCCGCAGACATTGGTATTATTGGTTGTGCAGGTATCACCGAAATAGCGCAACCTCATTCAGAGCTCGTCAATTTTGGTAGCACTGAGGTTGATATTCAGTCGTTTGCGATGGAACATGAGTGGCGAGAAGCCAAGGTGAGCCAAGCAATTTTAGCCAACTCCGAACAAAAGTGGCTGGTGGCGAACAAGAGTAAATGGCAGCGAAGAGCTAACACTAAGGTGGCGCCACTCAGTTATTTCGATCGCGTTTTCAGTAACTAAACTTTTATTTGTTACAAGTTGCGCTTGCTCGACTTACAGCCTTTCTCGGATGTTTATCGAGTCGACCGTGTACGATACCTTGAAGGTAAGCCTGTGGTGTACGTAACACACTACATTCGCCCAGAGTTGTTCCCGAATCTACTAGGCCACCATTTATCACATTCACTGCGGGCGACAGCAGGAACGCCCGCAATGGTGGTGGAGCGTATCAACTACAACCAACACAATGAGTTGATAGATTGCGATATCGAGTACTGGCGACACGATGTCATTAGCATTGAATCTTGTGCAGAACTCAATCGTTAAGTCGGTTTTCTCATCATCTAAATCTAAATCTAAGTAAAGCTCTATCTCGGAGCCTTTATTTTATTCAGACAGGAACATTGAAATCAATGGGTTGGCGATTGCTGTTCATTAGTGGCATTCCCGCTTGGGTGTGTTGTTTACTCGTGGGCAACCCAATGCCGCGACAGAGCTTGGATGAGTTTGGTTCGCATTTGAAATTTTCCCTCGGTTTTAAATAATAGTTTACTCATTACGACTACACTTACTTTATAAAAAGGTGAGGGGCATCGAAGGAGTGAACTCTATGAGTCAACAAGCACTGATCTCTCGGATTAATGAGCTACCGCGTATCGAAAGCGTCCTGCAAGATCTATTGGAGATGGTCAATCGTGACCCCATCGACTTTAGCGAATTGGCGCATAAAATGGCGATGGATCAGGTGTTACTGGCACGTGTGCTAAGAATGGCCAACTCAGCCCAGTTTGGTGGTGTTAAGGGTATTTCTAACATTAATGATGCCATCGTCCGGATCGGTATTGGTGCCATTCGTAACCTTATCTCTTCATCGATTCTTGCGTCGAGTTTTCCCAAGATTGACACCATCAATATTAAAGATTACTGGGCCGCGACGTTTGAGATTGCCACCATTGCGAGCACCGTGGCGAAAGACATTAAACTTGACCCAAACGAGGCGTTTACTACCGGTATCTTACACAATATTGGTGAGTTGATGATTCACACTTTAGAGCCTGAAAAAGCTGTGGAGATCAACCGGCGTACCGCCGCAGGAGAAAATGCCGTTCAGGTGCAACAAGAACTTTTGGGTGTTGATGCACAAGAGCTTGGTGCTGTGCTAGCGGAAAGCTGGAAATTTCCGAATCAACTGGTCGATGCGATTGCCAATGTTAATCACCCGAGCAAAGCGATAGCGTCGAAGCGTTTAGCGTGTTTACTCTATCTTGCACGTGATGCTCATTACTGTTGGGACAACCTATTTGAAGCGCGAGATAAACAGCGTTATCTGGCTAGCAGCAAAGCGGCGCAAGCCTTACACGTGTCACCTGAATTAGCGAGTAAAGTGGATGCGGTGCGAGGCCAAGGCAGTGAATTAGCCCGTCAACTGTTCTAGGCCAATCTCACCGGTTAACAATATGTTATGCCGACTGCTTGCTGAGATCTTTTTCCTTGAACTTGACCTGTTGGATCACTAATCCGGTCACGATTAGCAACAAACCGATGAGTGTGGTTGGGTGGATATGCTCACCGATAATGGTGGCAAGTAGCATCAGCGAGATAAAAGGCGAGGCAAAGATCAGGTTGCTGATGCGTGCGGTATTTTGCGTCAGCTTCAAAGCGCTGAGCCATAGCACAAACGTCACTCCCATTTCAAATAGTCCCACATAAGTCACGGCGAGCCAGCCTTGAGTACTGATGTGGTTAAAGCTATTACCTTCATAGAGTGCCAAGCCGAGCGCGCAAGGGACAGCAACCAAAAAGCCGAGTAACACACCAACCACAGGATCCGCTTTGTTTTTAGCATTAAGAATCCAATACCCGGCCCAAAGTAGCGTCGACAATAGCGCTAAACCGACCCCGGGTGGGCTGTCAAAGTTTAACCCCAGCACATCGCCTTTGGTGGCAATGACAATCACGCCAAAGTAACTCAATGTGCAGGCAAGCCAATCTTGTTTACGAATCTTCTGACCGAGAAACACCGCTGCCATTAGGGTCAGCGTAATGGCCCAACTGTAGTTGATGGCTTGGGCCTGAGAGGCAGGCAACAGGTCGTAAGCTTTAAATAGAATAACGTAATAGGCGAGTGGGTTAATAAGGCCAAGTAATAGGTAGTAAAACGGATTAGACATAAACGTAGTGGGCAGTTGTTTCAGCTTGCCTTGGATGGCACAAATGACCAGTAGCGCGATCGACGACACTATACTCGCGACCGTCAGCATTTGAATCGGCGAGAATTCTGCCAATGTCAGTTTGAAGGCAGTGGCTACCGTTGACCAGAGTAATACGGCCGATAAAGCGAACCCTAAAGCGCGGCGCTCGTTCATGATGTTCCTTATGTTTATTGCTAACTTTACCAAATACGTAGTCAGTTGAGTGGGCTAGTATAAAGCGACTAGTCTAGCTGCTTGATATCTAGCCGACAAACTGGACATTTATCCAGTGCTAAAATACCATTGAATGTATCTTCGTTTGAATAGTTAAATCATTATTATGCAATGGATTCTTGAGCATCAAAGCCTACTCACTAGCGGGGTAGCCAGTGCATTGGTTAGCGGTTTGGCCGTTGGCTGGTGGGTCAAACAGAAAATGCGTTTTGATAATCAGCTTCTGGAGCAACAACTCTCCTCCAATCAGCAGTTCGCCACTAGCCAAATTACGCAGTTGGAAAAAGAGCTACGTCAAGCACAGCAAGAGCTCGATCAATTAGATAGTGAACGAGATAAAGCCGCCTACGAGCTCAAACAATCCCATGGCAAGTTGATGGCGGTCTTAGAGAAGCTGCGTTACTTTGAAGCGGTCAAGCAAGAGCGCCAACAGTATGCTGATGATCTCAATCAGGTGCGTGAACAAAAGTCTCAGCTCGAGGCGCAACTGCGTGAGCAAGAGGCGCGTCACGAGCAGAAAAACAGCGCTAATCAAGAAAAACTCCAGTTACTTGAGCAGGCGGAAGAGCGATTGAAACAGCAATTTGAACAACTGGCCAATCAACTGTTTGAAGCGAAAACCGCTAAAGTGGATCAACAGAACCGCCAGAGTCTCGATGGTCTGTTATCGCCATTGCGTCAGCAGCTCGAAGGTTTCAAAAAGCAGGTCAACGACAGTTTTAATCAAGAAGCGAAAGAGCGCCACACCTTAGTTCATGAGCTGAAAAACCTGCAACGCCTCAATGAGCAGATGGCCAAAGAAGCGCTTAACTTAACCCAAGCCTTGAAAGGCGATAACAAACAGCAGGGTAATTGGGGCGAGGTTGTGCTCGCACGTGTACTGGCCGAATCGGGGCTGCGCGAAGGACATGAATATCAAACCCAAGTGAGTTTGCAAAATGAAGCGGGAAAGCGGTATCAACCAGATGTGATTGTGCATTTACCGCAAGAGAAGCAAGTGGTGATTGATTCGAAAATGGCCTTGGTCGCTTTTGAACGCTACTTTAATGCCGAAACCGATGTTGAGCGAGACAAGGCGCTAAGTGATCACTTACTTGCGCTTCGTGCTCATATCAAAGGATTATCTCAAAAGGATTATCATCAGCTCAAAGGTATTCAGAGCTTAGATTATGTCTTGATGTTTATTCCGGTCGAACCCGCCTTTCAAGTCGCGATTCAAGCAGATCCAAGCTTAGTTAAAGATGCGATGGAGCAAAATATTATTTTAGTCAGCCCGACCACCTTGCTGGTGGCACTACGAACTATTGATAATTTGTGGCGTAACGATCGACAAAATCAAAATGCAAAAATCATCGCTGAACGTGCCAGCAAGCTGTATGACAAACTGCGGTTATTTGTCGATGATATGGAAAGCTTAGGTGGAGCACTCGACAGAGCGAATCAAAATTACCAAGGGGCAATGAACAAGCTAGCCACGGGGCGGGGTAATGTGATTCGCCAAGCGGAAAGTTTTAAACAGCTGGGAGTTGAGGTCAAAAAACCGATTTCAAGTGATTTGACTCAGTTGGCTCAGCAGGACCATTTCACAGAAAAGTCGTTGCCAGAGAAAAATGACTCTTTCGCCCAAAGACATCCGGATGAGGATAAAGTAAACTAATTGCCCGCAGTGCGAGGCCTTCATAATACAACGCACTGCTTGAAGAGGAATCATCATGACGGATACAAGCGTGCAATCGAATACAGCTTTAGAATCAAATGAAACCACGCATTTTGGTTTCACCACCGTAGCGAAAGAAGAGAAAGTGGCTAAGGTCGCTCAGGTATTCCACTCTGTGGCAGCCAAATACGACATCATGAACGATTTGATGTCGGGTGGTATTCATCGGCTATGGAAGCGTTTTACCATCGACTGCAGTGGTGTTCGTCCTGGTCAGCGAGTGTTAGACCTCGGTGGTGGTACTGGCGATCTAACGGCTAAATTCTCACGCATCGTCGGTGAGGAAGGTCATGTCGTGTTGGCGGATATTAACAATTCGATGCTCAATGTTGGTCGTGACAAGCTACGTGATAGCGGTATTGTTGGTAATGTTCACTACGTTCAAGCGAATGCCGAAGAGCTGCCGTTCCCTGATGACTATTTTGATGCGATCACGATCAGCTTCTGTCTACGTAACGTGACCGATAAAGATAAAGCGTTGCGCTCGATGTATCGAGTACTTAAGCCCGGCGGGCGTTTATTGGTGTTGGAGTTTTCCAAACCAGTCCTAAAGCCGCTGTCAAAAATCTACGATACTTACTCGTTCCATCTCCTGCCTAAAATGGGTGAGCTGGTGGCCAACGATGGTGAAAGTTACCGCTATTTAGCCGAATCTATTCGCATGCACCCTAACCAAGACACCTTGAAAGGCATGATGGATCAAGCCGGCTTTGAGCAAACCAGCTACTACAACTTAACTGGTGGCATTGTTGCGCTGCACCGTGGTTACAAATTCTAAGGTAAGGTGTTATGCCATTTGAACCGCTTGTCACTGCTGTGATTGAAACTACGCTGAATACATTAATTAACGATGACCCTGAGTTGGGGCCTCGTCTTGCTCGTCTAAAAGGTCAGGTGATTCAAGTTCATCTCAAAGAAGTGGATAGAACGCTGACCTTCATCTTTAGTCAGCAGATTGATGTGTTAGCCAACTATGAAGGTCAGCCCGATTGTTACCTGTCACTCAACCTCTCTGTCTTACCTGAACTGCGCGATCAATCCAATATCACTAAATTGATCAAACAAGATAAGTTGGTGTTGGAAGGGGATATTCAGTTGGCGCAGAAGTTCTCGCAGTTGATGACGGACTGTAAGCCTGATATCGAAGAGTGGCTATCAAGAGTGACTGGCGATGTGGTGGCTCATACGGTTGTGCAAGGGGTGACTAACCTTGGTCATTTGATTAAAGCGCAGGCCAGCAAGCATCAGCATCATCTGGCCCAAGTCTTTACCGAAGAGTGGAGAATCGCTCCGCCCCCGCTTGAGGTCGCGCATTTTTGCGATCAAGTGGATGAGGTTAAAAGCCAGGCGGCGCGTATTGAAGCTAAGCTCAATCAACTACTGGAGCGTGCATGACCCTTTCCGAGTTGCGTCGCCTCTATCATATTGTTCGCGTCCAATTAGAGTATGGTTTGGATGAGTTGTTACCGACCCATCAACTGACCAAAGCGCCAATATTAGTCAGAAAAAGCCTGTTCTGGATTAAAAATAAGCATGCTGACAAGCCGCTTGGTGAACGCTTACGTCTTGCGTTGCAAGAGCTAGGGCCTGTGTGGATTAAATTTGGTCAGATGATGTCGACAAGGCGCGATCTGTTCCCGCCGCACATCGCGGATCCACTGGCTTTATTGCAAGACCAGGTTTCACCCTTTGATGGTCAGTTGGCCAAACAACAAATTGAGCAAGCGCTTGGTGGCCCACTGGAAACCTGGTTCGATGATTTTGCTATCGAGCCACTTGCGTCAGCATCCATCGCTCAGGTCCATACTGCCAGGCTGAAGTCGACTAACCAAGAAGTGGTATTAAAGGTCATCAGGCCGGATATTCGTCCTGTCATTGATGCGGATCTCAAACTGATGTATCGCATGGCGCGTATAGTCGCCAAAGCCACGCCAGAAACACGCCGTTTAAAACCAGTTGAAGTGGTTCATGAGTACGAGAAAACCTTGCTCGATGAACTTGATTTAAGACGAGAAGCGGCCAACGCGATTCAACTTAGACGCAACTTTGAAGGCAGTGAAGAACTGTATGTTCCAGAGATTATTACTGACTTTAGTAATACCAATGTCATGGTTTCTGAGCGAATATATGGCATTCAGGTGTCTGACATCGAAGGACTGATCGCTAACGGTACCAACATGAAATTACTTGCGGAACGTGGCGTGAGCGTGTTTTTCACCCAAGTCTTTCGTGATAGCTTCTTTCATGCTGACATGCATCCGGGGAATGTTTTTGTTGAGCCGAGGCACCCTCAAAATCCACGTTGGATTGGTCTGGACTGCGGTATCGTTGGGACGTTAAACCGTGAAGATAAGCGCTATTTAGCGGAAAACTTCTTAGCCTTCTTTAATCGCGATTACCGCCGCGTCGCTGAGTTGCATGTAGAGTCCGGCTGGGTTCCACGTGAAACCAATGTCGATGAGTTTGAGTTTGCGATTCGCATCGTGTGTGAGCCTATTTTCGCTAAACCCCTGTGCGAAATTTCGTTTGGCCATGTGTTGTTGAATCTATTTAACACCGCGCGTCGCTTTAATATGGAAGTGCAGCCGCAATTGGTGTTGCTGCAAAAAACCTTACTTTATGTTGAAGGTTTAGGTCGCCAGCTTTACCCACAACTTGATTTATGGGAAACCGCGAAGCCTTTCTTGGAAGAGTGGATGATGAATCAGGTTGGTCCTAAAGCGGTGATCAACGCGGTGAAAGACCGCGCGCCATTTTGGGCAGAGAAACTGCCAGAGCTACCAGAGCTACTGTATGATAGCTTGCGCCAAGGCAAAATGATGAATCAACGCATTGATCAGCTTTACCAAGGTTATCGCTCAACAAAGCGACAACAGGCGACCGGAAAATTTTTATTTGGTGTTGGAGCCACATTAGTCGTATGCTCGGCAATATTGGTTAACAGTCCCTATGAGCAACTTTCCTTGGCCAGTGCTTTTGCTGGAGTCACATTTTGGTTGCTTAGTTGGCGAGCTTACCGTCAATAGGCGTTAAACTCTTGAAATGAATTTGTTTAATAAGACCCGAGGTAAAAAGAATGGGTGGTATTAGTATTTGGCAACTTTTGATTATTGCTGTGATTGTCGTGCTTCTTTTTGGTACTAAAAAACTGCGTGGTATTGGTGGCGATCTTGGTGGTGCCGTCAAAGGTTTTAAGAAAGCCATGAGCGAAGATGACGCGGCTAAAAAAGACGCTGACTTCGAGCAAAAAGATCTCGATCAGCAAAAGAGTGTCGGGCAGCAGAAAGCCGAGTCGACTGCTGACACTAAGAAAGACAAAGAGCAGGCATAACCGGTGTTTGATATCGGTTTTTGGGAACTGGTATTAATATCTGTCGTTGGGC
Organism: Vibrio salilacus; assembly: GCF_002811245.1. Lineage (GTDB taxonomy): Bacteria > Pseudomonadota > Gammaproteobacteria > Enterobacterales > Vibrionaceae > Vibrio > Vibrio salilacus. The sequence goes on along the minus strand of NZ_NIVQ01000024.1, from coordinate 3,579 downwards.
TTGTCGTGCTTGGTCCTGAGCGTTTACCTCATGCCATTCGCAGCGTTTCCAAGTTTATTGGTGCGGCGAAAAACATGGCCAATAGCGTGAAAGACGAACTGTCACATGAGTTGAAAGTTCAAGAGCTACAAGACAACTTGCGTAAAGCTGAGAAAATGGGCATGGAAGATTTATCACCTGAACTGAAATCTTCCGTCGAACAGCTCAAACAAGCAGCGCAAGACGTTCAACGCCCGTATGCGAGCAAAAGCGCCTCAACCAATACGCGTGTTGAGACTGACAGCGAGCTAGCAGATAGCGCTGACAGTGCTGATGACTCCAAGCAACCGACTGAACAACTTGATGTTCAGCCGTTGTCACAGGCAGATAAAAAAGCCGAATAGTCTCGCATTAGGAGAAGCGGCTAACCAGTCGCTCCTTTTCGATTTTTTACCGTAGAGGTTTTCATGTCTTCTGTTGAGCAGACACAACCTTTGATCAGTCATTTACTTGAGCTAAGAAATCGCTTACTGCGTGCTATTGTCGCGGTGTTAGTGGTGTTCTTGGGGCTGATCTATTTTGCCAATGACATTTATGAATTTGTTTCGGCGCCTTTAGTCGACAGGCTACCTGAGGGGGCGACAATGATCGCCACCGATGTCGCATCGCCTTTCTTTACGCCGTTAAAATTGACGCTGATCGCGTCTATTTTTGTTGCGGTGCCGTTTATCTTGTATCAAGTGTGGGCTTTTGTTGCACCCGGTTTATACAAACATGAACGTCGTTTAGTCATGCCACTGTTGTTCTCGAGTTCACTGCTCTTTTACTGCGGTGTGGCGTTTGCGTATTTTGTCGTATTCCCATTAGTGTTTGGCTTCTTCACGGCAATTTCACTTGGCGGGGTCGAGTTTGCCACTGATATCTCAAGTTATCTTGACTTTGTTCTAGCGCTGTTCTTGGCGTTCGGGATTGCGTTTGAAGTGCCAGTCGCGATCATCTTATTGTGTTGGACAGGTGCGACTGATCCGCAAAGCTTAAGTGAGAAGCGCCCGTATATTGTGGTGGCCGCGTTTGTCGTCGGCATGATGCTGACTCCGCCCGATATGATTTCGCAGACCTTACTGGCGATTCCGATGTGTTTACTATTCGAAGTCGGCTTGTTCTTTGCCCGTTTTTATGTGCGCAAAGACACGGATGAACAAGAAGAAACGTAATTAATGTGATAGATAGTGTAAAAAGGCTTGCCAGTGGGCAGGCCTTTTTTTGGTCATTTAAGCTTATAGTTTAAATAACAGCTTGGCGTTTTCGGTTGTGATTCTATCTACCTTTGGCAGGCTGATATCACGCAGAGTTGCCACACGCTCAGCCACCAAATGAGTGTAAGCGGGCTCATTACGCTTACCTCGGTGTGGAACTGGAGCCAAGTAAGGGCAATCTGTTTCTAAAATCACGTAGTTCATGTCTAGATGAGGGATCACCTTGTCCATTCCGCCGTTTTTAAACGTGGATACGCCACCAAGCCCTAAGTGAAACCCGAGATCATTGATCGCTTTCGCTTCCTCAACGCTGCCGCCAAAGCAGTGAAACACGCCTGAAAGTGAGCCATCTTGTTCTTTACGCAGTAAGGTAAGTGTTTCCTCAATCGAATCGCGAGTGTGGATGACGACTGGAAGCATCTTTTCTTTTGCCCAGTTTAGCTGAGTAATAAATGCCATCTCTTGCTCAGCTTTATAGGTTTTGTCCCAATACAAATCGATACCGATCTCACCCACAGCAATAAAGTTGTGTTTATCAAACCATGAGTGAATGATGTCCAAGGTTTGCTTAACGTTGCCATCAACATAGCAAGGGTGCAGACCCATCATCGAACGACAGATAGTTGGGTACTTGGCCTCCGTGGCTAGCATGGGCTCAATTGACTCTAAGTCGATGTTGGGCAGCAGAATTTTGTCAATGCCTTGAGCTAATGCGCGAGCAACAACGTCATCACGGTCATTATCAAATTCGCTGGCATAGATATGAGCATGGCTATCAATCATGGTAAATCTCTTGGTTGATGAGAGGTCGTTAGTATACGGCAGTGTGAGCTTTGGGTCATTTTTTGCATTTTTCTGCTTTGTCGCTAGCGTCACTTGTAAGGAGTGATATTATGCAGGCAAAAGCACTTGCACCAGACAAGGAGAATAGAGTGTCAGTATCGATTCAAGGTCAGTTTCCTGGCCGTCGTATGCGCCGTTTGCGTAAACATGACTTTAGCCGCCGTTTGATGGCTGAGAACCAATTGTCTGTTAATGATCTCATCTACCCAATGTTTATTTTGATGGGCAAGGATCGCCGTGAAAGCATCGAATCAATGCCGGGTATCGAGCGTCTATCGATCGACTTGATGTTAGAAGAAGCGCAGTATCTCGCGCAACTGGGTGTACCAGCCATTGCTCTCTTCCCTGTCGTAAACCAAGATGCGAAAAGCTTATGCGCTGCTGAAGCCTATAACCCAGAAGGTTTAGTTCAGCGCGCCGTTCGTTCTCTGAAAGAGCATGTACCACAAATTGGTGTGATTACTGACGTTGCGCTTGATCCGTTCACCACGCATGGCCAAGACGGCATCATTGATGAAGACGGCTACGTGTTGAACGACGAAACCACCAAGGTATTGGTTAAACAGGCGCTGTCTCATGCTGAAGCGGGTGCTGATGTGGTTGCTCCATCAGATATGATGGACGGTCGTATCGGTGCGATTCGTCAAGCACTAGAGAATGCTGGTCATATTAATACTCAGATCATGGCTTACTCAGCGAAATACGCGTCATGCTACTACGGTCCTTTCCGTGATGCGGTCGGCAGTGCCAGTAACCTTAAAGGTGGCAACAAAAAAAATTACCAGATGGATCCTGCTAATAGTGATGAAGCAATTCATGAAGTCGCGATGGACATCAACGAAGGTGCAGATATGGTGATGGTTAAGCCGGGCATGCCGTATTTAGATGTTGTGCGCCGAGTGAAGTCTGAGCTCGAAGTGCCGACGTTTGCTTACCAAGTATCTGGTGAGTATGCGATGCATAAAGCGGCCTTTGCTAATGGCTGGCTTAGCGAGCGTGATACTGTAATGGAATCACTATTGTGCTTTAAGCGCGCTGGTGCCGACGGTATTTTGACCTACTTTGCGAAAGATGTCGCTGAGTGGCTAGCACAAGAGAACGCGCAAGCCGCCACGTTTTTGCAAGTCGATCACGACTAACATCGCGAGTTAACCGACATACTAAAGGCTGACGATTGTCAGCCTTTATTCGTTTTAGGAGTAGGCATGAGCATAATCTACCGCCAAGGCACTCTGTCTGAGTGTGTGCAAGTTGTCGAACAGATCGATGAATTTCGACGTAAAGAGACCATTGAAACGCTATCGATACGATTGCAACAAAAACGCCATTTGATTCAAGTTGCCGAGCAATCCGTTTCCAGCAATGTTGAGACTGCTGCTGCGCAACGGTTATTTGATTGAACATTTTGAATATAAGCAGCCTTTGAGTGACAGCCGAATTCATTTTATACCAATTTAATTAAATTTCTGATCTAATGGTACCTCTATTCGGAGGTACTATA
>NZ_NIVQ01000023.1 GCF_002811245.1 Vibrio salilacus | reverse complement strand
AAGTGCTGGTTTTAATAATGTGGTGAAAATATAGACACTCATGCGGTCACCCTGAGATGGAACCCTACTTAAAAAGCTTATGACAGGGCAAATTACAGCCGCTAATTTGAACGATTACGGACGTTTTGACGCACTAAAAGCAACTGTCGATAAGTCAAAAGCAAAAAATTACTTAGAAGATAAACTAGGCCACAGTTTATCGCTTCCAAAAATCAATATTGAACTTAACAAGTTATTAAGAGAGTTCATCTTGCAGAATGGCCTTTAACGATTATATATCGTCATTAGTTGTTGATTATATTAATATAACCCTAGTTTAAAGCTGGGGTTTTATTTTTTCTTATAGTTTCCCCATAAACCAGAGACTTAAATAATGAATTAACTATGGTGGTGAAACGTTAAATCATAAAATATTAAATACTTCTGGTTTCTTTGACTTATAGCGGTTGCAACCATATAAACCTGGAACACGGTTCTCTTTCTTAACCTTCTCACTTCCTGAGTAATTATTCGCCACATGATATACAGGCTTATCTTTATGTTCAGAATGCATCTGATTCGCTCTACGCAACGCTTCTTCATCAGAAATATTACTGTGTTTAATTTGGAATTTTTCGGCTTTGTCTTTTAAGATGTCTCTTTCAATAACATAACTTGATTTACGACTATTCTTAAATTTAATCATTACATTCTTCATATTAACTTTCCTTAATTAAGTTTGGCCTAATTGGCTTATGTCTATATTTACCAAGTAATAATTGATTTGTAAAGATATTATTTTTATTTAGTGAGGAATTAAATAATTAAAAGGCACGCCATTAATAACAATGCCTTTTAATTAAGTCATTAAAGGATTTTATTTAAGTTATTTTTAACTTCTTTCTTAAATAAATAATAATCAAAGTCTAAAATAGTTTGAATTAATGCAATAAATAGAAACACTAAACCAGACACAAAAAAGATACCCATGGCATAGAAGAATCCGCCGACCAGCCATTCGGCGATGTTTAGATCATGCTTCAAGACCTCAGAGTGATAAAGGGCGACACTACCCACTAAACCAACGCTAGCGAGCAATGTCATATTTTCTCTGTTGGGTTTAAACACTTTACGGAACTCTGCTCTACTAAAGTATGGAATGTATTCACCTGCGGTATGATTCGCGATACCAACCAAGCAAGTTGATTTCTTCCCTTCCAAATACAGTAAGCTTATTTTTTGACCTGACAGAATATCTACATCACTATTGAGTACATACTTTCTTTCCTGTCCGTTCTCAAATCTAAGCCAAAATACCGTTTTCTTTTTAGTTCTACTGGTTATGTACGATCTACCTGTTACGGTTGTATCAGAATAGGTATGTGTTGTGGATTCAAGATTAGACGAGATGACTTCGCCTGTACGAACAAAGTATTTCGCTTTTCCATTTCCTGATCTTACCTTTGAATGATTGATGGCGAGTTCCATTTAAACCTACTTACTATTTTTCTAAAATAAATGAGATAGATACGAACACCTTGTCCTATGGGTTCTCGTTGTTACACAACTATCTCAATCCATTAGTTGATAGATATCGAAGCGGATATCATTTTGATAAATGCTATTAAAGTTCATGTGCACCCATTTGGGTGCACATGGGTATAGTACTATCTGAGATAGTTCAATGCACCCATATAGGTGCATTAACTACCATGAACTCGATCACAAAATCAAAGAACATCACGGGTGAAAATATAAAAAAAGCCCGCTTAGGCAAAGGGTTGTCTCAACAGGATGTAGAGCGTATTGCGACATTACGCGGAATCGATATGACTCGTAGTAAATTGGCAAAAATTGAGACGGGCATGATACGTGTGACGGATGAAATCTTACACAATCTGGCTGTGGTTCTTGATGTCAGCGTCAATGTTTTTTTTGATGACATCAGCTGATGAAATCACCTTTTAACTTCTCTGAACTATCAATCCCCAATTAGCCACCTTTGCGGTGTTGGTTAAATTTTGTTCAAACAGTTCATTTTTACGAAAAAAATTTCGCTTCCGTAAATCCAGAAACTCCATCTCCTTATCCGCTTGATAAATTATCTCAAATTTAACATCGCTTGTTTCTTATTATATATAAACAAGGTCAGAGTAAATAATTTATTGTTATTTTTCAGTGGCTTGTGCGTTTGACAAATTTTTATCTTGGTCGTAATTTCCATTTCGAATCAATCAAAAATCGAAAAAGAGAAATAATTATGACAGTAAAAACAATGAGCAGCACTCAAAGCTTCGGTCACTATCTAGACATTTTTATTGCGGATGGCGAGTATCGCAAAGTTAAATCCACAAAAAATGGGGAACAACCTCGGATCAACAGATTACGTAAAATTTTTGGTAAAGATGACTTACGTTCTATCAAGCATAGTACTCTTCGAATGACGATTGCAGGTTGGCATTCACACTTAAAAAATAAAACTATTAATGAGCACTTAACTATCCTACGCTTTGTTTTTTCTACAGGTTTAGCGGATCAGACCATCGATCATAATCCCATGGAAAACATAAAGAACTTATTGGTAGAAAAAACAGAACCCGATCCCTTCACCAAGATAGAAATCGCTCGACTATCGAATTGCAACGATGTGTGCCCGCAAGTAAAAAATGCAACAGCATTGGATATCCTAACAGGTCTTCGTATTAGCGAACTTATCGCCTTGTGCTGGGACGATGTCGATTGGAAAAACAAAAAACTTTATGTTCGTCGTGCTTGTGTACTTGATGTTTATAAATGCCCGAAAACAACAGATTCGGTGCGCGATGTCGATCTAAACCCGCTTGCTATTTCTATTTTGAAATCACAGCTAAAACTCATGGGAAAACGTCGAAGTAAAACCGTGAATGTTTTGCAACGCGATAATAAAACATTAAAACAAGAATCTCTTAACTTCATCTTCGTGAATACTAAAACGAATCAACCGTTCACAGATGCTAAAGAGTTCACTGAGCGTTTTTTCAAAAACTATCTCATTGCTTCTGGTGTGAGACATCGCGGAGTTGGCCAGCTACGTCACACATTTGCATCTCAATGCCTAACAGCTGGCATCAACAAGGAGTGGTTAGCCCAGCAGATGGGGCATAGTGACACCAAAATGATTGATCGTCACTACGGAAAGTGGATCCGTGAAGACTCCTCTGATTGTTCATTACAAGCTGCTCGGCATTTACAAGACTCTTTTGGGTTACTCATACCAGACAGTGACGTAAAGCTGCCTTTTGCAACTAAGCTTGCATTGGATGCATCGCAAAAATTTCAAGCACCTCAGCAACAAGAAAGCGTTATGGAGAGTGCGCGATGAGCACTCTTAATAACACGTATTGTAAAAGTGCAATACAAATACAACGACCAGTTGGCTTTCTATTACAGTTGTTTACTCGACCTTTCGGAGGTCGGGTATGAAGACAATTCATCATTATCATAGCAGAGTAAACTATACATCAAGACAAGATGACCGAAGAGCTTGTGAGGCATCATTAAGGCATTCGCTTCGTATCACTCATCGCATAACTGAAGATGGAAATTTCGAACCATTTGAAACAAAAACTTCAATACAATGGTTACCTGAGTTATTGCCTTTCAACAAAATATATGTGAACGGGAACATCACCCGTTTAGACCAGTGGAGGCATGAAGAAAAGTGGAGCTTACTATATCAAGTGGCACCCGCTCCAAAACTTCATATGCATAAGAAGTTACAAAGTCAACGCACCAGCCATAAACACAAAATCAAGAAGGCTATTGCTTCCTTGTTAAAAGCTGGGAATGATAAAGCTGCTGAGTTTCTTAATGACATTTTAAATACAGAAGGTCGCTGTTCATACAGAAAAATTTCGCGATTTAAGCTGCTTCCGATGACATATAAAGCGCAACGTATCAAGATGCTGGAAAAGTACCTAGACGCACACAATCAGCTGGTTTCCTTTCCAAATGCCAATAACCTGTATGTACAAGAAGGAATTTTTAAAATTCCAGCAAAATGGGGGGTGAGCAATAAATTAATCACCACGGAAGAGTATATTCACTTTACTGAGTTTTTCTTGAAGCATCACTTTCCAGAGTATCCGATTTTTTTTGTTGTCGCCCACGACGATGAAAGATTAGTAGATGAAGATACGGGAGCACATACACATTACTTTCTTTCAGCGCAAAACTCAGTGACTGGCGAGTTTGATCTACTGAAAGCACAGATTGCTGTGGTGAACAGTTATATCCAAGACCGACATCCAAAAATCGAATTGCTTCCTAAAGGCGGAAAACTAAACAGATCTCAAAACAAGCAGTTTGGCGAATACTTCCAACGACTAGTTTTTGATTTTGCTAACAAGCATTTATTTCATTGTAAAGGCCTTCATGCGGAGCTGGCTCCTGAAAGTGAGCGCCGCTCTCAGCAGAGGAAGCAAATGAACAGAGAGTCGAAACTCCCAAAAGAAGAGAGAACGTATAACTTTCAGAACCGCTTAATTGAAGCTCAACAAGCCAAACTGACTGAGCTTGAGCAGCAGACACAAATACAAAAACAGTTATTAGACGAAACCATCATGCAGCAAAGCATCGTGCAAGGTGAATTGATGATGCAAGAAGATCAAAAAGAGCAAAATGACCAAGAGTTAACGATTCAACATCAAACAATAACTGAACTTCGAACTGAGAGACGCAAACTTGAACGAGTTTTAGACTCGTTGAAGGATGGAATTATTGAACCTCTTAGCAGATTCTGTCAGCAGGTATTCCTCGGGTTAAAAGCCCAGCAATCAGGGCAACAAAAGATGGTGGAATCCTTTTTAGATACGACAATGAAAGAAATGCTCATGCTCCCGCCACACATGCAAACAAGAGCCAAAATACTGTTGAAATCCGTCGATTTGGAACCAAACAAAATGGCTGATCGTGAAACACAGCAACTCGATAAGTAAAGTTAGTAAGTTAGTAAGTAAGTTACTTACTTAACAAACCTTGATAATAACAATAATAATGGTGATGATAATGGCTAGGCCTAAATCTTATACAGATCAAGATCTTATTAAAATAGTGCAAGAAATTTTAAGCCAAGGAGATGAAGTATCCACGTGGCGTATCAAAGAACAGTTGGGGCGCGGAAAATTATCAACTATCAAGCGAGATTTGGAACGACTAATCGACTCTGGTGAAATTGATACGACGCGTAAAGAGCAAAATACTGCTGCTACAGAAAATTCTGTAATCGCTTCTTATGAATTACCCATTGAGGTTCAAAATCTACTAGCCCAGTCTGAGCAAGAAATTTGCAAGATAATTCAGCGCATTACCACATCCTTAAATTGCCAAGTTCATCAACATTATGAAAACTTGATGAATGCTCGTATTCACGAATTCGATACAAAAACTGACTTAGCAATCAAAGCTCAAGCTATGGCAGAAAATACGTGTGCTGAAATGGAAGTTCGACTATTAAAGCAAATCGAACTGAATGAATCACTCGAAGAAAAAATTGAACACATAGACGAATTGCTTATGGAGTCTAGGCATCAGCAATCTGATCTAATCAAGACGAACAACCAGCTTACAAACTCTCTAAAACATACAACGGAAAAGCTAGACAGTCATCATGAGACTATCAATGAGCTAAAGGCTAGCTTAGCAAAAATTGAGAAAGGTTTTGCTGCGCAAACGGTACAGCTTGAATATTCACGTAATGAAGCAAAAAAATATGAGTCGAAACTGTCAGAACAAGTAGAACGTTATGAACATACAGCCCAGAAACTGAACGAAACACTGGCTGATCTCAAGTCAACACAAACAGCACTTGCGGAATCAGACAAACTTCTTCGAAAGGTACAAGCTGAGCATCAAGCGCTTTCAGTTAACAATAAATTATTGGAAAACAGTTTACGTCAGTCTCAAGAGACGATAACCGATCTGAACACCAGAAACCAAAAGCTTGAGCAGCAGCTTTCACAAAGAGGAGAGAAAAGTGATTCTCTCAATAAGCCATTAAGTGAACAATAAGGTATGCTATTGTTATCTTTAATGTTGATTTAATTGGATCGCTAGCATGGACATTAAGACCGCCTTACAAAGATTGTACAAATTCGATAGGCAGGGAATTTATGTCTATACCAAAGGTAATCTACGGCGAGTGTTTTTTGATGACAGTGCCGAAGCTTTTAAGCAGAGCTTATCGCGTTTGATCAAATTTGGAGTGCTAGAGCGAGCATGCAGAGGAGTTTATGTTTTTGCTTTAAGTCGTCATAAAGGCGGTGATACCATTGAATATGTTGCGAAAAGCCTTAGACGTGGTGAATATAACTACATCTCACTTGAATCCGCTCTTTCAGAGTATGGTGTCATTTCTCAAATCCCAATTGATCGTTTGACAGTGATGACAACGGGAAGAAAAGGGACTTTTAAAACGCCATATGGTGTTATCGAGTTTACACATACTGAACGTAGTGACATTGACATCCTGAACAATACGATTCTTTACGATAGACCATTAAGAATCGCAAGGGAATCAGCGGCGATTCGAGACTTAAAACGCGTCGGTAGAAATACTCATATGCTATGCAATGAGATTTACTGAGTTGAGTATGTTAGTTACTGAGTTCTCCGTTGAGATCAATTTTGTAATCACCAACTATCTCGTCCAATTCCTGCTTATGTTCAGGCGTCGCTATTACAAGGTTTGGGCTGTTTTCATCAATTTCTTTATCTAACAGACTTAGAAAAGCTTTTTCATAATGGTCTTCTAGAAGCTCATTCACGTCTGCTTCTGGTTTGTTTTGCATTATTCCTTAAAAGACTTTAGAAACAGGTGGTTATCATTTTGTTGCCAATTTATCACGGGAGTTCTTTATTAAAACAACGTCTCTATCAACTCGGTTATTTAAAGCAGCTAAGCGGGTAAAAGCTTCAGTTTCAGCTTGAGTCAATTTCAAATAATTGCTCGTAACCAAAAGCCCCCACACTAGTAGGCTGACAGCGGGTTTATCTGTTGCATATGCAGCTATACCGCCAATAAAACCACTGAAATCAAGAGAAGAAATACGTCTCTGATTACTCTCTAATTTACTAATATCTTCTCGTAACTTAAGTAGTTTATGGTCAATTTCATCTTGCGTTAAGCTAGACCAGTTCTGAAGAATATCAGAGGCATAAGGGATCTCCTTATGTGAAAAAATCCTGTCCAAATCCAAAATATTCATATCATTATCAACGGTATAAACACTGTTTAATAAAGAGTTCAGACGACTTTCTCTCACTACAGCAGAGTTCTTATCAACCCCATGGTAAACCGAACTAACAATTTCGGAAGCCTTTATATATCTAGGCTCATTAGAACTTTCAAATGGAAAGTAATGTGCACCTAAACCTTGTGCAATCTCATAGCTAGCGCTATAAAAAGCAAGAGAGTCATCCGAGTCAAAATGCATACGGCTTAACAAACCTCCAACACCAATATGGCCGATTAACGCTAAACCATTCTGATTAACCAAAGACTCCATTCCATACCATGAATCAGAAAGTGCGTTTGCCAAACGCTCATGTCTATTATTTGAGTTATGGAGTGCATTTAAAAAACGAAATTGTTCATCAGTAGTATAAGAATATCCAAGTAAGCCAGTTCTTTCCCTCATGCTTATTAAACAAGATGCAGCAATGCTTCTTGGAAAAATAATAGCACTCGGGTCAACCTCTAGAATTGAATCAATTAATTCCAAAGAGTACAAATTTAAGTTATCAAGGATTGAAAATTTAATTCTTCCATTTTTGATTAATATTTTCATCTCAAACTCTGTAATATTGAACATTTCAAAAAATGTTTGACGTTTTTCTCGTGTATTTTGTGGAAGAGCAATAATTACAGTTTTATATAATGCTATATAAGTCCTCAGATTATTTCTATCATGAAATGTAGCATCGACAAAGCAAGAGCCCTTTATGTCAAAATTTTTTAATTGAGTGATATCTTTTTTATTAAAATCAATTTCTCGAAAAATTTCCATTTTATGATCAACCCAAAAATCTTGATCTTCTTCGTACTTCTCCAATACTAGTCTAGGTATGTTATTCCCTAGAAGTCCACTAGCCTTCAAGATAAGTGCATGGGGATCATGTTTGAGAATGGTCGAAAGCTTTCCTTGCTCTCTCCTTTTTATCTCTAGTTGTTCTCTAATTTCAGTATTTTTTACCACAATTAACTTATAATTATCTAAGCCTAAATCTGATAACAATAATTCTAATTCACTGATCTCATCTAATGTCGGAGTGAACTCTAATTCTAGTATAAAGTTGCCAGTATCCATTTTATAGTCAAAGATAAACGGATGAAACTTTTTAGGAAGTTTCAGATATAGCTCATTCTCTATTTCAGGATGTGTGTAAGGGTGTCCATGGTCATTAATTTTCTTCCATGCATCTCGGAAATGAATTTTTTTAAAATCATCTTCAATTTTAGGAACAATTAATGGAGAGGGATTACAAATAGTTCGATAACGCTCGTCGTAATTTTTCGCATGTGTTTTCGCTTCTATTGGGTCAATACCATCTATTACACAGAACAGAAAATTATCTTTGTGATACAATCCCAAATGAGGTAAATGGCTTGTATGCATAACAAATCGCTCGTAATCATAAACGATAGAGTCGATCTCGGAATCAAAATCATGTAAACGGTTGTACATTTTTCAACTTCTCCTTTGGCCTAACACTTCGCAATAAGTCATTCAGTACATCCCCAAAGCACTAATATTCAACGATGTTATCGGTTTGACTTATACAGATAAAGTCTATTTAGACGATTTACCAATCGTCAGGATCAACCTTGCCTTGCTCTCTGCTTATGCTCTTCTCTTCAATATGTAGCTCAAGGTTAAGAGAAGACAGTAGGCGCATTAAACTCTCGATGCTTGACGAAGCTGGATCTCGTTCCAGTTTTGACACCGTGGTTTGTTTCAAGCCTACAATGTCACCAACTAAAGTTTGATTGCGTTTTTGAGTTCGGCGCACATCTCTTAGGTATATGCCCAACTGTCTGGGACTAGTAATCAACATCTTATTCTCCATAACATTTTTAACCCCTTGGGGGGATAATACTATATTTATGCCCCCAAGGGGTTAAAGTTTATTGAGTTATACAATGCCTGAAATCACAACCATCGTCCTTTAGTTATCTTTGTCTACAAAATTTTATCGCGTTATCTGCTTGATTCACTTGCTAAGTTAAGCTGTTTTTGTATACTAAATGTGATTCACAACTGTCAACGCGACATTTGATTGATAATCGAAGAAAGCTAATAAAATCAAGAGCTTGATAAATATAGGTTTTCAAAGAGATAGGGTTCAAATCCCTATCTCTCCGCCAATTTTAAATGAAAAAAGCTCTGATTTATCAGGGCTTTTTTCATATCTACATCTCACCAAGCCTCACGAGCATTACTGTTGAAGATGACCGCTTGCCTCTCTAGTGTTATCCATAAAAACACGTGTTATCCATAAACACGGAACGCAGCCTCTAATAACTGCATATGTATCGGCACTAGTTGTTGATGATCGGTTCGATACCCTCCCCCCACGACACAGGCAATCGGTATCTGCATCTCCTTGGCGAGCGCAAGCATAAAGTGATCGCGTTGATAAATGGCTGCGGTAGAGATATCAAGGTAACCAAGCTCATCATCTTGGTGAATATCAACCCCAGCATCGTAAATCACTACATCGGGTTGATGAAGATTCATGGCCATTGTGACAACACTTGTAAACGCACTTAAAAACTCGTCATCTTGAGTTTCTCGACTCAGCGCAACGTCTAAATCAGAGTCAGGCTTTCTGGCAGGAAAGTTCTTATCACAATGAAAAGATAAGGTTACGATGTCTGCCGCCTCACTACATAGTGTAGCGGTCCCATCACCATGATGCACATCACTGTCGATGATCAATACCTTATCCACTCCCGGTTGATCCAGTGCATGCTTAGCCGCCAAGACCAAGTCGTTAAATAAGCAAAATCCACTACCGAAGTCGTAGTGGGCATGGTGATAACCGCCGCTTAAGTGAATGGCCGCTCCGTGCTCTAGTGCTTGCAGTACAGTTTCACAAGTTCCTCCTGCTGAGGTGAGCGTGCGCTCAATAAGTGCTTCACTCCAAGGAAACCCTATCCGACGCATTTTGGCTGCTGGCAGTTCTCCACTGATTAGCGCTTGCACATAATAAGGACTATGAGTTTGTGCTACTTCTGTTGCCGTTAGCGGATAAGGTTGAACCAGACGAAATGCCATGTCCCACAACGGTTGACTCTCTCGACGTTGCTCTACGGCTTGGTATAACAGGCGATATTTGTTAATCGGATAACGATGGCCGTCGGGCAACGGGAGCTGTGAGTAGATAGGGTGATAAATAAGAGCAATCATGGCATTAGTGGAAAATGGACAATAAGTGGAAGAATATCATAACCCCGTTAACAATAAGCAGCCCACTCGTTTATAACAAATCGGTATCATCAGTTCATAGTATCGCTCTGACCTCAAGCACAGCGTACTCACGAAATCGATGACGTTTACTTGCAGACAATAGCTTGACGTTGTCATACTCATAATTTCACCTTAGCCAAAAGGATGGCGTTCATGAGTAAATCAACAAGACTTAATGCTTTATTAATGCCGCTATTGATCCTAACACTCAATGGATGCTGGTCTGATAATCCAAGCGACTGGTACCAAGATTACTTGAGCCGAGTTGCCCGCGTTCAGAATGTTGAAAAAGTCACCATGACGCCAACCCCGTTAGCTCACTTGCCACGTAAGCGAGAGCTCTTCATCGATATAGAACCGCTATCGATTGGCCTGTTAGATAGCTACCAGCTGCGCCAGTGTGGGCTGTTTAACCTTATAGCCGAACGCAATTCAGTACTGGGTAAAGTTGCCGATGAGTTTCACCGTTATGACTACCAACGACAACTGTTGGAGGGTCTTGTCCAGTGCCAGGCGAACGATATCATCGATGCACAACTAAAACAAAAATTGGCGGAAATTGAAAACCACAAACAAGCTCAACTTAATGCTCATCAATGGAACCTACTTTATACCAGTGAGGCCATGCAACATCAGCTTTCCGGTAATCACTGGCTAGAGAAAGCATTGACGCCGCAAGTGCAACAAGTCGGCCAAGCACTTGAGTATATTCAACGCGCTTTCAGTGGCGAGCCATACCAAATCCAACAAGTGCAGGAAACGTTAGAAAAGAGTGCTGTTATAGGCAATCTGGACTTTTCATTGGTCAATGCGACGCATCAACTTGATACCGTCACCCGTCAACTCAATACCTTTGATGAAACAATCATCTGTAGCGCGCAACGTGATGCCACTAAATTCAAATATCTAAATAATGTCTTCGAACAACAATACGTTGGCGTTATTCAACCGTATATGGCGCAGCTCGATAGTTACTATCAGATCCTTAATCCAGTATTAACGCTGTTTGAACCTCAACCCGAACTTCACCCGTACGTTTATCCACTGGTAAACAATCACAACCAATTTCGCCGCGCGATCCGTGATCACGTTAATTACTGGCAACAATTATTTAAACGCTGCGGACGCCAAGTAGGTTAGCGCGTGTTAGTACCTTTCTTTGCTGTTGGTTTTTTACGATAACCGCCTTTACTTCGCTTCTTGTAGGCAGGGCGTTCAACCTTAGGCAGGTGCCGCAGTGATTGTGGAATCTCCCCCGATTTCACTTGGGACATCAAACCATCGATACGGGTTTGCAGTGCCTGCATAAAGGGCTGATACGCTTGATTGCGCTCCGCCATCCCTTGCAGCTGATGCTCCCAGTTGGCCGTCATATCTGGATAGGTCGATTCTGCAGGTAAGGCATGAATCAATCCTCGTCCTGCCGCGCTGCTAAGGATCGCTTTACCTTGTCGTTGAAGAAGTTGGCGTTTAAACAAGGTATCGAGAATGCCCGCTCGAGTGGCTTCGGTACCAAGTCCATCGGTCTCTTTGAGGATCTTTTTTAGCTCTTTATCTGCAACAAAACGACCGATACCTGTCATCGCCTGAAGCAAAGTGGCTTCGGTAAAGTGTTTTGGTGGCTCGGTTTTACAATCTTTGATCTCACCCTCACGGCAAGTGAGCACGCATCCTTCAGTCAAGGCTGGTACGCTATCGACATTGGCGTCCTCATCATCAATTTTACCCAGCAACGCTTTCCAACCAGCAGAGACCAATTGTCGACCTTTGGCAACAAAACTGCCACCCGCAATGTCAAACACTAACTTCGCCTCTGCATACACTGCTGCAGGGTAGAATTGCATCAAATATTGTCGCGCAATTTGTTGATAAACTTTCATTTCATTGCCAGAAAGCGCATTCATTGACGCTTTCTTGGGGGTTGGAATAATGGCATGGTGCGCATCGACCTTTTTATCATTCCACGCTTTCGACTTAAGTGAGAGGTTCGCCCCCTGCACCGCTTGCGCAAGCTCTTTGGCATTATTACCGATCGCATCACAAACACTACTTGCCTGAGCTAAATGCTCCAGCGGCAGATAACGACAATCAGAACGTGGGTAGGTGATCAGTTTATGTTTTTCATACAACGACTGACAGGTATCTAACACTTGCTGCGCACTCATTGCAAAGCGCTTAGCACAATCTATCTGCAGTGTTGATAACGAATAGGGCAGTGGCGCGGCTTGCTTGGTTTGTTTTTGCTCTGACTCCACCACGGTAGCTGGTTGATTGACAATACGATTGGCAACATTCTCGACTAACTTGCGATTAAGGACTCGCCCTTCTTCATCTTGCCAAGGCTTGCAGGCTTCGCTAGGCTTCCAGCGGGCGCGGATATCAAATTGACGCGCATCGTCTTGATAAGGGATCAACGCATGCAAGGTAAAATAGTCACGTGGAGAGAAATTCTCTATCTCTTCGTCACGACGCACAACTAAACCGAGTACCGGCGTTTGTACACGCCCGACCGACAATACACCTTGGTAGCCCGCCTTTTGGCCAAGCAGTGTATAAGCTCGTGACATATTCATCCCATACAACCAGTCAGCTCGCGAACGCGCCAAAGCAGAAACAGACAAAGGGATAAAGTCACGATTGCTGCGCATTTGATTCAACGCACGTTTCACGGCTGGTAAGTTTAAGTCACTGATAAGTAAACGTTGCGCCGCTTGTTTTTTACTTTTAGTCACTTTGCAGTAGTCGAGGACTTCATCAACCAGCAACTGCCCCTCGCGGTCTGGATCGCCAGCATGAATGATCTGACTCGACTCCTTAAGCAATTTACGCACGACAGAGAGTTGCTTGTTGGCCGACTTTCTCGGTCTTAATTGCCAGACCTCAGGGACAATCGGTAAATCGGCGAGATTCCACTTTTTATAACGATCGTCATAAACATCTGGCTCGACTTGCTCAAGCAAATGACCAATACACCAAGTAACCACATCACCGTTACCACAACGGATAAAACCTTGGTCATTTTTTTTTGGTCCAGGGAGAGCCGCAGCAATCGCGCGGCCAAGGCTGGGTTTTTCGGCAATAAAAAGACGAGACATACAGTACAAATAGCCAGATACAATAAGGGCCACATTATCGAATGTGGCCCTTATAAATCAAGAAAAACTGTAAATTTAACCAGTATTATTGGTCTTCTGACGGGTTACGCTCAGCGGCTTCTTTGATCAAAGACTGCAGTTCGCCTTTTTGGAACATCTCAATGATGATGTCACAACCACCAACTAATTCACCTTCAATCCATAATTGAGGGAATGTCGGCCACTGGGCATAAGCAGGAAGTTCTGCGCGAATATCAGGGTTTTGCAAGATGTCAACGTAAGCAAATTTTTCACCACATGCCATCAGCGCCTGAGCTGCTTGAGAAGAGAAACCACAGCTTGGAAGTTTTGGCGAACCTTTCATGTAAAGAAGGATCGTGTTCTCTGCGATTTGCTGTTTAATTTTATCGATAGTTTCCATTGCTTCCTCTTAAATGAAGTTTTTGCAAATTTGTCGGCCATTCTAAACCATTAGCACAGAATAAAAAGCCTATTATGTGTATGGTCTTGCAAGCTTAAGCAATTTTGAGATCCATCAACACTGACTAATAAAGAAATTTCATATAGAAATTTGTCAGCGATGCTTTTAATAAAGTAAAAACTTGCTAAACTATACCGCAAGTAGCAAATCGTTCATGGCAACTTAGATTGACCATGAATAATAAATAACACTGGAAGCAATCGAAAGAGGTCACTCTTTCACATAAATGGAGAATCGAGTAATGGCATTTGAACTACCAGCTCTTCCTTACGCAAAAGATGCACTAGAACCACATATTTCAGCGGAAACGCTAGATTTCCACCATGGTAAGCACCACAACACTTACGTTGTTAAGCTAAACGGTCTTATCCCTGGTACTGAGTTCGAAGGTAAATCTCTAGAAGAGATCATCAAGACTTCTACCGGTGGCGTATTCAATAACGCAGCTCAAATTTGGAACCACACTTTCTACTGGCACTGTCTAGCGCCAAACGCAGGTGGTGAGCCAACAGGCGCAGTTGCAGAAGCAATCAACGCGGCATTCGGTTCTTTCGAAGAGTTCAAAGCAAAGTTCACTGATTCAGCAATCAATAACTTTGGTTCTTCTTGGACTTGGCTTGTGAAAAAAGCAGACGGATCTCTAGAGATCGTTAACACGTCTAACGCTGCAACGCCTCTGACAGAAGAAGGGACAACACCACTTCTTACTGTTGATCTATGGGAACACGCATACTACATCGATTACCGTAACGTTCGTCCAGATTACATGAACGGTTTCTGGGCATTGGTTAACTGGGACTTCGTTGCAGAAAACCTAGCAAAATAATCCTCTCCCCTAGGATTTAAAATTTAGTCGCTTAAAAAGCTAGCATTCGCTGGCTTTTTTATTGGTTCGAATACTGATTTTTCTAAAGTTTCTCTCAAGTTAGTCGTTATAAGGGCATCAAAAGAGAGACACTATGCACATTCATACATTAGACAAAGCCGCCATTATTAATGAGCTTCAATTCGGTACGGGAATAAACCATGCCGTGCATGAAGGTCGTCGTGCTGACTTTGCTTTAATTTTGTCGATGTTCTCTGATGATGTGCGCGATAACACGCCAATTGAAAAACTCGAACAGGTCGACTCAAGTGAACAAGCGTTGCGTAAACGCTTTGAGTTGCAAATGCCTCAATCACTGCGTTCTGATCAAGGTTCATATCAGCAGTCTGCACAGCAAGCCGAGTTGTTCCATAGTGCTGGCCTTCCTAGCGCTAAACTATGCCACTACCTCAAGCCCGATGCGTTAGCGTACCTTCCAGAAGAGACGCATGATCTTCCTGAAGAGGTTTATCACAACCTATCCGGTCATCACCGCAGAATGCTAGCGGAACAGGAACCGAAAAAGTTAATACCGATTGATCTTTATCATCAACTGATTAAAGCACAGCGTACCTTCCAGCTTCAGGCTCAAGCTTAGTCTCTGCCCCTATCGATAGTCTATCGATCACTAACAGTGGTATTAAATCTGCAAAGGATCGATAAGATCACAGTTCAATCGTCTCATTTGTTGAACTGATAAAACCGTTTACTCGTAGAGTGTGAATGACGCCAAATAATCGTAAATAACCTGACTCACTCACAAGGTTATTTGACCTTATTCACAACCAAACAACAGTTAATCAACCATGCTATACAAACGCAATTATTCACTCACTGCTTGTAAGGGGTTTAAGCCCATGGATATAAAAACTGCTGTAATATTAGTCACTTCAGCTGGTTCTCAAATCGGTAGCACATTAGCGCAACATTTTGTTTCACTCGGCGCAACCGTCATCCTGTGTGATAAAAAAACACCGCAACTATCGCAGACTTATCAACAATGTAGCACCATCTCAGATCAAGTATTTCAGTTCACTCTTAACGACCATTCGCTTGCCTCCATTCAGGCTCTCTTCTCGTTCATAGATAAAAATGTCAAACGCTCACCCGACGTCTTGATCAATGCACTAACCGCAGAAGCGATGCCCAATATTTTTGATCAGCGCGCCAGTGATCTTTTCACCCAGCGACTCTCTTTAATGGCTGCCACCCTATTTACTTTTGGTCAAGCAACCGCAGAAAGAATGTGCCAAGAGAAAAAAAATGGCGTCATCGTCAATGTCATCGCTTATGCCGACTATCAAGATCTGTCTGGTTTTGACAATGCAACATCTATGGTAGCGGGCTTTACCCAAAGCTGGGCAAAGGAGCTTACTCCGTTTAATATTCGCGTTGGTGGTGTCGTGCCTGCTGCCCAACATCACGATTCGCATTGGGCAGAAATTCAAGATGAACTGATTCGTAACACCGAATATATTGTTTCAAACGACTACTTTAGTGGCAGAGTAATGGCAGCTTAAGGTTGATTGAATCAATGAACCTGAGTTGATAACGAGGGGAGAATTTATAAAGAGCGTAAAATCTGTTCTGATGCTTCTTCGATCAAATCTATGACTAACTCAAACCCCCTGTCACCGCCGTAGTAAGGGTCAGGAATTTCCTCATAGTCTGAGTCAGCATAGCTAAGAAATAACCTGAGTTTGTGTTGTAAATGGCTAGGACACTGCATCTTAAGATCGGCAAGGTTGTCTTCATCCGCAGCTAAAATCAGGTCAAATCGCTCAAAATCACTGTCGATAACTTTACGAGCACGAATCCCGTTGAACGAATAACCACGCTTTTCTCCTGCCGCTTTCGCACGTGGATCCGGTCGATTTCCTTGGTGATAGCCAATTGTGCCTGCCGAATCAATGTCGACATCAACACCCATTTGTTGCGATTTCGCACGTAAAATAGCTTCTCCGGTCGGTGAGCGACAAATATTGCCCATACACACCACTAAAATTTTCTTACTCATCGTGCTCCTAATTGCCATTGACGTCAATTCCCCATAAAAATCGCCACTTTCCCATAAAAATCATAGGTATTTGCATCTCGCTGATTAGGCTATCATAGCCACAGTTTGATTAAATAAAAAAGGATTTCCCATGACGTCTGAAACCAATAAAGAAGTTCGTCACAAAGCTCGTCAGCAAAAAGTCAAAGAGCAAGTCGATGCTAAAGTGGCAGCGGCGCAAGAAGAGAAAGGCCTCCTGCTGATCATCACCGGTAATGGTAAAGGTAAATCGACATCTGGTTTTGGCACTATAGCAAGAGCGGTTGGCCATGGCTTAAACGCTGCGGTTGCTCAGTTTATCAAAGGCACGTGGGACAATGGTGAGCGCAACCTACTCGAAAAACTCGGCGTGGAGTTTCAAGTGATGGCGACAGGTTTCACTTGGGAGACGCAAAACAAAGCCGCCGATACAGACGCTGCACAACGAGTGTGGCAAGAGTGTAAGCGCATGCTCCAAGACGATGCTATCGACGTGGTGCTATTTGATGAGCTGACTTACATGGTGAGCTACGGTTACATTGATTTAGATGAAGTGGTTGAAGCGCTTAACAATCGACCGAAAATGCAGTCAGTGGTGATTACCGGCCGCGGCGCACATCGCACTTTAATCGAAATGGCCGATACGGTTTCAGAAGTGAAAAACGTTAAGCACGCCTTTGAGTCTGGTGTCAAAGCACTGAAAGGCGTCGACTGGTAACTGACCATCAACTGTCATTGGCAATAATCCAGTCACTGACAATAAAAAAGCAGTGCATTCGTTATGAGTAGCACTGCTTTTGACCAATAAAAACTAACAGCAAGTAGATTTAGTTAAACAAGCCTTTGATTAAACTGTTCACCGCTTCCTTAGTCTTTTCATCTTTGATTTTGTCGCCAAGTTTCTCATCGAGTTTTTTCAGTCCACGATCGATCTCTTTTGCTGCTTTCTGCTTCAAGACTTCATCAAAAACCAATTTAAATTTAGGCTCTGTCCATGCTCCTGAGATGTTGATAGGAATCGTCACATCTTTCAGCTCGTCAATGTCTTTGCCACCTTGACCTTCCAGTGAGCCAACAATCGAAGTACTGACAGTAAAATCAACGGTCTCATCCAAATAGTTAGCACTGCCATCACCACGAATACGCAATAGCGGTGACTGCATGGTAAGGTTGTCGGTCGAAACATTGCCTTTATTGAGCGTCAAGGTCGCCTTCATCGCACTGAAATCGGTTTTTTGTACGTTGTCACTGACAGGTACTTGCTCGCCTTTAATTTTCGCGTAATTTTCACGAATTAGCTGCGCAATGTTAATGTCATTAACCGCACCATCAGCAAAATTAATCACTATGGTCCCCAACAAATTCTGTTTGATCCCTGTCGGAGTTAGGCTCCTTCCTCGCACATCGATATCAATGTTGCCCGTACCTTCTAGCGTATCATTTCCGCTAACATCCATCAGCAACGGTTGAACTTTAACGCCTTTAATACGCTTTATCGCCGTGTAAGACGCTGGTGATTGGCGCGCATCAAGACGAGCAGTGGCGTTAATCGAACCTTGATACAGATTAGACGTAAATGAAGTTAATTCCGCAACACCACGGTTGACTTCAAAGCTTGCTTTGACGTTTTGCATACGCGCGTTGCTGGCTTTGAAGTTATCAATGGCAATATCACCTTTAACATCTAATGTTTTCAGTGCTGATAGATCGGGTTCAACCTCTTTCGTCGGTTGCTTCGCGGGTTCAGTAGAAGAGGTAGATGTCTGCGAATTCTGTGGCGCTGGAGTGGCAGATTTCTCTTCGCCCGCTGGTGCAGAAACCAAGAACGCATCTAAATCTATATCTGGGCTATGCAGCGCAAAACGGATTTTGGGAATGTCAGCCAACGTCACATCGGCTTTACCATCAAACGCGAGCGCATTAGCGGTCAGCTTTTCAAGCACAAAGCTTAAATGACTCTTGGTGAGATCAAACGTCAGATCCGAGGCCATATCCACGTTCATCGGTGACTGAGGTAAACTATCGCCTTGGAAGGTAGCATCAAGGGTAAGCTTATTCATTACCACCTTGCTCATCGCTTGGTCAACCGTGAATGACGCAGAGCCTTGCATATCAATATCTAACCCGGCTGCGTTACCTTTAACTGCATAAGTCAGCGCATTGGCTTTATCAAACTCAAACGTCTCTAAGCCGATGTTTGCACTGTCGATTTGCGTTGCAGGATCGCTGAACGTGGTCTCGAGATTGATGTTGCGTAACGCGTACTGTTTGAAACCTGGAGCGAGTTTAAATTCGCCATCACCTTGAGCGGTGAACTGCTGCTGATTGGCTTCACCTTTGGCGGCAAAGTCAATTTTTGTCCAAGTATCAACGGCAAATTCAGATAAATTTAACGACACATCGTAAAGCTTAGTTAGGCTCCCTGCTTGCTTATCGACGATTTCAACCGAAGCATTGGATACCGTTACACCAGCAAGGTTGATTGTCCATGCTGATGGTCCAGCAGATTCTGCTGCTATCGGCTCTGAAGTTTCAGGTGAAGAGGTCGCCGCGCCAGAAACAGACTCAGCTTGCGCACTCTGCGCCTTGGTAAGTACATCGATGTTCTTGCGACCATCTTTGAGCGTCTCAAGTGAAAATGCCGCACCATCTAGCGTGATGTTACCAATTTCAAGCTGCTGACTAAACAGCGGCATAACCGACACATCAATACCAACGCTATCGACCTTAAACATGTTCAGTTTGTCGAAACCTTGCGGGTTGCGTAGCGCCGTTTGGCCTAATTCAAAACCAATCGACGGAAAAAACTGCCAACTGATATTGCCTTCAATCACAAGGTCTAGGCCTGTGTGAGTTTTTGCTTGTTCGACTATTAACGGTCTAAATTGATTAGGGTTGACCAACATAACCAGTGCGACTAGCGCACCAAGGATAGCAATTACCGGAATTGCTAGTATTAGGAAAAATTTCTTCATCAGCGTTATCCTTGCTTGGTGAGAGACTCAAGGGTTAAGTCCGCTCCAAGTACCAATGATCATCGCGATTATCTGACGACCATAAAAAGAAAGTGGCACTAAAAGTGCCACTTATCTCATAAAAAATAAAGTCTTAAACAAGCAAACATCGCTAAGCTTTCAGAAGTTTTGCAATGTGTGCTTTGAGTACATCAATGGCAATACGGTTTTTACCGCCACGTGGAACAATGATATCAGCGTACTGTTTAGAAGGCTCAATGAACTGCAAGAACATCGGGCGAACCGTTTCTTGATACTGCTTGAGTACCGATTCCATGGTACGGTCACGCTCTTCCACATCACGCTTTACGCGACGCAGTAAACAGATATCCAGTGGTGTATCCATAAAGACGGTTGCGTGCATAATATTACGCAAGCGAGGCTCAGTGAGAAGAAGGATACCTTCCAGAATAATCACCTTTTTTGGTGTCATTGTGGTGGTATGTTCCGTGCGGGTATGTTCTGTATAGCTATACTCTGGCACTTCGACCGACTCGCCTTGAACTAGCTGCTCAAGATGTTGACACAAAAGGTCATGGTCTAGTGCACTCGGGTGGTCATAGTTGGTTTTAACACGCTCTTCCATGCTCAAATGGCTTTGGTCGTTGTAATAGCAATCTTCCGTAATCACACCAATTTGATGATCGCCCACTTTGGCACGAAGCTCATTGTAAATAGTGCTCGCGATTAAGCTTTTTCCAGAAGCAGACGCGCCAGCAATACCGACGATGACGCATTGATTATTATCAGACATTATTCTTGCACCCGATGATTTAGATTGGTGTCATATGCTAATGCTAGCATCACTCAACGATTCGAGCTCTGTGCATTAGGACAAATTTAGATAAACCGCCTGATTATAGGGAGTTCAAGTCAGTGTTGCCAGTTGTGATTGGCACGATTTAACGAAATAGAATAAAAGATTTCAGCGCAATCGATTACACCAGATAAGAATTAAAAAGAGCGCCAATTCAACGCTCTTTTTTAATGAAACTGAATGCTATTCCACCATGGTGAACAAAATAGAATCAGGTTTTGCTTTGCCATGCCAATAGAGTCGTGAACTGATCGATTGAGCTAACATCATATACAACTGAGTATGTTCTGAATCTGGTCGCGCTGCCACCGTTGGCAGACCATTATCGATATCTTGACGCATTTGAATATGTAAAGGGATTTGCGCGAGCAGATCGAGGCCAAGATCCGCAGCCATTTGTTGCGCGCCACCTTGACCAAAAATGTGTTCTTTCTCACCACAATGACTGCAAATGTGATAGCTCATGTTTTCAACCAGCCCCACCACAGGCACATCGACTTTGCTGAACATCGCAGCGCCTTTACGTGCATCAGCCAAGGCTAAGTCTTGTGGCGTAGTGACGATCACGGCACCTGTTACAGGGACTTGCTGGGCTAAGCTGAGTTGAATATCCCCGGTGCCCGGTGGCATATCGATCACCAGGTAATCGAGATCGGGCCAGTCGGTTTCATTAAGCAGTTGCGCTAGGGCTTTTGCCGCCATAGGTCCACGCCAGATTGCCGCTTCATCTTTTGCCACTAAGTAGCCGATCGAATGGGTATAAATTCCGTGAGCGTTAATCGGTTGCATCCACTTATTGTCTCGCACTTCAGGATGCGCATCACTCTGCCCGAGCATTAACGGTACTGAAGGCCCATAGATATCCGCATCCAATAGACCCACTTTGGCGCCTGATTTAGATAACGCTAACGCAAGATTGACCGAGGTTGTTGATTTTCCTACCCCACCTTTCGCGGAAGTCACTGCGATAATATTTTTCACCCCTTTCACCGTCGCTCCCAGATGTGTTTCAAGTGCTTTAGGCTCGACCGACAGTGAATAGGAGAAACGAGCCACTTGCCCGGCTTGCTGGGCATGGTCAATCCACTGCGTTAACTCATCAACAAGCGTATTGGCGGCAAAGGGAATTTCAATGTTAAAACGGTCCGACTCAACCGAGACAACATTGGCGACATCGGCCCACTCGGGAGCCAAGCTTTGATGCTCAAATTGGTTTAACCAATTACAAAAGTCTTGCTTTGAACTGAATAGACGCATAGGTCCTCCTTATGCATCTCATCCTATCACTGTGCCACCAGATACTGAACCCTGAAAAAACTAAGGTAATCGAGCCTTTCCGACCTTGGAGTCACTGGTTGGATAGGGTAGTATTACTTTCAATTTTTTATACCTATCTAGAAGCGAATATTAAGTATGGCAAACGATCCACGACCTCTTTCTTCAAGAAAAATGCTGGTAACTTGTGCCCTTCCGTACGCTAACGGTTCGATTCACCTAGGCCATATGCTTGAGCACATTCAAGCGGACATCTGGGTACGTTACCAACGCCTACGTGGCAACACTGTAAACTTCATCTGTGCTGACGATGCCCACGGCACGCCAATCATGCTTAAAGCACAACAGATGGGTATTACACCAGAAGAGATGATCGCTGCTGTAAGTGAAGAACACCAAAAAGACTTTGCGGGCTTTGATATTAGCTTCGACAATTACCACAGCACCCACTCAGAAGAGAACCGTGAGCTAGCGTCTTATATCTACCTAGAACTGAAGAAAAACGGTTTTATCTCTAGCCGTACGATTTCTCAGCTGTTTGACCCTGAAAAAGAGATGTTCTTACCGGATCGTTTCGTCAAAGGTACTTGTCCTAAGTGTAAGTCTGAAGACCAATACGGCGACAACTGTGATAACTGTGGCGAGACTTACAGCCCAACCGAACTGATTGACCCTAAATCAGCCGTATCGGGCGCCACTCCTATCATGAGAGATTCTGAGCACTTCTTCTTCGACTTACCGCAATTTGAAAGTATGCTCAAAGAGTGGACGCGTTCGGGCTCATTACAAATAGAAACCGCGAACAAGATGCAAGAATGGTTCGAGTCTGGCCTACAACAATGGGACATTTCGCGTGATGCGCCGTATTTCGGCTTCGAAATCCCAGGTGAAAAAGACAAGTTTTTCTACGTTTGGCTAGATGCCCCTATCGGCTACATGGGCTCATTCAAAAACCTATGTGATAAACGTGACGATCTCGACTTTGCAGAGTACTGGAACAAAGACAGCCAAACCGAGCTTTACCACTTCATCGGTAAAGACATTGTTTACTTCCACTCGTTGTTCTGGCCTGCGATGCTTGAAGGCAGTGGTTTCCGTAAACCAAATAACGTCTTTGTTCACGGCTACGTTACCGTCAATGGCGCGAAAATGTCTAAGTCAAAAGGCACCTTCATTAAAGCCAGCACGTACCTAAACCACCTCGACCCTGAGTGTCTGCGTTACTACTACGCGGCCAAACTAAACAGTCGTATCGATGATCTCGACCTGAATCTGGAAGACTTTACTCAACGAGTCAACGCTGATGTCGTTAACAAGATTGTGAACCTTGCATCTCGTAACGCAGGGTTCATTGCTAAGCGCTTTGATGGCAAGTTGTCAGAGAGTTTCGCCGAACCTGAGCTATACAACGAATTCGTTGCCGCCGCAGATCGCATTGCTGAACTATTCGAAGCGCGCGAATTTGGTCGTGCTATTCGTGAAGTTACCGCACTTGCTGATAAAGCCAATCAATACGTTGACGAAAAAGCGCCGTGGGTGGTCGCCAAAGAAGAAGGCAAAGATCAACAACTGCAAGATATCTGTTCTGTCGGTATCAACTTATTCCGCGTGCTGATGACTTATCTGAAGCCGGTCATGCCTGAACTTGCCGCTCGTACGGAGGCATTCCTAAACCAAGAACTTACTTGGGAAGGTATCGCCGCTCCACTAACGGGTCACGAGATCACTAAATTCAAAGCCCTATTCAACCGTATCGACCCTAAAAACATCGAAGCGATGATCGAAGCGTCAAAAGAAGATGCGGCAGTGGAAATGGCAGCAAAAGAGAAAGCAGAAGCGGAAAAGAACCAAGCAAGCCAAACCGAACTCGACAAAGATCCAATCGCAGACGAGATTGAGTTTGATGCGTTTGCCGCAGTAGATATGCGTATTGCTCGTATCATCTCTTGTGAAGAAGTGCCAAAAGCCAACAAACTGCTTAAGTTCCAATTGGATATCGGTGGTGAAATTCGTCAGGTATTCTCTGGCATCAAGTCAGCGTACAAACCGGAAGAGTTAGAAGGCAAGCTGACGGTGATGGTGGCTAACCTTAAACCGCGTAAGATGAAATTTGGTCTGTCTGAAGGCATGATCCTAGCCGCAGGTCCTGGCGGTAGCGATCTATGGATTCTTGAGCCTCATGAAGGTGCTCAGCCAGGTATGCGAGTCATGTAATCTGCGCTAACTTTAACCTTAAGCCTCGCTCTCTGTAGCGGGGCTTTTTTGTGTCCAAACTCACACTTTCGGTGCCTAGTTGCACCACTATTGGGCATTAGATAGAACCGGTTTATTTTAAGTATTTGTTTTATATAACCTTAATTCTTGGCATCAAAAGTGCCTTACCCCTTTGGTAGTACATATTGACAAGGAGTAGGTTATGTTTGTGCTGGTTTCTCTGATTATTTCTATGCTTATTTTGCTGACAATCTTTTATTTTTCAAAACAACGTTATACAGGATTAGAACGTAAGTTCGATATTCTCGTTTCTCTACGACAGATTTTACTGTTAAGTCGCCAACATCGTGCCATGACCCATCAAGCGCTGACCAGCCATCATTTTGACCTTCACCAAGCTAAGCTCGAAGACAATTATGATGCCATGATGGCATGCTCAAACGACCTCATTGCCAACGCTCAATTTGAAAACAAACCTATGTACCGGATCCTGCAACTCAAGCTAAAGGCACTGCATAAAGAGTGGGATAAACGCTCCGTTGCTCGCAATCAGGTGTTACACGGTAAGACTATCCGGCACTGCATGTTTTTGATGGATGAAATCGCGATCGCTTGGTTAATTGAATCTGGTCGTGAAGACATTAGTGATGAGTATCATATGAACTGGCAGCAGGTCCTCGATAGCATGGAAGTACTGACACAATTGCGGATTTCCATTCAGGACTCAAATGATGCAGAAGGCATGCTGCGCGTCAAATACTACTGCGATAAGATGCGTCGAAAGCTCAATCAATTGTCGATCATAAGCCCCCTGTCAGTTGCGTCGCCAATAAGCTCTAAGGCAATGCACACGTTAACTGAGATTAATGCCTGTAACGAACTCACGCTCAATAATGAAGACTTGTATCAACTCGCGACGGATATCTCGTTGGTTATCTCACAAGTCTATGACCAAATGTTGTCAGACATGACTGAAAATCTCTATCAACCATTACCTAAAATTGCATTTAGCTAATTCATCCACTATCGATAAGTAATGAATTCGTTGTTGATTAAAAGCAAAAAACCTCGCCGGCGCGAGGTTTTTTGTATGTGTTAAACGTTGCTTATAACATTTTACGAGCTGCTTCAACTACCACTTTGATTGAGCGGGCTTCTGTCTCTTTCAACGTGGCATGATCTGGAATCTCTTTCTGGGTACGGTTGATGATAACCCCTGCAACACAACCCGCTTTAAGGCCAGAGCTTGCACACATGGTAAGTAAGGTTGCCGATTCCATTTCGAAGTTGAGTACACCCATGTCTTGCCACTCTTGCATCGACCCTTGGAAACGTTTCACAACGCGACCAGAAAACGTATCGTAACGCTCTTGACCAGGGTAGAACGTATCACTAGATGCCGTGACACCCATGTGCACTGTTGCACCACTCTCTTCTACTGCCGCTTTCATTGCCGTTGCAACTTCAAAATCAGCCACAGCAGGGAATTCCATCGGCGCAAAGTGCAAGCTCGCGCCATCAAGACGAACCGATCCCGTTGTCACAATCATATCACCGACATTGACATGCGGTTGAATCGCACCTGTGGTACCAACACGAAGGAAAGTACGTACACCAAGTTGAGCAAGCTCTTCTACAGCAATTGATGTTGACGGGCCACCGATACCAGTAGAACAAACCACAACAGGCTTACCGTCTAGCTCTGCACGGTAGAGGGTGTACTCACGGTGGCTAGCAAGAAATACTGGGTTTTCCATCTCTTCAGCAATCTTTTGTACACGCGCTGGATCACCAGGAATAATCGCTAATGTAGCACCAGAAAGATCAGATTCAGTAACACCAAGGTGGAATACAGCTTGAGACATAGGGGAACTCCTTATTGTGGCGTAGCAGCGTCGTTTGTTCGACTTTTACGCTCTTAAATTCATCGGGTACGGTTATACTGTAACGAACAAACCAAACTCTTATAGTGATGTTAATCACAACAATGCGCGCAACAAATATCAACATTGCACGCAAAATCGGTTTGCATCACATTTTTAGGTAAACTGAGTAAGGTAGTTGCATAAAAACAGCCCTCACGTCATAGAAGCAAGGGCCATTGTCAGTGTAGATGGATCAAACCTGTTTTGAGTTAAATTTTAACAAGCGTAATGCATTGAGCGTGACGATAGCGGTCGCCCCACTGTCAGCTAATACCGCAACCCACAACCCGGTAATACCCAGTAAACTTGTCACCAAGAAGACGCCTTTAAGACCGAGCGCTAGCGCTATGTTCTGTCGAATAATCGCCACTGTAGCGCGTGATAGTTCAATCATACCCGCCAGCTCAGTTAATCGATTATGCGTCAAGGCAGCATCAGCCGTTTCTAAAGCCACATCGGTTCCTCCGCCCATTGCAATACCTATATGAGCCGCTTTCATCGCTGGTGCATCATTAATTCCATCGCCCACCATCGCAACATTGACGTCTTTGCTCAGTTGCTCAACATAAGTCACTTTATCTTGAGGCAGTAGCTCTGCTTTATAATCAATGCCAATCATGGCGCTGACCGCATCAGCGCTACGCGTGTTATCACCCGTGAGCATAATCGACTTAATACCCAGAGCCTTTAATGCTGTTACCGCTTGGTACGAGTCTTCTCGCAACGTGTCTTGCCACGCAACTAAGCCAATAATCTCAGTAGCTTGAAAAGCGACCACCACTGTTTTCCCTTGCGCTTCAAGCTGTTCTATTTGCGCTATTATCGTGTTGCTCACCTTGACCTTAATCCGACTAGGTGCGAGAACTTGATAGTCAACCCCGTCGATAAAACCTTGAACGCCACTGCCAACCAACGCTTGTTTGTGCTCTGCTTCAACGATATTAAGTCCACGTTGTTTCGCTTTTTCAACCACAGAAATCGCCAATGGATGACTAGAGCCAACTTCAATCGCTGCGACTTTTTCAAGTACCGACTCCGACGACCAACCACTAAAACCAATTACATCCGTCACTTGAGGTTTGCCTTGCGTTAAGGTGCCCGTTTTATCAAATGCCACGGTTTCAATTCGGCCTAATTGTTCTAATGCGGCTCCCCCTTTAATCAAAGCACCACGACGCGCGGCCGCCGCTAAACCGGAGGTAATCGCCGCAGGTGTGGAGATCACCAGTGCGCATGGACAGGCGATTAACAGCAGTGCTAAACCACGGTAGATCCAAGTTTCCCAAGGCTGAGCAAACACAAGGGGCGGCATAATAATCACAATAAGCGCCACCAGCATCATTAGCGGTGTATACCAGCGACTAAACTTATCAAGGAAACGTTCAAGAGGTGCTTTGCGTGACTCCGCCTCTTCAATCAAATGAAGAATCCGGTCTATCGCGTTCTCGCCTTGTTTTGATGTCACAGCCAATCGCACCACTTTATCAACCACAACGGCGCCAGCAATGACCGCATCACCTTGGCTCCGCTCGACGGGTATCGACTCCCCTGTCAACGCACTTTCATCAAAACTGGCCGTCCCTTCAAGCAAGCGCCCGTCGGCAGGCAATCTTCCACCCGGTGATACTTCGATAATATCGCTAGGTTGTAATTCACTGACGCCAACCCAGACTCGCTGACCATTCACTATTTTCGTGGCATTTTCTGGCACTAACGCCATCAGAGCCTTAACGCCACTGCGGGCCCGCGAAGCAGCAAAAGCTTCAAGGCGCTCGCCAATCAAAAACAGCAGCAACACCATTGCCGCTTCGACCGTTTCTCCCAGATATAACGCGCCGAGTGCCGCAACACTCATCAAGGTTTCAATCGAGAATGGTGTCCCTGACTTAGCTAAAGTAATGGCTTTGCGTCCGATGGGATAAAGCCCAGACAAACAGGTGACCACGAATAATCCGTGGCTTAATTGAGGGGAAATAGGTTGCATGATTGCAGCAATTATCATTGCCAAAGCAATCGCCAAAATCTGTGCGTTGTGTTTTATCACCAATGGCCAACTTGACGCTGACGGGGTGCTTTGAGGCTGTTGGTGAGTGGTAAAAGAAAAACCGCTGTCAATAATGGCACTCTCTACTTGCGTAACCACATCGGCATGTTCGGTTTCAATGATCAGTTTTTCGGTTGCAAATAAGACCTTGGCACTGATTACGCCCTCAACGCGTGTAACTGCGGTTTCGACTTTTCGTGCGCAAGATGGACAGTCCATCCCTTCAATCTTCCAGCGATAAGTTAATAGGCCGGCGCGACTGGAGTCACTTTCCTCATCGGAAGGGTCGCCGCCACTGCCACAATCACTTGAGCTGCAGCAATCAGACTCTGGCGTGATCACGTCAGAGATGGTAATAGACCCCTTGTTGAGACCAGAACATCCCCCCGTTTGTGAAGGTTTGAACGCGATTTTTTGTGAGCGGCATGCATGATGTTTTGTGCACATAGGTTTGTCTCCATTCATTGTACACCTTAAGTCTAAACCTTAGAGTCTACTCCAAGGTCAAACTTTTTTTGCCACGTTCACAAAGAATGCATTTTTCAATCAATATCGCTTACAAAAGAGGTGTGCGGCACACCTCTTGTCACTGTTAATTGAATTGGTCACACAGGATGTTTAAAGCAATCGTTGATGTTTTTACCAATTGCGCGCAAAACATCCCGACGAGTGATAATTCCCACTAGTCTGCCACTATCAATAACCGGATAGACTTTAGGCTTCCCTACTCGCATCATATCCGCCAACTCGATAATTGACGTTTCAGAGGTAACCGACAACACCTCAGGGTGCATACAATCGGCGACAGTGTGGCTGTCTTGACAGTAGTAACTGACGTTGATGAGTTTTTCGAGCAGATCCTGGCCTGATAAAAAGCCGACTACCTCACGGCGTTCATTCAACACAGGTCCACCGAGGTAGCGAGAGTTCATGACTTTGTCGAGCGCCGCACTGAGCGACATCTCTGGGGTAAAAGTTACCGCTTGCAGGGTCATATAGTCTTTTACTTTGAGTGATTCCATTTGAGTCTCCTTACTTGCAAGCCTACGCTGCTTATACTGTAAGTGTTGTCTAATTTCTTGATTTTACTAAATGGAAATCAACAATTTTTGCAATCGGTGTCGTCTATCAAAGTCAAATAGACGCTCGTCACTAAACCAATGCATCACGCTTCGAGAGCCAAACACTAAAGAGTGAGACGCAAAAAGGGACACAATAAGTGAGGATGACCTTAAAAAAATTGACACTGCCTGTGAGAAGAAGCGCATCATACTGATTGATAATATTGAGTAAGGTGCCCACGACCAAGGCAATCACAAACGATCTTTTTATTGCAAGTTTGCTCATTCTATTCACCTTCTTACCATCTCAATTTTTTATTAATCACATTAACTATAGTGAACTTTGTCGTTATTGTATTTAAAGGCAATAGAGATGTACCTAAACCACTTGGCGTTGCAAGTAGTCGGCAAGTGAGTGAATCCCCATAAGCTTAGATAGACTATGTGATTGGGGTGAACGAACCTAGCCCGCACCGCTGCGGCTTCAAGTAGGAAGAGGATTGTCGTTTGTCATGACTGCCAACGTTTGGCTGCTTTGGCATCTGAGTCTCGTGACTCAACCCATCGAGTGATGTCGGTGGTGCGTTCTTTTTTCCAAAATGGCGCCTTGGTTTTTAGGTAATCCATAATGAATTCACACGCCTCAAAGGCTGCGCCACGATGGGCGCTTGATACACCAACGAACACAATTTGATCACCGATATCCAAGTCACCGACTCGGTGAATCACTCGAGTGTTGAGTAGTGGCCAGCGCTGTTCTGCCTCATCACAAATTTCGCTGAGTGCTTTTTCCGTCATCCCCGGATAATGTTCAAGGGATAAACCAGTCACATTGTCACCAAGGTTCATATCTCTCACCTTGCCAACAAACGTCACTACAGCGCCTGAAGCGGTTCCATCAGCCAACGCTTGGTATTCATCACCAACACAAAAGTCTTGTTTAAAAACCGATACTCGACTGTCCATGTTTAGCCTCCGGTGACTGGCGGAAAGAACGCAACTTCATCACCAGATTCAACCCGATGGTCTAACGGCACGATCGACTGGTTGACTGCCGTGAGCAACTTACCCGGCTCTAGAGCAAGATCCCATTTACCTTGCTGCTTAGCTAAATGCGCACGCACTTGTTCAACACTGCTAAACTCGCCGTCAAGTTGCAGCTCATCAATACCAACTAGCTCGCGCGTTTGAGCAAAAAAAAGCACTTTAATCATGCATCCACCTTAAAGTGACCAGACTTACCGCCTGTTTTTTCAAGCAAGCGTACCTGCTCTATCACCATATCTTTTTGTACCGCTTTACACATATCGTAAATGGTTAACGCCGCCACAGAAGCAGCAGTCAGCGCTTCCATTTCTACGCCGGTTTTTCCTGCGAGTTTGCAAACAGACTCGATACGGACCTTATTTTCAGCCGGCATCGCTTGCAACTGTACTTCAACCTTTGACAGTAACAACGGATGACAAAGTGGAATTAAATCCCAGGTTTTCTTTGCCGCTTGAATACCGGCGATACGCGCTGTAGCAAAAACGTCACCTTTATGGTGCTGGCCAGAAACAATCAGCTCAAGCGTTTCTGGCGCCATATGAACAAAGGCTTCGGCACGGGCTTCACGCACCGTTTCTGCCTTGGCTGACACATCAACCATATTGGCTTCGCCAGAGGCATTAATGTGAGTAAATTCGCTCATTGCTCGCCCTCCGATTAAACTGCTAAATGCGGCATAAAGTTACAAGGACGATGACTCGCATCCATTTGTTGCTTGATGATTTTGCTCCAGCCAGTGCGACAAGCACCGGTAGAGCCCGGCATGGCGAAAATAACCGTATGATTGGCAAAACCTGCAATGGCGCGCGATTGAATCGTTGACGTGCCAATTTCCTCATAAGAGACCATACGGAAAAGTTCACCAAACCCTTCGACTTCTTTATCAAACAAAGGCTTTAGTGCTTCCGGAGTGCTGTCACGTGAAGTAAAGCCCGTACCGCCAGTGATCATGAC
The DNA here is from genome assembly GCF_002811245.1 of Vibrio salilacus. GTDB lineage: Bacteria > Pseudomonadota > Gammaproteobacteria > Enterobacterales > Vibrionaceae > Vibrio > Vibrio salilacus. The sequence continues at coordinate 9,500 of NZ_NIVQ01000023.1, read as the reverse complement.
GGCCTGCACGTTATCATCGGCAATCCACTGTGAGACGATCGCACGAATCTTATACATGTCATCAATCACAATTTGCTTATCAACCACATTGTGTCCAGACTCTTTTGCTTGCTCAACCAAGTAACCGCCTGAGGTATCAGTTTCTTCTGTGCGCGTATCAGAAACCGTTAGTACTGCGATATTTGCTGGTTGAAATTTGCTATCTGCGTGACCCATTTGTTCACCTATTTTAATCAGTAATACTCGCACTAAGCGCCAAGCTTAATGCCATTATCTATAGTTTGAGTTTATTTAACCGCCGATTGACGCCAAATGTGGCGTCATACCTGAGTTGCCATCATGTAAGAAGTGGCTGACCGACTTGGTCTGCAATTGCGCTTGGATACGATCTATCAGTGAATAGTGCTGTGCATCATCTGCAAGCAAATCACGCAATTCTACGCCGTGATCGCCAAACAAACACAAGTGCAACTTGCCTATTGCCGAGACACGCAGTCGATTGCAACTTGCGCAAAAATCCTTCTCATATGGCATGATCAGACCGATTTCACCCTGATAGTCAGGATGAATAAACACTTGCGCCGGGCCATCGTTGTTTGCTCGTGCTTTCAGTAGCCAACCATTGGCAATCAATTGATTTCGAATCGCCACTCCAGACACATGGTGGCGCTGAAAAAACGTATCCATTTCGCCAGTTTGCATCAGCTCAATAAAACGTAATTGAATCGGTCGTTCTTTAATCCAAGCCAGAAAAGCGGGCAATTCATCAGCATTGAGATCTTTCATCAACACGACATTAACTTTGACCTGCTGATACCCGACTTCAAAAGCACGCTCAATACCATCCATTACTTGGGTAAACTTATTTTCACCGGTAATTTGCTGGAACATTCGCGGGTCGAGGCTATCAACACTGACATTAATATGCGTTAGCCCTGCCTGCTTCCAGTCTGCCACTTGCTTGGCCATACGATATCCGTTAGTCGTCGTCGCGACCTTATCAATACCTGACGTTGAAGCCACGGTATGGATAATATCGTTGAAGTCTTTGCGCAAACTTGGCTCGCCACCCGTAATACGGACTTTAGACGTACCGCAATCGGCAAACGCCGAAACCACACGTTTAATCTCGGGCAGGGATAAAAAAGACGAGTTTTTCTGCCCCGAAGGCCGGTAGCCATCAGGTAGACAATAAGTGCATTTAAAGTTACAAACATCTGTAACGGAAAGCCGTAAGTAATAAAACTTACGGTTGAATCTATCTTCGAATTGTTGCGCCACGGAACACCTTTCCAAACACGGGAGGCATAATCATTTCCAATTATACCCTTGTGACAAAATATCACTGGCTTAACAAGCGTATTCAGGATGAACTTAGCCTGTGAAGCTCGGAGCTATGGCAACCACCTATATGGGGTAGTAGCTTGACTATTAAAATACTTAATAATTATGTGTGATTCCACCCTGCGCACCAAAAAATCGTGCTTAAAGCGCAAATTACTCCCTATTGAGTATTTAATATGAATACAATATTCTAAATTGTAGTTGGTTATGACAAAAATAGAAGCTCAGCATGACACTTTACGCTAGCAAAAAAGTGGTCGCAGTCGGTGGAGGCCATGGTCTCGGTAGGATGCTTGCGGCATTGAAAGATTTCGGCTCAAACGCCACTGGCATTGTCGCGACGACGGATAATGGCGGCTCAACCGGTCGTATTCGTAACTGTCAAGGTGGTATTGCCTGGGGAGATACTCGTAACTGCATCAATCAGCTCATTACAGAACCTTCGATTAGCTCGATGATGTTTGAATACCGCTTCAAAGGCACCGGAGAGCTTGACGGTCACAACCTAGGCAACTTGATGTTAACTGCGCTCGATAACCTCTCAGTACGGCCACTTGATGCAACCAATTTGATCCGCAACATGCTCAAAGTCGATGTCAATATTATCCCGATGTCTGAACACCCCTCCGACTTAAGAGCATTAGCCCTCAATGGTCGCTGGGTTACTGGCGAAACCAATGTTGATGAGATGCCAGATAAACTGATTCGGCTTGATTTAGAGCCAGAAGTACCGGCCACTAAAGAAGGGGTATTAGCGCTAGAACAAGCCGATGCCATCATCCTTGGTCCGGGCAGCTTCCTGACCAGTATTATGCCCCCCTTACTGTTACCCGAGATTGGCCGTGCGATTGCCAATAACCTCAAAGCTAAGGTTATTTTTGTCGAAAATTTGTCGCCAGAATTTGGCCCCGCAGGAGAAATGACATTAGAGGAAAAGCTCGACTGGTGCGAGCGCTCCTGCCAAGGTCGACAGATTGATGTCGTGCTTGGTGATCAAGCCCACCCTGAATTGCAGCGTTGGAATTGCGTCACGACACCTTTAGCTTCACCCAATAGGGATTGGCGTCATGACCGAATTAAGTTGCAACAAGCAATAGAGAAGCTCTTAGTCGAGTAACTGTTTGTATCTCTGTTCAGTTTGTTTGAGCAGAGATAACATTTGCTGTTTATCGTCTTCAGAAGCTAATGCATCCCCCGCTTTCGCTCTTGCATCGAGTTCAACCGAAAAGGTACGCAGTGCCTCGGCGCCAAAGCTGGCAGCGCTGCTTTTCAGGGCATGGCTGATCTCTTGAAGATAGCTGTCTTGCTGCTGAGAATCGAGTTGTGACAAAGTAGCGATGTAGTGACTCAGTTCACCCAGAAAAATCTCCAATAATACTGGCACGTTTTCTTGACCAATTTCATTGGCTAATCGGTCTAGTTTGGCCTGTTGTAATAAATCCACGTTTATGCTTCCTTTACATTCCATGATTGCAGTTTACGGTACAGTGTCGAAGGACTAACATCAAGGTATCCAGCAGCCTTAGGAATATTGCCATCGCACGCTTTTATCGCTTGCTCAATCGCGTTTTTCTCGGTTAACCACAACGGGAAAATATCTTGAACTGACACAACATCATTATCGACGCCAAGCGGTACTCTAATCTCACTTTTTGTAGATTGATTGAGTGGTGGCGGCAACATGTCTAAGGTAATTTCTCGACCATTATTGAGCACCACGACGTTACGCAGCACGTTTTGCAATTGGCGCACATTGCCCGGCCATTCGTAGCGAGAAAATCTCTCTACCACTTCAGGAGCGAGGCGCACAAAATCTTTGCCTTCTTCTTTAGACATATAACCAAGCAGAGAATACGCAATCTCAATGATGTCTTCTCCTCTTTCTCTCAAAGGAGGCAAATGCAATGGAATCACGTAGAGACGATAGTATAAATCTTCACGGAAACGCCCCTCTTCAACTTCTTTCCACGGATCGCGATTGGTAGCACAAACGAAACGAACATCGACACTCTTCATCTTAGATGAGCCGACTTTTTGGAAGGTGCCCGTTTGAATAAAACGCAATAGCTTGGTTTGCAGATCAAGATCCATTTCACACAGTTCATCAAGGAACAGCGTTCCGCCATCCGCCAGTTCAGCGGCCCCTTGTCGGTCTGTTGCTGCGCCAGTGAAAGCACCTTTGACGTGACCAAACAGCTCACTCTCGATCAAATCTTTCGGGATCGCTGCACAGTTAATGGCAATAAATGGCTTGTCTCTGCGCTTACTCGTGGCATGAATGGCTTCCGCACATACCTCTTTACCCGTACCACTCTCACCAGTAATGAAGATACTTGCTTTACTACTCGCGGCTGAGTCAATCGTACGGTAAACTGCTTGCATTGTTTGACTGCTGCCGATAAAGCCTTGATAACCTTGACTACCAGAACTGCTCGCATCATTTTTGAGTTTGTTGGCTTTGCGCAGGGCGTTGTTAACGGTAACGCGAAGACGGTCCGCTTCACATGGTTTGATAAGAAAGTCTTGTGCGCCATGACGCATCGCTTCAACCGCCGTGTCAATCGAACCGTGCGCCGTCATAAAGATCACTGGCACATCAGGATTCTTCGCTTTCACCGCGTGAAGCACATCCATCCCCGTCATATCCGGTAGACGTAAATCGAGTAAGATCAGATCCGGGGTACGAAAATTGAGGCTTTCAATCGCATCACGACCCGTGCCGACAATATTGATATCAATTTGCAGCGGAGTAAGATAAGAGCGATACAGTGCCGCGACCGACGCTGTATCTTCTACCATCAGCAAATATCTTGCTTTCTGATCAGATAACACTTGTTGCATAACCTAGCCATATTTAAATTTGCATTATGTACAAATCATTGCATTAGGCTTTGCAATTTGCAAACGTTTCATTCTAAAAGTCGCTTTAAGCTTGATCAAATCGCCATTTTATCGCTTAGCAACTGGCACAATCTATGCAGCTCTTACCATGATCCTTCTGGGTCACCTAGCCAACTGACGTTGTTAGTGAATAACGTATTCACAAATAACAGCCAATAGAATCCTTGCTATTGGCTATTTTTTTGACTGGGGTACGCTTAACTGTTGGCGATAAACTGTTGACGTAGCTTGTCAATTTGATCACGTTTTTCTGCCGCCAATTCAAACTCGAGATCTTGAGCATGCTGATACATTTGCGCTTCAAGTTTACGGATTTCTTTATCTAACTCTTGTGGCGTCATAACATCATAGCTTTGTGAAGGTTCAGCCACTTTAGACAAAGGAACCGCTTTGCTCGTGCGCTGTTTTTTACCCTTAGTGATGTCGCCAAGCTCCATAATATCTTTTATGTTTCGTTTCAGCGCCTGAGGTTCAATGCCCATTTTGGCATTATGATCTTGCTGCTTTTGACGGCGTCGATTGGTTTCATCGATGGCTTTCCCCATCGACTTAGTGATCCGGTCGCCATATAAAATCGCCTTACCTTCCACATTTCGCGCCGCGCGGCCAATGGTCTGAATTAATGAGCGTTCTGAACGCAGGAAACCTTCTTTATCCGCATCAAGAATCGCAACCAACGACACTTCAGGCATATCGAGTCCTTCGCGCAATAAGTTGATCCCAACCAAGACATCAAATTCACCTAAACGTAAATCACGAATAATCTCAACACGTTCGACGGTATCAATGTCTGAGTGCAGATAACGTACTTTTACCTCATGCTCGGTGAGATATTCAGTTAAATCCTCAGCCATACGCTTGGTTAATGTCGTCACCAGCACTCGTTCATCTTTTACCGCTCTAATGCGAATTTCAGATAACAAGTCATCCACCTGAGTCGCGACCGGACGAACTTCTAACTCCGGGTCAAGGAGACCTGTTGGCCTCACGACTTGGTCTGCGATATCATTTTCTGATTTTTCTAACTCATAGTTACCCGGAGTGGCCGAGACAAAAATCGTCTGCGGAGCAAGTGATTCAAATTCTTCAAATTTCAGTGGTCGGTTATCAAGTGCTGAAGGTAAACGGAAACCAAATTCAACTAGGGTCTCTTTGCGAGAGCGGTCACCTTTGTACATAGCGCCAATTTGCGGCACTGTCACATGAGACTCATCAATAATCAACAAGCCATCATGTGGCAGGTAATCAAACAGCGTTGGCGGCGGCTCGCCCTCATTACGACCACTTAAATAACGCGAGTAGTTTTCGATACCAGAGCAGAAACCGAGCTCATTCATCATTTCAATATCAAACTGGGTTCGCTGGGAAATACGTTGTTCTTCTAATAGCTTGTTATTATCCAGCAGGTGTTTTTTACGCGCTTCAAGTTCGATCTTAATATGCTCAATTGCCTCAAGCATTCTGTCACGGGGTGTCACATAGTGAGTCTTAGGATAAATAGTGTAGCGAGCTAAATCACGCTGGTTAACCACTCCCGTCAATGGATCAAACACACTGATACAATCTATTTCATCATCAAACATTTCAATACGAACCGCGTCCTGGTCCGATTCAGCAGGAAAAATGTCAATCACTTCGCCGCGCACGCGAAATTGACCACGCTCAAACGCCACATCATTACGGCTATATTGCAGATCTGCCAAACGCCTGAGAATATCCCGTTGGTTCATGATGTCGCCGCGACGAATGTGCAACATCATTTTGAGATACGATTCAGGATCACCCAAACCATAAATCGCTGAAACTGAGGCAACAATAATGGCATCTTTACGTTCTAATAAGGCTTTAGTGGCAGATAAGCGCATCTGTTCAATGTGAGCGTTAACTGACGAGTCTTTTTCGATAAAAGTATCCGTAGTCGGTACGTACGCTTCTGGCTGATAGTAATCGTAGTAAGAGACAAAATACTCAACCGCATTATTCGGAAAGAAAGACCTCATCTCTCCATAAAGCTGCGCTGCAAGGGTTTTATTCGGTGCCAACAAGATTGCAGGACGCTGAGCATTGGCGATGACATTCGCGAGTGTGAAGGTTTTTCCTGACCCAGTCACACCAAGTAATGTTTGATGCGCTAAACCAGCATCAAGCCCTTCGGACAATTGATTAATCGCCGTCGGCTGATCGCCAGCAGGCTGATAGTCTGAGACCAAATCGAAAACTTTACCCATCTCTTTTCTCTTGTTGATGTTGCACTTTATTGCTCATTGTGACTGTATAGATATACAGACTCAAGCATTCACGGAAAATTAATCTCTGTTTTACATCAACGCACATAGAACAACTAGATCAATCCCTTTAATCCTGATATCATGCTCAACCTCGTCAGAGCCTACCAGTAACTTCCCCCTAAATATCACCCACAAGATATTCACATTTATCTTTATTTTCACCTGATATTGACATTTTCTATCCGATACTCTCGTTGTGACAAAAACATTAAATAAAAACAGAAAATCCTTATATAACAAAGCTTAAGGTTATAGATTATTGAGTTGTGCATAATCTTTTTAGTAATCAAAGATCAACATACTCAAGTTTAATGCACACACTTATCCACAAATTTGGTGGATAAGTAAATCTAGCCCTTTAGCGATAAGGGCTACAGAAAAGTAAAGCAAATTTTTAAGCTTTTTTTTATTAAATCGCTGGGTAAAATATTGACACTATTCGACTCGGTAGCTAATATTCGCTCGCTAAAACAATTCCCCCTTAGTTCAGTCGGTAGAACGGCGGACTGTTAATCCGTATGTCGCAAGTTCAAGTCTTGCAGGGGGAGCCAAATTCCAAAAAAGACGTCCTAGGACGTCTTTTTTGTATCTAGACCTCGTTACAAAACCACTAACTGAAAACAGTACAACAAAGCCAAAACCATTTTAGAGTAATCGCTTAAATTAGAAAAATGCGGACAAATTTTTGTATCGGCAAATCGATTAGTGAAGTGTTCAGCCCTGCTGGTACAGCTCAGTAAGATGACATCCGTGAACTATACACAACAGAACCACTAAAAGAATATAGCCTCTGCCATTGCACCTATCCATAAAGCCCAACCTATCATTTAAAGATGACTAGATCGGTGTATAGCCTTTTAACATCACATCATAAACTGGCCTCAGAAGCGTTTCTTCAAAATGCCACGCAATCACACTTTCATCCAGTGGATCAACGACTTCAAAGGGTAGTGCAGTTACCGGTTGCAAAGCATAATTAAATTCCCACAACATTGCATGGCCGACATCGACAATCATTGGACAAGAAGTATAACCATCCCATTTGGCGGTTAAAGACTGCCCTTTTATTAAACTACATAAATTCTCCGCCACTACTGGAAGTTGGGTTTTAACTGATGCCGCTGTTTTACCAATTGGCGTACCGACACAATCGCCAATACCAAATACATTAGGGTAATGGTTATGTTGCATGGTGAAATTATCAACATCCAAATATCCGTGAAAATCTTTATTGTCGGCTAGCGCGGAATCACGAATAACCTTTGGTGGTGTCATCGGCGGCACTACATGAATAAAATCCCAGTTAATGCGCTGGCTTGAACCATCTGACTGAGTAAAAACGGCCGATTTATTACTACTATCAATAGCGGTGAGCACCTGATCATAATTCGGTTCGATTTGTCGTTTTTTCCAAATTTCTTTTAATTTGTTATTAAACACCTCAACAGCAAAAAGACTATTTTCTGACGTATAGTAGTTGAAGGTAAATTCGTTTCTTCGCCCACTTTGAGCGGCAAAATATTCAACTAAGTTTATGGCTTTCATTGGTGCACCAGCGCATTTCATCGCACCAACTGGACGGGTAAACACCGCTTGACCATTCCCAGGGTTGTCGACAAACTGCTGAGCCTGCTTATAACTCGCTAGACCGGCTTCTGGACTGTAATAGATACTAGCGATTCCATCTTTTCCTATTAAGCCAGTGTCCATTCCTTCAATAAGATCATAGCGTAACTCAATACCAGTAGAAACAATCAAATAGTCATAGGCGACTTGTTCACCGTCATCAATTATCACTGCGTTCATATCTGGTTGAAATTCAACCACAGAGCCGCGTTTCCAGTTTATCTGGCTATCTAGATAACGATCTAAGGGAGTAACAACATCATTTTTACTATTATAAGAGCCAGCAAGAAGTAATGTTTGTCCAGGCTGATACCAATGGAAATCGCGTGGCTCAATAACCGTAATCTGCGCGCCATTAAGCTTGCGTAACAACATGTTAGCAATGCCAATTCCTCCGGCACCACCACCAACAATAACAATTTTAGCTTTGGTATCAATTTTACTAACTTCAGTATATCCGACACCAACAGCGCCTACAGCACCAATAGCAAGGCCGGACTTTAATAATGTTCTACGTGTAATTGGCATAAATAGGTCCTTTATAAATACACAAGTTACTAAGTGGTACAATCACTTATTTTTATTCATCCTCTTTATAGCGTAGCAATAAATCAGCGATTAAAAATCGAACTATCCAAATCAGCCATTGCTTCATACTGGCTGATATATACCTTGCCTTTGAAGTGCTCAAAGAAGTCTGACTTTTTAATATCATCCAGGACTGGGCTTTTAACTTCTAATAAGTGCAGTTGAATCTCAGATACGGGAGGCGCAACACTGTACGCAGTAAACTGCGCGTGGCTCAGTCTCTGGCTACATACGTTTTCTAAGCTGCCTGTGCGGCAGTGAACAGCAAATTAAAGATGCAGCGACGCCGCCAATATACTCGGTCTCATTGGATCAAATGTTTCAATCCACGCGCCTGTGGGAGGCGCGACATATTGTGCGTGTTGATAACGATGAGGGCTACTGGTTTCAATCCACGCGCCTGCGGGAGGCGCGACGTACGGCGATGATGTGGAAGACGAATTTATACTTGTTTCAATCCACGCGCCTGCGGAGGCGCGACGTTTAGCGTGCGGTGGCAGATGTCGTGCCAAAATGGTTTCAATCCACGCGCCTGCGGGAGGCGCGACATTTTCTCAATGCAAGTGCATAGGTTTATAGCTCGTTTCAATCCACGCGCCTGCGGGAGGCGCGACCAGAATATCGCTATTCATCACACTTACTGGTTTGTTTCAATCCACGCGCCTGCGGGAGGCGCGACGTCACCTGTTTGGTTAGTCTGTCACCGATCATGCAAAACTGATCCACTAACGATCATCGAAAACTGATCCACTT
>NZ_NIVQ01000022.1 GCF_002811245.1 Vibrio salilacus | reverse complement strand
CTAAGCAATAACCTATTGGATTGTCATCAACGAGTGCCCACACAGATTGATAGGTTTATATTGTTAAAGAGCAATTTCTAACTTCCGTTGCGCTCAGCGCTTCGTCGTTAGGGGTGCGAATCTTACGCTTCCCGTGTTGAGAGTCAAGAACTTTTTAATAATTTCTTTTTCTCACTTCCCAACTCGCTGTGTGACGTCTGTCTCACTCCGTGTCGGTGAGGCGGCATTATAGGGAGCTCTGAGAGGATGACAAGCGTTTTTTTAAATTAATTTTCCGTTTGGTCAAAAAAAAATCAACACACTGAAAATAGAATAAAATTTCAACATTTGAGTCATGTCACATCAATACGTTGGAAAAACATCAACCATATACGTAATATCGCTGTGTCTATTTTGTTAATGTAGACCTATTTTTTCTTAAACCTAAAAAGTTGTATTCCAGTATGAATTCAAACAAATCGACCTTATTGATTGTTGCCTTAGCCGTTTTAGGTGCAATCATCTTTTTTTCGCAGGTAGCGGTTCAACCCGCTTTAAGCTTTGTTGTAGGTTTTGTTGTGGGTGTTGTTGCCTCTACTTTTATCTTTAAACTTTCCATTACCGACAGCGAAGTAAAAAAAGAAGACGACGATCAAGCCAGCGACACTTCAACCAAAACCCTTTATGTCGGTAATCTGCCGTATAAAGCCAATGAATCGCATGTTAAGGATCTCTTTGCTAAGCATGGGGAAGTTTTTGCCGTACGCTTAATGAAAGATAAGCGCACTGGTAAAAGAAGAGGTTTTGGCTTTGTTGTGATGGCTGCAACCGATGTCCCAACCGCTATCGATGCGCTTAACGAACAGGATTACATGCAGCGTACATTAAAAGTACGTGTCGCTAACGATCCTAAATCTCAAGCGGATAATATTGAACAGGACTAAAACCGAACGCCTTTAAAGCCTTATTCAACGCTTCCTCTTGCCAAGGGGGAGCGGTTGAAAAGATGTCACGACTGCCTTTTTTACTCTCATTATTGTTCAGCACTAAATCGTCCAGCGCTAACAGGTCTTCTACTCGACGTGCAATCGCCTCTCCCGAATCGATTAATTGAACCTGTTCACTCAACACAGCTTGAATCTCGGTTTTAATCAACGGAAAGTGGGTGCAGCCCAGAACCGCCACATCTATCTTATTGGCAATCGGCAATAAGATTTGCTTAAGTTCCTCTTGATCAAGGCTTTCACCACGCAGTTTTTCTTCCGCCATATCCACTAGTCGTGTAGAGCCCAGCAATTTGACAGGCTTACTTTGCGAAAAATTGCGAATCAGGTCGTGCGTATAAGGACGAGTGATAGTCGCAGGTGTTGCAATCAGACCAACCGCTTTATTCGCCATATTAGACGCTGGCTTTATCGCAGGTACAACCCCCACCACAGGAACAGACAGCTTGGCCCGCAAAGTAGGTAGAACAATAGTACTTGCGGTATTACAAGCAATCACAACCAAATCGACGTGATACTGCTCAACCATTGAGGTGATTAACGTATCAACCCGAGCTATTAAGGTATGACGATCCAGTTCTCCATATGGATAGGCTTGATTGTCAAAGAGATAGAGGTAATCAAGTTGAGGCAGCTTAGTCTCTATTTCTTGATAAACTGAAAGGCCACCAACGCCAGAATCAAACACTAGGACTTTTTTATTACTTAATGCTCGCACAAGTCTTACCTGCAAATTAAGGACTTGGCGATCATACTGGTTAGATTTGTTTTGGCAATGTTTTCGCTTGGTATCTTTAATGTCTCAATCGCTCCTCTCTTCACTTCAAGTTTAAAAAGAAAAACCGCCGATGTGGCGGTCTTGTTTGGCTCAATTAGAAGCGGTAGTCTGTCGAGATAAAGTACTGACGCCCTGGCGTGGCATAATCTGAGTACATCTCGTAATCTTTATCGAATGCGTTACTGAGCTTCGCATTAATATCCCAGTTTGGGTTCACAGCGTAAGAAGCGGTAAGGTTCCATAGACTGTAACTCGATAATTTTGTACTGCCATTAAAGCGCTCACCTTGGTAAAGATACTGCGAACCCAACGTCCATTGGTTAAATGTTGCGTAAGCATTCCACTTCGCACCACGCTTAGATCGGTATGCTAATTGGGTCTTCTCTGTACCAGACTTATCGACAGGATCTTTATAATCTAAGTAGAACTCATGAGAGACGATATCCGTCTCGAATTTCACCTCTAGCTCTATACCTTTGATCTGTGCTTTACCGACGTTTTGCATGCCAGCGCCTTTCCAAATCAGCATATTTTCGATTTGGTTGTAGTAACCCGTTACTGTCCAATCAACAATCGATACTAGACCAGATAACGATAATTCCGTGTTTTCTGATTCTTCCGGTTTTAGATTTGGCATTTCGTAACCTGGATAGTATAAGTCAACAAAGCTCGGGGCACGAAAAGCCGTACCATGGCTTAAGGTTAATTCGTAGCCTTCGTAAACCTTCCAACCAGCAGCAGTTTGCCATGTGGTGTTGTTACCAAACTGATTGTTTTCGTCATTACGTACGCTGAGTTCTAACGTCCATGCATCGTAAACGTATTGGGTAATAGCACTCACACCAAAGTTAGTTCTTGGATTTTTTTTGGGATGATAGTCTTGAGCCGGTCCCCAACTATTTGCCGCAATATAGCCTTTTGCTAACTTCTCGGTACGGTAGTCCAAACCACCGCCAATACTCAATTGCTCGTTAACGCTGTACGAGTTCAACCAAATTGCATTGAACTGTTCAATAGCAACATGATCGCCCGTAGATTTGCTTTGACCTGACTTATGGTCATAGTTGTCTTGTTGACCATAAGCCAATTTTAATTCAGATGAGTAAACGTCTTTGTTGTATTCTAGCGATAAGTCCGTTCCTACATACTCAACTTCGCCAGTTTTTTTCTCATGGCCACTCCAAATACTGCTGTTGTCGTAATCATATTCATTGTTATAAGCGCTAAGACCTACATAACCCGATAAATAATCTGAGAAGTTTTGTTGATAGCCCAACTTAAAATTTAACGTTTCGAAACCATGTTCATCGCCGTCATTCAATCCCGCTTGAGGCTTAACGTTAAAACCATTGGTTTTCTCGTACCCCACGACCCCCTTAAAGTGCTTACCTTCACCCACAGCCTTAGAGACCAAAAACGTGCCCTTTTTATGATTATTTGAGCCATAACCTATAGACACTCGGCTTGAATCGTCATCAATAGTCGCACGAGTAATAATGTTAATTACGCCAGAGATGGCCTCTGAACCGTAGATGGAGGCACGCGCGCCACGAATGTAGTCAATACGTTCAATAGAATTCATTGGAAATTGGTTAAAATCGATACCCCCCATCATTGTACGTGACATACGAATACCATCGACTAAAACCAGAACTTGGGATGAACTACCTCCTCGAACGTAGATAGACGCGGATTGACCACGTCCACCGTACTGGGCAACTTCAACACTCGGTAGTGTACGAAATACATCAAACAGGCTATTGACTTGAAGACGTTTAATGTCTTCTTTTGTTATAGTGACGGTTTGTGCAAGAACGGCACCATCAATTTGCTTGAAGCGGTTTGCGGTCACCAAAACCGTTTCATCTGCGGCAACTTCTTGGGCTTGTAAATAAAAAATAGGTGAAAGCAGCGATGCACACGTGATCGCAAGAAACGTTTTTCTCATTCTATTATCCTAAATCGCGTAAGTCCTACTGAGTCGGAAAGCATTCCATTGTGACTCAGGCGCTGGCAGGTATTCGGACTCAAGAGCTCGGCTTCGCCACCTACTTGCTCGACTTCCCACATAAATCTCTATGCAGTGTCATTTGAGCGTTCGTTCTCTTTTACCGCTGCGCGTCAGTTCTGGATTTACACCAGGATTCCCTTTTGGCCGTCTATACATCTAAACAGCACCAGCTTGGCGACGATGTTATTAAGCAATTGATAGTTTGTCCAGCCGATATTGAACGGAACTATAAATTAACGCCGAATTCGTGGTCAGCCAACACAACTTTTACACGCTATATTTTGTTGATGAGGCGCTCAATGCTGGACATCACGCTGAGATTGAATAAAATCTGCGCTCTCAAATACAACACACCCTCCACAGGTACAAATACCAAAGGTAATGATCATGGCGACTCTGGACGTAAACCCGCAACGCTACCAAGAACAACTGGCTGAAAAGGTCAAATGTCTCAATGAGATGTTTGCAGATTACAATGTACCTGAGTTGGAAGTGTTTGAATCACCAGAACAAAACTACCGCATGCGCGCTGAATTTCGTATTTGGCATGAAGGTGAAGACCTTTATTACATCATGTTCAATCAACAAACCCGTGAGAAATATCGTGTTGATCAGTTCCCAGCAGCCAGTCGCCTGATCAACGACCTTATGCCTTTACTCATTGATGCTCTCAAGGACAACGACTCTCTACGCCGTAAACTATTTCAAGTGGATTTCTTATCAACATTAAGCGGCGAGATTTTAGTGTCGCTGCTTTACCACCGTCAACTTGATGATGAGTGGACACAAAACGCCAAGACACTCAAACAGCGCCTTAACGATGAAGGGTTTAACCTGAATCTTATAGGCCGTGCGCGTAAGATGAAAGTCGTCCTCGATCGAGATTATGTCATCGAGAAACTGGATGTAAACGGAAAGCCTTATGTCTACCAACAAGTTGAGAACAGTTTTACTCAACCTAACGCTAAGGTCGCAGAGAAGATGTTGGAATGGGCGGTTGATTGCACCCAAGATAGCCAAGGTGACTTACTTGAGCTTTACTGCGGTAATGGTAATTTCTCTCTAGCGCTGGCGCAGAACTTTAACCGCGTGCTCGCCACAGAACTCGCGAAGCCTTCTGTCGTTTCTGCCCAATATAACATTGCAGCGAATAAGATTGATAACGTGCAAATTTTGCGCTTGTCGGCTGAAGAGTTTACTCAAGCGATCGAAGGTAAGCGTGAATTCCGTCGTCTACAAGATGCAGGCATAGATCTGAAGAGCTACAACTGCAACACCATCTTTGTCGACCCTCCACGTGCAGGGATGGATGTCGATACTTGTAAAATGGTGCAAGGTTACCAGCGCATCCTGTACATCTCTTGTAACCCTGAGACTCTAAAAGAGAACTTAGACATTCTATGCGAAACACACAACGTGACACGTTTTGCTCTGTTTGACCAATTCCCTTTCACCCACCATATGGAAGCAGGTATACTTCTAGAGCGTAAAGTCTAAATATCATTTTGATATAAAAAACGAGCCATCACGGCTCGTTTTTTATGACGTTGATAATAATTACTCTTGAGCTTTTTCTGTGGCAGTCAGAAAACCGAGCTTTTTAGCTATCCATAACAGCAAGCCAAGAGTAATAAAGATTGCGAGCATGTTTGATCCTGCCTCAGGGTACTGCGCTTTGATAAACGCAGAATGACCAAAAGCACCAACAAAGAAACACGCCAGTCCGACTAAAGGAATGTCTTCAGAGACCGGGTTACTTAAATATTCTCGATACAGAGCTTGGACTGACAGAGCCAGCGCAATCAATGGAAAAATAGAGAAAGAGACTTCGCTCATGGTTAACCATGACAGCACTGCATCACCACACATACCAGCGACCAGCGCCAGAACCAGTGTTTTTTTCTCAGAGCTACGATTAACTTGGTTTGTTTCATTCGACATTAATCTATCCCACCTTTTAACCGGTTACGTTCACGTTCTTTGCGATACCAAAACGCCCCTTTAGCGATCATTCGCAACTGCATAATAAGACGCTCAGCGAGTTCATCACGCTCAGGTCTCTCTAAATCTAGCGCTTCAGCACCCGAGCTAAAGACTAACGTCACTGACGCTTCAGCTTGGGTAAAAGCTTCATCGCGCGTCATACCACTACTAATTAAGTATTCGGTCATCTCAGCAACAAAATGCTGCATTTCACGCGCCACAGCATTACGAAATTCAAATGAGGTGCCTGAGCGTTCACGCAATAACAAACGCAAGACATTGGGACTGCTCTCGATAAATTCCATAAAGGTTTCTACCGACGTGCGTATCACACTGCCCTCTTTTACAATACGCTGGCGCGCTTGACGCATCAGTTGGCGTAACAACAAACCACCTTCATCAACCATGGTTAGACCTAACTCGTCCATATCTTTGAAGTGACGATAGAACGAGGTGGGGGCAATGCCCGCTTCACGTGCTACTTCACGCAAGCTCAAGTTGGAAAAACTGCGATCGGCACTGAGTTGACTAAACGCAGCATCTATCAAAGAACGTCGTGTCTTCTCTTTCTGCTGTGCTCGGATTCCCATGGATTTCATAGCTGTAATTCTGTTTTTACTTCTAATGTCATTAATATACAACGATTGGAGTAACGAGATAAGCCATAATCGTCCGCTTTGATGACCGAATGGCAATTAAATCGAGCTGAGTTGAGAATTCAATCCTTTCGCCACTAATTAGAGACATACAGCATACCCTTTAGCCATTTTGATCTATTCTGCGTGATCTCGCCGACTCTCTAGTGCGCTTATCATTTACGCTGTCAGCGAATCAGTTAAAATCTCGCTACAGCAATGTTAAGAATCGATAACAAGGAAAAGCGCTATGGCGGAGAATAACCACTTTGATGTAATCGTTATTGGTAGTGGCCCCGGAGGTGAAGGGGCAGCGATGGGATTAACCAAAGCGGGATTGAATGTGGCTATTGTGGAAAAAGAGAGCAGCGTCGGTGGCGGTTGTACTCACTGGGGAACGATTCCTTCTAAAGCGTTACGTCATGCCGTTAGCCGTATTATTGAATTCAATAACAACCCGCTGTTTTGCCACAACAACACCAGTTTGCATTCCACCTTTTCCAGTATTCTTGGTCATGCAAAATCGGTGACAGATAAGCAAACGCGCTTGCGTCAAGGTTTCTACGATCGTAATCAGTGTTCATTGATCTTTGGTACCGCTCGCTTCACCGATAAGTACACTATCGCCGTGATGCAAAGTGATGGTACCGAAGAGACTTACAGCGCGGATCGCTTTGTGATTGCTACAGGCTCACGTCCGTACCAACCTGCCGATGTCGATTTCACACATCAGCGTATTTACGACAGCGACTCGATTTTGAGTCTGAAACATGACCCTCGCCATATCATTATCTACGGAGCAGGGGTTATCGGCTGTGAGTACGCCTCTATCTTCCGCGGGTTAGGCGTAAAAACTGATCTAATTAACACCCGAGATCGACTACTTTCTTTCCTTGATAACGAAGTGTCGGACGCACTGTCTTATCATTTCTGGAACAGTGGTGTCGTTATCCGCAATGATGAAACATATCAGAAAATTGAAGCCACAGAAGACGCCGTGATTGTTCACTTAGAGTCTGGGAAGAAAATGCGCGCCGACTGTATTTTGTACGCCAATGGCCGCACTGGTAATACCGACAAGCTCAATCTTACTGCTGTTGGCCTTGAGGCAGACTCTCGTGGCCAGTTGAAAGTTGACAGTAACTATCAAACAGATATTGACCATGTCTACGCCGTCGGTGACGTGATTGGTTACCCAAGTCTTGCAAGCGCCGCCTATGACCAAGGTCGCTTCGTAGCGCAGGCGATTAATAAAGGTCAGGCAGAAGGGCTTTTGATTGATGACATTCCAACGGGTATTTACACCATTCCCGAGATTAGCTCTGTCGGCAAAACCGAGCAGGAGTTAACTGCAGCCAAAGTTCCATATGAAGTTGGGCGTTCTTCGTTCAAGCACCTTGCTCGCGCTCAGATCGCAGGTAAAGATATTGGCAGTTTGAAGATTCTCTTCCACCGTGAAACAAAAGCAATTTTAGGCATCCATTGCTTTGGTGAACGAGCCGCTGAGATCATCCACATCGGCCAGGCGATTATGGAGCAAAAAGGTGAAGCCAATACCATCGAATACTTCGTCAATACGACCTTCAACTATCCAACCATGGCTGAAGCGTATCGCGTCGCTGCGCTCAATGGCCTCAACCGACTGTTTTAATATTCATGCCTTGTTTCAAGCCGGACCCAGTTCGGCTTGTTCATCGTTAAGCTACCACTGATTGGTTAATTGTGTCACTGAATGAGCAATTAAACACCCAGTGTGTTTGTATCATCACCGTGAGATCACCAACGCAGCTGAACCACGACAGGGGTTAAACGCTGTTTTAAGAACTGGAATTTACTGATCCACCGCTGCCAAAGCTTCCAACGTCCGCAATCACGTTCAAGTGGTGAATCCGTTTTAACCCAACGTGCCCAAGGCAAGTAACCTAGCATCGCCTCTCCTGGCGAACGATAACCATGTTGATAAAGACTGGCTCCCATCTTTTGTCCCAACTTACTCACACACAAATCTCCAGCTAAAACCATACAAATCCGTGCGCTGTCGAAATGACAGCCAAGCGCCTGCACAAATTTGGCGATTTGCTGTTGATTACAATCTAACAAAGCGTGTTCACAAACAATCATCACCGGGCTCTTATCCCCCACCGGCAATTGCGTCAGCCAACTTAAATCATCAACACTACCACACAAGTGATGGTAGCGTTCGCTATGATGAAACAGTTTTTTTCGCCACAACAAATGCTCCGTCACATCAAGCTCGAGCCAGTGACAGCGGCCATTATCGACCCGGTAGAAACGTGTATCCAACCCTGCCCCAACATTAATGATCCAACCATCGGGATTGCGTTTAATAAAAGCGGATACGTGCTGATCGCATAGACGAGCTAAGGTGACATGAAGTAGTTGCTTCTGGTCAATATCACCAGAGAAGCATTCGGGAGCGAGTTGGCAGCGTTGGCAGGCACGCGCGGCGATCGGATCGTAAACTAGGCCATTGTCGATTAAACTCTCACGACTGCGTAGCCACATAGGTTGGAGCAAATTAGCTGGGATTTGATAGCGATGTTGATTGGATTGGGGGTTAGTGGCCATTATCATCTTCCTTCTGTCGCCAGAAGAAGATGATAATGAATATCAGTTACAAAAGCAACAAATGAGAATTAATCTCAATTATTAACTACATCCAGTCGGTATTGCGGATAATGCCGACAGCCAGTCCTTCTATTGCGAGATGCTGACTCGTAAGATCCACTTTGATCGGTGCAAACTGATCGTTTTCTGCATGCAACAGTACTGTTGAGCCTTTACGCTCAAGACGCTTGACCGTTACGTCGTCGTCGACACGGGCCACCACGACTTGACCATCACGCACATCTTGGGTCTTGTGCACCGCAAGCAAATCGCCATCCATGATGCCGATATCTTTCATACTCTCGCCATTTACACGCAAAAGAAAATCCGCTTGAGGCTTGAACATACCAGGGTCGACCTGATAATGCGTCTCGACGTGCTCTTGCGCTAAAATAGGTTCACCGGCCGCAACTTGGCCAATCAACGGCAGACCTTGATCGTCATTTGCAGCGTCTTGAAGCAAGATACGGATACCACGCGAAGCGCCTGGAATGATCTCAATCACTTGCTTACGCGCAAGCGCTTTTAAATGCTCTTCTGCTGCATTAGCGGAGCGAAACCCCAATTCTCGAGCAATTTCTGCTCGTGTTGGTGGCATACCTGTCACATCAATTTTGTTCTTGATGAGGTCAAACACTTGTTGCTGGCGGGGCGTTAGCGGCTTCATAAGTCACCTGTCTTTTTATACAGTTGACTGTGAGTATATCCAGTATTTATAAAAATGAAAAGCCAATTGATTGCTTTTTAACAGGAGTGTTAGCTGGCTAAGATCATGCGAGCAGAGAGTCAAATGAGTATGAGAAACTGTGGTTCATTTGGGTGCAGGTCATTTTAAAACACGCTTTTACTCCTTAGTATAAACATCAGGTTACGTTGCTAAGAGGTTTGGCACCATGTAGGGTTTTCGGTGGCATGTTGCTTTCTATTGGCCGTTTATCGAACGACTTTCTTGAGTTGAAAATTGACGTTTTCCTAATCAATAATAAGTAAAAGGTTAGACCAGTTTCTGGTATCCTTGCCGGCTATAAAAATAACGCTTGAGCATCGCCCCACTTCGATAGTTAGAGAAGGGGAAATACGCTTACGCAAACTCGCAAATTTTGAGGCCAAGATCCTTATGTCTTCTGGACGAATGTTATCGTACTCTTTACTGAAACTGCCCATGTCATTGTTAGTAAAAGGGACAACAATTCCTTCAAATCCTATTGAAGATCATAGCATTGATATCAACAAACCCATTATTTACGCACTACCATATCGATCCAATGTCGACTTGCTCGCATTGCAAAAACAGGTTATCGCATTAGGGCTACCAGACCCCCTACAACCTGTTGAGATCAATGGTAAGCCGTTTATTCGCTATGTGTTTACCTCTGCACGACAAACCGTGATAAACAACGACCAAGACGTGCCGAACGAATCGATCACCCTCTTTTCGGATCTACTTGAGCTGCATAAATTTGATTCAGATCTCGATGTGCAAGTGATCCCAACGACGGTGCTATGGGGACGTAAACCGGGTAAAGAGTCTCAGCACAAACCTTACCTTCAATCGCTTAATGGCCCACAAAAAGCCATGGCGGTTATTGTTTCTGGACGCGACTGTCTTGTTCGTATCAGCCCTGTGGTCTCACTGCGTTATATGGCTGATTCGCACGGCACCGATACTTCGATTGCCCATAAACTGGCCCGCGTGGCACGTATTCACTTCTCACGTCAGAAGCTCGCAGCATCAGGCCCTAACCTGCCAAGTCGCCAAGCGCTATTTAAGCGTTTAATGAAATCGCAGGCGATTGAAAAAGTGATCGAAGATGAGGCAAAAGCGAAAAACGTTTCGATTGAAAAAATGCGTAAAGAAGCGCATGCCATTATGGATGAAATCGCTGCAGACTTTTCTTACTCACTGGTAAAAAATGGTGACCGTCTACTTGGCTGGCTATGGAACCGCATCTATCAAGGCTTGAACATTAACAATGCGGCGACTGTGCGTAAACTCGCTCAAGATGGTCACGAGATTGTTTATGTTCCTTGTCACCGTAGTCATATGGACTACCTATTATTGTCTTACGTGCTTTACCATGAAGGTATGGTACCTCCGCACATTGCGGCAGGGATAAACCTTAACTTCTTCCCGGCCGGACCGCTTTTCCGTCGTGGCGGCGCTTTCTTTATTCGTCGCAGCTTTAAGGGCAATAAGCTCTACTCAACGATTTTCCGTGAATACTTAGCCGAATTGTTCGCCAAAGGTTACTCCGTCGAGTACTTTAGTGAGGGCGGCCGCTCTCGAACTGGTCGTTTACTGCAAGCAAAAACTGGCATGTTAGCGATGACTATTCAGGCCATGTTGCGCGGATTAAACCGCCCAGTCACCTTAGTGCCGGTTTATATTGGTTACGAGCACGTAATGGAAGTAGGAACTTATGCTAAAGAGCTGCGCGGCAAACGCAAAGAGAAAGAAAATGCCAGCCAAGTGCTACGCACGATTCGTAAACTGCGCAACTTCGGCCAAGGCTATGTCAACTTCGGTGAACCAATCCCGTTAAATCAGTATCTTAACGAGCAAGCGCCCCAATGGACCAAAGATATCGATCCTATCGGCGGCAACAAACCACAATGGCTAAACCCTGTGGTTAACTCGCTCGCGACCAAGATGATGACGCACATCAATGATGCGGCCGCTACCAACGCAATGACGCTATGTGCGACAGCACTGCTTGCTTCTCGCCAGCGCGCCCTGTCGCGTGACAGCTTGGTGAATCAGATCAACTGTTATCTGTCGATTTTGAAAAATGTTCCGTACTCAGAAACTTATACCGTCCCTACTGACGATGCCAAGGCCTTAGTCAAACACGCAGAATCACTGGATAAGTTTATTATTGAGACCGACAGCATGGGCGATATTGTTTCACTTGACCGCAGTCAGTCGATTTTAATGACCTATTACCGTAATAACATCATTCACTTGTTAGCGATACCTTCCTTGATTGCGCAGATGCTGGTTCGCCATCAGCAATTATCACTGCAACAGATTCAACGTAATGTCGCGCTCATCTACCCATTTCTTAAGCAAGAGTTGTTTTTAAGTGTGGAACAAAAGAGGTTGGCAGAGCTTACTGAAGCGTATATCGAAGAATTGGCACATCAAGGCCTTGTCACCATTGATAACCAACACAATGTGGCCATGAACCAAGCCAATAACCAAGTACTGGTATTACTGGGTCGCACCATTACCGAAACTCTGCAACGTTATTCGATTGCGCTAAACCTATTGGTCTCAAGCCCTGATCTGGGTAAGTCTGATTTGGAACAAAAGAGCCAAGATATTGCCCAACGTTTAGGTCGGTTGCACGGTATTAATGCCCCGGAGTTCTTTGATAAAGGCGCCTTCTCGGCCATGTTTGCTACCCTCAAACAAGAGGCGTATCTCGACGGTGACGGAAACTGCGATAGAATCAAGAGTAATGAGCTTGCAAAACTGCTCTACTCAATGCTTTATCCAGAAGTACGCCTGACCATTAAAGAGAGTATCCATCAGGCGACTGACCACACAAAGACGCATTAAAATAAAAGAACAAAGGGCATCATACGATGCCCTTTGTTTTACCAGAATGCGATAAATAAGCCGATGGTTATCACCATACCGACATAGTTATTGTTGAGGAAAGCTCGAAAGCACAACGCTCGTTCGCGATGGCGGATAAGATGTTGCTGAAACACAAACAGCGCACCTGCAATCAGCAAGCTCCAGTAATAGCTTGCGCCCAGTTGATAGTAACTGCCTACCCACATCAGCATAGCCAAAGTGACCAGTTGCAATAAACCAATCACCATCTTGTCATAGCGACCGAATAAAATGGCCGTCGATTTGATACCGATCTTCAAGTCATCATCTCTATCAACCATGGCGTATTGCGTATCGTAGGCAATAGTCCACAGGGCATTAATCGCAAAGATAAACCACACCATCATCGGCACTTCATTGGCTTGCGCAGCCCATGCCATAGGAATCGACCAGCTAAATGCTAAACCAAGGAACAGTTGCGGCAGATGCGTATAGCGCTTCATAAATGGATAGATAAACGCCAAGAAAAGGCCAACAAATGAGAGCTTGATGGTTAGCGGGTTCATGCTCATAACAAGCAAGAATGAACTCAACGCGAGAAGAAGAAACAGCGCAATCGCCTCTTTGGCACTCACGCGCCCGGAAGGCAAAGGACGTTTCTCGGTACGTTTGACGTGACCATCAACATTACGATCAGCAAAATCGTTAATCACGCACCCAGCGGCACGCATAAAAATCACCCCAAGCGTAAACACGACTAGAACACTAACGTTTGGCATGCCTTGGGCCGAAATGATCAGCGCCCATAAAGTCGGCCACAGCAGTAACAAAGTGCCAATCGGCTTGTCCATACGCATCAATTGCCAATAAGCAACGGCTTTATCCGCGGTCATCGCTCGCATTCTCCTTGGTGTAAATGGGCGCTGTCGGCAAAAACAATTCAGCCACCAGCATAGGTTTGTGATTCATCCATAATCGCGAGCGCCTAGCTAATAGTGTCTGGCCATCAATGTCCACCGCCCCAACTTGCAAAGCGTCACGTTTAACATTACTGGCACTAAATACGGTTAGCCCGAGCGGTATTTCGCCTTGGTCGGATAGATCAAAGTCTTGTCCTTGCATCGAGCTCTGCGGGATCAAGGTTCGGCCCAATACCCAAGCTTGACCATCGCCTTTTAAGACGACTTTGCGTAACAAACACTGCTCTTGAGTCAGCAAGCTTACTTCTTGCCAATTAAGCTGTTGGCCATCAATGGCTTTGTTATGTAGCAAGTCAACACTCAATGCCTGACAGTAAGACTCTAATAAACGTGACAAGGAGCCCTGTTCTAGCAACCAAATCTTCGCACGTGGAGTGGGAAAGCTAAAATGTTTTGGGTCTTGCCATTCAACTTGACGTAAAGCAGATAAATAAAGCGCAGTTGATTGATTCATACTAGTATTCAATAAGTAGCCTTATCATCGTACAATAATAAAGCTTCGTGCTCTGATGTTAACCACTAGATAGAGTGCTTAACGCATTTTTATTACAAATCGATGCTCTATTGTAACAAGACTCAGGCGATTCGAATATCGTGATTGGAAGAAAGAAAAGTTATAAATATGATTAAACGTTACCTAACCCAAATATTTGTCGTCTGGGGGTTGCTTATTAGCTTACCCGCACTAGCCGAAGAGGAAGGCGCACCCAAGTTGGCTTATTTTACTCTAGAGCCTGATCTCACGACCAACTTCTATACCAAAGGGAAAAAACTCGGTTATATTCAAGTTCGCATCGACATCATGGTTGCCAGTCAAGCAGACCTCGGTATCATCGAGCTGCATCAACCGCTTATTCGAGATGCAGTGATAGAATTACTCGGTAAACAAACCGAAGAAACCGTCACATCACTCGCTGGACGAGAAGATCTTCGTAAAACCTTAGTTGAGCAGTTAAATGCGACCTTGCTGCCTGAAACCGGCAAAACCATTATCGCCGATTTACTGTTCACTAAATATCTCTACCAATAAAACCAAACGGCGCACTCTATGAGGCGCCGCGTTGACTAGTCTTGCTCTACCATGCGAGTGGCATCCAACAGACCTAATAGCACCCCAGAAATCAAACCGGCCAAATGAGCCGTGTTAGCAATAGCCATAAACGGCTGGACAAACCCGAGCACTAACCACGCCAACATGAAGCCAATCACAGGTTTAGGAAGGTTTAAGCCCAGTTGAGGCGCTTTGTAACCGAGCATCCATAAGTAGCCGACTAACGCATAAACTACCCCAGACAAACCACCAAAGTTTGCACCCTCAATCCAGTATTGGCCTGCTCCCGACAACGCTGCGGAAATCACCAGCAACTGAAGCAGTTTTGCCGAGCCTAAACGCTGCTCAATATCGCCACCCAACTGCCACCACCACAATAAATTAAAAGCGATATGCATAATGGAAAAATGCAAAAGTGCATGACTCACCCAACGCCATAGCTGCCACTGCTGAGTAGAAAAAGCGGGGAAGTGGAGTGCGTTAAACACCCCTTGGCCTGACCCAAACTGTTGCAAACCAAAGATGACGATACACATCATCATTACACTTAATGTGACTGGCCCAGCTTTCGCTTTGATCATTGCCAACATACTGGGCGAGTGGTATTTAAAATGATTCTGCCTTGTTTCAGCTACCTGCCATGAGGCCGCTTGGTATTTGCCAGCGTTTGGATTGGCCAGAAACTGCTTCAGCTCAACTTCCGCTTCCACTTGATGTTCTACCCCCACCAGCCACAGAGCAAACTGACCCTCTCCCTCAGGCATCATCTGCACGTCTATTTTTCGAGACGCCATATAATCGATAAACGCTTGCGCCATTCTTGGATTGTTGAGAGCAATCAGTCTCACCATACTGCTATCCTAAACTCGATTCCGTAGCAAGCCCTGCCCTGTGCCAGGCTTCAAAACCACCATCAACACTATACACCTGCTCAAAGCCTTGGTTAACCAAATATTGCGCCGCTCCTTGACTGCTAATACCGTGATAACACATCACCAATATCGGCTGTTCAAACGCCACATCATCCATAAACGAAACCATCGTATCGTTGGTCAAATGAAATGCTTGTTTGGCATGACTCACAGCAAAAGATTGCGGGTCGCGGATATCGACCATTCTCGCGTCACCTTGCTTAAGCAGTGCTTGAGCACCTGCCACATCTATATGTTTAAACTGGTCCATAATCTTTCTCTTTTATCGCTAGTTTTACTAACGCGATTGTAACCTATCCAGTGGTCAACAAGTACTCTGTGTCAGTAAGGTTATCCACCAGTGATCATAATTCAACCATCTGTGGATAAATTTGTGGATTACGTTGATAAAGTGTTTTTATAAGAATCGATCCACAATATGTAGTAATGATCCTTATTCGATTGTGTGTA
Organism: Vibrio salilacus; assembly: GCF_002811245.1. Taxonomy (GTDB): domain Bacteria; phylum Pseudomonadota; class Gammaproteobacteria; order Enterobacterales; family Vibrionaceae; genus Vibrio; species Vibrio salilacus. The sequence goes on along the minus strand of NZ_NIVQ01000022.1, from coordinate 28,187 downwards.
AAGAGAAAACTATCCCCACTGGATAAAGAGAGTACAGCCCTTTATTCACCCTGCTTTCTGACAGATAGCCAATAATTTCCACACAGAGTTACCCACAGGCAAGTCGGTTACATTCGATCCCGAAAAACAGGCAAAATATCGATAAGCGATCAGCAACAAAAAAGCCGAGATCGTTTGATCTCGGCTTTTTAGATAAATCAGTTTGTGCGTGGCTATTAGAACTCGCCAACCGCCGCTTTAAGCTTCTTCATCGCGTTCTTCTCTAACTGACGAATCCGCTCGGCAGATACATTGTAAGTCTCTGCCAGTTCTTGCAACGTGGCTTTATTGTCTTCTAGCCAACGAGAGCGAACAATATGCTGGCTGCGCTCGTCTAGGCTCTTAAGTGCGAGGCTAAGACGATTGTTGGTGTGTGCTTCCCAGTTTGCCGCTTCCACATTGTCAGCAACATCAGACGATTTGTCTTCTAGGTAGACCATCGGCGCTGTGTACGATGAACCAGAATCATCGTCGTCGTTTGGCATCTCGAAAGTAGGATCTTGTGCCGCTAAACGAGATTCCATTTCACGTACTTCTGATGGCGCAACACCTAATTCGCGAGCGACCGTTTCCACCTCGCCGTTATTGAACCAACCTAAACGTTTTTTCGACTTACGCAGGTTAAAGAACAATTTACGTTGTGCTTTCGTCGTGGCGATTTTGACAATACGCCAGTTACGCAATACGTACTCATGAATCTCGGCTTTAATCCAGTGCACAGCAAACGAAACCAAACGTACACCCACTTCTGGATTGAAACGTTTGACCGCTTTCATTAGACCAATGTTACCTTCTTGAACTAGGTCAGCCATTGGTAAACCATAGCCAGAATAACCTCGCGCGACGTGAACAACAAAACGAAGGTGGGAAAGGATCAACCCTTTTGCCGCCTCAATTTCACCGTCATAATGCAGCCTCTCAGCAAGCTCACGTTCCTCATCAGCAGTCAGCATTGGGTAACTGTTTACTGAGCGGATATAGCTGTCTAAGCTATCTTGTGTAACAACCGCCATAGGGTATGCTTTATTCGTCATTCGGTTCCTCATCAATCTCTGATCTGGAGTAAGTTTTAACCCAACAATCTTGAACCTAAAATGAACAAGATTCAAGCAGGGGGGAACTATTATGCATAAACAAATCGCCTACACAAGAGCGAAGTATACGGTAGCGTCTACTTTTTTCAATAGTATGACAACCACTAAACAGTCGAGTTCCAACTAAATAGGCTCGATCTCTTTTAAGTGCCGTTGGGCGGAGACTTTGGCCGCTAAGCAACCTAAGAAAATGCCGAGCATCACCAGCAATAACGACTCATCCCAGCTTAAACCTACCAAACGAAAACGACTGTCATACAGTAACGCTAACTTCTCAACGCTACTATTGAGTAATACAGTAATCAACGCCGTTAAGATCCATGCGCTGACCGCCCCCAGTAAGCCAAACCACATTCCCGAGTACAAATAAGGACGTAAAATGTAGCTGTTGGTCGCACCAATCAGCTTCATGGTTTGGATCTCTTCTTTATTTGCCAGCACATTGAAACGCAGGGTGTTACCTACAATCAGAAACACCGATCCCAACATCAATACCGACAGGGTAATCACAATACCACTCACAAGGTTCTTGATTGCATCCAGCCGGGTTAACCAATCTTCATCCAGACGAACATCGGTGATTTCACTTTGTTGTGCTATCCGCTCGGCCAATTGCTTAATCACTTGCTGGTCGTCACGACTTGGTGTTACCACTAACACACCCGGCAGGGCGTAATCATCCAGTAAGCTAATAGCTTGTTCAAACCCTGAATACTGGCTTAAATCATCCAAACCTTGCTGTGGAGAGATATATTTGACCGCCGCGACATCACTGTCACTCTCAAGCTGATCTTTTATCACCATCACGCGCGCCTCAGGCGTACGCTCTTGAATATAAGCACTCACTTGTGAAGGACTCGTCACATCACTGGATGCTTGAGCAATATTTTTACCCAGGAGATATAGCGCCGATGGCATCGCTAATGCCATTGAGATAACCGCTAAAGTCAGCAAGTTTCCTAATGGCCGTTGCCACAATTCATGAAATGACGACTTCGCCTGCTTAAGATGGACCTTCAAAAAGCTGTCTTTTTTGACGCGATTTTTCGCTGTCCCATTGGTTCGTCCACGAGGTTTAGTGGCCATAATCTTCTACCTCGCTAAGGAAGCCTTGGGTGAGCTCAAGGTGACGGTATTGTGGGCGCGTATTCACTAAACCGATGTCGTGAGTAGCGAGCAATATCGTCACCCCTGCGCGGTTAAACTCTTCAAATAGCTTCAAGACACGATTCGACAACTCAGGGTCAAGGTTACCCGTTGGTTCATCGGCCAATAATAATGTTGGTCGGTTAACCACTGCGCGAGCAATGCCTACGCGTTGCTGTTCACCACCAGACAACTGGCTAGGTAAACATTTCACTTTGTCGAGTAAATCGGTTTTATCTAATGCAGCTGAAACACGACGTTTAATTTCATGTTCCGAGATCGATTCAATGCGCATCGGCAGAGCGACATTATCAAACACTGTTCTGTCCATCAGCAGACGGTGATCTTGGAATACAATACCGATATTACGGCGCAAAAAAGGAATATCTTTACTAGGAATTCGCGTGATGTCGTGACCGTTAAAGCTCACTTTACCGTCCGTTGGGCGCTCTATCGCACAAATCAACTTGAGCAGAGTACTTTTACCCGCACCCGAGTGGCCGCCAAGAAAAGCCATTTCACCGCGACGCAGATGGAAGTCGACTTTCTGCAAGGCTTGTCGGCCGCCGCGATACGCCTTACTCACTTGTTGAAACTTTATCACCCGAAATCCCTCTATTACGGAGTTGCTGCTATTGGTCGCTTAACCTTAATCTTCGTGACTAAACAAAGCATCAATAAACTCTTGTGTCTCAAATGGGCGTAGGTCGTCAATACCTTCACCAACACCAATATAACGAATAGGGATTTGGAACTGATCGGCCAGCGCAAAAATAACACCACCTTTCGCCGTTCCATCCAGCTTAGTCAGCGTAATGCCCGTCAACGGCGCAACATCACTAAATAATTTAGCTTGGCTAATCGCATTTTGCCCGGTGCCCGCATCAAGCGTCAGCATGATTTCATGCGGCGCCGAGTCATCGATCTTCTTCATCACACGGACGATCTTACGCAACTCTTCCATTAAGTTGGCTTTGTTTTGCAAGCGCCCAGCGGTATCAGCAATCACCACATCAACGCCCTTGGCTTTCGCCGATTCAATCGCATCATAAATCACGGATGCACTGTCAGCACCAGTATGCTGCGCTACCACAGGGACATTATTGCGCTCGCCCCATACTTGAAGCTGCTCGACAGCAGCAGCGCGGAAGGTGTCACCTGCCGCTAGCATGACGCTTTTACCTTCGGCTTGGAATTGTTTGGCCAGTTTACCTATTGTGGTAGTTTTACCGACACCATTGACACCAACCATCAAAATAACGAATGGCGTTTTCGTCGAATCCACGACCAGCGGCTGCTCAACCTGAGACAAGATATCCGCCAGCTCATCTTTAAGCAGACCGTAAAGTGCTTCGCCATCTTTCAGATCTTGACGTGAGGCCTTGTCGGTTAAATTGTCGATAATTTTAACAGTGGTATCCATACCCACATCAGCGATCAGCAATTGCTCTTCAAGCTCTTCAAACAGCTCATCATCAATTTGCTTACCTTTGAACAGACCAAAAAAACCCGCCCCTATGTTCGCTTTAGTGCGCGTTAAGCTGCGCTTTAAACGCACAAAGAAACTTTCGCTTGGTTTCTCTTGTTCGACAACGCGCGGTTCAGCGGGAGTGTCAGGTTCTGCTTCTGCTTCTGCTTCTGCTTCTGCTTCTGCTTCTGCTTCTGCTTCTGCTAGCTCAGCATCAGGGCGTTGATGTTGCTCGTCAACCGTTTGTTCTAGTGTTGGTTCGGTTTCCGTTTGTTGTTGTGTGGATTGTTTGGCCTGTTCTTCGTCACCAAAGCCAAGCCAAGAGAGTAATCCACGCTTCTTTTTTTCCGTCATCTGGGGCTATCCTAGATCGTCTTAATTAACTCAGACTCTTTTTTGCGGCAATGTCGCCGACAAGAAAAGAAAAATGACAACAGAGTGAAACGTTTTCACTGTCAGAGTGATGGTATACACTCTGTCATCAACAAATTTGGGCTGTATGTTAGCGCTCAACAGCAGAGCAGTCAGCGCGTATAGTATCACTTTATTAGCGGTCAAAAAATCTATGGTAAGACGTCGCCAGCAAAACACATCACAAAAAAAGCCCTCAAGTGGCTTTGTTCGTATTATTAGCGGGTTATGGAGAGGACGTAAACTCCCTGTTCATGACGCCGAAGGGTTAAGACCGACCACAGATCGTGTCAAAGAAACGCTGTTTAACTGGTTAGCCCAAGATGTGCCGCGAGCCAAGTGTCTCGACCTGTTTGCTGGCTCTGGAGGGCTAGGTTTTGAAGCCGCTTCACGCCAAGCTGAAATGGTCACGCTGATTGAGCTCAATTCGAGTGCCTTTAAGCAGTTGCAAAGCAATATTGCTGCGCTCAATACTAGCAACCTCACAGCGGTCAACAGCGATGCGTTAAGCTACCTTAAACAAGCCGGGACGCCGCATCATGTAGTATTCATTGATCCACCATTTCGTCAAGGGTTACTCGATGAGACAATTCAGTTACTTGAGCAAAATGGTTGGTTGACAGACGATGCGCTTATCTATGTCGAGACCGAAAAAGAGCTGACACTGGATAACGCGATTCCAGCGCATTGGCATCTACACCGAGAAAAAACCGCCGGTCAAGTCAGCTACCGCCTGTTCAACCGTCAACACTCACCACAAGGATAATAAAATGAAAGCATTGATATGGTTAGCCAAAGCAGCCATCGGGTTTGTCTGGTTTATACTTATCCTCAACTTCTTTACGCCGTTTCCGGGCAAAGCAGCGATCGCCCTCTACATTATGAGCGCGTTCTTGTTGATGATGCATGGTTTGCAGATGGCGATCTTCATTGGGGCTTTTGGTGACAAGATCAAAATGAGCAGTTGGGAAAAATGGTCGATTTTAATCTTCGGCATTTTTGCTCTGCTTGATATTCGCCGCAAACACATGTCATAGCAAATACATGCCATTACAAACAAGCCGCTAAGTTGAGCGGCTTTTTTGTCACTATCGTTAACCGAGATACCCTTTGACGCCATCGAGGAACATCTGTGTCGATATCATAATAAGTAGCAAGCCCATCAGGCGTTCAACCGCTTTTAATCCTCGCTCGCCCAACACTCGATGGAAAAAGTTGTAGAACATCAAAATAAAGAAAACCACGCCCCAAGCCAACAATACCGCAGCAGACAACTCAAGTAACTGCTCAGGGTGCTGGCTCGATAAGAGCAACAACGCCGCAATAACGGATGGACCAGCAATCATTGGGATCGCCATTGGCACAATAAACGGCTCCTCACCCGCCGCCAACCCTGTGATACTACCACCACTTGGGAAGATCATTTTGATGGCAATAATAAACAGGATGATCCCGCCCGAGATGCTCAATGTTTCTGGTTGAACATGGAGGAAATTAAGGATGCTCTTACCTGCAAATAAGAACAGCATTAAGATGCCCAAAGCAAAAAACAATTCTCGAACCAAAACCTTACGCCTGCGCTTTGGATCAAGGTGCTTCAAGATCGATAGGACAATAGGTAAATTGCCAAGCGGATCCATGATCAACACCAACATGGTCGCGGCAGAAAGTATGTCCATAAAAGACCTCCAAAAATAAATCAATCGAGCACAGAAAATTGGCCGAAGTATCGCAACTTCGAGACCTAACAGCAACAATGGTTGTTTGAGCATCAAGGTACCGGATAAAAGCCGTCAGGCACCTTGATTTTTTAGATGAGCAGAGAAGCTGTGATCAGACAGTGTGCCAACAGATAGCTCCCAGAAATAAAGTAGCGCCCCTTGTCGAGCGGATGACGATAGTCATGGATAGCCAACAGCATCGCCGATAACGTCAGTGTCAACGACCCAGTAAAGCCTAGCGCGCTCGCAACGGTGCGGTTCAACAGCCACACTTCACCTGCGGCCCAGTTAAGCTGCAACAACACCATTCCCATCATCACCACAGGGAAGATCAATCGATCGATTTTTGGCAACAACAGGAAGAAGCTGACAACGCCGATACCGAACAGCATTGCAGGCAACCACCAAACGATATCGCCAGAGAGCTTAAACCAAAATGAAGCACTATAACAAAGCTGCGCTGCAATAAACCCTGTAAAACAAAACTTAAGGTGCTTTTGGGCAATATAGAGGCCATCGGCAACCATCGAAATGATTAAACCCAGAGATACCCACCACGCCACAATGCCAACCAAGGCTTCCTGACTCCAAAGCATGACGAGCAACATAAATAACGTCAATATTTTAAATATCGCCGCTTGCTTGATGCGATTGTTTTCAAGCGCAGAAATACTGATGTACCCAGATAAGGCAACCGAGAGCCAGCTCCACATTCGAACACCTCAATAAAAATGAGCTGCTAGTTTAGGCAGCTCAAAAAAGATGTCTAGCTTTGAGGGGCAAAAGTTGGATCTTGATAATACTTCTTATCGGCGCAATATTTGCGACAGCACGGACTTATTCGGCAATTTTTTACCAGGCAATTCAAAATCATAGCTGTAACAACAGAACCATCAAAAAAATCACTTTTCTACTCAAAACGAAGGAGGACAAATTAAAAGACAATAAAAATCAGACTCTTACAATCAAAAAAGCAATATTTAATTCATGTGATATTTAATTTTATCCTTGCGATAACTTGACATCACACTAACACTAATATGCAACTTGGAAATAAAATGCCTATTTATAGCCAATCTAGCAGTTAAATGGACGTAATATCTAGCTCGACTAACAAAAGCTCTATAAATCACACAAAACTAATTAAAACAAAGTTTGACCACTTAAAATAACATTTAATAACAGCAACTTATGGATAAAATTAGCAATATAGAATAGAAAACAAACAGGTCAAACATCACTCATTCCGCGCCTTAACTTCAACAAAAAGGTTTAATCGAGACCAGAAAAGTTATTTTTTAAGGGCGACTTTCTTATTAACTTGATCTAAACCCTAAAAATCTGCTATTCTTATTTACATACCGTTAAACATCAATTTTTAGGAGCAGTGCTATGATTTCTTCTTCACAAAAACAAGGACTTGTAATGATCGCAGTTGTCGTAGGCCTAATGACACTGCCGATGATGTACTAAGTAAAATACAAATAAAAAAAGGGACGCTGATGCGTCCTTTTTTGCTATCTGAGGCCAATACACATGACTTTGGTGTAAAAAACTAGCGATGTGTCGGCTTTTGCACCAAAAGAGAAAAAACCGATTTTGGTGCTCTCGCGTTATAGATGTTTAGATAACTCGTCCCAATGCACATAATAGAAAAATAAGGCAGCACCAGTAATCAATGTCATCAACATAATCGCAGCTCGCCATACAAAACGAGAGCTGCGAGGCGTCAGTTCTTTTTCACACTCATCACACACTGACATAAAATCATTGTAACCATCGAGTTTAAAATCATGCTCATGAACAACTTTATTGCGTATGGTTGCAATGTAGCGCAGCTTACTAATCACATCATGAGGTAAACGCTCTTCACAGCTGGTGATCAACTGATGTAGCCCCTTACCATCTGCATGATACTGAGCCCGCAGTAGCGCCTCGATTTTTCTCGTCCGTGTCACTACGTTTTCGATATCAGACATAGTCTCCCTCCACGCTCTAAGTTTAGGGGGTATTTGATCCTTATTGTATCTAATGTCCCACTTTTTGTTTCGAATGCAAATAGGTTTGTATAAAAGAATCAACCACTAAAAAGTGGCTAATGACTTACACTGCCCAGTGCCCGTGATATGACTCGAAGATTTTTGTTACACTGAACACTTTGTTTTTACGGCAAGATCCGTGCCCTGAATCACAACGAAAATATCGCTAGTATTAGACCAAACCCTCAGAGACCCAATGATTATGCCTATCACACTGTTTATTGCTATTGCCGTCACTGCTCTTGTTAGCGGTTGGGCATTTACCCACTTCTACCGCAAACACATTCAAGGCGAGAATGCCCCACAACAGAAAATCGACGTCACTATTTTAGACAAACAGTCAATTGTGATTGAAGATGCTCAACCCGGTCAGGATGAGCAGGAATATTGGATCTATGTACAAAAAGGGCGCATTGGCCCCAAACGTGAATTTCAAGTGGGTGTGCATTACTTCCAAGCGCTCAATCCTGGAGATAAAGGTACGCTCACCTATCAAGGTGACACTTTTATCCATTTTGCGCTAAAACGTTAAGGTAATAACCACTGTGTTTTTTCTGAGCGTGATACCAACCAACTAAGCCATAATGCACCGCCACCACTGAGAAGAATCCAAACGGGGATCACCCAAGCTGGATGGCCTTGATACCAGCCAAACTCTTTCATTGGCCAAAGGAAAATAGGGTGTAGCAAATAGATGCCTAGGCTGTGCTGACTGATAAAGCCAATCACTCGATTAACTGGCGCTGACAAACCTTCACCCAGATAACGGCATAAGATGAAAATCATACTTGCCGCCAGTACCACGTTGAACGTTTTATACGACAACCAACGCCCAACGGTATACTTGTCTGCAGCAAGGCTATTACCAATCACCATGTAAGTTGTAGTGGCTAGTGCAGCAATCCCAAGCAAGCTAAAAAGAACAGTCCAACCCAATGTGGCAGGGACGCGTTGGTACAATAAATACCCTAAGGGTAAATACCCACTGTAAAGCCACAGCTGATTACTCCACACGCCGTCAATCCCCAGCAAATAGAGTAAGGTCGTCACCAGCCAAATCGCAACATACGCATACAACGTGTTATCACCGTGGTGTCTTACCACAAACTGGAAAAACGGGATCAGCAAATAAAGTGGAATAAAATAATAGAAGAACCCGAGATGATAGTAAGTGGCATGCCACGGACTGTCTCGCAGCACTTGCTCAGCGACACCAAACTCATAGCCCTGAATAGTGAGGCCAGATAACAGAGCATAAAACGCAGACCACAACAGAAACGGAACCAATACTTTGCCTAAGCGACGCTTGAGGTAATACTTAGCATTAAACGGACGTTGGTCGCTGAGCATGAGTGCGCCACTAATGAGAATAAACACCGGGACCGCCCAACGACTCACACTGTTCACCCCAACCGCCGTTACCCATTGGTCAAACGGAATTTCCCCCAGCATTTGACGATATGGGGCAAGCACATGAATCGCTATCACTGCAATGGCTGCCACACAGCGCAGCACATCAAAAAACATCACTCTTTCTCTCACGCTTGCCACCCTTTTTGTCACTGAGAGAGTGACTATAACAACAAAAAAGCCAACCTCGGTATCACCTTGGTCAGCTTTTGGTTATAACTTCGATTTTGTTATGCTGCAGCTATCACTTTGAGCGTCGGCAGTGTTATCGAGATAAGCGTAGTAGCGCATGTGTCATACATATAGGATGTGTCATATCAGGTGCCCCTTATGCCAGACCGACTTTATGAACTAATTCAGCGGTACGCGTCGCGTACCCCCATTTCGTTAACATACCAAGCGTATATTTTGACCACCCAAGTACCAATAACCATAGTTGACTGCGTATCGACGATAGTAGAACACTGATCACCACCTCATTAATCAATACAAACTCCAACTCTGACCAATCAAAAGCGGCGAGGAATATCAGATGACGTGATTGATCTCGCGGCTCCAACGCTGGGCCTCAGAGATACGTGGCATCACTTCGTTAACCGATAAATTGAGTTGCTGACAAGCCAGCTCCATCCCCTGCCAGTCAGCGCTCTCGTAACATTCTTCAAGAGAGATCAGCTGACCATACGGACCTTGACGCTCAAGCAGTGCAAGCTTGATCGTGGCACATAACGGCAGTTGCTTGACCAAATCATCGAGCGACATATCGAGCATCGCATCAAGCATGGAAAACAGCCCTATCAGAAACGCTTGGTCACGATATTGACTGAATGGGTTGTCGCGCGCCATCAACATAAAGAACTGAGCACGCTGCAAACATAAGGTGTAGAGCTCTTTGGGCTTATTGACCGAAACGTAAGAAGCAACGGCAAGAGAGACAAAAATCTTAATTTTATCTTGACCAAGATAGACCAGCGCTTGGCGAAATGAAGAAATAGGAATTTCTATTCGCTCTGACATCGAGTTAACAAAACGCAGCAGTTTGTATGACAGTGCGACATCACGCGCGACTATCTGCTCGACCTTAAGAAAGTCGACCTCTGGCTTACACACTTCCTGAAATAGCTCCATCGCTATGATGTGTTCAGGACTGATATAGCGCTGACGAATCATTTCAGGCTTACTGAAAAAATAGCCTTGGAAGAAGGTAAAACCCGCCGAGCGCGTAGCCAAAAATTCCTCTTCGGTCTCCACTCGCTCTGCAAGAAACTTACGTTTAACCCCCATTGCAAGGCGTTCTTTGACCAACTCACAGGAGGTTTCTAATCCCGTCGCCATGATGTCGATTTTAATGATATGGGTCAAAGGCAAGAACCGCTCCCACTCAGGCTTATACACAAAATCGTCCAGTGCGATTAGATAGCCCTGATTGTGGATCTGTTTCACCGCGTCATAAAGCTCATCATTCGGTGTGCAGGTCTCAAGTATCTCTACTACTATTTTATTTTTTGGCAACGAAAGAGGCAGCAGACGCTGCAAGCTTTGTTGAGGGAAGTTAATAAAACAACGTGATGTTGCCATCGCTGGATTGGTACCGAGCGACAAAAAATTCTCAACAATAATGCGGTAGGTCGCGCGGTTAGAGTCAACATGCGCCGGGTAAGCATTGTTTTCACCGTCCCGAAACAGCAGTTCGTAGCCAAGGGTCTGGCGCTTAGCATTTAAGATCGGCTGTCTTGCAACAAAGGTATCTCTCGTTCTTCTATGCATAATATCAGGTCGAGTTACGCTTTGGCTGCGGCAAATAACGCACCGCATCCCATGAACATCGAGTAAAAGACCTTATTGATTTTCGACATTATCCGCTCAGAGCAAATACATCGTCCCATCAACGCAGCCAACGAGGTGTACCCTAACATCACGATCGCATCAATCGTCACTGTGGTTAGGCCATCAATGATCGAGTTTACCATACCCGATCCCGACACTAAGCTGAACACAATGGCGGTAACGACATAAGCAAGCCAAACATGCATATCCATGGTTTTTCCTCTCGACTAAACTGAGCTAGCCACACATAATCGGTTGTTGTTGAGAATAAAATCGAACTTAGGCTTGAGCACCCATGAATGATTCCAATTGCAACATTACTCCTTCTTATACTCAAGAGTCCAATTTTGAGCAAGCTATCAAAAGCGATATTGCTAAATTCTGGCGTTCTAGGCAGGAGAGCGACCTAAAATCGTTTGATAAAAAGTCGCTGTACTGGGTAAAGTTTACTGCTCCCCATCACACCAAAGCGATTGTGGTGGTCAACGGGCGCATTGAATGTGCCATTAAGTATCAAGAGCTGTTTTACGACCTATTTCAACAAGGTTACGACATCTACTCTTATGATCATCGTGGTCAGGGCTTGTCGCAGCGAATGATAGAAGACACGCAAATGGGCTATGTCGAAGAATTCGATGACTATATCTACGATCTCGATTGCCTTGTTAAACACTTTAACCTTGATCATTACCAACAACGTTACCTGCTCGCACACTCCATGGGGGGTAACATCGCAACTCGCTACTTACAAACCCATGACGCCCCCTTTGACGCCGCGGCGCTGAGCGCGCCGATGTTTGGCGTTAATGTCCCTTGGCACCTGCGCCCATTCGCACCTATGCTTGGTCAAGTATTAACGGCGTGGCACAAAAAACCGACATTTGCTCCCGGACAAGTGGCCTATTTTGCTAAACCTTTCGAGGGCAACTTGCTCAGCCAAAGTGCAGTGCGCTATCACTGGTTTCGCGATCTGTATGAACAGCACCCTGAACTCAAAGTCGGCGGCGCCAGTACGCGCTGGGTTTGGCAGGGACTGATAGCCTGTAAAAAGTGTTATCTTATGACGCGTCACCTCAACACTCCCCTATTGGTACTGCAAGCGGGCGACGATAGAATCGTTTCTAATCTTGCTCAAGCGCGTTTCATTAATAAGTTGAAAAAAACCCAGCCAAGTTGCCAATTTAAGGTCATCGATGGTGCACGGCATGAATTGTTGTTCGAGCAAGACCACTACCGCAATCAAGCGCTAGATGCGACGTTAGCGTTTTTCAACCAGCATTAAAATAGGAAATCATAGAAGGCGATCTTTACCCTCTTTTTGCCTTTTCTATTCAAGTAGACTGTTTACTTCGCCAATTGGCTCATCAACGCGTTATTTACCGAGGGTGATATGACACAAACACGCAAAGATACTCCTTTTCACATTGTGGCTTCGGATCTCGATGGCACTTTACTTGCTCCAAACCACCAGTTAAGCGATTTCTCCAAACAGACACTCAAAGCACTGCATGAGAAAGGCTTCACTTTTGTCTTTGCCACTGGCCGTCACCACATTGATGTGGCCAGTATTCGCCACATCGCAGGTATCCCCGCTTATATGATCACCTCAAATGGGGCGCGTGTGCATGACCAACATGATCAACTGATGTACAGCAACAACGTGCCTGCGGATTTGGTTCAAGCGGTGATCGATGTGATCCGCGACGATCACAATATTTTTATCCACATGTACCAAGATGACAATTGGCTACTCGACCGAGACGACGAGACGTTGGCTAAATTTCATAGTGAGTCTGGCTTTAGCTATCAGCGTTTTGATGCTAGTGCCGCGCCAACCGATGGCATCGCCAAGATTTTCTTCACCCATCCAGAGCATGATCACGAGCATTTGGTCACCTATGAGCACAAACTACGTGAGCAGTTTGGTGACAAGCTCAATATTGCTTTTTCGACGCCTTGGTGTCTGGAAGTCATGGCCGCAGAAGTGTCAAAAGGTCATGCGCTAGAAGCCGTTGCCAAGTCGCTCAACCTGTCGTTAGAAAATTGCATCGCCTTTGGTGATGGGATGAATGATGCGGAAATGCTTGATATGGCAGGCAAAGGTCTGGTGATGGCAACCGCGCATCACAAAGTAAAACAAGCGCTGCCACACTTAGACGTTATTGGCAGCAATGCCGACGATGCAGTCGCTCATTACTTACATCAACATCTGTTTTAATATTGCAATATCAGGCTGCCTACCGGTAGCCTGACCACTCATTACACCTGACTCGGTCGCCGCTCTTTGTCTAAAATAGCCTGCCATTGTGACTCAGTCACTGGCATCACCGACAAGCGGTTTCCGCGCTTAACTAACGGCATATCGGCCAGTTCTGGCATCGCCTTCATCACCGCCAATGAAATCAACCGCTCGGTTTTACGCACAAACTCAATATCGACCATAAACCAACGCGGGTTATCTGGGCTGGATTTAGAGTCGTAATAGTCACTCTCGGCATCAAACGCAAAATGATCGGGGTACGCCGCTTTCACCACCTTAGCGATCCCCGCGACGCCAACTTTTTTACATGATGAATGATAAATGAGTACCCAATCACCCAGCTTAACTTCATCACGCAACATATTGCGCGCTTGATAGTTGCGTACTCCCTCCCAGCACGAACTGGTTTGTGTACGAAGAGTGTCAATAGAAAAGGTGTCGGGTTCAGTTTTGAATAGCCAGTATGCCATAATAGAGTCCGTCAGTTTCTCAATAGGGAAGATATAGCATGAAGGCGCTTCGAAACCCAGTCACCGTCATTACTTTGCTCACGTTGCAAGCGTGTTCGATGACGTCATTAACCCCAGCAATCAACCCTTCACCGAACGAGACCGCCAGCTTGGATAATCCAAAATCTATTCAATCGCAACCGTTTGTCATGCGCGGAGAAATTGTGCTTGGCAATGAGGTACGTTCAATCACGCCATGTGGCAGCAAAAACCAATACTGGTTAGATCTATCGAATGACCGTTTTCAACAAGCTTTAACACTGGTTCGTGGTCCTTATGAACCACTGTATGGTGAAGTCATTGGTCATTTAGAAACGCGCAAAACCGATGGTTTTGTTGCCGATTACCGCGCACGTTTTGTGGTCGATTCATTCAATATACTCACTGCCGAGAACCCAAAGCGTTGCGATCAAGCTCTAAAACCGACCCGAGCTTTTGGCACCGAACCTTTTTGGTCCGTGAGCGTTGCCCCCAACCAGCTAATATTTGACCAAATCGGCCAAGACAAACGCACACTCGACTTGGTTAATAGCAAGATCGAACCACAACGACGCCGCTATCAATTTGATGGTGGCAACTTAGAGCTTAACCAACGCAGTTGTATGGATGGGATGAGTGACTCACTGTACGGTTGGAGTGCCAGCTTAACGCTCGACGGAGCCAACTACCAAGGCTGCGCCACCTTGTCCAATCAAGATCATAGCCAAGATTGGGCCGGCTTCTACCAAGCCACCTCAGCCAACAGTAACAACTTGAGCGTTTTTCTTGAGCTAAATCCTGATCACAGTGCCACCACTACCTATCGCTATGACAATGGCGAGTCAGACTCTGTTGAGCGAGGATATTGGCAATCGCTTAATTCGACTCAAGTACAAGTGGTGATGACTCACCACCAGCAACAACCTTTGCTCTCACAACGTATCTTTAGCCGTCATGACGATCGCATTACTGCTACCAAAGAAAAAATCGGCGAGATCGTGTATGACATTACTGATGGTGGTCTAACGCTATTTACTGCCCCTCAAGAAATGAATCGCCCATGAGTAAAATATCTATTGAGCCATGTCCTAGGTGCCAGTTGCGCTTTCAATGTGCCTGTCACCTATTACCGACATTGTCTACAGACCTTTATATCGCGCTGCTAATGCACCCCAATGAAACCACGCGCGAGACCAATACCGGCCAGTGGTTAGCACAGAGCCTACAATCGTGTAGCCGCCACATTTGGCAGCGCACCCAACCTTGCCCAGAGCTGATAAAGATGATCGTAAGTGGTGACTATCTACCCTATGTTCTGTTTCCTAGCCAGCACAGTGATGCCGTTAAACACGCTCATCGTGAGGCCAACTCGCAACATAAGCCACTGTTATTGATCATCTTAGATGGAACTTGGCAAGAAGCCGGAAAAATGCTGCGTAAAAGTGATTGGTTACGTGCGCTGCCTCAGGTGCACATAGAGCCTAGCCAACCATCACGCTATCGACTGCGCCGCAATCAGCAACCAGGGCATTTGTGCACTATAGAGGTCGGGTGTGAAGTGCTGCGTGAGTTAGGCTACACCAATCAAGCACAGCAATTAGAGGGTTTCTTCGATGGCTATCTTAACGCTTTTCAAGCCGACAAGAGTGGCCATGCCTTCCAAGCGAAGTCTTGAGATTAAACCGCGACATAGCGGTGGTTTAATCGATCAAGGTCAACAGTTGCGGTAACGCGATAATTTCTACATCAGGCAATAGACGCGCCCGATGACTGTGATAAATATCGACCTGTTGGTCATTGAACCAACACGCTTGAAGTCCACTTTGCTTGGCGCCCATCACATCGCTGATCAAGTGGTCACCAACATGTAAAATGTGCTGTGCTGGCAGCCCTAAGTGTTGCTGCGCTTTATCAAACAATTGACAATGAGGCTTGGCATAGCCATCAGGGCCCGCTTTTAACACCAAAGTGAAGTAGTCCGCTAAACCAATTTTCTCGACGTCAACATTACCATTGGTGATAGCAATTAACGGTAACTGTTGAGCCAGCTCTCTCATCACACAGTGCGTTTGGTCAGGGACCGTAAAATCACTACGCAAACTCAGCACTTTTTCAATCGCCTGCTCTGCCGCCAGTTTTGCTTGTTGTGAGGTGTAACCAAGTAAGCCCAATCCATATTCGATCTGCTTAAAACGCCATAGCGTCACATCGTTAGGCAGCCAATTATCTTGCTTAGCTAAATCGCGTTTGATATCACGCCACCAATCAAACGATCGGGTTGCAGAGACAGGATGAGTAGCGTGCAACCATTGCACCATTTGGGCTTCAACCTGACGAATCACCGGTCGGTTATCATACAGAGTATCATCAAGATCAAAGGTCATCGCTTTGACGGGTTTTAAATGGCGAAAAAACTGCATTACTCACTCCCCTTCTTTTTCGCTCTTGGATGAGCTTGATCGTACACTTGAGCCAAATGTTGGAAATCGAGGTGGGTATAGATTTGTGTCGTCGAAATATTTTCGTGGCCAAGTAACTCTTGTACTGCACGCAGATTATTACTCGACTCCAACATGTGAGTGGCGAATGAGTGACGTAATTTATGCGGGCTAATATGACTGGCGACGGACTGTTTCTGCCCCCACTCGGCCATGCGTTTTTGTACGTTACGATGAGAGATTCGACCACCAAGCTTAGAAACAAACAGAGCCGGCTCTCCACTTGTGGCTAATGTTACTCGCACTTTCAGCCATTTGGCCACCCACTCAGCCGCCATGCCAGAAAAAGGCACTTTGCGCTCTTTGTCACCCTTACCAATGACACGTAACTCGCCAGACGACAAACTGACGTCTTTCACATTCACTGCGACCATTTCTGCCAAACGTAAGCCAGCGCCATACATCAGCTCCATCATGGCGCGGTCACGAATCGAAAGCGGATCATCGTCTTTCACATCAAGTAGTTGGCCCATTTCATCAACATCGAGGTTTTTCGGTAACGGCCGTTTTTTACGTGGTGCCGAGACCCCTTTCGCTGGATTAGCACTCATCTCACCACGCAGAATAAGAAAATCAAAAAAGCTACGCAGAGAAGAGAGGCGCGTGGCTAAGCTGCTCGCCTTCATCCCTTCTCGCATTCCTTTACTCGCCAGCTGGCGTACCCAACCTGCATCCACTTGCTGCCACTCTTTGAGACCAAGGTGATGTAAGTGCTGAGCCATCGTTTCTAGCTGCTGTTTATAGTTGCGCTGGGTGTGTAAGCTAAGCCCCTTCTCGCTTCTGAGAAATTCATAGAAACGTTCAAGTGGCCGCTTGAGACCATTAGGTAGAGGTACTACTGATTCGCTCATGCGCTTCACTTTGCCAAGAAAGAGTTTCGATAAGGTGCGAGACAACCAACGCGAGGTGGCGTAAGAATAACGTGTCCATGTGCGGCTGAAAATGCCCGCCATCGGAGCTCGAGAATATTAACACCCCTTGTAGCGTTTTCTTTTGCAACGGCAGTACAACGTACGACCCCATCTCTGGTTGATGCGAAAGCTCACCTAACAACAACTCTCGATCAACTTTACGCATTCGGCCAAGATAAGCCGACTTGCCATTAAGGTGATTGGTTGCGAATCGTTGGTATTGTTCACGCGTTAACGAGTAGCGAGCCGATTCGCTATCGAACAAGCGAACGTAAGCCACGAGACCAAGATTTTTGGCCACATCTTCTATCGCTTTGACAACATCGATTAAACAATCACATTTGAGGATATCTTCCTGTAACTGCATAAATTCGTGAAAAGTTCGATCGTTACTTTTGGCTAATGACATTAGCCCGGTGATCTCTTCTTCCAACTCTTCGATTCTTTGTCGCTGACGATTCATTTGTACATGAACCAAAGAGATCGCTCCCTGCTCTTGGTGCGCAAGCGCTAATCGATCAACTAGCTCACGACGAGCAGTAAAAAAATCCGGATTGTCGCGCAAGTATTCCGCCACGATTTCCGCCGTCAGTGCATCCGCTTCAATTTGAGACACATCGATTCCTTTTGTTTCACTTAGCAGGTAAGTTGACCGTCAAAAACGTGCGTCGCAGGCCCCGTCATGTACAACGGCTTGCCCGGCCCTTGCCAACGGATAGTGAGCGCACCACCCGGCAGGTGAACTGTGACGTGTTCATCTAGTAAGCCTTGGACGATACCAACCGCGACCGCGCCACAAGCACCGCTACCACAGGCTTGAGTTTCACCCGCACCACGTTCATAAACGCGCAAATTGATTTCATTGCGATTGACCACTTGCATAAAACCTGCGTTAACACGTTCAGGGAAACGTTCATGAGACTCTAATAGGGGGCCGAGTGTTTCGACATCAGCGGTGGCAACATCGTCAACCACCGTAACCACATGAGGATTACCCATGCTCACCGCACCACAAAAGAGTGTCTTGTCTTCGGTCCGCATGATATAGGTTTTCTCAGTCTGCTTCGCTTTAAATGGGATCTTGCTTGGTTCAAACTGCGGCACCCCCATATTGACGGTCACTTGATCGTCTTCTTCGATGCTGAGCACCATCTTGCCTTTTTTGGTACTGACACTAACGCTGTACTTATTGGTCAACCCTTTCATTAATACAAAACGGGCAAAGCATCGCGCGCCATTACCACACTGTTCAACCTCACTACCATCGGCATTAAAAATACGATAATGGAAGTCAGTTTCAGGGTCATACGGCGCTTCAACCACCAGCAGTTGGTCAAAACCAACACCTTTATTGCGATCCGCCAAACGACGAATCAAATCAGGGGAAAAGAAAATGTTTTGCGTAATGCAGTCAACGACCATAAAGTCATTACCCAAACCGTGCATTTTAGAAAAATGGAAATGCATAAGACTTCAATTACTCCGGAAGTACGTTTTCAAGTGCCCAAAGGCTTGAGAGCGCTTCTCGCTGACGCACCAAATGCACTTGATTGCCATCAACCATCACTTCTGCCGCGCGGCAGCGAGTGTTGTAGTTCGAGGACATAACAAAACCATAGGCACCCGCCGAACGGACAGCAAGCAAATCGCTCTCTTGCAGCACGAGTGAACGGTCTTTGCCTAAGAAGTCACCCGTTTCACAAATCGGCCCAACAAGATCATACGTTACCGCTTCACCGTCGCGCGGAACCACAGGCACGATGTCTTGCCACGCTTGATACAAGGCCGGACGCATTAGGTCATTCATCGCCGCATCAATGATGGCAAAGTTTTTATGTTCGGTATGCTTGAGAAATTCGACTCGGGTCAGTAGCAGACCAGCATTCGCTGCAATGGCACGTCCTGGCTCAAAAATCAGCTCGAGATCTTGGTGATTCTCTAAGCGACCGAGCAAGGCTTTGGCATAGTCTGAAGGTTGAGGTGGCAATTCATCACGGTAAACCACGCCCAAGCCGCCACCGACATCAAGGTGTTCGATGATCACACCCTGCGCTTTCAGCGCGTCAATCAAGGCAAGTAAACGATCAGTGGCATCGATAAAAGGTTCAATATCGGTCAATTGTGAACCGATGTGGCAATCGATCCCTTTGACATCGAGATTGGCTAGACTTTGTGCGAATTGGTATACCTCAGGCGCACGATCGAATGCGATACCAAACTTGTTATCACGTAGACCAGTGGAAATATAAGGATGGGTATTTGCATCAACATCGGGGTTAATGCGTAATGAGATCGGCGCTTTCACCCCTAGCTCTCCAGCCACCTTATTCAAACGTTCCAATTCAGGCTCGGACTCAACATTAAAGCATTTAATGCCTAGCTCTAACGCACGCTTCATCTCGATTTCGGTTTTGCCGACACCTGAGAACACGACTTTACTCGGCTCGCCACCCGCGGCAATCACACGTTCAAGCTCGCCTCCAGAGACGATATCAAACCCTGAACCTAAGCGGGCTAACGCATTTAACACACCAAGGTTAGAGTTGGCTTTCACTGCATAACAGACTAAATGAGGGTGTTCGCCCACCGATTTATCAAAAGCGTGCCAATGGCGCTCTAAGGTCGCGCGTGAATAGACATAAAGTGGAGTGCCAAACTGCTCGGCGAGGTCGGTTAATGCGACATCTTCGGCCCAAAGTTGGCCATCATCCTGATAATTGAAGTAATCCAAAGTACTTTCCCTTATATTCTGATTTTATTTATTGTGCAGGCTGCTCATTTTGTTGAGCATCTTCAGGCATGTAAAGTGGTCCGGTTTGACCACAGCCAGCCAAGCCAAGGACTGAAAAGATAAATAACGCTAAGATAGATTTTTTCATCGGTTGTATCGTGATTATTCTGTCAATGCCCCCTATAATCGCACCACACTCAAGAAAAGCAATAGGATAGATTGGATGAACGAGACCGAATTTCATCAACTTGTGGATGTTCAAATGCAAATCATCGAAGAAATGATTGATGATTCAGGTGCGGACATCGACTATGAGACCTCTGGCAACGTAATGACGCTCGAATTTGAAGACCGTAGCCAGATCATTATCAACCGCCAGGAACCGATGAAAGAGATTTGGTTGGCATCAAAATCAGGCGGATTTCACTTTGCGTATGTCGATCAGCAGTGGCGCTGCTCTAAAACCGGTATCGAACTGATTGCGATGGTCAAACAAGAGTGTGAGAAGCACTGTGATGAAGAGATAGAGTGGTAATTATCTCGTTTTCAGATATTAAAAAAGAGCATCCCAGATGCTCTTTTTGGTCAAAACGATTAACCGCGAAAGATAAACAGCCCCTAACCATTGACGATTTTGCTCGACTTACTATAGCTGGCACCATCATTACGGTATGGGACAATATAAGGTTGATCATCGTCAGGATGAATAATCTGATAGTACTGCGGCAAGTTAAAGTTGATCAGTTTCGACGACAATGAGTTGTCATCTTTGCCTGAGGTATAAAAGCTGTTGACGCTCGCAATCATCTCGTCTTTGCCACCTTTAAACTGGTGATACACCTCAACCCGATTCGTTTCGTCCAATACGTAAATATTGAAGCCCTTGTCACTGTCTTCAAAGAAAAACTGTACTAAGCCTTCACTGGCAAAGCTATCGACCACTTCTGGCATTTGGTAATCTTGCTCTTTATCGAGCACAATAAGTGGTGCACCTTGCAATTTATTGGTCGAAATACTGCGATAGAAGTCGACCGAGTTTTCTAACATCTGTACCGAAACACCACGACGCTCGAAGAACAATCCATAGGTTTTTTGGCCTAGACGCAATGCTTTAAAGCGGCGACGTTTCTCTTGCTCTACTGGCTTCAAACGTAAATCAATGCAGTCAGCTAACCATTGATACACTTTATTACGCATCACACCACGTAGATTTTTGCTGTAACAGAAAACGTCGACCGACTCTGGTGGAATCGCATCTTGGTGCATTTTACCCAAAATGGTTTTCAACGCATCCAACATCGCGGTCTCACCCTTAAAATGTAGGGTGCGCACTTCATGCCATGAGTTGCGATACACTAAATCGACACTGCCTACTAAGCATTTTTGCTCGGCGCCAAAGCTGAAGATATCGGTTGTTTTAGGATCTAGTTTGAGCGATTTACCACTCAACTCTGTGGTTGGATCGTTCTCAAAGTTAATAAACATCGCCAACTGACTAATTTCACATGGGCTAGATAAAGCTTGCATGGTTGGACGACGTTTGCGCAGTGAGAAGGTGTTACGTAAATCACTCACCATTTGATAAAACTTATCGATATCAAGATGCGCATCACGCACAACAGAGTGCAAACGAGTAGATTCGGTGATCAAGCCATTAAAAAACGACCATGCAACCAGCTTACTCAAATATTCATTATGCTCTAGTGATGCCTGACCAATAATGCGATGAGGCGTTAATGGCTGTTTATAAAGATACCAGCCGGCTTTATTAGTACGACCTGGACGAACCTCAATAAAGGTTAAATCCGGTTCGTGTAAATCGGGGGAGATCTGCGGATTGAGCAGCGTAACCTTACCCGGCAGTACCTCAAATGCCGCATATAACTTACGTGCGAGAATACTGATATCTTGCGGACTAATCGCTGACGTAATGTCGTTACGACGGGCGAATTGAATCAGGTTTCGGTAGCTCTGCATTAAAGCATCGAGCAGAGCATGGTGCATAACTTTAACCTGCTCTACTTTCCAATTACGACGATCGTCAAGCTCGGCGATAACATCCTCAGGCCATTGCCAATCCTGAATCATTTCACCTAACGCTTCACGGCGCCAAGCGACCGAACCCACACTCGGTTCACGTGAGAGCTTCTCATGCGTTTTAAGATAGAAACATCGACGAACTAAATCGAGGCGATTGAAATCACCTATTCGAACTAAGTAGCGGGTCACCTTCTCTAGCATCAAATAATAGGCATCCATCCCATAAAGATCAGGCTCATGGGCAAAGAAGCGGCGCTTGGTATCTAAACTCAACAATTGCGTATGTGGGTACTCCCACGAATAAGCCTCAAGAAGAATCGCTTTCAGCACCGACTTATATGGCGAGTCAATACTCTTGTACAACTGCCATAAATTGGAACCAAAATACTCTTCTGCCGGAATGCGATTCAACTTACCAAAGTCGATCCACTCGGCACAATCGATATAGCCTTTACGACATAGATCGGCGACGTATTCATCGTAGCACTCTTCCATTTCCGGCGGTACGATTTGCCATAACAGGCGCTGACCGGCCAAACGAACCGCACTGCGATAAAACTCATCAAGCAATAATAGATGTTGAGAAGAGCCACAGTTATCGCCAGTCATCTCTTCAGAATGGTTGGAACGGAACCGTTCTTCATCCATCAAAAAGAAGTTCGCTTCTACACCTTGAGTCTGAGCCCAGTCAGTAATCAACAGACATTTATTGGTCAAACTCTCACGCGCGTCACAGTCCATTTGTGACGAGACACAAACCCAGATATCTAAATCACTTGAGGTACTTTGCCCGATAGACGAAGTACTACCCATAGTATAAAGACCTAAGATCTCAGCAGTCACATTGCTAGCCAGTGACTGACCTATGGTGAGTTCGGTATCTTCAACAAACTGTTGCTGTATTTCATTTAGCTCAAAATCACGAATTCCATAAGGAACTTTCGCGTCGTAGTAGCCAGGAAAAAGTGGGTGATTAAAGTGGAGAAGAGTCGGAATGAGATGGAAAACTCTCTGACTGGACAAATCCATCAGTGCCAGCGCACGCTCAATGCGTTGCTGGTTTAGATTATCAAGTCTATTTAATAGCGTCTTGGTGTAAGCCTGCAAGGGAGTTTCCTTGGTTATATCCTAGAGGGTGCCTTGACTATTAATTGTTCTAAAGCACCAACAAAACGTGATCAATCTATCATTTTTCTTTCGATTGGTAAAGAAATGTACGATCGATTCGACACATTTTTGTCCATCTAATATTGCCGCTGTTAGTGTGGTACGTAACTACTATTATTAATAATAGCCTATTTTACAAACGAGACCCAAATCACACTCTTTTGATGATTTTATGCTAGTGCGTACTGATTCTTCACCCGATTGAATCAGCAGTAATGCAATTTTACCCGACAGTGGTAGGATTATGTTCATTCACTTGTTATCACTAGAATACTATGACTGCAAACACTCCAATTAGAATAGCGACACGTAAAAGCCCACTTGCTCTTTGGCAAGCTCATTTCGTCAAGGATGCCTTGCAAGCCGCGCACCCTGGTTTAGTTGTTGAACTGGTTACCATGGTCACCAAAGGCGATATTATTTTGGATACGCCGCTGGCCAAAGTTGGAGGCAAAGGCCT
The DNA here is from genome assembly GCF_002811245.1 of Vibrio salilacus. Classification (GTDB taxonomy): domain Bacteria; phylum Pseudomonadota; class Gammaproteobacteria; order Enterobacterales; family Vibrionaceae; genus Vibrio; species Vibrio salilacus. The sequence continues at coordinate 4,477 of NZ_NIVQ01000022.1, read as the reverse complement.
GTTTGTTAAGGAGTTGGAAGTGGCAATGCTGGAAGGTCGTGCTGACCTCGCTGTGCACTCAATGAAAGATGTTCCTGTCGACTTTCCTCAAGGGTTGGGTCTAGTGACAATTTGTGAGCGTGAAGACCCACGCGATGCCTTTGTCTCAAACACATACCGCAATATTGATGATCTGCCACAAGGCGCCATCGTCGGCACCTGTAGTTTACGTCGTCAGTGTCAGTTAAAAGAAGCACGTCCTGATCTGGTAATTAAAGATCTGCGTGGTAACGTCGGCACTCGCCTAGGTAAACTCGATGCTGGCGAGTACGACGCGATAGTACTTGCCGCCGCAGGTTTAAAACGCCTTAAATTAGAACAGCGTATTCGCAGTTTTATTGAACCAGAGCAATCATTACCTGCTGTTGGCCAAGGCGCTGTAGGAATTGAATGTCGTCTTGATGATGAACGCCTAATCAAGCTACTCGAACCTCTTAGTCACAAGGAAACCACTGACCGCGTCTTGTGTGAGCGAGCCATGAATCTCACCCTAGAAGGTGGATGTCAGGTGCCAATCGGTAGTTATTCACTGATTGAAGGCGACAATATTTGGTTACGCGCATTGGTCGGTGAGCCCGACGGTTCAAAAATCGTCCGAGGTGAGATTCGTGGCGCGCGAGCAGACGCTGAAACACTGGGTGTGACACTTGCCAACCAGTTGCTCGCTGAGGGAGCCAAAGAGATCTTAACCAAGCTTTACGAAGAGCACGAGTAAACGCAATGGCAGTACTGGTCACTCGGCCGGGACAACAAGGCCTCTCGTTGTGCCAACAACTCTCAGAGCTTGGAATAGACAACCTTCATCAACCTCTGATAAACATTTCGCCCGGCAAACAACTTGCCGGGCTTGAGCACGATATTGATCACTTCGACATGATCATCGCCATCAGTCAAAACGCAGTCACGGCAGCACAAGATTACCTCTCTCAATTGGCTCACCCATGGCCAACCAACAAGACCTACCTTGGCGTTGGTCAAAAAACTGCACACGTTTTAAGCAAAGCCACTCAACAAAAAGTACACTATCCAGACATTAGTGATAGTGAACATCTGCTAAACCTAAAAGTGCTTGCTGATGTCGCTGGAAAGCGCGTGCTGATACTGCGCGGCAATGGTGGTCGAGAACTTATCTTTGACACGCTCACCGCCCGGCACGCCAAGGTGGAATATCGTGAAGTGTATAAACGAGAAAACCTCGCTTTCCGCTCAGATTTACTGTTACCAATCTGGCAAGATAAACCTATCACTCAATTAGTCGTCACCAGTTCAGGCCAGTTGGAGTACTTGCTCTCTAACCTTACTCCATCACAACAGAACTGGTTGTTTACGCTTCACTTATGGGTACCCAGTGAGCGTATCGCGCAACAAGCACGAGAAGTCGGTTTTAACGTTGTTACCAACACTTTCAGTGCCTCGAACCCAGTATTATTGGCTGCTCTCCGGTCAACGAAACAGGACATAAGTAATGACAAGCAAGAATAAAAACGAAAACATTGCCCCTGACCAAGACAACAAGGCAGAGGATGCAAAACAAGTAGAAGCCAAAGCGTCTGAAACAAACACGGCAACGACTCACAATACCGCAGCGAAAAGCGCTGCACCACAACCTACCACTAGTACGGTTCAATTGGACGAGAAGCAAGGCAAACGCGGCGTGAAACTCGGCACACTCGCGATTGTACTATCGCTATTATTTGGCGGAGGCTTAACTTTCCAGATGCAGCAAAAAGATACGCAATATCAAGCGAAAATCGATGCCTTGCAAGCGCAACTTCAACAAGCGCAATCTGATATGCAATCACAACTTTCATCTGTGGAGCAGCAAGCGGTCACCAAAGCCCTTGAGGCCACCCACCGTGCAGAGACGGTCTTAGCCCAACAACAAAAAACGATCGAAAGTTTGCAAGTCGCAGTGGCCGACGTGAAAGGTCGTCGTCCTAACGATTGGTTGCTTGCTGAAGCCGACTACTTGGTCAAACTTGCTGGACGTAAACTTTTCCTAGAGCACGATGCGGTTAGCGCAACCAAATTAATGGAAAGTGCCGATCAACGTATTGCTGCACTTAACGACCCGAGCCTAGTTCCTTTACGTAAGTCGATGGCTAACGACATTACTAAACTCAAAACCATCCCATTAATTGACCGCGAAGGGCTAGTGCTAAGAATCACCGCACTACAACAACAAGTCGATACTCTGCCGTTAGCCAATGCCATTTTGCCGCAAGCCGAGCAGCAACAGACACAAGCGGTGTCACAAAACATTGATGATTGGCAAGATAACCTGCTTACCTCGCTTAAGGATTTCTCAGACAATTTCATTACTTTCCGCACTCGCGATGGCAATGTGATTCCACTGCTTTCTCCACAACAGCACTTCTATCTTAAAGAAAACATCAAAGCGAAGTTAGAAACGGCGATTAAAGCCGTCTATGTTGAACAACAGGACCTCTACACCACGGCACTGACCACCGCAGATAAGTGGTCAGCCACCTTCTTTAACCAAGATTCAAAAGAGGTGGCTGAGTTTAATCAAGCACTAGAGCTATTGAGTAAACAGCGAGTGCAAGTTGATTACCCGGTAAAACTGGAAACGCAGCAGCAACTTTCCGACGTAATTCGTGAGCGCCTTCGCCGCGAGGTAACGACTCTAGTTACGGAGGATAAATAATGTTTCGACTGATTTTTCTATTCGTCGTATTGGGCTTAGGGTTGTTTGTTGGCACTCAATATTCTGGACAACAAGGTTACGTGCTAGTCTCGATCGCAGATAAAACCCTCGAAATGAGCGTCACTACTCTGGTGATTTTTATTATCGCGACATTAGCGGCTCTCTTTGGCTTAGAATACCTAATTAAAAAGGTATTTTACGCAAGCTCTGCAACTTGGAACTATTTCAGCGTTCGTAAGATGCGCCGCTCTCGCCGTTATACCAATGAGGGCATCATCAAGTTGCTTGAAGGGGATTTTAAACAGGCAGAGAAAAAAGTGACTCGTTGGGCAAACCACCATGATATGCCACTACTCTGTTATCTCGTTGCTTCAGAGGCCGCGCAAGGTTTAGGTGATAAAAAGCAAAGGGATCGCTACCTCGAACTTGCAGCCCAACAAGACAACTCACAACTTGCAGTCGAACTGACTCGCGCTAAACAACAGATTCGCGATGCTGATTACAATGCTGCATTCGACACACTATCAACTCTAAACATTCAATACTCAAACAATTCAGTTGTAGTTAACTTGCTTAAACAGGTTTATATCGAACTCAAACTATGGCAACCGCTTTTAGACTTAATTCCAAAGTTAGTTAAGAACAACATTATTACGACGCAAGAACAACAACCTCTGATGCAGCGTGCTCAATGTGGGTTACTGCATAAAGTTGCCGAGCAGAGCGGCAGTGAAGGTCTAATTGCCCACTGGAACTCGCTACCGCGTAAAATGAAGTCTGATCTCGAACTCATCAATTGCTTTGCTGAACAGCTCATAGCTCGGCAAGCCGATAATGAGGCATTCACTCTGATCAAAGAGACCTTGAGCAAACACCCTAACAGTGATCTGTATCGCTTAATTCCTGAATTAAAGCTAGCCGATACTCATCCAGTAATAACCTTCTTGCAGAGCGTATTACGTAAAGATGCTAACAATGCCGCTGCGCATAGTGCACTCGCTCAGCTTTATCTGCGTAATGACAAATGGCAAGATGCGCAACACCATTTAGAAAAAGCACTCTCAGTTCGCTCGAGCGTGCCTGATTACAGCTATCTTGCCATTGCTTTAGAGAAGCAAAACCTCACCAATGCAGCACATGAAGTATCAAGAAAAGCACTTACTCTAATCAATGAGCCTGCCGCATAACGCTTTCTCTACATAAGTACAACGAAGCCACCTTTACTGGGTGGCTTTTTTTATTACTGAGAGATTTACCAGCAACAAAAGTAAGTTATTTAATCCAATCTTACAGACGGACCATTTATGCCTTATTCTGCAGAGCAAGGGGGAGATATATCTGAGAGAAACAATTTTGAACTGTAGAAAAGGGAGTGGTAGGCGCAATCACGACCTTTACAATAGAAGATGAGTCACGACCTAGCGGATAAACTCGACGTCAACGACGTTATCGATACTGCCAATCCAATGATCTTTAGAAACCAATGACCATTTCAATTCGCATTGTTGTGGAAAGAGCTCTTGAAGCATACCTGGACATCCATATTTCGATACCCTTAATTAAAGTAAAGGGTAGAGCTTTGAGTTTGAGGTCAGCACTAGCTGGCCTTTTTACTGAGACGCAGACATTTCACCGTCTAGCCATGACCAAGCCGATTTTATACCGACGTAAAAAAGCCCAAGTCTTTCGACTTGGGCTTAGTATAATGGCGGAGTGGACGGGACTCGAACCCGCGACCCCCGGCGTGACAGGCCGGTATTCTAACCAACT
>NZ_NIVQ01000021.1 GCF_002811245.1 Vibrio salilacus | reverse complement strand
TATAGTACCTCCGAATAGAGGTACCATTAGATCAGAAATTTAATTAAATTGGTATTATACATTCCACGTTAGTTTAGTTCGTTAATGAGAATTCAATATGTCTAAAAAATATCTCTTGTCGCTGTTTGTTTTCTGTTCTTCTGCTTCTTTTGCCCATACGACTCACATTCTTAATGGTTACTGGCAATATGATGATTATCTTAATGCTCATCCTAAGCAAAAAATCTTAACCGAGCGTCTTGGTGAGGAAGTTCGTAAGCTGCCAACACCATTAATTGGCAAACAGGAGAAACCAATCACTATCTCGGTGGTTTACCCCGGCCAGCAAGTCTCTGACTATTGGGTTCGCAATATCAAAGCGTTTGAGGTTCGCCTTGATAAGCTCGGCATCCGTTATAGTATTAATCAAGTGTTTACCCGTCCAAATATCGATGCTAGACAGCAAAGTCGGTCGTTACTTGATGCGGTTCAAAATAACACGGATTACCTTATCTTTACTTTGGACACGACTCGGCATCGTAAGTTTATTGAACATGTAATCAGCGCGACCAAAACTAAACTAATTTTACAAAATATCACCACGCCAGTCAGAGCATGGGAAGGACGCCAACCTTTTATTTACGTTGGCTTTGACCATGTAATAGGAACAAAACTTCTGTACGATTATTATAAGAGGGAAGCGCCAGAGGGAAGCAAATATTCGGTACTCTATTTTTCTGAAGGGTATGTCAGTGATGCACGTGGTGATACGTTTATCGAAGCGATGAGTTATGACAACCGCTACCAGCTATCTTCTTCGTTCTACACTAAAGCAACCCGTCAGTCTGGTTATGAAGCTGCTAAGTTAGCATTGGACAAAGACAACGCGCTGAGTTTTCTTTACGCGTGTTCAACTGACGTCGCGCTTGGCGCTGTTGATGCAATAAAAGAACTCGGCAGAGAAGAGGTACTCGTCAACGGTTGGGGAGGAGGTACAGCAGAGCTAGACGCAATCAAAACTGGAGCCTTACAAGTGACCGCAATGCGTATGAATGATGATACGGGGATCGCGATGGCTGAAGCGATAAAATGGGATCTCGAAGGTAAAGAGGTTCCACAAGTCTATTCAGGAGAGTTTGAGTTAGTCACCAGCGAAGACAGTCACAGTAAGATAGAACAGTTGAAGCAACGGGCGTTTCGTTATTCGGATCAATAACGGTATATCATGATTAATAGACACCAGCGAAAACGCCACTTAGCAGAATTACTGACACGTTCAGTCTTTCTTATGATTGCCGTGTTGATTGTGGTCATCGCAGTGCAAAATTATCAGGTCAATCAAGAAATTGTCTCGCAAGAAATCGCGCGTAGTAAACAGCAGACACAAAGTCTAGTCCAAAAAATCTTTACTCATCGTTTGAAGTCATTAGTGATCCAGCAAGAAAGCCATGGTCGTAACACTTACCTACTCAAAGCGTTAGCCAACGACGAGAATGTTTCACTGAATCGGTTTTTTAACGGGATCGATCAGGTCTCATCTGGTCTTTCTCCTGACTTTCGTTTTGTTGTGCGCGATTCAGAATTGGTTTGGGATGATGCCAATGTTGGTTTTTATGGTATCTCGCCCCAATCGCTCGAGACATTCTCGACTGGAATGACAATAGGTTCCGGTTGGTACATCTCGCAGGTATCATCAAGTCAAGGAATGCGCTACGTGATGCTGCGTCGTGCCCCTGTCATCGATCAAGAAAGTGGTGAAGTAGTTGGCATATTATTTATTGGTGTGGTACTCAACAATAACTTTGAGCTGATCAACTCCCTGCTTCAAGGAGGGAATGCTGATGTGATTCTACTTGCGGTCGGAACTCAGGTGATCGCCACCAGCACGAAAAATAAAGACATGCAGCATATCGAATGGTTGGAGCAATACTCAAATTCGCTGACTGCAAGTCGTTACATGGTCTCTCGAACTGATATCGTGGTTGATGGCGTTCCGACATTTTTATCTATCTACACCATTCAAGATAACATCAATGTGGTTGATTTTGTGCGTAGTCACTATTTATGGGTGGTTGCGACAATTTTATTGTTGTTTGCGATCGCTTTCATAACAAGAGTTTGGCTGGCAAAACGCATTTCTCATGAATTAAATAAGTTAATTAAATACACGGAGTCGATTATCGAGCAGCGTGAGCTTACCCGTTTTCATGGGGCAAAAATCAAAGAGTTTGATCAACTTGGCCACTCATTTCATCACGCACTTAAACGACTTAATGAGCAAGAGCAGCAATTCTCGGATCTGTTTAATTATTCTCTTACGCCAATTACGCTTTGGAGTATTAATGGTGAGTTAGTGCGTTTCAATCGTGCGAGTGAAGGTAGTTTTCACACAGAATCTGCCACTGAGCAACTTATCGTTAAACTTAAATCTCACATTCACAAGTGTTCTCAGGGCGCGCCCCTGACTGGTGTTAACACCACCATCAATGGGTCTACCTACCGTTGGAATATTTCTCCTATTCTCCGTGATGGCAAGGTCGAGCAGGTGATGGCTCAGGGACAAGATATAACAAGCTTTGTTGAGGCTCAAAAACAAAGTAAAGCAGCGCGCCTACAAGCTGAAGAAACCGCTCGTGTTCGCGCGGATTTCTTAGCGAAGATGAGTCATGAATTAAGAACACCACTCAACGGAATCTTGGGGGTTTCGCAGTTACTTAAAAGCCGAATGATTAACGCTCAAGACAAAGAGCATATGGATGTATTGTGCAACAGTGGCGAGCATCTTCTGGCTGTACTCAACGACATCTTAGATTTTTCTAAGATTGAGCAAGGTAAGTTTCATATAGAACATTCAACCTTTAAGTTGTTAGAGTTAACGGTTGCCGTTGAAAAAATATTTCAACCACTGTGTCATGACAAAAGGGTCGAATTCATCGTTGCCCATAAAAATCTTTCCGATCTTTATGTGCATAGTGACCAAGTTCGACTTAACCAAATTATTTTTAATTTGGTCAGTAATGCAGTGAAATTTACCCATCAAGGTAAGATTGAAGTCATGATCAGTGCTGACACTTCTCAGCAGCAGTGCGACTTAAGCATTGAGGTGAAAGATTCGGGAATCGGTATCGAGAAAAATCGCTTAGATGATATCTTTGAACCATTTGTTCAAGCAGAGTCAACGACAATACGAGAATATGGTGGTAGTGGTCTGGGGTTAGCGATTGTGCATAGTTTAGTGACCATTCTTGGTGGCCAAATTTCATTAACCAGTGCAGTTAATAAAGGAACTCATTTCATTGTAACCGTGCCACTAAAACTCACCAGCCATAGCGACTTGATTGAAGTATCAAATAGCTTAATTATTGAACCTCACTTGTTATTTGACCAAACGGTCAATGTTTTATTGGTCGAGGATAATCATACTAATGCCTTTATCGCTAAAGCATTTTGTGAAAAATATCGCATGAAAGTGACCTGGGTTCAGGATGGACTAAGCGCTATCGACTATTTACAGCAAGAGCCTAATGTCGACTTAATCCTGATGGATAACCAGTTGCCAAGTTTAGGCGGCATTGCGGCAACAGAAATCATTCGTGATGAGCTCAATCTCGCTATTCCTATCTACGCTTGTACTGCTGATGGAATGGAAGAAACCAAACAAGAGTTTCTCCGTGCGGGGGCAGATTATGTAATAGTGAAACCGATCAAAGAACTGGCTCTTAACAAAGCGCTGATCCATTTTAAACAGCGCTATTGCCATACCGATCATTAATTCACAGCCGATGTTACCTTGCGAGCTTTTGGTGAGCGCGAGAAAAATGACCGGCGCAAAACGCACCAACGATGGAAAGCTCTCCGGCAAGACATAGTGACGCGGCCACTTCGGCCAGAGCCTGCGCATTGCCACTACCATATAAGCCCAGAATATCTAAACACGCTTTTTGACTGGGAAGTCCAGTTCCACCGCCAACCGTACCTAGCATTAAATTCGGCAAGGTGACGCTGGCATAAAGATCGCCGCTTGACGCCATTTCCATACGCGTCATTCCTATTGCCGACTCAGAAACACAAGCGGCATCTTGACCACAAGCGATATATAGTGCAGCGAGGGCATTGGCATAATGGGCATTGACGCCAATACTGCCGCTTAGCGCCGCGCCTGTCGTCGTCACCTGACCAAAGCGCACCATCTTTTCTGGTGTCGTATGTAGGTATTTTGCGACCAACGGCTTCGAAAGTTGCACTTCAGCCGTCACTTTTCTGCCACGGACATGCCGCAATGTATAGGCGTTGGCTTTTTTATCGCCTGATAGATTACCATCTAAAAATGCTTCTCGCGGGACGATTGGCGAGTGAGCGAGAATGTATTGAAACACTTCATTAGTCGCAATGGTGACCATGTTTTGCCCTGACGCATCACCAGTGTGGTATTCAAAAATCAAGTAAACCTGATTGCCTTCGATATTAACATTGATGTCTTGAAGCTTGCCGTGCGAAGTGGTTGATTGAGCCAACTGTTTAAAGGCATCATATTGCCCAACCACCCAAGCCACAAACTGCCCGGCATCAATTAGACTATCAAATAAGAATGCAGGAGTACGCGTCACACCTTCGTTGATCAGCATGGCACTGGCGCCTCCTGCTGCGGTGATCAACTGCGCGCCACGGTTATACGAGGCTACTAACGCCGCTTCGGTCGTGGCAAGTGGTACCAAATAATCACTGTTTGCATATAAGCCATTGACGCGTAGTGGCCCTGCAATGCCAACGGGTACTTTGACCGTACCGATAAAGTGCTCAATGTTTTTGTTGTAGCTTTGTGCGTGAAGCTTTGTTTGCTGATCAAGCAACAGAGATGAGTCTGTGCAGGAATCAAGCTTCTGCCAACGTTTTGTCATGGCCTTATCGGAAATATAGGGGCTTGGTGTTAACCGCTGCGTTGGACGATGAAATTTAGGACTGAGCTTTTGTTCTAATGTTAGGGCATTATCGTTTGCGGTTAAGAGTGGATGTTGCGATAGGTGTGAGATATTTAGTTTCGGCATTACAAGTTAACACGATAAGTTTGCCAGCATTCTAACCGAACTTGGCGTGAACTCAACCACTGCTTAAAATTCGGCAACAATTTACGCGGATTAAATGTGGATATCGAGCAGGGAGCCAATCATCTCTTGATCACGTTGAATCACGTTAGTTCCGATTTGACTATAGCGTTCAGCACTAGAAAGCTTTGTTAGTGACTCTATTTCAGAAGCAGAGGGGAGTGGCGCTTTGAATTCTACTTGATTAAATTGGTAGCTGTTGTCTTTCGGCATTGATTGCATTTGCTGCTGACGCTGAATTTCAGCCGCAGCATCTTCCGCCATCTTCGATGACATATCAACAATCTGATAACCTGATTGAATAGATGATACTGACATACAACACCTCTCTGTTTATAGTTTAAGATCAGTTTGCATAATGAGCAAGTTGTGCTAAGAAAACAGACTCGAAATCATTTGCATCTCTTCGTCACTGATGAGCGAGCTTTGTGTGCCGTTGAGTGTACGATTAATCACACCTTGTAATGCTCTTAGTTGTTGTGGGCTCAGTGTCTTGAGCTGAGATTTCATCAATTCAAACTGTTGCGGTGTTATGTCTGTACGCTCGTTAAATGGTCGTGTTACATTCTTATACAGGTAAGAGACATCTCCATTCATTATCTTGTTCCTGTCAATATTGTTAATAAATAGACTAAACGAAAACGAATTGAGTGGTGTTGGGATTCTGTTTAGATTATGTCCGAAAACTGTTAAGTAACAACCGTGTCTATTGGTGTCATTTAGGTTGTTGAGTACTCGGTTTGACGCGAACGGCAAACTTACTGGCTAATGAGTGTAGCTCAGGAAGCATGCGATAGATTAGGTGAAGCTGCTGCAACACCATACGCACGGAACTGTCATCATCATCACGCCATTGTGCCAAACGAGTCTCAGTGACAGGGTCACTGATGTTTGAAGTATTGCATTCTTCACTATGTTGATTTAACTGCTTAAATAGAATATCCAAGTGTTGATGGATAACCCTGTGTGCATCCAAGATCAGTTTGTGAGTAGTGTCATCAACAATTTGGGTCCTATGTGCGCCTAGGGCCGATATATAACTTAGCAATGCGTGGTTTAGCGTAAGAAAGCGGTAACTTTCATCAATAGCCGAAACATAGCGTCCTGGTTCGGCGAGCATAGAGCTGATCGCTAAAGTAAGATTGGCGTCTTGGTTATGAGCATTGCGTCGAGCAATCCGATAACTAAGACTGTCATTTTTACCAATTCGATATTGACCAATGATATGAGCTAAATAAGATTGATTAGCGGCAATGGCGTCGGCCATGACCTTATGCAAACGCTTAGACTGCCAGTCGGGAAAAATGGTGGTAACGGCAACTACGGCAAGGACACAGCCGATTAAGGTATCAGTAATACGTGGCAAGATAACGTCAAAGCCTTCACCTAACTGACTAAAACAAAACAACACCAATACAGTGATGAAGCCTGTAGCGTAGCCGTAGTTTGCTAAGCGAAATGCGAAAAAGGCGACCCCTGAAATCACAATTAAAACTAGCTGGCTTTCTTGAGAAGGCAGTATCGCTAACAGCGGCGCCCCAACAAGTAGGCCAGCAAAGGTACCAATAACACGGGCAACCAGTTTTTGTCTTGTGGCACTGTAGTTAGGTTGACAAACGAATAATGTCGTCAACAATATCCAGTATCCACGTTCAATATCAAACATTTGGATGATGCCGTAGCCGATGGTGAGCGCAATTGACATTCTAACCGCATGACGAAATAACATCGAATCGCGACTAAAATTGGCTGAAATACGCTGCCACATGGCTTTAATTCCATGAGCCTCAGTATCATCTAACATACCCTCTTCAAGTTTATTGATATCGGGATTGTTGACGTTGCTTAGTTGCTTTTCTACTGTCGCAAGGTTGCTAAACAGATAACCGAGCTGTGCCAATAATGATCGCCATGACGGTTGATTTTGTTGCTGAAGGTGTTGCAGCGAGTTTTGCAGCTCATCAAGTGCGATAATCGAGTCACCAGTGTGTTGGTACTCGTTGCCTAGACGGATAGCTTCAGCGATTTGCCGACATGACTTTGCTTGAGACTCAAGGAGATGTTTAAAACGAAACAAGACATCGGTGCGAGCAAAATGCTCGGCGAGTTCTTGATAACGATAGTGAGTTGAACTAATTCGTTCATGAATATCTTGAGCTAAAAAATAGGTATTGAGGAAGCGGTCGCTGGCACTATCAACGTGGCCACGTTTTGAACGGCTTAAAAAAATCGCTTTGCATTGGTTTAAAGCACTAACGGTTACAGCGTTAAGTCGAGCCTCTTCAAGTCGATAAGGCTGAGGGGTTAAATTGGCCACGGGATAAAACAACTGACTTTTCGAGTCAAGGTAGTTGGCGAGGTGCTCAAAAACACGTGCCAGACTGTGTTGGACGGGCTGCATAGGTGCAATTAAGTACCAAATCATCGACACTAAGTAATACCAAGTGGCACCGGCCAGTAACATCAGTGGTTGAAACCAAATGTTAGTGCTTTGATCGGCACCAAGCATGGCATAGATAGCAATCAATAGTGAACCAAATGCAATACTCGCATAGCGTGGCCCGATCGCGCCGAGCATGATGAATGCGAACGTCGAGGAAAATAGGCCAACAGCAAATAACCATGGGGTGTCGAACAGAATTTCTATCGAGAAGGCGGCAATGGCAAAACAAATCAAGGTCAATAGCTGAGACTTGAGCCGCCCAGTAAAACTTTCGTCACTTTCGGACAGCGCCGCGGCAATGACACCTAAAATAAGCGGTACGATCAAGGTGTTAAGATTAAGGTACCAAGTAGGAATAACCACACCCAGCAAGGTCACAAAGATGAGAAGGCTGTAGTTAATGGTCTGATTGGCCCATAAGTGGCGTAGTTGACTTAAATAATTCACTTAAATTGTACTTATTACCGACAGAGAATGTGTACATTAACAGAGCTGATATGGTAACGCGCTGATCTAAATAAAGATACCATAGAGTTTGTTTAGAAAATAACCTAGCTAAGCTTGACTTGAAAGCTTTCTCGTTTACGGGGTGTTTATCTCAACATTACGATGACAAAATTTGTCGCTGAACACGTAAAGTTGACAACATTTCAGTTATCATGCTGACAACGTAATTTATAGGCTTATTCGAATAATGCAGCTATCAGCAAACAAGACTGCACGGTTTTTTATCCAGCAAGAATATTATCAAGTAGAAATCGCGTCAGACTCCCTCATTATTGGTTGTGAAACGAGTGAAGAGCATATTCCGTTTAATGTCTGGAATGGGCAGATCCAAGTTAAGCATGGGCTATTGTGGGGTGGGTTGCTATTTTTTTCTCATCATGGTGATGAGGAGCAACAACGAGCTTGGTTGGTCCAAGGTTTACCGCAGGATAAATGCCGTGAGTTTGCTCGCATTGCCGTAGCGTGTTATCAACAATGGCATAGAAGTCAATGCCAGCATCTATTTAAGTATCTTCCACGCTGGGAAGAGGCGGTGACACAGTTTGAACGTCAACCGGCTTTTTTAACTCACTCAACACTTGAACAATGGCGAAATGAAGTCAAAAACAATTTGAGTGAGATGAGGATGACATTGGAAGATGCTCAGTTAAGAATGCCGCAGCGTATGTCGCACATTGATTCATGGCTGACACAACAAGATGTAAAGTTACATCAACGCAATCAGCAATGGATGGAAACGGAGCTTGAAAATTGGCAGATGCTGTTTTCGCAGATAGAGTCGTCTCCGCTCAACCTCAGTCAAAAACGCGCCGTGCTTCTTAACGATGATAATAACCTTGTTCTTGCTGGGGCAGGGTCAGGCAAGACCAGTGTATTGACGGCTAGGGTTGCGTATTTATTGCAAAGTCATTTAGCGCATCCTGAGCAAATCTTGTTACTCGCTTTCGGACGTGATGCGGCCAATGAGATGAAACAAAGACTCAATGATAAGGTTGGCTTAAGCGCAGAAAAAGTGAAGGTGAACACTTTTCATCAATTAGGCTTATACATCCTCAATCAAATAGAAAACGAGCCTGTGACGATATCTCCGTTGGCACTTGAAGACAATCAACGCGTTAACTGGTGCATTGATTGGCTAAAGAAACATTGGATGACACCAACTAACTTTAAACGTTGGCAAAAACACCTCAATAAATGGCCGATTGCCTATTTAGCCGGTGATGATGAACTCGGTAGTCATGTCGAGAATCCGAAACTGATTGCTTGGTTAGAAAAGCAACTTTCTCAACTTGCCGCCATGAGTATGACGAAAAAAGATCTCCAACAACAGTTAGTAGAACACCCAGACTACACTCGCTTAAATAGCGAACTCTCATTGGTGTGGCCATGTTATCAAGCCTGGCAACAGCAACTTAAAGAGCAGCAGCATATAGATTTTAATTTGATGATCACCAAAGCGACGAAATTGGTCGAAAGTGGTAAGTTCGTCTCTCCATGGCAATATATCATGATAGACGAATATCAGGATATCTCACCTCAGCGTTTAGCCTTGATTGAAGCGCTATGCCAACAAACACAAAGTAGTGTGTTATTCGCCGTTGGTGATGACTGGCAGTCGATTTATCAGTTTGCTGGATCCGATGTCGATCTCACTACCGATTTTGCGTCGCGTTTCCCCCATTCAACTATTCATTATCTTGACACGACTTATCGGTTTAATAATCGTATTGGTGAGGTGGCGAATCGATTCGTTCAACAAAACCCGCGTCAGCTAAACAAACCACTCAACAGCCATAAAGAGCAGAAGAATAAGGCGGTGACGCTGTTAGCGCAAAGTCGAGTAGAGAAAGTTCTCGAACAGCTTAACCGCAGTGCAAAAGCGACTCAAAGTGTCTTGCTTCTTGGTCGTAACCATTACCACCGTCCGGACTTGTTGACTGATTGGCAAAAACAGTTTGCGCTGTTATCAATCGAATTTATGACATGCCACGCTTGCAAAGGAAAAGAAGCTGATTTTGTGATTGTACTCGGAGTTGACGAAGGCCAATTCCCTGCACGAGTGAAAGCGTTGCATGTCAGTGATGCGTTGACCCAATCAAGCGACCGTTACCCATACGCTGAAGAGCGCCGACTATTTTACGTAGCACTTACTCGGGCGAAAAAGAAAGTGTGGATCGCTTATACAGGGGCAGGTTCCAGTTTTGTGCAAGAACTGATCGAACAAGATTACCCAGTTATCATTGCTAAATAATAAGGATCATTATGAGTGGACAATACTGTATTACGCTGACCACAACCAATAGTCAGCCAAACTGTGACGAGATCATCGCCAAGGTTTTACACCTTGGCTTGGCTGCGTGTATTCAAACCATGCCAATTCAAAGCCATTATGTTTGGCAAGGGAAAGTATGTAGTGACAGTGAGATACTGATGATCATCAAAACTAAAGAATCGTGTTACGCACAGTTAGAACAAACGATTGTCGACTTACATAGTTATGATGTTCCTCAGGTTGTTCAAATCCCGTTTACAAAAGGCTTTAACCCTTATCTAACCTGGCTTGCAGAGAATACACGTTGCTGAAACGCAAGTAGGGCTAGCGAAGTAAGTGCGCCTAGCGTATCCATCATCATGTCTTTTTGTGCGTCCCAAATGTCGCCTTGCGATCCTAAAAAAGCGATGCCTTCATCGCCGCCTGCAAGCTCTGCATACCACCATTCAATGATCTCATAGCCAGCGGCCAGTGCCATCAGAGCGAACAAGGCATAACTGAAGGCAATTGTCGGCTTGATGGTATGGCGGCGTAGTAAATATTCGCAAATCGGGTACGCGTAAAGACCGATAGAGAAGTGAGCTAGACGGTCAAAATTGTTGCGTTGTGAACCAATCAGATCGTCAAACCACTCAAAAGGTACCTCTGCAAAAGTGTATTTAGCCCCTATGGTATGCAAGCCGAGCCAAATGAACATCAATATATAGGCAGTGTTGGAAAAACGAAAACGCGTTGAGGCAAAAACAATCAGGCCTAAAATGATCAATACGGGAATGATCTCTGCGAACCAAACAGCACGTGACACGGGTTCTATAACACTAAACAGAAAAACAATACTATAGAGTAGAGATAGTACTATCAGTATTTTTGGAAGTTTCATCAGCTATTACAAATCCTTAGTTATTTTAGTGTGCTAATGATGGCATTTAATAAAACGTCGTTCAATTTATGTGTGGTCATAAGGCTTACTTATTCACAATAATTGTTGAAAACAAACGACGTTGCACACTCTTTATGTATCTGACTTTGTTTGCAAGTAGCATCCTAAACTGCAAGTGGTCTTGTCTGAGAGATATACTGCAGACAGCTATCTGATGGAACGTTTAAGAGAGTTAGGTGTTATTTAGATATCAGAGCCGCAATCACTGCTCTTTTTTTTGGCTCAGGCGACAATTGTCATGACCAAGACTCGACAAATGAAGGTGAATAGCATTAAGTAAATAAAAACAGTTAGGTGGGTTTATGGAAAAAGGTCAGCAAGTTACAGCGCAGTTTCAACAGTACATGGAAAACCCACTGTTGTGGCCGATTTTAGATGTACTACGAAAGCAGCCCAGTGGATGGAAAGTGCACACTTTGGCGTCTCACTTGGGTGATCTTGGCTATATCCCCTTACTTGATCCTTTGCCTGAAAAAGATTTGTTTAAACGTAACTTCCTTATTATGAACGCGCTTTATCAGTTACAAGAGACTCTTTATCCCGACAATTGGCTGCAAGTCGCGGCAATGGACATTGTTTTAATGTCGTCACATCATGCCTGTGGCCATGAGGTGGACCATCAAGATCCTTTGCGTGATTACTATATTCAATGGCACAATTATGAAGCGGATGAAGGTGAGGTGAAGCGACTACTGAACGACTTTTGGTCTAAATACCGTGACTTTGTTGGTAGCCACAATGGCAAAGATATGGACCGTGAAAAAGCGCTCCGATTGTTTGAGCTACCCTATGATTCTAGCCAAAGCGAAATACGCCGAACATGGCGCAAACTGGCATTAAAATGGCATCCTGATAGAGAATCTGGAAATAGTGAGCGCTTTCGAATTCTGTGTGAAGCGTGGAACGTTTTACGTTAAATCAACTAATTTAAAAAAGCACCATCGGTGCCTTTAGAGAGGATGATGGGCGTACGACTTACAGCACAGATTTAAATTGAGACTTACGCATACGATTTAAAACAGCTAAAACGTCAACAACGCGAGGTTTGGCTAAGTCACCGTAGTTGGGCATCGCCGTAAACCACTCATCATTGAGTAAACTAGCAAAGTCTTTGGCTGGGTTTTGACTCCATCCTGGTTGCTGAGCAAACTGAAACCACAGCCAACCAATCGCATGCACTTCACTACTTGACTCGATTTGCTCCAACGCTGATAGATCGGCGTACTCTTTACCGAACCGTAGCGAATCAGTACCCTTTGCCGCCACACGGAATTTTCCGTCAACGAGCAGTGCTTGTAATGCTGGACAGTTAAATTGGCGTGGCGGGAAGGTGGCAAGGTTAGACTCTGATTCATTTTCGCGCTGACTTGGATGCTGTGCAACCACCTGTTGCGCTTTTTCAGTGACATCCAAAGGTTGGTAGTCGCTCATTTGAATCACAGTATCAGCCACATCGAGATAATCACCCGAGCCACCCATAACAATGAGTGTTGAAATATCCAGCTCGTCTCTGAGTTGTCCAATGCGATCAACCAACGGAGTAATCGGTTCGTCGCCTTTACTCACCAGTGCCTGCATACGTTCATCACGAATCATAAAGTTAGTCGCAGACGTATCTTCATCAATTAAAACACTACTCGCGCCAGCTTCAATGGATTCTTGTAACCAAGCCGCTTGCGAAGTTGAGCCAGATGCATCTTGAGTAGAGAAGTTGTCAGTCTGTTTATTCATAGGCAGATGGTTGATGTAATTAGACAGATTGAGGTTATGGACACAGCGACCATCTTCCGCGCGGATTTTTACGGCATTGCAATCAGTGACAATCATCTCTCGGCCATCGCCTGGAATGTGGTCGTAAATAGAACGCTCAATGGCACTGAGTAGGGTCGATTTGCCGTGGAAACCCCCGCCCACAATCAGCGTAATGCCTTTCGGGACACCCAAGCCTTTAATCGCTCCTTGGTTGGGAGTTTTTAGCGTCACTTCTAACGAACTAGGCGCAACAAATGCGACCGCTTCTTTCATCGGCAGATCGCAATTTCCTGCCACGCGTGGCAGTAGGGAGCCGTTACCTATAAACGCAACTAGGTTGTTTTCAGCTAGCTGAGTACGCAGTGCCGCTTGGTCTTCGACAACTTGGCAATGGCGTTTTAGGTCATCAATATCAAGCTCTCGTTCAATCGTGGCACGACGAATGAATTTAGGTAAATGGAACGTCAGTAGGTTCGTTGATTTTTTGCCTAATACGGAACGGCCTTCAGCAGGAAGGTTAACGCGGAATCTAATTTCGATACCTTGTGGTGTAAAAATGACGGCGGTGCTATCTATTACAGTCTGACCGGTAAGCGCAATACTAATGGCCGCATCTTGCTTAGCTAATTCAGCGAATCGTCGAGCGATATAGTCGCGGGCGCCAACTTGATAAGCGGTTGATTGCGCTTGCAACCAACTAAGCCCTGTCACCGACCAAGGACGGATCGCACGTAGGCGAGATGCTGAAGCATATGGGTCGCCCTGAACGTGATCAATATGGAGTGTAAAATCGCTAAAGTCGTACTGGCCTTTGATCTGTTGGTAGGTACGATAATTTTGTTTTTCGATTTTTTTTAGCGTATTGATTAATTGGTCCATATTGAACTCATGATTTAGTGACGATAAGGGCGAGGATTATAGGAACCGCTCGTCGCAGAGTAAAGACTTAAGCGACGAGTTACGAATATGAGTAGCGGTGAGTGGAATGGTTTTGGTTAAGAAAGCTCAATTCAAACTCATCGCAAGGCATAGGTTTCCCATAAAGGTAGCCTTGGCCAATGTCACATCCTTCCGCTAATATAAAGGTTTCGTGCGCAGAATTCTCAATCCCTTCAACGGTGACTGCCAAGTCGAGTTTTTTAGCGATATGAATGATCGAGCGAACGATTTCTTTATCTTGCTCGCTGTGTTCAAGTTGCTGAATGAAACTCTTATCAATTTTAATCGCGTCAAATGGGAATTTTTTTAAATAGTTAAATGAGGCATAGCCGGTCCCAAAGTCATCTAGTGACAGCGTAACGCCAAGATTACTTAATGATGTCAGTGTATTACGCGCGATAACTTCGTCAGCAATCAATCCACTTTCAGTGATTTCAAGTTCAATGTATGACGCTGGAAGCTGATAAGCAGAGAGTAAATCTTTAAGCTGGCTGACAAACTGTGGGCTTTGTAGTTGGACAGCTGAAACATTAATACTAATGGTAAAGTCATCGACAGAGTTTAACCATTCAGACGCTTTCTCAATTGCCGAGCGTAATACAAAACTACCAACCTCAAAAATCAGCCCATTTTGCTCGGCGAGGTGAATAAGGGTTTCATTAGAAATATCCCCTAGTATCGGATGTCGCCAGCGGAGTAATGCTTCAGCACCTATCCATTTTCGTGTCAGCGGGGCGACCTTAGGTTGAAAGTAGAGCAGTAAGTCGTCGTTACGAACCGCCTGTAATAAATAGCTTTCAAGTTGATTGATGTTCTTTTGTGTATCAGCAATATCTTGGTTATAGAAACTGAATTTATGGCCAGAGTCTTTACACGATTGCATTGCCTCAGTCGCATATTTAATTAAGTCTTTTCCACACCGTGTGTCGTCGGAACTGGCGACCCCGATATAGCTATGTAGATGAAGTGTTTGATCGTCGATGAAAAACTCAGACTGACTTACAGCCACTAACTCACTACACAAGATATTGATATCATGTTCGAACTGTTTACTATCTAACACTAAAACAAGATCGTTTGATGAGGGGCGTGCTGTCAGCACATCACGTTCATCATGCTTAATCAGCCGTTGGCGAAAAGTGACCAGAATTTGTTCCCAAGCCACATAGCCATATTTTGCTTGAATGTGACGTCCGTTGGTAAAACCAATGTGTAATGCGGCGATCTTGCGTTGTGAATCATCAGCTAGCGTGTCTATTTTTTCATCAACTTTTGATTCAAGTGTGGCACGGTTGAGAAAGCCCGTGCCAATGTCGTGTCGTTGCTGGTAATGTACTTTACGCTCTGCAGCGATACGTTTATCTATTTCTTGATTGAGTGAGTAGTTTAGTTCAACTAAGTCTTGAGTCCGGGTTTTTACGCGTGACTTGAGCTCAGAGTTAATTTGTTCAAGGTGCTGATTTTGATACAGAGTCGTTAGTTGAGCTTCAATGGAATCTCGAAACGACGCAAGAAGTTGTTGATAAGTTCGATTAAACGCATTCTCTTGATCATCTAAGAGGCAAATAGTACCGAACACATCACCGTTGGGCCACAATAAAGGTAAGCCGCAATAGGCTATCATACCGAGTTCGATATCTGGGTTATTACACCACTGCTTATCGTGCATTGCATTAGCAACCAAAAGCGCTTGGTTGGTTTTGATAACGGTTTCACAGTACAATCCGCATCCTAATGATTCTTGATCGCCGATGTGATAGGGGTGGGGGTGGTTGTTATTTGCTGAGAACACTTCAATGTGCTGAGGACGAATTCGCATGATCAGAGCCGCGGGTGTAGCAACAATTTCGGCGAGCAGATTTAAAATACCTTGCCATGCAGAACTCATTTCTGCGGGAATTGCCATATTACTGGTGTTTAATTTGGACATAAACTATTCCATGAGCGATAAATTGTCACGGGTACAACCTTTGCACCTTCAATTAATCATAGTCGTTATGATGGATTCGCAAGTAAACTTTATACGAGTGAAACGGTCACACTCTTGTCTAGTAGGCAGAATGCCCTATCGCTATGATAAAAAGAAGCCCAGAGAGAATCTCTGGGACGTTCAATTTATATTGTCTCAAAATTAAGATTTTCTTCTTTAATGGATAGTTTATTTAATCAACATATCAGTATCGATCTCTTGAGAATAATCGATATTTTCAAAGCCAAACCCGTTAAGGTTCAAAAACTCTTGCTTGAACCCGTTATAATCGCCAACGTGTCGAAAGTTGTCAGCATTTAAGCTTTCCATCAGTTGAGCGACTTTTAACTGTGTCGATGTTTCTAACTCAAGATCATCAATACGGATCAAGCGTTCTCCATCAACGGGAACGTTGTCTTGTCCATAGAGCTTGGTTGTGAATAGGCGTTGCATTTGTTCAATGCAGCCTTCATGCGTGCCTTGCTGCTTCATTACTTTGTACAATGCAATCAAATAAGGGCTTAGTCCGGGGATAAAAACACTGGCTTTGGTCACTAACGCCTTACAAACGCTCGCATAAGCGCCGCCATCAAAATTGGCCAATTTTAGATTGAGTGAGTGGCTAGTTTGATGCAAATCAACTTTCGCTCGCCCTAAGGTACCGTCAAGATAAATGGGATGAGTGATTTCTGGGCCGATGTATGAGAAAGCGACGGTTTTGCAACCAGCGGCTATTGATTCCGCGTTAATTAAAGCATCAATCCAGCGCTCCCAATCTTCCCCACCCATCACTTTAATTGTCTCAAGCGCTTCTTGCTCGGACGCTACTTTTAAATTAGCCCGTTGCCAATGATCATTTTCCAGCACTAAAGTCGCGCCAGATACTGGCTCTGTCATCGGTTTTATTGAAGAGCGCCAAATTTTGTCACTTTCTGGATCGGGACGAATGCCACTGGCGACACTGTAAATGATCAGATCCACTTCACCTTCGAAGTACGTCTCTATTGCTTCAATGACTTCAGTCTTGATTTGATCGGAAAAAGCATCGCCGTGAATGTTAATCGCCTGACGACCATGTTGATTGGCAAACTGCTGGAAGTAGTAATCGTTGTAAAAGCCAGCAGAGGCGGTTCTATCAGAACACGGTGCTTTCTCGTATGACACACTAATGGTGTCTGCCTCTGCACCACCGAAGGCAAGCGCGATACGCGACGCTAAACCAAACCCTGATGATCCGCCGAGGATCAGTACACGTTTAGGACCATGCTTGATTGGTTGAGCTGACTTAACATAGTTAATTTGATTGAGAATTGCTTGTTGGCAACCCAGAGGATGGGCGCTGCGTGCAACAACACCATGGATAACAGGTTCGATAATCATTGTTTATTCCTTCAACCGGCATAGGCATTTCAACAAGGTAACCTAAAGTGTTACAAAGTTTATTGAGCTAGGGCAATTAGAGGTAATTAATCAATTGATTGGCAACAAAATTTGCAATCCAAGCTTGCGCTTCTGGTTTAGGGTGTAACCCATCGCTCATCATCCATTCTGGTTTAATAACCACCCCTTCTAAGAAAAAGGGTAACAGTGGAATTTTTTGTTTTTCAGCAACTTGTGGGTAAATAGCAGAGAAGGCTTCCGTGTAGCGCTTACCGTAATTGGGTAATACGTGGATCTGCATCAAAATTGGCTTGGCCTGTGCGCTGCGTACCATCTCAATCATATTTACCAAGTTTGTTTGAATTAGGTTGGGTGGAAAACCGCGTAAACCATCGTTTGCGCCAAGCTCAATCAAGACGTAATCTGGTTGATGTAGGCTGAGTAAGTTGGGCAACCTTGCAAGGCCGTTACCGGTCGTATCTCCTGAGATACTTGCGTTAATGACTTGAATGTTTTGACCCTTTTCCGCTAAATCATGCGTAATAAGAGAGGGCCAAGCTTTTTCAATCGGCATTTGATAACCCGCACTTAAGCTGTCACCGAGAATTAACAGGGTTTTGCCATAGGCTGGGTTTAAACAAAAAATTATTAAGACAAAGGAAAGTAGTCGCATCATGCAAACGTCCGTTATTAAAGCTCAATCATTGTGTAAAATAGTCTCTACTAATCAAGAGCAATTAACAATCCTTGATGATGTAAATCTCGATATCAAAGAGGGTGAAAGTGTTGCGATTGTCGGCACCTCAGGAGCGGGTAAATCAACACTAATGACTTTATTGGCTGGCCTAGATACCCCGACAACGGGTGAGATTCATCTATTAGGAAAGCCCATCCATCAACTTAATGACGAGCAACGTGCAGCGATTCGCAGCGAGGCAGTGGGTTTTGTCTTCCAAAGCTTTTTGTTAATACCCAGTCTAAGTGCTATCGACAATGTGACACTTCCTTGTTTGTTAAAAGGTGATGCAGAAGATAAGCAGCGGGCTATTGATTTATTGGAGTCAGTAGGGCTTGGCAGTAGAACGCATCACTCGCCATCGCAGCTTTCAGGGGGAGAGCAGCAACGTGTCGCACTTGCACGAGCGTTTATGATCCAGCCGCGTGTACTGTTTGCCGATGAGCCAACGGGGAACCTTGACCAACAAACGGCAGGTAAGATCATTAAATTGCTGTTTGAGCTAAATAAACAACATGGCACAACGTTGGTGTTGGTAACTCATGATCCTAAACTGGCCCAGCGCTGCGATCGCACCTTCACAATGAAAGCTGGTCTGTTGGAGGAGTCATAATGTCTGCTGCCACCCCGATTGGACTCAACAAGCGCTTAGTGAGTTGGAGTCTTAGCGAGATAAAACATGGTCAATTGTGGCCCGTTAGCATTGCCTTGACCTTGATCATCGCTTGTATCTTTGCACTAACGGCACTAGCTGAACGTATGGAACAGGTAATTGTTAAACAGGGTAAGCAGGCATTAACCGCCGATATGGTCTTTGTCTCTTCGAATCCGATCGACTCACAGTTCTATCAACTGACTCAATCACTTGACTTAATCACTTCGCAACAAACACGATTTCGCACCATGGCGTTTAGTGATAAATCGATGCAGTTAATCACGGTTAAAGCGGTCGACAGCCGCTACCCGCTGCGTGGTGAAATGGTTTTGTTTGACGGAAAAAATACCTCGTCGAGCGTTCAACCTGGTGAATTGTGGTTAGATGAGCGACTGTTTTCTCAACTTGAAGTCTCAATTGGTGATGCTGTCACTGTGGGTGATGCTGATTTTATCGTAAGCGGAAAAATCAACGAGGAGCCCGGATTGAGCTTCAATCCATTTCAGCAAATGCCATCTGCATTTATTCACAGCAATGATCTAGATAAAACGGGCGCAGTCCAGTTAGGTAGCCGTGTGCGCTTTAATGTTTACATCAATGGCGATGAACAGGTGATTGAGCAACTAAAGCAATCGGTAGAACTTACGCCCAGCGATCGATGGCGCGATCAAAATAGTGCCAGTCGCACCAATGAAGTGTTTCAACGTACGCAGCAATATTTATCGCTGACGGTAGCAATTGTTGTGATTATGGCAGCGACAACGCTAGTCTTGACATGCCAGCACTACGTTTCGACGCGACGTAAGACCATTGCCATGCTGAAAAGCCTAGGGGCGAGCAGAAGATGGATAAGTCATTGGTTGCTAATTCAAGTAGCAATGCTATTTATCACAGCTGTCGTGATTGGTATTGGCGTCGGGGTATTATTAGAGTACTTACTGCGCATTCCTTTGGTTGATTTATTACCCAGTCCGCTTCCGAGTTATGGACTAAAACCTGTGCTGGTGTCCATACTCACCAGCTCGCTTATCGCGATTCCTGCACTGGGTATTCCCCTTATTGGTTTGGTCAACGTTAGTACAATCAATGTCATGCAGCCACAAGCGAATCATAACCAAAAACGAGCTCACTATTGGTTGGTGATGGTACCGATTATGCCGATGATTCTGGCGTACTATGACAACCTACTGGTTTGGATTGTACTTGGTGGCATTATTGTGCTGTTTTTGGCCTTAGCCATTGTCAGTATTGGTTTAACCAAATTACTGGGTAAAGTACCACTCAATACGGCATTTAAGCTGGCGCTGAGCCGAATCAATCGCTCAATGACGGCAACTGGCATACAGTTTGGCGCACTTGCGCTGTCATTAATGCTTCTTTCCACCATGTGGCTAGTTCGAACTGATCTGTTATCCGATTGGCAACGTACCTTACCTGAAAATGCACCTAACGCATTTGCACTCAACATTGCACCTTATGAAAAACAGGCGTATTTGCAGGTGCTTGATGATAATAGCATTGAGCGCTCAGAGGCTTATCCGATCATTCGCGGACGTTTAACGCAAGTCAATGGCATTGATGCTAAACAGGCGGCTAACGGTGAAGAGGCCAGTGACGCGTTAAGGCGAGAGCTTAACTTTACCTTCGCAACAGGCATCCCAGAGCATAACCAATTGCTGCAAGGCGATTGGACTGCGAATAATGGTGTGTCTGTCGAATCGGATGTGGCTGAAGATTTAGGTTTAGCGATTGGTGATACGCTGGATTTTGTCATTAACAGCCAATTGGTGAGTGCGCAGGTAAATTCAATACGCGCGGTCGAGTGGCGAGATATGAAGCCGAATTTTTACTTCATTTTTTCCCCCGATGTACTTGAGAATATACCCGCCACATATTTGGTCAGTTTCAGACTTGCAGACAATCAAGGTGACTTGTTAAACCTTTTGTCACGGCAGCACCCAACGGTCAGTTTGATGGATATTCGAGTGATGGGCGAGAAGATACAACAACTCTTAGAGCAAATAGTCTGGTCGATTACGTTATTAGCTGGGATTGGTGTGCTATCAGGCTTGTTATTAATATTCACGTTACTTAGATTAAGCTTAGGTCAACGACAAGACGAAATTCAGCTTTATCGCACCTTAGGGGCAAGTAAAAAGCGGGTAGAACAGACCATCTGGGCAGAGTATGGTTTGATGGCATTAGTCGCCAGTTTTATCGCCATATTAGGCTCTGAGGCGGTGGTTGCTGCGATTGTATGGTTTGGTTTCGATTTACCACCTAAGCTGCATGGGATGCTGTGGTTGGCGCTACCTATAAGCACGTTTTGCACACTTGCTTTAGTGGTTAATAGTTTGATTAAACGGCTACTAACCCCTATAAATAAAGCAGTTAGCTAACATCATACGGGCTGAGAAGTACAGTTATCCACAAAAACGGTGGATAAAGTTTGGGATAACTCAGCCCGACTCTTAAGGTGATTTTGTTATAGCCCAATAGCCGTAAAGTCCTTGGCATTTCTGTTATTCACAATGTTGTTCATTTCTGAATTATTCAAATCTAAGTCAAGACTTTTTTTGCAATTTTTTTACGTTTCAACGTCGCATTTTTACCCTGTAAAAATTGTGATTTTTTTCGCCCGATATAACGAGTAAAATGTTCTGATAATGAATGAATTAGCAAAATTAATGCAATCTGAACAACAGACATCAGTCAGCCCAAAAATCGCGATCATTGGTGGTGGTATTGCAGGAGCAACGGCCGCGGTTCACTTAGCCGAACTCGGTATGAATATCACTCTAATGGAAAAGAGCGCAAGTTTGGTCTGTGGTCCACCAATCTGTCATTTGCATGCTGGTGGAAATTTGTACCGAGAGATATCAACTCAGCAGTGTGTTGAATTACTTAAACAGTCTATTGATACTGTGAGACTCTATCCACAAACGATAAACCACCGCCCAACCGTGATTGCAGTACCCTGCAGTGATGATGGCAGTCCGGATGCGCTCAGAGATCGTTTAGTCACTATCCAAAACTGTTATCGTGAGTTAGTTGAGGCAGATCCTGCGAATAAAGTATTGGGTGAGCCGTCTCAGTACTATAAATTCTACACTCGTGAAGAGATCGAAATGTTAGCCATGCAGCAGCAACCGGTTCAACCAAATTCAATCGACGAATGGTTGATCCCTTTTGCCAAACATACC
The DNA here is from genome assembly GCF_002811245.1 of Vibrio salilacus. GTDB lineage: Bacteria > Pseudomonadota > Gammaproteobacteria > Enterobacterales > Vibrionaceae > Vibrio > Vibrio salilacus. The sequence continues at coordinate 24,289 of NZ_NIVQ01000021.1, read as the reverse complement.
GATCTCGATGCCTTACAATTTCCAATTGTTGGGGTGCAAGAGCCAGGCTGGAGTGTCTTTCGTATTGCGGCATCGGCAACCTTAGCCTTAGAACAGATGCCTAATTGTCAGTTAATGACGAATACGCAAGTCGTTGGCGTTGAAGAGTATGACGATGGTTGGAAGATAGAATACCGCAGCGACAGTGGCAAACTTAGTTGTCTAAAGGTCGATTATCTTGTCAATGCTTGTGGCTATGAAACAGGGTCAATTGATGACTTAGCCAAAAAGTCGCGTCAGCGTCTGGTTGAGTTCAAAGCGGCCTATGTAACGCGTTGGTCGCAGTGCAATGAACTGTGGCCTGAGGTGATTTTCCATGGTCAACGTGGGACCCCAAATGGTATGGCTCAGTTAACCCCCTATCCGGGTGGGGTATTTCAATTGCACGGTATGACCAAAGACATCACTTTATTTGAAGATGGACTTGTCGCCAATAAACATGGGTCGTCTCAGCCTAAGTTACCGTTGAGGCTGCTTAATAAGATTCAAAAAGGCTGGGACTCGTCTGTTGTGGTCGAGCGTAGTCAACGTGCGATTGAACATATGGCGAAATATATTCCAAGTTATGTTGATGCCAACGAATATGGAACGCCACTATTTGGTGCACAGCAGATCCCAGGACAAGATGAAACGCTGCGTGCGGCTGATGTGACGTTTGAAGGCCATCACTATGCCCGCGTTGAGGTGGTTAAAGGGTCTTCGGCTTTAGAAGCGGCGATAAAGCTAGTTAAGCAATGGCAACTTTTCGAATATCACACTGATGTGATTGAAGATCTGCATCCTGTCATGCACAGCTTAAGCGCTGAAGAGGTAGAATTGCGTGCTGAACAGTTAGCTCAGCAGAGGTCATATCCTGCTCAGTTGGCGCAATACTACGGTCAATAAAGGTGTATATAAGGTGCCGAGTTAAGCTTAACTCGGCGGTTTTCCTTGAAAACAATCAAACGTCGCAATATTAATAGCCGAAAAATCGCGCCCATTGACCCCATACATCTTGAAGTCCGAGTAAGTCGCCGCGAACAAATGACACTTTTTGCCCTGGTTTCGCTTGGGCAAGACGTGGTAGGTCGATGCGCGCGACACAACCAATTTTAGGATAGCCACCAATCGTTTGTCGGTCATTAAGCAGCACAATTGGTTCACCGCTAGGCGTTACTTGAACGGCGCCTAGCGCAATGCCTTCTGATAAGTACTCTTTGTTTGGCGGCTGAATCCGACTTCCTGATAGGCGGTAACCCATGCGGTTGATTAATTGGCTGACCTCAAACTGCTGGTTATAAATCGAGTCAACCGCATCACGATCAAACTCATTGACTTGGTAGCCTTCGATAAACCGCAGCTCTAGTGGTAAATTGTAATCAGGTTTAAAGCGAAACGTTGTTTGAACCGGACGAGCGCGAATCGTATGTGGGGTAAAATTAAGTACATCACCCAAAGATAGTGAGTTTCCACCAGCTAATCCGCCCAATTGATCACGAGTCACGGTAGCGACACTACCAAGATGAGGCATCACGTTAAATCCCCCTTTGATGGCCAAATAGGCACGTAAACCGTTTTTCGGTAAGCTAAAGGTGAGTGTTTGTCCCTTAACCGCCCGAAACGTTGACCAATTGGTCAGCAGTTGTCCATCAAGACGAGCGCAGAGATCGCCGCCAGCAATCGCCATCTCACAAGAAGCATGAATAAGAAAATCTGCCTGACCTAAAGTGATTTCAAGCGCCGCCATATTGACAGTATTACCAAGTAAATGGTTTGCCCAACTGTACGCGTAGTCATCCACCGGGCCACCTTGAGTAATACCAAAATGAGCTAAACCAAAACGTCCAAAGTCTTGAATCAGTGTCTGTTGGCCAGGTTTTATTACTTCAATAAAGTTTGTTGATGTCATTGCCAATCCCAATCCTTGTTTACCTTGCCACCAAGCTGAACAAACGTGTCGTAATCAATCGACTCGAAACGTACTTTAGTTCCAATACTGAACGGTAATACTTTTGCTTTATCTGGATGATAAAGCTGAGTAGGGCAGTTACCGATGATATTCCAGCCACCTGGCGACTCACTAGGATAAATTGCCGTTTGATTGTTCGCGATCCCGACACTGCCTTTAGGCACGGTGACACGTGGCGATGCTTTTCTCGGTCGTCTAATTCGATGATCAACCGCAGTTAGAAACGCAAACCCGGCAGAGAAGCCAATTGCGCCAACGGTATACTCAACTTGACTATGAAGATCACGAAAACGGTTAATATCGACTCCGTCTGATTGGTACAGCGCCAGATCTGGGCCGACAGATAAGTCATAGTAAATAGGTAGTGTGATCACCTCTGATTGATGAGATTCAGGCATATTTTCTAATGCTTCAGTGACCAAATGTTCAAGGTACGGAACAAACTCAAATATCGAAATGCGATGAGGCAGGTAGTCAACCAAAATGGTGTTGAATGAAGGTGTTACATTCATCACCCATGCGCCTAATTGATTGCTGAGATAATGACTGATTTCACCAATGACCCATGACAAGTGATCACTGGGTTCACTATCAAAACGAATTAATATTGAGCATTCTGCAACGGGATCGATTGAGGCGTTGAGCTTCATAACAAAGCGCCCTCCTTAGCCAACAGTTGTTTAATTTGCTTGATGACGCTGATACTTTGCGGGTTATCACCATGAACACAAATGGTGTCGACTTCTAAGGGAATCATGAAGCCATCGATAGTGCGCACTTTGCCGTAAAGTGCAATTTGTTGTACTTGACTTAATATATCGTCAGGACTTGTCAAAACCGCATCAGAATTGCTGCGTGAGGCAAGTTGGCCATTTACTTGATAGCGTCGGTCAGCAAAGGCTTCAAAGAGCAAAGGGACATCGTATCGGTCGGCAAGATCAAGCAGAGGTTGGTTATCGGTGATGGCCAGCGTCATTAGCGGCAGATCAAAACTCGACACCGCATCCAGTACCGCTTCAAACACCGTTAGATGAGTTTGCATGTCATTGTATAAGGCGCCATGAGGTTTGACATAACGCAGTTCGGCATTGTGACTCTCGCACAGCCCGTTTAGGGCGCCGATTTGATAGATCAGCATATTGGTTACTTCGTCTGCCGACATAGGAATGCTGCGACGACCAAAACCTTGTCGATCGGGATAACTCGGGTGAGCGCCGATCTGAACATCGTTGCTAAGCGCAAGTTGAACGGTCTTACTCATTATCTGTGGATCTGAGGCATGAAAACCACAAGCAATACTGGCCATATCAATATGTGGCATTACCTGCGCGTCGTTGCCCATCACCCAATGGCCAAAGCTTTCACCCATATCACAATTAAGACTGATTGAACGTTTTGTCATTAATTACTCATATCCTTATGCATGTTATTCAGTAACATGTTTCAATTGAGTAAAATATTCAGTGATCAATTTCATTGTTTAATTAATCGGTACTCAACTTAGCGATAACGAAAAGTCATTGACGTGATCTAGACAGGTTAAGTGAAGTCTATTTTGTTGTTTGTGTAAGATTTACAATGTTTCTGTATTGACTCATTATGCTTAGGTATGATGATGAAAATATTTTAAAAAAGGCGCGTTATATGAAAGTTTTAGTCACTGGTGGAATGGGCTACATTGGCAGCCATACTTGCATTCAAATGCTGGGTGCCGGTATTACTCCAGTTATTTTTGATAACCTTTACAACAGCAAGCAAGCAGTGTTGCAACGTATAGAAAAAGTCACTGGACACCGGCTTGATTTTGTAAAAGGTGATATTCGCGACAAAACACTGCTAACCAAGACGTTAAAAAACTACGCTATTGATGCCGTGATACATTTTGCAGGTCTTAAGGCTGTTGGTGAATCGGTAGAAAAGCCGCTTGAATACTACGACAACAACGTCAATGGAACCTTAGTTTTGGTGGCTGCAATGCAAGAAGCAGGCGTCAAATCATTAGTATTTTCATCATCTGCAACCGTGTATGGTGATCCAGCGTCTGTGCCTATTACTGAAGATTTTCCAACTAGCGCGACCAACCCTTATGGTCGCAGCAAGTTAATGGTTGAAGAGTGTTTAACAGATTTTCATCATGCTCACTCAGATTGGAGTATTACCTTACTACGTTACTTTAATCCCGTTGGTTCTCATCCGAGTGGTGAGCTTGGTGAAGACCCTCAAGGTATTCCTAACAACTTGATGCCGTTCGTGTCACAAGTTGCAGTAGGGCGACGTGAGTGTTTATCCGTTTTTGGTAATGATTACCCAACACCAGATGGAACGGGCGTTCGTGATTATATTCATGTTGTTGATTTGGCTGATGGTCATATTGCAGCGCTGGAAAATGTTGGATCTAAAATGGGTTTGCACATCTATAACCTTGGAACGGGGAATGGTTCTAGTGTTTTGGAAATGGTCAAAGCGTTTGAAGCGGCCAGTGGTCAGCAAGTCCCTTATCAAGTTGTAGCACGACGGGCTGGTGATATTGCAGAGTGCTGGGCAGATCCATCGAAAGCGATGCAAGAATTGGGATGGAAAGCCGTACGTAGCTTGGATGATATGACAACAGATACCTGGCGTTGGCAGTCGAATAACCCTCAGGGCTACCCAGATATTTAACTTGGGCGACTGATAAAATAAAGCCACCGTATTTGCGGTGGCTTTATTATGAAGGTTTGTAATTAAACCAATTACGCTTGTTTAATGCACTACGTACTGACGAGTGTGACGCAACAATTGTCATTCTAACGGTTTCTGATAGTCCCGCGGATATCGAGGCAATCGTCAAAACTGGAGCAGATGGCTATTTACTTAAAGATAAAGAACCTGATGAGTTGGTTGAAATAAAAAGGGCGCGTATGCGCCCCCTATGATTTTGACTGTTTACTTGCTTGTATTAAGCGTACATAGGTACCAAGACTACAGTGCCTAAAATGACGGTAATCAAACCGCATAACACGGGGACTGAGGTACGTTTCACTACTTCAAACGGGCTGATATTACCCATGCCTGAGGTTGCCACTACGACTCCTGATACTGGTGAAATCGTACGGCCTAAATTAGAGGCCTGTAACATCGGAATGATAAGAAAAGCAGGGTTGATTCCCATCTTGGCAGCTAGGGATGGGGCAAGCTCGACAAACGCGTAGAAAGGGGCATTACCTGAACCAGTCGCGATGGCCGCGGCTACCGTTAAAGCGGTTAGAATTAGCATCAACGTCATACCACCCGCACCAGCACTTTCTGCCAAATGAAGTAAGTTATCAATCGCTCCGATCGACATTAAACCTTGGGCAAATACTCCCGCAGCAACCAACAGCATAACAACCCCCTTAAAAGCATCTGCCATACCTTCGTAGCAAGATTCAAGATCTTCGAGGGTAGTTTGTCCATCGAACTTTTTCACCACATAATCAACCATAGCGCTAATGAAAATAGACAGTACAACGATAGTGTAGATATCGAGTGTTAAACCTGGAATTGTACGGCCGTTAAAAAGGAATACGCCTAAAATCGGTAAAAATGGCAACACCGCATAGAACCCAGGTGCATTGACTTCGATCTCTGATACATCAACACGCTCCATTGGTGAGTTATCTTTTTTATCCAGATATTTGTTCCAGAAAAAGGCGGCGGCGGCCATAACAATAATCGCACAGATAGAAACTGGCAGTACGGTTTGGACAGCAAACACATCAAGGCTCAACCCGGACTTTTCCGCGGCAATAACCACATCACCAGAAGTTGGTGAGAGAATGATCGCCGCCGGTGACGCACAAACGGCGACCGCGGCAGGGCGAGATATACCCATTGCGGTCATCATAGGGAATAGGGTAGCCATTAACAAAACACCAAGACCTGTCGCTGAACTTACTGCTAATGACATCAAACATGCGACGATATAAGCAGCAACAAGTAACACATAAGGTGATTTAATAACTGATAGTGGTTTAGAGAACTGTTTCACAACCACGTTATTCGCACCGATATGCGTCATATAAGCGGCGAAACCACACAGCAACATAATCTGCATACCTAAACCACCGCCACGATATTGCAGCATATACTTCACATACTCCAAGGCGTCAGTTAGCATATTGCCGGTCGAGTTAATTTTAGCAGGCAGAACAGTATGTCCCATTAAGCCAGTAAGAATTAGCAGCAAGATACCCGCCGCCAGTAATACCCCTGCCGGTTTGTATTCTTTTACAATAAAGTACCCAACCGCAATGGTCACGACTAACCCAATTAAGAGCTCCAACATAGAAATCTCCTGAAATAATAATAATCTTATAGGAAGTGTTTCAAAATATGTCTGGTAATGTACAGAAATCTATCCTGTAGCACGAGGGCAACTTGAACAACTCATGATCTAGAGCAAAATATCAGTAATCTTGTCATTATTAGATAAGTCTATTGTTCTAATGCAGTTTTGTAGCTGTTAAAAATAACACTGATAAAATAAAAGAGTCAGGAGGGTAGTACTAACGTGGAACGTAAGGTGCGTGCGAGCAAAAAAAGTACAAAAATGAAGAGTGAGGTCGCAATCAGCGATAAACACAACTTGGATCACCGAGTGCTGCCCACTCAGTGGGAGCATCACTATAAACGACCTCAAGTGGCTTTGGCGTTGCTAAATAATAGCCTTGGTACATATCAATATGCAGTGCATGCATCGCATCAAGTTGCGGCTGAGTCTCTATGCCTTCTACAACCAACTTAGCGCCTACTCGCCTCGCTAAGTGGATGCCGGACATTAATGGAAATGGTTCACCTTTCATGTAGGCAAGCATGAGTGAGCGGTCAATTTTGATGATGGATGGTTGAAGTTGTTCGACACGCTGTCGATTCGATGCTTCAACGCCGAAATCATCAATGGCAATATGAAAACCACTTTTAGCGAGCTTATTCATCGCTACCTGCAGCTGTCGTTCATCGGGAACTTGAAGTTCAACAACTTCCATAACTAACTGAGAGTTATTCAGGTTGAGTGCCTTGATACGTTGCGACAGTAGACTCGATTCGATGTTATCAAGTGATAAGTATTGTCCAGACGAAGGCAGAACATTAAGAAAAAGTTGTAGGTGACGATATTTAGAGCGAGCAAAGTTACGGATATGAATCACACGACTAAGGCGTTCGACATTCATTTTGTCATTGAATTCGAATTTATCCGAGTGAAAGAAGATATCAGGTCGGACGTTTCCCCGCTCAATGTCTTCAATTCGGACTAGGGCTTCGACACCAATAATTTGCCCATGTGAGTCAAATATCGGTTGGTAAACACTGCTTAAGACCAGCTTCTTATACTTAGCAATATATTGTGATTGATCATTCATCGCCAAGCAATCAACGAACTGCTGTTTAGTAGAGAGTATCATAGCAAGTGTTGACCTCAACGCTTATGAATAGTCGATATATAATAATCAGTTTAACTGAACAAGTGTTAGTAAATCTGCATTAATCATTCAAGTTATATGAGCAATGTACGGATTGGAAGAAAGCAAGCTATAGAGGTTGATTTTTTTGAATCCAGATCTCATCATTTACTATCTACAAGTCGCACAAGCGAATGATTTTTCACCATTAATCATAGAGTAACAGACATTGTGAGTTGTCAGGCGTAAGAGAATTAACTCACATTACACATGATTCAACGACGAAACAAAGCTATAAGCCTAGACAGAAAACGTGCTAGATAGCTAACTAAGTTGAACCACAGAATAGAGTTGGATGTATTTACGTACTAACTGTTGGTCCGTAGCACGTTTTAGCGGGTGTGTAAATTTGACAAAGTAAGGGCTGAGGTTAAAATGTTTGTCCATGGTTTGCGCCAACAGTGATTCACTTTCATACAGGGTAATACCTTGTACCTTGTATTCGTCCACTTCTTCAGGAAGCTGACCTGTCCACCAATGAAGGAGTTCGCGGCTTTGCTTGCTGCGTGTAATCCAGTGATCGGTCAATAAAAGCAACAGATCGTTAGGTTGAACGGCGAAACCATATTCTTGCTGCCATTGGGCGACATTTCTAAACAGTTTTTTACGGCAAGATGAGCCTGCACTGACCAAATGCGAGGTGAGAATCCATACGGTTCCAATTTCAGAGCTGACTCGGTAATGATGCGGTAATTCCATCGATCCCGATGTGTCTAACGGCTTATAATCATAATCATGACCGAATTCGTTCAGTGTGCGTGACAGACGACGCGCGAAAGCCAAACCCAAGTGATGTTCAGTCATTCCTTTGTTGTGAATGGTAGGGTAGTGTTTTTCACACAATGTCATGCAGTCAGCTTGGAATTCATTAACGCTCTGTACGAGCACATCCAATAACAAGATCCATCTCTCCATTATGAGCAATTAGCAGTTAAAGACTAACACGCGCTGGTTATGATTCGTTACACTTAATCAAGAGAAATCACGTCGCTTTAATAGTTTATGTCTAAGATTGAATTTACATCACAACAAAAACAAACGATGTGCCGCGCTCTACAGCGTTACCTAGAAGACGAATGGGATATAGAAATGGGCCAGTTCGATAACGACTTTATTTTTGATTGCATTGTCAGTAAGTTTGGCCGCGCCTTTTAGAACCAAGGCTTACCCGATGCCCAAGCGGTAATACAGCGTAGGATGCTTGATATCACTGATGAGTTTGATGAAATATCGCAGAAAAGTGCGTTTTAAAAGTTTCTTCAAATTTTTCGAACGAGTTCATCAAGTCCAACCGCTGTCGACGGTGTTAATAATAGTAAATACTATGTTATATATTACAGATGAGATGTACTCTGAAAAAACTGATCGAAATTCAGGATAAGCAAATGAAATCAGATGTAAAAAACTACAGTTTGCCTAAGCGCTCTATGCATTGGATATCGGCTTTGGTGGTAATTAGCATGTTTGGTGTTGGTTTGTGGATGGTTGACCTTTCTTATTATAGTGAATGGTACCGTACTGCACCTCACTGGCATAAATCGATAGGGATTCTTTTAGCTGGCTTGACGATAACTCGAGTCGTTTGGAATCTGGTTACGCCGTCACCAAAAATTGAAGGTACGCGCTATGAAGTTCTGGGTGCAAAATTAGCGCATTTAGCGATGTACGTGGTTCTTTTCGTCCTGTTTATCTCAGGCTATCTGATCTCGACAGAAGATGGTCGGGGAATCGAAGTATTTAGTTGGTTCACCGTTCCTGGTCTTGGCGCGTTTTTTGACGGACAGGCAGATTTATCTGGCGAAATTCATTTCTACGCAGCATGGACTCTGATTATTTTGGCAAGCGTACACGCGGTTGCCGCACTGAAACACCACTTTATTAACAAAGACAATACGCTACGCAAGATGATAGGAGCTTCAAAATGAAAAAGACTTTATTCGTTACCGGACTAGCAATGGCAATGGCGTTACCGTTTGGCGCAAGCGCAGCAGAGTATATGATCGACACCAAAGGCGCACACGCGTCTGTTAACTTTAAAGTTAGTCATCTCGGTTATAGTTTCATCAAGGGACGTTTCAACAAGTTTGACGGTCAATTTTCTTACGACCCTGCCGATGTCAGTGCCTCAAAAGTCACGGTAAACGTTGATACAACGAGTCTTGATTCAAATCATGCTGAACGTGATAAGCACATTCGTAGCTCAGATTTTATCGATGCATCAAAATACGACACAGCCACTTTTACCAGCACTAGCGTGGTTGACAAAGGCAATGGTCAGTTAGCCGTAAATGGCGACTTGAATCTACATGGTGTCACTAAACCAATTACTATCGATGCTGAGTTTATCGGTGCAGGTCAAGACCCTTGGGGTGGTGAACGAGCTGGCTTCTACGGCACAACACGTCTTGAGCTTGCTGATTTCAACATCGCCGTGATGGGAGCTTCAAGCTACGTAGACATGGAACTGCATGTTGAAGGTGTTAAAAAGTAATTTCTGCCCATCAAATACAAACAGCCCCCAACCTAAGTTGGGGGCTTTTTTGGTCAAGCGACTTATTTCCTAACCAAAACCTTAGCAAATGAACGAGCTTTGTTACGCCGTTTCTAATTGTCGCTCATTAATGACAGTAATACGCTCACCGTAGATTGGGCGTAACGCTTGTAAAACATCCTTACGCTCAATCACACCGACTAATCGACCATTCTCTAGTACTGGCAGGATATGTGGCTTGTGTACTTTCATCGCTTTCGCACGTTCTTCAAGAGAGAGTGTTGTCAGATGGGTTGCAATGCCCATACTCGTCGTTGGATAAAGCTGATCTTTGTCGATACATAGGAATTCGGCAATATCAACCAGCTTATCTCGCGCATCAATTGCGACGACATCACGCGACATAATATCGACCACCTTTTGTTGTTGTTGTGGAATATAGTCTTGGCACCAAAGATCAACCATAACGTCATGCGCGGAGAAAAAGCCAACTAAACGTCCTTCAATATCACATACTGGCGCGCTAACTTGTTGATTGTCTAGTAGCGTATCAATGGCAACTGGAACCAGTGTATCCGCGCTCAATACTACTGTTTGGGTGTTCATAATGTCTTTTGCTGTAATGTTATTGTTCATAGTAAGTTCCTTAGCCGTATTTATCTGAGTTGTTGTTGTGATTGCTTGTACATTTGCCGATTTAAGTTGTGGCCGACGATAAAGACTCCAGTTAGCGAGGCCAACGAGCACGGCGCCACCAACAATATTGCCGAGTGTCACTGGAATGAGATTTGCCACGATGAACTGGTGAATATTCAAGTCTGCATATTGCCCAGCGCTGGCGCCAACTTGTTGCCAAAAACTGTCAGGTGCAAACGTTTGAATAACGATTCCAAGTGGCACCATAAACATATTGGCGACGCAGTGTTCGAACCCGCTAGAGACAAACATCGCCACAGGCATAATGGTCATTGCTGCTTTGGTCAGTGCGTTAGTACTGCTGAAGGTTAACCATATTGCGAGACAAACCAAAAGGTTACATAACACCCCTAAAGCAAATGCTTGCAGTCTTGTATGGTGTAACTTATGTTGGGCAATATTGAGAGCGTTTAATCCCCATTGGCCATGGTCCATTTGGTATAAACCAGCCGCGGTAACGATCGCAAGCAACAACATGGCACCGATAAAGTTCCCGACATAAACTTTGCCCCAGATGCTAACCATCTTGGCAAAGCTGATTTGCTTATTCGCCCAAGAAATACTTGATAGCACTGAGCTGGTAAATAGCTCACCACCGCATATCACGATTAAAATTAATCCCATACTGAACGCCAGTCCGCCAGCAAGACGACTAATACCCCAGCCTGTATCGTTATTTCCGGTTGTCACTGTGATGTAAAACAGAAAAGCGAGTCCAATAAAAGCGCCAGCCATCACGGCAAGACCTAATGTCATGGTGCTAGATTTTTTCGTTTTACTTAGGGCGAATTTTTCAGCCTCTGCCATCATTTCTGAGGGTGAGAAGCACTGGTTATTCGCTTGCGCTGTCGACATACGCACTCCCGACTATCAAATTCATAAATAACTCCTTGATTAAAAAGTGAACTTTCCGTCACTGCCCATTTAAACTACGATGTCAGGTGCTAAAGGTAAAATTGATAATTTTTAAAAACCTTATCAAAAATATTGATATGATAACGGAGCTAGGTAAAATGAAACGGCTTGCTTATAGACGAGTAACAGTTTGATAATCGTTAAGTTTATTTTGTGACAATGTCACCTTACTCACAAGGATTGGAACGTGATGCGTTATTCATTAAAACAGCTTGCGGTATTTGACACCGTCGCCGATACAGGCAGTGTTAGCCAAGCTGCAGATAAATTGGCGTTAACTCAATCGGCAACCAGTATGTCGTTGGCTCAACTCGAGAAAATGCTTGGTCGACCTCTGTTCGAACGTCAAGGCAAGCAGATGGCCTTAACGCACTGGGGAATGTGGCTACGGCCTAAAGCTAAACGCTTATTGCAAGATGCGCAGCAGATAGAAATGGGGTTTTATGATCAGCATTTGCTAAGCGGCACTATTAAGCTGGGCGCGAGCCAAACACCTGCTGAACATTTAGTGCCTGACCTCATCAGTATTATTGATAACTCATTCCCTGAAATGAGAGTCGCACTTTGTGTCGAGAGTACTGATATCGTGATTCAAGGTGTTTTGGATTACCAATATGATCTTGGCATTATCGAAGGGCGCTGTGACGACAATAGAATTGAACAAGAAGTTTGGTGTCGAGATCACCTAACAGTCGTTGCCGCCGCACACCATCCGTTTGCTAAGCACAAAACCATTAGTTTGGCTCAACTTCAACAAGCGAAATGGGTATTACGCGAACATGGCAGTGGGACACGAATGATTTTTGACAGTTCAATGCATCACCTAATTGCAGATCTCGATGTTTGGCGCGAATACGACCATGTTCCTGTGCTTCGCAGCATGGTCGAAAATGGGCAATATCTCACTTGTTTGCCTTATCTCGACGTTGAACGTTTTATTGATAGTGGCAAGCTTATCGCTTTGAATGTGCCTGACCTTAATATGGAAAGAACACTCTCGTTTATCTGGCGTGCTGATATGCTTGAAAATCCATTGGTCGAATGCATTAAACGCGAGGGCGCTAGGATGATGAAAGGCAAACCAAGCGTGTTGTAGAGCTAACCTGATATTTCCTATATCTGTTGAAATATCGATTGCATCACAATTTAGTGAAATTCATACACTCATGTTACTTTGATAATGTGATCGAACCGTTATTTGTTGGGCGATATTTTCCTTACCATAGAGCCTTGTACATTTGATGTGTTAAACCACACAAGGCAAGACGTTATGAGCACTCTCGTTGCAATATCACTTACTACTGGCATTCTTTCTGGATTATGGGGTTGGATCGCGGTATCACTGGGGTTACTTTCTTGGGCTGGCTTTCTCGGATGCACCAGTTTTTTTGCCTCACCCAATGATGGCCTAAAAGGGCTATCAATCAGTTTGATGACCAATATTAGCGGCGTTTTTTGGGCGATGGTGATCATCCACGCTTCGCAATTCGCTTCATTAGAAATTGCAGGTTATGTGATTACAGCAGTGGTTGCGTTCGTTATGTGTATTCAAGCAAAGAAATCCTGGCTCGGTTACATTCCCGGCACCTTTATCGGTTGTTGTGCAACCTTTGCGGCAGAGGGTAATTGGAAACTGGTGGTTCCTTCGCTGATTCTAGGTGGCATTTTTGGTTATCTAATGAAAACAAGCGGAGTGTGGTTACATCAACGGTCAACTCAATCTCAGGCAAATGGTGGTTTACAAGCTCGCCCTTAGTCTGTGATGCATTCCTTAACATGGCTCCATTTGTTAGGAATACCCCCGATTAATTTGTATCAACCGTTTTGATACGCGGCACCTAGATTGGTGCCGCTTTTTTATGTGTTGCCATTCGCCATTGTCACTACACGCTTTAAAGTCCAACGCAGTAAGATAGGAATACCTTCAATCCCTTTTTCTTCGCAATGAGAAACTATCGCCAATGCGAGATCGGGTTTCGCGTATTTCTTTAGGACACGAACGACGACTTTTTTTGCTGGTATTGGGTGATCGAGCGGAATCTTAAGCATGTGCTTAAAGAACGCTTCAAAACCGTTGTTGTAAAGGAAGTGTTCAATATCACGATCAGGTAACTCCGTTAAGCGATGCCTTTCTTGATCATGTCCGAGCTGACTTTTGACTGTGGCCGCGTATTTTTTACCTGCTGGATCACCATCAGTCACCACGTGCCAATCAATGCCAAAAGCCTTAGCAACTTTAATCAAAGATTTAAGACCAGACTGTGCAAATTCAATAATTTGAACACCTTCTGCTGCCAAATTATACCCACATTGATTGGCAAGTTCGTTGAACAACCAAACTTCGGTTTCTCCTTCCACCAGTAGCCAGCAGCGAGCGAACAGGGCTCCTGAGCGATGAAAACGAATATGAAAACCAATGCGGCGTAACTCGTCATGACCGAGTTTTTTGTCAGATAAATAGGTCGTAATCGTTCGGTCAGACTGTCTGACTAAACGACGGATACTAGATAAAGGTACTTGGCGCAATAGATCACCACTATTCGTCGTAAGGATTTTTTGCATCGGTAATAATTGTAATAACCCCCAAGCCCGAGCTAGATGGGTTGGGTGCAATCGGCCCTCAGGATCTTCAACGATCAATAAAGGTCGGGCGCAGCGACGGAGGGTATTCGGCCCCTTCGCTTGGAGAAAGGCATTGAGCAACCCCATCAAAAGCAGTCGGGTTTGCTTATCTTTTGTTTCTTCCACAACTTGGGCGAGACTTTTAGACCCGGGGGCCGCATTATAAAAAATACCATCGCGCTGTTTACGTATATTCTTTCGGCTACTCGGCTTAAACGAGAAATAGTGCTCAACTAATGCGTTCATTGAACTAATGCTACTGCGCATTTCGCCTTTATTTACGTGTCCTGGGATCGCCATTAAACGTCGATAGGTATTATCGATACGTTTTTCAATCCGAGTATTTACATCTTTGTGGTTTACAATAGGCCGCTCAAAGCGACGTGAATCCTTAAGACGAATGACCGGATGCAATGACATTAGTTCTTGCGCCAGCTTTTCTGAATGATGAAGAGCAAGTGGATTGCCATCAGCATCAAGAAAACTATAACGGGTAGTGATATTGTGCCCGTCACGTGAAGCACTCAAACGATAAATAATTCGATAACCATTATGTGGGTCATCAACCCAAATCGGCTTAATTCTACGATAGCGCCCAGCGTGGATTTCTTGTTTTTCAGTCGAGACCAAACTGAGCACAATTTGTAGATGCTGAGACTGTGGGTGGGCAATAGAATAATCAACATGAAAGTCTGTCATTTCAAATTGATAGGGCACACCTTCAGGTGGAAGGGCGACACATAAAGCGTCGAGTAACGAAGATTTGCCCCATGTGTTTTCACCAATTAATGTGGTGAGCTCATCGAATGCAATTGATAGGCGCTTAATGCCGCGAAAACCGGAAATTTCAATGCGTTCTAGCTTCATAGAGTGGCTCCATTACGCTGTTATTCACTTAAGCATAATAGAAAATCCTTGTTATAGCAGACATTTAGCTCACAATATGACATATGAGTCGTAATCAAGATTAAATCGCTTTAGCGCTAATAGATCAAAGTTTTTAATGTCGTATGAATTTGGTTTTCACAATTAATGTGAAATATAATGAATCTGTCATATTGAATGCGGTACGATGTAATGGAATAGAGAGAAGGTATATGACAGATAAAAATAATAAAACAACGAAACTACGTCTAGCGCACATTAACGATACACATTCGTACTTTGAACCTACGTCACTTCAACTAGCCATTACGGTCGATGGTGTCGAACTTGCCCCGTTTGTAAGCGCGGGGGGCTTCGCCCGTATCGCGACTCGCGTCAAACAGCTAAAACAACAAGCAGAGCAAAACCAGCAAGGCTTTATTTTTTTGCATGCCGGGGATTGCTTCCAAGGCACGCTGTATTTTTCGCTCTTTAAAGGCGAAGCCAATGCCACCATGTTAAATGCGCTCAATATTGATGCAATGGCACTGGGCAATCACGAATTGGACATGGGCAACGAACCCGTGGCACATTTTGCCAATAGAATTCAATTTCCGTTACTTGCCGGTAACTGGGATCTGTCAAATGAATTGGCCGCAAAACCAATCAAGCTTGGTAACAACAGCAAAGTTGTCAGTTTCGAGGCGCAAAAAAATCGTGCCCAATGGATAGAGAAATCTATCGATGGTGAAAAGCTGGCGATTTTTTCATTGGCACTGGACAAAATGGCCGACATCTCGAATCCCGACTGGGATACGCCATTCGTCAATGCTATTGAAACGGCGAAAAACACCGTAGCAGCGATACAGGCCAGTGGCATCGATAAGGTTATTCTTCTTAGCCATATGGGCTATGAGGCCGACCTTGATCTGGCGAATCATGTCGATGGCATTAGCGTTGTGGTCGGCGGTCACAGTCACCGGCTGCAAGGTGATTTTAGCGGTCTAGGTTTAGTTAAAGATGACGATTATGGCGTTAAAGTGAAGCAAACGTACGTCGTTCAAGCGGGATTACATGCGTTGAGCCTAGGTCACTGCGATCTTGAATTTGCCGCCAATGGGACACTACTTAGCTTTAACGGTAAGAATGAATTACTGCTTGGTCGTCGGCTGTTTATTGATGCCAATATGAGCGAAACTCACAATGATTCCCCTTATCAGGTCGCGCGATCCTACATCGATAATCACCCCAATGTCGTGGTATGTAAAAAAGATCGCGATCTGCAAGCACTGCTTGAAGAGAAATACACCAGCCAAGTTCGACAGTTGCAAAAGCAAGTTATTGCCGTTTGCGAGCGTAAATTGCGTCATGTCCGTATTCCTGATGAACAGGGGCCGAGCGAAATTGCGCCTTTAGTGGCAGAGTCCTTTATGTATAAGATGAGTAAACTCGGTCATCAAGTTGATTTTGCCATTCATAATGCCGGTGGGGTGCGCAACTCACTCAGTGCGGGTAGCATCTCCATTGCTGATATAGCAGGAAAATTATTGCCCTTTGCCGTGCCTATTGGTATCTACCATATCGAAGGACGCTATATTGCCCAAATATTAGAAGGGGCAATTAACAATGCACTCAACAATGGTGTCGTTGGTACTGGAGATGGCTCATATCCGTATACCCATCAGTTAAGCTTTGACTATTTATGTGATGCCCCAATGGGTGAGCGTGTTAAGAACCTGATGCTTTTAGAACGTGACGGAACTTGGCAACCTGTTGAAGAAAGTAAAGTTTATTGCGGAACTTCATCTGCCTATACCATGAAAGGCAAAGAAGGCTATGAAGCAATAACGTACATGCAGGGCGAGGGGGTCGTGACCACTGTCTCGATGGCAGATTGCTTAATCGACCTTTTGACTGACCAGCCAGAGGCGCTCAATCGAGCTAACATAACTAACATTAATCAGCGCTGGCATAAAGGTTGCTAATACTTCTATGAGTCCAAGCTTGCGTGATATCGCACTCAAGGGGGAGTTATGTGTAGTAAAGATTGGATAGACATCGCTGTGATTGCTAGTTGGATAGGGATCTGGACTGCCTTAGTGTATTTTGTACCGTTTGGCGGAATTTGACTATTGATTAGCAACTAAAAAAGAGCATTTTTTTGCTCTTTTTTGATTTTTATTATAGACGAACGCCAAATTGAGGCATAAAATCCGCGCTGTTTGGGGAGTAGTCGCCAATGGTTTACTTATCGTCATCTCGATAGTCGTTGCTTCTATCCGGTAAGTATAAACACCACTGATAGGCGCTATCAGTGTGTTTCGACGAGACCAACGTATTCAAATACTGCACGGCTTTACTTGCTGTGTAGAGCTTTTGTTTGCGGTAGGGATCGTTACACGTCATCTTTTTCAATGCGATCCCTCCGTTTTAGGAGGACATATGACCCCAATAACTTACATCAGCTTTGCACTTCTGACCCTAATACTGGTTAGCCTGGATATTTGGCAAACGCGTGGTGGCAAAGTAACGATCAAAAAAGCGGCAATCTGGAGCCTCATCTGGTTTGCATTGGCGTTTTTATTTGCTGCAAGCATTTATCTTTTTTGGGATGTATATGCACCAGGCAGTGAATATAGCGCACATAATGCTAGCATTGCTTTTACCACAGGCTATCTGCTTGAGAAATCACTCAGCGTCGATAACCTGTTTGTGTTTGCGATCATCTTTCACCAATACCTCGTGCCAGAGCATTTACGTCCGCGAGCTCTGTTATGGGGGGTGATTGGCGCGCTGTTATTGCGTGCAGTCATGATTGCGGTCGGCGCGCAATTGCTGGCGCAATACCACTGGGTGCTGTATCTATTCGCACTATTTTTGATCTGGACGGGTATTCAGCTAGCGCGTGACAAAGGTGAAGAGTCGGTAAACCCGCTACCGGAGCGGTTAATTCGCCGTTGGATCCCTGTCAGTGAGACATTTTCAGGTAATGCGCTCACTGTTATTGAGCAAGGGCGACGTGTTGCAACACCTATGTTCATCGTGATTGCAGTGATTGCGTTTATGGATGTGATGTTTGCTTTAGATTCCATCCCTGCGATCTTTGCTGTTACACGCGAGCCGTTTCTGGTTTTGGCTGCGAACGTATTCGCGCTACTCGGCTTGCGTTCCTTGTACTTTGTTTTACAAGGTATGATGGATAAGTTTATTTACCTTAAGCCAGCACTGTCATTCATTATGGTATTTATTGGTATCAAAATGATGTTGGTCGGTACTGACTGGGAGATCCCAACCTTGTGGTCTTTAATGGTGTTATTAGCGACAATGACCATTGCGATTGTTGCTTCGATGATCAAGCAGCGCAAGCAAACACCTGAAATCGCGACTAATGCTGAATAAGTAATTGTATTGTCTTAGTATCATGCCTTGCGTATCAAGACACATTAACTTGTAAAAAATGTGTAAAAAATCAACGCAAGGCATGTGATTTGAAAATTATTATTCATTAATAATGACTGATAATGAAAGAATATGCAGATTTACTAGATAGAGCGCACTTACGCCTGTTAATGAGTTGTTGCATTAGTTTTTCTAATTTAAAAAAAGAAAATTTGTCATTTTTTGACCAGTAAATTATTGCCTATCATTAGCCCATCAAAACGAACTACGACAGTTTATAGAGAGGCAATCATGGCACAAGCAATGCAAATGGGTAGCATCAATGCTCCTATCTCTATGGATAAAAAAACCTACTCGGTTTCTTTCAAAGGATTGATTGCACACTTATTAGATATTCTATTTGTTGATAACAGTGAACCACGTGCACATTATGCAACCGATTTATCTGGACATATGCAAAGAGATATTGGATTGTATCGTTAAATTCAAATAGACGATTTTAGAAAGCCAGCCTTGTTGCTGGCTTTTTTGTTTGCCTGCTTAGCCGGGCAAACAAAAATGCCGTTCACTCTTAAGTGAACGGCATTACCATTAATTGAGCGCTTTTTTTAATTCTCGATTTAGCTCAGCAAGAAGTTACTTCTTACGAGTAAACTCAGCAATCACGTACATAGACTGACCGCCATTGGCTTTACCTGAAACCAACTTAGGATCATTACCGATGCTGATACCACGGATAACCGTACCTTGCTTGATAACTTGGTTAGTGCCTTTCACTGGCAGGTCTTTGATTACCGTTACGTCGTCACCTTTTTTAAGTTCAACGCCGTTGCAATCGAATGGTTTGTCGTCAGCAGACATCCCCGTCATTGCCCAGTTCATTTGATCTTCTTCCATGTACATCATGTCTAGCGCGTCTTGCGCCCAAGTTTCACTGTTTAAGCGAGTCAGTTGGCGCCAAGCCGTGACCTGTACCGCAGGTACTTGGCTCCACATGCTATCGTTAAGGCAGCGCCAATGGTTAATGTCTTGCGGATCTTCAATCTCGCCCAAACATTTATCACAA
The DNA here is from genome assembly GCF_002811245.1 of Vibrio salilacus. Lineage (GTDB taxonomy): Bacteria > Pseudomonadota > Gammaproteobacteria > Enterobacterales > Vibrionaceae > Vibrio > Vibrio salilacus. The sequence goes on along the minus strand of NZ_NIVQ01000021.1, from coordinate 4,769 downwards.
ACCATAATCGCGTAATCTACTGTCACATGGCTGTGCGGAGGAACAGCAAATGCCGTTAATGGTGCTTGGGCAGCACATAGTTCACATTTTGATTGGCAGCGTTCTAGCATAGTTGCTTCAGAAGACATAATGGACTCACATTTCTTAAGGTATGAATAACGGCGGTTATTATGCACTTTATCTTCCGAAAATAAAGGGCTTTACTCATTTGCAACACATTAACAGCATAAAAGAGCCTATTATTCACCCGTCGATTAAAAAGCAAACAAAATAATACGATTCATAGAGTTAACAAAGGTGACAGGGTCATAATATAACCATTTACTTTACCTGCTTAGACTTGGTAGGCATAATCTGCAGCGTTGTTATATCAAATTAGTAGGTCAATAAGTTGCAATTACTCTCCATCGATTTGTTCGGCAAACCATTACGCTTAGAAGGCTCGCTTGCCGGCTGGCAACAACTCTATTGGGATAACCAATTGGTTTCTCAGCTTGACGCCGATTCAGATCGCCAAGCGCAAAGTGAGCATCAGTTTTCATTGTTAAGCGGTGATAAAGAACTGAACTGTCGTTTAGAGACGCGCTTAGTATGGCAACCGTTCTCACTAGAATTTGTCGCAACCGTCAACGGCGAAACCATTCTATCTGGGCAGCGAAACAGTAAAGATATCGAGCAACAAGTACCATTTAACCCACCAATGCCTGAGCGAAAATTCAGTCTAATTGGTTTGGTTTCGCTGGGTATGAAAGCGCTTAAAAGTGCCAAACTGATCAAAGTGGTACTTGCTTCTGCCAGTTTGGCGGCATATTCATGGCTATTCTCGTTTCAATTTGCCTTAGCATTGATTGCTTGTTTGGTGTTTCACGAATATGGCCACGTGCGAGCGATGAAATACTTTGGTATGAAAACGAAAGGAATTTACTTAGTACCATTTCTGGGCGGATTGGCTCTGAGCGATGAGAAAATAAATACCCGCTGGCAAGACGTAGTAATTTCGATTATGGGCCCGATGTTTGGTTTGATCTTATCGATCCTTTTGCTGGTGGCTTATTTAGTCACTGGTGAGATGTTCTTTGCCGGTCTTGCGGTATTTAATGCCTTTCTCAATCTGTTTAATCTATTGCCAATCCTACCACTTGATGGGGGTCATATTTTAAAGAGCATTAGTTTCTCAATGAACAGCATTGCTGGTATTGCTTTGTGCACCGCAGCGGCGGCAGGCGGCGTTGTGCTGAGCTATTCATTGGGCTTAACACTGTTTGGCTTTTTGTTGATTATGGGGATGTTAGAAGTCGTCATTGAATGGAGAGGACGCCACCACAGCCACCTATTACCTTTAGACAGATATGGTCAAATTATTTCCGCAATCTGGTACGTCGGTCTTGTGGCTGGCTTAATTAGTATTATTTGGTACTTTGCTTCTACTGGCGATGAACTTTTGCGCTTACCTCTGTTAATTCTTGGCACTTAATTAATGCAAAATTGAATTTTCCGTTTTAATAGCAATTTGACAACGGGTCAATGATAACATTAGGTTACAATCTTTGTTAACTGAAGAGAGCAACGAGAAACACGATGACTATTTGGAAACGACCGATTAACTTAGACGCGCTCAATCAGACCTCTAAAAATACCCTTATTGAACACCTAGACATCATCTACAGTGACGTTGGTGACGATTATATTTCGGCCACCATGCCCGTCTGTTCGTTTACTCACCAACCTTTAGGTATGTTACATGGTGGAGCATCGGTTGTACTGGCCGAAACACTGGGGTCTTTAGCTGCCAACTTCTGTGTCGATAAAGACAGCTATTGCGTAGGACTTGATATCAATGCCAACCATGTCCGCTCGATGCGCAGTGGTAAAGTAATTGGAACTGCCAAACCTATTCATCTAGGCGTGTCCACACAAGTGTGGCAAATCAACATCACAGATGAACGTGGACGACTTGTCTGCACCAGTCGACTAACCATCGCTATCAAAAAACACAAAAAATCGGCATCTATAATGGCGGCGGCGGTATGATTATTCCATTTAGCGGTGGCAAGGTGATAGCCTCTGCGCATGAGGTCGTTATCAAGCTTGGCGGTGCACACATGGTGTCTTTGCAAGCTCAAATCGATGCATTATCTCTCATTGGACGTGGCGCCAATGTCATTGCTGCCCATGGCAGTGAAACCACTTGGTCGATCAAACTTGATAGTGAACAGCAATTAAACGAACTCGCCACTCAAATTGGGCTCAAGATACAATAATCTACGACAGCACTTGATCAACATCATCTAAACGGGGAAAATTAAACTCATAGTATATCAATTGAGATTTCCTCTTTATGAGCAGCCCCCGTTTACGCGTCCAATTTGAAACCCTATTTGAACACTACAAAGGCCAAGACAGTGGTGTGCAACTAGAAGAGATCACCGGCATTTTATTTTGTACTCGTCGTAACGCACGCATTGTTCTCAATAAAATGGAAGAAGAAGGTTGGCTGGAGTGGCGCCCAGCGCCAGGTCGCGGCAAACTCTCTCAATTGATTTTTAAGCGTAGTCGCTCAGATGTGAGTGAGGCGCTGGCTCGTCGTTATCTCGAAGAGGGTAAAATTGGTCAAGCGCTAAAAGTACTTGATAATGACAGCGCCAAGTTAGCGCAAGTGGTTGAAAGTTATCTTGGCGTGGTTCATCAAGAAGGGCAGCAGGTAGTGCGGTTACCCTATTATCGACCGCTAACTAACCTCAACCCAAGTATTCAGATGCGTCGTTCTGAACTGCACATTGCCCAACAGATCTTTAGTGGATTAACCCAGCTTGATGAGCGCGAAATGCTGCAACCTGATCTGGCCCATACCTGGGAAATGTTGAATCCGCGTCAGTGGCGTTTCTACATTCGTCCAAGTGTCCGTTTTCATAATGGAGACTTGCTTACAACAGAGATGATTGTTGATTGTTTTAGTAAATTGAAACATAAGCGACTATTTTCCCATATTGAGCGAGTCGACACTCCCGGTCATTTGATTGTTGATGTTCATCTCAACCTAGATGATTATAAATTACCGCTTTTATTGGCAGAGTCGTGCGCCAAAATCGTTCTACCTGAAGATCGTAGGGCAGAGAACTTTGATTTATCACCTGTCGGGACCGGACCATATAGAGTCGTACAAAACGACGAAAAACGCTTGGTTTTGCAAGCATTTGACGGCTACTTTGGCTTTAGGCCTCTACTTGACCGAGTTGAAGTTTGGGTTATCGATGAAGCCTATTCATCGATGGTTTTTCCAAGCTTAACAAAACCTATCAAACCTGAAGTTGTTAATTACAGCGACGAGGTAGCGCTTGATCCTGGCAGTACCCTATTGCTGCTGAACAGAAAAAATGGATTGGCGGCATCAGATGATTGGGCCAACTATTTTAGTCAGCGATTAAACTCCCTAAACCTGTACCAGCAACTCCCGCAAGACAAAATCGTTGAGCTCGGCGTATTGCCTGCACTTGGACTGAAGCCGGGCTGGTATCACCATATCCGCAAAGGAGTTGCGACACCACCTGCTTATCGCACAGTGACAGTGGCTTATCATGCTCAACATCCTATGTTTCCAACTTTAGTCAAGGGGATCGATTCTCTATTGAAACAAGACGGATTAACAGTGCAGTTAATTAAATATGATCTGACAGTAGAGAACACTGAAGAGGTTGATATTTGGATTAAACCGATGGGGATTGCCACCAATCGAGACGACGCACTGGCCGGGTGGCTATTGAATTACAGTGACATCGAAGCGTCAAGCCGTGAACAAGATTTTAATTATTGGGCTCAAGTCGTGCAACAGTGGCAAGCAACAGAAAATGCGCCATTTCCAGCCAAATTGTTGGGTCAATCACTAGTAGAGAAAAAACAACTTATCCCAATGTTCCATTGTTGGTTAGGGGTAAGTAAAGATCATTGTGGTTCATTACAAAACGCCAAATGCAATGCGCTAGGCTGGTTCGACTTTGGCAAGGTTTGGGTAAAACCAGAGCCAACAGAACCGGCATTATAGGAGCGACTTTGGCTAAGCCGAATAAAAAACAACCGACTGAAACTGTTGGAATTTACTGCGCAAAATGTAAATCCAAGCTGTTTAAATACCGTAAAGGCGGTAAAGGGGCGTTAGTAAAATGTTTTAAACAACGCATTGTCGAAGACTACACAGAAATCGCTTGTTTTTGCCCTAACTGTGGGATTGAGTTTGCACGCGACACCTTGATTCGCGCAGCGCCAGCCTACAAAATTATTGGCGGTAAAGTGACAGTGAAATAACGTATTTTTAGCATAAAACTCTCACCAGCTTCTTTAAGGATATAGGAGCAGAAATTGTTGAAAATGGATAAGTGATGGTGACATTTGGTTTGAGCCGATAAAAAACGTAAAAATCTCGTTAAAGGCTATCATTGTTTTTTTTAACTGCTAGAATATCCGCAGTTTCTTTTCGGTTTTTCCAACTTTACGTGAAGGGTTTTATAATGGAGCTAGGTCTAATCATCACTTTCATCGTTGCAGCAGCTGTAATGGTAAAGAAAGAGATGGCATCAGCTAAATAATCCACTTATTCATTCCATTTTTGTTAATCTTTTTGATGAATTCGTGCTTGAAAAAACTCCTTAACTGGAGTTTTTTGTATTTAACCACCTGGAAAACATTTTAAAAACAGAGTTAGAAAAGCCAGCGTTAGTGCCTGTCTCTCATACAAAAATCCCTGAGCTATGCTCAGGGATTTTTTTTGAACTTAT
>NZ_NIVQ01000020.1 GCF_002811245.1 Vibrio salilacus | reverse complement strand
GCAACCAAGGGAAACTCCGTCAAGCAATAGAAAAGGCGTTCTCTTCTCAGCGATCTAATGTGGTTGCTGACATCTCTCCCGAGCAAGGACACGGTCGTATAGAGTCTCGCCAATGCTATGTTTTTGACAGTACGAAACTTGAAGGTAACTTCTCTCGCTGGAAAGGCTTGCAGAGCATTGTTATGGTTGAAAACTTTCGTCTTGATAAAGACAAATCTGTCGCTCTAGAGTACCGTTATTACATCAGTTCTAAAAAGCTTAGTAGAGAGCAAGCTGCGATGGCAGTCAGAGAACATTGGGGTATAGAATCAATGCACTGGGTGCTTGATGTCACCATGAATGAAGACGCGTGCCAGATATACAAAGATCACGGTGCAGAGAATCTATCATGCCTACGTCATATGAGTTTGAACATGCTCCGAGAAGAACCAACCAAGCTAAGCATTGTTGGCAAGCAAAAGCGCTGCATGATGAATACATCGATGCTAGAGGCAGTATTAAGTGCTGGTTTTAATAATGTGGTGAAAATATAGACACTCATGCGGTCACCCTGATGTCTATATAACCTATCCAAATATTATTTATAGCCAATATCACGTCATTGAAAACTTTATCAACAAACCCTAAATTATCATATATTAATTTTACTTTTATTAATTTAGTCTTGACTTATTTAGTTATTGCCTATCTATTAATTCTCATCGTTATCATTTAACTTAGCCACACATCAACATCTCATAATTAACATAAATCCAGTGGAAAAATATAAATATCGATAAATATTAAATCGTGATCTTGGTTTGATATTTATTTAAATATCATTATGAAAACTGAATTTAAATTAGTTTAATTACTCTACTTTTTAATCTGTAGTGTGTAAGGTAATAACTATCCCCTCTTGCATTCTTGATTGAATGTAATATCAACGTCTCCCACATCCAAAAAGCAATAAAATACTTATATAACAACAACTAATGTCTCATCAACTTTATCAATCATAGGAAAGTGAGCTTTAAAAAACCGTCTAAAATAGTGACAAATCTAGCAACTAAATCATTGATAAAACAAATACATACATCGATACCAGGTTTCTAAGAACAATAATGATTATAAAAAACCGAACCATAATCACGTTATGCGCATTGATAAATGAATATTGATTCAAACAATAGTGCTTATAAAGTTCTTCACAAAAATATAATTATCATGATAGAAAATATTACAAACACAACGATTAACAAAATGAATGTATTTTAACTAGTGTTTATTAGCTCTTAGGAGATAAAGAAAATTCAGTACAAAACTAAAAAACATATACGTTATTGAATAAAAACAACCATTATTGAGGGGCTTAATATGCCAAATAAATCCACCATCATGATCAGGGTACTAACCCTGTTACCTTCACTGTTTGCTGGTCACGCTTTTTCTGATATTCAGTTGCTGGGTAGTGGAAGTGACATATCACAGTTAGTCGCAGAGCACTATCAGCAACCAGTGCGTGTCTATGACGGAAACCTATCAGAAAGAGATGCGCTGTACATCAATGTCGGCTCAGCATCTAGCCAAGACATTGACATCGCGAAGTTGCACGTCGTTAATGGAGAAATTGTCATTGTCGACCTTAGACTACTCACAAACGACGAAGACAAAATAGAGCAAAGCCAAAAAATAACCGGACTTGGAAGCGATGCACCTGTTGTTATCACTGGCATTTATCAAGGCGATAACATCATTAATTCAATCGTTGCCGATGTTCGAAATGAAAATGGTGACTCAATCATGAATTCATCTGCTGAACTGGAAAGCCTCAATCAATCGTTGGTTCACGCTCTTGAACGACTAAATTTTGGCGGTGAGTAATATGAAAACGTCTACCATGTTTACCCTTTCGCTACTCGCTGTTTCTGTCAATGCTTTCGCCGAAGATTATGTGCCGATCGTTGAAAAAGTTTATTATATTACTAGCTCGAAACTGACATGTAATCTATACCAGAGTGCTGACTTTGAGACTAAGCGAGACTGGTGTGATGCAGGCGCGTCAGTAGACATTCGTGTCAACGTAACACAGATGCGCTCAGTACAATCTTCTACGTCACAAGGTTTCACCGCTGATGCCAAAATCGTTCGTTTTACTGTCGGTGCCAACAAACCGGGCACAGGTTTTCATTTAGTTGACGATCTCCAACAAGGTCACAGTTGGTTCCAAAGCTGGGCTAACCGTCGTACTTATATAGGTCCTTTTGCCAGCAGCTATGACTTGTGGGTCAAGCCTGTCTCTGGTTATATACCCAAAAAGGTCAGCGACTTTCCCCAGAACGAAAACAAAAACTACCAGCATCGCGATACACACGGCTACTCAATTGGCATCAACGGCTCTGTTGGGGCGGAAATCGGTAAAGATGGTCCTAAAGCCAGTGCAGAAGTGAGTGGCTCATTTAGCTACAAAAATGAAAAAACATTAGTCTTTGATACCAAAGACTATCGCGTTAATAACCGCTCCTCATTAAGCGACTTTCAAGTTTCCTTTGAGCGTGAACTTGATGAGTGTGATGAATTGCGCCGCCAAGAATTAGGCTGTTATTTCACGTCAGCATACTGGGGTAGTGGCTGGGTATTTGATAAATCAAAATTCAACCCTATTTCATACGCTAACTTCAAGCCAAACTTCGATGTCGTCTACGAAGCACCTGTTTCTCAAGCAGATACAACGGATTTCGAAATCGGTGCTAAGTTTGTCGCCAAAGCTCGTTATGGAGAAGTATTACCCTCCGCATTTTTTTCAGTCTATGGGCCTAAGGCTTGGGCATCCAATGGATGGTCAATTCCTCGCAGAGTTCGCATAGATTGGAGTCACCCTTTGTTTGAAGCGGAAGCTCATGTCACTTTACAATCACTAAGTAACAATGACTTATGCCTGGGTGTGTACGGCAGCAAAACGGAGGAAGGCAGTCCAGTGAATGGTTGGAGTTGCCACGGTAACTGGGATCAGATCTGGGGTCTAGATAATAATGAACGTTATCGCAGTCGCATCGCACCGGATCGATGCCTAACCGTGTCCTCAAATAGAACGCTAACTGTGCAATCCTGTAGCTCAAACCTTGCTCAGAAATGGTTCTGGGAAGGCGATAAACTTATCAGCCGTTATGTAGATGGAACAACTCAACGTTACGTTCTAAATATTTTAGATGGCCGAAATGTTGGAGTCAGCCCAGAGGCGGAGGCCACTCAAGCAAGGTGGAAACCAACTCTGCAACAAATCAACCTGTAACTTTGGTCAATGCTATACGGAAGGCAAGACCTTCCGTTTTCATATCCAACGTCTTACCCGCTGTTTGTAATCCATATATTGCGCACCAAAAATGGCTTCAAGCGCCCGTTCTTCTGGGAAGATTTGAAAGCGGTTCATATAGAGGATAAAGCTAAAGCTAAAGACGATTGAAAGTAAGTTTTGTTGCCAGTAACCAAAGCCAAACAACAGCAAGAATAGACCGAGATACATCGGGTTGCGTGTATAAGCAAGAATACCATTTTCGACCATGGATGAAACGCCGTCTATTTTGACTGGATTGACCGTGGTTTGCGCACGACGAAACTGATATACCCCTGCAATACCAATCACACCTGAAGCGACAAAGCACAGTAAAAACACCATACCATTCAATGGCAAGTTAAAGTGGAACGCCAAAAACTCTCGACTGATAAGGTTCATCGCAACGATAAACAGAACAAACAGTGCCACTGGCGGTATTTTTGTTTCAAGCTTGTCCATTTAACGACCTTAGTTGCCATAGTATTACTAAAAAATAGCTCAACCGAATCGGTTGAGCTATTTAAATTAGAGTATTTGTAATAGTGCCTGAAGAGGGTGTTTAGTTTTAACCTCTTCAAAACGTTTCACTTGGCTGCGACACGAATACCCCGTGATTAAGCAGCGCTCTTTGTCCAAGGCTTCAAGTTTAGGCTTCCAACTGAGTCCGTAAATGTCTTTCGACATTTGCAGTTTATCGACTTCGTGACCAAATGTGCCCGCCATTCCACAACAACCAACCGCAACCGTATTCAATCGCGCACCAAAGTGGGTAAAAATACTACCCCACTCTTTCTCAGCATTGGGCATTTTGGTCTTTTCAGTGCAGTGGGCAAACAGATACCAAGGTTGCTCATCGGTGCACTCGCGCACCTCATACTCATGCAGTTTTGGCTCTAACCATTCATGTACCGTCAATACTTGAAAATCGCCGCGCTTGTCACCAAGCACCTCTTGATACTCATCGCGATAACAAAGCACTAATGCCGGATCTACCCCAACCAGCGGAATACCGATATCAGCAACCTGCTGAAGAAACGCCGCAGTATTGGCGGCACTCGAAGCAAATTGCTGCAAGAAACCTTTAATGTGTTGCGCCTTACCATTAGGCTTAAATGGCAACAATACCGGCGTTGTACCCAGTTTGGTGAGCAAAGCTGCAAAATCAGCGACTACCTGAGCATCATAGTAGCTAGTGAATGGGTCTTGTACAATCACCACATGATTGGCTTTGTCTTGCTTAGACAGTGCTGCCAGCTGCTGTAAGTCAAACGTTTTGAGCCCAGAGACCTGCTGTTTAAGCGTAGGAATCGACAACAACGGCGAGTCGACATAACCTACGGTTTTCGCTGTTAGGTCTTGCACCCATTGCTGCTTTAACGCTCCGTTAACCAGTTTTGGTGCTTTAGCAAGTACGGGCAACATGGTTTCAATATTGGCGACTAAATAGTCTTTAACTGGCCGTTGATATCGCGAGTAGTAAAGGTTGAGGAAGCGCGAGCGAAAACTGGGTACATCAACTTTAATCGGACATTGACTCGCACACGCTTTGCAGGCTAAACAACCATTCATCGCTTCATACACTTCGTGCGAGAAATCATACTCATGGCGTTTCTTGATAGTATTACGCACACGATCAATCATCGTTTTAATCGAACTACTGTTCTCAAGCGCCTGTTTTTCTAAATCAAGAACATCAATCCCTTGCTCCGTCAACTGGCGTAACCATTCACGCACTAACCCTGCTCGACCTTTCGGTGAGTGACGACGGTCAGCAGTCACTTTCATCGAAGGACACATTGGCGATGAGGTATCGTAGTTAAAGCACAAGCCGTTACCATTACATTCCATCGCCTGTTTGAAACTATCACGCACCTCAACATCAATCTGACGATCAAAGTAACCACGTTTGGTGTCTGTCACTTTAACCAAGTCTTCATTGCTATCGAGTGGTGTACAAATTTTTCCCGGGTTCATTTTATTGTGCGGATCGAAAGCGGCTTTGACCCGGCGCAGCTCAGTAAAGAGCTCTTGACCAAAAAATGCTGGGCCATATTCAGAACGATACCCTTTACCATGCTCACCCCACATCAAGCCGCCATATTTGGCAACTAACTTCACCACTTCATCAGAGATTTGGTGCATCAATGCTTCTTGTTGTGGATCGCACAAATCGAGAGCTGGACGAACATGCACTACCCCTGCATCCACGTGGCCAAACATACCGTAATTGAGTGACTTTTCATCAAGCAGTTGTCGAAATTCGGCAATAAAATCCGCTAAATTTTCTGGTGGCACACAAGTGTCTTCGGCGAACGCGACAGGTTTAGCACGCCCTTTCGCCGCGCCAAGTAAACCGACTGCTTTTTTGCGCATATTATAAATACGGCCAATGCTTGCCAATTCACTGCAAACTTGATAACCGATGATACCGGCCTGATTGTCAGCTAGCATCACATCAAGACGCTGGCATAAATCGCTGACTTGCTGATTCACCTCTTGCTCATCTTGGCCGGCAAATTCAACCATATTGATGCCTTGCATCTCTTTGCCAGGAACATCGGTTAACAGGTCACTTACGGTATACCAGACTATATCTTGTTTAGCCAGATTGAGTACTTTCGAATCAATCGTTTCCACTGACAAAGCTTGCGCTTCAACCATTAATGGCGCGTTGCGCAGCGCTGAATCAAAACTGTTGTATTTGATATTAACCAAAGTTCGCGCTTTAGGAATCGGCGTTAAGTTGAGCGTAGCTTCTGTGATGAAGGCTAACGACCCTTCAGCGCCGCAAAGCACGCGGGTCAAGTCAAAACGATCATTTTCACGATCCAGAGCATTTTTTAAGTCATAGCCTGTCAAAAAACGGTTCAATGGCGGAAACTTTTGCTCAATTTGAGCGCGCTTTTCACGACACACTTGCTCGGTGGTGTGGTAGGCATCAAAGGCATACTCGCCTTCAGTTGGCATACCCTGAGAAAGATCCGACTCTAAGCAAGAGCCATCGGCAAACACCGCTTGAAGAGACAACACATGATCAGAGGTTTTCCCGTACTTCAGTGACCCTTGCCCTGACGCATCGGTATTAATCATGCCACCCAGTGTCGCGCGGTTGCTGGTTGATAGGTCTGGCGAGAAAAAGTAGCCAAAAGGACGCACCGCATCATTAAGTTGGTCTTTTATGATGCCCGTTTGCACACGAACCCAACCTTGCTCTTGGTTGATTTCTAATACCTTATTCATGTGACGAGACAAATCAACCACGATACCTTTAGTCAAGGACTGTCCGTTAGTTCCGGTACCACCGCCACGTGCTGAAAAGGTCACACGCTCATAGTCAGACTGCGTCGAGAGCTTACCAATTAAAGCCACATCGCGGGTCGATTTCGGATGTACCACTGCTTGTGGAAGCTGTTGATAAACGCTATTGTCAGTGGCGACGGCCAGTCGGCTAGAATATTGGCTTTCAATATCACCACTAAAGCCGGCATTTTTGAGTTCTTTCAAAAAGGTAAGAACGATCGGATCAACATCCGATTGAGAATGTAGTCTTGGTAACATTTGCTTCCTGCCCCTACGACGCTGATCCTATCAGCACTGGGTTCGTGTGGTTGAAATTATTATTTGAATCAAGTCACTTTACAACATTTAAAAGGGTGATCAAAACAGAAATGTAATGTCAAAATGGCAATACTCGCATTTTTTTCCCACACTTATAACTATCCTTATTGTTTATAAGTGTCTATATGAGCGAATCACCAATGAAAAGAAATAAAGTCGTCACCACAGAAGATATTCTTTTAAAGTTATGCCAGTCTGTTTCTGGTGTGCTCACTTCGGCCACCAGTTCGAACGTAACTTACTCTGCCATGGTGCAGAAAATCACTAAAACCAGCCTGAAGCCGGATTTTGGTTGTTTCGTGTTGTTCGATGGCGGATTTTCGGGTCTTGTTGTCATTAACTTCACCTCAAAAGCCGCCTTAGAGGTATACACCAATTACATGCGTAATATGGGCATGCCTGAAGATGAACTTGCAGTCTCTCATACCTCAGACGAAGTTGCTGACGTGTTGGGCGAACTGATGAACCAACTGGTGGGTCACTTTACCAACCAAATACGCAAAGATCTTCATACACATATCACCCAAAACCAGCCTAAGATGCTGTCTTTAAATAAACAGGTCAACTTGTCAGTTGATACTAATTTAGACCGCCCGCAAGCACGTCGCGTAACCTTCTCCACTGAGAAAGGCAATATCTTCTACCTTGAGCTTGCCATGGACAAAACCGAATTCATTCAACTTGGAGAGTTTGATATCACCGAAGATGAGTGTCCTGATGATATCCTCGAACAAGCTCAGCAAAAGATGAAGCAAACACAAAAACCACCAGCGGCGAAACAAGATAACTCGGACGATCTTTTTGACGAGCTGGGTATTTAATCCTTAAAGTTCAACTATATCGATGCGATAAAGGCTAGCGTAACTTGCGTTAGCCTTTACTGTTTACTAAAAATACCGTTTCAAACACATATCCGATTTCCGTTTTTGCTCTGAAAGCGGTAAAATGTGCGACTTTGTCAATTTAGTGAGATTTGATGCGGTCGATGGATAAACAAAAAGCCCTCAAAAAAATTGCGAAATGTCTAGAACTCGGTAATTCAGCCAACGTTAACGAAGCGGCCAACGCGATTAAAATGGCCCATAGCTTAATGATTAAATATGGTCTGGATAAAGACGATATCGAGTTCATTAAGATGGGAAAAACCCAGTCGACTCACTTACTCCCTGCCAATGTGAGCTCTACCCTGCTGCGCATTATCCGTGGTATTAATACTAAATTTGGTGTTGAGGCCGTATTGCTCAACCACAAAGGGCTTAAACGCGTTGAATATATCGGTGAAGCAGATCGCGCCATCTTTGCCGCGTTTGCCTTTGACATTATTTACCGTGAAATGAACGAGCAAACTGGTCGATTCCGCAATAGTTTTGCAGGCACTGGTACGCCAACGACTGAAGTTACTCGCCGGGTTAATTCATTTCTCTCTGGTTGGGTCGAAGGGGCTATCGAAAAACTGCCGATTATTAGTCCTGACGACGAATCCGCCAAGAAAATCGACGATTATATCGATAAAGAATTTCAGAACATCGATCGTGAAACCTTCAAGCAACAGCTTAAAGAGGCGATGAAAAACCTCACTGACGATTATGAAGTTGGTTTTAAAAAGGGACGTACGGTTTCAGTTAATCGTCCTATCAACGGTGCACAAGCACCAAAAATGCTGAGATAGTACAACCTTTATTCATCAAACGTTAATCTATTGTCAATTACTCTATTCATCAATTGACAATAGATATAGCATCCGCTTTATTCAGGAAACATATTGATCAAACTCGGTATTGGTCAAACTAAAATGGTACATGGAGATGTTAACGTGAAAAAAATTACGCTTGCACTAGCAGTCACTATCGCCCTTTCTGGTTGTCAGGCAACACAACGCCAAAACGCGACAACAGGTGAGACAGAAACCAATTCTACCGCTCAAGGAGCTTTACTGGGTGCCATTGCAGGCGCGGCAGTCGGCCTTGTAACAGGTGATGATGCAAAAGAGCGTCGTCAACATGCCTTGATCGGTGCTGCGGGTGGTGCAGCTGTCGGTGGCGGTGTTGGCTACTACTTTGACCAACAAGAAGCGGCTCTGCGTAAAGAACTCCTCGACTCTGGCGTTCAAGTCGAGCGCGTCGGCGAAAACAAACTGCTGCTTCGGCTTGAGAACGGTATTGGCTTCCAAACTAACTCTTACCAACTAGACACTCGCATTCATAAAACATTGCGCGGTGTATCACGTATCTTGATCGAATATCCAGACACAAGCTTAGTGATTGATGGTCACACCGACAGCACAGGCAGCGATACGACCAACCAAATTCTATCTGAGCGCCGTGCTGAGTCGGTACGCTCATACCTAGTGTCACAAGGTGTCGCCGCAGGCCGTGCCGTTGCGCGTGGTAATGGCGAACGTTACCCACTTTGCAGCAATAGCACTACAGATGGTCGAGCGTGTAACCGTCGTGTCGAAATTCAAATTTTGCCGCTTAAATAGTTAAGTGTAAAAAAGATAATCTCTAAATGGCTTCTTCGGAAGCCATTTTTTTACACCTTATGCCTATTTTACTGGGCGAGTTGATATACTAAATAGATAATTTATCTTTTTAGCATCTGAGGTTACATTGCGACGACTTCCCTACCTGCTGTTAATCCTCTCATTATCGAGTGCTGCTCAAACCGTGGAGGAACTGCAGCAAAGTGCTCAAAACAACAATGTTCATGCACAACTAGAGCTGGCAGAGAAGTATGATCGTGGACAAGGTGTTGTACAATCCGATAGTGATGCTTTTTACTGGTATCAGCAAGCCGCGCGCAATGGCAGTCAAACAGCTGCATTAAACCTTAGCCAGTCTTATCTTGATGGTACTGGCACAACCCCTGATATTGAAAATGCGATTTTTTGGCTGACTAAAGCGGCGATGCTGGGCAGTGATCAAGCGCCAATGCTACTTGGTCAAGTTTATGAACAACTGACTCAACAGACCAATCACTTAGATTTCGCCGAGCTGTGGTATCAAGAAGCGGCAAAAAATAATCCTCAAGCTGAAGATGACTACGCGCGCGTACTTGAGCAGCAATTTAATGACCGCCGAGCACAACAAGTCGCTACTTTAGACCAATTGGAAGTAGCCTTCGACGCTGAGCAAATAGAGCTGAGCCCGACCGCCAAGTCGTTGTCACACAGCCAACAAAGCGAAAATACCACGTTATACGCGTTGCTCTCGCTACTGCTACTTGGTGCTATCGCCGTCGTCAGCTTGTTACGAAGCAACCACAAACTCAAACAAACCGTCAATGTGAGTGATAATGACCAGCAGCGCCAACAGCTAAAAATGGAACGCGATTTAAAACGAAAAGACGAAACTCTGACTCAACAAAAGCGTCAACTTGAAACCTTATATCGCCACATTAAGAAACTACAGGCTGCAGAGAGTTCAGCCACATCAACAGCGCCTAGCAAAGACAATCCGCTTCACATCGCATGCGCGGTATTTGGTTTTCATCCGGCACAGCTCCCCGACGAAAAACGGATAAAAGTGCGCTATAAACAGCTCAGCAAAATTTATCATCCTGACTTGAAAGGCAGTGAAGACGAGATGAAGCGTTTGAACCAAGCTTTAAAAATCATTCTCAAAAACGTTAATAAATAGTTACAAAGTCGCCCCCCCCCTGTGTTAACTTTCCGGCACAGTCGAAATTAAAAGGCGGCGCAATCGATCACCCTCCCATAACCGATAACAAACAATTAACTTAATAAGCGGTGGTATGGCATAATACGTCGCGTTATGAACACCTAATCAATAAAGGTGGGGAGAGTTCTATGTTTAAGATTGAAGGTATGTGCGACTGGTGTAAAAAACCTAGTATGCTGACCAAACACAATTATGTGGACGGTAAAAGTCACCACTCTTGCCAAGAGTGTAATGATCTCGCGACACTGGATGTGCGCCAATTTAACATTGCTGAGTTACAACAAAGAGAGCGCCAAATGAGCGCATCACGCTAACTCACACTGTTTATGAAATAAAGACCAACAAAGCCACCTCGAACCGGTGGCTTTTTGCTTTTTGACACAGGCTATCATTCATTGGCGTCAGGCTGTTGCTCTGGCACTGCTTTGGCAAAAGCAAGCAACTCATTAAGTGACGCGGTAATGCGACAAATGGTCGGATACGCTGTTAATTCGATATTAAAGCGCCTAGCATTGTAAACCTGAGGCACTAGGCAGACATCCACTAAAGAGACATCATCGCCAACACAATAACGCCCGTACGTGGTTTGCAGTCGTTTTTCAAGCGCTTCAAACCCCAACTCAATCCAATGTGAATACCATTGAGCCTTGTCGTGGTCAGATACCTCCAATGTCCCCGCTAAATACTGCAACACGCGTAAATTATTGAGAGGATGAATATCAACTGCAATATCTTGAGCCAACGCCTTAACCAGATAGCGGCGCGCGGGGTCAGTTGGCGTTAACAATACCTGAGGATAGGTCTCATCAAGATAATCGATGATTGCCAGTGATTGATTAAGCGATAGTTTGCCATCGACTAACACTGGCACCAATTGATTCGGGTTGAGCTGCTTAAACGCGCCGCTGTGTTGCTCGCCACCATTTTTAACTAAATGGACACTACGCTGATCGTAACTCAAACCTTTAAGGTTGAGCGCGATTCTGACACGGTAGGCAGCCGATGAGCGCCAATAGCCATAGAGAATCCGCTCACTCATACCTGACAACCTGTTGATCGATAGCGCCAAAAATGGAGTGCCCTTGGCGATCTTTCATTTCCATTTTAATCCGGTCTCCAAACTTCATAAACGCAGTCGAAGGTGAACCATCTCGGATGGTTTCTATCATCCGCACTTCGGCAATGCATGAATAACCAACGCCCCCTTCGGATATGGCCGTACCATACTCGGTACCCTGTTTGTTCGACACCGTTCCTGAGCCGATAATCGCCCCCGCGCAAAGCGGTCGCGTCTTCGCTGCATGAGCGATGAGCTGCGCAAAATCAAATGTCATATCGATACCAGCATTCGGGCAACCAAACGGCCGTTCATTGTAATAGCTCAGTAGCGGCAGGTGCACTTTCGCACCGTGCCAATCTTGCCCCAGTTCATCAGGTGTTACGGCAACTGGCGAGAATACCGACGAGGGTTTGGATTGAAAGAAGCCAAACCCTTTACCCAGTTCATTCGGAATAAGGCCACGCAGTGAAACATCGTTAACGAGCATAAGTAAACGAATAGATTTTGCCGCCTCTTGCACCGATACTCCCATAGCAACATCATCGGTAATCACCGCGACTTCAGCTTCGAAATCGATCCCCCACTCTTCACTCGCCACGGGTATATCATCGTAAGGCCCTATAAAAGCGTCCGAGCCACCTTGATACATCAGTGGATCTTGCCAAAAACTTGGCGGCATCTCAGCACCACGTGCTTTACGTACTAACTCGACATGATTAACATAAGCCGAACCATCAGCCCACTGGTAAGCACGCGGCAGTGGCGACTCACACGACGAAGGGGTAAACGCCATTTCATGGAGCAATTCACCATTGTTAAGCGCGACATAGATTTCACTCAATTGCGCTTCAACATGTTGCCAATGATCCAAGGCGTATTGCATGGTTTGCGCGATGTCCGGCACCGCGACACACTTGGTTAAATCTTTACTGACGACGACCAACAAGCCATCGCGACTATTATTTTTTAGGGTGGCTAACTTCATACTCATTCCCTTGGTTATTTTGCTTGCCAGCTATACACATAGTGTTTGTTTTCAACTTGTTCGGCTTGCTCGCTAAACTGAAGAGCATGGCGAGTGTCGATCATCACCGCCACTTCATCAGTGAACTTTTTCTTGTATTCCTGACCAGCTTTGAACGCTTTGGGGTGCGGCCCATGCGTGAAGCCAGCAGGATGGAAGGTCACCATTCCGGCTTCAATATTGTCACGGCTAAAGAAGTCTCCTGCGTGGTAAAACAGCACTTCATCGTAATCATCGTTGTTATGATAAAACGGGACTTTTAACGCGCCCGGATCACTTTCAATTGGCCGTGGGACAAATGTGCAGATCACAAAGCCTTGACCAACGAAAGTAGTATGCGCCGATGGTGGTAAATGATAGCGATGCGACATCAGCGGCCTAATATCACGCCAGTTCACACGCACAACCGACAAATCACCATGCCAACCAATCGCATCCAGAGGATTGAAAGGGTACGTCACCACACTGACTTGCTCATGACGTTTGATGTGAACTTGGGTCGATTGTTCACTGTATTGATCTTTAAACGCTTGATCGATTGAGGGCACATCAAGCACGGCAGGATCGAAAATGGCGTGATTGCCGACCATGCCTTTTTCGGGCAAGGTGTACGCCGCATCGGTGTTCTCGATCATCAGTACGAACATTGGCTGTTGAGGCTCAAGACGCCAGTTGGTCGAACGTGGAATCATCACATAGTCCCCTTCAACCACCTCTAGGTGACCATAATCGCAATAAAGATCGGCTTTACCTTGATGGATAAACAGCAGTTCATCACCATCGGCATTACGTACCAAGTGCTCCATCGCCGTTTCGATCTTCCACACACGCACTTTACAGTTTGCGTTATGCAGCAAGTGAGGAACCGCCCACGGCGAACTCTGCACTGACTGCTCGACCTGATTAAAGTTAAACGCGCGCGGTTTTAATTCGCCCTGCCATTCACTCCACCCTGTTGGCGCATGTTGATGATGGAAGTGGGACGCCGGGCCAAAAAAGCCGCTGCGCCCTGCTTCTCGTTCATAAATCGCTTGTTGCGG
Source organism: Vibrio salilacus (assembly GCF_002811245.1). Classification (GTDB taxonomy): domain Bacteria; phylum Pseudomonadota; class Gammaproteobacteria; order Enterobacterales; family Vibrionaceae; genus Vibrio; species Vibrio salilacus. Next base: position 33,924 of record NZ_NIVQ01000020.1, on the reverse strand, counting down.
GAAGTCAGCATGCGCCTGCTTGGAGCACACTCCCTCCCGATGAGGGAATGTAATCCACTTATGCATTATCGAGCACTCCACGGCGAATTTGATCTTCTTCAATAGATTCAAATAGCGCTTTAAAATTGCCTTCACCGAAACCTTCATTGCCTTTGCGCTGAATGATTTCAAAGAACACCGGACCAATCACGGTTTGAGTGAAGATCTGCAATAAAATGCCATCTTTCATCGGGGCGCCATCAATTAATATTTGCAGATCACGTAATTTATCAACCTCTTCTTGATGACCTTCGACGCGACTGTTGATCTTCTCGTAATAGGTATCCGGTGTTGGCATAAAATCCATGCCACGCTCTCGCAAAGTTTGCACTGTGTTGTAGATATCATTAGTGCTCAATGCGATATGTTGTATGCCTTCACCATTGTATTCACGAATGAACTCTTCAATTTGTGACTTATCATCCGAAGACTCGTTGATTGGGATGCGTATTTTCCCGCATGGCGCTGTCATTGCGCGGCTAACAAGGCCAGTAAGTTTCCCTTCGATGTCGAAGTAACGAATTTCTTTAAAGTTTCCGATACGTTCATAAAATCCAGACCATACACTCATGTTACCCTGACGAACGTTATGGGTAAGATGATCAATCTCAAGCAAGCCAACATCCATGCTGGCTAAACGCTGTTGCGCATCTGGGTAGAAACGAAAATCAACCTCATAGATGCTGCCGTCTTGATAGCGGTCGACAAAGTAGAGCAAGCTTTCACCGATGCCGTAAATGGCAGGAATGCTCAATTCCATTGGACCCACTTCGGTCACATACGGTTCGCCGCCATGCGCTATCGCATGATGCATCGCAGCAGCCGAGTCAGCGACACGAAATGCCATACCACATACTGATGGACCGTGAATTTTAGCAAACTCATGCGCTTGACTGTGTGGTTGTGCATTGACAATAAAGTTCACATCCCCCTGACGATATAACCACGCCTCTTTAGAACGATGTTTAGCAACTTCAGCGAACCCCAGAGAGCCAAATAACTGTTTAAGATCTTGGATTCCTTTCTCATCAGAGGCCGTATATTCGACAAACTCAAATCCATCGGTACCTAATGGGTTATACACTTCGTTCATTTTTATTCCCTTATGATTGAAATCACTGCCGTGTCTACTCGTCATAATTTGGCTCAAACGGGTAAAAAAATGAACCTCTCACGTTTAATTTATCGTTAAATAAATGTTATTTAAAAATGTAAACCACAAACAACAATCGAACAAATATCTTTTATTATCAATATTATAGACAAAATAAAACGAGTAACGTTTTTTTTACAATCACATCAATTAGATTGCTTACGCCGTTTTATTTACTTTAGCTCAAATTAAATCCTGGCCATTTCGTCACTTTTCTTGATTGAAGGCGCGGTCATTACCCAATCAATGGACCAATGAAGCCCTAACAAAGCAGCTAGATGAACTTGGCTTTGACGCCCACCAACTGCCTTTGCCTGAAGACGCTTGACTATCTACGCACGTTTGAAGGTGGGCCATTTGCCACGGGCGAGCTTAAGATAAGAGTGCATAAGCGATCAAACCTACCGCCTTTACATAGGTGATATAGGCTATCAATTGCATTCATTCAGATACTTTAAACAGTGACATGATCTACCTTGAACAACGCTGCATAACTATAAACAACAGTCGCGTCATTTGTGACAGTGTCTTGCTGAAAAACAGAGCTCTGTGTTGCTAAAAAAAACGCCTCAAAAGTGAGACGTTTTTTATTTAGATAAGGTTGCTTTTACTCAACGATTCCGTTCACAAACCGAGCTCTTGCGAAAGTGCGTCGATCTGTTTTAAATCGAGTTGGTGGACACGGATCATCTGTTCTACTTGGCTCAAGCGTGAAGATGCTTCGTCTTGCTTGTCACATGAATCTGATTTGGCATCCCAAGATGTACCCTCTAGAAAAAGGTCACATTCTTTTTTTAGTTTGTTAATTTTCGGAGCCAAGGATTCACGCTCTTGCTCTAAGGCTTCAAGCTCTTGTTTCACCTTTAGCTCTTGTTGAAACAATTCTCGTGAACGCTCCAGTAAAGTAACCTGCATATCTGCTTGTCGGTTCAAACGAGTATTCTGTGAATTTACCGAAGTCAGCTGCTGTTTTTGTTGATTCACTTTTTCGTCAAGTGACAGATTTTGTTTTTCAAGCTCAGTCAACTGCTGCTGCAGATTATCAACCTCGACTTTGTGTTTCTGTTGTTGATCGATGAGCGCTTGCTGCAGCTTTTGCTCAACCTCGTTATCGACTTGAGCCACTTTCTGTTCCACTTCGGCAACCAGCTGTTGCTTATCTTTCACGAGAGACTGGTATTGCTCTTCAAGCGTTAAGTAGGTCGATTGCCACTTTTGAGCCGTTAAGGTAGAGCCGAGTAGCCCCCCCAGAGCAAGACCAAGAACACCAGCAATGACGATATAAAGCAGCGTTTTGTTATCGCGCTCCTCTATTACTACAACATTTTCATCGTCTTGGTTGTCTGTCTGTTGGTTCACTTAAACACTCCTGAGGGTTAACGTATCAGTTCGGTGATCATCAATGTTGCGGCATAAATTAAAAAGCCTGATATTAATGTAATCACGACATATTTTTGTAATTTTTCGCTGGTGCGATACCGGATTAACACAAATGCTATTGCAGCTAGAAATACTATTGCAAGCAACCTGGTCATAAACCCTCCTTAGCTCGGCTCACTGTTTCTACTTTATACCATTTTTACGCAAAAATAGTCAGGGTAGCGTAGTTTTACCCTTGATGATTATTAAATTAATTGGGTAAAAGGTTACATACCGTCCGGTTGATGTTATCTGCGGCTAAAAAACCAGCGCATCAGACCAAGCTGCTAGCATTTTGTTTGGCTGTTATAACAATATCATGTATAAATAGCGGCTAAATCATAGTGAGGCCAAGTCATGAAACCATTTAAAACAGACAATAAAAAACGTCGTATTCAAAAGAAACTCTTCGTAGGCGAATTTGCTATGTTGGGCTTTGAAATTAGCTGCGAAACAAACATCAACGACTTTGAGCGTTACGATGTATTTGTCGATGATTTCATTGATTATATCGATAGCCTAAACCTTTGCTTCGGCGGCGGCGGTCTAGAAGTGTTTGAAGGCTTTTTATGCGCGAAAGAGCGTTATGCCGATGCCACTGAAGAACAAAAAGCGCAAGTCATTGCATGGCTAGAGGCTCGCTCAGAAGTAAAAGCAGCAAACGCCAGCGAACTGATTGACGCCAATTACTTCTAACCAGTTGTGGCAACGTTACCCCTAGAATAGCGCCTAAATGGCGCTATTTTTGATCATCAAAAATCATGACCGAGTTCAAATTTTTTGTTGAAAACATAATAAAAAGTGATAAAGTTCTCTGGTCAATACGCAGCAGCGCTATTGACCATCTTTTGCTCAAATTCCGAGCAATTGTTCCGATGAAGACAGCAGGAGAGTGGTTATTAACCAAATGTTAACATTTGACCAGAATAACCTACCGAAGAAGTAAATCTTTCAGGTGCTACCTAGGTAGCGAGGACTGTTGTTGGAGGAACCTCTGGAGAGAACCGTTTAATCGGTCGCCGAAGGAGCAAGCTTTACGCCCGTAAAGTGAAACTCTCAGGCAAAAGGACAGAGGAGTGGAAAGATCTAATCCGCTAGTTGGCTTCGCCTGTCTATCGCTTTTCAGAGATCCCGATCTCTGCACTTTCCCTCTTCTCCTTAAATTTAGTTTTATCAATTAAGGGGAAATCATGGATAACCTATACACTTTACTTATTACCATCGACAATTTTGTCTGGGGCCCACCGCTACTGATTTTATTAGTCGGAACCGGTGCTTACTTCACTTTTCGCTTAGGCTTACTTCAGTTTAGGCACCTTCCTACCGCCCTTAAGATGGTCTTTAGTAAAGACGATTCTAATAAACAAGGGGACGTATCAAGCTTTGCTGCGCTCTGTACTGCTCTATCAGCAACCATAGGAACGGGAAATATCGTCGGTGTGGCAACGGCCATAAAACTCGGTGGCCCTGGCGCGCTATTTTGGATGTGGCTAGCGGCTTTGTTTGGCATGGCAACTAAATATGCTGAGTGCTTGCTGGCAGTAAAATACCGCAAAGTAGACGACAAAGGTCAGATGATCGGTGGCCCGATGTACTACCTCCAGTATGGTGTTGGTTCTAAAGCACTGGCGGTGATGTTTGCGGTCTTTGCCTTGGGGGTTGCCTGCTTTGGTATTGGTACTTTCCCACAAGTTAACGCTATCCTTGATGCAAGCGAGATTTCATTTGGACTATCACGTGAGATCTCAGCGACGGTTCTTACTCTTCTCGTGGCATTTGTCACCTTAGGTGGTATCAAATCCATCGCAAAGGTGGCAGGCAAAGTTGTCCCGACCATGGCACTGTTTTACGTACTGGCCTGTTTAAGTATCATCATCATGAATGCCGATAAACTGTTTGATGCGGTTGAGTTAGTGCTAGTTTCAGCCTTCACTTCGACAGCGGCAACCGGCGGTTTCTTAGGGGCAAGCATTATGCTCGCGATTCAATCGGGTATTGCGCGCGGCGTATTCTCCAATGAATCAGGTCTAGGTAGCGCGCCAATGGCAGCCGCCGCAGCAAAAACAGACTCATGTGTTAAGCAAGGCCTTATTTCAATGACGGGGACTTTCTTTGATACCATTATCATATGTACTATGACTGGTCTCGCTCTGATCCTAACAGGTGCCTGGCAGAGTGAATTTGCAGGTGCGGCAATGACAACGCATGCTTTTGCTGTGGGCTTAAATTCTGGCACCATTGGGCCAATGCTAGTTTCCATCGGGTTAATGTTCTTTGCGTTCACAACGATATTAGGCTGGAACTACTATGGTGAGCGTTGTGTCGTGTACTTATTCGGCACTAAAGCCGTGTTACCTTACAAATTGATTTATGTTTGCTTAGTTGCGTCTGGCGCATTCCTTCACTTAGATATGATTTGGGTTATTGCCGATATTGTCAACGGTTTAATGGCGATTCCAAACTTGATCGGTTTGATTGCCCTTCGTCATGTTGTAATAGAGGAAACCAAATGCTTCTTTTCATCGCTGGCATCATCAAAGAAGATTGAGCCACTGAAAGCGTAAGATCCATATTGAACTCCATCACTCTCTCATACGCTATAGTTCGTATTACGATGCTTCATTAAGCAAAGCAGCATGGCAGTTTATTCGATAGCGAATCTTTGATCTTTCACTGCCCTTAGTCCAACTTGGCATAGGGCAGTTGTCTATAATAAACTGACGCATATATTTAAATTTTATCTCTTATCTCTTATCTCTTATCTCTTATCTCTTATCTCTTATCAGAACAGAATCTAATCCGGCCTCAATCATCACTCCTAGTTAATCACAGTCGTTGTAATTATTGGGTAAACATTAAAACTATGCATAATTATGGTTGACTACAACAATTGTTATCCATGAAACTAAACACATTTTTTGAATATAGTTATAATTAGATCAATGTCACATGATTACATATAATCCTATTAAGTGTGTGCTTTCCAATAGGCAGACCTCTATTCTCGTTGGCTATAGAGAATCTCGTATACTTACCTTATTGATCAGTCATTCTCCTAGCCTGATCAAAAAACAAACGCTTCTGTCACACGCATGGGAAAATGAAATAATTGGCGAGGCATCGTTAAGTAAAAGTATCAGTATTATCAGACAAGCACTTTCCCAACTAGGAGTAAAAGAGTCACCGATTGTCACAGTGCCCAAAGTCGGCTATCGGCTGATTGAAGGAACGATTTTTTTCGAACCGTCTGGTGACGTTCCAACTTCTTTCAAGGCCCCACCGAATGCTCACTCAACATGTATTTTCGCCCACCCTCGCTTCCTCTCACTCCGACATTACAAAGATTTCGTTTGCTACTTGATTACATTCAGTCTACTAACTGGGACAATTCTTTTAGGTCTCAGCAAGTTTTATCAACACCTTGATGATAAAGAAGCAGCCAATCGACTAGTATCCTATGCCATTGGCTCACTTGAAGTTTACATGGAGCCCAATCTACCAATTTCAAAAAAGCTAAGAGCATTTTTGCAAGAAAACCAATGCCAGTGTGTTGTTTATATTGAAGAAAATGAACAATACTCCGAGTTATCTTGGCTAAATAAAAAAACGAAAAAATCTATCAACGTGTTTTACACCCAAGAAAAATTTGCACAAGCGTCTCGTATCATCAAACAATTCATCAGTGAACCATTATGAAGTCTTATCTTGCTATTGCCGTTTCTAGCGTACTTTTCGCTACCACCTGGTTTTGGCCACATAGTTCAAAAACACAAGATGTACAGTACCACCACCGTGTGATAGACATGATTACTAGCGAAGATATATTACGCAGTGACAGACTTACGCGTGTCAAAAATAATAGGATTACTCAGCTTAGTTCTTTGCAAGATGAATCTCTCGCCAATCCCATCATGCTTAGCTTCAAAGGAGTTTCACAGCCTCACTCCAATTCAAGCTTTCTTGTAACAGGTAAGGTCAACTTACTTTCTGTTCAAGAACTCGAGCCAGCACTCAATGACAAAATGCTCTCGCCTTACCTAGTCTTCAATGATGAACCAAAGCAATTCAACATCAAGATATTATATTCAAACCATGCTTTTATGATATTAAAGAACTCCAACAATGGTAGGACAATGCTATATGCCAAACGGTAGACTGTAGATTAGTCATATACCTTTTTAACTGGAGGTTTAGATTTCATTATGATTCCTACATCAACATATAATAATCATTTCATATAACTCTCGTTAATTTTGTCAAAATAAAATCTTTAACAAAATCCTTAATAAACCAACGCCTTTTATATATAAAACACTTCCGAGAAATATAGATAGAAATAATATAAATTTTTATAAAAAAATTTGAAAATACCCACCTCCAATAAAGAAAATAACAAAAAACCATTGAACTTATCTGAATTCTTACCAATCAAATAATTAACCTCTTGATTTTTAAATAAAAAAACTAATTTATTTTATTAGAGTTTATTATTTACACTAATTTACAATCTTATTCTTTACGTTTAGCCTGATTATAATCCAATCAAAAAGAGCAATATTTAGTCGAATCACTGCAACAATAATCAACAAACTAATTCCAAGCTAAACAGAAAAAAGGAACTTCTATGCTCAATTTAAAACCGTATTTATTACTCACTCTATTTCTATTCACAAGCTCGACTTTGGCTGGTATCAGTAGTGACCATAAACCCACTATTGATTTATCAGCGGATCACAACGAAAGTAACGGTGTCCCGATGCCCTTTTTTGCTAACGGGAGAATGCAGTCTAGGCTGAACGTTACTGTTAGTTTTACTGATGAGGACGGCAATGACTTAAGCGTTAGCGATGACGAAGTAAAAAGCGCGCTCTCGTTTTACATAAAGACTACCAATGACGAACTAACCAAAGACCAAGACTGCTCCGGCACTCTAAATTGTTGGGGTTTCACCTTTAATGAAAATGATTACGTTCACCAAATGGGCGCTAGTTATTCATACGCTCAGAGCCTACCAACTTCACACCTCTCATCTAACCCGCAGAACCTGATCACGGCATGGATATACGGCACAGAAGTAGCCCAATTCAGAGCCGTGTGCGCTCGAATCACATTTGACGACAACACAACTTATGACACCTGTGCAAATCCACGCGATGAGAATGCTATCTATCAGGCGGTCCAACCAGTTGTATACACAGCGAATGACTTCGCTGAACTAGGTGAAGGCGAAAAAGTTTGGGAAGAAGAAGACTACGATGAATTCTACTTTGAGTATGCCGAAGTTCGTAATTTCTATATTACCCCTAATGACCCCTCTTTAAAACTGGTTAAGGTTTCTGTAGATAATGGGCATGAGTCAAACCAAGATAATGAATTCTTAAATGACACGTGGCTTGGTTGTTTTGCTGATTGTCCAGAGGGGTTTAAGTCTGTCAAAGGCTTCCTATTTATACCAGGCCAAGAGCGAACCGTAACTCACGATTATGTGTGGAACAACGCCGCACAAGAAGGCCGCACTGCAGAGTGGAGAGTCAACCAAAAGCTTCGCTCGGTCACCCTTAGCAAGCTTCTCTATTCAACTCAGAATACTTCTCAAAACGACACTCAAAGTGAGTATCGCTTTACCGCATTTGATCAATATGGCAATAAAGCCCCGTTAAAACTGACTTATCCAGAAAGCGAGTTTACTGGCGGTGGTCAACGTTGGGATTACACCCAATGGAACCTCGTTAGCCAATAACGATTGCTAACCACTCTAGTTTTAGCCCAGAAAATCTGGGCTAACTTCTTCTTTTAAAGGATAAAACATGTCTGACTGGACTTCAAATGCATTTAACTTCGACAGTTATTGCTCAGGTGGCGTCGATCAAAGAACGCTAAGCTATTCTTATCAAATTTTACTCGGCTCGTTACTTGGTAACTGGTTAAAAGGGCCGAACTTAGATATTTCGATTCAGTTTTCACCCTACAGTAGAGAGAATCTCGGCTTTGGCCAAGGCTGGACGTTGAATCTTCCTCGCTATGATATCGAGAAAAAACAGCTGCACCTTGCCAATGGGCAATCGTATCGCGCAGAATTGGCTCCAAATGATCAGCTCAACATTCGTTATAAAAAATTATTAGACTTCACGGTTTCAACAAACTCTAATGGTTACCAAATTACCTATCGCAATGGTCGTAAAGACATTTTAGATAGAGAGGGCTATATCAATAAAATCATCCAAAACGATGGTCATGCGCTGAATTTCAAGTGGCTTGATATCGGCGATGGTAAACGCCTAACTAAAGTGTGGGACGATAGAGGCTCTCAAACTTCACCATTACTAGAAATTGAATACCAAAGCACTTCCAGAGTCACTATCTCTACCAATGTGGGAATGATTCATCAAGCCGATTTCTGGCTAACCTTATCTAATGAAAAATTGGTTCAGTTCCACCTGGCTGAAGGCGTTGGCAGTTATGACTTTGTTTATAAATCAATCGGCAACTTTAATCTGATCGAAACAGTCACTCATCCATGTGGATTGCAAGAGCGGATCACCTATGTCGCCGAGGGAATTCGAGTTGAGGCTTACACCTACTTACCTGCGGTGACGCAACATGAGGTACTTACGCGTAACTCACCTATTATCTCCACTCAATATGCCTGCGTCGGAGAAGGTGACCACAACTTTATGGGCTATGGTGTATTGGGGGGAGATTTAGCAGAAGGCCTCGATAATCTATTAGAGAGAGGGCGTACATACACTTACCAAGTTAGCAAAATAGAGAATGGTGGGATAGAAACTAAACAAACCTACAACCAGTTCCATTTACTGATTGAAGAAGAACGCATTGTTAACGGTAAAACAACCTATTGTAAAAAGCTCGGATATCCTGCGCTCGATAACACATCATTTGACGATCAACCTGCTCAATACGCATTAATCAATACAGAACAACAGACATGGCAAATGGATAATGACAGCCATACACAGATTCGAGTCTGGGACTATGACAGGTATGGAAATATGCTGTTATTTACTGACGAAAACAACATCACCGAACAGTATCAATATTATGCGCCCGACGGTGAAATCGGTTGCCCTGCCTCTCCGTCTGGTATGGCCAACTTTGTAAAATCGAGAACACTAACTAATGGCACGGACGACACACGCCAAATTTCTTACCAATACACCACGATTACGGGAGCAAACCAATATGATAATGTCGTATTAAGCGTCGAAGATGCCCACCAGCGCTATCAAAGTCATTATCACTATCATACTGAAAGTAGCCAAATACACTCGTTGGGCCGACTGGCTTCAATCCAAAATGACATTCTTCATCAAACCGATCGCTACTCTACCACTACCAGCTATCAATATGTATTGAACAGTGAAACAATTGAAGAGCATCAACAATTAGTCTGTCACGACAACAGCCAAACTAACTTAGTCATTGGCCACTACCTCGACATTGGCGAACTATCACATCACATCGACGCAGATGGCATTCGCAGTTCAATTCAATATGATTCTTTACGCCGTATCACTCAAGAAAGCATTGAAGGCAGTGCTTCACGTTTTTATCAATACACGATTAACACTGGTGATGCGCGTCAGATAATGAGCCTGACAGATTGTAAGGGTAATCAATGCGAACAAAGCTGGGATGGCCAAGGGCGGGAGCTCAATGCCAAGATAGATAACACGTTAGTCTGGCAGAAAGAGTACGATGAGCTAGGTCGACTTAAAAGCAAAAGTACCTTCGATACCCTTCCTGATGTCAATGACCGCAAAATATCCGTAATACAGACCGAAAGCTATCAATATGATGATTGGGGACAACTAAAGGCCACCATACTTGCTAACGGATGTCGTCAGATTGCATTTAACAACCTCGCCACTCGACAAAAAACACAAGGCATTGAAGGGCTAGAAGTCACGGTCAGTACCTTGAATAACTGGGGGCTAGAAGAGCGCAAACAACAAGGTAGCCAAAGCTGGCTCTATCAATACGACAATTGGGGGCGATTGGTACAAGAAACGAACCCTCTCAATCAATCTACTCACTACTCATATGACCACTTTGATCGCGTCATTAACGTCACGCAAGCTAATCAAGTGTCGCAACAAATTACATATGCTGCGCACACTGAACAATCACAAGTGACAAAGGTCAAAATTGGCGAACAACTTGTCGGTTCGCGCGATGTGGATGGCCTAGGGCGCCCCCTCTCGCTTTACCGTGGTTCAAGCCCCCAACCCTCTCTAGAATGGACATATAGTGACGGCAGCAATATACCAGAGTCTGAATCAAGCCTATCATCACCATTGAGAACCTTTACCAGAGATACTCAGTTAGGCGAACTAAGTAGCAAAGCCTGTGGTGGTCAAAGCGCCGAATATCGCTATGATAAAATCTCAGGATTGCCTAGCGAAAGCTTTGATAACAGTGGCAGTCAAAGCAGTATTACTTATAACCTAACGGGCTTACCAGAAACAGAGATCAACAATAACAACGTTCGACAATACACCTACTCTCCAGGCGGCGTAATTTCATCTATCCAAACAGACGACGAACACCGTCAGTATGGTTACGACGAGCTCGGTCGATTAGTTAAACTCAGTACTGCTGCTGCTACGCTCTCTTATCAATATGATCAGTTTGACCGTATCATCATCGAGCAACTGGTCTCAGCTGGCCACACTCAAATCACCGAAATTGATTGGGATAACCACAGCAGAGAAATCAATCGGGCTGTCGCGTTAAATAATCACTATATTTTTGAGCAATCACAAACTTACAACGCTCTTGGCTTGCTCGCCTCTCGTAACAAAACATGCGCAACCTTCGGTGAGGTCACCGAAAACTACACCTACGATGAGCTAAACCAACTGACCAAAGTAACCTTCCTAGGTAATGGCCCGATGAGTGATTGGAGTCAGCCTCTCACTTGCATTGAATGGGATTATGACTCGTTAGGTAATATGCAAACTCAGCGTTGCCAAACCGCTGAAGCACAAGATCTCGCCACTTTTTACTATGAGTCTGATGATCCTTGTCAGTTAACCCGGATCAGCCACACACATCCCACGCTCCCCCCATCAATTGACATCCATTACGATGCGAATGGCAATATGATTCAAGACGCAGAGGGACGGCTGCTTGAGTATGACAACTTTGATCGTTTGGCAAGCGTCAACGCAAATGGCATTGATTGGGACTACGCGTACGACAGTAATGACCGCCTCGTGCATCAGCAATCGAGTGATGAATCTCGCGATTTTGAATACCTGTGGAACGACCTTTGCTCAATGAAACACAATGGGCACGTCACAAACTTCGTCTATCATGATGGCTTACCTAAATGGTCACAGCAAGGTGACGCTATCTCTATGTTAGCTACCGATCAAAATGGCTCAGTAGTCGCAGACAACGCACCAGGGCAAACTGGCGCGGTATACCGCTACACTCCTTTCGGACAACGCGATCAAGCGGAGAATGACAATGAAGCATAACGAATCGATGTTAATTACTCCGTTAAACCGACGAGAGTTCTTAGTCAAGATAGGCCAAACGGCAGCAGTGGTTGGCGGTGTCTCTTTACTTCCTACCTCAGTTCGATTGGCGATGGCACAGTCAATGACCCGTTCACCTTATGGATTAGGGTTTAATGGCGAATGGCTCGATCCTGTTCTTGAAGGCTATCACTTAGGGCAAGGTTATCGTATCTATCAACCGAAACTGATGCGTTTCAACGCGCCCGATAGCTTAGCGCCTTTTAACCAAGGTGGACATAACGCTTACGTTTACTGCCATAACGATCCTATTAACTTTACCGACCCTAGTGGTCATCTCAATATCAGTAAAATACTGTTCGGCGTTTTTGGCGTTGTTACGAGCATTATCGGTATCGCTTTAGCAGCGCCAACTGGTGGTTCGAGTCTAGTATTGGCTGCCGGCATTATTGGTGGCCTTGCTGGCTTGACAGGTGGTGCTCTTCAAATTGCATCGGGAGTCATCGATGACGGCGACATATCACGCACATTAGATATTATCACGATTCCTTTCGATATTATTGGCATCGTTAGCGGCGGGTACTCAGCGTACAAATCGGTACAAAATCTTCGTTGGATTAAAGCAGGGGGCGCATTAGACGACGTCACTCAACCAGGCCTTGGCTCGCGGCTGTGGAATAAAATCCGTCCCTCTGGAGACTACAACTTAGAATGGGCGCGCAAAACTAATCCTGCAATGCGACTGGGGAACTCTGAAGGCCAAGTTATTGCAACAAAAATGATTCAGGGAGGAAAAACCATGACCTATACCCCTGCACCTATTCACGGCGGCTACACTAAAATTCTTCTTGGCCAGGTAAAAGTCAGGGCTCGGGGTTATACCATCTACCAAGGAATCATGACAGCGCGATCGATTGGTAGCCTTGGCTGGACGCTTGTGAAAACAATTCCTGGACGATTGGATGATGAAAAATCTTCGACTGGCAATAGCGTGATGGAAGGAAGAAGCGCCAACTCCGCGGCCAAGAAAACACAGATGTATGCATTGGAAGAAACACGTCAACGAATCAAGTATGGCAATGATATTCAACGTGTGATTCGCCAACTCCCTCTTTCATAGCCAAACTAAACAGCCAGAGCGAAAACTCTGGCTGTTTGGAATCAATGTTTAATACAGAATGTTATTCCTCAATCAGCAACTTCACGCCTAAACCCACCAACACAACACCCGTGGTCGCTTCCATGCGCTTCATAAAGGTTGAACTTTGCAATAAGTTTTTGGCCGAGTTAAGCACCCCAGCTAAACCGCACTGCCACACCATCGCAATGACAAAATGAATACTGGCCATTAAACATGACTGTAAAAAAGCTGAGCCTTCTGGATTGATGAACTGTGGTAAAAATGCAAGATAAAACACGGCCGTTTTTGGATTAAGTACATTCGACAGAAAACCTTCGCGCAGTGAACGCGTTAAGTTCAATTGACGTTGCTGGGCTTGCGTATTAACCGTACCCAACTCGCCCTGCCAAACACTCTTGAGTGTTGTTGCGCCAAGCCAAATCAAGTACGCCGCACCAACCATTTTAACTGCATTAAATAGTTCAGCCGATTGCGCTAAGATGGCCGAAATACCAATCGCAGAAAAAGTGGCATGGACAAATAACCCCAAGCAAATGCCCAAACTGGTTGTTGAACCATCGGCAAAACCACCGCGCGATGAATTGCGTAATACCAACGCAGTATCTAACCCCGGCGTTAGCGTTAAAATGGTAATGGCGATCAAAAACGCTTCAAAATTTTCTATCACAACAGCTTACTTCCCTGATTTGTTTTCACTCTTTATTGTCATACTTAGCTTAACGGGTCAATCATTTAATTACCGACACTATTATCTAACCTATTAATAAAGAGGATTAATATCGCGATTAAGCGACTTGGTGTTACCTTAATAGGTTGATAGACTCAAGGTTTTATACTGTCATGGAAGGCGAACGATGAGCGCATTCAATCAATTAAAAGCACATGCACAAAAAATCTCTCACTTTAATCACCTAGCGGCAATTTGTGGCTGGGACCAAGCCGCAGTGATGCCAGCAGGCGGAAACCAAGCGCGCAGTGAAGCGATGGCAGAGCTGTCAGTGCACCTTCACTCACTGCAAACACAACCTCAGCTCGAAGAGTGGTTTGCGCAAGCTGACCATGAGAACCTTGATGGCACTGAACAAGCCACCCTGCGAGAGCTCAAACGCCAGTGGCAACAAGCTAACTTGCTCCCCGAGTCACTCGTGCAAGCAAAATCTCTGGCGGGTTCAAAATGTGAACACGCGTGGCGCACCCAACGCGGTGACAACGATTGGCAAGGCTTTGAAAAAAACTGGGCAGAGGTGGTTAAATTATCGCAAGAAGAAGCTCAAATCCGCGCCGAGGCCAATGGGCTAACCCCTTACGACGCCATGCTTGATATCTATGAACCTGGTACCAGTTCAGCGTCTCTCGACAACATTTTTGCTGAAGTAAAAACTTGGTTGCCGGAATTGATTGACCAAGTGATCGATAAACAAGCCTCAGAGCCATTCATGACACCGCAAGGAACATTCAACAGCGAGAAACAAAAAGCCCTTGGACTAGAAGTCATGAAACTTCTTCAGTTCGATTTTAATCATGGTCGATTGGATGAGAGTGTTCACCCTTTTTGTGGCGGCGTGCCTACCGATGTGCGTATCACCACGCGTTACGACCAAAGTGAGTTTGTTCAGTCATTAATGGGCATCGTTCATGAAACTGGACATGCACGCTATGAACAAGGGCTACCAAAGTTGTTGGCGGGCCTGCCATCAGGTGAAGCTCGTTCGATGGGGATCCACGAATCACAGTCACTATTTTTTGAGATGCAAGTTGGCCGCAGCGAACCTTTTATCGCCCATCTATCCCAACTGGCAAGCAAACACTTTACCGATCATGACTCGGCGCTGTTTTCTCAGCAAAACTTCCAAAAGCTTTATACTCGAGTAAAGAAAGATTTCATCCGTGTCGATGCAGATGAGCTCACCTACCCAGCCCATGTCATTTTACGCTACGAAATCGAGCGTGATTTGATCAATGGTCATATCAAGCACACTGACGTGCCTGAATTATGGGACCAGAAAATGCGACAATACCTTGGCTTGTCAACCGAAGGCAACTTCAAAAATGGCTGCATGCAAGACATTCATTGGACTGATGGCGCGTTTGGTTACTTCCCAAGTTACACCTTGGGCGCGATGTATGCGGCGCAATTTATGGCTGCAATGAAACAAAGCGTCGATGTGGATGGGGCTATTCAAAGTGGCGACTTAACCCCAATCTTCACTTGGTTGTCGGACAACATTTGGTGCAAAGGAAGTTTACTAACTACCGACGAATTGGTGAAATCGGCAACTGGGGAAACACTTAATGCGCAGCATTTTCAGGATCATTTGAAAAATCGCTACTTGTAATCAACACTAGCGAAAAGTGACGACGTTCTTGTCAGACAAAAAAGGTCACATAAATATGTGACCTTCTGATAACGTTTGGAGCGCAAAAGTAACGATTTGCGCTCTTGGTACTGATGAGATTACGCCAACAGCTCAACCAACGCTTTACCTACGCCGTGAGCACTGGCTGGGTTTTGACCAGTAATAACTCGCTCATCGACAATGACAAGCTCTTGCCAAGGCTGAACCTTAGTGTATTGAGCCGCGCTGCGTGCCAGAGACTCTTCCAACAGGAAAGGTATATCGCTGATGGTACCGAAATCCACTTCTTCTTCGCGGGTGAATCCTGTCACTGACTTTGACGCAAGTAGCTTGTCGCCAGTGCTCAACGTAATCGGTAACAGAGCGCTTGGGCCATGGCATACCGACGCAATCACACCGCCATTTTCATAATGATTGGCCGAAATTTGCGCAAACTCTTCATTAGTCGCAAGATCAGACAACAAACCGAAACCACCAGGATAGAAAATAGCATCGTACCCTTCACCATTCACTTGAGAAACCGGAATAGTATTATTGATGCGGTTTAGGAAGCCTTCATCTGCAAGAATATCGGCATTGACCGTGTCCCCTTCCATATCGGTTCCATACAATGGCGCTTTGCCACCTTGGATCGAAGCGATGTCATAGTCGTAACCTGCGGTAATCAGTTCATTCAGAACATGGGTCAGTTCAGGAGCGAAGGTGCCGTTCGCTTGGTCAGTGTTACCGAGCGTTGCATGGTTGGTCACAACTATAAGTATTTTCTTCATGATTTATTCCTTTGGTCGGGTGTTATTTGACTCTAACCATACTAATTAAAAACCAAACGAGTGATAATACCTTTCATTAGCAAAACATTATCTCTATATAGCAAAGATAAAAATATGGACAGTTTTGAAGGTATCAATGAATTTGTTGCTGTTGCCGAGGCTCATGGCTTCTCCGCGGCAGCAAAGCAGCTTGGCTGCAGTACAAGTCACGTGAGTCGACAAGTGACAAGATTAGAAGAAAGAGTAGGTACGCAATTGCTGGCTCGCTCAACCCGCATGGTCAACCTCACTGAAGCCGGGCATCATTACTACCAACAGTGTAAAGAGTTGATCATGGCGCTAAAACAAGCCAATGAACAGCTAACTTCCCAGCAGACTCAGCTCAGTGGCATCTTACGCGTCAGTGCCGCTGGTGCGTTTGCCGAGAATCATGTTGCCCCTGCACTCATGACGTTTGCCAAAGATCACCCAAACTTAACCATAGAAATGAGTTTTAACACTCGAATGGTTAACTTCATCGAAGACGGTTTTGATTTCGCCATTCGCTATGGTCAACTCAACGATTCTGGTTTGATCGCAAGAAAATTAATCGAACGCCCTATGGCCGCAGTTGCATGCCAACACTATCTCGATCAATTTGGTACGCCAACTCATCCAGAACACCTAAAACATCACAGCTGTATTATCGCTAATAATGATCTTTGGGTGTTTGACAAAGACCAAAAACCGCTTAGTGGTGTGAAAGTATATGGTAGGTGGCGCAGCAACAACGCCAATGCGGTTGTACAAGCGTGTAAAGAAGGCTTAGGCGTCGCTTACATGCCCAAAAGCACTTTTGTCGAGGAGCTCAAAACGGGGGAGCTAGTTCCGGTACTTGAACCCTACTGGGGGAAAGGGTCTAGCAGTTGGATCGTGTATCAAAATCGAAGGTTTCTACCACAAAGAGCAAAACTCGCGATTGAGTTCTTATTGAATTACTTCGCCAATTGGCAAGAGTAAATGAGCTTATCGAACATACTAAACTTATCCCCCCTAGAGTGCGCTTTTTACTGACAAAAGGTTTGCATATAGAGTGCTTCAACCTTCGCGCGCGCCCATGGAGTGCGGCGTAAAAACTTCAATGAAGACTTAACGGATGGATTGTTATAAAAGCAATTCACCTTTATTTCTGCATCCAGTCCTTTCCAACCGTAGTGCTCTTGTAAGCGCACTAGTATTTGTTCTAATTTGAGTCCGTGCAAAGGGTTATTGGGTTGCTGCTGGCTCATATGAGTCTCTTCTTAACGTCACCGAGTTATTGATAATCGGCAGTGTAACAGAACCAAGAGAGTGAATTTATAGTTTTGTTTGCACCGATTAAAGAAAATGGCTCAGCCAAACGTCAAGTACTAGGGTCTGTTGACCTTTCGAGCTGATTTTTGCAGCACGTTGTGGGAAATTTATACAAGGCACCAGCTATGACGTGTGGTTACTCTACATAAAAAGCTGATATGATTTCTGCCCGACGATGCGTTGAGCTAGGCTCCATTAAAAAAACAAAAAACCGGAGGCTAGCGTAATGCCTCGGCATTTTCGACAATTACAGCGCCCTTTTGCTCTAGTTCGGCGACAACGGCTTGAGTATTGTCAGCAAACACTGCTCGAGTCGATGCAAGGTTAAGCACGACGTTAAAATCCGCATCAAGCAACTGTTCAACCGATTTTTTAACACAGAAATCAAGCGCAAGCCCACCAACAATGACGGTCTCAATCTGGTGTGCGCGCAAAAACTCAATCCCACCTGTCGAAAGTGTATCAGCCTGATCATGGTAAAACGCGCCGTAAGGATGGGCGTCAGGATCAATGCCTTTATTGAGTTGAAAGTCATAGTCACGAATCGCAGGTAGACCCGGAAGTAGCTCAACGCCAGGCGTACCGACCACGCAATGAGGGTTCCACTTAATATCGACTTCTGGCAGACCAACAGGTTGCAACATTTGATCAGGCGATGTGGCCTCCCAAGCCGCGCCCGGCGGGTGCATATCCCGTGAAACTAATTTTAGACTGGCCATAGTGTGGTTGCGTTTTAGTTGTTCAACGATCTCTAACGCACCTGCTACTGGCAGTTCATTGGGACACAACTCACTAAACCCTTTCTGTGGGTCAACATCAATAGAAGCGGTTTTGCTTCGGTCAAGAACTAAGGTTGGTATTGGCATTATCTACTCCTTTGCTGTTAACGCAGACAAGTCTGAAAGTAACTCACCCGTTTTTCGGCCAAACGGTAAACCTGTGCCGGCTTTCCCCCTTTGCCTTTGTTGGTTGAAGCAAGTTTGTTTGCACTGACAATCACGCCGGTTTCAATCAGGCGACGCTTGACGGTCATGCGATTGACTTCAACGCCAAATTTTGCGTAAGCCGCAATAATATCGGAGACGAGAAACTCTGGCTCAAGCGCAAAAAGCGCCACCGAAGTATATTCAATTGCCGCCCTGAGCTTTGTCCATGCCAATTTAATTAACTCTGCATGGTCGAAGGCAAGCTCAACCTGATCACAAAGTATCTGTTTAAGTTCAAACCAACGCAGCTGTTGTTGGCACAGACCACAGTTGTCGATTTGATCGATGTTGGCGCGATTGAGTAAGGCATAGTGAGCGATGGACACACTCCAACCGTCTGGATCGCGTTTGGGGTTGCCGTCAACCATTGGTTCACTGATGTAATTAGGATAGGTGTGAATTTTTTGACGACAAATCCGTCTGCGTGCGGCATCAAAATCTTGGTCGGCGGGTTGTCCACCTTGGTTCACAAAATCGTGCTCGAACACAAACCCACCCGGGATCGACCACATACCACAATGCGGTCTTTGCGGGTTGCTGCGCTTAATCAGCAAAACTTCCAGACCTTGCTCTGCGAGTCGAAGACAAATCATGTCGATCGTGACGATCATTTATTGCTCTCTTCTTGCTAACGTGTGACCTACTTTATCATTGCCTTAGCCAAGGTCAAATAGAAAGTAACTATTTGTGATTAACCTTATTATTAAGCTAGGATTCATTGTTTTATATACTATGATCAATAGAGTTAATAGTAAGCATAAAGCTTAAACGAAGCATTTTTTTGCACATCCAGTTAGTAACATAGTTTGACAAACCAAATGGCATTACTTAAAGTTTGATCTATTGATTGCCTGTAAATGTAATAGGACTGGCTTGATGACTGCCGTGCTTTTTAATGACCGTATTATCCAAAGCGCACTTGATCTGGATGTGTATAAGATCAATATGATGTTTGGCGCGTTTAAGCTTTATCCGCGTACGCAGGTTCGTTACGAGCTAATCGTGAGGTCAGACGAATGCTTGGCGGTATTAGCCGAACACGTCGAGGCTGAGATTACCCAGCTTGAAGAATATCGTTTTAGTGACCATGACATTCGCTACTTAAACCAACAAGCCGATTATCTTGATGCGGATTTCTTGAATTACTTAGCTGAGTTTCGCTTTAAACCTCGTGAGCAAGTGACCGTAACCACCACAGATAGTGGCCAGTTACGTGTTTCTATCCAAGGCCTTTGGCATCAAACCATTCTTTACGAAACCATGGTGATGAGCATCATTTCTGAGGTGCGCAGTCGCCGCTTTTGGGCTGATATTTCATCTTCTCATTTTGCCAATGTGCTTGAACGTAAAATCACTCATTTAACAGCACAGTTAGCTCAGCGTGGAATCGACCATTTTCAGTTTTCTGAAATGGGTAGCCGACGCCGATTCAGTGCTCAGGTGCAGCGTGAAGTGGTCAACTACCTACGCCATAATGTGCCCGACCTACTCTCTGGCACCAGTAACTATCACCTAGCGCGAGAGTTTAACTTAACGCCGATTGGTACTGTGGCGCACGAATGGTTTATGGCCCACCAGCAACTGGTTGATATTCGCGACTCACAAAAGGCCGCGCTTGATCATTGGCAAACTCTATTTGATGGCAAACTAGGTATCGCCTTGACCGACACCATCGGTATTGAAGCCTTTCTAAAAGATTTTACTTTTGAACGAGCCGCGCCTTATGCTGGCGTACGTCACGATTCAGGCTGCCCATTCACTTGGGGTGACAAAATCATCGCCCATTATCAATCGCTCGGTATTGATCCAACCTCTAAAGTACTCATTTTTACTGATGGCCTTAATTTTGACCGAGCGCTAGATATTGCAGAATACTTTGCAGGTAAAGCGAAGGTAAGCTTCGGTATCGGAACCTTTCTTGCCAATGACATGGGCGACTGGACGGTTAATGGCGTGACGTATCAACCGCTCTCTATGGTAGTGAAAATGACACGCTGCAGTGGTGGCCCGGTGGCAAAAATAAGTGATGAGCCAGAAAAAGCGATGTGTGAAGACGAAGCGTTTCTGACCCAGCTCAAACAGCAGTTTGGTTTGCTACCCAGTTTCGACATCGCGAGCTAGCAGCCACCTCTCAACTAGAACTCAACATCCAGAGTACTCCACGCAAACTTGTCGCTCAGCCGTTTTAGTAAAACTCATCAATCGCGCCACAGCCTCAAAGACTTTTAAGCTGTTGTGTGAGTAAGATAGATTTGAATAAGGCCTCACATCAATCTCCTATCACTTGAACTCATGCCAATGTGGCATAAATGTCACTTGAACACCAGAGAGAGAAACCTTACCTTTATGTGATAATGATCACGAGGCAAACTATGAAGAAAATTCTCTCACTCGCCGTTCCGTTAATTATCTCGCAGATGATCTCAATGGCGTTAGTTCTAACCGACGTTTGGATGATGTCACGCCTGAGTGTGTCTGCTCTTGCCGCAGGTGGCTTGGGTGCCTCTATCTACTCTTTTGTTTTTATCATTGCGGGTAGCAGCGTCGGCTGCGTCGCTAACTTAGTCGCCATCGCCTATGGTCAGCGTGTAGCGCGCCCCGAGTTCGGCAATCAACAAATTCGCCTTGCGATTAAAGGCGCCGTTTTACTGTCTTTTATCCTGAGTGTGATTCTAAGCCTCTGCTTTGCGTTTGTGCCACAGTTGCTGGCTGCGACACAACAACCGAGCGAACTGGTTGCACCTGCGATGGAGTATGTCAACGCTTTGAAATGGGCCATGTTGCCTTCTCTATTGCTGTTAGTATTGCGAGGATTGACCAGCGCTTTTGGCAATGTTCGCTCCATCATGGTGATGTCACTTCTGACGGTCACGCTTAATGTTCCGATTAGCTACGTACTCGCATTTAGCCTAGATTTAGGTCTGGCTGGGCTTGGCGCTGGCACCGCATTGGCAGCGTTGATCGTCACCATGGGTTACGGCGCATGGGTGTTTAAACGTCCGGAATATCTCTCTTTTGCCCCTTGGCACAACCGCGAGGAGTATTCTTGGTCTTTGTTGACGCCACTGCTCGCGATGGGACTGCCTATTGCAATGGCAGCGCTACTTGAACATGGTTTGATTTATGGCGGCACATTGATGGCGGGTACGATCAGTATCGCTGCGCTCGCGCTGCATCAGATTTTACTGCAATGTTTAAGCTTTACTTGGAATATTAATTTCGGTTTCTCACAAGCGGCGGCTATTTTGGTCGGGCAAGATTTTGGGGCCGAA
The DNA here is from genome assembly GCF_002811245.1 of Vibrio salilacus. Lineage (GTDB taxonomy): Bacteria > Pseudomonadota > Gammaproteobacteria > Enterobacterales > Vibrionaceae > Vibrio > Vibrio salilacus. The sequence continues at coordinate 11,952 of NZ_NIVQ01000020.1, read as the reverse complement.
AACTATCAGGGAATTAAGCAAACCGCACTTCGCAGCTTCGCTATTACCACACTGCTGAGTGTTGTTCTTGCTGGTGGTTTCATCTTATGGCCAGAGGTGATCGCAAACTTTTTCAACCTCGATAGTGAACTCAGTGCACTGCTCAATCTCGTTTTGTGGGTTGTTGCTCTCTCGTTTATTGTTGATGCTTGGCAGTTGCTAGCGATTAACCTATTACGTGGGATGAGGATTGTAATAAGACCAACACTATTAACCGCCATCGGTTATTGGCTGTTTGGTTTGCCTGCCGCTTGGTTACTGATGCCCGGCTACCAACTCACGGGCATCTGGGCAGGAATTGGGATTGGTCTCGGCGTTACGGGAGTCTTGCTGTTAATACAGTTATTAATAGCTATCCGTAAGCAGCGCAGTGGCAATTTGGTTAGTGTGGCATCACACTGACTGCACGCGACGTCTAAAATGGACTTTTGCCGGCAGAACCCGTGTTTCCGATCGACGATCCGGCGCTTGAATTAACGCTCTGCTCGTCTCAAACAGTGTCTGGGCAATAAGCTGACAGTCCTGCTCGACCGAGTGAATGTGGAAAGGTAGACAATCTAAAATGTCATAGTTGTCAAAGGTTGCAAGGCGAATGTCCGCTTGCAGCATGTTGTGCTCCGTGAGATAACGCAATACCCCTTCAAGCAAAGAATAAGACGCAGTGAAAATCGCTTGGGGCGGTCTAGCTAATTCTTGGAACGCCTGATCCAGCATTTGATAGCCCGATTGCGGCTGATAATCTTGGCTAAAGACATGAGCCGCTTTAAACTCTAAACCCGCGCCTTTCAATCCAGCTTGGTAACCAGTGAAGCGATCAATACTCGGTGACAACTCAAATTGCCCACCAATATAAATACACTCGTCGACGCCCTGAACAAGCTGTTCCACCACCTGTTGAGTTGCAGCGGCAGCGTCGGTTGTCACACTGGATAATGTCGTTCCTTTTATCACTCGGTCAAACAGAATGACTGGTGTATTTTGCCCTATTTGCTCTAAATAGCTTGGTTCGGTCATCGAACTGGCAACCAATAGTAGGTCGACTTGTCTCGCGATTAAGCTCTGGATCGCCGCCATTTCCGTCTCAAGATCGTCATCCGATGAAGCAATTAACAGTTGATATCCCGCCGCACGACAATAAGTCTCAAGGTGTTTCGCAATGGTCGCAAAACCCATGTTAGTCAAATCTGGGATAACTAAACCTGCGGTGTAGGTTTGTTTAGACTTCAACGCCCGAGCGTAACTACTGGGCGAGTAGTTATTCGCCTTCGCAATAGCTTGCACTTTATTGACGGTCTGTTCATTAATGCGATGTTTTTGGGCATGACCGTTGAGCACAAAACTAACCGTAGACTTGGAAACACCTGCAAGCTCTGCGATATCTGCTAGCTTAACCTTTTTTATTGTCATTCTTTTCCTGCGTTAACCGCTCGTTATTTGAGTAATGATGGCGTTGCTCTTCTGCCTTATTCTACTGCCATTAGGCAAGAATTCTAATGCTTTAAAAACTCAATAGCGCGTCCGCTGCAAACCACATCAAAAAGATCGCTTTGGATCACAACTTGTCGCTCACTCAGAGATTATAGCGTCGATTTAGTAGCTAGCTAAACCGTTTTAGCTCTATAATTAGCGCATCGTCATTAAACATTAGAGGCAACCACATGAACAAAGTTTGGGTTACTGGCGACGCAGTCGTCGACTTAATTCCACAGTCACCATCAACTTATTTAAAATGTCCGGGGGGTGCGCCAGCAAATGTTGCGGTCGCAGTCGCAAGGCTCAATGGGCAGAGCGCCTTTTTTGGTCGTGTGGGGCAAGACCCACTTGGGCGCTTCATGCAACAAACTCTGCGTGAAGAAAACGTCGATACACAGTTTATGTTACTCGACGACGCGCAGCGCACTTCGACAGTGATCGTTGATTTAGATGATAGAGGTGAACGCAGTTTTACTTTCATGGTTAAACCCAGCGCTGATCAATTTTTGCTTGAACAAGATATTCCACCTTTTAAAACTGGTCAGTGGCTACATGTCTGTTCAATCGCACTGGCTAATGAGCCGAGCCGTAGCACGACACTCGAAGCCATGCGTCGCATCAAATCAGTGGGCGGTTATGTCAGCTTTGACCCAAATCTGCGTGAAGAAGTCTGGGCTGAGCCACAGCTATTAAAGTCAGTTGTGCATCAAGCGATTAAACTGGCTGATGTGGTTAAGTTTTCTGACGATGAACTGATGTACCTTACTGATACTCAATCATTAAACGCTGGCCTTTCGGCTATCAAGCAGTACCGCAACACCTTAGTGCTTGTCACTCAAGGAGCCAAAGGCGCATGGGTTGTGTACAACAACACTCAGCGCCTGATCGCTGGCCAACCTGTCAAGCCGGTTGATACCACTGGTGCAGGCGATGCCTTTGTTGGCGGCTTGCTGGCGCAATTGTCTCAATACGACGACTGGAAAAACGACGTAACAATCGAATTGGCCGTTCAATGGGCTAACGGCTGCGGTGCGTTAGCGACCACACAAAAAGGCGCAATGACAGCACTGCCAACTCAAGCTGAACTTAAGGCTTATATTTAACCACTCAGATAGCAAAAGCCCCACAAATAATCTGGGGCTCATTGACGCCGAGTTGGTGGCAAAGGTGTGCTATTTCTTGCCATTGTGAAGCTTTAATTGACTAAGTTTGAGTCAATTAAAGCGGTCTTTTGCCATCAGCCCCTTTCCCTCTTAAAGTCACACCACTGGCAAAAAAAATGGCTCAGTGGATTTATTGATGGCTCGGATTTGAGCAACTCTTGGTACACCTATCAATGCAATCCCTGTTGAAGATGGTTCAACAAATACTCTCGAGGTCATGACCGCTTCTCCCCCATTGACAAACACTTCTATTGATGATGTATCGGCCAAGATACGCAGTTGAATACGATCGCTGGTCAAAGGCAATTCACGTAATTTGTCACCCGTTCTGTTTAACGTTTGTGAGCGATCTAAAACTAAAAGCCGCTGTTTGACTTGTGCTTCTAGGGTAAGCTGTTGATTTTCTCCGGCAAACAGACAAAGTTTATCACCCCACTCTAGCTCAATGGTCATATCAAATGCGTTGTTCGCTAATCGGTGACGTTTCTCGCTGAGCAAAATCGTTTGGGCTGGTTGGTATAACTGCTCTATCTCCTTTGCAGGCCATTGAATAAGCTTACCTCGCGTTAAGGTTAGCTCCCGCATCGCGGTAAGTTGGTGTAACCAACCACTTTCTACTGACGGCTGGTCGATTTCATCTGGTAACCCCATCCAGGCACACATTATCCGTCGTCCATCTGGCGTCAATAACGTCTGAGGAGCATAAAAGTCAAAACCATGATCGAGATGCTCAAACTCCGTCAGGCTAAAGTGAGTATCATTATCCCACTTAGCCTTAGCAATGCCATTGTGATGAGGAACATGATGGTGCTTTGAAGGAGAGTCAATACCTTGAGGACCAATGACAACCATGGTTTGCCCGCCCAGTTCGAACATATCTGGGCACTCCCACATATAGCCAAACGCCCCAAATTCATCGCCATATAGGCCATCAAACTGCCATTGATGTAAATCATCTGAGCGATATACGGCCAGACGACCATTGAGTTCAGAGGTTTGAGCACCGAGTAGCATCATCCACTGGTCATGGTTTCGTAGCACTTTTGGATCGCGAATGTGCGCCGTTACTCCTAAAGGAGGACCATCAATCACCGGACCAAGTTTGGTAAACTGACGACCATCGGTTGATGTCGCTAAACATTGAGTGGTGTGTCGCTCTCTCTGCTGACCAATACGTACATTGCCAGTATAAAATAGCATCAGTTCACCATTATGACTCAGCGCATGACCGGAAAAAACACCATGAGAGTCAAACCAATCTGATGGTGTCAACGCCACTGACTGCCAATGCCAATTAACTAAATCTAAACTGGTTAAGTGCACCCAATGTTTATCTTTGTGCTCGCATGCGTATGGATACCATTGGTAGAAAAGATGGTACTCACCATTATGGTAGATAAAACCATTCGGATCATTTAGGAGGCCTTGCGGTGGAGAAACATGCCAGTTAGGTCGGTACGGGCACGTCTGCGCTGGTAAACAAGGAGCCATATGCTCTCGCTGTTGAGATTCAATAAGACGCCCGATCGATAACAGTTCATCAGCCCCAACGGTATTGGGCCGAATAAAAGTGACCTGATCCTCACCTAGTACATTCTCAAGTAATACAATCAATTCACTATCGCTGACTAAGCGGTGATCTCGCACTGTAAAAATCAACGTGTCTTGCGGCGCTAATACGCGCTGAATATTGCTTATACCACCACAGATAGAAATATATCGTTCAACAGACATTACCACTCACCTAAAAAGTTGGGAACGTTTGCAAAATACTCTATCTGTTTTACAACTACAAGCTAAAACCGCATCCTGCTCTTTAATCTCGCGATAAAACCAACAAAAAAAACTGACACAGTGGTCAGGGTTTCACTCAACTTGAAAGGAGTACTCAGCAAGTCTCGCGGTTAATATTTTGGAAGGTAAGAACGACTTTACTCATCACAGCAGGAGTACCATCAATGAGGTCCAACAGTATCTTAGCCGCACTTTCTCCCGCTTTATCAAAGGCATAGTTAAATGTAGAAAGCCCTGGCGAGTTGATATAACCGAGTTCATCATTACCCACTCCCAACACTTTAACGCCTTGTCCAACATCAATATTCGCATCTTTGAGGGCTTTGATCGCCCCGACCGCGATTCTATCTGTGGCACAAAACACACCGTCTACTTGCGGGTAATCTTCAAGTAGACGCCTCATGTTGGAATAACCCGACTCGATACTGAATTCACCATGACAATGGAATAGTAGATCGCACTCCCCTTCCATTTCTAACGCCTGTATAAGACCTTCAGAGCGAAGCTTATCGACGGCTAAATCTTCGTCGTTGACACCAATAAAGCCAATCTGACGACATCCAGCCGCCAACAAACGATTACCCGCTTCAAAACCGACTCTTAAGTCATCATGTACAATACTGGGGATGTTAAACAACGACCCATCTTGGCCAACCAAGACGACTGGGGCTTGAGATTGATTAATGGCTTTGACTAATGCTCTGTCAATATGCGTCGCATATAAGACAATTCCTTCAACACGCTTTTGATTAAACAGTTGAATATATTGGATTTCTTTTTCATCTGATTGCTGAGTACTGGCGAGGAGCACTTGTTTGTTAGCGTGCTCAAAGATTCGACTTAGGCCATCGACACCTTGCGCTGTTGCGTGCGACGAAACTCGTGGAACGATGACTCCAACCAAATTGGTTTTTTGTGATTTAAGATCCTTGGCAACTTGGTTGAGCACATAGCCCACTTCCTCTACCGCCTTCATCACTTTGACTTTGGTCGCCTTTTTAACCCCATATTCATCGTTGATAACGCGAGAAACGGTTGATTTTGACACGCCTGCCAATTTAGCCACATCGTGTAAACTAGCCATAGTAGACTCATGATAAGTGATTGGGATTGTTTGCAAAAATAGCATATCCCTCAACAAAATCCACTTAGCTCAAACGGTTTAGCAAAAAAGATTAGCCGATCCATCTCACATAATTTCCCACTATTCTTTGACTGAATAGCAAGGTTGGCTAAAAATCAACCTTGCAAACGTTCCCAATAAAATAAGAGCGTTAATCGTCTAACATAATGAAACCTAACAACTGGGGTTTGGAATGAACTATCCAATAATTGCAAAAGAGCTGCTAGCGCTGCTTGGAGGTAAAGATAACCTTCAAGCGCTTGCCCACTGTGCGACACGTTTACGTCTAGCGCTTAAAGATGACAGTATTGTCGATGAAGATGCGATCGGCGATCTAGACGGTGTTAAAGGCCAATTTAAAGTGGCAGGTCAATATCAGATTATTTTTGGTTCTGGCATCGTCAATCAAGTTTATGCCGAAATGGCAAAGCTGACTGGCATGAGTGACATGTCGACTAACGATGTCGCAAGCGCTGGAGCACAAAAACAAAACATAGTCCAACGCGCGGTGAAAGGTCTGTCTGATATTTTCGTCCCTATCATCCCTGCGATCGTTGCCGGTGGTCTGTTAATGGGTATCTTTAACCTATTAACCGCGCAAGGCTTATTTATTGACGGTCAATCGCTCATCGAGGCAAATCCCGGCCTAGCCGACCTCGCAAGTATGATTAACACTTTTGCAAACGCACCTTTTGTCTACTTGCCTGTACTACTGGCGTTCTCAGCCAGTAAAAAATTTGGTGGTAATCCGTTCCTAGGAGCAGCACTGGGTATGTTAATGGTTCATCCAGACTTACTTAATGGCTGGGGATTTGGTGGCGCAAGCGTTGCGGGCACTATTCCAACCTGGAACATTTTCGGTTTTGAGATCCAGAAAGTCGGTTATCAAGGATCAGTTCTGCCAGTACTCGTGTCTGCTTTCATCTTAGCGAAAGTCGAAAATGGTCTGCGTAGGTTTATCCCTTCAGTGCTCGATAACCTGCTTACCCCAATGTTGGCAATTTTTATCGCAGGCTTTCTCACTTTTACGCTAGTAGGCCCTATTACTCGTGATATCGGTTTCCTACTTGGCGACGGCTTGAGCTGGTTGTATGACTCAGCAGGCTTTGTTGGTGGTGCGCTGTTTGGCTTTATCTACGCCCCTTTCGTGATCACTGGCATGCACCATAGTTTTATTGCTATCGAAACACAGCTATTGGCTGATATCGCTGTCACGGGCGGGACGTTTATCTTCCCGATTGCAGCGATGTCGAACGTTGCTCAAGGTGCTGCTGCTCTCGCGGTTGCTTTTACCACCAAAGACACTAAGCTAAAAGGGATTGCAATGCCTTCCGGAATCACTGCCCTACTTGGTATCACTGAACCTGCAATGTTCGGAGTTAACTTAAAACTTCGTTATCCATTTATTGCCGCTATCATTGGCGCGGCTTCAGCGAGTGCATTTATCACCCTGTTTAATGTTAAAGCCCAAGCGCTCGGCGCAGCAGGTCTACCTGGTGTGATTTCCATCACGCCAGACAAAATTGCCTATTATGTCGCTGGCATGGCGATTTCATTCGCTGTCGCGTTTGGCCTAACCCTAGTATTAGGTGCTCGTGAACGAGTGAAAGCGAGTAAAGCGGCGACTGCATAACGGCACAGAAAAACTCCCCCGTCGAAACATCGTTTTGACTCCTGCCTCACCTTTTGGGTGGGGCTTTTTTACCTTCTCCAGGTAAAGTCTCAAAATCAAGCCAGAAACCCATTAACAAGGAAAAATAAACAAAAAAACCCGCTAAAGAGCGGGTCACTGGTACAACTAAAACCAATAAATTGACAAGAATATAATTAAACCCCGATTTAAGGAAAGTAAACCTAATACGATCAATTAACTAAAAACTATGGATTATTAGTTTAAAAACATTTAGATTCTCGGGGTACAAAAGAAACTTACACATCACATTAAAATAAATCAAAGAAATTTATTTTAATGAAACACAACCATGAATCATGTCACGTTTAATTGGCTATTAGATGATAGATAAGATAATAAAACTTATAACTGAAAGTAAGCATGACACAGGTGGTATCAAACTCCTTTCTCAGGAAATGGGCATAAAGTACAGCACCCTTTACAGTCTGTATTCTGGCAAGAACAATAACCCCACCATTGAAACTGTTGGAAAGATTTGTGATTACTACAACATCACCTTTTCAGATCTCTCCGATGCAACAGAAGTCAAGCATCGTTTTGACACCCTGAACGCAGAAATCATCGCACTTTCTCAACGTCATGATATTGATATATTTGTTACAAATAATGGCTTAATTGATAGTTTACCCAAATGTAGCCAGTTGATTTTTGAAAAATTTGTCTCACCTCTAAAAAACAAAAATCACTATATTTGCACCACAGAATCAGATGACATTGCATTAAGAAAAGCGATTAAAGAAGACGATAAGGTCATACTAATATCTTCAAATAGAATTATTCACAGCAATGACAAACCAATAATGCAACTTAAGAATGTTAAAATTTAAGTTATTTAAAATTAGAAAGAAAGAATCTCAACTTTATTCTATCGATGGATTGGTTGGCTTTATTGATAAAGAAATGTTTAGGCACGCCCACATCGATAAACACGACATCAAGCTTCATCAAGGTAAGTATTTCATCTCAGACAAACGCATTCATACAATAAATATTAAGGAAAAGACCATAGAAATGGAAGTTTCCGATATTCTTGTTACGGTAACGATGAAAAGTCTACTTCGTCCTGCGATCAGGCAGAAGCTAAAAATCAGTAACGAAAACTTTGTCGCTATTTACCGTCAAATGGAGCAATAAATAATGAACGTACTAGAAAAAGCGACCATGCTTGCAACTCTTGGGCTGTTCTGCTTTCTAACCGCATCGAATATGGCCTCTGCCAAAGCGGTCGAGTTCTTTGGTATCCATCTTACGGCTGGTTTTTTTACTTATCCTTTCGTTTATCTGTTCTCTTCTGTGATTATGGCGACGCGTCCACCTGACGTCTATTTCAAGTGCATTACTTTTGCCTATTTCGCTTATCTGTCGTTCATCAGCCTTATGTACATTGCGGCAACCTTACCGGGTGTCAACGCGGAATCGAATTACAACCAGAGCTTTGATCTCGTCTACAACCTTAGTAACTACCGAGTTTACTTGGCATCACTTTGCGCCTACTTCGTCTCTATGCTCTCGTTTGGCGTGCTATTTAATTCTCTCAAAATTGACAGTGTTGCCACCAAAATCACTCTGGCTACGTTTTTTGTCGCGCTGGCCGATGTGAATCTGTTTCTCTTGTTGGCTTTCTGGGGGGTTAAAGATAGCAATCTACTCTTCGATATTATGTTTTGGGCCAGCATAAAAAAATTGGTTGCACAGCTTATATTGCTTGGACCAACCATTTTAGTCATTAATCTGATCAGGAACCGAAATGAGTACTGTGTTTCAAATTAGCGATTGTCATTTAAGTGATAAGTCTAGTTTTTATAACCTTAACAAAGCACTAATTCACGCAAATGCGGATGAGAGTTGTGACACGATATTGCTGACTGGCGATATCTGTTGTAATCCGAAGCCAGGTGATTACAACAAGCTGCTGATTTTTATTGCCCGTCAAATCGAGAACAAACAAGTGTTCGCAATCGCTGGTAACCACGATGACCTTGCTTTAATGAAAACAGAGCTCAAAGGATCGTTGATTCGCGTCGTCGATAAATGCCGAATTGCCGGGCGCAACTTTATTTTCCTCGATTCCAGTCATAAAAACATCGACTCAAGACACCCGCTTGGCTCAGGCAGGGTCGACAACCGCGGTATCGCCCATCTAAAAAAACAGGTCCGTAAAATGACGCAACCTATTGTTGTTGTTCATCATCCGGTCATCCGTGTTGGCTCCGAATGGATGCAAGCCATCTGTTTGGAGAACGACCACAAAATATTCAATATTCTTAAACGTTCAGGTGTCACAGACGTGATTTGTGGTCACGGTCATGACTACATTACCTGTACCAAAGAGGGGGTAACGCAATATATGGCACCAGCGACCTCTTATGGGTTTGATCATTCAATTGCACAATACAACAGAAATGATCATATCGGCATGAACAAAATTACGCTTTCAAAACAAACAATAACTGTAAATAAGGTTGTACTATGAGGTTAAACTTGGTTCTTGATATTTCAAAAGCCGTCATCGCGATGTATGTGGGTTTGTTCTGCGTACTGGTTAGCTATAACAATATAATTGACTACAATACCAACTTCCAATTTGTAGAACATGTTCTAGCAATGGATCAAATGAAGTCATTCTTCACCGGTGACAACTTGTACGGACGTGCGATCACCTCTCCAACGCTTCACTCTATGTTTTACCATTTGATTATCGCCCTTGAGTTTTTAGCCGGTGCTTTGTGTGTAATCGGTGCCGTTATTATGTTTTTCAGACGTGAAAGCGTAGGATTTTCCAAAGGTCAGGCTTTTTATGTGTTGGGAGCGACTGTCGCACTGGGGGTTTGGTACTTCGGTTTCGGCGTGATCGGGGCTGAATGGTTTTCTATGTGGGCCAATTCGTGGAACGGTCAAATGAAGGCCTATACTTTTGCTATCTTCATCATATTGACTTTGATTTACGTCTTAATACCTAGGCCAAACAACGACTAAAAACAGTATGTTGCAATAAAAAACCTGCCAATTTGGCAGTTTTTTTTTAGACTAAAGCAGTGCGTTTATCGCGTGACCTAAATCGCGCAATGCAGCGCTAAACTTCTCAGACACCTGAGCAACAATAGCGTCGACTGCACCTGCGATGTCACGGCGATTTGATGGAAACTTAGAAAGCTGTACGGCTTCTCGATCACCTTTAAGGTGCGGCGTTCACTAGCATTACTGGCATTTGGGGTGGTGAAGCTCATCGAATCATCTACTATTAATTAATACATAATCAAAGAGTTAATGATGGACCCACTAACGCAAGGTGTACTGGGCGCCTCCCTCTCTCTATCGGCGAGCAAAAAGCAGCACTTACTCGCCGCAGGTTTTTTGGGGCTAGTCGCTGGAATAGCACCCGATCTGGATGTATTGATTCGGTCTGAAAGTGATCCTTTACTCTTCTTAGAGTTCCACCGACAGTTTACCCATTCACTCTTTTTTATCCCTTTTGGCAGTTTCTTATGTGCTCTGGTCTTATACCCGCTATTTGGCAAAAAGCTCCAGCTATCATTTCAAAAAAGCTGGCTTTATAGCGCACTTGGTTATAGTACTCATGCATTGTTAGATGCTTGTACCTCTTATGGTACCCAGCTGTTTTGGCCTTTAACCAATGAGCGTTACGCCTGGAATGTTGTGTCCGTTATTGATCCAGCCTTCACCCTCCCGATATTGATATTGCTCGTCTTCGCAATGCTCAAACGAAACGCTTGGCTAGCACGTATTGCCGTTATTTGGGCGTTAACTTATCCCACGCTTGGCATGATTCAAAGAGACAAAGCTGAAGCGGTAGGATGGCAACTCGCGAAAGAACGACAACACATACCAATTCGATTAGAAACCAAGCCGACTTTCGCGAATATTTTGGTTTGGAAGGTCATTTACGAAACGGAGGAGGAGTACCATGTTGATGCCATTCGAGTGGCTGGTTCAGTTAAAACCTATCCCGGAGAGACCATCGCAAAGCTAAACCTAGGCCGGGATTTTCCGTGGCTCGACCTTAATTCACAACAAGGCAAAGACATTGAACGTTTCAGTCAGTTTTCAAACGGCTTTCTAGCGAGAGCCCCCGACGACGAGCTCAATATTATAGATGTACGATATTCAATGGTACCAAATCAGTTCAATGCATTATGGAGCGTCAAGCTGTCACCATCAGCGAGTGCCTACGACCATGTCGAATACGTAACACACCGTGACAATAGTTCAGAATCGAGACAGATCTTTTCCGACATGCTGTTTGATTTTTAGCCAAGCTTGCTGTCTAAGCTCCAACCGTGAATGAAGATCAGCGCCGTACCCCCACTCCCACTTTTGCCATACGCGATTTGCTAACCATCGTGAGATATCGCGACACCGTACTTAACTGTTGAATCATGGGCCATGGCATTCAAGCTACCAAGCGCCATGAGTACCAAGAGTGTGATGTTTATAATTAAACGTTTCATAGTGTTTCTCTACTTACTTTGGAGGGAATACAGCCAGCGCCCCTCTCAATCAATGTAGTCACTATAAAGCGTGAAGCTGTAGATGGGTCAATAGTAATTTAGATAAAGAACTCTTATATTGTATGGTTATACCAACTCATTTCTGCCCCAAAACGTGCTGAACTCAATAGAAGTAAATTCCCTCTAAACGAACGTTTG